>NZ_SBJH01000112.1 GCF_004368405.1 Olivibacter sp. XZL3
AAAAACATAAAAGATCTGTATCCGCAGAACTATAAACAAATTATGCTCAAATCAAACACGTAGTCCATAGGACGGATACGAAATACTGCGGTGGTAAAATTCGATCAGCCCTATAGTTCTGTTGTAGAAGCACCACAAGACAACCTCTTCGATCAAAGCGAAATTGGTAAAATAGGTTGGGCGTCTGGGCCAAACTCCGGCGGGTGGTTCAATTACAGCTTGAACACACATCTAGTGGTACCCATTAAAAATAGGGTATATGTTATTCGACTTCCAGATGGCAAATACGCCAAGTTGGAGCTCATTAATGTATACCGCGGTAACCCACCTACCGTCACAGACCTTAACTGGCCAGCGCCTTACTTCACCTTCCGTTATTTTGTTCAAGAGGACGGAAGTCGAGATCTTAACACACAATAATAGAAATAACAAATCCAGTCATCTTATATATATCAAATGAATATACAAAGCAATCAATTAAAGTATATGGTTTGCCCGATATTTCGCCTTTTGCAATGGAGTTTAATATTGCTGAGTCTCGCTACAGCTTGCTCGGACAAGCATGAAGATCCGTCGCCGGAGGAAGAGATACCTACGGAAACAGGCTCAAAAGTACCTTATTATACGTTACAGCGAGTAGAAAATCTGGCGGTGGAAACAGACGACGAAAATCCGACGGAACCAAAAACGGCCGTTTTATTTAGTTTAACATACAAAAAAGAACAGCCTCTCAATTATGCTAAAACGACTTTCTGGGATCTTTCGCTAACTGGGCTTTACAATAGTTTCATAGGCGGAAATAATGCGGCCAATAGCACCAATATAGGCTACCAAGGACCTGGTAGAGGTGGAGTAGCCATTGTAGAAGAAGCTTTTGACGATGTTGTCCATATACCTGCCGATACGGTATTTAAGACAGGCGCCGGTGTGTTCGGCACCGATATCAATGGTGCTTTTGGAGAAGGAATAGGTTGGTACCTGTATGATTTTAATGGAGATCTGGTCAGCGATGGAAGTGAAAACAAAAAGCACGTAGCTTATGCCTTAGGGGAATCCATTTCGATAAACGCTGGCGGGACTAACAAAGAAATCCCGGCTCGTACGATTCTGGCCCGTACATCAACAGGAGATTACGCCAAAATCAAGATGATTAGCTGTTATAAAGATGCCTTTACCCGAGATCAGATGTTCAGGGATACGCCTCATATGTTCTTTACTTTTGAGTATGTGATCGTACCTGCCGGCAGTACTAAATTCGAAATCCGATAAATCTTATCCCTGCAATGAAAAATAAATATCTATTCTTAATGACGTGGTTCGTAGCCGTCTGTGTTTCTGCCTGTACCAAAACAGAATCATTTGAAGTGATTCCAGCGAATAGAATGACGGAATACAAGGTGATCAATCTTCAAGATACCGTAATATACGGAGCAATTGACAATGAAAATAATATCATTACGGTGTATGTGCCTTTTTATTTAGGTATGGCGGTTATTCAACCTGAAATTACTGTGGAAACAGGGGCTATGCTTGAAACGGAAATACTGCCGGTAGAGTTGAATAATACGACACAGACTTATACCGTGCGTGGAGCAGATGGGAGCAGTCGTACCTACCAACTGCATATTATCCAACAAAATACGTCGTCTTTGTCCTTGATCTGGTCGGTTGAACGGCCTACCGCTGCTCCGGGTAATCAATTAATGCAAACCGGTCCTGACGATGCACCGCTCTTTGGCAGCTTATACGGTGACTTTCAGTCTACCAACACTGCGACCCTAAGTCTTGCTTTAGTGAGTCGCAGTACGGGAGACACCATCCTGCCCAGCTTGTCCGCAGCAGTTATTATCCCCAATCCGAGCCCGTTCTTGCCGCTGATAGCCGACTATCAATTAGCTGGCATCACGATTCCGGACGATATTGACAGTGGATATTATGACGTGGAAGTCGGCTTTCTGGGGCATAAAGAAATAGCTCCTGCGCCACTCCATGTGCAATATCACTCCCCGCAATTTGCCCCGCTATGGAGTGCTAAAGTTGCCACAGCTGGAGGGGAAATCAGTTTCCTTTCGCATACTTCGCCTATCCAATATCTTTTCATTGAACCGAAAGCTGCCAAGGCGGTACTGGATGGAAGAACCTATGAATTTACCATTCAAAGCAGCAGCACGAAACGAAACCTTGTGCTGAAAGTGCCGGATGATTTTCCTATCGGTAACCATTCCGCGGTGCCTTTCAGCTTTCAATTCGGAGAGTGGCCGACGGTGGAGTTGAACGTCGATCTTAGGATCAATTCCCAATAACGAATATAATAGTTCATCGTACAAAGTATAAGAGCCTAAAGATGAATGTTCTATAAAAGTAACAAGTAAAACGATTTTTTATGAAAACAATAATAAGTAAAGCGACAAAAGGTTTATTCCTTGGCATAATTGCATTTTTAGCGGTTTCCTGCGATAAGGAAAATGATGACGCCGCAAATTTAAGTCTCAATAACGAAACTGCAGTGGTAGCTCCGGTGAATTCGACAATAGTAACCGGAAATTATGGTAATCCAGCTTCCGGCCCCGGTTCGTTCGGGACGGTTTATCTGAATTTGGCCACCGGAGTGACGAATACAACGGGGACTGGAGCCTGGCACGTGAGTTTCTCCGGAACGAACAATCTCACCATCAATCCAGCTTCGGGCTACACTTTAAAATACACTGCAGGTTACACCAGTCCATTGGCTACCATCGGTTTAAGTAATTACAGTAGTGCCACCACAGCCAGTTCGCTTGGCCTTAATACGGCGACTACGGGCGCTAACGGATGGTTGAATTACAATATCAGTACACATGTGGTAACCCATGTGCCAAATTTTGTGATGTATGTAAGCAATGGTACGAGCACCTATGCTTTCCAGGCGACGAATGCTGTTGGTGAAGGTAACGACACAGGGAACAGAGGGGTATACACCTTTAGTTATGGTCCGGTAATAAATTAAAATTTAAGGAAATTCTTTAGGCTCTTATCCCGTAGCGTATCGCTACGGGACTCCAAACCCGAACAGCCCGGTCTATTGTAACGATGTCGGCTGGGCTGTTCATTCGCAAAGATACATTATTTAGAGATACTTTGACAGCTGTGCAAGCTATCCATATATTATAACGAACGGTTCGATACAATGAAAACACGCTATACACCCATACCTAACACGCTTATTCGGATCTTAGTAATCGGTCTGATTAGTCTCGGTTCCTGCAAAAAGGAATATGAAGATTATCCCTATCATGATATAGAAAGCTTTACCATCTCTGATGCGGAAGGCTATTCTTTAGAAGCTGCTGTCGTAGGTGACAGCATCTGGGTTTATTGGCCCCCATTTCAAACAGTGCCCGATAGTATCAGTCCGGTGATCGGTATCTCCAGGAATGCCACGATCAGTCCGGCATCAGGCGAAAAAATTGCCTTTCGTGAAGGATCAGCTTATACGGTGGTATCCGAAAGCGGCCTTTCCAAAATCTATTATCTGAAGCCGGCTGTCAACGAGCCTCCCGTGCTTGTAACCGCGGCGCCTAATAGTATATTGATCGGTTATGACATGAGTATAAGGGGACAGTATTTCAGTACTGACACGAATCGTATTCATTTAAACCTCATTGATGAAGATAAAAATGTCGTTCCTATAAAATTGGCACCGGAAAACTTGAGTTCTGTTTATATTAATGTGCCTATTCCTATTGATGGCTCTGTACTACCGGAGAAAAGCTATTCGGTCCAACTTATTTCGGGAACGCAGTCGCTGATCTATGGTCCCTTTCAACCAGTTATGACGGGGTCAGGACTTTCGCACATCGGTTATCAGCTGGATCAGGCGGGGACGAACATTAAAAGAGGTTCGATCATTAGCTTTAGTTACGAGCCTTCCTACATAGACGTGCATTACTTTAACTATGAAGGTGATCTTACGCTGTATATTCTGGATGAGCAAACAAATGCGCAGGTGGCTTATAATGCGGAATTGCTGAGTGTAACTGACACCAAGCTAACTTATCGAATAGGATCAGACGCGCCCATTGGTAAGATAACAACGGCGATAGCTTATGGACAACAGTTGAGCACAGGAACCCTCGCTGTGAGATTGGCGGAAGTATATGCAGCACCTTATACAACCAGTATTGTAGAATAATAGGCCTGCTGTTATAAAAGATTTAAAGCTTTCGACATGCAACGGTATCAGATGGTCATTTGCCAGCTAAGCATAATAACGATGCTATTCATATCTTGCCAAAAAGAAGAACCCGCACCTGGAGATGAAATACTGTCTCCTCTGACGGGTACCCGGATGGAATTTACGCTGGACTCTATTTTTCTCTATGCTAAACAGGTGTATCTATGGAATGATGCACTGCCCAGCTATGATGAATTTGCGCCCCGAACTCGGTACGGAGCAATTGACCCAGAAATAGCAGCCTATCGAACTGAGTTGTATGATATTTCGCAGATGAATAGAAATCCTAATACAGGCGATTCTTATGAGTTGCCTGTGTATGCTGGTAGCCCTAAATATTCATATTTGGAACAAAGAACTACAAGCGGTCGGACGGCAAAGATGACTGCCATTTCGGGTATGTCATCTGATTTGATTGTATATAAACTTATTGAAGATGACGACAAAAAAATTGGTTATATCTACCTGGCTTCTTTCCCTTCTCTTGGGGTTATTAAAGAACAGTTGGATGCCATTTTCAATTCATTTGCCAAGGCTGAAGTGACCGATGTCGTTGTTGATCTTCGGTCTAATAGGGGCGGTTATGTTGAGACGGCTGCGTACTTGGCTAATCTAATAGTATCTTCCGATTTAACCGGTAAAGTTATGTACAGCGAACAGTTTAATTCGTTGATGCAAGCGGGAGGAGCTACCCTTTTGAAGAATCAATTATACCGAGATGCAAATGGTAACACGGTATTATATGGAAATCGATTGGCAACAATGGCGGATATAGATTTTAGTAAAAAGGCAAACACCGTTCTATTTAAAAAAGAAGGTTCCTTAGAAACTGTCAAAGAGATCTATTTTATTACTTCAGGCAACACCGCTTCTGCAAGTGAGTTGCTGATCAGCAGCACGAAACCGTATGTCAGCGTGAAATTAATTGGCGAAAAAACATATGGAAAACCTGTCGGCTTTTTTGGTATCCATATAGATGCATACACCATCTACCTAAGTAGTTTTACGATTCAAAATGCAGTAGGTTGGTATGACTATTATGATGGGATGCCACCAGACGTCAATGTAGTACTTTCCGGTCAGGCTTCTCTGGGCGATCCAGAGGAAAAGGGGTTACACACAGCACTAAATCTAATAAAAGGTGAATCTGTTCTGCTTAATTCTTCAAACCGAAAGACGTCTTTGTCGGCTCGAAAGATAGCTGTCCAAGAGCGCGTCACTCCTAAAATTCAAAATGTTTCGGCCAATGATTATATACCGATATGTAAACAAGATTTTAAACTAAAATAGCAGCTCCATTTTAAACCAAGAAAACGTTTTATGAAAGAATCTGTAGAAACAAAACGACAACGTGAAAAAAAAGATTCAAGATTCTAGCGAAACGAGGATACATGATCGGCTCACAGCGGAAAATACTATTTGAAGCCTTGTGCAAACAAAAAAGAATTGAAAACATCGAAGCTTTTTTTGGATGGCTTTGCACATGCGTCACGGAGTATTTCATGGGCAACGGTTTACTCCAATATGAGGCTGTTGATTGATGTGCGACTGGTGATGAAAGAAGAGGTACGTATATAGCGAAATGTAGTTGCCAATTGAACGAAAAAACAATATTGAATGTGTGTTTTTTGTATGAAATGATAAGAAACTCAATCACTTTTAGCATAAATTCCATTGCTTTAATACTAACCACGTTCGGGTTTGGAGTAAAGTCGTTTAGCTTTATAATAAAATCAATTGAGTTTAGGATAAAGTCAATTGAGATTGACTTCATGTTTGTTGGATTTATACTAGAGATGCACCTAGCTATCATAAAGTTGTCCAGCTTTGCGTCAAAGGCAATTGGATTTGTGTCAATGTTATATGGGTTTGTTGTAAAAACAACCGAGCTTACAACAAAGTTTTATTCTTTATAATAAAAGCGTTTGTAATTGTGGTAAAGTCCAGTGGAATTATTATAAAGTTGATCGGGTTTGCAATAAAGTCGATTGGGTTTAGAATAACACCAAACAAACCTACTCCAGTGCCGGTTGAAAAATATAATAAGTCAATGGTATTTAATCCAAAAGCATTTGAAATCGTAACGAAAGTGAACAGCATAGCGACGACTATTTAATAGAAATTTGCCGAAGCCGTTATTCTTGTCCGGCGAAATTGATACAAAATCAAGCGGATTGCATACAGACTTTGTTTTCAAATTTTACAATCTTTGTTAGGCTTGATCGTTAAACACTATAAAACGAAGACCAGATCAAGCACCAAATACAGTAATAATAAAAATATGCTAAGTACCAAAATAAAAGAAGCTACAAAACAACCGCACCAACAATTAGAGGGTGTCGTTGTCAGAAAATTAAAAGCAATCGATAGCGACAAAGACTACGCGGAATTTCTTAAATTTTTCTATGCATACTTTAATGCAGTAGAAAATGCAATTAAGCCCTATATTACCATATCGGTTTTACCCGATTACCAAGAAAGAAGAAATTCTTCCTTTATAAAAAAGGACATCGAAGCATTAGGAGAAAATATTGATCAGCTGCCGGAAGTAGAAGCGCCTGTCATAACGACCGTTCAGGAAGCTTTGGGCGCTTTGTATGTGCTGGAGGGTTCTATTATGGGCGGAAGTATCATCGTGAAAATGCTTGAAAAAATTGGGATAACAAGAGGAACTTCTTTCTTTTCAGGATACGGAGAGGAAACCGGCAAAAAATGGAGTACATTCGTAAACGTCTTAAATAAACATGCAACGAACGCAGCAGCAGAAGAGCAGGCCATTAAAGCGGCAGGAAGCACCTTTGCGTTATTCGGAAAAGCTTTTGAAAACGCAGAAGTTGCATAAAAGGTAAATGATTTCACGGTTGATTTAGCAAAAGGCCGAATTTTTTTCGGCCTCTTTGCATCAAAACGTTTATTTAATGATAACGTTCTATTACTCGATGTGAGCGGGTGACTTGGTTGAAGTTGACTTTGTTTTTCCTCGATTGTCGCGTGCCATTCTTGAATAAAGCGATAAGTTCCGGTCGAAGATAAACCTTAACAATAAACGCGTATAGGACTTGTGGGATCCGAGCGAATCGTAATAAGGGCTAGCAATTTGCTTAATTTTAGGCAAATTATTCCACGGAATAGAAGGAAAATCGTGGTGCTCGTTATGGTAGCCTACGTTTAAATTAACGACATTCAATACACCATAATAGCTTTTCGTCTCCTGGTCCTCATCATGCGTTAAAAAATGTTCCTGAATCCAACGTGCTCCAAGTGGGTGTAGTCCTACCGAGAAAAAGAAACTGGCAGTTAAATAGGCGATCGCCTTCCATTGCCAGAAATAAAAGATTAGTCCCATAAACGCAAACTGCACCACATAGTTTAGAATGACCCATTTGTCGAACATTTTAATCTCTTTGCTCATTCGTCCCAAACGGGATGCCTGAACAATGGGATATAAAAGTAACCATAGCGCTTTTCCTATAGTAGAATTGTTAACCAGCTTCGCTTCCCATTCACTCGGCATATCGGCATCTAGTTCTTCGATCCCTTGGAACGCATGGTGCTTGAGATGATATTTTTGAAAAGAAACGGAACTTGGAAACACCAAGGGTAAATTAGCAAAAATCCCTGAGAGCGTATTGAGTACCCTGTTTTTAAAAATCAAGTTATGTGAGCATTCGTGTATACAAATGAATAAGGTGTGGCACGCAAATGCGCCGATCAAATAAGCACAAGGGACAATAAACCACCATGATTCGTCATATAAAATCCACGACATGGCGATTTGTATACCCACACACAATACAATGACCAGAAAAGTGTAAGGATTTCTGCCTATTAAATGTCGGATTTCGGGATGATTAGATATGATCTCCCGTGTTCTAAGTTTATGTGGCTCGCACTTTTCCGACCAACTAAAGCTCTTTTTCTTATTCATTATACAAGTTAGGATGTTGTTGTAATTAACGTGAAAGATATTTGAAAAGTATTAGAAATGCAATTTTTTTGTAAAAATATCTACAAAAAAAATAGTCGCCCACCAATCGTGTCAGCAGTCGATCCCTCGGCGTCCGTCGACCTCATTTTTTATTCAGTACGTCGGCGCTTTCTTCTGCAGTGATATCATCCGTTTTTTCACGGTTTCTGTTCCGTAACATGTAAATGAGACTTGATTTTTGCGGTAGTCGCAACGCGGGAATAATAGCGAGCAGAATAATAATGGCTGTGATTAAAAAGCTATTTCGCAGGGCATAGTGCTCTGCTACCTGCTCTTGAAATTGTTGCGCCAGGTAGTTGTCGTAAATTAAGGTGTGTATAACGGCGCTTACTGCGATCCCTATAGAACCACCCACCTGCAGAAACAAGCTGTTTAAGGCTGTAGCGGTTTGCGTTTGGCTTGGCTTAACGGCATTTAAGAGCGCTGTCGAAACAGGCGCCACCAATAAACTCATGCCGAGCCCTCTGACAGCCATGGTGAATAGGATGAACCAAATGGACACGCCGATATCGATCCTGGCAAACATAAAAAAAGAGATGGAGACAATCAATATGCCTGCTATTGATATATTCCGAATCATTCCTTTATCCGCTAGCCTTCCAGACAAAGGCCTGCTGACTAACATGATCAACGCGTTCGGCAACATTAATAGGCCGGACTCTATTTCCGTATAGCCCAATAAGCCCTGAAGCAAAAAGGGCAAAAAGAACATACCTCCATAGAGGGCTAACGACCGTATGATGGTGATTGTTGCTGCTACGTTGAACTGCGCGATACGGAATACTTCCAAATCCAGTAGGGATTGCGGTTTTCTGGCGGATTTTATGAAGAAGTAGAGCATCAACAGCGTAATCGCAAGGCCAAGTAAAAAAGAGATAGATAGCAATCCTTCTCTGCCGATCACGGAAATGGTATATTGTAAAGCAATGATAAAAACGGAGAAGTAAGCGAAGCCCTGCATGTCGAATTTAGCCTCTTTATCGACTTTTCGTTTTAAGAAGTTCAAATAACGTACCGCGAATAAGATCGTTAAGGCACCGATCGGAATATTGATATAGAAAATTGATTCCCAACCCAGGTAATGCGTTAGTACGCCGCCAAGCGTAGGCCCTAAAGCCGGCCCCATTACATTTCCCATTCCCCACCAGCCAATAGCGGTTCCTCGCTCTTCTTTCGGAAACGTTTCACTTAGAATTGCCAGCGAAGTGGGCGATAAAGATCCGCCACCTATAGCCTGTATGACGCGAGAAAGAACCAACATATCTAGATTGACAGAAAGGCTGCACAATAATGACCCGGCCGTGAAGATGACAATACTCCCTAGAAATAGATGATAGTAGCCGAAACGCCTTTTTAACCAATTTGTTAAGGGAATAAAAAGCGAAAACGAAATCATATAAGCGGTAATTACCCATTCGATCTGATTAAGGTCTGCATCGAAATCATTTCGCATTACCGGTAAAGAGACATTAACAATGCTGCTGTCAATTGCAGCCATAGAGGTTGCCATCATTAACGTAACCAGCACAAAAGACTTGTTTATTAACATGTTTTTTAAGATAAGTAATCGGGTACAATCTTCCAACGACAAGCTTCACATCTCATGCCAGTTTTACTTTACTTAATATGTCGTTGTTTTTTCTATACGTCCTTCTTTAACAATTTTTATTAAGAGAAACATCATTCCGCTCCAGTTGTTGTGCACATGCTTACATAATGAAGCCTTTTCTTTATTTGATGGAGCAACTCCGCGGCGCGCTGTTGACAGCCTGTTGCCACCGTAAATGAATAGAAAAAGAACCTTATCCGATGCAAGTTGTTGGATGGGAACGGCACACAAAATTGCCGAGACGGTGTTAATCCTCTAAAATTCCAAGGAAATGTTAAATGCGGGCATGCAAAGGTTGCGTTATAGTAATGACGGTACGGGCGGTTATACAAGGATAAAAAAGGGTAGGGGGTATTGCTACTTAAACGCCGAAAAAAAGTTAATCACTGATAAAGAGGTCATAAACCGCATAAAAAAGCTGGTCATCCCGCCAGCATGGAAGAACGTTTGGATAAATCCGGATGAAATGGGTCATCTACAAGCTACGGGTTATGATGACAGGGGCAGGAAGCAATACCTATACCACCCGATATGGAATGAAATGCGGGAGAAGCATAAAATCGACCGGATACTCGCATTTGGTAAAGCCCTGCCGTCACTCCGGCAAGCTATCGTAACGGATAGACGACAACGTAACTTGGGCAAAGAACGTGTTTCGGCAATTGCACTTAGTGTGATGGAAGACACCCTTATGCGAGCGGGAAACGACCGGTATAGGCGAGAAAATAACAGTTACGGTTTAACAACCCTAAGAAGCAGGCATGTCAATATAGAAGGGCAAGTAGTAACATTCAATTTTAGAGGAAAAAAGGGAATAAAACATAGTATAAGACTTAGTGATCGAAGCTTGGCAAAAAGATTGCGAGAGGTGATGGAAATTCCTGGCCAGGAGATTTTTCAATACTATAACGACGACAACGAAATCTGTTCGTTAGACTCAGGGAATCTCAACGAGTACATTCAATCGCATACTGGACAACACTTTACATCGAAAGATTTTCGGACGTGGTATGCAACCTTATGGGCATTTAAATACCTGATCGAACTGAATCAAGAAGCCTGTAAAGCGAAGTCATATAAAAAAGACTTAAATGCTTGCTTGGATTTTGTAGCAAAAAAGTTAGGAAACACGAGGGCGGTATGCCGAGCTTCTTATGTCTGTAACGACTTAATTGATGCTTATTTGGAAGATGGACTGCAAAGTTATCGTCCTAAAAAGCCGGCTCGCGCGAAAACGCCGTTGACTGTCCATGAGCTGGAACCGCAGTTGCTAAAATTCCTCAAGCGAATCAAGAAAAA
The DNA here is from genome assembly GCF_004368405.1 of Olivibacter sp. XZL3. Lineage (GTDB taxonomy): Bacteria > Bacteroidota > Bacteroidia > Sphingobacteriales > Sphingobacteriaceae > Olivibacter. The sequence continues at coordinate 11,110 of NZ_SBJH01000112.1, forward strand.
TAAAATGGCAGCGCAAGTAACACAAAGGGATTGACAAGGTACGGCCCACTTAGTTTTCCGTCCTATTGGAAAGATACGACAGCGCTTGGTCTATCAATGGAATCTGCCTTTCGTTGATCATTTCCTTTGCCTTTTGAGGAGAAAACCAGCCTGCCTTATCGATTTCCGGAAAGCTTTGTGTTTTTCCCGACTTTGGAGGCCATATTAGTTCAAAAGTATTACTTTGTACACTGTCTAAAGCGATATCGCCTTCTACTAACCAACAAAGAATTTTCTTGCCTCCCTTTTGAATTACCAAATCTAACATAAAAAAGTCTCCTTCCGGGTGATAGCCTGTCTCTTCCAGAAATTCGCGCTTAGCGGCCATTAAAGGGGATTCTTGTTCATCAAATTCGCCTTTAGGGATGGTCCAAAAGCCTTTGTCTTTTTTGGTAAAAAAGGGACCGCCGGGGTGGACGAGAAAAAACTCGACCTTTCCCTCCTTAAACCGATAAAGTAAAATACCAGCACTTTTTTTCATGATCTATTTGTTTATTAGAAGATACTTATCTTCTTCCAATTTGTCCCTTCCTTTACGCTAAAATCTATTTGCGAATAAGGGATATTTGCGGTTTCTTAATGTTTTTGGAAGCCGTTGCGATAAAAATAACGACTCTTTCAATAAAAAAGAAGGGCAATTAGGTTTTATAGACTTCAAAGAATCAATCTGAATTACGCTTATTCTTATAGAGGTATCAACATCTTTATATTTTTGTACCAAACAAATCTTATGGCAATAACAAAATTAGTAATTAACGACAACGGTTCACTAAAAGTAGAAGGGGAATTTGAAATTGTAGACAAGAAGGGGACTTCTTACGGTCTGGGCGGACGTACACTCGTGTCTATCTGTCGCTGTGGCCTATCGTCAAACAAGCCGTTTTGTGATGGATCACACAAGGGGCATTTCGAACATGAAGCAGTGGCTTTTGATTTACCTCCCAAAAAGTGAGTAAATGCGTTCGTAAATAGGCGACTTGTCTAAGGGGCTGTAACGCAAAACCAAGATAGCAGCATTTTGTTAAATAAGTATAGTGCGAGCGTTCGCACACATTTATTTAATATAGAATGGAAATTGCAATCATCATTGGACTCATTCTTATCAACGGACTTTTTTCAATGAGCGAGCTCGCCCTCGTCTCAACTCGTAAGTTTAAACTCCAGACATCGGTAAAGAAGGGACATAAGGGAGCGGCAAAAGCATTGGAATTAGCCAACAACCCGAATACCTTCTTATCGACTGTCCAGATTGGTATTACACTTGTCGGTATCTTAACAGGGCTTTTTAGTGGTAAAAGTTTAACGCAGGCCGCCAGCAATCAGCTAAGTAAGATTGAACTGATTGCACCTTATGCTGACTCGATTGCGGTCTTTTTAGTCGTTCTACTGATCACCTACCTAACCATTGTATTCGGCGAATTGATACCGAAGCGTATAGGCTTACATTATCCAGAGGCGATTGCGATGACAATTGCGGGCCCGATGACCGTGCTTTCAAATATCTCGCTGCCGCTTATTTGGATATTAACCAAAACCAGCAATCTGTTTTTTCGTATATTCGGAATAAAGGACCGCCACGAAGAGGCCGTTTCCGAAGAGGAAATAAATGCCATCATTAGGGAGAGCACGGAAGGAGGGGAGATACAACCAATTGAACAAGACCTTGTTCAGCGGGTTTTCGCTCTCGGCGACAGAAGGGCCGGTGAGCTGATGACCCATCGGATGGATCTTATCTGGATTGATATATCCGATAGCTGGGAGGCTATCAGGTTGAAAATTAAGGATCGTCCGCACTCTGTATATCCCCTCTGCGAGGGCTCGCTGGACAAGCTGATTGGATTGGTGTCCGTGCGGGAATTATTTCTTCAAGAGCCCCATACAGCGCAACCCGACTTACGACGATATAGCAAAAGGGCATTATTTGTTTCAGAGTACACGGCGGCCTATCGCGTCTTAGAACTATTGAGAAATGCTCGACAACGCTACGCAATTGTTTTAGATGAATACGGTGATTTACAGGGTTTAATTACGCTAAGCGACCTGTTAGATGAATTAATAAGTGATCATGGAGACACCGAAGCGGATTATCAAATTATTCAACGTACAGAAAATACTTGGTTGGCCGATGGCCAGTTGCCCATTTTTGAATTTATTCAATATTTTGACTTATCGGATGCACCGGAAGCAAGCAACTTTACGACTTTGAGCGGTTTATTGTTAAGGTTATCAGATCATATTCCAAATCTAGCGGAGAAGATTAGATGGAGGGATTTCGAACTGGAAGTTGTGGATATGGACGGTATGCGCATTGATAAAATACTTATCACGCGCGTCTAAATGTTCGCGGCAGGCCTTAGCAACTCTTTAGCACTTCGTTCATGCGGCTGATCCCTTGGTCGATATCTCCCGGTTCGATGATCAAGGCCGGTCGGAGACGAATACTTTTCTCTCCACAGCCTAAAAACAACATGTTTTTTTCAAGGCTCCTTTTTAGAAACAGGTTTCTGGTTTCTTTGTTGGGAAAATCGAAGGCCGCTAATAATCCGCGCCCCCGTACGTTGCTGATTAAGGTATTACGGTCTGCCAGCGCTAAAAGTTCCTGCTGCAGATACTCGCCAGTCTCCTCCGCCTGTCCGACCAGGTTCTCGTCTTCGATAATCTCCAATATCTTGGTTGCTCTAACCATATCGATTAAGTTGCCGCCCCAGGTGGAGTTAATGCGTGATGGTGCTTTGAAAACATTCGTTTTTACTTCATCAATTTTTTCTCCTACTAAGATACCGCAAACTTGCATTTTCTTTCCAAACGCCAATATATCAGGTCGTGCCTTAACGCCAAAATGTTCGTGGCACCAAAATTTGCCGGTTAAGCCGACCCCCGTTTGAATTTCGTCATAGATCAACAGGGCTTCATTTTCATCAGCCAAGACTCGCAGTTCTTCCAAAAACTGCCTTCTTACATGATTATCACCTCCTTCCGATTGTATCGGCTCAATAATAATTGCGCAGACATCATCCCGGTTATCCGCAAAAGCTTGTTTGATTTGGGTCAACGACTGTTTTTCGCGTCTGAGTAGATCTTCATAGCTTTCATCAGTAAATGGGAATTCAATATAAGGCACATCTATACGCGGCCAGTTGAATTTAGCAAACCACTTAGTTTTCTCCGGTTCTGTGTTCGTTAAACTAAGCGTATAACCGGTGCGGCCATGAAAAGCGTTTTGAAAGTGTATGACCTTGAAACCTCTTTCCTTGAGGTACCCTTTTTGAAAATTCTTTTGTACTTTCCAGTCCATCGCTGTTTTTAAGGCATTTTCTACCGCTAGTCCACCGCCGGAAATAAAGAAAGCATGGGGCAGATAAGAAGGTATAGCCAAGCGGTCGAACGTGTCAACGAACTTGGCATATTGCGTAGTGTATATGTCGGAATTTGAAGGGTTAGATAAAGCGGCCAATAAAAGATCCTCTTTGAACGCGTCATCGTTTAACATTTTCGGGTGATTATAGCCAAGCGGCAGCGAAGCAAAACAGGTAAAGAAGTCTAGAATCTCTCTATTGTATTTGGCATCGTACATCATAACGCCTTGACTCCTCTTTAAATCTAATGTCAAATCATAACCATCCGTAAGTACGTGTTTACCGATGATGGTCCGCGCATTTTCCGGCGTAATGGGGATTGGGCTCATGAAAAGCATTTTAATTGGTTTATCTAACCAAACATAAGCTAAAATTTTAGCGGATGCAATTTTAAAAGGATGAATTTATTGAGTATCGAACATTTTTCTGTCTTTTAAAAGTAGCTGTCGACAAATAGTGATGTTAAAAAATATCCAATTTCCCCAGAACGCCTGTTAAACCACCGGTATGTACCACTAAAATTCTTGCACCTGGCTCAAAATAGTTGTTTTCCATGAGGTCTTTTAGGGCATAGAAAGTTTTTGCCGTATATACCGGTTCAATTAAAACACCGGTTGCACTAACGAACGATTTTACGAAATCAATTAAAGGAGGCTTGGTTTTTGCATAACCTCCGAAATGGTAGGCCGTATGTATGACGATATTGTCGGCTGCGCTGTATAGTTCTTTTATGTCCTTTAGCAGAAAATCACCTCCTGCCAATACCGAGACGCCGTGTAGCTTGGTCGGACTGTTACGTTGTTTTAAGCCCATGCTTAATCCGGCCAGCGTAGTACCTGTCCCACACGCGCAAAAGATGTGGTCATAATCGGTGTCGAGCTCATCAATTATTTCCGCACAGCCTTGAAGAGCCAACTCGGAAGCTCCCCCTTCATCGATAAAATAGGCCCTTTCGTCTTTACCATAGTGGCTATTGAATAAGTGTTGCTTATTCCTGTAGTCATCTCTTGTAACATATCTGAGCTGCATACCAAATAACTGGCAAAGCTTTAGATTGGGGTTGTCGACAGGTTCCCCTCGTACAAAGCCCGTTGCTTTAAAACCAAAAGTGGCAGCCGCCGCAGCAGTAGCCAAGAGATGATTGGACCAAGCGCCTCCAAATGTAACCAAATGATTCCGACCGCTCTTATGTGCGTGTTCCAAAATGTACTTCAACTTCCGCCATTTATTGCCCGATATAAAAGGATGAATGAGATCGTCTCGTTTCATGTCGACTGTGCAGTGGTGCCTGGCAAAGGGTTCATACCTTAAACGTTCTGTAGGGCTAAAAAAATTAAAGGAAAACATAGGTACATGTATTTTTACGACACAAAGCTAACGTGAAAAGCAAGCAAATATACGCTATTCGATTTTTTATTCTAAAAATTATAGTAGGTTTGCTAACCCAAAAGTAAAATAACAATCTATGATAACATACGAACGGTTCACATTAGCCAATGGGTTAAGAGTATTGGTGCACCAGGATAAGTCGACCCCCATGGCGGCGCTCAACCTATTGTATGACGTGGGAGCGCGCGATGAGGCACCGGACAAAACTGGCTTTGCTCATCTTTTCGAACATTTGATGTTTGGAGGATCTATTAATATTCCGCAATTTGACCTACCATTGCAACGTGTTGGAGGCGAAAGCAACGCATTTACCAGTAACGATATCACAAACTATTACATCACGCTTCCGGCGATTAACCTCGAGACCGCTTTCTGGTTGGAAAGCGATCGGATGTTGAGTTTGGCTTTTAGTGAAAAGAGTCTGGAAACCCAAAAGCAGGTAGTTTCTGAGGAATTTAAGCAACGTTATCTAAATCAACCGTATGGAGATGTTTGGCTTAAATTAAGGCCTTTGGCTTACCAGCATCATCCCTATAAGTGGGCTACGATTGGAAAAGAAATATCTCATATAGAGCTGGCCTCCATGCAGGATGTAAAGGCTTTTTTTAAGAAGCATTACACGCCACAGAACGCCATATTGGTGATCGCAGGCAATGTAGAGTTGAATGCAGTAAAAGATCTCGCCGAGAAATGGTTCGGCCCCATCCCTTCGGGAGCGAAGTATGTCCGCGATATTTCGCCTGAACCCGCGCAATTGGAGGCACGAAGAGCAACCGTTACCGCCAACGTACCGGTTAACAGTTTTTATATGGCCTTTCACATGAGCGATAGACGTTCCAAAGCTTATTATAGTTGCGATTTGATTTCGGATGTCTTGTCTAGAGGTAACTCATCTAGGTTGTTCCGGCGCTTAGTGAAAGAACAGTCGATTTTTAGCGAAATAAACGCCTATCTTTTGGGCAGCTTGGATAATGGCTTATTTATTGTGGAAGGTAAACCTTTGCCCAATATAACGATGGAGTTTGCCGAAGAGGCCATATGGGACCAATTACGCGATTTAAAAGAGACGCCTGTATCGGACTATGAATTAGAGAAGGTGAAGAATAAGATAGAGTCAACCATGGTGTTTTCGGAAATGTCCATTCTCGATAAAGCAATGAATTTGGCATATTTTGAATTATTGGGTAACGCAGATTTGCTTAATGATGAAATCACAAAATACCTGAGCGTATCGGCTGACGACATACAACAAACAGCTCAACACATATTTCGATTAGAAAATTCGTCCACTTTATTTTATTTAGCAGGATAATATGATAGACAGAACCAAGGCGCCCGAATTCAAAGTCGTAGAAGAGGTAAAACTTTTAGAACCAAGACATGAAGTATTACAGAACGGTGTAAATCTCTTTATCTTTAATTCGGGCGAGCAAGATTTGGTGAAAATAGAATGGGTATTCCAAAATTTGAGCGCAGAAGGTTCGTGCCTTCCATTGCTCAATATCGCCCTTGTCGGCATGTTTTTGGAAGGCACCAAACAATATACAAGTGCCGAAATTGCCGAGAACGTAGATTTTTACGGCGCGTTTTTACAGCCGGAATACGCTTTTGATCACAGCTCTCTTACCTTATATGCACTGAGTAAGCATGTTAAAAAATTACTGCCCATTGTAAAAAGTGTGCTAACAGACAGTGTTTTTCCGGAAAAGGAACTTGCCACCTATGTACGCAACAATAAGCAAAACTTGAGTGTATCCTTAAAGAAGAACGACTTTATTGCGCGGAGAGTTTTTAACAAATCGATTTTCAACGGAAGTCGATACGGATATACACCCGAAGTAGCAGATTACGATCAGCTGAATCGTAGTGATCTGTTGAGGCTTTATGAACGTCAGGTTAACGCCGCTAATTGTACCCTTTTTATTTCGGGTAAAGTAAGCGAGGAAGTGCTGAACACTATTAAAGCATGTTTCGGCAGCGAATGGGAAGCTCGACCCGTTGCCAAACGTCAGGAAGAGAGCTCAGCGAAAAGTATACAACAAGGCGACTTAATCGTAATCGAGAGGGCAGAAGCGCTTCAATCGGCTATCCGGATCGGCTATCAAACAATTAATCGCCAACATCCCGACTTTTCGTCCTTACAACTGGTAAACACCATTTTAGGTGGCTATTTTGGATCCAGGTTAATGTCCAATATCCGGGAAGATAAAGGTTATACCTACGGAATAGGCTCTGGCATTGGTTCTTTAAAGTATGATGGTTTCTTCACTATTGCAACAGAGGTCGGAACAGATGTAACAAAAGCAACGCTGTTAGAAATTGAAAAGGAGATTAATCGTCTAAAAAGCGAACCAGTTCCTGCAGAAGAGCTGACATTGGTAAAAAACTATATTACCGGCGCTTTTCTAGGGTCCCTGGAAAACGTCTTTTCTCATGTAGATAAATTTAAGAACGTATACTTTGCAGGACTCGGTTTATCGTACTATAACCGTCATTTACAAATTGTAAAAAACAGTACGGCAGAAACAATTATGGAGACGGCGAACAAATATTTCGACTACGATAAGATGGTTAAAATTGTGGTCGGAAAAATGCCTTCTCTTACTTAATGAAAAAAGCGCTCGGCCCCAAGATAGTGAGGCGTACCAAGAATAGCTCGATCGGCACGCCTCATATACGCTAGAACAAGAAATTGGTACTCAAAAAATTAGAATTTTGATGGTTCACAATTTCATTGATGAGTTCTTTATTTTTGTCGTTCATTTTAGCCGCCACCAGCGAACGTATAGAGAAAGAACGTAAAGCATCCACAACAGAAAGTGTACCTTCTGCGCTATCTTTTCTACCGGTAAACGGAAACTTATCGGGCCCCCGCTGGCATTGGCTGTTGATGTTTACGCGGCTCACCAGGTTTACGAAGGGATCGATCAAGGAAGCTATTTCCTGTGCGTCATTGCTGAAAATACTTACTTGCATACCGTGGGGGGAGTCAATCTGGTAGGCAATTGGTTCTTCAAGCGAATCATAGGGAATTACCGGTATAATCGGGCCAAATTGCTCTTCGCGATACAGTTTCATTTTTTCATTAACAGGAAAAACAACCGCGGGATAAACAAAAGATGCTAGGTTCGCGCCGCCATTTTCATTGACAACTTTTGCTCCGTGAGCAAGTGCATCATCAATGCATTCTTTTAAATACTCGGGCTTTCCGGGTTCTGGTAGAGGTGTTAAACTGACGCTTGGTATCCATGGCATACCGAATTTCAATTGCGCAATTGCTTCGCTCAATTTCTGAAGAAAATCTTCCGCAATAGCGCGATGTACAAAAACGATCTTGATAGCCGTACATCGCTGCCCATTAAACGATAAGGCGCCTAATACCGTTTCATTAACGGCAAGGGTGATGTCAGCATTCTTCGTTACGATTGCCGCATTTTTCGCGTCCAAACTGAGTACTGCTCTTAACCGGTTTATCTTCGGATGGCGCTTCTTAAGGTCGTTGGCCACCTTGCTGGAACCTATAAAGGCGAGCACATTGATTTTTCCTGTTTGCATCAGGCCCGGTGTTATCGTAGCACCTCTTCCGTAAATCGTGTTTACCACACCTTTCGGGAAAGATTCCTGAAAAGCTTTCAACAAGGGATAGTGGAGTAAGGTGCCATGTTTTGGCGGTTTAAAAAGCAGCGTGTTTCCCATGATGATCGCGGGGATCAGCGTTGTAAACGTTTCGTTCAATGGATAATTGAAAGGTCCCATACACAAGACGACTCCTATAGGCGACCGTCTTATCTGGGCAACCACACCTTCTTCAATTTCAAATCGAGACGATTGACGATCAATATCTTTTAACGCGTCAATGGTGGCATTTATGTAATCGACCGTTCTGTCAAACTCCTTAGCCGCGTCCGTATGGGATTTTCCGATTTCCCACATAATAAGTTTAACGACTAATGAACGCTGCTCGTTCATTTTAAAAACGAACTTCTGTAAGCATTTTATCCGATTATCGATGCTCATGGTAGGCCATTCGCCACGACCGTTATCATAGGCCTTTACAGCGGCATCGAGTGCCTCCATAGCTTCCTGCTCCGTACAAATGGGATAGGTACCTATAAATTTTCGCTGTAACACCCCTTGTTCGTCAGGAATACATATGGGTGAATACACTTCGCTGACAGGCCCTGTCCAGCTGCGCATTTCACCATTACAAAGGTATTCACGCTGGTGGAGTTCCTCGTGAATTGCAAATTCTTCCGGTATGTCACTTTCCGGCACAAATAGAGATTTTAATCGATCGTTGAAGTTCATTTCTTTGGATATTGATAGTGAAACAGTCGCCACAAAGCCGTTAACAACTAAGTAATCCCTTTGTGTTAGGCTTGGTGAAAATAGCTAATTTATCGATATATTCACAACTAAAACTCACATTAATAAAGAGATAATAGCGGCGAAGGCCTTACGTCAAAAAACAAAAAAAGGGGCATGAATGTCGTTCATGCCCCTTTCGCTACTATGGAATTTCCTAGCTGATAACCGAGATAAATGCTTCCTTTGGCTTTCTCACCTTCTTTAAATTGACAAGCCAGTCGTTTGAGGCGTCTCTGTAGCCCAATGGCAGTAAAGTCACGCTTTTTAATCCTTTCGCTTCCAAGTCAAGTAATTTATCTAAGGCCGAATTGTTAAACCCTTCCATCGGAGTGGCGTCTACTTCTAAAACCGCCGCAGCTGCAATGGCCATACCAAAGCCGATATACGCTTGACGCGCGGCATGTTCGAAGTTTTCCTGTGCAGAGCGACTCGTATAAGCCGCGATCAATCTGTTTTTATAATCGTCCATTGCATTACTAGGCAAACCTCTTTCCGTTGTAGTATGAAGGAACACGTCGTTTATCCGCTCAGCGGTATAGTTGTCCCATGCTGCGAATACCAGCAAATGTGAACTATCGGTTATTTGGCTCTGGTTATTTGCCACTTCCCTAATATTCTCTTTCAATGCATCATTTGTTATCACAATAACCTCATATGGTTGCAGACCGGACGAAGTAGGGGCTAGGTAGGTTGCTTCTAGTATTGCATCTACTTTATCTTGTGGGACCGGCTGCCCATTCATTTTTTTTGTGGCGTAGCGCCACTTTAACGCAGTTATTAATTCCATTTTGAAAATTAAATTTATAAAATTAAGGACTTACCTTTTTTGAACGCCGTTTTGCGTTCGAATCGTTGCAAAGCTCCGTAATATAGTTTACTTTTGAAAGTATTTATACGTTTGATAGTGGTTTCCAAAAGGAAACTATAAAGCTAAGCCATGGAAACAATAAAGAAAAGCATCACAAGCGATGGTTGCAGAGAAAAATTAAGAGCGGTACATGACACCTTGGATGTATTGGGAGGTAAATGGAAAATTGAGATCATTAGTGCTTTGAGCTTCGGAAAGCTGCGTTTCATGGAATTGCAGCGAGAGGTACAGGGAATTGGTGCTAAAATGCTCTCAAAAGAACTTCGGGAACTGGAACTAAATGAACTGGTTTCCCGTCAGGTTTGCAATACGAAACCTATAACGGTAGAGTATGAGCTTTCGGAATACGGAAAAACGTTAGGAAATATCATAGACGAAATGATTGATTGGGGTATGAAACATCGTGAGCGTATCAAAGAGCAGTGTGCCGAGTCGGCCAAATAAACGCCCCATCCGTCGAACGGCACTCATTCCATTGAGCATATGACATGAATGAATAAAAAGATGTTTTCCGAAAAAAAAAGAAGTTTTTAGGGACGGATACGCTAAATTAGCGGCCCCAAAAGCAGTCTTAATGAAGATTATCATAACAGAAAAACCGTCTGTAGCACGTGATTTGGCAAAGGTGTTTGGAGCTACGACGAAAAGAGACGGATACATAGAGGGTAAAGGGTACTCATTCACGTGGGCGTTTGGACATTTACTTCAGTTGGCGCCGCCGCAGGAATACGGGTATATCGGCTGGAAAGCTAAGAATCTTCCGATGTTGCCTCAAAAACTAAAGCTGAGCGTTCGTAAAATCAAAACAAATCAAGGGCTGATTGAGGATCCGTCGGTACGGAAGCAGCTGAATACTATCAAGGCTCTTTTTGACATTGCAACTGAAATTATAGTAGCAACGGATGCGGGTAGGGAAGGAGAACTTATCTTTAGGTATATCTACCATTATCTGCATTGTAAAAAGCCCTTCCGGCGCCTCTGGATATCTTCGCAGACGGACGCGGCCATTAAAGACGGCTTTAGAAATCTTAAACCAGGCGACGCGTATGATACCTTGTTTTATTCCGCGCATTGCCGGTCGGAGTCCGATTGGTTGGTAGGAATGAACGCTACGCAGGCCCTGAGTATATCAGCGGGATCCAAAACTGTGCTGTCATTGGGCCGGGTGCAGACGCCCACTTTAGCGATGATCTGCGCCCGATATTTGGAGAACAAGAATTTCGTGCCGCAAACTTACTACCAGGTGATCATTTCGGTACAGAAGAACGGACAAATCTTTAAGGCGGTTTCCAAAAAGAACTATCATAAAAGAGAGGAAGCGGAGGCGATTCTCCAGGCCGTTAAAAGTTTGGCCGACGGCTTTGCTGCGGGAGGCGATGTCAGTAAAGTGGAAACTAAAACGAAAAGGGAACAGCCTCCTTTACTGCATGATCTGAGCAGTTTGCAACAGGAAGCGAACAAAAAGAAGGGATATACAGCGGATGAGACGCTTGCTATTCTACAGCGTCTATATGAAGAAAAGCTGATTACCTACCCTCGGACAGGCAGTCAATATATCGGCGACGATGTCTTTGCTACGATTCCTCAGCTTATTGAAAAACAACAACAGCATCCTTTTTTCTCTAAACAGGCCTTTGTTTTAGGTAATAATAAACTTAATAAGCGAAGTGTGAACGCCAAAAAAGTAACAGATCACCATGCAATCTTGCCGACCGGAGAACAGCCACGGAATCTGCCTCCCGATAAACAAGCAATATACGATATGATTATTGGACGAATGCTTGAGGCATTCCATGAGGTATGTGTAAAGGATCTCACCAAGATATCAATTGAATCCGGTTCAACTTTTATTGCAAACGGTACTGTAATCCGCTCGGCTGGCTGGCGCGCGGTATACAATGAGCCTGAGGAAAGCGATCAAGACCAACCCGAAAATAATACCATACCAAAAGTGAACGTGGGTGAAAGCGTTTCCATTCAAGACAAGAATGTTGCGGAAAAGCAAACGAAGCCCAAACCTTTTTATACGGAAGCAACTTTGCTCAAAGCGATGGAAACCGCCGGCAAAGAGATAGAGGACGAAGAGTTGCGATATGCAATGAAAGGAAGTGGCTTGGGAACACCCGCCACGCGCGCGTCGATCATTGAGACCCTTATAAAACGTTCATATATCGCAAGGAAGAAAAAGAACTTATTACCAACGGCAACTGGACTGGCGGTGTACGACATCGTAAAGGACAAGTTGATTGCTCAGGCGGAACTTACAGGTCAATGGGAAAAACGTTTAGAGGAAATTCGCTCCGGGGCTTCTGTTAAAGCCTTCAAACAAGAAATCAAACAGTATACGGAGAAAATAACCCAAGAACTGCTCATCGCTGGAAAAGAACTTGAACTGGTGCTGGAAAAGGAAAATTAGCAACTATTTTTCGTCTTTGCCTATTTTGTCTTTTAGCTTCCATCGCTTGAGAAGTACCATTGTTGAATATCTTTTTAGATGGTATTTTTCCGGTTCTCCTATCAGGAAGCCAAAGGCCTTCATGGAAGGAATGGCATCGAATAATACTTTAATAACTGCGGTTAATGGTAAAGCCAATATCAAGCCCGCTAAGCCAAATAACATACCTCCGAGTAGAATGGCAATTACAGCCATTAGTGGATTAATACTCACTTTGCCGCCGACTATATTAGGAGTAATGACATTCCCCTCTAAAAATTGAACAACCTGAAACCAGGCTATTATGCCTACAGCATACCAATAGCTGTCTTTAGTTGCGAGGGCAAATATGGCCGGTAATATAGACCCCAAGGCAATTCCAATATAAGGCAATAACATTAACAGCGAAGCTAAGGTGCCGAAGAACCATGCATATTGGATGCCCATGATCATCAGTCCTATTGTGTTTAAAATCGCCACAATTGCCATTACAGTAATCAGACCCAATAGATAGCTTTGAACAACGTCGTAAATACGGTTAAGTGTTTCATGCACTTTGTCCTGCGGTGTACTACTAAAAGCGTGGAAAAAAAATTCTCGGAAAAAGTCTCTGTAATAGAGAAGAAAAAAGGAAAAAAGGGGAACAATGACAAGGCCCGCTAAGATACCACCTACTGAACCAAAAGCAGCAGAAAGGTAAACGCCGGCGTTCGACAAGGCCCTATTTGATAGCTCCTTTATTCTCGCAGTAATTTCACCTGGCTCAACACCAAATTTAGCCGTTATCCAGTGTTGGATGGTGTTGAATATCGTTAAGAATTTGCGTTGAAGATTGGTTCCATCATGGCCGATAACGATTACTTGATGTACAATAAACCAAATGAGCCCCGCAATGATCAGTATAGCCAATATGACCGCTAGAATAGAAGAAAGCGCTCGATGCATATTGAGTTTTTCCAGAAATCTGGCAACAGGATAAAGTGAAATGGAAATCAGAATAGAAAACATTAACGGAACAAGCACGCTCTGCAAAAAATAAAGCACAGCGATAATTAGCACCAATGAAAGTAAACTGGCGGCCAATTCGAAAGAATAGGGCTTTTTGTCTGTAGGATTTAACATGTAAACATCTATCTCAAGGCAATCCAAGACTTAACAAAGACGTTATAGCAATTGTTTCAAAAAAACTACGCTGTGCTCTAAATTAACCTTAACTTCGCTGCATTTTGTAGGGAATTAATTCAACCACTTAGCTAATTAAGTCGAAAAACATGGCCGAATGGCTGACTATTTTTAGAGAACAATTAATCCAAACACCGCTGATTCAATGGTTTGGAGTCCTTTTCGGAGTGGCGGAGGTCTTCTTGGCCCGCTATAATAAGGTAGCGCTATATCCCTGTGGTATTATTAGCATTCTGATCACACTCATTGTTTTGTACGAGGCAGGTCTTTATGCAGAGATTTTACTCAACCTCTACTATCTTGTGATGAGCCTTTACGGGTGGTATTATTGGCTTAGAAAAGGGGATAGTAAAGAAGTGCCAATTACCACCTGTTCCGGGCGTGATTGGTGGGTGGTTTTCAGTTTCCTGTTTGTTGGGACACCCGTTTTATACAATGTGCTTTTTTATTTTACAGATTCTACGGTTCCGCTATGGGACACTTGGGTAACAGTAACGGCATGGGCTGGCATGTGGTTATTGGCTAAGCGCAAGCTGGAGAATTGGCTGCTTCTCAACATAAGCAATGCTTTTGCTGTCCCACTTTATATTCACAAAAACCTTTTTCTTTACGCTATTTTAACACTCTTCTTGTTTGTCGTTGCCGTTTTTGGTTATTTCGCTTGGCGAAGGTCGATGCGGACGGCGCTTAATAAATAAAAGGAATGAAGCTTCTTCAACAACTAAAAGATTTAACAGATGAATTAAGAAATGAAAGTTTGCATGCCGAGCTAAAAAACTGTTTAACAAAAGAACAGCTCGGGTTGATTTACGAAAACAAGCTGTTTAATCTTTTTGTTCCGAAGGAGTACGGCGGACTCGATTTGTCGTTACCTGAAGCGCTTCAGGTAGAGGAGTTGCTGGCAGAGATAGATGGAAGTCTCGGATGGACGGTTACGTTGTGCAGCGGCGCTAATATGTTTGTAGGCTTTCTCGATCAAGAAATTGCTCCCTCGATATTCCGTCCTAAAGAAGTATGTTTCGGCGGTAGCGGACAAGCGAGCGGACGCGCAGAGATCTTTAAGGAAGGCTTTTTAGTGACCGGTAGATGGCGTTATGCGACAGGCGCTCCCCACAATACAGTTTTCACTGCCAATTGCCAGATTTACTTGAACGGTGAACCCGTACTGAGCCATACGAATGAGCCTCTTATTAAGTCTTTTTTCTTTTTTAAAGAAGAGGTGACCGTATTAAATGAATGGAATACGATGGGATTGAAAGCAACTGCGAGTCATAGTTTTGAAGTAAACAATTTATTCGTCGATAAAAACAGATCGTTCCGCATTGATCCGGAGAGTGCTACTTTGAACCAACAAATTTACCGCTATCCATTTCAACAGTTTGCCGAGCTTACCTTATGTATTAACACCTTGGGCATGACCACCCGATTTCTTGATCTCTGTGTGCCGATCCTTAACGCAAGGTTCAATGTGAGAGACGGGATGGAAAGGGATGTGGTGTTGCATCAATATCTGTCAAAAGCAAAACGAGAAATGGCCGATCTAAGGCGTTTAATTTATGAGGTAGCAGCAGCCACCTGGAAACAATTGGGTGAAAGAGACAGTATCGAGCCTTCTTTGCTTAATGAGATCAGTAAATACAGCCGACGACTAGTCAGAACTGCCCAGCATTGGGTTTGTCTTTTGTATCCTTATTGCGGTATGAAAGCCGCTAATCCAATGGAAGAAATCAATCGGGTGTGGCGCGACTTGTTCACGGCGAGCCAGCACAGCTTGTTGGCCGTGCCCGATGAATTCGATAACTGAAATGTCACTCCCAGCATGTCATTTTGGCCATTTGGCTCCGAGCATCTTTCGAATATTAAAGCTCGCTATGTTTTGTACGTCTATCTCTTTTTCAATACCAGGTAAAGCCCAATTATTACAGAAGAAATGCCAAAAATGGTATAACCGTCAATCGGTTCATCCATTAATATCCAAGCCAATAAAAAGCCGAATATAGGGCATAAAAAGAGCCAAAACGAAGCCTTCACCGCGTCCTGTTTTATTAAGTACAGCCACATTTGAACGGCTCCGATAGAAACGATAAATGCCAGCCAAGATACAGAAGCGAAAAAGGTGCCATTAAAGTGGTTCAGTGAGCTATCATAATACACCAACATAAAGGGAACCAGCAATAATCCGCCCAACACGGTTTGCCAGCCATTTATCGTCAGGACATGCAGATTTTGCCAGTTCTTTCTCGAAAAATAAATAGAGCCGACGGAATAAGACAGCATGCTCAATAACAGCAAAAAGAGACCTAGGGGAGATGCATAGCTTTTTAAAAGCAGTGGATAGGCGGCAACAAGGATGCCGAGCAAACATAAAAGAAGACTTATAACAGCTGTAATACTTGTTTTCTGTCGATAGAAAAGAGCCGAAATGACACTTACAAATACCGGGCTTACTGCAGGAAATAGTGAGCCCAGACCAGCTGATACGTGTTGCATTGCCAGTACATATAAACCTAAATAAATTCCAATGTTCAGGACGCCATAAATCAATAGTTGTTTCCATTCATGTTTCGCCGGTAAGCGATGTTTTAGCATAAAATGAGAAACACATAACATCACGCTGCCACCCAGTGCAAACCTGGCAATAGCCAAAACAAAGGGTTGAGAAGCTGCTAGTCCCCATTTTGTGGCAACTGATGCCGACGACCATAGAATTGCGAAGCTTACACCAATCAGTACGTAGCTTGTTTTATTGATTATCAAGGTTTTTTTCTTTTATGTTTATTCCTTAATCTGTAATTGCACTTGGCAAACTCGTATGAATCAGTGCGGCTGTTGCAGGTATATATTACGGAAGCTCGCTATGCTGACCTTTGTAATAAAGCAAACCGATGACGATGGCTATACCGAAACTAAGCAGCGTCCCAATTAAGACATATTCGGTGAGCCTTCTGTCGTCACCTTGTTTTAGGTCGCCAAATCGAAAGATCGACTTGGCTGCCAATAGAAAGCCGATCGCTTCAAACTTTCCTATAATGACGAAGATGAAAATGAGTAAACGTTCCAGATAACCAATCCATTTCCCGGCATTTTGCAGGGAGTTATTGGAAGGCGTTTCTTCATGCGGACTCCATTTAGAGATGGCTGTCTTAATGAGAATGGAGCAAGGCTTTGTCAGCAACAGCAGACAACAATACAGCAACAGTTGCTGTGGGTGATAAAGATCTTTCAACGAAGATATATGTTCATACCCGCTATGAACGGTTACCACTCCTACAATTACCAATAGATGTAATAGCTGATCGATTATCAGTGCTTCGACCTGCCATCTTTTTTGTTGAAAATACAATTTCGCCAAATCAATTAAGTAATGACTTAGACCAATCAATAGTGCGTAAGGCCAAAAGTTGAGGTCGAACGTTGCCAACATGGCGAGTATAACATGCAGCAAACAGTGAAAATACAAATAGGGAGATTTTATTTTCCGATTCTCTTTCGACTGTACACCGCGGTTACTTTGCAAAAAGAAGTCGCCGACTAAATGGGCCAACAGCAATTTTAAAAAAAGTTCCATTGTATTTTATTAAAGTAACTTCAGTCGTTTCATGAACAACTCGATAAGATCCAAGACTTCCGTTAAATTCGCCCGGTTGAACCTTTCGCTTACCGAAGATTGGCCTATGCCAAGCATTGCGCCCAATTCCTTTTGTGATATTCCTTGATTTTCGAAAACTGCCTTTACCAGCATAGCAGAATTAGGCGTCCAGCTATCAATAAAAGTCAACGCGAGTCTAAAAAAAAGATTGAAGTCCTCGTCAAAAGAAGCATTTCCGGTTCTGATAGCCAAGGTCTGTTTATGCTTCTTTAATAATTCAAATTGATCGCCGGAAAAAAAGTAAGCGTCTCCATAAGATTCTACAACGCGCTCGCCTGCAAAACTCTTCTTCCCAATTCCGATCGCGATCCGCGCATCTAAGCCTTTGACAGTTTTTAGACAGGCTTTTATGTACAGTGCCGATTTCAACGCCAGTGTTGGATTTGCTAATTCCACTTGGAAGCTGTCGCCTCTAAAAATCTCCCAGTTTGCTTTGTCACCGGCTGTCTCGGTCAAACTTTGCCGAAGCAGCGTATTCCATTCCTGTGGAGACTTTGCTTTGCGCGAATTAATGATGTCGCCTGTCAAAACTGCAATCATGATAGCAATATCGGATTTAAATCCGATATTCGAAAATATCTGGTAAATAATCGATGAAGATTTCTTCCTCGCGTCAAAATCGTCTATTTTTATCTTATAAATATAATGTCAAATGAAAATATTAAACACATTCGTTTTTTTTGGATTAGTATTGGCAGCCTGCAGTCGGCCGTCAATAACAGAAGAAGAGGCGTTTAAACTGATTGCAGCCAGTAAAGGATACCCTCAAATGTTGAGCTATCAAGTTTACACCAAGGATGCCGAAGACGGTAGGCTCATAATGGATGCCGGCTTAGTAAAAGAGGGCTTGGCCACCGTTGCCCGCGATCACAAGACGGGTGAGAACCAAAAACCGATCATTGAATTTACCGAGGCCGGCAAAGCGTTCTTATTACCCGCTGATAAGGGACAGTTAAGTTCAGTGCAAAAGGTGAAAATAGCGGAAGAAGTGATTGATTCTATTGTTGCTATCCAGATAAACGAGCAACAGAAGACCGCAGTTGTAACCTATACGTCTAAATATACAAACGTTAACCCCTTTTCTAGACTTGATAAAAAAGACTATACCCAGGTGAAAAAGCATGAGGTCACTCTGTTGTACACTAAGGACGGTTGGACCCTGAAATGATATTAACCGAATAGGCGTTAACTATTAATATATTCTTAAACCACACTTCAATGGAATTAAGAAAAGTTCCAAAAAGCAGCGCTCCATTATGTTAGTATTTTATAAATATGAAAAAAAAAATAGAATTATGAAATCCTTTTGGACTTTCGTTATATTTGTAGTCCTATGTCTAGGCCATCCGGCCACTTTTTTTTAATAATAACGAAGGCCTCCAATCTCCTTGGAGGCCTTTCAATAATGCTTGCATTATACGCAGGATGTCTCAAAGCACCTTGCTTACATGGGATCTTAGTACGTCAGCTTCCCGCCATTAAATCGCGAATTACGACCGATGCAACGGCCGCTCCGAAAGTAGCCGGGATATAAGACATGGTGCCATAAGCCGATTTCTTGTAATTACTTCCATCTGTATAAATCAATGAGTTCTTATCGGGAAGCTCCGATGAAAAAACCACCTTAATTCCCCTGTAAATTTTGTGCTTTTTTAGTTTTTTCCGAATGTGCTGTGCCAAAGGACAATTGTAGGTTTTTGAAATGTCTACCACTTCCAACTTTGTAGGGTCTACTTTTCCGCCGGCTCCCATTGAGCTAACAAACGGAATTCGTTTCGCATGTGCCTGCCGAATAAAGGAGAGTTTCGGTGTTATACTGTCGATAGCATCAACTGCGTAGTTAGGCTTCATATTGATTAAAGATTCAATGCGTTCGGGGGTCATAAAATCATTAACCACATGTAGTTTCAACTCGGGGTTGATGGCCAGCAAACGGGTTGCCATGAGTTCAGCTTTCGACTGGCCATGTGTCGTAGCCAATGCGGGGAGCTGTCTGTTTCTATTACTGGGATCTACTACATCTCCATCGATGATCGTCATTTCTCCAACACCGCCTCTGCACAAAAACTCAGCGGCGAACGAGCCAACACCTCCTAAACCCAATACCATTACATGGCTATTAATCAGTTTAGTTAAATTCTCCTTACCTATCAGAACTTCCGTTCTTGATAACCAAGCTACATCTTGCATCTATTTTACTTATTATTAAATTGTTTTCTTCTTTATTCGGTTATAGTTCATTTGGAGCTGTTTGATCAACTTGTCCATTGGTATCCCCAGCACGTAAGAAACTTTTTCGTAAACTGCTTCTATTTTCCGTTCGGTGTCGTCTGTTTCCAAGAAGAGTTGCGAGGGCGGGCATAGTTTTAAAGATTCAAGGTTTTGCTCAGCAATTATAGCATGTCCGAAGGATAAATAATATCCCTTTTCTATCAGTGATTGAGCAACGCTTGTTTTTTTATTAAAACCATGAAATATTACCGGAACGTTGTTGGCCATTTTTTGAAGGCATTGTACCACCTCACCGTAGGCTTTTACGCAGTGGACGATTAAGGGCTTACCCACCTGGTTCGCAATTGCTATTTGTTTCAAAAACACGTTTTCCTGCAAAAACCAGGCGGTTTTACACAATTTGTCCAAACCACATTCGCCTATTGCAAAGACCTCCTTGTTTACGGCATATCTTATTAAATCGTCCAATTGTTGTCCGATTTCGTCAGGGGATAAGAACCAAGGATGTATGCCGATAGAACAGGGATCGAACTTTGTACACTGCCTGTAGTCTTCTGCTATATTAACAACACGTAAAGTATTGTCCTGTTGGCTGGAATGGGTATGAATGTTGATGAACCTTTGCAAAGACTTAAAAAATGATTCTTACAAAACACCTTCTCCATCATCGTCAACCTCGCCGGAGGAGGCTAATACGTTTCCTGCGCCGACATGGAGGGAGGCCAACACTTCCTGTTCTTTTGCAACTACGGCTTTAAATGCAGATAAAAATTGCGCTGGAAGAGGGGTAGTCTCTCTGAAGTTCTGTTTCAAAGCGTCTACTTGTTTTCCATTCTTCCAAAATCGATAACAGACATGCGGCCCGGTCGCCAACCCAGTACTCCCAACATAACCTATTACTTGTCCCTGTTGAACACGTTGGCCCGAACGGACTGCCCGCTTGCTCATATGCAGATACTGTGTGGTGTAGGTTCCATTATGTTTTATTTTGACGTAATTGCCGTTAAATTTACTGAAGGCTGAGGCAACAACCACTCCGTTACCGGTTGCGATAATCGGTGTACCGTTTGGAGCTGCATAATCGGTTCCTAAATGCGCTTTCCACACTTTTTGTACCGGGTGGAGCCGCCTCTTGGTATATCGAGAGGTTATCCGACTAAATTTTAACGGCGCTTTTAAAAAAGCCCTTCTTACGCTGTTACCTTCTTCATCATAATATTCGCCTTTAGTCGTACTGTCGCGCTGAAAATAGAAGGCTGAAAGTTCTTTTCCCTTATGGGAAAACACGGCCGAAACAATGTGGCCTGCATCGACAGGTTTGTCGTCTACGTATTGCCTTTCATATTGGATTTTAAACCAGTCGTTTTCTCCAATAGCATAAAAGTCGACCGCCCATCCATAAATCTCAGCCAGTTTAATAGCTAAAAGGGGGTCTGCGCCGTTTCGTTGAAGCGCTTCGTAAAGAGAATGGCTGATGTCGCTCGCAACAGTTTCTGTCCGAACCGTCACCTCTTTTTTGCCGGCATATACATTTAAGGTGTCTCTCAGGTCGTAAACGATGTAATCTATCGGATTGGGTTGGTAGACGAAGTATGCGGCTTTTTCCGGGTTGCCTTTGTAAGTGAAAACAGTATAGGGATTTCCCGCAGATATCTTACGTACGTTGAATATTGCTTTGGACTTATCCACTAACTTGCTAATGGAAACCGGATCGACTTGGTATGCGGATAGAATGTTGGACAAGAACTGATTTTTTTGAACTTTATTGTGATGAACCTCAAAAGAATCTATCGCTATGTTAAATTGTTTAGGAGGCGCAACCGGCGTCGTTTTTTCGACCTTCGCCGGCGCAACCGGCGACTTCCTAAAAGAAGATCTATTGATTTCGAAACCAGAAAAGAAAACGATACCTGATCCTAATACAATCAATAACACTATAAGAATCTTAACGGTATACTTGTTGAACTTCATATTGTATGGTTTGGGCGATTTACTGTTATGTATCAAAATTTGTGCACTAAAATCTAAATAATGTATTAGAATAACAAAAAAAGAACGATTTTATTGTGCAAGGAATTAAAATTTTCTTGATATGGCGAACACCGAATCTTGGACGCCAGAAAGTGGTATGGAAATTGTAACTAAAAGATTATCAGTATTATCTGTTAAAGTATGCAATTATTAATTAGCACCTATCGTTATGGAGATTACAACTACCACAGTACATCAGCTTAAATGGGATTTTCCAGACACAAACGAATTCCATGCTGTTATTACGAATGGAAAAATAACAGCACTTCATTTTAAGGATGTCGGAGATCTTACAAATAGTGAGCTTTGTTCTACAAATGAAAAATATTTAAGAAATATTCATAAAGCGTTGAAAGGATTGTTTCAACAGCTGGATTCAATACGAAACGTAGGGAATGTACAAACTGTAGAGGAAGTTGAAGAAGAGGCCGAACTGTTAAATCAGTTTAAGCGCCAAATGAAATCGCTGGCATACGAGAGAGATCGGGTTTAAGTGGAAGTCGCTACCTATTAACTGCCAAACAATAAACCCGTAGATGACGCGTTCTTAAAAAGAAGTAAATGCTTTCGCGTTGTTTGCTCGCCGCGCGACTTTAAAAAACGTAAGTTTCACAAAGGAATTGTGAAACTTACGGGTGCTCTATGTAAAACTCTTAGTTTTATAATTGATTAGTTGAACAAATGTACTATTTAAAAAGGGAAGGAGGAAAAATATTTTAAAATTAAGTAAGTAAACACTCACCTTTTAGCGGATGGGCTGAATTTACTCCAAGTTATACTTTTCTTTAATGAGCGCTGCCACCTCGTCCATGTTGGCGATATCGCCCGTTGCTTCTTTTTTCCAAAGTGTATCTATCAGTAAAAGAAGGAACTGTGTCTCCAATGCTGGATTCTCCATTCCGAGTTCGGTGAATGCCTTGTTAACAACGGTATCTACCGGCTTCATAAACAATATATGTTGCTGTTTTGAAAACTCATGATGAGCAAGCCGTTCCTGCAATTTCCAAAAAAGTGGCTCTTCACTTACTAATTTCTTGGGTAAATCAATCATATACCGCAGAAACGACTTAGGATCGTGATAAGTCAACATTCCTTTGTTTTGTGCCAGCACTCTCCGATATCCGGATTTAATGAGATGAAAGAGCAACTTGTCTTTATTCTCAAAATGTTTAAAGATAAGCGCCTCTGACACGTTCGCCTCTTTGGCAATTAATTTAGTAGATGTATCGGCATAACCTTTAACGGAAAACAGCAAAAGTGCGGCCTCCATTATCTTTTCTCTTCTATTAGCGCCCTGTTTCTTCATAAAGCAATATCCAATGCTCGGGTATTTGAATATTTACAAAGATATATTCTTTCACATATTTATTCAGCTTTATTAAAGGAAGCGCTAGGTGGCAAAGGTGATCTATATCATTAAAATATTTAAAAATTAACGGTAACTTTAACAGCAAGTAATTGTTTCTTGTTAAAATAAAGATCATGAATATTTTAGTGCCGACCGATTTTTCAGCAAATTCCCTTGCCGGTATCTATTTTGCTATGCACTTGGCAGATCAAATTACCGGTCCGTCGCATTTGCAGTTTGTATATGTTGACTATCTGCCTAAGGTGTTCGCCGATGAGGATACACTCCATAAGCAAATTGATGCGGCAGATCCAGAGCAATCGGAATATCAGAAGAAGCTCGCCGAATTTGTTTTAGACTTATATAATAAAATCGGTATCTCCCCTAAAGCGTACTCAATTGACGTCATCAGGGGAGTTAGAGCCGATAGCGCCTTGTTAAATTATTGTACGAAGAACAGAGATTTCGACTATATATGCATGAGCTCGAAGGGTGCTGGCAGTATCGATCGACTTTTCGGAACCAATACCGGAAATCTTGTCACGAAATCCGAAATCCCCGTAATTGTAGTGCCCTTAGATTATACGGTTCAGCCTTTCACCAAAATAGTGTACGCATCAGATCTTCAAGATTTTGACTCCGAGATCGAACAAGTTATCGGTTTTTCCTCTGCGCTTAGAGCTTCCATAGAGGTGCTGCATTTTGTGCCGGATCTCGCGCTTATCCCAGATAGGTATAATCAGCAGCAGATCGATAATAAATACGATTACGGTATCACTTTTCATTTTGAAAAGACGAATCCGATTCACACACTCTTAAAGAACTTAAGAGATCAGTTAACCCGTATGAATCCGTCAGTTCTCATCTTGTTTACTAAAAGACACAAGTCTTTCTTTCACAAACTGTTTTTATCTGACCTCGCGGAAGATCTGGCTTTCCACGCTGTTGTACCGATGTTAGTCATTAATAAAACAAACAGCCGGGCATCCCTCCGATAAATAAATGCCATACTGAAATAATAATAACGGTATTACCATGGAAGCAACTGTTGTTAATGTCAAATAGATAAATAAACAAATAATATCTTGCCACTTTTTTGCCTATTGCAATAAAAAGATGTTAATTTGGCAATCCATAAGTAGCCTTATGGATCCCGGACAAATTTTAGCCTATAGGTACCATGGCATTTAGCTATAAGAGAGTTATTGTAAAGATAGGGTCGAATGTACTGACACAAGAAAACGGTTTGCCCGACCAGGCGCGTATACAGCAGCTGGTTGAACAGGTCGCCTATATAAAAAAACAGGGTATCGAACTGATCGTAGTATCCTCCGGTGCAGTGGCATCAGGCAGGAGTTTGCTATCGGTGAAGGAACATAAACAGTCGGTAGCTATGCGGCAAGTATTATCTGCCGTCGGACAGGTGAAGCTCATCAATACATATGCACAGCTATTTAGTGAACAGGAGATGCTTTGTGCGCAAGTTTTAGTAACGAAGGAGGATTTTCGCGATCGGGTACACTACTTAAATATGAAAAACTGCTTTCATTCATTACTACAAAACAATGTTATTCCTATTGTTAATGAAAATGATGTGGTTTCCGTGACTGAGCTCATGTTTACCGACAATGATGAACTGGCAGGTTTAATCGCCTCCATGCTGAGCGCTGATGCACTTATTATCCTATCCAATATAGACGGTATTTACAACGGCAACCCTACATTGCCTCAGACGCGCATCATCGAGCGAGTTCATCAAAATGAATACAACTTCTCAAATATTATCAAAGCCGAAAAATCTACTTTTGGACGAGGAGGTATGATTACAAAAGCGGCTATCGCAACAAAGACAGCTAAACTCGGTATAGCAGTACATATAACGAATGGTAAAAAGGACAATGTTTTGCGAGATTTACTGTTCGGAGAGCTGGTGCATACGCATTTTCTGCCGGAAAATCATAAGTCTGAAAGAAAAAGATGGATTGCCCATGCCGAAAGCGCTGCATTAGGTGCAGTTCAACTCAATAATGCGGCAAAAGAAGTGCTGACTTCGGGAAACGTGCGTAGCCTATTGCCCATTGGCGTTGTTGCTGTATCGGGCGACTTTAAAAAAGGGGACATGATCAAGATACTCGACGAGCGTGATCAAACAATCGGTTGGGGAATCGCTCAATACGGTGCTGATAAAGCGCGTGAGCGAATGGGCTTGAAAAATCAGAAACCGCTTGTTCATTATGATTATTTATATTCTATTTATTAGTTGTTTCGATGGAAATTAACGATTACGAGCACCCTTTTAGAGCGAAAGACAAATGCATACAGAGATGAATTACCTGCAGTACTTTGAGGACGCGAAGGAAGCGCAGCTAGAGATGCGTCGTTTATCAAACGAAAAAATCGACTTGATACTGGCGGATTTGGCACGTGAAATTCAAAGTAATGTCTCTTTTTTGCTGGAAGAGAATCAAAAGGATTTGGATAGGATGGCCAGCGATGACCCAAAATTCGACCGATTAGCACTGAGCGAGTCGCGGATCTTAGCTATTGCGTCTGACATAGCGAATGTAGTTAAATTGACGAACCCCGTGGGGAACATTATTGAAAGCCGAACACTCCCTAACGGGCTTCGGCTTGAGAAAATCAGGGTGCCGTTGGGTGTTGTAAGCATCATCTATGAGGCGCGGCCGAACGTTACGTTGGACGTATTTTCGCTATGTTTTAAAACCGGTAATGTGACTATCCTGAAGGGAGGAAGCGATGCTATATACTCTAATAGGGCGATTCTTAGTATTATACACACTGTACTCGAAAAGCATGGTATATCGTCGAAGGTCGTGATTTTATTACCTGCCGAACGCGAAGCAACCGAAGCTTTACTTCAAGCGGTTGGATATGTGGACGTGCTTATCCCTCGTGGTAGTCAGCAACTAATAAATTATGTACGTAAAGCAAGTAAGATTCCCGTTATTGAGACCGGTGCGGGAATCGTTCATGCTTATTTTGACAGTTCAGCCGATTTAGAAAAAGGGAAAGCCATCATTCATAACGCCAAGACCCGGAGGGTAAGCGTATGTAATGCGCTTGACTGCCTACTAATACATACAGATCGACTGACGGATCTACCTGCACTTGTCGAACCTTTATTGCATAACGACGTTGAACTCTTTGCAGACGAAGGGAGTTATCAACAGCTTGAAGGACGTTATCCCCCGCCTTTACTTCATCGGGCAGAGAAAAGTCATTTCGGAACGGAATTTCTTTCACTTAAATTAGCGGTAAAAGTGGTGCAGGATGTTAATGAAGCCATTGGCCATATCGCAGCATATAGCTCCAAGCACAGCGAAGCTATTATCTCCGAAGATACCGATACCATCGCGACGTTCCTGAACGCAGTAGACGCCGCAGCTGTATACGCTAATGCGTCGACCGCATTTACAGATGGCGCTCAGTTCGGTTTAGGTGCCGAAATAGGGATCAGTACGCAAAAGCTGCACGCGAGAGGCCCGATGGGACTGGCGGAGCTCACTTCTTATAAATGGCTTATTAGGGGCGCGGGCCAAACGAGGCCATGACCTGAATCTGTGAACGGTCGGTCTCTGCAACTATCGGTCAACATATAAAAAAGTTAATACGCACTTATTTGGTGGTCGCGAATGTCGAGCATTTTATCTAAGTTTGCCGTAACATTTGGTTTTCAATAATAGCTTATTGAAATGAAAAGGGAATCTGGTGTAAATCCAGAACTGTCCCGCAGCTGTAAGTTCATTCAATCCTTGTTTCATATGCCACTGTACGATAGTTATGGGAAGGCGAAGCCAAGGCGAACAAGTCAGAATACCTGCCAAATAACTAAAGAATCTAGGCTTTCGTGGATTGAAGCGTCAGGTTGACTTTGTTTTTTCTTCTACACACAAGGGTTATTCTGCTGCTTCGTCTCCGCTAAACGTGTTAAGCTATGTTAAAACGAATCGCTATAAATAAGAAAACCCTACTGTTCGGCTTCAGCGCTATATTCTTAGCGCAGTCGTGCACCAAAAGTGATACCGCCCCAGCCGTTCCAGAGGCTACAAAATATGTGACCAAACTTTTCGAATACCAGCCAGCACCGGGACAGTTTATCAATCAATCGATAGGTAGTGAACAGGGTGCTAAAAGCATATTAGGAGGCAAAGAAGGTATCGTTTCTTTAGGAGCTTTTGGAGGATACATCATTTTGGGCTTCGATCACAGTGTGGTGAATAGACCCAACAAGAAGGATATTGCCATTTATGGAAATGCCGCGAATAACTTTTCCGAACCTGGAATTGTTTGGGTTATGAAAGATGAGAATGGCAATGGTATTCCTGATGATACGTGGTACGAAATAAAGGGGAGTGAATTCGGAAAAGCAGGATATACGCGGAATTATGTCGTTACTTATTTTAATTCCGGGGATGCTTCTTTTGACGTTACATGGAAAGACAATCGGGACGGCGAGGGGAAGATAAGTAAGAACAGCGTACATAACCAATCCTATTTTCCTACTTGGGTGGAAAAAGAATCGTATACATTAAGTGGTTCCTTACTTCCTAATACCAACATCGATAAGACAAATCCTCAGTTTATTGTAAGCGCCCCGTTCGCTTATGGCTATGTAGACAACAATGTTAACGGGGATGAAATAGATATTGCCGATGCCATCGACGAGAACGGGGCAGAGGTAGACCTTCCTTCCATTGACTTTATTAAGATACAGACGGGTATTTTAGCAGATTTGGGCTCTTTAGGCGAATTATCTACTGAAATAACGGCGGTTGAAGATTTAAATATCCCTTAATGGGCTTGAACAAACGCTTGTCATTCCTTGCCTTCGGATTCATCCTATACAGGCTTTTCACTTTTTCGCATGCGTATGCGCAAACGAATGAAATGGATACTGTAGCCGTCTACGGGGCAAAAAACACCTTGCAGGTTCAATCACCCGTGCCTGTTCAGATCTTGACTTCGCAGGAGCTGCAAGGGTTGAACAGTTTGTCACTCGCCGATGCCACACGTTTTCTATCGGGCGTCCAATTGAAGGATTATGGTGGCGTGGGCGGACTGAAAACGATCAATGTTAGGAGCATGGGGGCTAATCACACGCAGGTATTTCTAGACGGAATTGCGATAGGTAACATGCAAAACGGGCAAGTCGATCTTGGTAAATTCTCGCTGGAAAATATAGAGGAAATCAGTCTGTATAGTGGCGATCGGCAAAGGCTTTTACAACCGGCTAAAAGCTTTGCTTCGGCTTCCTATATGTATTTGCAAAGTAAAACGCCGAAATTCCAAGAAGGCAAACCGGTCAACTTAAGTTTTGGGTTCAAAAGTGGTTCATTCGCCTTGATCAATCCGTCCTTGCTATTTGAAAAAAAGATAAATAATCACCTCAACGCCACCGTTAGCACGGAATATATGCAGGCAAGCGGCCGATATAAATTCCGGCTTCAGGATCCAAACTACGATACCACAGCGGTTCGCGAGAACGCGGATATCAGGGCGTTCAGAGCCGAATCTACCCTTAGCGGAACGTGGTTATCGGGCGACTGGCGTAGCCATGTTTATTTATATACTTCGGATAGGGGGTTACCTGAAGCTATTGTGGCCAATCGTTTGAAACCAACGGAACCGGATAAAGGGCAGCGCCAAAAAGATCGGAACATCTTCCTTCAGAGCTCATATCGAAAGGAATTTGAACGTTATTCATTTTTAGCGAACGCAAAATATGCGAACGATTATACGCATTATCTGAACCCCAATATCATCAGAATTG
Organism: Olivibacter sp. XZL3; assembly: GCF_004368405.1. Taxonomy (GTDB): domain Bacteria; phylum Bacteroidota; class Bacteroidia; order Sphingobacteriales; family Sphingobacteriaceae; genus Olivibacter. The sequence continues at coordinate 39,797 of NZ_SBJH01000112.1, forward strand.
AAGGACCTTTAGCGAATGATTTCCTGCAGCAGGAAGTCTTTCTGTCGTTAGCAAATCGGTATCAGGTAAACACACAGTGGCACCTTTCGTTGAGCACCGACTGGCAATGGAATAAATTGGACGCAAATTTGGACGACTTCGCCTACCCAACGCGCTTCACAACGCTTGTATCTCTGACATCGCTGTATGAAGTAAATAGATTCATTGTACAGTCGAATCTCTTAGCTACATTGGTTCAAGATCATGCTGAATATGGGCCCGCCGGGGGAAGGAAACGTCGACTTAGCCCGGCAATCTCTTTATCGCTGCAGCCCTTCGAGTACCCCGACTTTCGAATAAGAGCCTTTTACAAAGACATTTTTAGAATGCCGACATTTAACGATTTATATTATACCGACGTTGGGAACACCTTGTTGAAACCCGAGCAGGTAAGCCAATTCAATCTGGGCGCAACGTATATTAAATCCTTACCAGGAAAAATCAGACAGGTGAGTGTGCAAACCGATGCTTACTATCATACAATCAGTGATAAAATAATAGCGACTCCTGCCAATAACCAATTCCGTTGGATCATGTACAACTTGGATCGCGTAAAAACAAAAGGAGTGGAGGCGTTGGCAAAGGTGGTTTACCAAGCGTCTGAAAAATTCAACGCCACTGCCAGTCTACGCTACAACTTGGAAGAAGCATTGAATATAACCGACGAACAAACAGACCACCAGGCTATTAATCGCGGAGAACAGGTTCCCTATATTCCAAAACATAGCGGTTCCCTCACGCTACAAATGTACTATCGTCGTTTCCGATTAAACTATAGCTTTCTTTATACAGGCGAGCGTTATAGTCAAGCAGCTAATAGAAGCGAAAACTATTTACAGCCTTGGTATACACATGATATGTCAATCGGAAAAGAGGATTTGGCTTTCGTAAAGAAAATAAAGCTAAATTTGATGTTGGAAATTAATAACTTCTTCAACCAACCATATGAGGTGGTTACAAATTTCCCAATGCCAGGAAGGAACTTTCGTTTAAGGGTGTCATTAAAATACTGATCATGCGTAACATACGTCGCTACCTTTTCTTTACCTTAGTTAGTTTGGGGATTTTCGTTGCCTGTAGAAAAGACACCGTCCCATCAACGGAGGAAACCTTCCATTTTAGTCGGGGAATGTATTTGTTGAATGAAGGGAATATGTCCATGAATAAAGCCTCTCTAGACTTTTATGATTTTACTACCGGAATTTATGAAAGGGATGTGTATAAAAGAGCGAATCCGTCTTTGGTATTGGGTTTGGGCGATGTGGGGAACGACCTAAAGCTGTACGGAAGTAAACTTTATATCGTTGTAAATGCATCCAACAAAATAGAGGTAGTTGATGCATATACCGCCAAACGGATCAAATCAATCGATCTTGTCAACTGCCGCAATATCGCTTCGGCAAATGGAAAAATTTATGTTAGTTCATATGACGCACCTGTTAGTTTAGGCGTTAATTCACCAAACGGCAAGGTAGTTGAAATCGACACCTTATCGTTGAATATCGAGAGAGAAGTATCTGTTGGACGGCAACCTGAGGGCTTAGCGGTCTCCAACGATAAGCTTTATGTTGCCAATTCGGGTGGATATAACCCCAACGCCTACGAACGGACCCTGTCCGTTATTGATTTAGCTCTGTTTAAAGAAGTAAAACGGATAGATGTGGCTATAAATCTACATAGAGTAAAAGCAGCTGAGGACGGTAAAATCTATGTGACCTCGCGAGGAGACTACAAAGCGAACCACGCCAGCCTTTTTATTATAGAGACAGATACAGACAGCCTTATGAGGCAATTAGCTAGTCCAGTCAGTAATTTCTGGTTAGACGACGGCAAAATTTACACCTATTCCACGGAGTGGGACAGCAATGGACAAAAAAACACCATGCTTTTTAATTCATTCTTATTAACCGATCTGACCACTGGTTTTCCGTATATCCATGATGGCACTGAAAGTCGGATAACAATGCCTTATGGGATAGCGGTTGACCCCAATACCAAGAGAATTTACTTGGCCGATGCCAAAAATTACGTCAGTCCGGGAACACTGTACGAATTCGATGCAACAGGAAACTTGATAAACTCCTTTGAAACGGGAGATATTCCCGCTCATATGTGCTTTTTGGGATTGAATTAAACGTAATTAAACCTTGCCTTATGATCACGAAGGCCGAAAAACCATCAGCGCATTAATCCTTCATGTTTAAATATTGTCAAAATAGAGAGAAATTCAAAGTTATTGCCCATAAGTAACGGTAAATTAAAGCAGATGTGGCTTAAATTAATAGCTTTGCGCTATATTCAATTTTCTTCGCTATGAACAGAAAACGTATGTTTCAGCTGCTTGGTATGGTGTTTTTGCCATTTTTTGTAGCAAACGCACAGGAAATAATATCTACTGATCAAAATCCGAACTTTAACAAAAGTCTGCGGCGCTATTTAACTATAAGCGATTCATTATTACGAGATCAGGGATCAACCGTTCAACAGACCTATAAAGCATACGATTGGTACCTGGCCAGAGAAGAGAGGAAAGCCTTGCGCCGAGAAAGAAGGCACCTAGAACGGATGGCAAACCCCTATTATAGCGACAGGTTTTATCCTTCCATAGGGTTTGGCTATTTTGGATATAGCCGCTGGGGTAATAGGGGCTGGTCACCTTACGGAGGTATAGGCTTTAACACTAGGAGCCTTTGGTATTAATTACTTACAATTTAACTAATAAAAGAAAAAAAATGAAACTTAAACACCTTTTGTTTTCGACCGCGTTAACCGCCGCTTCGTTTATTATATTTTCCTGTGCTAGGCAAGTAACCAGAGTAAGTCCGGAGGAAGCTATTGATATCAGCGGAAATTGGAACAATACAGACGCGAGAATGGTAGCTGACGAAATGACAAAAACCATGCTCGGCGCCGGGTGGTTAGCGGATCATCTTGAAAAACAGGGCGGAAAAAAGCCTGTCGTAATCGTAGGAATGATGCAAAACAAAAGTCATGAACACATTGACGCGGAAACCTTTGTGAAAGACGTCGAAAGGGCCTTCATACAGACTCAACGGGTCCGCTTGGTACAGGGAGGTAAAAAGAGGGAAGAGTTAAGGGCTGAGAAGGCCGACCAACAGGAAAATGCTTCGCTGTCTACTATGAAAAGATTCGGACTGGAAAATGGCGCTGATTATATCCTACAAGGCTCAATCAACTCAATTGTAGACTCTCACAAAAGACAGAAGGTCGTTTACTATCAAGTGGATTTAGAATTGACTGATATTCAGACAAACGAAGTGGTGTGGGTTGGTGATAAAAAGATTGCTAAATACGTTAAGAACTAGACGTTAGATTACGGCTGCAGCATGAAGAGATGTTCAAGAAGGGTGTCGGCAACAATAATACCTATGTTGCTAATAGTATTTGTTTGCAGCTGTGCAAGTTACCATGATCGAGTGGCCTCATACTACAGAAAAATAGCAGAGGGCAATTTTCAAGCGGCAGAAAATGATTTAACGAAAAACCCCCTGCTAAAGAAACCACGAAATAAGCTTCTTTATTTAATGGAACTCGGACGCGTTAGTCAATTGAATGGAAATTACGAGGCCAGTAATCGGTATTTAAACGAAGCAGATAGACTGCTTGAAATCGGGTTGGGAAACACAAAGGATGCGATAGTAGGTGCTCTGGTAAACCCAATGACCCAGAACTACAAAGGTGAAGATTTCGAAAAGTTTATGGTTCATTATTACAAAGCCCTCAACTACATTTATTTGAACAACACAGAGGAAGCGATCGTAGAAGCTAGGCGTATTACGCTGCAGTCTCAAATACAGGCCGACAAGCACAATGAAAAGTCCAACAGATACAGTCAAGATGCTTTTTCGCTTATGCTGCAAGGGCTTATCTATGAGCACGACCGAGACGTCAATAACGCTTTTATCGCTTATAGGAACGCAGTTGAAGTCTATTTAAAACAGAAAGACAGCACCTATTATAATACCCATATTCCAGCCAGCTTAAAATATGATGTCATGCGAATGGCCTATCTTAATGGTTTCGAATCGGAACTTCAACGGTTCGAGACAATTTTCAACATGCCTTATAAACATTATCAACCAGGGCCGGGAGGGGAGTTGGTTTTATTTTGGGAGAACGGTTTGGCACCCATTAAAAGGCAAGAAGATTTGGTGTTCTCGTTGGTTGAAGGCAGTAGCGGTGATTTTGTGTTTACCAATGCCGCAGGCACTATACTTATCCCGATAGATCGGGATGTGTATGATCATAATAAGACACGATTAAATGATGTACACAGTGTGCATATAGCGTACCCCACGTACATCTCAAAGCCAGCGTATTTTTCAGATGCCGTGGTAAAGATGGACAGCGGCGATTTTTATTTTGAAAAAGCCGAGGACATCAACGCGCTGGCTCTAGAAACGCTAAAACAACGCTTCGGCAAGGAGAGGGGGAAAACGCTCACGCGGCTAGCAATAAAGAAAGGCGCAGAATATGCGCTAAAGGAAAGTGCTAAAGGCAGCGGAAAGAACGGAAAGGATAATGCTGTTTTGGAAGGATTGGGATTTGGGGTTCAGCTATACAGCTTGCTATCGGAAAAAGCAGATACCCGTAATTGGCAATCCCTCCCCAATCAAATCTTGTACACCAGAGTTCCATTAGTATTGGGAGAGAACAAGCTCACCCTCCAATTTAGCGCCAGTGATGGTAGTACCCGATCCGACACGCTGACCTTGAAGGGCGATGGAAGCTTGCAATTTTTAAGCTATCCAACCCTGCGCTAAGGATTGAACCTGTTTCGGGCATACCTTACCACTCGCTGGTTTCGTGGAAAACGATATCAGGGTATTCACGCATGGTCGAATCGATATCCCATTTAGAGTTCGAAAGATATACCGGTCTGTTTTCTTTGTCGAAAGCAATTCGACTGGCTTGCGATCGCATCAATTTATCGATTTCACTTTGATTATCAGAAGTTATCCAACTGGCTTTCGTGAAACTGATGGCTCTGAAATTACAGGATGCTCCATATTCGTGAAGTAACCTAAATTTGATGACTTCAAACTGAAGTTCACCTACAGTTCCAACGAATTTCCTGCTTCCCAGATTTTGCGTAAACAACTGCGCAACTCCTTCGTCTACCAATTGCGTAATGCCTTTTTCGAGTTGTTTCGTTTTCATTGGATCTAAGTTCTCTAACTCTTTAAAGATCTCCGGAGAAAAACTAGGTATCCCTAGATATTTTAATGTCTCGCCCTCTGTCAACGTGTCACCGATCTTAAAGTTCCCTGCATCGTATAATCCGATTACATCGCCTGGCCAGGCCTCTTCTACCAGACTCTTTGCGTCTGCCATGAAGCTGGTGGGAGATGCAAATTTCAACTTCTTATTCAGTCGAATATGCTGATAAAACTTATTGCGTTCGAACTTCCCGGAGCATACCCGGCAAAAAGCAATACGGTCGCGGTGATTGGGATCAAGGTTGGCATGTATTTTAAAAATAAATCCGGAAAACGGCTTTTCATTCGGCTGCACAGTACGCTTATCCGTTTCCCTTGCTTGCGGTTCGGGTGCAATTTCCACGAAAGTGTCCAACAATTCTTCAATACCGAAGTTATTGATCGCGCTCCCGAAAAAAACAGGCGCCAGATAGCCCGAGCGATAAAGTGTTAAATCGAAGGGCTCGTAAACGCCCTCCACCAACTCAACCTCGTCACGCAATTTATTCGCGGCTTTTTCGCCTAGCTGCTTATCCAGTTCTTTGCTTGAAATATCCTCAACTTGAATATATTCATCCGATATATTCATTTTATTATCGCCGCTAAACAGTTTGAGCTGCTTTTTATAAAGATGGTACACACCCGCGAACGTGCTGCCGATTCCAATAGGCCAGCTAAGCGGACGCGTTGAAATATTCAATTCTTTTTCGATCTCTTCTAACAAGTCGAACGGATCTTTCCCTTCTCGATCCATTTTATTAATGAAAACCATCACAGGGATGTGCCGCATTCGACAGACGTTCATTAATTTTCTGGTTTGCTCTTCCACGCCCTTCACACAATCCACAACCAAAATCACCGAATCCACTGCAGTCAACGTACGGTAGGTGTCTTCCGCAAAATCTTTGTGGCCGGGGGTGTCCAATATATTTATCTTTCGATCTTTATAGATAAATCCCATTACAGACGTAGCAACCGATATACCGCGCTGCTTTTCGATTTCCATGAAGTCCGAAGTGGCAGTTTTCTCAGCTTTATTTCGTTTAACGGTGCCAGCCTTCTGTATAGCACCACCAAATAACAGCAGTTTTTCTGTTAAGGTAGTTTTACCGGCATCGGGGTGGCTTATTATTCCAAAAATTCTTCGCTTATTTATCTCTACTTGTAAGTTACTCATTGTTAGCAACGAAATTTAAGGGGACAAAGGTAAGGATTAAATCGGTAGTTTTTCTTATTCACCACAGGAAATGAAGGGCAATTAAGGTCACTTTGCCGATTCTTCGTATTGCTAAGCGGATCGCTGACTAAACTTGACTTTCCTTTTACAAAAATGTATATTTCCTTGTCGCGGATCTGAAAAAAAATCGTACTTTTGCCTGGCAAATAGTAACCCCTATACATATTTGCCATGCAATTAGATCCAGAAAAATTTGTAGCTGAAGGTCTCACCTACGATGATGTATTATTAATTCCCGCTTACTCTGAAGTGTTGCCACGTGACGTGGACACGAGTACACAGTTAACAAAGAAGATCCGATTAAATATTCCGTTGATCTCTGCGGCCATGGACACGGTTACTGAAGCCGACCTAGCAATTGCGCTGGCGCAAGCGGGAGGTATTGGCATCTTACACAAAAATATGACAACGGAGGCACAAGCCGACGAAGTGCGTAAGGTGAAGCGCTCAGAAAGCGGGATGATCCAAGATCCGGTTACATTAAACGAAGCGGCTTTAGTGAAGGATGCCTTCATCATTATGAAAGAAAATAAAATAGGCGGAATTCCGGTAGTGGACGGAGAAAAGAAGCTGGTAGGAATCGTGACAAATCGAGACCTACGCTTTCAGAAGGATATGGAAAGGCCTATTAGCGAATTAATGACAAAAGAGAATCTGGTAGTAGCTCCGGTAGGAACGAACTTAGTTAAGGCAGAAGAAATTTTGCAGAATTATAAAATAGAAAAGTTACCGGTTGTTGACAGCGAAGGAAAACTCGTTGGGCTGATTACCTTTAAAGACATCCAGAAATTCAAATATTATCCGAACGCCGCCAAAGACGAGCATGGCCGTTTATTGGTTGGTGCAGCGGTAGGCGTTGTAGCCGATAATTTAGACCGTGTATCGGAACTGGTGAAGGCCGGAGTAGACGTAATCACCGTAGATACGGCGCATGGCCATTCAAAGGGCGTAATTGATATGGTGAAGAATGTTAAGAAGTTACACCCGCAACTTCAAGTGATAGCTGGAAATATTGCCACAGCAGAAGCAGCGGTGGCGCTGGCTGACGCAGGTGCGGATGCCGTGAAGGTCGGAATTGGTCCTGGCTCTATTTGTACCACACGGATTGTAGCTGGCGTAGGTGTTCCGCAGCTATATGCCGTGTTCGAATGCGCCAAAGCGCTAAGGGGGAGGGGAATTCCGGTAATCGCGGATGGAGGAATTAAACAGACGGGCGATATCGTGAAAGCCATCGCCGCCGGCGCAAGTACCATTATGGCAGGCTCTCTGTTCGCAGGCGTAGAAGAGTCGCCGGGCGAGACGATCATTTATGAAGGACGTAAATTCAAATCTTACCGAGGTATGGGATCGGTAGATGCAATGGCAAAAGGTTCAAGAGATCGCTACTTTCAAGATGAAACAGATGTAGTAACGAAGCTGGTTCCTGAAGGTATTGTAGGTCGGGTTCCTTATAAAGGCACACTGGCGGAAATTGTTTATCAATACATTGGGGGATTACGTGCAGGCATGCATTACTGTGGTGCAGCAACCATCGAACAATTACAGGGTGCGAAATTTGTGAGAATCAGTGCGGCAAGTATGCGCGAGAGCCATCCACATGATATAACCATCACAAAAGAAGCTCCAAACTATAACAGTCGACAATAGCGAAAAACGATTTAGCAAGTAAAAGGCCGTAGAATTTCCATATTCTGCGGCCTTTTTGATTTACGGCTATTTTTATAACCAAAATGTTATAAAAAGAAATCTCTTTTAGCTGTTTCTCCTCTTAATGTATTTAGTACAGTCTGATTATCAATTAGTTCTGTTGAACCCTGCTGTGTTAATAATAATTGGACTGCTTTTATCGTTTCAATAAAGTTCAAATAAATTTTATGCGCATTTTGGTTTTTTTAAAAAATCGACTACATTTAGTAAATTTTAGCTGAAACATTTCTGCAAAAAGGCAGAAAGGGCATTGAACAAAGCAACCAGAAAAGCTAACATAAACTATTTATAACTAACAATTTAGATGATAAAAATTAAATTTATTATTAACGCAACCAAATCTTAGACTAACCCACTTTATGAACACTATTACTCGTGCAAAATTGTCATTCATGATGTTCCTGGAATTTTTTATTTGGGGAGCATGGTTTGTAACCCTAGGTACATTCTTGAACATCAACTTAAATGCATCGGGGCTGGAGAGCGCCAATGTGTTTTCAACGCAGTCGTTTGGTGCTATTATTGCGCCTTTCATTATAGGTTTAATAGCCGACCGTTACTTCAACGCCGAACGAATTTTGGGTGTGCTCCATTTAATCGGTGCTTTTTTAATGTACAAAATGTATAGTGCTCCTGATGTAGGCGTGTTTTATCCCTATGTCTTAGCTTACATGATTGGCTATATGCCCACACTAGCGCTTGTAAATTCTGTCTCTTTTCGACAAATGCAAAATCCCGAAAAAGAGTTTTCTTCGATACGCGTCTGGGGAACAATCGGTTGGATCGTTGCAGGTTTAGTGATCAGTTACGTGTTCAACTGGGATTCGGGCGATAATTTAAAAGCCGGAGCGTTACGGAACACCTTCTTAATGGCAGGTATCGCTTCTTTCATATTAGGTTTATATAGCTTTATTCTTCCTAAGACACCTCCGATAGCTCGCGAGGCAGGCGAGAAGAGCAGTATTTCTGAAATTTTAGGCCTGGACGCGTTAAAACTATTGAACAAAAAAGATTTTTTGATATTTTTTATTTCAGCTATTCTCATTTGTATTCCGCTTGCATTTTATTATCAGAACGCAAATCCGTTCTTGTCCGACATCGGATTGCCTAACCCTACGGGGAAAATGGCAATAGGCCAAGTTTCTGAGGCGTTTTTCCTGTTACTCCTACCTGTCTTCTTTAGTCGTTTTGGATTTAAGAAAACGATCTTATTCGGCATGTTGGCTTGGGCCATAAGGTATGCTTTCTTCGCCTATGGTAATGCTGATGAACTATCCTTTTTATTGATTATCGGTATTGCACTCCATGGTATATGTTATGACTTTTTCTTTGTTTCGGGTCAAATCTATACAGACGCCCGTGCAGGTGAAAAATACAAGTCATCCGCTCAAGGCTTGGTTACATTGGCAACATACGGTGTGGGCATGTTAATAGGCTTTTGGGTGGCCGGTTTTGTAACGGAGTATTATAAAGAAGCAGCTGTTGACAATTTATGGCAACATGTTTGGGTGGTGCCGGCTTCGATAGCGGCTGTTATATTTGTATTATTTGCACTTTTCTTCAAGGAAAAGAAGGAAGTCAGTGTAAGTTACGAATAGGGCGGGTGACAATTGAATACATAACAGTAAATTACTAACTGAATACTAAAACGACAATAAACTAAATCAATTATGGCAGAGAATGTATATGATGCGATAGTAATCGGATCAGGTATCAGCGGAGGCTGGGCAGCCAAAGAATTAACAGAAAAGGGCCTCAAAACAATTATGTTGGAGCGGGGTAGAAACATCGAACACATAAAAGATTATGAAAGTCCGAATAAGAACCCTTGGGACTTTCCTCATAGAGGTGGCAGAACACAAAAGATGATCGAAGACTATCCCGTCCTGAAAAGGGATTATCCACTCAACGAAACCAACTTGAATTATTGGGTAAATGAGAAGGAAAGTCCTTATGTGGAAATAAAACGGTTCGATTGGTATAGAGGTTATCATGTGGGGGGACGTTCCTTAATGTGGGGTCGCCAAAGTTATCGTTGGAGCGATCTGGATTTCGAAGCGAATTTAAAAGACGGAATTGCGGTGGACTGGCCTATCAGATACAAAGACATTGATCCATGGTACAGCTATGCGGAGAAATTCGCCGGCATCAGCGGAAACCGCGACGGTTTAGCGGTTTTACCAGATGGTGAGTTCATGCCTCCGATGGAGATGAATGTGGTAGAAAAGGACGTCGCAGCAAGGATTAAACAGCATTTCGGCGGTAAACGCCACTTTATTATTGGACGTACCGCTAACATTACTGTTCCGCACAACGGCCGGGTGAACTGCCAGTACCAAAACAAATGTTGGTTGGGGTGTAATTTTGGAGCTTATTTCAGTACCCAGTCGGCAACCCTACCCGCGGCAGCAAAAACCGGTAACCTAACGGTTAGGCCTTGGTCAATCGTTACCAAAATTATCTATGACAAAGATACAAAGAAGGCAAAAGGTGTCGAGGTATTAGATGCACAAAACAACCAGACATATGAGTATTTTGCTAAGATAATCTTCGTGAATGCTTCGGCTCTTAACTCGGCTTGGATATTAATGAACTCAGCAACCGACGTCTGGGAAGGAGGTCTCGGCAGTAGCAGTGGCGAACTTGGCCACAATGTGATGGATCATCATCTAGGTGTAGGGGCCAGCGGAAGAGTGGAAGGCTATGAGGATAAATATTATTTTGGTAGGCGGGCGAACGGCTTGTATATACCGCGCTTTCAGAATGTCGACGGCGACAAGAGAGATTACCTAAGAGGTTTCGGCTATCAGGGCGCTGCCAGCAGGCAAGGCTGGAGCAGAAATGTTGCGGAAATGAGTATAGGTGCCGAGCTGAAAGAAGAACTGTGCGAACCAGGATCGTGGACGATCGGTTTCGGTGGCTTTGGTGAAATCTTACCTTATCACGAAAACAAGATAACGCTAGATAAAGAGAAGAAAGACAAGTGGGGACTGCCCGTATTAGCCTTCGACGTCGAAATTAAAGAGAACGAGATTAAGATGCGTAAGGATATGGCAGAAGAAGCAAAAGCAATGCTGGAGGCCGTTGGCGTGAAGGATGTATTTACATACGACCGCGAATATGGCTTCGGTCAGGGAATACATGAAATGGGGACCGCAAGAATGGGCAGAGATCCGAAAACATCTGTGTTGAACGCTAATAACCAGGTTTGGGATGCACCTAATGTGTTTGTGACAGATGGCGCTTGTATGACCTCCGCTGCATGTGTGAATCCTTCATTGACGTATATGGCATTGACAGCTCGTGCTGCCGACTTCGCTGTTAAAGAATTAAAAAAGGGCAATATTTAAGTTCACCAATTATATATTAATCATGTCTGATACTAATAAGAAAAACAACTCACAAACAAACGAATCGAGGAGAAGCTTCATTAAAGCTGGTGCATTAGCGGCAGCAGGTTTTATGATTGTTCCGAGACACGTTTTAGGAGGCACCGGTTTTATCGCTCCAAGTGATAAACTACAGGTTGCAGGCATCGGCGTCGGAGGGAAGGGGTCAAGCGATATCAACGCATTTTTTGAAAGTGGAAAAGCGGATATCGCCTTTTTATGTGACGTTGATGATAGAAGAGCTGCTGGTTCTGTAAAAAAGTTCCCTAAAGCTAAATACTATAAAGATTACAGAGAAATGCTTGATAAGGAACACAAGCATATCGATGCGGTTTCTGTGTCGACTCCCGATCACAACCATGCGATTCAAGCCCTTGCTGCTATGCAATTGGGAAAGCATGTTTACGTGCAAAAACCGTTAACTCATGACGTTTGGGAAGCGCGCGTATTAACGGATGCGGCAAAGAAATACAAAGTTGTAACACAAATGGGCAACCAGGGGGCTTCAAACGATGGTCCAAGACAAGCACGTGAGTGGTACGAGGCAGGAATCATCGGTGACGTCCACACAGTGTATTGCTGGACTGATAGACCTGTGTGGCCTTCGGGCATTAAGTGGCCTACAGAAACTGCAGAAATTCCGAAGGAATTGGATTGGGACCTATGGTTGGGTACGGCTCCTCAAAAGGATTATGTTGACAAGCTCGTACCGTTCAACTGGCGAGGCTGGTGGGATTACGGAACGGGCGCTTTAGGCGATATGGGATGTCATTTGTTAGAATTACCTTTCAGCGTACTCGGACTGAGTTATGTACAAGACGTTCAAGCAAGTGTGGGTACTGTGTATGTCGATGAATTCAAGCGTGGGTATTTCCCTGAGAGCTGCCCTCCATCGAGTCACGCTACGCTTACGTTCCCGAAAGGAACGAGAACGAGCGAACCGGTAACATTACATTGGATGGACGGAGGTATTCAACCCGAACGCCCCGAAGAATTGGAACCAAACGAAATTTATGGCGATGGCGGAAATGGTATCTTATTAATAGGTACAAAAGGGAAAATTCTTGCCGATACCTATGGCAAAAATGCTCGTTTGTTGCCAACCTCTAAAACCTCGACCGTTAACGTGCCGAAGAAATACGATCGCGTCCCCGATCAGGAAAGAGGTCATTACGCGCAATGGGTAGAAGCCTGTATCGCCGGTTATGGTAATAAGGCGGTAAGCTCGCCTTTTGAAATTGCGGGACCGCTTACTGAGGCCTTATTGATGGCTAATTTAGCCATTAGAGGAGCCGATTTACGGATTAATAATGAATACCCGGGCCGTAACATTAAGTTAATGTGGGACAACAACGCCATGAAGGTCACTAACTTTGACGATGTAAACCAATTCGTTAAACGAAATTACCGATCGGGTTGGGATATAAACTATAAAATTTAACCGTTATTAAACGAATAAAGATATGAATAGAAGAGAGGCCTTAACTCGAGTAGCCTGGATAATGGGAGGCACGGTAATCGGTGCGAATCTCTTTCTTGAGGGCTGTACTCGTCCAGCGTCAAAGGACGTTGAAAGCTTATTCGAAGAAGATCAAATAGATTATTTAGGTGATATTTCCGAAACGATTTTGCCTAAAACTTCTACACCCGGCGCAAAAGAGGCCGGCGTAGGGGCCTTTATACCCGTGATGGTTCGTGATTGTTATACTGAAGCAGATCAAAAGGTTTTTCTTGAAGGACTGGGTAAGCTGGAAGACGCGTCAAAAGCTAAATACAGTAAGAAGTTTCAAGAGTTATCTAAAGAAGAGCGTACTAGCTTGCTAACTGAAATCGATAAGGAAGCGAGGGAATACAGCACCAATAAAAAAGACGATGATCCGAATCATTATTTCAGCATGATTAAGCAGCTTACCTTACTTGGCTTCTTCACTTCTGAATTAGGGGCTACGAAAGCGCTGAGATATGTAAAAATCCCTGGTCGCTATGATGGCAATTTTCCTTATAAAAAGGGAGATAAAGCCTGGGCAACCTAGATTACCCTAGTGAAAATCATCATAGAAAGGTGTTCAAAAATTATTGGACACCTTTTTTTCGGTCGCTATCTGCAAAACGATTTGAATAAAATTGGTAATTTTGCACCGGTTTATGGAGACGCACCCTTCGTTATTTAAATTCAAACAATTCCATGTGGATCAAACTGATGCCGGTATGAAAATAAATACCGATGGTGTGCTGTTGGGCGCCTTAGCAAGTTGCGCTGCGCCCGGCCGTATACTAGACATCGGATCAGGAACCGGCGTAATTGCGATGATGATGGCACAACGTTTTCCGGCGGCCATTATTGATGCCATTGAAAAGGATGAATGGGCAGCACAATTGTCTGACAGGAATTTTAAGAACTCGGTTTTTTCGAAACGTATGCATGCTTATTGCACTGTTTTTCAGGAGTTCTCGCCACAGGGTGCCTACGATTTGATTGTCAGCAATCCGCCTTTTTTTTTGAATGCGCTGCGGAGCCCAAATGAGAGAAAGTCCATAGCACGTCATACCGATGAATCGTTTTACGAGGAGCTGATTGAGAAAGCGTTTAACTGGCTTAATGAGGGAGGCGAATTACAGCTCGTGCTACCTCCGAATATCAGTGCACACATTCAGCGATACGCTAACGAGTCGGGAGGCTTTTGCCTCGCGAAAACGATCTACTTAAAGTCTTTTGAAGATAGTGAGCCATTCCGGCACATAATATCTTTGAGAAAAAACGGAACCGCTGAATGCACCGAAGAGATCGCCTTCACGATATATCAACAAAAAGGCGTGTATTCGGTAGCCTACAAAGAGCTTTTAAAGCCATTTTTTGTTAATTTTTAACGCATTAAGAACCGTGAGGGTGCAGAGTTTATGAAAGAGGTAATATTAGTAAACGAACAAGACGAGGCTGTCGGTAGCATGGAGAAATTAGAGGCTCACCAAAAGGGCTTATTACATCGAGCTTTCAGCATTTTCATTTTTAATCCGGACGGAGAATTGCTTTTACAAAGGCGTGCTATCGAAAAATATCACAGTGGCGGATTGTGGACGAACACTTGCTGTAGTCATCCGGAACCGGGCGAGAGTTTATTGTCGGCAGGAAATCGCAGGCTGATGGAAGAAATGGGGTTTAGTGCCTCCATTAGGCCTCTTTTTGCCTTTGTATATAAAGCCCCATTTCCTAATGGCTTGATAGAACACGAATTCGACCATGTATTTGTAGGAGAATTCAATGGACCAGTGCAAGCTAATGAGGAAGAGGTTATGGAATATAAGTGGATTTCCTATCAAAGTCTAAAAGAAGTGACTTTGTCCAAGCCGGAAAATTTTACTTTCTGGTTCTTAGAAGTCTACGACCGCGTTTTTAAGCAGTATGCCGAAATGAACAATAGCAGGCTTTGAACTCAAAGCATTTGTTACACTTACAATTGTTATTTAAAGCAAAAAATAAATCTTTGTAAAAGAGTTCTTTATGCATGATAGCCAAATTGCTGGTAAGAAAAATTTTTTGAACCAAAAACGAGTACTATATTTGCAAGCATGCCCGGGTGGCGAAATTGGTAAACGTTGCGGTCTCAGAAGCCGTTGAGCTTGGCTCTTGAGGGTTCGAGTCCCTCCTCGGGCACATAGGCAAGGTTGTAAACGATAGTTTGCAACCTTTCTCGTTTTATTAAGGCGAGTTTGGCGTATAAACGCGGCTTTTCTTTCGGTACCACTGAATCTAAACTACACATTTACATTTTCCTGACAGATTTATTCCGCTCTGGCGAGTATTTTTGTGCCATGTTGCATTTTTTTCGAGGCACCGCTTTCCGTTATGTATTTAGTTCGCTTTTAATTGCTCTTTTTGCTTTAAAAACGGCAGGAATTGTCTTCACTTACCATACGAGTAAAGATGCCAGCGCCTTCAAAGCGTACGAGGATAATGAAAAACGGGAAAAGGGAGAACGAAAAGATGCAGGTGACCGATATAAATCCAACGATTTCCTACAAGTTGATGTCATCCATAATGTCGGTCTTATAGAAAAAGACCTGGTAAGAAAACGCAGTCTGGGCGCTTTTTTTTATCATTTTTGCCATATTGATGCTGTACCCTCGCCGCCTCCGGATAAAATAGTCTAGTCGCATTTATATAACGTTTAATACAAAGTAGTTAAGGAATTTTAGCTACAGGACTAGATTTATTGACTTCTATCCAAATTTAAAGGCATTAATGAAAAAGAAACACGCGGAGTCTTCGCTTACTCCTTTGCAAAGGTTAATAGGAATATTACATCCAGAGCGGAAGACCATCAATTATATTTTTTTATACGCTATTATTATAGGCGTTTTCAGTTTAACGATTCCACTTGGAATCACAGCTGTATTCAATTTACTCAGCAATGGAGCGATGTATAGTTCTACCTATATTCTCATTGTCATTGTGCTCTTTGCGGTGTCGTTAGGCGGCATCGCATTGATTGGACAACTCAGCTTAGTGGAATATCTCGAACAGAAAATCTTCCTCAAATACTCCATTGAATTTGCCTATCGGCTGCCTAGGATCAAGCGCTCGGAGCTGGAAGGCGAGAATTTAGTGGAATTAGTGAATCGTTTTTTTGATGTGATCGTGATCCAGAAAGGAATCATCAAACTGCTCATCGACATCATTGCTGCTGTGGTCACCATTTTCTTTAGCGTGATCTTACTTTCCTTTTACCACCCGGTTTTTTTAAGCTTTGGGTTGGTCATCATTATTGCCGTTGCCGTAATTATCGCGGTCTATTACCAGCGCGGTTTATCAAGCAGCATTGAAGAGTCGCAACATAAATACGAGAACGTAGCTTATTTAGAGGGAGTGGCAAAAAACATCGATGCGTATCGTGGAAATAAAGAGATGATGAAGAAAGTCATTTCTGATACCGATGCTATCACCAGCAAGTACTTGGCATCCAGAAATAGTCATTTCAGAATATTGAAGCGGTTTTTCGCCGGATCGGTAGTGATACGGACGCTCTTATTCGGTTTGATGCTGTTCTTGGGTTCCTATTTTGTAATTGAAAGAGAAATGACCTTCGGTCAATTTGTGGCTGCAGAAGTAGTGGTTGTACAAATAGGATATGCAGTAGAAAAATTAATGACAAATCTCGACACAATTTTTGACATGTTAACTGGAACAGTGAAACTTGCAGCGGTGACGGATTTGGAAATGGAAGAGGAGGCCATTGATTATGGGAAATAAAATTGTTCTGGAGAAGTCGATTCCATGGGAGGGACTGTCGACCGAAGGACGTGCAGGGCTTTTGAAAATCAAAGGTATATTACGATTAGGACGTATCGTTTATAGCGCAATAATTGTGTTCGTGATCACGCTTTTTCTGCCGTGGCGACAAACGATTCCTGGTAAAGGATCTGTGACTGCTTTGCGGCCGGAGGATCGCCCACAAACCGTTCAAAACCAGATTGGTGGTCGCATCGAGCGCTGGGCTGTTAAAGAAGGAGACGAAGTACAGCAAGGCGATACACTTTTGGTTATTTCAGAGACCACCTCATCTTATTTTGACCCTGAATTGCCCATTCGCCTACGTGAGCAGCTGCTCGCGAAAAAGAACAGCGAACAAGCGGCTGATCAAAAAATGACAGCCACCAAAGCGCAGATAGAAGCGTTAACTTCGGGGTTACGTTATCAATTGGAGGCTGCAAAAAACAAAGTGATCCAGTCTCAGAACCTCGTTAAAATCGATAGCGCAGATCTCGTTGCCGTCGACAGCTTCTATAGAACGAGTGTAGCGCGCTTGAAACGCTATGAAGAAGGCTACAAAAACGGACTTTTTTCGCTTACTGATATCGAAACCAGGCGGCTGAATTTGCAGAATGACCAAGCAAAAGTGATCAGCGCTGAAAATAAACTAACTAACTCCAGACAAGCGCTGATGAATGCGGTTATTGACCTAGATAACATCAAAGCAAAATACAGCGAAGCGCTTGCCAAAGCACAATCTGATTTAGGAACCGCTCTGTCCAGTAAGGCTTCTGCGGAGGGTGATATTGCTAAACTACGCAATGAGATTGCCAACATTGACATTCGGCGTAGCCTATATGTGGTAAGGGCTCCTCAAAGTGGCTACGTAGTGAAGACCCTTAAGGCAGGTATAGGAGAAAACGTCAAGGAAGGCGAGTCTATTGCTACGTTGCAACCCAAAACGCCGATGATCGCCGCGGAATTGTATGTGGACGCCATGGATGTACCATTGATTACGAAGGGAAATGATGTCCGTCTCCAATTTGAGGGTTGGCCTTCCGTGCAATTTTCGGGTTGGCCCTCCGTAGCTGTTGGGACTTTTGCTGGTGAAGTGGCCGTAATCGATCGCGTAAACAGTGCCAATGGAAAATACCGCTTATTGATCCGGCCAATGCTGCCCGTTCCGGAAAAGGATGAGCCATGGCCAGAGAAGTTGCGACTTGGATCGGGCGTATATGGGCGGGTAATCTTACGGTCCGTACCAGTATGGTATGAAATATGGCGGCAATTAAACGCTTTTCCGCCGAACCTGGAAAGAGAACCAAAAGGCGAATAAGAACATGGTAGGAAAAAAAAGATTTGCCCTGCTTATGGCTTTTTGTTTTTGGACAATTGCAGCGGCACAGGAAAATATAAACAGCAGGGAACGTAAAGAATTCAAGTTGGAGGATCTAGAAGATTTACTGATGGCCAATCATCCCGTGGTTAAACAAGCCCAGTTATTAAGCGAAACGGCGCAAGCCGAAATAGCGCAGGCTCGAGGCAAGTTTGACCCGACCTTAAAAGCTGCTTTCAACAATAAATATTTCGGTAATACCGATTACTATAACCATTGGAACAGTGAATTGAAAATCCCCGTATGGCTTGCTGGTGCAGACCTGAAAGTTGCTTATGATCGGAATGTAGGGACCTATACCAATCCGGAGACTACCACATCCACTGCAGGCTTGTCGGGCGTGGGGATCAGCATTCCTTTAGGGCAGGGTTTGCTGATCGACAACCGCCGCAATACGGTGTTACAAGCGAAGGCGATGTTGGGGTATGCGGAGGCGGAACAGGTGAAGCAAATAAACGCCATCTGGTTTGCAGCAGTAAAAGATTATTGGAGCTGGTACTATGCCTACCGTCAATACGAATTACTCCGAGAAGGTGTTCAATTGGCAGAAAAACGCTTTGCTGCTATTCGCATGCAAACAGTTTTAGGAGATAAGCCGACTATTGATTCCGTGGAGGCCTCCATCACGGTGCAGGAGCGAAAAATTCAGTTGGAGAAACACATAATTCAATTGAGAAACAGCCGTTTGCTACTTTCTAATCATTTATGGAACGAACAGCAGCAGCCCATGGAACTGCCCGATTATGCGATCCCTTCCAGCGTTGACAGCACACAACTCGATCCAAATCCAATACTACTGGATAGCCTCATTAGGCAGGCCGATGACAAACACCCAGAATTGCTAAAATTGGAAAGCAAAGGTATACAGTTGAACATAGAAGAACGTTATCGAAAGGAGATGCTGAAGCCGAAAATAAATGTTTCGGGAACGTTGTTATCTAGTCGTAGGAATTTCAATGAATATATACCGCACTACTATGATTTTAATTGGAGCAACTATAAGCTTGGATTGGAATTTGCGTTCCCGCTTTTCCTGCGGGCAGAGCGAGGGAAGTTGAAAGAAGTAAGACTTAAAAAAGAACAGTTATTGTACGACCAGCTCTTAACAAATAGGAATATCCAAAACGATATTATGACGAAATACAACGATCTCCATGCGTATAGCAACCAGCTAAAATTACAGGTCTTAAGTACTCATAATCAGCAAATACTATTGAAAGGTGAATTGCAGAAATTCGAACTTGGGGAAAGCACTCTTTTTATGATAAACAGCAGGGAGAGTAAATTAATTGACATGAAACTAAAACAGGAAGACCTTATTGTAAGCTATAACAAAGCACTGGCCGAACTATACTATAAAGCGGGTAGCCGTATGCCCGGAGGCTAGTTCTTTTCGTTCCCAATATAGGGACCGTCATCGATGGCGGATAAAAAAGACAAAATATTTTGCGGTTCTGAGAGAAAAGAATACATTTGCACCCGAATACTCTCAACAAGATGCGGAAGTGGCGAAATTGGTAGACGCACCATCTTGAGGGGGTGGCGCCCTAAGGGCGTGGCAGTTCGAATCTGCTCTTCCGCACAATAACATGGAAGCTCTTGCTTTCGCAAGAGCTTCCGTTGTTTTAAAGTAGGTGAAGTTTTGCTTGGGGGGCTAGCAAACAATTTTGATAAAAGTAAAAGGGGCACTGTATAGAGCGCCCCTTTTGACTTTTTCTAGCATAACCGACTTAGTCTTCGGAATGAAGCATATCTTTATGATCATCCGGATTGTAATTTGCTTGCAACTCGGCCAGCTTCTTTTTGCCATAAGCTAAACGAGTGATAAGAACAAACAATACAGGTACGAAGAAAATAGCCAAGAGAGTAGCGGCCAACATACCACCAAACACGGTCCAACCGATGGTTTGGCGAGACATTGCGCCGGCTCCGCTTGATAGCATCAATGGAATAATACCAAGGATGAAGGCCATAGACGTCATCACAATAGGGCGTAACCTTAATTTTACTGCGTCCATTGTAGCCGCGACGAGCTCCATGCCCATATCCACCCTTTCTTTAGCGAACTCTACGATCAAAATCGCATTCTTGGCCGCTAATCCGATCAATGTTACCAGACCAATCTGTGCATAAATATTGTTATCCAATTTTGGTAAGAAAGTCAACGCGAGGATGGCGCCGAATACACCCACAGGCACAGACATCAAGATGGAGAAAGGGACCGACCAGCTTTCGTAGAGAGCGGCCAAAAGTAGGAACACAAAGATAATACAGAGTGCAAAAATCATGATGGTCTTGTTCCCGGATTCCTTCTCCTGCAAACTTAAGCCAGCAAAAGAGTAGGTGTATCCATTAGGCAAGGTCTCTGCTGCCACTTCTTCCAACGCATTAAGTGCGTCGCCGCTACTATAACCGGGAGCTGCATTGCCATTCACTTCTATGGAACGGAAGATATTAAAGTGGTTGATGATTGATGGATTTTCTATTATTTTGTAATCTACCAAAGTTCCAAGTGGCACCGCGGTACCTTGCGTATTCGTCACATAGAGGTTGTTGATGTTCTCTATATGCTGGCGGTAATTCGTATCAGCTTGAGTTACTACACGGAAAGTCCGTCCATACAATACGAAATCGTTAATGTAACTGCTACCGAAATAGGTTGATATAGTGTTATAGACGGAATTGATAGGCACACCCATTTTCTTTGCTTGTTCGCGGTTTACCTCTACACGATAATTCGGTGTCTTGGTGTTGAACAAGGTATAAGCCATCGCAATTTCCGGACGTTGATTTGCCGCCATTAAGAACTTCCCTACAATACCCTCAAAGGCTTTAACGTCGCCGGCCTGTTGCTCTTCAATTTGAATAGAAAAGCCACCGGTTGTACCCAAACCTGGAATAGCTGGCGGTTGGGCGGCGATCAAACTCCCTTTCGAATTTGTCATGTATTTACCCATTAATTGTTGAGTAATCTCTCCAACCGATCGGCTTCGCTCTTCCCAAGGTTTCATCTGGACGAAACAGGTTGCGGCGCTCGACTTAAAGGCGCGGTTCAGAATATTAATACCTGAAATGGCTGTCACGTTTTTTACCTCTGGAATTTCCTTTTTGATATATTCAGTGATTTCGTTCAGGTACTCGTTGGTGCGAGCCGCGGAGGAACCTTCGGGTAAGGAAATTCCCATAAAGAACGCTCCAGCATCTTCTTGAGGTATAAATCCGCTTGGTTTAGCTGTAAATAGACCGTAAGTTCCAACAAAAATACAGATCAATAAAATCATAACCAATGGAGTCCTTCGAATACACCATTGTACGCCTTTGGAATACTTTTGGGTAACACGATGGAACCAAGTATTAAATAGATAGAATAGACGGTCCAAGCCTTTCGAATTCTTATCCAGCTTCATGGGCTTTAACAACAAAGAGCAGAGAGCAGGGGTAAGTGAAAGCGCTACGAAAGCAGATAGTAATACAGAAACGGCAATAGTAATAGCAAACTGCTGGTATAAGCCGCCCACCATCCCTGGAATAAAGCCCACAGGAATGAAAACTGCTGCCAAGATAAGCGCAATAGCGATAACCGGTGCCGTTATGTCCTTCATTGCTTTCTGAGTAGCGTCTTTGGCAGAAAGATGCTCATTATCAATATAATGTTGTACGGCCTCTACGACGACAATTGCATCGTCAACCACAATACCAATAGCCAACACGAATGCAAGCATGGTTAAGGTGTTAATAGAGAAGCCTAAAAGCACAAAGAAGACAAAGGTACCAACAATCGAAACCGGAATCGCCAGAACGGGAATGAGTGTTGCGCGCCAGCTCTGAAGGAAGACAAACACCACCACCGTTACCAGCACCAAAGCTTCCACCAAGGTATGGATAACGGAACTTATAGAGGCTTTTACCATGGATACCGTTTCGTAACTGATTACGTAGTCCACATCTTCAGGAAAAGATTTTTTTAATGTTTCCAAAGCCTGTTCTATACCTTCTGCCGTCTCAACCGCATTACCACCCGGCATTTGGTTAATCATCATCATCGATGACACTTGGCCGTTAACCTTCGTCGTGGTAGAGTAAGCGAATTCGCCTAATTCGACACGCGCGACGTCTTTTAGATATACCAAAGAGCCGTCGGCATTCGTTTTGACAATAATGTTTTCAAATTCTTCCGGGGTAATCAAGTCGCCGTCCAGAATTACATTGAATTCAAATGCCTGTGAATTAGCCTGAGGTTTTGCGCCAACGGTACCACCCGGAAGGCGTAAATTCTGTTCTTGGATGGCCGCACTTATATTGCTCGGCGTCAAATTTAAACGCGATAATTTGTCGGCATCCAACCAAACGCGCATACTGAACGGTTGTCCGAAAGCAGTCACGTCACCCACTCCAGGTACGCGTAACAGTGCGTCCTTTACATAAATTTGAATATAATTCGATAAGAATTTTTCATCATGGGTACCGTTAGGCGACACTAGTCCTGCAACCATCAAAATGTCATTATTGGCTTTGCGGGTAATGACACCTAAACGTCTAACCGCTTCTGGAAGAGCGGGTTCTGCAATTCCCACGCGGTTCTGAACATCTAGTGTGGCAATGTCAATATCAGTACCGACATCAAAGGTCACCGTGATGGATGAACGACCATCCGATGTACTGTTTGACTGCAAATAAGTCATACCAGGCGTACCATTAATTTGACTTTCGATCGGTGTAGTTACCGTTTGTTCTACTGTAGCCGCATCAGCTCCCGTATAGGTGCCTGTAACGGTCACCGTGGGCGGGGCTATATCCGGATATTGGCTAATAGGAAGCGTAGTAATCGCAATTGCTCCTATGATAAGAATTAAAATAGAAATGACAATTGCGGTTACCGGCCTTTTTATAAATACTTCAGATATCATGTTTCGCTTATTATAAACTATTTCTTACTTGAACCTTGTCCCTGACCCTGCGGAGCTTGTCCCTCCATTTTACTTTGATCTACTACTTTTGCACCAGGTTGAAGATTTTGTGTTCCTTCTACAACAATTTGCTGACCGCCGCTCAGGCCTTGGTTAATTACCACCTTGTCGGCGATTTTCAGTCCAAGCTTAACAGGCTTTTGTACGACGGTACTACTATCAGTCACCACATACACGGTAAATTCGCCCAATTGCTCAATCACCGCTTTATAAGGAATGACAGGCATCTTTTCCGTCGAAGTCGTTGCGACTAAAACATTCGCATTCATACCGGCTCTCAATACATTGTCAGGATTCTCGAACGATGCACGTACCGTAATGGTACCGGTAGAAGGATCAACGGCACGATCAATAGCGGTTATTCTTCCTGGTTTCTCATAGGTGTTGTTACCCGACAATTGCAACGTAATAACGGAATCTTTCAAAGAAGCCGCACCACTGTTTTGTAGATCAACAAACTGTTTGATATCCCTTTCATTAACGGCGAAATCCACAGCTATTGGATTGGTAGATGAAATGGTGTTGATTAACGTCGTACCCGCGGAAACCAGCGCTCCTGCACGTACCTGCGAGATGCCAATTGTTCCGCTAAAAGGCGCACGAATAACAGACCGCTCCAAGTCCGTAGTCGCGGAAGTAAGTGCGGCCTTAGCAGAGGTTACCTGTGCTTGTGCGTTGTTTAGATCAGTCATGGCATAATCCAATGTCTGTTTAGCAATCGCATCCTGTTCGGCCAAACGTTTATAACGTTCGACGTCCCTATTTACTTTATTTAGATTTGCCTCTGCAATTGCTAGGTTGGCTTTAGCTTGTTCTTGAGCTGCTTGATAGCGGGTGCGATCGATTTCATAAAGCTTTTGACCTTTTGTAACGGTGGCCCCATCTGGCACTAAAATGGCCGTGATGTAACCGTTTACTTCTGCTCTCAGTTCGGTTTGATTAAGGGCGACAACAGTACCTGGAAAGTTGTTGATTCCCCTGACAATTTCTTCGGAAACCGGAGCGATCGCCACGGGGATTGGACCGCCTGCGCCAGGCCTTTGCTGACCTTGTTGATTTTTATTGCCACAGGAAGACAATACTAAACTTCCAGATAAAACGGCTAAAAAATGTATTAAATTTCTATTCATGTTATTTCGATTTATTGCTATTTAAAAGAGATATTACCAAGCGCCTGTTGCACATCAAGTTTACCAGAAAGAACCGCATAAAGAGCGTTCAGATAATTTATCTGCGTGGTGCGAAGATCCGTTTCAGCAGTCATTAAGTCAAGATAGGTTTTAATGCCCTCATCATATTGCAACTTAATGGTGTTATAAACTTCTTTGGATAGCTCCACATTTTCTTTAGCCGTTTTCCAATCGTTTAAATTAGCCTTGTATGTCGCCAAAGCTTGCTGGTGTTGCGTATTGATTTGGTTTCTTAAATTCGTAATATCCCAATCTATGCGCTTTTCCTGCAATTTCGATTTTCTAATTTCCTGAACACGCTTGGTTCCCTGAAAGATCGGAATGGAAAGAGTCACGCCAAGCACAGAACGAGGGTAATCAACGTCATAAAGGCTAGAAAGCCCATTGTTGGTACGCCAATCCCAGGCATAATTGTAGAACGCTGACAGATTCGGCAAAAAAGTCCATTTATTATATTGGGTATTGATTTGTTGTAAACGCTGTTGTGTTAACAGTTGTTGAAATTCTATGCGTCTCTCAAATTGTAAAATCTGAGTGGTATCCACCAACATTTCACTTTCCATGGTATCGCCGGCTTTGTACGAAAGTTGCAAAGGTTGGCTGATATCAGCACCGATCAATTCCTTTAAATAAGCGTATTTATATTTCAGCATCTCAACCGTTCGCTTTCTTTCTGCTTCGGTATTGCTCAATGTAATCTGTGCTCTTTTATAATCCGTTTTATCTACCAGTCCGGTTTCGTAACGTGCATTTGCATCTGCCAATTGCTTTTTTATCCGTGCGATATTCTCGTCAATAATTTTTATCTGCTCTTCACTCGTTAATACGTCATAAAAAGCTTTGCTTACAGCTACGGTTATATTAATTCGGCTGCTCTCCGTATTCTGTGCATTCTGCAATCGGATATACTTAGCTGCTTTGGAGGCTTGAAGAAGGGAGGGATCCAATATCCGCTGGTCGGCCTGAAACATTAATGCTGATGTATGTTTCTGGCCAAACTGTATTACCTGATCGCCAATTACGTTCGTAGGAATTTTAACGTTATAATTATAAGAAGCGTCTGCACTGATCTGCGGAAACCATCCAGACAAAGCGGATGCAATATCCCGCTTACCGATCTCTTCATCAATTAATGCTTGTTGGACACTTGCTTGATTCTTCAATGCAAAATCAATACACTCCTGCAAAGTGGCATTCTGCGGAATGCTATTACTTACGTTTGTGGTATCTTGGGCCACGGCGCTGAAACCCGTAAGTAAAAAAGCTAGTAAACTTAAATAGGTATACTTCATATGTTATTTATAAACTATCAATAGGGTATTAAATTACACTTTTAAGCCGTCCCACATAATAGAAGCCATCACTTCCAATTCCTCGTTTGTGAAAGTATGATGGCCGTTATTATGCTTTTTCGCGGCTATGATCAATCCACCCATGAATACAGAACTAATGATATGAATTTTATGTTTCTTAATATAGCCAGCCTCCATTCCACTTGTAAAAAAGCTCGAAAAGCTATCTTCATAAAACTGACCTTCTTTCGTGTGCACCATCCGTTGAAAAGGACTTGAAAAAAATTGCTCCATAAAAGACAGAACCTTCGGATAGGATACAAAGTATTGAAAGAAATTGATCCAGATACTTATAAACCGCTCGCGATAATTATCCATCGGACGATCTTTTATTCTAAAAATCTCGTGCGAAATACCATCTCGCACGTAATCAAACAACGCTAAAATAATGGCATCTTTTGATTCAAAGTGATGATAAATAGTGCCGGCCGCAACGCCTGCTTTCTTTGCTAACATGCTCATCGGAACGCCTAGCAAACCGTGCTCCTGTATCAAAGCAAGCATATTTTCCAGAATTATGCGCTTCTTTTCAGAGGTATTCTCCAATTCAATCGAATGTTTATTCGGGAGCAAAAGTAGCAATTATTTGTTACGTCGATATTATGCTAAAAATTAGTAAGGAAATATGATATTGATTTTACAATTGGCGACAAACATTGTAAAAAACAAGTTACTGGAAGCTTCGTTCTAATTTTTTATAGCTTATGTTGCTCATCTCAGCGACGTACTGGTCGCTACTGACTGGACTAAAAGGAGGTAAATGCACGTTTAGGCTGAAGCGATGAAATTTACGTCTACTTTCTCGCATATTTTTTAAGCGCTGCTTTAGGTTGGTAGTGATGTGCTTCCGTGTGCGTTTGGGTGTTCCGTCCGCTCACTCTTCAAAACAAAATTACCGCAGAAACTAGAAAATTCCCTTAAGGCTATTTAAGGGAATAAATACACTAAGTGTGTATGATGACAGGGTATTACTTGTTCTTTTTTGTCGTGATATTAATCGTTCCTGTTTGGTTTTCCGTGTCCTTTACCACATCGATCGATTCGATATCTGTTGGCTTCAATAATTTGAGCGCTTCTTTGTCTGAAAGCTGACCATCTATGATATACGTGACGTTTTCGGGAATGGATTGTTTGTTGGTGTTTTCCGTATTTCTATTTTTTATTTTGATGGTATATGAGTTTACCGCTTTGGTGGTAGATTCGCCTTCATGATCGCCCGCAGATTTTATCGTAGCGGCACCGTGCTCGCTTTTTTTGTTTTTCATTGCTATTAAAACAACGCCGTTCTTACCCTTTTCTCCATAGGGGGCTGTATTTGTACTGTCTTTTAGCACTTCAATACTCGCTATGTCGGTCGGATTAAGTTGGTTGAGATCTTGGCGTTCCAACGGTAAACCGTCAACTATATACAGAGGCTGATTGACACGCTTTTTCTGCACATCATTTTCCGTGCGTGATACACTGTCTTGCGCTGTGAGATTAGCAGGTATATCCAACTTTTCATAGGCTTTACCGACTGTAAATGCCATCGCCGAAATGCTGATCGCGGGTATAATAAAAATGTATTTACCAAGATGCAGCTGTGAAGATTTCTTTTTGTTCATCATAATGATTCTTTTTTTTAGTGCGTTAAAATTGAAATGGTTACTAAGTTCAGGCGACACGGTTTTGCTGGTTAGATTAATAAGACTGTATTGATATTGTTTTTTGTCGACGCCACTCTGAAGGACGCTTTGATCAGTTAGAAATTCCAAGTTCTCTTTAACCGCAGAACGGGTTAGCCAAATGGTCGGATTGAACCAACAGCATATAGTAACCACTTCGGCAATCAGCACGTCGATAGTGTGTAATTGCTTGACATGTTCAGACTCATGCTTTAGAATTTCTTTTAAGTTGCTTTCCTTATGAAGTGCCGGATTCAGGTAAATTGCCCTCCAAAAGGAAAAGGGATTGATATCAATCCACACTTGGCGGTAGCGATAGTTAGCATAGCTTGCGACTGTTGATTGTCTATGGAGCTTCCATAAACTAAGTAGACGAATGAAAAATCTTAAGACAAGGGTGATCACTACGGATAAAAAGACGATTGTGAGTACATCCCAAAGAACGTCATCCGAAGGGACCTTAGCCACCAAATCGTTCCAGGTAATCAATTGTATATCTATTTCCTGTATATCTCTTTCTTTGGTAAAGATTGTGGAAAAGTCTATTAAGGGATATAAAAAGGAAAACAGAAAACCTCCTATAAAATAACATCTGTTCAACAAATAAAAGGTTAACTTTCTTAAGAAGAAATAGTATCCTCCATAAAATAAGGCAATTGATAAATTGACCTTTAATAAATATTCAACCCAGTCGGCCATGGCTATTCTTTATCTTGTTCATCGATCATCTTAATTATCTCCTTTAACTCTTTGGCGCTAATTTTCTCTTCCTTAGCGAAGAATGATACGAGCTCCTTATAAGAATTACGAAAATACTCGCTCACGAAACCGTTCATGAACCCTCGTTTATATTCCTCTTCGGTAATGACAGGCTCATATCGATAGGCGTTGGCATATTTTACAGATTTGACAAAGGCCTTTCGTTCTAGGTTCTTCAGCGTCGACGCTAATGTAGTATAGGGAACCTTGGGTTCGGGCATTCGATCTAGTAGTTCCTTTACGAAACCGCCCTTATTTCCCCAAATTAATTGCATCGCTTCTTCTTCTTGTAAACTTAATTTCTGCATACATCTATGTTTATTTCGTAAAACTACGAAATTATCGTAAACTGTACAAATTTTATTTAAAATAGCCTCGGTATATTAGTCGAACACAAAATGTTTATATTTGACCTTCATCCTTATTAACTGGTCATATGAAAACGGTAAATGAAACAAGAGCAATTTTCTACACCATTCTAATATTCGTGTTAACGAGCTGTAATACCGGCAATAAGAATAACCTGCCAGCAGAAGACACCATCGCGGTAAGCGCGCAGGGAATCGTGATGGACAACGATACGCTCTCGCAAGTTTTCGCAGCTTATATAAATGTAAAGGATGCGTTGGTAGCATCAGACCCAAAGTTGGCCGGTGAAGCATCCAATAAGTTATCTGAAAGTTTGAAAGGAATCCACGGCTGTGAAAATACGGCGATCGCCGCTCAGGAGCTGGCTAACTCTACCGATTTAGCATTGCAACGTTCGGCATTTTCTTCAATAAGCAAGGATCTAATTGCGATGTACCAACGGCCTTCACTAAGTGCCGGGAAAATTTATGTTATTCATTGTCCTATGTATAATAATAATGAAGGAGGAGATTGGCTTTCCACCAGTCCAGAAATCAAAAATCCCTACTTCGGTGAGGAAATGCTGACCTGCGGAACGGTAACACAGGAAATCGAATAGAGTAGGCATGATACGCGTGTCATTGAAAATTAATTTATCGTAAATAAATTGAAATATTTATAGGTTTGCCTATGTTTTAAGCCATTTTTTTTTAGTTTTGTTACAAACCATAGAATCATTATGTCAGAAAAAGTTTCTTTAAATATTGGAGATAAGCAGTTAGACTTACCGATCATTACAGGTACGGAGAATGAAAAAGCAATAGATATTTCAAAAATTAGAGCAGAGACTGGTTTTATTACGCTCGATCCTGGTTTTAAAAATACCGGAGCAACTCAAAGCGCCATTACGTACTTGGACGGTGAAGAGGGGATACTTCGCTACAGAGGTTATCCAATTGAGGAATTAGCTGAAAAATCGTCTTTCTTGGAAGTAGCCTATCTATTAATATACGGAGAGCTGCCTACTGAGACCGAATTCGTTGACTTTCAAAACACGGTAAGTCGCCATACGCTTATCCATGAGGATATGAAGAAATTTTTCGAAGGGTTTCCTACCAAATCTCACCCGATGGGTCAGTTGTCGGCTTTAGTAGGTGCCCTTTCCGCGTTTTATCCGGAATCACTTAATCCAGATGCGTCGGACGAGGAAGACAATCTTACCATTATTAAGTTGCTCGCTAAGTTCCCAACGATTGTATCTTGGATTTATAAGAAATCGTTGGGACATCCGGTTATATATCCTAAAAATAAATTGGACTACGTAAGCAATTATCTTAATATGACCTTTGGTCAGCTGACAGAGGAGGTTAATATAGATCCGATTGTGATTTCGGCTATGAATAAATTGCTCATTTTACATGCAGACCATGAGCAGAATTGCTCGACATCTACTGTCAGGATCGTAGGATCTTCAAATGCTAATCTTTTCACGTCTATTTCCGCCGGTATATCCGCGTTATGGGGACCTTTACACGGTGGTGCCAATCAAGCAGTAATAGAAATGCTTGAACGGATTAAAGAAGATGGAGGGGATTCGGAGAAATGGTTAGCGAAGGCCAAAGATAAAAACGATCCATTTCGCCTTATGGGATTTGGGCATCGTGTTTACAAGAATTTTGACCCACGTGCAAAAATCATCAAAAAGGCCTGCGACGATATCCTCAATAGTTTGGGCGTGAAGGACCCAGTTTTGGACATTGCAAAAAAGCTCGAAGAAACCGCTTTAAACGATTCTTATTTCGTAGATCGGAAGCTATACCCGAACGTCGATTTCTATTCTGGTATTATTTATAGGGCTTTAGGTTTTCCAACAGACATGTTTACCGTATTGTTCGCATTAGGCCGTTTGCCGGGGTGGATAGCACAATGGAAGGAAATGCGCACCAATAAGGAACCGATAGGCCGCCCGCGTCAAGTATATACCGGGCATCCCAAACGTGACTTTATTGCCATGAAAGATAGGTAATAGAAGTAAACGGAGACCGGTCCGAAAAGAGGTTTCTAGTAACCTATAAAAGCTTAAAGTGATAAAGCGGAGACGTTATACAGGTTATGCCCTATATCGCTCCGCTTTTTTATTTGTGCAATCGATAAATGCTCAGCGCTCAGTTATGAAGCTTTCTATCATCTTCTCGTCTTATTTCCCTGACTAACTAACGCGATGATTCCGCCGCCGACTAAAATTGCGCCAAGGTAAGGCGGCCAGTTGACCTGCTTTTCTTTGTCTGCATTAATCTCCACAGCGCCCACATCTACCACTTTTTCCTTTTTTGTGAAACTAAAGCCGGTCCAAATCAGCATGATAGCTCCGACAACAATAAGTATGATACCTACTACCTTCATGTCTTTAATGTTTTGATTTAAATAAACAACAAAACTACTTACCGTTAGTTTGGAAAGAAAACCTCTCTCCCTGCAGCAAATTGCCTATTTCAGCGATTATTGTTTCTATATAAACTATATTCGCCACGACCTTTTATATCCTCCATAAAAAAATTATCTTTAGCTGTATGTTTCCGACCCTGTCTCATCTTATAGAATATGTCTTTGGTATCTATATACCCTTACCAGTCCAGACATTTGGCTTATTTGTCGGTTTGGCTTTTCTTTCAGCCTATTATATCTTTAAACGTGAACTTATCCGGAAAGAGCAGTTAGGGCAGATCAATTCAATTAAACAAGAGCTCACTATAGGCGAACCGGTTAATTATTTTGACGTCTTAATGAATGCGCTGGTTGGATTCATTATCGGCTTCAAATTGATATATGCACTGTTCCATTACCGCGATTTTGTCGAAGATCCACAAGCTCTTTTGTTGTCCACTAAAGGTTCTTTGGTAGGGGGTATCTCACTAGGACTGCTATTCGCTTACTGGCTGTATGTTGACAAAAAGAAGCATCAACTTCCTGAAGCAATAACCGAAACCAATGAGGTCCATCCTTATGAGTTAATGGGTAAAATTCTGACTTGGGCGGCAATTTGGGGTTTAATAGGAGCAAAGCTGTTTCACAATTTGGAATACTGGGACACGTTTGTTAGCAATCCGATAGAAAGCCTCTTATCGTTTAGCGGACTTACATTTTATGGAGGGATTATATTTGGTGGTATTGCTGTTATTTACTATACGAAAAAAATGGGCATACGACCCCTTCACATGCTTGATATTGGGGCACCCGGAATGATGCTAGGTTATGCTGTTGGCCGTTTAGGCTGCCAACTTTCAGGTGATGGCGATTGGGGTATTGAAAATTTACACACAAAGCCTGCCGCCCTCCAATGGTTTCCTGATTGGGTATGGGCATTTAAATTTCCCCACAATGTTATTAACGAAGGCGTGCCAATTGTAGGCTGTAGCGGAAGGTTCTGCCATGAGCTGCCGATTCCTGTTTATCCTACGTCTCTCTATGAATTTATCGCCTGCCTTATACTCTTTCTATTACTTTGGGGCTTAAGAAAAAGAATGCGGACCGCGGGTATGCTTTTTTTTATTTACCTTACATTAAACGGAATTGAGCGATTTTTTATCGAGCTGATAAGAGTGAATTCCAAATACCACCTATTTGGTTTGACGTTTACACAAGCCGAGCTTATTTCGATCACGATGATTATAGTTGGATTGGCAGGTATTTTGTATTTGAAATCGAAACTTAATAAATCCAAGTACCCTATTATACAGAACTATGCTTAACTTGTCCCAATTTACACAACAAGTACGTGCCGTAGCGATGGACGCCGGCCATTTTATACGCCAAGAACGATTAGATTTCGATAAAAGCAGAATCGAACAAAAAGGGCTTCATGACCTGGTCTCTTATGTAGATAAAGGAGCTGAACTTATTATTGTAGAGCGACTAAAAGAAATACTTCCAGAAGCTGGATTCATTACGGAGGAGAAAACGATTCAAAAAAGGGGGGAGGTCTATGATTGGATAATCGATCCGCTGGATGGTACAACAAATTTCATACATGATATTCCCGCCTATTGTGTCAGCATTGCGTTAACACGCAATCGTGAACCTATTGTGGGCGTAGTATATGAGGTAACTAGCGATCAATGTTACTACGCTTATGAAAATGGCGGAGCATTTTTAAACGACAAGCCCATCGTTCTTTCTGAATCGACGGCCTTGAAGGACTCCTTGCTCGCAACAGGTTTTCCCTTTTATAAATTCGAATACCAAGATCAATATATTAATCTACTAAAACATCTGATGCAGGAATGTCGCGGTATCCGTAGGATAGGGTCTGCGGCCCTCGACCTCGCTTATGTTGCGGCCGGTAAATTCGATTGCTTTTTTGAATATAATTTAAACGATTACGATATGGCCGCAGGCTTATTGCTAGTTAAAGAAGCAGGTGGGATCAGCTATGATTTCGAAGGAACTCGAGAGATGCTTGATAAGCGATCTGTTATTGCCGGAAACAGCGACATTGCAAAGCTCGTATTGGAGGCCGTAGTAACCTTCTTTAAATAAGAGAGGCCCAAAAAAAGTTGGGCCTACTATTTTTAAAAGCTATAATGAAATCTTTGAGCCGTTTACATGGCCTCCGCCACTACCTCCTGCACTTCAGGAACCATCCGTTTCAAAAGCCCTTCTATCCCAGCTTTTAAGGTAATAGTTGAAGAAGGGCACCCGCTACATGAGCCTCGTAATTCAACCGTCACAACACCCTCGTCGAAAGACTTATAGGCGATAGCGCCTCCATCTTGTTCTACTGCTGGACGAACGTAATCGTGCAATACCTGTTGAATTTTCTTTTCAGTCTCGCTACCTTCAAAGGCTACGTTCTCATCCCTTTCAACTTCATGTATCAGTAATTCAGACTCTACAGCGCCTTTTACAAAATCTTTCAGTATAGGAAGGATGTCGTCCCATTCACTATCTTCCGATTTTGTAATCGTTACGAAGTTGCTGGCAAAGAAAACGCCATTAACGAAATTAAACTTAAAAAGTTCACGAGCAAAAGGCGAACTCTGTGCTTTCTCTTTATCCGGAAAGTCTAAACTCCCATTGTATAATAATTTGTTTACCAGAAACTTCATGGTTGCTGGGTTAGGAGTACTTTCTGTATATACGTTGATAGTGGCCATTTTATTTATTATTAATAACACAAAGCTAACAAAAATATGACGGACATGCAGTCAAGGCCGCGTCATACTTCATAGGTGGTTTGCATCTATCTAAACACCTGTATAATTCCAAGGAGTAATTGCCTTGAGTTCCTCTTTCAGGACTTCGGATATAGCTAGGCCGTCGATGAATGTGGCAATAGCCTCTTGATTAATGATACTATTTGTTCTCGTTAAATCTTTCAGCGCCTCGTAGGGCTGGGGATATCCTTCTCTTCTCAATATTGTCTGTATTGCTTCTGCAACAACGGCCCAATTTTTTTCCAAATCCGCGCGAAGCGCTGTTTCGTTCAATATCAGCTTTTTAAGTCCACGCATAATCGATTTAAAAGCGATAAGTGTATGTGCAAAAGGTACACCGATATTCCTTAGAACCGTAGAATCGGTTAAATCGCGTTGTAATCGGGACACCGGTAATTTAGCCGATAGGTGTTCGAACAAAGCGTTAGCGAGGCCTAAATTGCCTTCAGCATTTTCAAAATCAATGGGGTTTACTTTATGGGGCATGGCGGAAGATCCGATTTGCCCAGCTATAATTTGCTGCTTAAAGTAATCCATGGAGATATACGCCCAAATATCCCTTGATAGGTCGATGAAAATATTGTTAATCCGCTTTAAACCGTCACAATGCGCCGCAAAATTGTCATAGTGTTCAATCTGAGTGGTCTTTTGCGATCTCTTTAGCCCTAATATTTCGTTGACAAAACGATTCCCGAAGGTAACCCAATCGCTTGCCGGATAAGCGACATGATGTGCGTTGAAATTCCCGGTTGCGCCGCCAAACTTAGCGGAAAAAGGAATCGTTTTAAGCTGATCCAACTGCGTTTGCAGTCGTTCTACAAATACGGCTAATTCTTTTCCCAAACGGGTAGGAGAGGCCGGCTGCCCATGGGTCTTAGCAAGCATAGGTATCGCCTTCCATTCCTCGGCCATCTTAGCGAGCTCTCCAATAAGTTCAGCAACACTTGGATAATAGACGGTATTTAAGGCGTCTTTCCAGGAATAAGGGATAGCCGTGTTGTTGATATCTTGTGAAGTTAGTCCAAAGTGAATAAACTCCTTTAAATCCGCTATCCCCAATGCATCGAATTTCTCCTTAATGAAATATTCAACGGCCTTTACATCGTGATTGGTCACTTTCTCTAGATCTTTAACACGTTGCGCATCATGTTCCGAAAAATTAATGTAGATAGCTCGTAAATCGCCCTGGTTTGATAAATCTGCTAATTGGGAAATCCCGCTTTCCGCAAGTGCAATAAAGTATTCGATTTCAATAAATACCCTGTATTTTATTAGGGCTGCTTCGGAAAAATACGCCGCTAGCTCTTTTGTTGCTTGATGATATCGACCGTCTATCGGCGAGACGGCGGTAAGTGGAGATAAGCTCATGTCAGTGAAAATATATCGCGTTAAAAAGCGCAAAGTTAAAAAAATATTGCTTTTACTCAGTCTTTCTTTACGGAACACGCCATAGCACCATTGACCTCTCTGCATGTAGAGCGACTATCGCCAGAGGTGAAAATGGCAAAAAAAAACCGGCTCCATTAAATAATAGAGCCGGCTGTTACTATTTCAGTTTTAATTACTGAGCCTCTTTAACTGTAGTGTCTGCAGTTACAGTAGTGTCAGTAGTAATAACAGTTGTATCTGGTTCGCTAGGAGTTACAACAGTAGTTGTATCAGTTGTTTCTTCAGTAGAACCTTCGCCAGAGTTTGAGTTACAAGCTGCAACAGTTAAAGTTAAAGCTAAACCTAAAAAACCGAATTTGAATAAATTTTTCATCGTTAATTTTCTTTTCTGATTAAATAAAATTGTTTATTTACCTCTTTATACCGCACATATGGAAAGGTAACCCAACAATTTTAAAAAAAAATATTATTTCTTTTTATCGGCAGCAAAGATGGCTATGTTTTAGGGAAAATGCAAATCACCGCTAAGTCTATATCCGATAGTCAATGAACACTATTTTTATTTCCTTACTTTCTTTACTTTTGCGTCTTTAGGGCAATGGGGCTAACAGGAAACGATACCCGCCGAATGGCATCTTTCGAGCGCTGGCAAAAATAAAAAAAATAAGTAAGTGGGTTACTATTTGCATTTTAACGTATTAACTAGTGAGTAAAGAGAAAAAACATACACCACCAAACGAGAGAGAGTTACTTGCGGGGATTTTAAAGGGAGAAGCTAGTTCGTTAGAAACGTTATATAAGGCGAATTTTCCTATGGTTGTTCGTTTAGTCGTCAATAACGGGGGTGACATTGATGATGCCAAAGACATATTTCAGGAAAGTATCATCATTCTTTATAACAACGTATGCAGCGGCACTTTTGAACTTAACAGCAAGCTCAAGACGTATATATACGCTGTGTGTAGAAATCTTTGGCTTAAAAAGCTTACAAAAAAGGGTATCTATAGTAACATCGATGACCTTGAGGAAAAAATAGCTGTAGAGGATGATATCGAGTCGCATAAGGAGCGGGACAAGCAGTTCATAATGATGGAAAACGCACTGGAGAAACTAGGAGAGCCCTGTAAAACGATAATAAAAGATTTTTACATCCACGACTTAACGATGCAGGATATTTGCGAGAAATTCGGATACACTAATACTGATAATGCGAAGAATCAAAAGTATAAGTGCCTGCAACGTCTAAAGCGACTTTATTTTGGTTAAAAACTTACAACAATGAAGATTGAACGAGATTTTCTGGAGCAATCAGAAGCTTATTTAAGAGGCGAAATGAATGCCTTGGAAAGAAAAGCTTTCGAGGATTATCTTTTTAATGACGACCAAGCGCGTAAGAAGTTTGAAGAGCATAAGGTCTTTATTCAGACCGTAAAAAGCTACGGAGCGCGAGTCGATCTGCAGCAGAAGCTGGATGCTGTTCATGCGACTATCAACATACAGGAAGTGATGCCGAAGAAGCCGCTTGTGGTTCGTCTGTGGGACAAGTACAAGATAAATTCGTTGGTAGCGGCTTCGGTTGCGCTCATAGCCGTTTTTACCACCTTGTGGCTTACGGGTTTTTATTCGAAAGATAATACCTCCCAATACATCGCTTTACGCCGCGACATGAATAACATCCGGCAAAATGTGAAAGCTCAAAACGCCCTGATAAAAGATATTAATAAAGGTAAAAGTGGATTTAGTACGCCAAGCCACTATGGAGCGACCGGCTTTGCGCTTTCTTCCAACGGATATGTAATGACTACTTATCACGTTATCAAAGACGCGGATTCGGTTTACCTGCAGAACTATACCGGTAACTCTTATAAAGCGAAGGTAATTTATACCGATCCCGGTTACGATATTGCGGTTTTGGAAATTATTGATAAGAGCTTCAAAGAAGCTGGTAATTTGCCATATACCTTTAAACAAAACGCGGCCGATATTGGCGAGGACGTATACACCATCGGTTTTCCAAGAGAAGAAGCCGTCTATGGAAGAGGTTATCTGAGCAGTAATACCGGATATAGTGGCGATACGATTGCCTATCAAGTGTCTATTCCAGTGAATCCAGGTAATAGCGGGGGGCCGGTACTAGATAACAGAGGTAACATTATTGGAGTTATTAACAGCAAGCAAACAGAGACTGACGGAGCGGCTTTCGCCATCAAGTCCAATTATGTCTTAGAGGCACTGGCGTCTATTCCTGATAGTTTGGACAAGAAGCTTATCCTGAACAAAAAAAATACACTGGCAAATCTGAGTCGCACCGAACAGATCAAAAAAGTGCAAGAATATATCTATATGATCAAGGTGTATTAAGGTCTTGTTTTAATCAAGCTAATGGCTCCGCTTAATAATAAAGTCGGAGCCATTTTCGTTATATTTGGAACCTAGATCAGAACCAAATGAGCCAAGACTTTCGAAATATCGACCGCTTTAACCTTCGTGCAAATAATTATGACAAATACCGTCCCAGCTATCCGCAAGCTTTACTGGACTTTATGTTCGAGCATAATTCATTGAACGAAAAAAGTGTCGTTGTCGAACTCGGCGCAGGCACGGGTATCTTAACCCAGGAACTGGCGAAGTGGCCTTGTAAAGTCATCGCTATTGAGCCAAATAATGAAATGCGGGAAAGGGCGAGTAAAGCACTTAGTCAGTATGCGAATTGCGTGATTACAAGTACCACAGCTGAACATACCGGCTTGATGGATAGAAGCGCCGATATGATAGTTTGTGCACAATCCTTTCATTGGTTCGATCTCACGGAAGCAAAAAGAGAGTTCAAGAGGATATTGACAAACAAGGGAAAAGCGGCCATTATTTGGAATATTCGGAGTGCCGAAACGCCCTTCGAAAAAGCGTATGAGCATTTTATACGTGACTTTTCTATCGATTATGCTGAAGTCAAAAAGAGGGAATCACGAGGCAATAATCTGGCCGATTTTTTTAAGCGCCATAGCCTAGAGGAACATTGGTTTAGCTACGACACCCAGCTGACCTTCAAACAGCTATTGGGCAGGACACTATCCTACTCCTATATGCCGAACGAGGATCATGAATCAGCGATACGCATGAAGGCTGCACTGAAAGCGCTGTTTGACCAGTATTCCAACAACGGAATAATAAGCCTCTCCTATAAAACAAAGCTGTTTATGGGAATGATGTGAGCTATCTATCAAAAACGTTACAAAGTTGCGTTTTAACAATTCGCTGTTTTCACAATTTTCTCTAAGTTTGTGATACTATTAATCAATACTAAAAATCACATGAAGAAACGTTTAATCAATCTAAAGTTTTTACTCGGCCTACTTCTGCTCTTAAGTCAATCATACCGAAGCTTGGCGCAAGACGAAGCATTATGGCTTCGTTACCCTGCCATTTCACCCGATGGAAAAACTATTGTTTTCGGTTATCAGGGAAATTTGTATAGCGTAAGCGCCAACGGAGGCGTAGCTAAGGCTTTAACAGTAGGCAATTCGCACAGCATGATGCCTGTATGGAGCCGCGACGGTCAATTTATCGCCTTTGCTAACGATCGCAACGGCAACTTTGATGTTTATATAATGCCGGCCAGTGGTGGAAAGTCAACA
Source organism: Olivibacter sp. XZL3 (assembly GCF_004368405.1). GTDB lineage: Bacteria > Bacteroidota > Bacteroidia > Sphingobacteriales > Sphingobacteriaceae > Olivibacter. Next base: position 78,549 of record NZ_SBJH01000112.1, read on the forward strand.
CGCTTAACATACAATAGCGCCAATGACTTTCCTTATGACTTCAATCCGGATAATTCCGAAGTTATATTCGGAAGTTCGCGACAAGCACCTGCCGAGAGCGCGCGTTTCCCAAGTTTGCGTCTATTTCAGAACCTCTATCGGGTTAACGTAAAAGGGGGGCGAGCGATCCTCGTTAGTGCAGCAGGAGTTGAAAATGCGCATTTTAATAAAGATGGCAGTTTACTTATTTTTCAAGACAGGAAGGGATACGAAGATCCGTGGAGAAAACATCATACGTCCTCAGTAACGCGTGATATCTGGCTTTATAATTTGAAAACAAACAGCTATGAGCCATTAACAAATGAAGAAATTGAACATCGTGAGCCCGTTTTTAGTAACGACGGCCAATTTGTTTATTATCTAAATGAAAAGGATGGAACTTTAAATCTTTACAAAAAGGGAGTTAGGGTGCGCATTGCTGATCAGCAGTTAACACGTTTTACGAAAAATCCTGTACGCCATTTAAGTATTGCAAACGATAATACACTCGCTTTTACGCAGGATGGATCCATTTATACATTGAAAGAAGGGGAGGAGCCTAGAAAACTGACAGTTAGCATTCCTATTGACAATGGAGATGCTGAATCGAATAACCTACTGTTAAACGGCCAAATCAGTCAATTTGAGTTAAGTCCGGATGGAAAGCAAATCGCTTATGTCAGCCGGGGAGAGATCTTTGTTACCAGTGTTGAAGGCAATTTTACCAAACGGATTACAAACACGCCAGATCAAGAGCGTATGGTAAAATGGTCGCCTGACGGAAAGACACTTATTTATGCTGCTGAACGAGGGAAAAACGGTTGGGGCATCTACCAGAGTGCTATCGTGAACAATGACGAGCCTTATTTCTTTAATGCGACAGTATTAAAAGAGGAGCCGGTTATCGTCGGAACCACAAATAATTTTCTTCCAAAGTTTTCGCCCGACGGAAAGTCGATCGCTTATATAGAGGAAAGAAACATTTTAAAGGTCTATAACATAAATACGAAGAAGACTGTCACCTTGCTTCCGGCAGGCCACAACCATTCATACGCTGATGGCGACTGGGGGTTTGAGTGGAGTCCTGACAGCAAATGGCTGTTGGTAGACGACCAAAGAGGATACTTTTTTAATTCCAATGCAGCGCTTATAAAAGCAGACGGAACGGGCGAGATTAAACATCCATTATTAACCGGCTTTGGTGAGGAAGGAGCCCGTTGGCAAATGGAAGGAAAAATGCTTACTTGGCTAAGCAATCGATATGGCAGAAAATCCTTGGCCTTACAAGGCAGCCGAGAACTCGATGTGTTCGGTGTTTTCTTTAATCAGGAGGACTATGACCGATTCAAATTAACTAAAGATGAGCTTGATTTACTGAAGGAGCAGGAAGACAAATCAAAAAAGGAAGAAGCAACAAAGGATGGTAAACAAGAAGCTAAAAAGGACAAGAAAGCTCCGAAAGAGGAGGATGAGAAGACGATAAAGATTAATCTTGAGAATTTGCGCGACCGCGAAGTGCGTTTGACAATTAACAGTTCATCCATCAGTGATTATGCACTAACCAAAGACGGAAGCAAACTCGTCTATTTGGCATCGTTCGAGAAGGGCTATGACCTATGGTTAACGGAGCCGAGAACTAACCAGACTAAAATTCTAGCTAAATTATCAGGTTCTCCGAGTGGTATAGAAATGAGTAAAGATGAAAAGAGCTTATTTGTAGTAAATCGCGGAAGCTTGGTGAAAGTCGACGCAGCCAGCGGAAAGATTTCGCCGGTAAACACGCAAACGGAACTTGAACTAAACGCGGCTGCAGAGCGGGAGTACATTTTTAATCATGCATGGCTTCAAGTGAAAAAGAAGTTCTATGACCCGCAATTACACGGGATAGATTGGGACGGCTATTACCAAACATACGCTAAGTTCTTGCCTCACATAAATAACAATTTTGATTTCCAAGAACTTTTGAGCGAATTGTTAGGAGAACTGAATGCTTCTCATACCGGCGGGCGCTACTCTCCCCGTTATAACAACCCCGACGTAACGGCATCACTTGGCTTGCTCTATGATGAGACTTACACGGGTAAGGGATTGAAAGTCGCCGATGTCATTCCCGGAGGGCCGGTGGCAAACGCCAAGTCGAAAATTAAAAAAGGAACCGTTATACTCGAAATAGACGGCAATGTCATCGATGATACTATTGATTGGGCCAAGTTTTTAAACCGCAAAGTGGGCAAATACGTAAGTATTCACGGCAAGAATGATGCAGGCGGTACCTTTAACGAAACCATTAAGCCTATTAGCCTGGCGGAAGAAGCTCCACTCATGTACAAGCGCTGGGTTGCTGGCAGAAAAGCGTACGTTGACAAGATTAGCGACGGTAAAATAGGCTATGTGCATGTAGAGGGAATGAATGATGCAAGCTTCAGAGAGGTCTATGATCGAGTGATGGGCGAGAACTCAGACAAAGAAGCACTTATAGTAGATACGCGCTTTAATGGTGGCGGATGGTTACATGACGACCTGAACACCTTTTTAAGCGGTAAGGAATACTTGAAGTTTTCTCCTCAAGGAAACGTTTTAAAAGGCGGTGAACCGAGAGCTCGTTGGAGCAAACCTAGCGCAGTGGTAATGAGCGAAGGGAATTACAGCGACGCCTTTATATTTCCTTATATATACAAACAAAATGGACTGGGTAAGCTGATCGGCATGCCGGTTCCAGGTACAGGAACGGCTGTTTGGTGGGAAACCCAGATAGATCCAACGCTTATTTTCGGTATACCGATGATTGCTACGATCGGAAAAGAGAATCGTCCTACTGAAAACTTGCAAGTTGAGCCGGACATTAAAGTGCCGCTTCCTTATGAAGCCTTTCTCCGGGGAGCGGATCCTCAACTGGAAAGGGCTGTAAAGGAACTACTTCAGTAACCTTATTTTTTCCTTAACTTAACAAAATATAAGACTTCCAACGGATTACTTCGGGAAGTCTTATATTTATCTCACATTTATCGCGACTTATGAAATCACTTATATCTTTTTTAGCAGGCTTTTTCATGCTGAGCTCTTTTTTGTCATGCAAAAACAAGGAGTCGGTAGACCTTATCGTTCACAATGGCGTAATCTATACGGTAGACAGCGCGTTGTCAGTACAAGAGGCCTTTGCCGTTAAAAATGGGAAATTCCATGACATCGGAACAAGTGAAGACATTTTAAATAAATATACGAGTGAACACATTGTAAACGCTGCAGGTGAAGCCATATATCCGGGATTTTATGACGCTCATTGCCATTTCTTTGGCTTGGCCCAGGGCATGCACCAGGTCGACTTGGTAGGCGCAGCGTCAATGAAAGAGGTGATTCAAAGAATACAAGCCTTTCGGGCTAAGTTTCCAAATGATGCTTGGATTATTGGTCGTGGGTGGGACCAAAATCTGTGGGCAGATAAGAGCTTTCCCAATAACGATGAATTGAATGCCGCGTTCCCTGATGTACCCGTCTATTTAAGTAGAATTGACGGACATGCGGCCTTGGTTAATCAAACCGCATTTGATTTGGCACATATCGATATGGGCAAGCAGCCGGAGGGCGGATTGATAGTTCACAAAGGGAACAGACCAACGGGCGTTCTTGTAGACAACGCAATGGATTTAGTACAACAGGAGATACCCGCCCCATCTGATTCGCAATTGACTAATCTATTACAGGAAGCGGAAAAGGCATGCTTTTCTGTGGGCTTAACCAGTCTGGCAGATGCTGGTTTATCAAGAAAGAGAATAGACTTACTGAAAGAACTATATAAAGAAAAAAAGCTGAGAATAGGGGAGTACGCCATGGCTATGCTGGATACGGCTGATTTTGAACAAATATTAAAAGAAGGGATCTTTGAACAGGGTCAGTTAACCATGCGTTCCTTTAAGATTATAGCAGACGGTGCCTTAGGATCGAGGGGAGCTTGCTTGCTTCACCCGTACGAGGACGCGCCGACGCAAGGCTTTCTACTCCAAAAGCCGGCAGTATTGGATGCCGTAATAGGTAGAATAGCGAAGAGTGATTTCCAAGTAAATGTACACGCAATCGGTGATTCTACTAATCGCTTCATTCTTCACGTCTTCAACAAGCACTTAGGAAATAATAGTAGCAAGAGATGGCGCGTTGAGCACGCACAAATTGTGCAACCAGAGGATTATTCGTTGTTTACTTCGGCTAATATCATCCCTTCGGTGCAACCAAGCCATGCTACGTCCGACATGAATTGGGCGAAAGACCGATTGGGCCGGGAAAGGCTTCCGTATGCATACGCCTATAAAAGATTACTTCAAGCTGCAGGGATGGTGGCTTTAGGAAGCGATTTTCCCGTCGAAGACATCAATCCACTTTATCAATTTCATGCTGCAGTGGCGCGTACAGATAAAGGAGGTCAGCCAACAGGTGGATTTCAGGTCGAGAATGCGTTGACTAGGGAAGAGGCTCTGCAGGGCTTAACAAATTGGGCGGCCTACGCATGTTTTCAGGAAGAGACAAAGGGAAGTATCACAAAGGGAAAGCAAGCGGATTTTGTCCGTTTGGAGAAAGATATTATGCAAATTCCACTACACGAAATACGAAGCACTAAAGTCAAACAAACTTGGGTAGCCGGAGAAAAGGTATATCAGAATAAGTAAGCGTGCTATAACACAAAAGCCCCACTTCGGTGAGGCTTTTTGTGATCCCGCTGGGATTCGAACCCAGGACCCATACATTAAAAGTGTATTGCTCTACCAGCTGAGCTACGGAATCTCTTAATATTTAACACTTTAGAATTAAATATTATCAACTTTTATTTTTCAGAATTTTATTTCTTTTTCTGAACTGTTGGCGGGTGCAAAGGTATGTTTTTTAGGTATACACACCAAATTTAAAATTAAAAAAAATGCCTTTACACTTATTATCAGTTTGTTATTTTATTATAAGTGGCCGATGCAGCTTTATAGATAGCTAAAATTCTCTCCAAGGAACTGGTAATCCTTGGACATTGATAGAAAGTCTATTGGAATATTAGCCAGACGAATGTCCAAGAAGCATCATATATCCTATAAGGATGAGGACTACGCTGTGCTGATTTTCAATACGGGCGTCCTATGTCCACCTGTTAAGCTAAGCTAACCTTACATTAGTATTACAAACGGTTGGTGTTCCTTGTGTGTTATTTAGGTTAAACGAACAACAGGTAACAACCTTTAAAATGTGCTATCCATATTGGTGGCGTTTTAAATTATGGAGAAATATACAGAACTGAATAAACAGTTTATTAACGGACAATGGAGAGAAGGTAAGGGCGATAGTATTATCGATAATTTAAATCCATTTGATAATAGTGTGATCAATACCTTTAAAGTGGCGAATAAGCAGGACGTAGACGAAGCTTATGATACCGCAAAAGACGTTTCTAAAGTATGGGGGACCAACAATCCGCTTGTTCGTCGCGACCTGATGATGCGCACGGCAGACGTGTTGATGAAACGTGAGCACGAAGTAACAGAATGGCTGATCAAAGAAGTTGCCAGTACCGCTTTAAAGGCTCAGGTCGAGATCAAACAAAGTTATGACATGCTTATCGAAGCGTCAGGCTACCCGACTCGTATGCACGGTTTTACCATACCATCATTTACAGAGGGAAAAGAAAGCTATGTGTTCCGTAAACCGTTAGGCGTTGTCAGTATGATCAGCCCTTGGAACTTTCCGCTGTACTTGTCCATGCGCACGATCGCGCCTGCCATTGCCGTTGGTAATGCCATCGTGATCAAGCCTGCCTCACAATCCCCTGTGACCGGAGGTACCATCATTGCTAAATTGTTCGAAGAAGCGGGGATACCTGCTGGAGTGATTAATTGCGTTGTGGGTAAATCCGGCGAGATTGGTGATTATTTTACGGGCCATCCCGGCTCAAGATTGATTTCCTTCACGGGATCCACGCCTGTCGGAAAGGGAATAGGCCGTATAGGTGGAGAGGCACTTAAAAAGCTTGCGTTGGAGCTTGGCGGTAATAATGCCTTTGTCGTTTTAGATGACGCTGATGTCGACCGCGCAGTCGAATCGGCTGTTTTTGGTCGATTTATGCATCAAGGACAAATCTGTATGTCAACTAACCGAATACTGATCCACGACAGTATCTATGACACGTTCAGGGATAAATTTTTAGACAAGGCAAAAGCCCTCACTTATGGTGACCCGGCTGATCCCAAAACTATTATAGGGCCGCTGATTGATAACAAAGCAGTAAAACATGTATTAGACCTTATTGAACGGTCGGTACAAGCCGGAGCTAAACTGGAGCTCGGCGGCCAGGCAGAAGGAAATGTGGTACAGCCTACAATCTTATCAGAAGTAACTAAAGATATGCCAATATTCCAGGAAGAGGTGTTTGGCCCGGCGGTTGGTCTGGTTCGTTTTAAAACAGATGAAGAGGCCGTAGAGCTGGCAAACGGTACTGAATACGGATTAAGCGGGGCATTGCATACACGAGATCTGCAGCGTGGTATCCAGTTTGCCAAACAGATAGAGACTGGCATGATCCATATTAACGATCAGTCCGTAAATGATGAAATGAACACGCCTTTTGGCGGCGAAAAGAATTCCGGTGTGGGCCGTTTCGGTGATGACTTTATTGTAGATGAGCTAACAACCGTACAATGGATAAGTGTACAGGTGCAGCCTCGTAAATATCCTTTTTAGTAGATTTTGACGGATTGCTTATCGTTTTTAGGTTTTCCGTGATTCCATTGGTACGAAGCTCGAACTCTTTTTAGGAAGATTTGAAACAATTAAAAGCGAACGTTATTCAGATTGTAGAAAGCAATGGAGCGTGTCAAAAATGACGCTGATTTACAGCATTTGATACAGCATGGGCAAAAAGAGAATTAAAACCTTTTACTATTTATAATACATATTACTTCGAAGTGATTTTTTTTCTATGAGATATTCCCCAATCATGTAAGGAAGTTAAAACGTTTTGAAGTGATTCGACATATTCTGTTATTTCGTATATCGCAATAGGAGGATATGTGTCAAGGACTTTGCGACGTGTACGTCTTCAAACTAAATTAGACACATTAGGATGAAACCTTAAGGAGACTTTCGAGTTATAAATTTATTAATTTTTGT
>NZ_SBJH01000116.1 GCF_004368405.1 Olivibacter sp. XZL3
TGACGACAAATAGGTGCTAATGTCATCAATACCATAGTTCTTCTTAGCGGATTTTTCCATGTAGTCATACCATTGCCATCCGATGATGTCGAACTTTAGGCCTCTGCTTTCCAGCATTTGGATATAAGCCGTGTGCAGCCAGCAGGCGTTGATGATGGTTTTTGCCGTTGGATCTTTAGCCTTGATGCCGTCGTTCATGCCCCAAAGGAAATGCAGAGCAATATCAAACTTTTTCAGATTATAATGTGTTCTTGATGTACCTGCTTTGAGGGGAAGAATAAAGAGGTTCTCTAGTTCATTGCCTATGTTATAATAATCGAAATCGTCTTTGTACTGTTGGGCAAAGGCTTCGGCAACCTTCCGCCCTTGCTGATACGCCTCGGACATTTTCATGTTAAAGTTGAGTCCCTGTGCATAAAGCATCGGAACTAAGGTAACACCCGCTTCCTTAGCGGCTTTTTTCAAGGGCTGGAAACGGAAGTCTGTGTGCATTTTACCGTTGCTGAGCGTGGATACATCGAAACGATAGCTCCTCATTCCGAGCTTTTTGATCAATGCAATCTGCTCCTTTGCGGGAACATTGGTGTAGGAGGCTGGCCCAAGTGGGTGTCCATTTACTCCGAAGTCGAAGGTAGATGATCTTGAGCTGGCCGTTGCCATGGTTGTGTTTGGGCCTTCGTTCAATTGTGTTTCTTCAAATACATCTTGTTTTGAACAGGATACGAGTGTCAGGAGCGCTCCTGTGAAGATAACTGAAAGGAAATTGTTTTTCATTTAATGTTAAGTTGTGTAATAATAACGAAAACTTGAAGCAAAACGGATCTGAGGTGATCTTAATTCTACCTAAAGTGAGCGCTATTCGTTACGGTTGGATTAAAAAAATAACGTTTATCACTGCTTTAAATCACGGTAAGGCTCCGAGAAATATATGCTGCGAGTTTAGTTCTGACGACACCAAGGTAGAAACTTTTTTTTAACTGGAAAAATTTTCTTTTAAAACGTTCAAAACTGTGTAGTCTCGTGGCTTTTGGCTGTGCCAACTGCTGTAAAGGCAAATGAGAAGCGTAAATACTCAATAAAATCCTAGGACAGATTTTTCGATACACCGTTTGTATTCTGCGACTCGGCCTTAAAAAGCTTCTTTAAATAATATAGAAAAATATGAAACAGCCTTTAATACATCAATGGCTGATAAGTATGGCAGCGTGGGGCTCGGGCTTATGTAAATAAAATGGCTGATAAGGACTTAAGTTGGATGGAGAAACGGGCAACCAGTGATTTGTAGTTTGTAGGATATAAAACAAAGGAAGAAAATAAAAAAGGGACTGACCTGTTTAGTTGGTTCAGTCCCTTTTCTGCTTTTGAATCGTTCGCCGCGGCGGCTCCTGCTTCTTTATGCCGGATTAGCAGCTATAATTATGCAGTGATAAACTAGTTTATAAAATTATTTTAAGATCGGTGCAGCAAAAGCGGTTGGCTTATAGTTGCTGTAAGGCTGGATCCAGTTAATGATGCCGTAATAAGCTTCTTCCGAGTGATTTTTTTCCGGCTCGTTAAACAGTTCGTAGATAAAGGCCCCCATCACCTTTGGATTTTTTCTGATTTTGGCCATGAAAGAATCAAAGAAGGCTTTCCTGTCGTCCTCGCTGGTTGAATTGTTCTTGTTTCTGTAACCGACTTCTGTGAACCAGATCGGCTTTGAGAAGCGTGACGACAAATAGGTGCTAATGTCATCGATTCCATAAGTAGATTTAGCGGATTTTTCCATGTAGTCATACCATTGCCATCCGATGATGTCGAACTTTAGTCCCCTGTTTTCCAGCATTTGGATATAGGCAGTGTGCAGCCAGCAGGCATTGATGATGGTTTTTGCCGTTGGATCTTTAGCCTTTATACCGTCGTTCATGCCCCAAAGGAAGTGCAGAGCAACATCAAATTTCTTCAGGTCATAATGCGTTCTCGAAGTACCTGACTTAAGCGGCAGAATGAATTGGTTTTCCAGCTCGTTTCCGATGTTGTAATAGTCAAAATCGTCTTTGTAGATTTTAGCAAAGGCTTCAGCGACTTTCCGTCCCTGTTTATAGGCCTCGGACATTTTCATGTTTAAATTAAGTCCCTGCGTATAAAGCATCGGAACTAAGGTTACGCCCGCTTCGGCGGCAGCTTTTTTCAAGGGCTGAAAGCGGAAATCGGTGTGCATTTTGCCGGTGCTGAGCGTCGATACGTCGAAACGATAGCTGCTCATTCCGAGCTTCTTGATCAGTGCGATCTGCTCCGTTGCCGGAACGCTGGTGTAGGAGGCCGGCCCGAGCGGGTGTCCGTTTACCCCAAAGTCGAAGGTTGATGATTTTGAACCGGCCACTGCCATGGTTGTGTTTGGGCCTTCGTTCATTTGTGTTTCTTCAAAAACATCTTGTTTTGAACAGGAAGCGAATGTCATGAGTGCTCCCGCGAAGATAACTGAAAAGAAATTCTTTTTCATTAAGTGTTTGGTTGTGTAATAATAACGAAAACTTGAGGCAAAAGAAAGACGTAGGTTGATCGTAATTCTACCTGAAGTGAGCGCTATTCGTTACGGTTGGATTAAAAAAAATAACGTTTACTGCTTTAAATTACGGTAAAGACCGCTGAAATTATGCTGTATGTTTAGTTTGACGGCGCAAAGGTAGAGACTTTTTTTTAATTACAAAAATATTTTTAAAAATTTTTAAAAGACAAACTTCCGTCGGCGTATACCTGCGTTTAATGGCCGTAAATGGTCAATTGGCGCGCCTAAACCGCTATATATCTTAAGATATATTTTAATAAATAACTTCGATTCCTCAACCGTAGCTAAAAATTCCGGCGCCTACGGGCGCGTTGTTACAGCAATTACTGATGTGACGCTCTTCAATTATTATTATTATTATGTTATGTATAAAATGGCTGATGAAAAGTTGAGGCGGGTCTTGATACAAAAGCATTGGAAAACCGCTTCGGTAAGCCACCTGCTCGTTGCTTCTTTTGTTGCACACTTCTGTTACATAATTTATACATCTTGGCTATTGAAGGGCGTTATGGCACTATAAATGGTAAATTTGCTATGATTTGGAAGGTTGCTGATTGCTTTAATGACGTATATGGGAATTCTTCGGGAATTCATTATAAGTGTATACAAAAAATAGAAATATATGGTTGTTGATCTACAAACATCATCTTCATTCAAGGTGCTGACGTTGCAAGAAAAGGATCTTTGGAACAGGTACCTCCACGAAGCTTGCGAGTCGGACTTTTATCATACATGGGAATACCATGCGTTGGACAAACAGGGCCAGGCCTTTATGTTTATCTATGAAAGAGAGGATCTTTTTATAGGCGTTCCACTGATTAAAAGACCCATACCGGGAACAGGCTACTACGACTGTACGTCAGTGTATGGATACGTCGGCCCTTTTTCTAACAAAGATTTGCTGGCTATTCAGGATTCGATTAAGCAAGACTTTCATTTGGTATTTCGGGACTACCTCCAATCGCAAAAGATTGTTACTGTATTTGCAGTGCTTCACCCCTTGTTTAAGCAGCAGGGCCTGTTGGCAGGAGGCTTTACAGTGCAGGATAACGCGAGCTGCGAACTGAAGCCTGTCGGTAAAACGATTGCCATTGATTTGAAACAATCGCTCGACGAACAACGGCTTCAATATAGGCGGCCCATCCGGATGAAGATTAATCAATTGAGAAAAAAAGGATTTACGGTTAAAGTGGCGGAAAGTGAAAAGGAGCTTCATGAATTCATAGACCTGTACGTTGAAAACATGGCGAAGGTCAATGCCAGTGAAAAATATTTTTTTGAACAGGCCTATTTCGAAAACTTTATGTTGTCGACGAGTTTTTCACCTCGTTTGCTAGTTGCCTATTATGAGGATCGCATGGTTGCGGGCGCAATGATCGGGATGACAAAGCAGGTTGTGCAACTACATTTAGCCGGAACACGCAACGAATTTTTACGTGAATCGCCCATGAAGCTGATATTCGATGAAGCCTCATTGATAGGAAGGGCGAATAACATGCAGTATTTGCATCTAGGAAGCGGGGTTGGAGGAGCGGAAGATTCACTCTTTCATTTCAAACGGGGATTCTCTGAAAATGTATTCGACTTTGTTACCTGGCGATATATAGTAGACCACTCGGTTTATGTAGATCTTGTAGAAGAAAAGATAAACGGTAAGACAGCGCCGGATGTCGATCTTTTTCCTTTATACAGGTTTGTATAAAGTTAGTTTAAAATCTATTTCTTATGAAAACGCGGTATTTATATTTACTGATTTTTATTTTAGCAATAAGTGATTTACTCATTGTTAATAGTGTTTATTTATTAGGATTTTATTACTTAAGCAGCAATCTAGAATTAAATGAGATTTACCTGGACGGGCTCATTGTTAGCAACCTGATATGGATGGTTGCGTCTTTCTTTTGTAAGCTCTATACAGAAAAAACGGTGCGGCGGATCGATTTCATTTATTCGGCCACCCTCCGCAGTTATTTGCTGCATTTTGCCTTGTATGCCTGTTATATTGCCCTATTTAAAGAGAAGGCAATATCGAGGGAATTTTTGCTAACGATGTACATCGGTATGGCTCTATGCCTTTTTGTAAGCCGGTTGTTCGGAACCTTTTTTGAAGCGAAGCTGTTAAGGCATTTTAAAGCTAGTAAGCCTGTGGCTGTATTAGGAATGAATAAGATGGGCTTACGGCTTGCAGCTTTTTTCGAACAGAAAAAAAACGAATACAGCTTTAGCGGCTTTTTAGATGATCATCAGGAACTGAGTATAGGTGAAGACGGGCGGTTACTACCGGTTGTTTGCCAACAAATAGAGGTTGCCGCTAAAAGCGGTATCCAGGAGGTTTATGTTCCGCTTACGCCGGAGAATATGGCAAACGCAAACGTTTTGCTGCGAGAGGGAGAGCGGCAATGTGTGCGGATGAAGTTCGTGCCGGATCTGTCTGGTACGCTTGTTACGCCTTTCAGACTGAGTTATATGGAGGAGTTCCCGGTTATCAGTATGCGGCATGATCCGTTGGAGGAAATAGAAAATCGATTTAAGAAACGGGTTTTTGATATTATTTTCAGCTCATTGGTGATCGTTTTTGTGTTAAGTTGGCTTTATCCTATCATCGGGTTGATAATCAAGATCCAAAGTCCGGGTCCGATTTTATTCAAGCAGAAGCGGGATGGCCGAAACAACCAAACCTTCTATTGTTACAAATTTAGAAGTATGAAGGTCAATAATGAAAGCGATACGAGGCAAGCTACCAAAGATGATGATAGGATAACGCCTATCGGCCGTTTTATAAGAAGAACAAGTTTGGACGAGCTGCCACAGTTCTTCAACGTTTTGCTAGGCGATATGAGTGTCGTGGGGCCTCGACCGCATATTCTTTCGATGACTGAACAGTATAGGCAAATTATCGATCAGTATATGGTCAGGCACTTTTTGAAATCGGGAATCACGGGATGGGCGCAGGTAAATGGTTTCCGGGGAGAAACAAAAGACCCTGACTTAATGAGAAAGCGGGTGGAATACGACGTATGGTATCTGGAGAACTGGTCGATTTGGCTTGATGTTAGAATCATTTTGCAGACCGTGATTAACATGATCAAAGGCGAGGAAAACGCCTATTAGCCCGTATATCCTAATTTGATAGGGCGCAGGAAAGCCGGTTCTTCTGAGAGCCGGCTTTTTTATGCGATAAAAGTTCTGAAGTACTTTTTGAAGCTATAGGCTTTTTTGTTTTATCCTTATGTATGCACCTTGCGAAGAACAAAAATTTTCTCGGCTTGCGGACACAGCAAATTGGCGGAGGGATTAGCGAAAGTAAAACGAAGATAGCGTTGTTTTTAGGACGGCTTCTTTTTGCATAGGAGGTGGAAACGTATTGTGAACCGAACCGTTTAAGCTTAGGTGCTGTGTACTTGCGGCGGTTATGCGGAATTGGGCTTATCGTTAGGATAATAACGGCACATGAAAAGGCCCCTGATAACAAGCAGGGGCCGATTGAGGCAAATTATATTAAAATTGGTTAGTTTAAGTGTTAGTCTCGGCAAGGGCAATGTAATTCAATCGTCCCTTCCCGACTGGCAGCGGTTTTGGTTTCGCCATTCTCTTCGTACTGAACATCGGCATTGTCGGTTGAAACAATGAACCAGCTCATCGTTTTTTCAGTAAAGGCAGTAACCTCGAACTTGTCTACTTTACCGGAATCCCAGGTGATGATCACGTAGTCTTTCTTGTTCTCGCGAGCAATGTCCCAAGTGCCCCAAACGGTTTCGTTGGTGAACTTGTTTAACCTGGTTACCCGATGGTCATCAGGAGTAGCTTCGTTAGGTCTAAAGTTATACTGAATGCTTTTATTCCTAAAATCTTCGTATTCAGTAAAACTTTCATAATCGGTGCTACCCTCACCCGTCTTGTATTCATATTTCTCGGAAACGGTGTTCCAAACTGTACGAATGAGTGTCTGATCGATGGTGGATGGAATTTCTACTCCAGGATCTTCTGTTTTATCGCATGATAGCATAAACAGCAGTAGTGGCAAAAGTAAAATGCGTCTTGACATAATAATAGATGTTTTTTGTTTAATTACCCAAATTTCGTAAGTATATCTAAGGAAAAGGAACCAAAAAAGGGATTGTATAAGGAAATAGGAAAATATGCGCAGGAAATTATGAGAATAACTAAGCGGGATGTTCGCTCTTGTGTTATGGTTGTGCCTAAACTGCGAAAGTTCAAAGAAAGATATGAACTATTTTCGCCCTATTATAGTGATATTTATATTTTGTGTTATATCTTTAAACAGAAAAAAGAAGGCGGGGCGAATCGAGGGGTGATAAGCAATGAGATTATTTACAAGCTTTTTTTAGTGTTTTTTACTAGATGGAACGGGATTTGTTAGTTAAGCTACGAATTTTTATAAGAAGGTCAATAAACATATGATGAAAGGAACTATCGGTATAGTTGATGATCAACAATTGTTCTTAAAAACTGTAGGTATGTTTGTTAATACCTTTCCGGATTTTGAAGTGGTGCTATACGCTTCTAACGGGCCGGATGTGTTACAGAAACTTAAGTCGCAAGACCCCTTACCGGATATTCTACTGATCGACGTGAATATGCCGGAAATGGAAGGTGCCGAAATAGTTTCGACCATTAAGAAAACCTACCCGAGCATAAAAATGGCGGCTTTGTCCATGATGGAGGATTCACAAAACGTCATCAGGATGATCAAGGCAGGCTGTTGTGCATACCTGCTCAAAAATATGAATCCCAACGAACTGGAACTAGCTCTCAGGGAAATTCTGCTGCGGGGGTTCTACAATACTTATGTCACCAACATGTGTTATCAAGAACTCTTTAATAAAGACTCCATTGATTTAAAAGAAAGGGAAAGAGAGTTTTTGGAGCTTGCTTGCAGTGATTTGACTTACCAACAGATTGCGTCAAAGATGTTTCTTTCTATTAAGACCATCGATGGCTATCGGGCGGCACTGTTCGAAAAATTTCAGGTGAAGAGCAGAGTAGGCTTGGTGCTGGAAGCTATCCGTCAAAACGTGATATCGGTATGACAAAAACCGGTGTGTTACAGGGATTTTCCTGTTTGATTACAGGGTTTTTTCCTTAGCGTACTTGGGGCAATAAAATCGTAATTTGCGCACGGAAACAGGCGCATTAAATAGGTAATTATAGTAAGTGTTTATTGCGACGTCGATCGTTCTTTGAGTTGTAAATCAGCAGTTAATGTTTTAAGAGCATGAAGGATGTCGTGCATTGTCAAAACTTCCGAACGAATGCTTCCGCTCCGGCTATATAGCATTGTTAAAGAGTTTTAATGATACTACGACACGGTTGTACATGCCATCATAAACGCGTTGATCGTGTTTTGATTGTTTTTTGCATACATGTTCGGCAGAAGCCCAGCCTAATCAAATCCTCTCTGATACTGATCATAAGCAAAACAAAGCGGCAAATATAAAATCTTTACACCCCCTATTCGAAATCACGAATAATTTAATAGGGTATACATCGATAATGTGCCAGATGCTGACAGGTGGCCGCAGGAATATTTTCCAACAATCTTATCTTTGTGCTGAGAAAAAATATGAATTCTTGTTGTTTAATTGCTTAAGTTTGACGTTAAAGAAATTTTTATATCCAACCGTTACGAAGATTTACGTTTTTTAAAACACTTTTAATGAAGGATTTAAGGATAAAACAGACGCCAGGGAAATCTTTTATTGATCTGAAAGCAACGGCAGACGATCATATAAGGGAAAATAATTTAGCACTGTCGGTGCATGAGTGGTCTGGCGAAGGAAACAAAGTATGCTGTATTTATTTGAATATCGAGCAGACCAATGAGCTTTATGAGTACTTGAAAACTTTTTTAGAAGAAAGAAGTGAAGCATTGGCTGATCACCATCGGGAAGTAAAAGAGAAAAGGCTGCTGTTAAAGCGTGTTTATCGGGAATCAAAGGATAGTGGATTGGTAACCGGCGAACAGATAAACAGTCTAGGTAGAATAGGCGTGCCGATTATTTCTCTTTTGGCTAAAGATCTTCAGGTTCCTGCAAATGAGATTTTAACGATAGTAGAAAGCGGGCCTTTGCCCTTTGCGTTGTTAAATAAGCATTTTAGGGCTTGCTGGGAGTCTGTTCTTGAAGAGCCGCTACCAAGCAATTACCTATTATGATGGTAAAAAGGCGCATGGAATAGACAAGGTTGAACGTAAAAGATTATAAGTGTCTTTTTTTTTATAAACTTGTGCAGTAAAGATTGCTTAAAACAAACCGGGTTGATCAGTATGAACGATGAGATAAAAATTTTGTACTTAGATGATGAAGTGAACAACTTGGTTGCTTTTAAAGCATATTTTCGGCTGGATTACCAGGTGTATGTTGCTGAAAACACGAACGAGGCATTGAAAATACTGGAAGAACATCCTGATCTACGTATGATTTTTACGGACCAGCGTATGCCAGATAAACAGGGGACAGACTTCTTGGACGAAATCCGGGTAATTTATCCCTTGCCGGTACGGATCCTGCTAACTGCTTATACCGACGATTTGGACACGGCTATTGATGCTATCAATAGAGGAAATGTGTATCGTTATGTAAAAAAACCATGGTCTGTAGAGACCATTTCGGGGGTAATCAGGGATGCGAACCGGTATTACCTAACAAATTCTTTGCTTTCTGTGAAGAACAAAGAGTTAGAACAGGCTTATAATGAGCTGGATAAGTTTGCGCACAGTGTAAGTCATGATATACGAGGCCCATTGGCGGGGATTATGGCTGCAGCACAATTAGCGCGGGATATCAGTGATTTGAACGAAGTGGGCGAGCTTTTGCAAATAATCGTCAATTCTGCCGAAAAGCTGGATCGTTATATCCTAACGATACATGACTATTACAGTGTCAGAAGGGGTGAATTTAATATAGTCGACATAGATCTTAATACACTGGCGGATGATATGCGCGTGATGTATGAGGCGATTGCAAATGCGAAGGGGATACGGTTTACCATAACAATTAACAACTCGGATGTTTTTAGGTCGGACGAGGTTTCGGTAAAATTGGTGTTGAACAACTTGTTATCCAACGCCTTCAAATACCAGAAAAAAGACTATAATTATAAATACGTGCATTTGGAGATGGGCGTGGAACGAGGCGTCGCTACATTTATAGTGAGAGATTCCGGGATAGGCATTCCGGAAAAATACTTGGGCGAGATTTTTAAATTGTTTTTTAGGGCTACATTACTAGAAGCCGGTAGTGGTCTTGGGCTATATAATGTCAAGAATATTTTAACGAAGTTGGGCGGTCAGATAACGGTGCATTCTGAAGAGAATGTCGGAACTGAATTCACAGTGGTGATTCCGACGAAATGATTTTTTTGAAATGAATATAAATCTATTGTAGGTAATGAAATATCCTTTTATAGTTATTGATGATAGTCCGATTGATTGTCTCATTGTAAAAAAAGTGATCGGCTTCAGCGGAAAGAGCTCGGACGTAAAGGTTTTTAACGACGCCTCCGTTGCGCTTCGGTATATCGAGCAGCACGGAGAGGGGGAGCGTACTTCTATTTCTTTTATTACCTTAGATATTATGATGCCGGTTATGAACGGATTTGAATTTCTCGAGAAGTTTAATAGCCTGCCCAAATCTATTCAAGAGCGATACAAAATCATTATTCTTTCATTATCGAACAATGAGCATACGATGAAAAGACTGGAGAAATATGATGTAATAGAGGCTATTGTAGAGAAACCGATTACTATGGATAAATTTGCAGAGGTGATCAGCCGATTCCAATAGTAAAAATCCGGGGAAAAGGATTGAACGCCCATATTATATAAAAGGAATACATCAACTAAACATACATACTGCTACGAAACGTCAAATGCTAGATACAACACAAGGGGCTTTAAATAATGCCTTCCAGACTGTACTTTTTAGAAGGCAGCACACGCAAGATAAAGAAGAAATGGATCGGTTATTAGCGGAAAAAAGGGGAATCGAACTAGTAGATACCCTTGAAACGCAGGTGGCGGAATTGATTAAAATTGAAAATCCTTCCGAGATTTTTGATCGAGAAAAACTAAAGGAGCGCGTAACAGCCTACTTACCGCCGTCTTCTTCGTTCGATTTTGGCGTGTGGGCGTATTATCCTTGGTTGAACAAAATCGTCCATCTGTTGGACGAAGACGCTTTTATCAAGGTAAGAACGAGTCGTAATATCTACAAGATTACGCCTGAAGAAATAGCGGTGCTGCGCAGGAAAAAGGTGGGGGTTATCGGGCTTTCGGTCGGCCAAAGCATCGCAATAACATTGGCAATGGAACGCACCTGCGGGGAACTGCGGTTAGCAGATTTTGATTCTGTTGAGCTGAGTAATATGAACCGCATTCGCGTCGGTGTACAAGATTTAGGACAAAATAAGGTAATTGTCGCCGCGCGACAGATTGCGGAACTAGATCCGTATATAAAGGTGGTTTGCTATACAGACGGAATCCATACGGCTAACATGGATAGGTTTTTACTGGAAGGCGGGAAGCTTGACATGTTGGTGGAAGAATGTGACGGAATTGATATCAAAATAATCAGTAGACTAAAGGCCCGGGAGCATGGCATACCTGTTATCATGGACACGAACGATAAAGGGATGCTGGATGTGGAGCGTTTCGATCTCCAACCGGCGCGGCCTGTATTGCATGGAAGATTGAAACGGATAGAAGGCATGGCAACGCAAGAGGTTGAACAGCAGCTCAAGAACCTAAGTCTCGAACAAAAAATAGAATATCTCGTTGATATTATCGGTTTTGAAAATGTCTCCGATGCCATGAAAATATCCCTTCAATACATGAGAAAGACGATTATCGGTTGGCCGCAGCTGGCGTCGGCCGTAGCTCTCGGAGGCGCAATGGTTACAGACGTGACACGACGGGTGTTTCTGGATAAATTTAAGGACTCTGGCCGATATTTTGTCGATTTGGAAGAGCTCATTCATAATACTAAAGTCGATTAACTATGATCCATATACGAACTTTTAGAGCACCAGACGATCCGGAGGCCTGTGAAAAGTTCATAATCGGACATAAAAAGTTATTGGAGATTTTTGGTATCAGCCAGATCACCTCCAATCGGCAAGATTGGGTGGACGATACAGATACGATTGTCATTTTAGTAGAGCATGTTGAAACAAAGGTGGTATACGGCGGTGCACGTGTACAAATGGCCAATAGCAAGTACGCCCTGCCAATAGAGACGGCCATAGGCCGGTACGATTCTAAAATTTACGACTTAATAAAGGATGATCAGGCGAGAGGGGGGACTTGCGAGATTTGTGGTTTATGGAACTCGAGGGAAGTGGCCGGCATGGGGATTGGCAGTTACATACTTTCGCGGGTAGGCGTAGCGATCACTACGCAATTGCCGGTGGTGAGCTTACTGGTGTTGTGTGCGCCTATTACCGTTAAAATGGGGGTTCGTTTAGGTTGTAAAGTGGAAAAGACCCTAGGAAATAACGGCCTGTTCTATTATCCGAAAGACGATTTAATTGCGACGGTGATGCGCATGGAGGATATCAACGATCTTTCGCTTGCTACCGAGCTCGAAAGGGAAAAGATCTTGTCCTTGCGTACAAAGCCTCATCAAGAAGTATTAGAGCGAGGCCCTAAGGGGGAGTATCCCGTTACTTACGATCTTACTATTCCAAATTTTCCTTAATGGTTTTAATAAAAAAAGACTGAAAAGTAATGAACAGCTTTAGTATCTTTTTTAAGCTCAGACCTTTTTTAATTTTGGTGACAGCTTTATTATGGCTTTGTAAAACAGGCTATGCGCAGGGCGATCAACCGATTTATTTTAACGACGCAGGGCGCGAGTTATTATTAAATCGGCATATTGCTCTTTTTCAGGATACTTCGCGGAAACTGTCTATTGATGATGTTAAACAACAAAACTTCGTCGTCTATCAAAATGAAGGCGTTATCAACCTGGGGGCAACAACAGATAAGGTTTGGTTGCGGTTCAGTTTACAAAACAACACAGATGAGGAAAACCTGTATTTATTACTACAACAAGCTTCCATAGAGGAAGCCGTATTGTTCATGCAGGATGCGAAAGGCCAAAGTTCAATTGATACCTTGGCGAAGTACAAGCCCTTTAAAGAACGTATCGTCTATGCGCCGGACTATATTTTTCCAATCAGTATAAAAAAGGGGGGCACAGCGGAGATCTATCTTTGTGTCTCTTCTAATGATCAGTTGCAACTGCCTTTATACATCGGTGCCAAAGAAGTCATTTCGGCGAGAATGTCAACAAAAAATCTTTTATTTGGTCTGTATGCTGGGGCGATATTGATCATGATGTTATATAACTTGTTTGTCGGTCTTTCTACGCAGAACAGCAGCTATTTTTATTATATTATATACATACTCACCGTTGGTCTTACTCAGGCTTTGTTCCAAGGATATACCTACATGTACCTTTGGCCTAATAGTCCGTGGCTGGCCAGTCGGAGTTCCATTATTATACCCTTTCTCTCCGGTTTAGCGACGATTGCATTTATCAAGAACTTTCTCCATACCAAAACGAATACACCAAAGCTCGATAAAGGTATTAATGTGATCGTGCTCTGTTACTTTATCGGCTTATTGGTAGGTTTATTCGACGTCTTTTCCGGAGCGATTTTATTACAAACAACAGCTTCGATAGGAACGCTATATGTGTTATATGTAGCCGAGCAAATCCGTAGGAAGGGATACAGGCCGGCGGTCTTTTTCTTGCTTGCGTTTACTTTATTTTTTACCTGCGTAATCGTATTTGTACTTCGCAATTTTAACTTTGTTCCTTACAATACATTTACGGCCTACATCCTGGAGATAGGCTCAATTGTGGAGATTTCTTTGCTTTCTTTCGCATTGGCGGATAGGATTAACTTCTACCGGAAAGAAAAAGAAGCTTCTCAGGCACAAGCGCTCCAGATATCGCAAGAAAACGCGCGGATTATAAGGGAACAGAATTTACTGCTGGAAACAGAGGTTAACAGGCGAACAAAAGATCTTAAAAAGACTAACGAAAGCCTTAACGAGGCAATGCACAATTTAAAGCAGGCGCAAGCCCACTTGGTTGAGTCTGAGAAACTGGCATCGCTAGGTATGCTGACAGCGGGCATTGCCCACGAAATTAACAATCCCATTAACTTCGTAACGGGAAGCATTAAGCCGTTAAGCAGGGACGTTGATCAATTGATTGACGCATTGAAAGTGATCGAAGAGATCGCGTTCAGGGATATTCCGGAAGAAGCAAAGATGGCGGAGCTCGAAAATTATAAAGAGGATATTGACTTGGCTTTCTTACAGGAAGAGATTCAGCTACTACTGAAAGGAATACAGGAAGGTGCCTTTAGAACGGCAGAAATCGTAAAAAGCTTGCGCATTTTTTCAAGGGTGGATGAAGACGATTTGAAATTGGCAGACATTAACCTCGGCTTGGAGTCGACCTTGGTTATTTTAAACAGTA
This sequence comes from Olivibacter sp. XZL3, assembly GCF_004368405.1. Classification (GTDB taxonomy): domain Bacteria; phylum Bacteroidota; class Bacteroidia; order Sphingobacteriales; family Sphingobacteriaceae; genus Olivibacter. Next base: position 14,062 of record NZ_SBJH01000116.1, read on the forward strand.
TGTTTAAGGATCGGATCAACGTGAAACGGCATTATGATGAAATTCCCTACGTGGAGTGTTTCCCCGGTAAGCTAAACCAAGTCTTTTTAAATTTACTTACGAATGCTATCCACGCGATCGATGAGAAATTTCAAGGGAAGCAAGGAGGAAAGATTACCATTAAGACCTACTATAAAGAAGGCTTGGTGTACATTTCGATTAAGGATAACGGGGTTGGCATCAAAGAAGAGGTCAGAAATAAAATTTTTGATCCGTTTTTTACAACCAAGGATGTTGGTGAAGGGACCGGCTTAGGGCTCGCAATTGTTTCGCAGACGATTGCAAAACACCAAGGCGCCATCTCGCTTCTTACTGAAGAAGGGAAAGGGAGTGAGTTTATTATAAGAATACCGACCAGCCAGCCAAACGGCAGCCAGGCAAAAAGCGAGGAAGTTCAATCAGGAAAGGAGTTTTTGCCGAAGTAAAAACTCCAACTGTTCGTTGGTAATAGACAATAGCTGATTTTCTTCTTTCATTTTTTTCTTTTCCAGATAAAGCTGATAAGCCTTTTGTATGGTGTTGTCGAGCTCGTCTTCATTCCAAGGTTTGGTAAGATAATGGAAAATCTTTCCTTTATTGATCGCGTCGATCACTGCAGCCATATCGGTATAGCCCGTTAAAAGAATTCGAATGGGATCGGGGTGTGTCTGTATGACTTGTTCGAGAAACTCAACTCCGGTCATCTTAGGCATCCGCTGATCCGTAATGATGATATCAAACTCTTTCTTCTTTAATATCTCTATTGCCTCCGGCCCACCAATGGCTGTGTCTATCTTATATTTGGTCCTGAATGTGGCTTTGAATGAAATCAAATTGTGTTCCTCGTCATCTACAAAGAGGATTCGTATTTTTTGCGGTTCCATAAACAATGCATTTAATAAATATACCTAACAATTCTTTTGCCAACACAGTCCAAAATAATCAAAATGTTCCTCCTTCCGGCGGCCTGTATGTGAGCCGTGATAACATCATCCTTGTTACTCTTAAATAGCCTTTCGAATGAAGCAAAAAACATTTGGAAAAGTTATCTTGCAATGGATAAAAAGCAAATGTTGACAAATTATGGACAAAATCAAAATTTTAGTAGCAGGTTGTGGTAATATGGGAACTTCGCATGCCAAAGCTTACCATTCAATGAGCGAATTCGAGATCTGTGGCTTGGTGTCTACGGGCAACAGTAAGGAAGTGCTTAACACAGCATTAGGTGGTTTGTACCCCTTATACAGCAGTTATGAAGATGCACTTTCTCAGACAAAGCCAGATGCCGTATGCATTGCCACCTACCCGGATACCCATGAAGATTATGCGCTGAAGGCTTTCCAAGCCGGTTGCCATGTTTTTATTGAAAAGCCCTTGGCCGACACCGTAATAGGGGCAGAAAGGGTAGTGGCAGCCGCCAATCAGTATAACAGAAAGCTGGTGGTTGGCTATATCTTGCGATATCATCCTTCATGGGAGCAATTTATAAAAGAGGGGCGGCAACTTGGTAAACCCTTGGTTATGCGGATGAATTTGAATCAGCAGAGCCACGGCTATATGTGGAAAGTGCATCAGAACCTGATGAAGAGTTTGAGTCCGATTGTTGATTGCGGTGTGCATTATATCGATGTCATGTGTCAAATGACCGATGCGAAGCCCATTCAGGTTAGTGCAGTCGGTGCAAGGTTAACGGATGATATTCCTGCTGAGAATTATAATTACGGACAATTGCAAATCCGGTTTGATGACGGCTCGGTAGGTTGGTATGAGGCCGGATGGGGGCCGATGATTAGTGAAACCGCCTTTTTTATAAAGGATGTAATCGGACCGAAAGGCTCCGTATCTATCGTGGCAAAGGAGGCTTCAAAAGCCGGCAAATCGGACGCCGTGGAATCGCATACGAAGACCGAATCGCTCAAAGTGCATAGGGCGGAAATAAATGAAGACTACCACTTTGTTCACGAGGATCGCTGGATTGATTTACAGGATGAGCCCAATCACCAAGAGCTATGCAACCGGGAGCAACTATTTTTCTTGGAAGCGATTAGGCAGGACTTAGACTTGACCAAAGCGAATTTAGATGCGGTGAATAGCTTAAGGATCGCTTTGGCCTGCGATGAATCTGTGCGGACCGGGGAAATCGTGAGGCTGTAAAAAGTGGAATTCGGTATTGAGGCTACGATATGCTGAATATAAAGCCGACACCATATACATTTTCTATACTTACCCTGCTCGAATGGGTGAGGGCTTTTCGGAGCCGAGAGATGAATACGTCGAGGCTTCGGCCGAGAAAATAATCATTCTCTCCCCACAACTGTAAAAGTATCTCTTCCCGTTTTAGCACGCGGTTGCTGTTTTTGGACAGGTACTGTAATAGTTCTGCCTCTCGAAGTGTAAGTGATATTGTTTTTTTATTAGGCAGTAGCAATTTAAGTAGATCTTTCTGGAAAAAAAGGTCACCGATTGGGATGCCGGGCAGCGTTTCATTTTGGATGTCTTTATTGTTTCGCCGAATGATGTTTTTTATCCGTAGAACGAGTTCGTCAATATCGAAGGGTTTATTGATATAATCGTCGGCACCAATATGTAGCCCGTGAATGCGGTCTTTCTTTTCGTTTCTAGCGGTTAAAAAGAGAAAAGCCTGATCTTTGTTTTCCTTTATGATTTTTTCTGCCAGTTCAAAGCCGTTATAGTCAGGTAACTGCACATCAATGAGAAGCAAGTCGTAATTCGGATGCTGCAAGTAACGTACAAGCGCTTCATTAGCACTTGTGCACCAATCTACATTGAAATTCATGATTTCAAGATATTGTTTTACTACATTGCCAAGATCCTGCTCGTCTTCTATAAAAAGCAAATGGTGTTTCATACGCCTGCGGTATTGGGATGATAGGGGATAAAGATACGAAATTCAGTGCCGAGCCCAACTTGACTCTGTAGATTTAGCTTCCATCCATGTGCTTCGAGGGATTGTTTGACATAAAAAAGTCCCAAACCGAGCCCGCTCACCCGCGAACTTTGTTTACCACGATAGAACTTCTCGAAGATATGCGAAATGGTGTTTTCAGCTATTCCAATGCCATTGTCTTTTATTGAAAGGACCATACCGTTAATAGGGCATAACACTGTTTTAACAGTTATATGCTTAACATCAGCCTCGTTGTACTTCAGTGCGTTATCAAAAATATTGTAAAGCATGGTCGTAAATAAGAATCGATTTAACTTGACAAGCGATGACGAGGTGGCCGGTGTGTAGTTAATATAGGCTTGTCCCGCGGTTTTTAATCTGTAATCGTTCACAATCTCCCCTAAGAGTTCCTCCAGTATATAAGACTTTTTTTCGATAGTTTGCTTATTCATTGAGGTGATGTCAAGCGCCTGATTGATTAGTGCTTGAAGGCGGTCGGTTTGCCTTTTTATGATGTCTGTTAAAGTGCCTACACTTTGCGGATTTGTTATGATTTCCTGATTTTGTAAACTCTTATTTGCAATCAGAATAGCAGAAATAGGCGTGTTGAACTCGTGTGTAATGCTGTTTAGAAAGTCAGATTTCATATCCGCCAATTTTTTCTGCTTTAGCCAATTTTTATAAGTGAAGTAATAAATGACCAAGACAAATGCGATCGACAAGAGCGACAAACTCAACGTTGGTATCATCTGTTTCAGAATGGCAAGTTGGCGGTTATTTTGATCTACATATAAGCTGAAACTGACTTGCAGGGTGAAAGGCGAGGGATCGGAGATGCTAATGCTAGTGACCAGATTTTCGCGGTTAGCCACTAACAGATTGCCGTCGATTAACATCCCTGGGCCGACCTCGCGGATATTCACCAAAGAATCTTTAAAATCACCCTTATGATATATCGGTATATAGCTAATACCGTCAAAAGTAACAGCAACATTATTCAGTGTAAGAAGAAACAGCAGGTCATTGGTCAAATGAAGTTGTGTATGAATCGCACGAAATAGACTGTCCATTGTGCTACTGCGCCTAAGGCTTCTATATAGTTTATCACTGAGCTGTTTCCGAAGGGCTTCGAATGCCTTTGGTTGGTGGAGGTAAAGGTCTTGCAGGGTATCTATATGCTGTGTGATATACTGATGTAAGATTTTTGCGCCACCGGGGAACAAGATTTCATTGCGGATCGCCTGTTTATAGGCATGATCGATCCGTTCCTTTTCGTCGACATTATATTGCCTGTTTTTCAGTTCGTATGTGTTATATATTAGTCTCGCCTGCACGATAATGAGAATGATCAAGCAGCAGACGGCAATTGATCGATATAGAATAAGCGACGGCAATAACAACCTGGTGATTCTTTCCTTGAACATTGTTTTTATAGTGGCTGTTAAGATTTTGTTAACAATTCATTGTGATTTGGTTGACAACTTTTTCTTTAGGGTAAACTTACCTTTACGCTTAATAATCAGACTAATACTTTAAGCCTGTAAACTTAGGAAGTTACGAACATATATATATCGCTTGTGCTCATACAGTGTAATGATAACAAAGCTAAAACGTTTTCTGGAATAAAAATACACAACCAATCAAAATTCATATGAATAAATTTAAGCACAACAATTATCTAAAATTGCTCATAAGGCGAGATTACAAGGCTTGCGTAGAGTCGTATCTCCTTAAAGGAGTGATGGTCCTTACTTTGTTAGTAAGCGGCTTGAACGGTTATGGGCGAAATTCAGTTCAGCAAACGGTTAAAGGTAAGGTAATAAGCGCTGAAGACAAAAGCCCACTACCTGGCGTTACGGTCAGCGTCAAAGGAGGTGATAGCAGAACGCAGACGGACGCTAATGGAGCGTTTGAGCTACAGGTTTCTCCTAACTCCGTTTTGCAGTTTTTATATCTTGGATATGTTACCAAGGAAGAACCGATAAGTAACCGAATGGTGGTTAATGTTTCACTGAGTCCGGACGTGCAGTCGTTAGAGGAGGTAACGGTTTCAGTGGGCTACGGTACATTAAAGCAAAGAGAAGTGACTTCCGCTGTAGCGCATGTGGATACGGCGCAATTCAGACAAGGTGGTGCACGAAATCCATTGGATTTAATACAAGGTAAGGTTGCGGGCTTACAAGTGACACGGTCGGGCGGGTCAGATCCCAATTCTGGAGTGGCTGTTCAGTTAAGGGGTGTTGTAACCGTAACGGGTTCAGCGAGCCCGCTCTATGTCATTGACGGGATCCCTGGAGGGAACATGGATTTATTACAGCAGGACGATATCCTGTCCATTGACGTGCTTAAAGACGGTTCTGGCGCTGCTATATACGGGTCATCTGCAAATGCGGGCGTTATTTTGGTTACAACAAAAAAGGGTAAATCGGGCGCCTCAAGTTTTACCTATAACAATTACGTGCGAAAAGAATTTCTCAATAAAAGACCTGAAGTGTTGTCTCCGGAAGAATTTAGAGCGCACTTGGCCGCAGGTGATCTGGGCAATCAAACAGATTACGGATATAGCACAGATTTTTATGATATGATGATCAATTCGAATAATATTTCTAACAATCACAATTTCGCAATGAGCGGAGGTACTGAAAACACGAATTATCGAGCAAGCGTAAATTACAGGAACTTAGAAGGCATCGGATTGAAAAATAGCAGACAAGAATACGGGGCGAGGCTCAATATTAATCAAAAAGGCTTAGATAACAGGTTGAACGTGATGCTAAATTTAGCAACTAATTTCAATAACGCAAATTTGCTAGGTGGTGCAGGTGGTTGGGAAAGCGAAGCTTTCAAGAATCCAACACGTTCAAATTTTAATGATGACGGGAGCTATTATTTTGACTTAAATAGTACAAACGAATATGCTCGGTTAATGCAGGAGACTTCCTTCAGGAAACAGCAAACCACATCAGGAGATATCAAAGCTGACCTTGATATTGCCAAAGGTTTAAAGGGATCGGTTTTTGGATCATTTCAGCGGAATACCTGGATCGACAGCTACTATGCGCCTCAAAATAGCGAAAATTCTTTAGAAAACACGGATTATCCAGGCGGTGCTTGGGCCGGCAAGGGGGATGTACTGGAACAGTATTACGCATTTGAGCCCACATTACAATATAATACTTCTATTAAAGAGAAACATAACTTAACCGCTATTGCCGGTTACAGCTATCGGTACGAGAAGAACGAGGGCTTAAGTGCCGAAAACAGAGGCTTTATAAATGATTTATACCACGAAGATAATTTAAGTGATGGGTCTGCGCTTATTGACGGTAGAGCTACTATGGATAGTTATAAGAATGACAATACATTGATCGCCTTTTTTGGTAGGTTGAATTATACCTTTGGCAATAAATACATGGCGCAATTTATTCTTCGTCGTGAAGGTTCGTCAAGATTCGGGAATAACAATAAATGGGGGAATTTTCCTGCAGTGTCTGCGGGATGGAACATCACCGAAGAGCCGTTTATGAAAAGCTTAGCTTTTGTGAACTATCTTAAACTTAGAGCCGGATATGGTGTTACAGGAAATTCTGGGTTCGAAAACAATGCTTCCAGAGTAACGCTCGGTGGTGGTGGACGATACCTCTATCCCGACGAAGCGTACCGGGAAACCTATGGGCCTACTCGCAATCCGAATCCAGATCTTCGGTGGGAAACAAAAAGAGAGCTAAATATAGGCGTCGATTACACGCTATTTGACAATAAATTAAGCGGTAGTATCGATTTGTTCGACCGCACTACGAAAGATCTACTAGACACCTATGTAACACCCCAACCGCCATACGTACAATCAAGTATATATGCAAACGTAGGCACCATTTCATCGAAAGGTATTGAAGTGGCTTTTAGCTACAACGCAATATCAAAGAGCAATTTCACCTGGAGTATCGATTTAGCTGCAAGTACCACTAAGAATACGCTAGATTCGTATTCCAATGATCTTTACAAGGTAGAATATAAGGAATTTGGCAGTATCGGCGGTGCGGGCGCTCTGGGAAATGCGATTGTCACTTATGAAGGAGAGCGTGTAGGCGAATTCTGGGGTAAGCGTTTTGCCGGTTTTAACGAAGACGGCAAATGGCTTTTTTACAACCGGAATGGCGAAAAAGTAAGTAATGCAGAAATCAATTATTCCCGCGATCGGGATATGACAGATCTGGCACCTATTGGCAATGCCGTACCTAAGTATTATTTGTCTTTAACCAACAATTTTCGATATAAGCAGTTCGATCTGAGAGTCTTTATGCGCGGAAAATTTGATTATGACATCCTAAATACGACTGCACTAACATATGGAAATAAAGTGACCAGTGGAAACTTACTAAAGGAGGCCTTTGGAAAATATAGCGAGATTAACGATACCTATATGTACTCCGACTATTATATAGAAAGTGGTAGTCATTGGAAAATTGATGAGATTACAGTTGGTTATACATTTAAGCTTCCGACGAAGCTTGTTAAGAACCTTCGGATCTACGCAACTGGCCAAAATCTGATCACGATAACCGGATATAGTGGTAATGATCCTGATTTTGTATCAGATACAGGTTTGGGGAATGCGGATGTAAACGGCCGATCTTTAGGTATCGATAGCCGGGGGCCTTATCCTAGTACCAGGAGCTTTTTGATGGGCTTGAATTTGGGCTTCTAAAATTGTAAAAAAGTTTTATCATCTTGATTTAAAAAGAAAATGAGAGCGAAATATCTTTATACTATTTTTTGTATGACAATAGGGTTTAGCGGATGTACAAAGTTGGACGAGAATGCCTACGATGTGATGCTAACCGATAATTTTTATAATAATAAAACAGAAGTATTATCCGCTGTACTGCGTCCTTATACACACGCTAACGCATGGGTTACCCCTTCTGGCCAAGATGGCTGGTGGCGTCCCTCAGAGTTGTCTGCCGATCAACTTGCTTGGCCTACAAAAGGGCCGCATGGTGAAGATGGAGGCAAATGGAAACGCCTACATTACCATACGTGGACCGTCGACGAATCGGGTTTGAATAACGCGTGGTCGTTAATGTATTGGGGAATGGGTCTGTGCAATGACCCGATAGGAAACATTGAGCAACGGGATGTCGCGGATATGGGAATTACGCAGGAAGAGAAAGACGCTTTTATTGCGGAGCTTAAATTGCTCCGTGCGTTTCATTATCTTAAGTTGATGGATCTTTTTGGTAATATCCCTATTGTTACGCAAGTTGGTGAACCTGCTCAGCCTGAAACTAGCTCCCGTCAGGAAGTGTTTAATTTTATCGAAAGCGAAATCTTGGCGAACATTGATAAAGCACCAAAGTTATCACGTGAGATGCTTGGAAGGGTTTCTCAGGCAGCAGGTTATGCTATGTTGGTAGAACTTTATTTAAATGCGGAAGTGTGGACCGGAGCAGCGAGGTGGGACGATTGTATTGCCGCAGCGGATAAATTAATTAGCGGCGAAGCAGGTGCACAAAATGGGACGATGCAGTTAGACCCAAATATTAGGGATCAATTTAACACAACAAACGACCTTTCGAAGGAGGTGATATTTTCTATTGCATACGACTATACAACGGCTAATTTTCAACCGTCATGGCCTAGCGAGTTTTACCATTTCAAACAACGCGAAATTTATGGAGGAGGACGGAATGGAAATAACGGAATCGTTTTGATTCCAGGTGTTTATGCTACTTTTTCGGATGCCGACTTAAGAAAAAGCGAATGGCTGTTGGCCGGCGGGATGACTAATTTCCAGACGGGAGCAGCTGTGACTGGTTCTGAGGAATATGAGGGGCGACCGCTGATCTTCGTCGATAACATTCAGCGGAATACAGCAAATTCTACGGTTTCTAATATGAGTGAAGGTGAAGAGAACAGTGGCATACGGTTCAATAAGTACAAACTCGGGAATCAAGTGGTAGGGATAGACCGAACCCCGATTGATCCAAATTACAATAATACTGATTGGAATATTTATCGTTTAACCTGGATTTACTTTGCAAAGGCAGAGGCTATTATGCGTAAGAATGGCGGAACTGCTACGCCAGAGGCCGTAAGTTTAATTAACGAATGCAGACAGCGCGCATTTGCCGCTAACGACTGGCCAGCGGCTGCATATACGACGAGCACATTAACTTTAGATGAGCTTTTAGCTGAACGTGCGCGGGAGTTTATATTTGAAGGTTTTAGAAGGGATGATCTCATTCGCTTCGGTAAGTTTACAACGGAGGTTTGGTGGGATCACACTTCGTCTGATCCGACGCGCGCACTATTCCCAATTCCTCAAAGACAACGGGATTTAAACCCCAATTTACAACAAAACCCAGGTTACAATTAAAGCTTGAGATTATCGTTAAAGAAGGGACAGAACCAAATAGCATATCCAAAACAGCCGTGCGTGCTGTTTTGGAATTTTATATTTCAAAAAAATGATGTTAAGAAGAATGAAAAGAGGGGTGTTTTGCACGCTTGCAGCTACTTTGTTCGCAGTATCTGTACAGGCACAAGTCGCCGTAACGGAACAAGACCCCGTAGATTATGTAAACCCATTGATGGGAACTGATTCCAAGGTTTCTCTCTCCAATGGCAACACGTACCCGGCCATCGGCTTGCCCTGGGGAATGAATTTTTGGACACCCCAAACAGGTAAGAATGGCAATGGCTGGCAATATACCTATGGGGCCGATAAAATCCGGGGCTTGAAGCAAACGCATCAACCATCCCCTTGGATGAACGATTACGGTCAGTTCTCGCTGATGCCGGTAACTGGCAAAGCGGAGTTTGATGAAGAGAAACGCGCGAGTTGGTTTTCGCATAAAGCGGAAGTGTCTAAACCTTATTATTACAGCGTGTACCTGGCAGACCATGACGTGACGGCTGAAGTAACACCTACAGAAAGGGCGGCTATGTTTCGTTTCTCTTTTAACAAAACAGATAGTGCTTTTGTCGTATTGGATGCTTTTGATCGCGGTTCGCAGGTGAAGATTATTCCGGAAAAGAATATGATCGTTGGCTATTCTTCGCGTTATAGTAGGGGGAAATTAAAAAACTTCAAAAATTATTTCGTTATCGTTTTTGACAAACCCTTCAGCAATTTCGCAACTTGGGCCGATTCCACGAAACATGCGGATCAAATGGAGTTGACAGCTGATCACGTAGGTGCTATCGTCGGGTTTACCGTAAACGGAAAGACAGATCAGGTGCATGCCAAAGTGGCCTCTTCTTTTATCAGTGAAGAACAAGCACTGCTTAACTTGAATGAGCTGGCAAATGACTCCTTCGATCAGGTTGCCGACAAAGGACGTGCAATATGGAATGAGAAGTTGGGTAGGTTGAAGGTAGAGGGCGCGAGCGTTGATCAACTGCGTACTTTTTATTCCTGCCTATACCGCACCCTGTTTTTCCCCAATAAGCTTTATGAGATTGATGCGGAAGGTAAGATTATGCATTACAGTCCTTATAACGGAGAAGTGCTTCCGGGATATATGTTTGCTGGAACAGGCTTTTGGGATACGTTCCGGGCGCTTTATCCATTTTTGAACTTAATGTATCCGGCTATCAATAAGGAGATGCAGGAAGGACTTATCAATGATTACAAAGAAGGTGGCTTTTTGCCGGAATGGAGTAGTCCGGGCTTCGCTGATATCATGGTAGGAAATAACTCTGCTTCGGTTGTAGCCGATGCTTATATAAAAGGCTTAAGAGGCTATGATATCGAAAAGTTATACGAAGCTTTGGTTCATGGAGCAAATAATGAAGGCCCCATGTCTGCTGTGGGGCGGAAGGGTGTTGAATATTACAACAAGTTGGGTTATGTTCCCTACGATGTAAAGATTAACGAAAATGCTGCTCGGACCTTGGAGTATGCCTACGATGATTTTGCTATTTATCAATTGGCGAAGGCATTGAAAAAACCGAAGAAAGAAATAGAACTTTATGCGAAGCGTAGCCAAAATTACCGAAACCTGTTCGATAAAGAGTCGAATCTGATGCGTGGCAAAAATCAAGACGGTTCATTTCAATCGCCCTTTAACCCACTTAAGTGGGGAGATGCCTTTACAGAAGGGAACAGCTGGCATTATTCATGGAGCGTTTTCCATGATGTACAAGGTCTGATTGATTTAATGGGCGGCAAAAAGACCTTCATCAATATGCTCGATTCGGTGTTCGACCAAGCGCCTACGTTTGACGACAGCTATTACGGTGGTGTTATACATGAAATCCGGGAAATGCAGATCGCCAATATGGGTCAGTACGCGCATGGCAATCAGCCCATACAACATATGATTTATCTTTACAATTATGCCGGCCAGCCTTGGAAAACCCAATACTGGGTGCGGGAGGTGCTGGATCGATTGTACTTGGCCACTCCGGACGGCTACTGCGGAGATGAGGATAATGGGCAAACTTCGGCTTGGTATGTGTTTTCGGCCTTAGGATTCTATCCAGTGTGTCCCGCCACCGATCAATATGTCTTAGGCGCACCTTTATTCAAAAAGGTAACCCTACAACTCGAAAACGGCAACAAGTTTGAAATTGAAGCACCTCAGAACGACGCGAGCAATCGATATGTCAAAGAGGCGGTATTAAATGGACAAGCTTTTGATCAAAACTGGATCGGCCACCAACAAATCTTGAATGGTGGAAAACTCAATTTTGAAATGGATAAAACACCGAACAAAAAGAGAGGCGTTGATGCAAAAGCGTACCCTTTCTCTTTTTCTTCAGATAAATAGCGATGCGAGACAGGCTTTTATAGCTAAAAACAGTTTCTGACGATCAACAAGTATTTAAGTAAAACAAACAAGACATGTTTATTTCAAAATTTAATGTATTTTTTCTAGTAAGTCTTTTTTGCCTCACCTTCCAAAGTGGTTTTGCACAAAATCAATGGGCATCCGTCGAAGAGGATTTACGTGTTGCGGTTTCTGCGGATACGATTCAAAAAGGGAAATATAGCCTCATTTTTATCAATAAATCATCGGACTTTGACGTGGCGGTGAAGCAGCGCCTTATCGATGTTTTCTTTATAAATTACCCGAAAGAGGCTAAAATGTATAATAAGAAAACAACGGAAAAGGTGGTCTTTGTAATAGACCCGGCTTATAAAGGTGTTGCTGCCGCCGGGGGAGGGGTAGTCCGCTTTAATCCGGAATGGTTTAAAAAAAATCCAGGTGATGTAGATGTCGTGACGCACGAAGTAATGCATTTGGTGCAGTCGTATCCCAATGGTGCCGGCCCTGGCTGGATTACCGAAGGGATTGCAGATTATGTACGGTTTACTTTAGGCGTCGACAATGAAGGAGCTAAATGGAGTTTACCCGATTTCACTGAAAAACATTCTTACGAAAATGCCTATCGGATTACCGCTCGTTTCTTTTTTTGGATTGAACAGAATATAAAAAAGGGCACCATAAAAAAATTGGACGCAGCGATGCGGAATAACGTATACTCCGATGGTTTTTGGGAGAAGAATACCGGAAAAACAATTGATGCACTTTGGGCCGAGTATGCAAAGAATCCGACGATTGGTTGATCTAGATTCGTCTTTTAAAGCAGATAGCCGCTTAATCCTCATTTTTGGTTTGTTAATGAGGAGGGCGGCTGTCTTTATTCTTGCTCAAACTAGCCATTTTGCAAACAAAAGCAGATATTTACAAGTACAAAGGAAATCCTGTTTTAACCAAACAATACGGTTGGTGAAAAACAGTGCGTATAGATAATAAAAACACGATTTATGAATAAATGGAGAAAAGCCTTACTGTTGTTGATATTGCCAGTAGGATTGCATGCACAGGGGCTGTCTTTAGTACAATATGTTAAACCGATTATCGGGACGGCAAAAATGGGACATACTTTCCCCGGTGCTACGGTCCCTTTTGGCGCTGTACAGCTGAGCCCCGATACGGACACCATTCCCTATGCCGTAAACGGCAAATATAATGGCGATGTATACAAGTACTGCGCCGGCTATCAATACACGGATCCTACAATTGTCGGCTTTAGTCACACACACTTCAGTGGCACAGGCCATTCTGACCTCGGCGACTTTTTGATTATGCCTACTGTAGGGAAACTGCAAATGAATCCTGGGACAAGTGATCATCCCGAGAACGGATATCGCTCTGCCTTCAGTCACGACAATGAGGTGGCCGAACCGAATTACTATAAAGTCAAATTGGACGATCCCGGTGTATTGGCGGAGTTGACCACCTCGGCCCGTGTTGGTTTCCATCAGTATACCTTTCCGAAGTCGACCGATGCCCATATCATACTCGATTTGATGGCGGGAATTTACAATTACGACGATAAGAATGTGTGGACAGTCGTGCGGGTCGTCAACGACACCTTAGTAACCGGGTACCGACAAACGAACGGTTGGGCCAGAACCCGTACAGTGTATTTTGCCATGAGTTTCTCAAAGCCTATCAAGGAATATGGCACACAGAATAACGACGAAGCGCAAGTCTATAAAGGCTTTTGGCGAAAGTTCGATCAAGAGAAGAACTTTCCAGATATCGCCGGGAAAAAGCTTAGAATGCATTTTGACTTTGAAACGGAAGCGGAAGAGAAGATTAAAATAAAGTTCGCGATCAGCCCTGTTAGCATGCAAAACGCCTTGGCGAACATGAAAGCGGAAATTCCGCATTGGGATTTCGACCGGGCTAAGCAGGCGGGGCAGCAATTATGGGAAAAGGAACTACAGAAAATTGAGGTCAATGTACCAAGTAAAGAAGACCGCATTAATTTCTATACCGCCATGTATCACGCTGCTTTAATGCCAACAATCTACATGGATAGTAATGGTCAGTACAAAGGATTGGACCAAGAAATCCATCAGGCCGAAGGATTTACCAATTACACCTCCTTCTCCTTATGGGATACGTTTCGCGCATTTCATCCCTATCTCAATCTAATTAATCCGAGTCGTAACGCTGATATGGTAAGCTCAATGATGGGCCATTACCAGCAAAGCGTGTTACACATGCTGCCTGTGTGGTCGCATTATGCCAACGACAACTGGTGTATGAGCGGATATCACAGCGTCTCGGTAATTGCCGATGCCATATTAAAAGGCGTCTATAAGGGGGATGCGCTGGCGGCGTTAGATGCCTGTGTGCAAACCGCAAATGCACGGCCTTATGAGGGGATAGGCGCCTATATCGACAAAGGCTACGTCCCGGCTGATATCTCGGGTACGTCTGTTTCTAATACACTGGAGTACGCTTATGACGATTGGTGTATTGCTCAGTTGGCCAAAAAGCTGGGGAAAATGGACGTTTACGAAGATTTTCGTAAGCGGGCATCCAATTGGAAAAATGTATATGATCCTTCCATTGGATTTATGCGTCCACGGATGGCCGATGGAACCTTCAAAAAAGAATTTGATGTGCTTAAAACAGACGGACAAGGATTTATTGAGGGGAATGCATGGAACTTTAGTTTGTATGTGCCACATGACCCGGAAGGCATGATGGAAAATATGGGCGGTAAAAAGCGCTTATCGCGTTACCTCGACTCCTTATTTACCATGCATTTACCGGACGAGTTCTTTGCCCATACGGAAGACATTACGCGAGATGGAATTATTGGCAATTACGTGCACGGAAACGAGCCTTCACACCACGTTGCTTATCTATACAATATCACCGGAGAGCCTTGGAAGACGCAAGAGAAGGTTCGAATGATCTTGAAAAATCAGTACCACAATGGTGCAGATGGCTTAGGAGGAAACGATGATTGTGGGCAGATGAGTGCCTGGTTTATTTTTAGCTCCTTAGGCTTTTACCCGGTAGCGCCCGCCTCTGATGACTATTGGTTGGGAAGTCCCTCGGTTCAGGATGCAAAACTGCAATTGGAAAACGGACGAACGCTTATCGTAAAGGCGCTTAATCAGTCGGCGCAAAATGTTTTTGTTAAAAAGGTGACCTTTAACGGAAAAGAAGTGAAAGGCCATAAAATAAAGCATGCTGATTTAATGAATGGAGGCGAGCTGGTTTTTTATATGAGCGCTAAAAAATAAAAAGGAAAGTGATTGACGTTGTGGTCGTCAATCACTTTCCTTGAAGCTTAAAGTTTTTTTAAACTAACAGCTGGCAGCTATCAACTGGCAGCCGGCAACTAATGCTCTATTCTCCTTCATCAACTTCGATTTCAATTCCTTTTTCCTGATAATAGGAGAAGTCGCTCAACACTTCGTCTATTCCTAAGAGTTCTTTTTCACTCAGCGCCGTTACGGATGCATCATCCATGACATCGTCACGTGCTGGTTCTTTACTGGGGGTATATACCAAGTCTTGTCCGTCTTTGGAGCTCGCTATTAACGTGGTAAATCCTTCTTCTTTCAGCCTTTTTAACAAGGGTATCGTTATTGGTTCGTTCATAACAAAAAAATAGATGCATATCTAATGTGATGAATAACAAGCAGTAGTGCGCTGCTGTTTTTATTATTTTTATTTAAAAATACAGCAGAAAAATATTAGTTTTAGAGAACGTGTAAAAAACAAGGATTGTTGCCGGTTTAATTGTATATTTTCTAAGAGATACTTTATAAATGCTAAAAAGTAAAGAGGAGCTATTGGCTATTATAGAACAGCAAGAAAAGGTGATTTTGAAGTTGGTGGATAGCAATCAGCTAAAAGTCAAATGGATCAATCTTTTGGTGCATGACTTGAGAGGGCTTTTAGCCAACACCATTTGGTTTATTGATACCTTTTTAAAGCAGGAAATCGATGAAAAAGTGTTTTTAGAGCTGTTGCCCGAATTGAAAAAAACCGCCGAACTGCAATTGGAGGGATTTAATAAAACCGTTGTATGGACAAGGGAACATTCGACAGACCTCGACGAAGAGCTGGTAGCGCTTGATCTGGATAGTATTATTGCTTCCGTGCTCGAACAGCATGCCTCTTCTGTTCAGGCGAAAAGATTAACGGTTAACGTTTCCTGCGAGAAAAAGCTGACACCTTTTGGCTACCCGTTATTAACGCAGTTTGTGATTAAACACGTTTTGGATAATGCTATCAAATTTACCGATATGGATGGGTCGATCTCCATAGATTTGGTATGTAATCAGGAAAAAGTGTATGTAGAGATCACCGACAACGGGATTGGAATGAACGAACAGACCCTGCAGGATATTTACAATCCGAATAAGATCAAATATCTCGGAACTGCGGGTGAAAAGGGGATCGGGATCACCTTGTTTATGTGTAAAGATTTTATGGAGATGCAAAAAGGACAACTTGTTGTGCAATCTTCCTTGGGATGTGGGACTCGTGTGAGACTAGAATTTATGCATGCGCTTTAAGTCTGTTGGGTCCGCTTTTGAAGGTAGGTCGGGGCGCACTCCTATAACGAACATGCAAATTGTATATCAACAGCGTTTTTTTGTAAATAAATAAAAGTTTGAAAAACTTTTTGAATTTTTTTTACCAAAATCAAAAACAAATTGTATTTTTATCAAAAGAAAGTAAATACATCTTGTATCAACGTTTTTCATGTGTGAATAGTCTAAGCACAAAAAGTACCCGTTGGTGGTTCTACGGGTACTTGTGCTGGACATTTCTCTCTAAAGTAATAGGCTATAAGCGGTAGGTTTATAAAGCCGCCTTATACCTTAAACCCCACGCCCTGTCCCGTAAGGCCATATATAATAAGCCATAAGCTTTAAGCTCTTGTTTTGCGTATTATCCTTAAGCCAAATGCCTTATATCTTAGCCCTTACATAACCAAAAAAGTTACGCAATCGGTTGCGTAAACTCTCTTTTTGTCTTATTTTAGTGCGCACTTAAATAAATCATACGAATTATTATCATCCAAAACGCTAAATTATGTGTGGAATTGTAGGCTATATCGGCCATCGTAATGCTTGGGAAGTTATCATTAAAGGACTAAAAAGACTGGAATACCGGGGATACGATAGCGCGGGCGCTGCGCTCGTAAATGGTAAAATGAACATTTACAAAAAGGCAGGAAAGGTGGTCGACTTAGAAAACTTTGCGGAAGGCAAGGATTTATCAGGCAGCTTGGGGATGGGGCACACACGTTGGGCTACACACGGGGCACCGAACGACCGAAATGCTCACCCGCATACTGCTGGCAATCAAGCACTCGCCATCGTTCATAATGGGATTATCGAAAATTACGCCGCTATAAAGGAGATGCTCATCGCAAAAGGGCACAGCTTTCTAAGTGATACAGACACGGAAGTTCTTGTGAAGCTTATCGAGCAGGTACAACAAGAGAGTGAAGCCGATTTAAAGACAGCGGTGAGGATGGCCCTAACACATGTAACGGGAGCCTTTGCCATCGTAATCCTTAGCGAGGAAGAGCCCGATTTATTAATTGCCGCCCGGAAAGGAAGTCCAATGGTTATCGGAATCGGGGAAGGCGAGTACTTCGTAGCTTCCGATGCTTCTCCAATTGTTGAGTATACCAAACAGGTTTATTACCCGGAAGATAATGTGCTTGTGTTTCTTAAGCGAAGCGATATGGAAATAAGGGACCTGTCTAACGTTGAAGTGACTCCTTATATCCAAGAACTCGAATTGGAGCTGGAAGCGTTGGAAAAAGGCGGCTTTGAACACTTTATGTTGAAAGAGATCTATGAACAGCCAAGATCCATCGCTAACTGTATGCGCGGTAGAATTTACGCTGAAGAAGCACGGATCAATTTAGGTGGAATAAGCGAATACGCTAATAAATTTTTGCAGGCGCAGCGGATCCTGATCGTTTCTTGCGGAACGTCCTGGCATGCCGGCTTAGTAGGTGAGTACCTCATCGAGGAATATGCACGGATTCCGGTGGAAGTGGAATATGCCTCCGAATTTAGATACAGAAATCCGATCATTGGAAAAGACGATATAGTAATCGCCATCTCGCAATCGGGAGAGACGGCCGATACGATGGCTGCCGTTGAACTAGCAAAAAAGGCGGGCGCAACAATCTTCGGGATATGCAATGTAGTAGGCGCTAGTATTCCGCGCTTGTCGCATGCAGGTATGTACACGCATGCTGGTCCCGAAATCGGGGTGGCTTCTACCAAAGCCTTCACCGCACAGGTAACGGCACTTTCACTACTGGCGCTCTATATCGCTCGGCACCGGGGAACCCTTCCCACCTCAAGGATCGCGACCTTATTAGCCGAATTACAGAAAGCGCCGGATTTAATTGCCGATTGCTTAAAAAGCGAACCGTTGATTAAATTAATTGCGCACGAAATGCAAGACAGCGCCAATTGCTTGTTCTTGGGCCGGGGAATTAACTTCCCCGTGGCTTTGGAGGGCGCGCTTAAATTAAAGGAAATTTCTTACATTCATGCAGAAGGCTATCCGGCGGCCGAAATGAAGCACGGCCCTATTGCTTTGATCGATGAGCAGATGCCCGTGGTCGTAATTGCTACCAAAGATTCGTCGTATGAAAAAATAATCAGTAATATACAGGAGGTGAAGGCCCGCAAAGGTAAAATCATTGCCATTGTAACGGAGGGTGATACGGTCATTTCCGACATTGCCGATTACCTCATTGAAATACCTTCTTGTGAAGAGGCATTAACGCCTATTTTAGCCACCATTCCCCTTCAACTGTTATCTTATCATATCGCGGTTATGAGAGGCTGCAACGTAGATCAGCCGCGTAACCTCGCTAAGTCTGTTACCGTTGAATAAGCAGGTCAATTGGTATCCCCGCTTGGAAGCCGCCGAGTGGGGATAAATAAAGTTTATTAAGAAGAGCGTTCTTTCTCGAACTAATATTCCAGTGTAGAAAAGGCCGTTTTTGACACTGGAAGCTACTGTAAAGCTACTGAAATCACACTGACCCCTCAAATCGCTATTTTCCTTTTCCTTGAAACATCACCTTAACCGTCTTCAAAATGATTTGGATATCGGAGAAAAAGTTGATGCCCTGTAAATATTGCAGATCTAAAAGCATTCTCTCGCACATTTCATCAACGGTTTGCGCGTATCCAAAGTTTACCTGACCAATAGAAGTAATGCCGGGTTTAATGGTGAGCAATTTCTTATAGCTCGGAGCCTTTTCGACAATCTGCTTGATGAAATGAGCTCTTTCGGGACGCGGTCCAACGATAGACATATCACCTTTCAGCACATTCCAAAACTGAGGGATTTCATCCAAACGCGTTTTTCGCATTAACCGTCCCCAAGGAGTAATGCGTGGATCCACATCTTTTGCTAGTTGAGGCCCGAATTTCTCGGCATCTACATACATACTTCTGAATTTGTAAATAAAGAATGGTTTCTCGTGCAAGCCGATCCGTTCTTGTTTATAAAGAACAGGGCCCTTCGATGTAAGCTTTGTGATGGCTGCTACCAACAAAAAGATCGGAAGACCAAGAATCAAGACTGCGAGCGAAAATGCAATATCAAAACTCCTTTTGAAAAACTTAGAACTTATATCGAGTGCTTCGCCTTTATTGATAAGAATAATAGGGAAGTCTGCATAATGCAAAAAGTTGTTTTCTATTAAACTGGTGAAAGAAGTCCTGAGCATCACATTCGGCACCACAATGCTTTGGTCTACACCGGTAGCCTGTTTCATTTCTTGTATTTGCGAATCTCTTAACATGTCTATTCTAATTATGTGTTAAGCAAAAGCCAAGAAATATGCCAAATAGCTGAATGTTGTTTTTTGGGCGTTTAACGCATATTTTTTAATTCTATTTCAGTTTATTAGTGTGGTAAGTGGGGAGGTTTTTCCACAAAATGGAGGAGGCCGTTTCGGTCGGGAGACGGCCGGCGGCAACCTCCGTTTTACGCTTTCCAATAGGCTTTATGCATGGAGAATCGCTTGTTCCAGGCAGTCGGCAAATGCTTGTGGAAAAGCCCCAACTTATATCCCAGCCACTTGGCTGCCGTGGAGAAGAAGGCTTTCGGAAGTTCGCTCACTCGATGTTTTAGGATATAGGAGAATTCGGATTTCACGTATTTCAATCCTTCCGATTCGGCGTGCCCAAAGTGCTTAAATATCCAAGCATTGGTTGCGTGGAAGACGCCGATGTCAAAATAACGTTTAAACTCTTCTTGTATGGAATAGCTATGTGAATGATGGGCTTGTGCTTCGGCTACATAGGCAAGTTGCCAGCCGTTCAGTATAATACGGCCAGCGGCAATTACATCTTCTCCCAGAATAGTGCCGCTGGGAAAACCTCCAGCTTCCTCAAAAGCGGTCCGTCTATAGGCTGCAAACGAGTTCGAGCACGATGCGGTTTTGATACCATATTTGTCTATACTCGCTAGCCCTCTTAACTGGGAATGTGCCGGGTAGTTAAACAGGCGGGCGTGGGCTTCAAGCGCTTTTGCTCCCCGGTGAGGCAGCTGGCGCCCGTAAGCAACTCCAATTTCCGGGTTTTCTTCAAAAGCCTTTATCAGATTGCTGAAAGCATCCTCATTCGCCAGGATGGCGTCTTGTGTTAAAAATAGGTATAAATCGGCATCCGGAAAGCGATTAACAGCCATTTGCCTAGTGCCTCCATGATCAAAGTCTTGCTTGTTGATATGGATGACCTCAAAGTCTGCTATTGCAGGGTGGTTCAGGGTGCCGTCTGTTGATCCTGAATCAATAATCACCTTCTTGTCGGGCTGTAAGCGCTGCTTATTTAGGCCTTGGAGCACAGCGGGCCACAGCTTCCCGGCATTTAAAGTGGGAATGAATAGTATTGTTCTCATTTTCTAAAGCTTCTTAATAACAACCTTACCATAATCCGGATAACCGCTGACTATTTTCTCTTGGCTAATATAGGCATGTCCCACGCCCTCTAAACGGATCGAATTATCGGTTTTGCCGCCTTTGTGTGTATTGCCTTTGAGCTGGAGATCGTTAGGGTTATAACTGACCAATGTTCTGTTTAATCTTCCTCCTTTTATCGACATCAATTCGTTGGAGAGCAAGGCAAGTTTCGGAGATCCCTCATCGACAACACAGGCATTGACCGATTGGATGGTATTATGCTCAATATGAACCGATGTGGCCATTCTTTTAACGGTAATCGCAGAGCCGGCGGTACTGGTTATATGGTTATTGGTGAGGGATGCACTGTTTATTTTTACGAGCAAAATGGCCCCGGTTGGCTGTTGGCTAAGGACTTGGTTTTCTTCCAAAATTAAGTGTCCCTGCATATTGATATTCAAACTGGCATTGCTCAGCACATTTCGGCTCATAATGAGCGAATCGATGGCGATTCCGTTAGGAAGTAGCAGCGTACGTAGCTTGTTGTCTTCCAGTTGTAATGTGCGGCCTTTCGTACCGGCAAGCACGGTTAGGGCATCAAAAGTGTTGTTCTTTAATACGATCTTACCGAAGGTCTGTACGAGCTCCACTTTATTGTCGGCGTTATTGTTTTCGGCCTGAATGGCACCACAACGCTCTAAATAAAGAGCCGGACGGTTTGATTTCCGTGAGCTGTTCTGTAGCAGCTGCACTTCGCTTACGTTAACTAAGGTGGCCAATCCCGATCCATCTACGGTCGATTCCCCGGCAACGAAGCCATTATTAAAACTCTTATTGTTTTTTATGATACAATAAATGGAGAAGGGCTTTTCCGTAATTTTGTTGTTGATGTCAATGGCATCCGCGGCATTGTGACTCAATGTGTTGTTTAGAATTTGGAACTGCTGCTCTCTCTTGGTTTTTCCAAAGCCTATCTGAATGGCACTCATGCCATTATGTGCGATGTGGTTGTCGCTGATGGTGGCATGTCCGCTTCCATGCATAAAGATGCCGTTTTCGCCGTTTTTCTGTATCGTATTGTCGGAGATTCGGATATTGCTGCAAGAAAGTAGGCGAATGCCGGTGCCGGCTTGGTATTTCTGGGCAGACTGACGAGGAGCACCATAGTTGCTGATACGACTGTTCCTTATTTCGATGCTGTCACATTCATAAAACAGCAGTCCGGGAAAGGCATATATTTTTTTGTCGTCCCCCGTAATCTCTACCTTAGTAAGACGAATGTTTGTACTTTTTGAGATGTATAAGGCTTCATTGGTCGTAGTTGCGCAGAAGCTCAGGCTAATGTTCCGAAGGTTTCTACCGAAAAACAAAGGCGCGGATGAATTTTGGTTGGTGCGCGAAAACCGTTGGGTGTCATTGGATAACGTTTGCTTAAATTGTCCGAGCCCTTTTAGATGGATGTCGGATTTCAAGACTAAAGTTTTTACCAGGTAGGTCCCTTCAGGGACGAGGATGGTGTCTCCTTTTTGTGCCGCTTGGATAGTCTGTTGTATCTGCTTTGTGTCATCCGACTTCCCGTCGCCTTTCGCCTGAAAGTCGCGCACATTCAGTGTCCGATATACGCGCGTAGCCTTCGTTTTGGTAGTCGCTGCTTTACCATTGGATTCGGGTGTAGCCTGGCACGACAAGAAGCTCCAAAGGACAAATCCGGAGAAAATCGACCAAAAGTTAGTGAAAAGCCGGTTTTTCATTTTAGTTCGCTATGATTTATGATAGTATTGTTTTCCAAGTTTGTATGGCCGTATGCTCCCATTGAAAGCTGCGCGCCCGCTGCTTCCCTTCTTCGATATAGTGATTTCGAAGGGGGTTATTGTTTACCAGTTCTTCAATGCCGGTAGCCATCTCCTGTATATTGAGCGGGTCTACACATAGCGCGGCTGTGCCGGCTATTTCCGGAAGTGAGCTGACATTGGAGGTTAAAACAGGAGTTCCGGAAGCCATGGACTCCAATAAGGGCAATCCAAAACCTTCCATTAGGGAGACATAGAGCGTCGCTAAGGCGCCTTTATAAAGCTGAGGCAAGCTGTCTTCATGGATGAAACCTAAAAATTTTATTCGTTCCGCTATTCCCAGACGCTCGGCCTCCTGCGTTAAAAAAAGGTCGGGGTCTCCTGAAAGTGCAAAAATAATCTCTTTATCTATTTTTGCGCGGGCAAAAGCCTGAAGCATTGCCGGTATGTTTTTATTCTTCCGCCGATTCCCTATATATAAAAGATAGGGTCTCTCTAAAATGGTTATGTCATCATTCTGCGCGAATCGATCATCAACACCGTTATACACCACCGTAATAATCTGTTCATTAATCCCAAGAAGTTCTGTTAGTTGTTGTTTACTATGGTGTGAAACCGTGATTATTTTTTTTGCTTTTTTGGCCAGTCGGGCAATGACTTGTTGATAATAGATTTTATGAAGCGGTGAATAATAAAACAGATGCATCAGGTCGTGTATGGTGATCACAAACGGCGCGTTGGCGAAAATAGGTGGCATAAAAGAAGGGCTGTAGAAAACGTCTGCATCCGATAGGCGAATGGATTTGCCAAGCATAAAAGGCGTGTAAAGGCTTCCAAGCCGCATATCACTTTTTACATGAAGATCGATAACGTGAGGCGGTTTTCTGTCCATAACTTCCTGATATAGCCTGCCAATGCCCGTGTTTCCTGCCCATCTACTATCAACGAGTACCTTTGTGTTCATTTAGAATCCTATTTTAATTTGTTCTGAAGTTGTTTTCTTAGAAGTTCCCAATATAAACGAGAGTTGTAAATACAAAATGATGTCGTTATCATATCCTGAATAAAGAATCATCATAATAGCCAGTAAAGGCAAAAATACTGCCAGCCAAAAGCTGCGCGAATGGTTAATGCCCTTGCAATAGCGGAAAAAGAACCACAGAAATAGGACATAGGACAGCAA
Source organism: Olivibacter sp. XZL3 (assembly GCF_004368405.1). Lineage (GTDB taxonomy): Bacteria > Bacteroidota > Bacteroidia > Sphingobacteriales > Sphingobacteriaceae > Olivibacter. The sequence continues at coordinate 37,688 of NZ_SBJH01000116.1, forward strand.
GCCAACCATGCCCAGTTCGAGATAACAGGAAAGAAATGTGTTATGAATATGTGGCTCGCCATGATAATAAGCCGCATATTGTGCTAAAAAATCTCCACCCTTTAAAAATCCGTTGCCCCAAGGCTTAATCTCTTCGAAATGTTGGAAGAAGGCTTTCCAATAGGTGATACGAACGCCCATGCCGTCGTTCGAGGCGGTAAGTGTATCCACGCGTAACACTTTTTCGAAAATAAAAGGTGCTATGAAGCATAAAAAAAGAACTAAGGCAATTTTAATGGGTCTTTTCGCAAAGAACCAGAAAATCAGCAACACGCCAATGAGCAAAGCGACAATAGGCGTTCTCGATAGGGAAAGAAAGGCGAGTAGAAAAACAAATAAAATGCGCCAGCAACTAATCCGTGCATCTCTTATTAATGGAATTAAAATGTAGATCAAACCTAATAATGCAATCCTGGCCCCAAACATGTTCTTGTCGCTTAATCCCCAAAAAAATAAATCTTTATTGTATAAAGCACTGCCCTTAGCCGAGGAGCTAGCTCCGGTGATGAGCTGGAAATGGAAAGCTTGATGATAGATCAATAGCTGTAAAAAGCAAAGGACAAGGATGAGATGCATCGTCCAATCAACCAGGCGGATTAAGGTTGATTTTTCCTGCTGGGCGAGCCAATAAATGCTTGTTGCAAAAAAAGACATATTAATCACCAATTTGATCAGGTTATCCCGGATGGGAGGTTCTCCATCCGAGGTAATGGCAAAGCTGAAAATCGCATAAATGACGAAAACGCAAAGAGCCAGCAACCACGGCTCTTGTGCAAATTTCTGGAACGTGGTGGCGGAGGATCGATAGGCCGCCGTAAAAAATACGACCGACGCCAACAGGAATACAAAGGGATAGATTTTTAAGGGAAGAAAAATGCTTAGCAGTGCAAAGCAAAAGAGATAAGCCGCTACATGGTGACTTTTACGCGTTATTTCCATGGACGACCTCCTTTAAAACACTTGAATATTCGTTTATCATTCTTTCTTTACTGAGAATAGCTTCTACCGATTGACGGGCGTTTTTAACCAGGTCATTATACAATGAAGAATCCTTGTACAAACGCTGTATGGCATCGCCTAAGGAATTTTCCTTGGCAGCATTGCATAATAAACCGTTGACGCCATCTTTAACCGTTTCTTGCAAGCCTCCAACCGCATTGGCGATTACAGGGACATGATGGGCGAGGGCTTCTATTGCCACCATACCTAAGGGTTCTTGCCAAAGAGACGGTACTACGAGTACATCGATCGTTTTATAAAATTCGGAAGGCGTTGTATAGCCTAAGAAAGAGATCGGCGCGGCTCCGGCGATGCCCTTTAAAAAATCTTCGTAATCTTTTTTTCCACCACCGGCTATCTTTAATTCTGCTTGGATGGGAAGCCTTTTAAATTGATGAATCAACCACTCGATGCCTTTTTTTTCAGCTAAGGTGCCAATGTAGCCAACCCTGAATGTAGAACCGTTTGTTCGTGGTGGAGGTAAAGGAGATGCCGGAACGTCCCTTGTGTTGTATATAACATATTTTTTCGCCTGTTTAAAATAGTGGAAATTTTCGAAACGGTCTAGAATAAACCGACTGATACCTACTACAGCGTCTACTTGGGCCGACAGTTGTTTGTGCTTTTTTCTTAAGAGGGAGCAGCTGAGACATTGCGTGGCGCAGGAGCTATTGCCCTTAAACATGTCGCTGTTCGGACAAAGGAGATACAAGTCATGAAGGACTTGGACGATCGGTATGCCGGCTGCTTTTATTTCGTCCCAAACGGCAACACTCCAGCCTACCAGGTTGTGACAGGAAACGATGTCGGGATTCTCTTTTGCAAGAATTTCTTTAACCGCGGATCTCATGGCGGCATTGTAACGATCTTTAGCATGCCAGAGCATGCGATCCCATTTCCCTGCCCGGGTTTTTTCGAAGGGCCAATATAGATTTTTCAACGCAGTTCGGTACACTTTTACCTGATCCACCCATTCTACGCTGGTGGCGCCTGCTGGTTTTAAACTTAATACCACCACTTCATGCCCTGCCGCTTGCATACCTTCAGCAATGGCCTTAAGAGAGAGCTCTGCGCCGCCCTGTATCAAAGGGCTGTATAGGGCATTTATATAGAGTATTTTCATTGATCGTTCTGTTTTTGTTAGCATGTGCCAAATGAATTCATTGTTTCCGTTTCGATAGAAACGGCTGATATAGCCCGATCAATTGTTGGCCTATCTGCTTATTGTTGTGCTCGCGCTGTATATAATCAAATAATCGCTCGCCCTTCTCGGTGAAAATATTGGGCTGTTCTTTTTTCAACCTAATGGCCTCGGCGATTTTTTTCCTTAGCATCTGCTCGTGTTCTGCTGGGCTGCTATAGCTGTAAGTAAGCACATGATCAGCGTCTTCTTTTAAATCTGATAGGGTGCCAATGCGCGGACAGATGACGGTCTTTTTATAAGAGAAAGCCAAAATAACGGTGCCAGAATTTAAGCTGCTTTGCAGGTCGTACGGAAGAACCAGTAAATCGGCTGTTCCGAAAAGAGAAGGGATTTCAGCGTCATCGATGAAACGCAACTGGAGATCGATGTTTTTGGCGCCGTTGGCTATCCTTGCCAATATTTCTTTATATTTTTCTGTTGCGGGTTTTCCGGCGATGGTCAGGGTTATTTCCCTTTCAAATTCTGTAGCCAACTTGATGAGCAACTCGATGTTTTTATACGGCTTAATAACCCCCATAAAAAGCAGTTTCAAGGTTTCTGAATTGGTAGAAGAAGGAATGACCGGGCCGTATACGCCTATAAAGTTAGGGTGAGGCAGATAGGAGAGCTTGCTAAGCACTTTAGGGTGCTGTGCCCTCAGGATATCAATGGAGGCGGAGCTGTGGATAATGATGCGGTCCGACCATTTGATCAGTAAATCAGTGAGCGTGCGACTAAAAAAGCTCAGGCCCTTTTCATGCGAACTTCGGTTGTGCATCGTCCATATCAGCGGTTTTCTGCCTAGTTTGATTGCTAGCAGTACAACCATTTTCCGGAAAAAACTGCGGAAAGCCACAAAGAAACTGCGATCGTCGACATTTTCAAACCAATTAAGATGAACCAGACGGATAGATTTGAAATGTTTATAGGAGGAAAAGAAGTCGTCCAGCGCACAGATTTCAATACCCGATGCAGCTAAAGGGGCTGTCATCAGACGGATATATTGATTCTCTTTATTGTCGGGTGGATTGAATATGATTTTCACGATTTTCTCTTGCTTAAATTTACACTTTTTATAGAGGCGACTACTATATCTTTCAGGCTTAAGTCGAATACCCGGCGATGTTTAAGCCAAAGCCAAAAGTTGGCAAGCAATGCATGCCGCATAGACAAAGCCATGGTAAACCGTTTTCTCTGACGCATAAAGTGGCCTTGCTTCGCGACAAGATAACGGTGAACAACAGCCATTTCCGGACTTTCAGGCTCTTTTTGAAGAAACGAGCGCAACCACTTCGCATAGCCCAGATTTGCTTCCATTTTATGTAAATTGTTTCCCGTAGACGTGATGGATAGTGCATTACTTCTGTACCGGAAAACAGGCTTGTTGGTATGGGCGATGCCTTGTTGTCCGGTAGCAATAAAAGCCGTTATGTCATCGGAACCCCATGCTAGCGGGAGCTTATAAAATCCGCCTTGTTTCCGGAGTGGTTCCACCCGGTATACGAAGTCGGAGATATAATTGGAGCGATACTGCGCCAAGCGATGCCATATGCTGTCGTACACATGCTCAAAAGCCGGACAAGCGGGCGTCAGCATGCTCAGTTGCCCAGCGTCATCGATGATTTTGCTGCGGCAGTGGTAAACGTTTAATGTCGGATACGCTGCAATAAGATTGGAGAATTCCTGCAAATAATCTGGCTCCAACTCATCATCGTCGCCCATAATCATAATGTATTCGCCCTTCGCTAAGGATAAACATTTATTCCAATTTTCGACTAAATGAATAGCCCCTACGTTATGATCGTTCTGTAAATATTGTATGCGATTATCCTCAAATTGTTGCACAATCGCTTCTATCGGTTCCGGAGAACAATCATTCAGGATAATCAATTCGAAGTCACGAATTGTCTGCTGTAGTATGCTTTCTATGCACGACTTCAGGTAACGGCTTTTATATGCGGGTATGCAAATAGAATATTTGACCATACGTCTTTTCTGTTTTTCCTAAATTAACAATTTTCAGTCCAATAGTTGCCAGTTCACGAACGGCGGCACGATTTTTATAGTTCTATGCCGGTATCACTAAATTTCGTAGCTTAGAAAACGGGAATCGAATCGTTCGTTTTTGACAGGAACGATATAAAACGTACAGAAAACAAAAAATTAATACATGCGCGCAGCGAATAGAGTAGCTCTTAACACGTCCATACTTTATCTACGGATGTTGGTTACGACCGGCATAACACTTTATACAACGCGCGTCGTATTGAATGTTTTAGGAAGCACGGATTATGGTCTGTTCAATTTAGTTGCCGGCATTGTATTGATGTTATCTTTTCTGAATACCACCATGGCTTCCTCTACCCAACGCTTTCTGTCATTTTATCAGGGAGCGGGCGACTTACCTATGCAGAAGCGCGTATTCAGTAACAGTATGTTACTGCATATAGCGATCGCGTTCATTATTGTGGCGGCCTTGGAGATCACCGGATTGTTTTTATTTGATGGCGCGCTTAACATTCCGGCCGACCGGATCGAAGCTACACGGTTTGTTTACCATTTTATGGCTGCAACGGTTTTTTTTAATGTGGTGGTGGTACCCTTTAACGGGGCCCTGATAGCACATGAAAATATGATCTGGGTGGCGGTCGTAAATGTCATAGAAACCCTGCTAAAACTCGGTATTGCCTTGCTTTTGAGTGTTCTGTCTTACGACAAACTAATGGTTTATGGAGCGCTGACCGCGTTAGTGAGTGTGGTGAGCTTTCTGCTTTATGCGCTTTATTGTTTAAAGAAATACGATGATTGTTCTTTGAAGGGGCTCACCATCCAAGCTGATAAACCCTTGCTAAAGGAGCTTTCTACCTTTGCAGGATGGAACCTTTTCGGCACCTTATGTGGTTTAGGCCGGACGCAGGGACTAGCGGTTCTTTTAAATATTTTCTTGGGTGCCGTTATTAATGCCGCCTACGGAATCGCTAATCAAGTGGCCGCGCAGCTAAACTTCTTTTCAGCAACGCTGTTGCGTGCGCTTAATCCTCAGATAATGAAAAGCGAAGGGGCTAACGACCGGCCGAGAATGTTGAGGTTGGCTATGATGGCTAGTAAATTTGGTTTCTTTCTCCTCGCTATTATTGCCATTCCCGCCTGCTTCGAAATGGAAGCTATTCTTACGATATGGTTAAAGAATGTACCGCCAAACACCCTTATTTTCTGTCGTCTTATTCTCATCGCAACCTTGATAAATCAATTAACTATCGGTTTGCAGTCGGCTGCGCAAGCTATTGGCGATATTAAATATTACCAAATAATCGTAGGGACTACCTTGCTTTTAAATCTACCCATTGCCTACATCTTATTGTCCCTTAACTACCCCGCGTATTCGGTTATCGTAAGCTATGCGATCATTGAACTTATCGCTTGCATTTTACGGATGTTCTTCCTCAGGCGTTTGGGCGGTTTATCGATTCGCCTTTATCTTCGGAGAGTAATCTATCGGGAAATAATTCCGGTAGCTATGGCGTTAATTATGGGTATATTGGCAATTAACTATATTCATTACGCTCATCGATTTGCATTGAGCATTCCGCTTATAGCATTGACTTTTGGACTGAGTATTTATTTCTTCGGTTTGTGTACAGATGAAAAAGTATTGATGCGTAATTTTATAGACAAGATAAAACAAAAAATAACAAGCTAACGGCTGAGACATGAACAAAATATTAATTATAGGCGCTTTCGACAGGTTCAACTATGGAGACCTCCTGTTTCCGATCATTATTGAGCAACAGCTGAAGACATATGGACAGCCCTTGGATTTGGCTTATTTTGGAATGGTAGATAGTGATTTAAGCGACCTGGGAGGAAAGCCTACGCAAAATATTCAAGCATTTTATCAGGCCTGTAATGACGGTTCAACAAGAGCGAATATTATTGTGGCGGGAGGGGAGGCGATCGCGGTGACATGGAATTCGTTGTTGGTCGCATTAAACGAAAAATACAAATTGATACGGCGTTATCAGCACCATCTCGAGAAATTTATGGACCTCAATAAATGGGCGAAACGCAAGTTAAAGGGACAGACCATGCTTCCCTTTGTGTTTAATAAAACAGATTTCAAGAGCGTCGATCATGTATTGTTCAATTCGTTGGGAGGATCAGAGATTCCGGAAGAAATCTTCACAAAAGTCGAGGGCCTGAAACAGAAGCTGAAAAATGTAGATTATTTTTCTGTACGGGATACGGTTACGCAGCAGAATTTGAAGGATAAAGGAATCGATACGAATCTATATCCGGATTCCGCTATTTTAATGTCGAAGTTTTATCCAAACGAGCAGCTGCAAGGCTTGGTAAGCATTGCTATTAAGCGCTTTGTAGAGGAGAAGAAAGGTAAATACGTGTTCTTTCAGATCAATAGGAACCATGCAAAGCAAAAAGAGGAAAGAATCGCATCCTTACTGAATGCGATCTACGAGCAAACCGGTACCGATATTTGCTTATGTCCCATCGGCAAAGCCTCTAACCACAACGATGATGAGGCCCTGCAGTTAGTCTTTCCACATCTAAAGGGCGAAGCCCAGTTTTTCAACGAGGTCACGGTATGGGATATCATGTATCTGATAGCCAATGCGCGGTGTTACATAGGAACCAGTTTGCATGGTGCCATCACAGCGATGAGCTACGCGATACCTTATGTGGGTATCAACGTGAAGAAGCTGAATAGCTACCTGTCAACTTGGGGCGTAGAAAGGCTGAAGGCTGTAGTGCCTATTGAACAATTGTTTACGCAGTATCAAATCGCTATTGATGTCCCGAAACAAGACCTATTGGAATCTAAACGGAGGCAGTTCGCCGCCATTGAAGAATCATTCGATCGAATGGCAACGTGTTTATTCGGCACTTGATTCATCTTTTTTTAGTGTTTCGGATGTCGGTTTTTCGTCATTTTGTCCTTCTTTAAACGCGCGAACGCCCTGTCCTAATCCCCGCATCAGTTCGGGGATTTTTTTTCCTCCGAAAAGGAGCAGCAATGCAAGAACAATGACACCTAGCTCGGGGCCGCCGATTGCAGCCAATAATACTGGATGAAGCATAATCTATTTTTTAGTTTAACTTTGCAAAGTTAACCGTCTTAACATTAGAGATAGATTAAGGTAAGATTAGGGAAATTAAGCGGTTACAGATTGCTTGAACTAAAACTGTTATCATGAACCGTTGGTACGATGTACACCGGAAAACCCTCGTAGAGCGCGCGTGGTAAAGGAAAAATAACGGGAAAAATTGATTGATTTATGAAGCTCGACGGGCAAAAAAAACAGGAAAGAACTTCCGGGATTTTGCAGAGGTTGCTATTTGTCTTCCTAATATTTGTGTTCTTACTTACAGCCGGTTCGCTGCTGTTAAGGCATTCGATTGCTGAAAAGCTGGCCTACCTGAGCGTGAAGTTGAAAGCGCCGCCCGAAACGGGCGAAATAAGTGATGTTTTGCTCGAGTTGAGTAGCGCTGAAAACGATTTTCAACAAGCGAGCCTCTATGGATATAGCGACAAGCTGAAAGAGTACGAACGGAAGGTGTTGAACGTTTTTGCAAAAATAGACACGATATTAGTCGAATACCCTGTATTGGCCGACTCCCTCGAAAAGTCGTTGGAGGAGCAGGAGTTTAAAAAGTATGTGAGTGAGAAATTAGACCTTTCGCTGAAAGTGTTTGCCCTGAAGAAGAATTTCGACTCCTTGTTGGCAAAAAGCACGAAAGCCAATTTCCTCGGAAACAGAAAAGTGCGGATTGCTAAGGAAAAACGGCAAATAAGGCGGAGCGCTGAACAGGATACGATCATTAAACAAGTCGCGTCGGCCGTTAAGAAAAAAGGTTTCCTTAAACGTTTGCAACAAGTTTTTTCACCTAGTTCTGACACCTTACGTACCAAATTATTATTGGTGGCAAGAGAAAATGCAGTGCGGGACTCCATGACGAGAGCGCTGCAAATTCAAAATGAAAGGGGGCAGCAACAGCTTTTGGCCAGACTGAGTAAAGAACATTCGCTATTGGCCCAATCGCAGCAAGAACTTATCTCCTCTAACTTGTCGCTGATTATAGAGTTAAGGCAGCTAATTGATCAGATAAAAGACAACTATTTATTAAATTGGGAGAGGAACCAACGAGAGACATTGGCGCAATATGAAAAAGCCGTTGCCGATTTAGATAAATTCACCATTACGGCTATTATTATGGTGCTCGTTTTCGTGGCTCTTCTCTTGTTCTATATCAAAAAAGCAGGTAAAGCGGAAAATCAATATAAAGCGGAAAACGCACGGGCTATCGCGCTTGCTGAGCAAAAGTCTCAAATGTTGGCCACCATGAGTCACGAGATTCGGAATCCACTTACGGCCATAACCGGCTTTGTATACCTGATGAGAAATACGCCATTAACGGCCGAACAGAGTCGTATGGTGAGTTCGATAAAAGCTTCGTCGGATATGTTGATGGATACTGTGAACGACATTCTGGATATGACTAAAGTTGAAAGTCAACAATCTGAGGTGCTCAAAGTGGTGTCTTTTACACCTTTTCATGAAATAAAAGCAACTATTGAAACGATGCGTTTTATAGCAATTAAGAAAAATATTGGCTTGACCTTTACCTTCGACGGCCCGGAAGATGAAATGGTTTACGGGGATCCCTTCCGATTAAAGCAGGTAGTCATTAACTTGCTCGGCAATGCCATCAAATACACCGACGAGGGAGGTGTAGAGGTGTATTGTAAACTGGAAAAGGGAGAAGCAAGCGATATGCGCGACCTCATTGTGCGAATAAAAGATTCTGGAACAGGTATTCCGCAGGAGCAGCAAGCAAAGTTATTCACTAAGTACTATCAGGCAGGAAAAGAGAATAGCAGACCGGGGACCGGGCTCGGATTGTATATTTGCTATCAGTTAATAAAGCTACAGCAGGGAGATATTTTTGTCGAAAGCAAGGAAGGTGAAGGCTCCGTGTTTAGTTTTCAGATTCCGTTTAAATCCGCGAATATTTAATGAAATCTGAAAAAGCAGAACCTGCCGTTCTGAGGTATACCCTAGAGAGGACAAGAAGGGAATAGCCGAGGTTTAGCTATTATAGAACGTATTTTTGAACCGAAAACCAATTCAGCGTTTGTTTGGAGGCCATTTTCGTAGGCCACACTTTTGTAATTTTCTTACGCAGATTAATGAAAAATATCCTGAAAAGGAGTAGGTTTGCACTCTTTATTGAAAAATTGTTAATATAAAACCTTTTATGGGTGCTAGAATACGGGCGATAGAATATTACTTTCCAGAAAAACGAATTACCAACCAAGACCTTAGCGAAGAGTTTCCGGATTATGATTTTTCTAAGTTTGAGTTCAAAATAGGAATAAGTAGCCGATATGTGGCTGATGCTGATGAAACAGCATTGGATTTGGCCGAAAAGGCTTGTTTAAAGCTTTTTCAGCGCGTTGACAAGACGGAAATAGATTATGTATTATACTGCACGCAAAGTCCGGAATATATTATGCCGTCTACTGCCTGTATTTTGCAAGACCGATTGGCTTTGAGTAAAACGGTAGGTGCTTTTGATTTTAATTTAGGCTGTTCGGGTTATACTTATGGCTTAAGTATGGCCAAAGCTTTTATCGAAAGCGGTCAAGCAAACCACGTCTTGCTGGTCACAACAGACACTTACTCTAAATATATCAATAAAAAGGATCGATCCAACCGAGCCATTTTTGGCGATGCCGCCAGTGCAACCGTCATTTCTTCGAGCACTGAAAACGGTATCCATAAATTCAAATTCGGAACCGATGGCAAAGGCTATAATAAGCTGATTATAAAAAACGGGGGCACCAGATTTTCGGTTGATAAAGATCCTGAGGAACGGCTTTATGGACGAGGCAACATTTATACCGAAAATGACCTCTATATGAACGGACCTGAAATATTTCGGTTTACCAGTACCGTGGTGCCGCCCTTTATTGAGGGGGTACTGGCTTTCAATGAGGTAAGTAAAGAAGAGGTAGGCCAGTTCATTTTTCATCAAGCGAACGCCCATATGCTGAAGGTAATGCGAGAGCGACTCCTATTGCCATCCTCTAAATTTTACATAGATTTAAGGGATGGGGGGAATACCGTATCTTCAACCATACCAATCGCATTAAAAAACTACTGTAACAAAGATCTAATTGAAGGGAAAACCTCGGTACTGGTTGCCGGCTTCGGCGTGGGGCTTTCATGGTCCGCCGGCTTAATTGAGGTCGACAAGAACGTGTAACTATAACGAGGTGCTTTGCAGCCAATTTGTATCTTATTAGACCGTCTGTGCTTGTTCGCAGTACCTCGCCGCTCTGTTAAAAATCCGCTTTAGTCAACTGCGACTTGCAGATGGATGCACTAAGGTTGAAGCAGCTGTCTACATCGGGAGTTTTTGCTACTTTTTGCGGAAAAAAGTAGATGATATCTACAACCAGCCCTTCTTCCTGAACCAGAAGTAGATGGCTAAAGTGATAATGGCCATTACCAGCATTATAATCGGATAGCCAAGATGCCAATCAAGTTCAGGCATATAATGAAAATTCATGCCGTATATACCCACGATGAACGTAAGCGGCATAAAGAATACCGAGAAGATGGTTAAAATCCGCATGATTTCATTCGTTCGGTGAGACGCAATGGAGAAGTAAGCCGATAAGAGTTGGGCGGTATTTTCTGAAAGATTGTCGTATACGTTCTGCATCCGGATGTATAGATCGCGTAAATCCCGGGTATAGCTGTTTCTTTGCTTTGGCGTGTCTATTTTATCAATGATTTCATAAGACAAGATCAACAAGCGTTTAATAACGTCCACCTTCCGTTTTACATAGTAAAGGCCTCTTAGAACGGGCGCCTTCCGTTGTTTTAAAAAGACGTTTTCCTCGAAATAATCCAGTGATTGCGCGAGGTGAACACTGGGCGCCTCGAAAGTGAGCAAAGCGGCTCGAACAATGCGGTTTAATATACAAGTGGTGTCTCGACAGCCACCGGCATCGATGGCTTTCATTTTAACTTCCCCAATAAGAGGCTGCACCGTTCTGTGAACAGTAATGAGATATTCAGGCGTATAAAAAACAGCAATTTTATTCGTTAATTCCTGTATCGTGTCGGCATCGCTCATTGGCTTTTGTGAATACACCCTTAAAATAATAAAGGTATAGTTGTCCACCGTTTCGTGTTTCGGTAAATGGTCTGGCTGCATACAGTCCTTAATGGATGTTTCATGCAGTGAGAATTTTTTACTTATATCTTCAATCTCATTAACGGAGGGATCTATCAAGTCAATCCAATCGAAACCGTGAGTTTCCTTCGAAGCGAATATCGTTTTCATATAGGCATCTAATTAGTGCTTTTTGTTTTTTAGCGAAGGCATCTAATAATAATCAAACGCAGGTTATAAATATAGGAAAATGATCGGAATCATAGGTGCCCGCCGAAGAACAGAAGTGATTGGTAAAAACCCAGTTCCGCAGGTCGACGATTAAACAGCAAGATCTTTGTGACCGGCAAAGACGAAATTGTGTTTCCTATAGCCATTTAATTTATTACTTTTAGGGTCGTTATTTTTATAAAGACGTTAAGAAATAATATTTACCGAAATGAATAGACTTTATAGCTATACGCTACCGCTGCTGTTGACTTGCTTTTTAAGCGCACCGATTGCCAAAGCGCAAACAAATCCCGTTTTTGAGGGATGGTATGCGGATCCGGAAGGAATACGGTATGGTAAGGAATATTGGATATTTCCGACATACTCCGCGCCTTATGAAGAGCAGGTATTCATGGACGCATTTTCATCCAAGGATTTGAAAACTTGGAAAAAGCACGAAAAAATAATTGATACTGCTGCTGTAAAATGGGCTAAGAAAGCGATGTGGGCACCTGCTGTACTCACAAAAGATAAAAAGTATTACCTGTTCTTTGGCGCAAATGATGTTCATGAAGGGGAGGTTGGCGGAATCGGTGTAGCGGTTGCCGACAAGCCGCAAGGCCCCTACCGCGATTTGCTAGGTAAACCGTTGATTAACGAAATTGTAAACGGTGCACAGCCCATTGACCAGTTTGTCTTTAAAGATGTCGACGGTTCATATTATATGTATTATGGCGGATGGGGACATTGCAATGTGGTGAAATTAAAGGACGACTTTTCGGGTATCGTGCCTTTTGAAGACGGCAGCACCTATAAAGAAGTGACGCCGGAGAACTATGTGGAAGGCCCTTTTATGTTCATAAGAAATGGGAAATATTATTTTATGTGGTCTGAAGGTGGGTGGACAGGCCCTGACTATAAAGTGGCTTATGCGATAGCTGATTCCCCCTTTGGGCCTTTCAAACGAATCGGTACTATTCTGCAACAGGATCCTGCCGTGGCTACAGGCGCCGGACATCACTCGGTTATCCAAGGTAAGGCCAACGACGAGTGGTATATCGTTTACCACCGGAGGCCACTCGGCGAAACGAGCGCACACCACCGCGTTACCTGCATTGATCGCATGTACTTTGACGAGAATGGACTGATAAAGCCCGTTGTAATGACCAAATAAACATAAGAAAAATGAGCAAGCTATTAGTATTGGGTGGATTTGGACAATTAGGACAGTGCTTACAAACGGTGTGTGAAGACGATACGATCTTTTTGTCATCAAAGGACGCCGACATCGGTAATGAATCACAGCTCGAACACCTGTTCCATCAACATCAACCAACGCATGTCATCAATTGTGCCGCCTATACCGCAGTGGATAAGGCAGAAGATGAAGTGGAGGCTGCAACCAAGATTAACGCAATAGCGCCGGGTAAATTAGCGGAGCTTTGTAAACGCTTTGACACGATTTTAATTCATATCTCTACCGACTTTGTGTTCGAAGGTTCACAAACGGGCTTGCTCACGGAGGAAGATGCGACGCGTCCCACAGGTGTATATGGCAGAACGAAATTAACGGGCGAACTGGCCATTCAGGCCGCTTGGGAAAAACATATCATCATCCGTACGAGCTGGCTATACTCGGAATATGCCAACAATTTTGCCAAGACGATGTTGCGACTGGCGAAAGACCGCGAGGAGCTTAAAGTTGTAGCAGATCAGGTGGGTACACCCACCTATGCGCTCGATTTGGCCAAGGCTTTATGTGAAATCATAAAGAAAGCGGAGGGTATGTATGGGGTATATCACTATAGTAATGAAGGGGTTGCTAGCTGGTATGACTTTGCGCATGCCATCTTCGAATTGAACCATGTCAATATCCGTTTATTACCGATTAAGACGTCGGAATTTCCAACCAAAGCGAAAAGACCCGCTTATTCCGTATTGGATAAATCGAAAATAAAAAAGCAATTCAACTTGAGCATACCCAACTGGCGGGATAGCTTGCGCGTCTGCCTGGAACGACTATAGACACACGATGTATAAACGCTTTCTTATCCGTACCTTTAGCATATGAAATGGAAAACTTTAACATCTGAATATTTAGTGAAAGCCCCATGGGCGGTTTTACGGAAAGATTCATGTGAAATGCCCAACGGGCATATCGTACCGGAATATTATGTGTTGGAATATCCCAATTGGGTCAATGTAGTCGCTTTTACGGAAGACAATAAAATTATTTTGGTAAGGCAATATCGGCATGGTGCGGGGAAGGAGTTTCTTGAAATTCCCGGAGGTGTCATTGACGATGGTGAAGATGCCTTAACCGCCGCTAAACGTGAAATGCTAGAAGAAACAGGTTACGCTTTTAAGACTATGGAAAAGGTGGTAGACCTATATCCCAATCCGGCCACCAGTACCAACATTACAACAACCTATATTGCTAAAGGAGGGGTTAAAGTAAAGGAACAGGCATTGGACGATCAGGAAGAAATCGAAGTATTGTTATATACGGTTGATGAGGTTAAAAAGCTGCTTAAAGAAAATAAAATTGGACAAGCACTCCATGCCGCAGCCCTGTTTTACGCGCTGTACGACTTGTAAGAATCTGTAATTTAACATGGACACTCCTAACTAATTCCCTACCTTTGCCCTATGGCAAGAGAGATATTGGAAAATAAGCGTAAAGCGTTAAAAATTAACTTAAGTGATCAAATTTATGGCACCTTTGCAGAAATAGGAGCCGGACAGGAAGTTGCAAGAAATTTTTTTACAGCAGGCGCCGCTTCGGGAACGATCGCCAAGACCATGAGTGCCTATGACATGGCTTTTAGCGACGCGATCTATGGAGCGGAAGAAAATGGCCGTTATGTAAGCCGCTCGCGCCTGGAAAAAATGTTGGACCATGAGTACCGGTTACTCACCGACAGGCTCACCGGCCCGAAGTATCAAAATAGAAAGTTTTTTGCTTTTGCGGATACCGTAACGACCTTGAATTTCAGTAAAACAAATGATCCGCATGGATGGATCGGTCTTCGCTTCCAATCCGAAGTAGGGGGCGAATCAAACGATATTATTTTCCACGTACGTCTGTTGGATAGCGACGCCTCATTACAGCAAAAAGTACTCGGTATATTAGGAGTAAACTTGGTGTTTGCTGCCTATTTTTACATCCATGACGCACAAACCATGATTGAAAGCTTGGTTGATAACCTTGCCGCGGGTTCTGTAGAAATCGATTTGGTGAAGGTGAACGGGCATGCTTTTAAACAGGTAAACGAACGACTGATTAATCTTTATCTGGTGGCTAAGGGCTTTTCGCGCGCGGCAATTTTCGATGAGAAAGGACATGCGCATCAGGCAAAAGACTTTCTCTATAAGAAGGACGTCATTATCTTGAGGACCAAATACAAGCAAAAGTCCAATCCGAATTTCGATTTGTTTAACTTGGCGGTCGATCAGTTTAAAAAGAACTTGGCAATCAAGGATAAAAATCTTTTGGTGATGATTGAGGTGTTGATGTCAAACGCGTTGGAGGATGACCACCCCGTGCTGAGCAACGAGGATTTAGCGTATTTTGCAAAAAGAGCGGAAGAGCTGTGCGCTACAGGCAACCATATCCTCGTGTCGAACTTTACGAGAAATCATAAACTGGCAGAATTCCTTGCTCAGTTTAAACCGAACAACGTAGGTATTTCTACCAATATCTCCAATCTTCGAAATATATTCAACTCAAAAAATTACGGCGAAAATTATGCAGATGAACTACTGGCCTATGTAAGTGGGATGTTTAGTAAAAATGTAAAATTGTATGTTTACCCTTATTTAGACAAGGCAAACAATGAAATTATTACCACTCAAAATATGCCGGTGTCTGCTGAAGCTAAACCGCTCTTCGATTTCCTAATTCAAAATCATTATATTATCGATATAGAAAACTACGACGAACGCTTTGTAAAGACTGTATAAAAAAGTTATGAGTTACCAGTTAAGAGCGGCACTCCCAACTGGTAACTCACGACTGACTAATAGCTCGCCGCAGCGTCTTCGTATTCACTTAACGGAGGGCAGGAGCATACGAGCGAACGATCCCCATAGGAGTCGTTTACTCTGCCAACGGCAGGCCAAAATTTATGTGTTGCAACGAAAGGAAGAGGGAATGCAGCCTCCTGGCGTGAATATGGCCTGTTCCATTCATCGGCGCTGACAACGGCCAAGGTATGCGGTGCCGATTTCAGTACATTTTCGCTTTTGTCTGCCTCGCCTGATTCAACGGCTGCTATTTCTTTTCTAATTGCCAACAGTGCATCACAAAAACGGTCTAATTCGGCTTTCGGTTCAGATTCTGTAGGTTCTACCATGAGTGTACCGGCTACCGGGAAAGAAACTGTTGGCGCATGGAACCCATAATCCATCAGGCGTTTCGCAATATCTCCCACTTCGATGCCCTGGTTTTTAAAACTACGGCAGTCGAGGATCATCTCATGCGCACATCTTCCATTAGCTCCGGCGTACAATACTTTATAGTCTTGTTCCAGCCTTGCTTTAATATAGTTTGCGTTCAGAATGGCAAACTTAGTAGCGTTTGTTAACCCGTCGGCACCCATCATGGCTATATAAGCATGGGAGATTAACAAAATAGAAGCAGAACCAAATGGAGCCGCTGCCACTGCCGAAATAGATTTGCTTTCACTGATATCAACCACTTCATGACCAGGTAAAAAAGGCACCAAATGCGCTGCCACACCAATAGGTCCCATACCGGGGCCGCCGCCGCCATGTGGAATACAGAATGTTTTATGAAGATTCAGGTGGCATACATCTGCACCGATGCTGGCTGGACTGGTTAATCCAACTTGGGCATTCATGTTCGCGCCATCCATATATACCTGTCCGCCGTTCGCATGAATGATTTCACAGATGTCGATAATTGATTCCTCAAACACTCCATGAGTAGATGGGTAGGTAACCATTAAACAGCTTAAATTGTCTTTATGCAACTCTGCCTTTGAGCGAAGGTCGGCTACATCTATGTTGCCCCGTTCGTCACAATTCACTACAACGATTTTCATACCGGCCATCGATGCAGAAGCGGGATTAGTTCCGTGTGCCGATGATGGAATGAGCACCACGTTCCGGTGGTGATCACCGCGGTCTTCATGATAAGCCCTGATCACCATTAGTCCGGCATATTCTCCTTGCGCTCCGGAATTTGGCTGAAAACTCATTTTAGCAAATCCAGTGATAGCAGACAGCCATTGATTTAACTCGTCGAGTATCTGCATATAGCCACCAACTTGATCAATTGGTGCAAAAGGGTGCAGTCGGCTAAAGGCTTCCCATGAAACCGGTATCATTTCGGTGGTCGCATTGAGCTTCATTGTACAGGAGCCCAGTGGGATCATCGAATGGCAAAGTGATAAATCTTTAGCTTCTAAGGATTTGATGTAACGCAACATTTCGTGTTCAGCATGATGCGAATTGAAGACTTCATGCGTTAAATAAGCCGACGTACGTTGTAAAGATTGCGGAATAACGGTCTCCAGCGTTGAGGCGAGGGCATTAAAATCAATCTCAGCCAAATTTTTTGCTTTCACCTTGGCGAATACACGAACAATTTCTTTAATATCGGCTAAGGTTGTTGTTTCGTCCAACGAAATCTGAACAGTTTCGCCGATATAGTTGAAATTTAACTCATGATTAAGCGCTTCTGCATGTAGTGGGTTGCACAGGTCGCCGAGAACGAAGCTCAGTGTGTCGAAATAAGCCTCATTTTTTTGTTGATAGCCGAGGGATGTCAGGGCCTTGGATAAGAGTACCGTTAAACCGTGAATTCGTTCTGCTATGGACCGCAGACCTTTTGGTCCGTGGTAAGTGGCATAAAAACCAGCCATGATTGCCAGCAGGGCCTGTGCGGTACAGATGTTGGACGACGCTTTGTCCCGGCGGATGTGCTGCTCTCTGGTTTGTAACGCCATGCGGAGTGCATAATTGCCCGAAGAATCAATTGTAACGCCAATAATTCGGCCGGGAATATTACGTTTATACGCGTCCTTAGTGGCGAAGAATGCAGCATGTGGTCCACCAAATCCCATAGGAACGCCAAAACGTTGGGACGACCCAATTACAATATCAGCTCCCCATTCGCCCGGAGGCGTAAGTAAGGCGAGGCTCATCAAGTCGGCAGCCACACTAAGGGTTGCGTTGTGGTGATGTACCTTCTCTGCAAAGCCACTGTAATCAAACACCTTTCCGTCGCTCGCAGGATATTGAACTAAAGCACCGAAAATGTGCTCATTGAATTCGACCGTATGGTGATCGCCCACTAAAAGTTTGATTCCGTAGGATACCGAACGGGTTTTTAACACGTCTAAGGTTTGAGGGAAAACGTTCTCAGATACAAAAAAGGTGTCTGCATCTTTGTTCTTACGAAGGCTGTATTGCATAAACATGGCTTCTGCCGCAGCGGTGGCTTCGTCCAGTAAAGAGGCATTCGCTATCTCCATGCCCGTGAGGTCGATAATAACGGTCTGGAAGTTTAATAAGGCCTGCAGCCTTCCCTGTGCAATTTCCGCTTGGTAAGGTGTATACTGGGTGTACCAGCCTGGATTTTCGAATACATTGCGTAAAATAACGCCGGGGGTAATAACATCGTAATAGCCTTGGCCGATATACGATTTGAAAACCTTGTTCTTAGATGCGGTTTGCTTTAATCGTTGTAAATAACCTGTTTCCGTTAAAGCTGCCGGTAGATTTAACGGCGCCTTTAAGCGGATTGCAGATGGAACGGTTTCATCAATCAATTGATCAATGCTGTCCACTTTGATGGCTTTAAGCATTTCCGGAACATCTTGCTCATTTGGTGCAATGTGGCGTTCCTCAAATTTTTCTTGAAAATTTATGTTTAAGTTCATTCATGTATGAATTAAAGACGCAGTTTAATTAAGGTAACAGAGCATAAAGCTGTTTGTGAGGTGTTTAGCTGATTGTTACCCGTATTAAGATCTCTTTTATTTAAGGGCACAAACTTAGTCAAATTGCCCTTCATTTGCAAGTTAATAACGGTGGCTTGTTGCTATGGACTGCTATGTTTAATAGTGTAATAAAAAAATTTGACCGCTAGCATACGAAAACATTTACCTAGTTTTGAATATTGAAGAAGTTATCGTATGAAAAAGGCTTTACCACTCATTGCAATGATTACCGGATTTGTATCTTTTATAGGGATTATTTATATGATGCTACATCCGGACTTACCTAATATCTTAGTGTTTTTGATTTACGGCTTGGCTACCTGTGCAGGTGTGTGCGGGTTATTATTGATTGGAAAGAAAGATGGGGGGCTATGACAAAACTTAATGTTTTTTACATCCCCCCATTCTAAGATGTTCAATACGCCTTGCTGCGTTTATGAACGAATAATTCGTTATTCTACTTTATAGCGATAAACTGCCCGGCCGATATTACCATTTTCGTCAATGCCTTCTACTACCGCTTTATAAGTACCTAAGCCGCTTGCATTATAGAACTGAAAACTTGCTTTTCCTTCACTGTCGGTAATTACGTCTGGATTCCAATAAACCGTGGTGCGCCAGTCGACGCCGGGAGCGCTTGTTGGCGTATACTTCGGTAAATAAAAATTACGTTCTGCTTGGTAGCCCAAGGGCGTAATGGTCACAATGTTTGATTTAGGCAAAAGGTTTTCGAGTTCAGTCTTGCTGATACGCGTACCTTCAGGCTTCTTTTTCGTGTTGATGACCAAGACGCCATTACTTTGATAGGTTCTATTTACGGTGCCCAAATCATCGCGTAAAAATATTTCCACCGATTCTACTTCCGCCGGACTGACTGTGTTTATGCCATTCACGTCAATAGCCATTCCATTAAGGAACACTTGTACCGGTGTACGGTTCCCTTGATTATAGTCGCGGGTGATAAAGAAATTATTGTCCATAAAAGTTAAGCCCATAGCAGCCGTTTGCAAACAATTGATCAATAAATTACAGCCTGAAAACCGTGCGCCGTCAATCAGGTGATCGGGGATGGGGCTTAAGCCGGATAAGGCCGGATACTGCGTGTGACGAGGCTTGGGAGCCACTCTTTCTGTAATGACAACCTCTTCCAAAAGCCGTTCCGTTCGATATTGTCTTTCGCTGTTTTTTAAATAAGGCGTTAACGTACTGTCTATATTGAGCACTTCATCCGGTGCTGTAAATCCTGGGGTAATCGCCGGGAAGGCATCTCCGTTGAGCGTAATTTTGAGGTTTTTATAGTTGTCGTTGTTGCGGGCGCTAATTGTAATTTGCGCCGAATCGGTGAACATCACGTTGCTGAATTTGAAATTCCCCTGGTCGTCCGAATAGGTTTCAACCGTCTTTTTATCATTGCCAATACTGAGTTCCAATTTGCCATTCGGTACGGCAATGCCATTTAATAAGCGAAGACTGCCGGTAATATCGATGCCTTGCTCGGGAAGGAAGGCGATAGGTGGAATCTTGTCGCTGATAATGTCCTTATAATCGAAGCGCCTGTACCCCTGTGTAAGCATCAGTATATCGAGATTGGCTCGGTTTTCAGGTGTTATTTCCCTGAAATAATAATTAGGTTGCTCTACATAACCTTTAATGTCAGAAGTAAGTAGCAAACTGCTTAAAATGGTTGTCTCCGCATTTTCGTTAAAGGGGACTTTCGACTCATCGATAACTGCAACCGAAAAAGTGCCGACGGACTGCGCGCTGTCTGTAGCGGCATTTAAATGAAGTTGTACGGCCTCTTTTGCTCGGTAGCTTTTTTTGTCAGAACGCAGCGTTAGGCGGAGCTCGTTGGGGCGTTGGACAAAGACGAGCCTTTCACTTAAAGGTATCCCGGCCGGAGAGAATAAGGTGAATTGAACAATTCCTGACGGAAATTTATCCTTGGGGACGGAAGCATTTATGCTATTACTGTTCAAAGCGGTTTGCGCGGCGTAGTAGATCACGCCATCGCTCTGCGCCACCAACGAAAAAACCTTGTTTTGATTTTGTTGTAGATAGAGCTCATTTGAGATGATCTTTACCGCAATACTCAAACTATCTGAAGGGTCGATCGCAAGACTCGTTCCAAATGGACGTACTTTGGGGAGCTGATAACTATAGGTCGCTCCGTTTGCGGTAGTGACTTTAGCGGTGTAAACGGCGTCTGCTTTTGGGGTCAGGCTGAATTTTCCCATCCCTAAATGCTGTGTTGTTATTGTGGCAACTTCCTGTCCCTGTTGGTCAACTACTTTTCCTTGTACCGCGACGCCTAAACCATCACCGCCTACCGCTTTGAAGGCAACTTCGCTGGGTAAGTCGGCAATTAAATATCCGCCTTCCGGAAAAAATTGTATATCGGGCGTTTGAAATGCTCCACGTAAGGTGTAGCTGGTGTTGACCGACCTATTGTTGTCTAAACTGATGGTCGTATTCAGAACGGCTTCCTTCAAAGCTTGTTGCTGCTCAGTCGTGAGATTCACACGGAGGTAGCCGCTTTTATCGGTACTGCCGCGGCCTTTAGCAAGGCTGGTGGTTCCGCGTCTGAGCTCCCAGGAAACACGCTTGTCTGCTAAGGGTTTCCCTTCTTCGTCTGTATAACGTATGCGTCCATCAACTACAGGGCTTTTATTGGACGATGTTGCCGTAAAGTTGGCATGCGACTTTACTCGCTTATTGAAGACATCGCCGATGGTGATGTTTTTATTGAAGAAATAGTCAGGGTCGAAATTCATCATGTATTTCGTGTAGGCTCGGATTCGGTAATTCCCCTGTTTATAAATAAGTGGATCTAAAACGAGACTGCCGCTTCCCGTACCTTCATGGCTTGGGATCATGGTGGTTTTCATGAGCGAGTCCTGACTGTTGAGCAGCTCTACATAAACCACTTTACTAAGCGCGGCTAGCTGGTGATGACTTGTTAAATAGGATTTGAACCATATCGTATCCCCCACGGCGTAATATGGTTTGTCGAGATGCAAGTAAATTTTCTCAACAGGTTGCTGTGTGGCTAAGGTGTTGGTCTTTTCAACAATAGTGTTCAAATTGATTCCCTTTTGTCGCGACTGACTCCAAGCATGTAGGGAATAAAGGAATAAAATAGATAACAGTAAATATCTGTTGAGGTGTCTCATAAGGTGATCGTCGAATATCTTAAAAATTGCTAATTTATTGATTTATTCATTTACTTCTGTTTTTTAACAGATTTTTAACAAAAATGAATGTGATTTCCGTTTTTGATCGCTTCATGCAGCAGCAGGCGCGTCATGCAGATATTCACGTTTCCTTCCAGGATCTTAACACTTGTTCAAATCAATCGGGAGAAATGCTAGGTAGTACTCCTAAAACTTCCTACCTTTGGTGCTTCATCAGCATTGCCCATAATTTATTGTTATAATTAGGCAATCCAGTAAAGAAGATTGAAAAAAAGAACGAATTAGAAATGAGCAAAGTAAATCGTAAGCAAGATGCGCTAGACTATCATGCTAACGGCCGTCCGGGTAAAATTGCCGTAGTACCTACTAAACCGACCAATTCGCAACGAGATTTATCATTAGCCTACTCCCCCGGGGTTGCTGAACCCTGTTTAGAAATTGCTGCCAATAAGGAAAACGCCTATAAATATACGGCTAAGGGAAACTTGGTGGCAGTTATCAGCAATGGTACAGCTGTTTTGGGCCTTGGTGATATTGGTCCGGAAGGCGGGAAGCCCGTTATGGAAGGAAAGGGGCTGCTGTTTAAAATATTTGCGGATATTGACGTGTTCGATTTAGAGCTCGATACAAAAAACGTGGACGATTTTGTCCGTACCGTAAAAATCTTGGAGCCCACTTTTGGCGGGATCAATTTAGAGGATATTAAGGCTCCGGAGTGTTTTGAAATTGAACGCCGTTTAAAGGAAGAAATGTCTATTCCGGTAATGCATGATGACCAGCATGGTACCGCAATTATTTCCGGAGCGGCTTTGATTAACGCTTGCGAGCTACAGAAAAAGAAATTGGATAAAGTCAAGATTGTAGTGAATGGCGCCGGCGCAGCGGCTATTTCGTGCTCACGGATTTACGTTTCATTGGGAGCTAAGCCCGAGAATATCGTGATGATCGATCGGGCCGGCGTGATTCGTAGAGACAGAGACAACCTTGACGCAATAAAAGGTGAATTCGCAACAGACCGTGATATTCGCACCTTGGAAGAAGCAATCAAAGATGCCGACGTATTTATCGGGCTCTCTGCAGCGGATGTGTTATCTGCTGATATGCTGAAAACCATGAGTAAAAACCCCATCGTTTTTGCTATGGCAAACCCCAATCCGGAAATTGCCTACGATTTAGCAGTAAGTACCAGAAAGGATGTGGTGATGGCTACAGGCCGTTCCGATTATCCTAATCAGGTGAACAACGTCTTGGGTTTTCCCTACATTTTCAGGGGCGCACTGGACGTTCGGGCTACAGGTATTAACGAAGAAATGAAGCTGGCAGCGGTATATGCAATTGCTAAGTTGGCCAAGGAGCCTGTTCCGGAGTCGGTAAACTTGGCTTATAATATCAATAACCTGAAATTTGGAAAAGATTATATCATCCCTAAACCAACGGATCCTCGACTGATTACCGAAGTTGCTCCAGCGGTAGCAAAGGCTGCGATGACATCGGGTGTTGCCAGGGCAGAAATAAAAGATTGGGAGTCCTATAAGGAGAGCCTTAGGAAGCGGTTGGGCTTAGACGACGTGCTGATGCGCGATTTAAGTGCTGCAGCGCGACAGAGCCCTAAGCGCGTTGTTTTTGCGGAAGCGGATAACTATAAAATCTTAAAAGCAGCTCAGATCATAAAAGATGAGGGTATAGCGCATCCTATCCTTTTAGGAAGGAAAGAAAAAATTAACCGCATTATAGCGGAGCACGCATTGGATTTACCGAATGTTACGATTATCGATCCATTAGAAGAAGCCGATACGCCTGAGTTCAAACAATATGTGGAGGCGCTCTATAAAAAAAGGCAGCGTCGTGGCGTTACCTTGTTAGAAGCGAACAAATTTATGTTGGATCGGAACTATTACGGAGCGAGTATGGTGGAATTCGGCGAAGCAGACTGTTTAATTTCCGGGCTAACGAAAAATTACGCCACCACCATCCGGCCAGCGCTTCATGTCATTGGCACCCGCCCCGGTAGCCGAGTTGCCGGAATGTACATGATGTTGACTAAAAAAGGTCCGGTATTCTTTGGTGATACCACCGTAAACAAAAATCCCACCGAAGAGGAGCTCGTGGATATTACGGTTTTGTTGCACGATGCGGTAAAGAAAATGAATATTGAACCGCGTATCGCTTTGTTGTCGTATTCGAACTTTGGCTCAAACGAGGGAGAGATTCCTTCGAAAATGCGTAATGTGGTAAAAGAACTTCACGAAAAGTTCCCGCATATTGTGGTCGACGGAGAAATGCAGGCCAATTTCGCGACCAACAGCCAGATGCTGGCGGAGAACTTTCCGTTTACCAATTTGAGTGGCGGTCCGGCAAATGTACTGGTTTTCCCAACGCTGGAATCGGGTAATATCGCTTATAAGTTATTGCAGGAGTTGGGCGAGGCGGAAGCCGTTGGGCCTATTCTACTGGGGCTTAATAAACCGGTACATGTATTGCAATTAGGCAGCTCTGTGCGGGAAATTGTAAATATGGTTACTATTGCGGTCGTCGATGTACAAGCGAAAGAGAAAGAGGCGACGGTGAAAGGCAAAAAAAAATAGATGATATTAATTAGCGGGTTGGCGGTTAGCCGGCCCGCTAATTTTAATTGGATATAAAATAGCGAAATTACAGCAGCGGATTCTTTGATAATAATATGTACGAATATTTAAGCGGAAAACTGGTATACAAATGTCCTACTTATGTGGTGTTGGATGTAAATGGCGTGGGTTACCATGTACATATTTCCTTGCATACTTTTGGACAGATCAAAGATCGGGAGCAATGCAAATTGTTTGTGAGTTTTCAGGTCAAAGAGGATGCACATACTTTATATGGATTTGCCGAAGAGGGTGAACGTCGATTGTTTCAGCATTTGTTATCTGTTTCAGGTATCGGCGCCAATACCGGGAGAATGATCTTGTCTTCCATTACGCCAACAGAGATCCAAGCAGCTATTGTGCAGGGAGACGTAAAACAGATACAGCGTATTAAGGGAATTGGCCCTAAGTCAGCACAGCGCCTCATCCTGGAATTGCAAGATAAATTAAAAAAAGAAGGCGCAGATGCGCTTATTATGGTTCCTCAGCATCAATCGACTCCTGAGGAAGCACTTACGGCACTTGTAATGCTGGGCTTTAATAAAGCGCAAGCGGAAAAAGTATTAGCGGAAATTATAAAGGCAAATGCCTCGCAGCTTACGGTCGAAGAATTAATTAAATTGGCTTTACGAAGATTGTAGAAACGATCGGCGTATCCGCACCTTTGCTTAACCTACGGTGGCCCAAACCTTAGGTGCTTTCCACGAGCTTAAGTGGAATGCAAGCTTTAAAATCCTTCGTTATTTTCCTTTTTAAATTTGGGCCATATTGATTGACAAGCTGCAGGTATTTCGACGTAATTGCGTCGTCAGATGGTTTGATTTTTAAAAGAATATATCCAAGCATATAGATAAGTTGCTTGTGGGCACGGTGCCTCTTCCTTTGTGGATAATCGCAGAACAAACGTATTTCTTCAATCGCTTCTTCTTTCAAAGCCTTATGCTGACAATAATGGTGCATGTTTTCGACTACTAGTAAAGGGTTCAGCGTAAAGTCAGCGAAATGCTCCTGCGGGATAGCAAGCAGGGCCTCCCTATGTTTCTGTATTTCCTCATCGCGTAAAGACAAAAACGCGAAAAACGCGAGAGACGTATGTAACAATATTTTTTGCTGGGGTGATACAGAGTAGCGAAGCAGCTTGTTTAGTGCCAACTCGTATTCGGCTTCCACCAATAGGTGATCGAGGGCAATATCAATCAGTGCTGATTTCGCCAAGGTTGGATTCAGCGTGCTGCTGATAGCCGCATTTGCACGGATTGGATAATCCAGGTTGCTGCATGTAAACAACACAAGTGAGGCGAGATGACGCTCGATGAAATCGATATTTTTGAAATGATTAAAGATAACGAGATCTCCAAACTCTAAAGCGTAAATTATGAGCCATTTAAGTAGCATAAGTTTGAGGCTTTTGCTATAAGGGCTCGTTTTCAACCAAGCGAGTAACCCCTTGTCGATTTGGCCGTTTCGTTTTTCAAGCGCATGCTGAGCAATAAAATAAGCAGCAATTAGGGGTGATCTAAACTTGATTTGGTAAACAGTACGGATCCCTTTTTTCTCCTGATATTCATAAAGAACACCTGCATGTAACAATTGGTTATAAATGCTGTTGTTTTCTTTGATAATGGCATAAGCTTCTTTTTTGTTCACAAAAGCATGCTCGTCAGAGAAGGTGGTGATTTCAATTAGCCGACTCAACATAAATTGTTTATCCGCTGCTAGGGCGCCCTTGAGAACTTTTTTATGTAGGTAAAGGGAGGCAATGGCAAACTCGTCTGCGGGATCCAATGTTTCCAATCCGCGGTCATTACTTTTTAGCTGATAGTAATATTGGAAATGTAGAGGCAAACTGACCACAGGGAAATATTTGTGTACATAATCCCTAACGGTGGAGGGAGAATTGCCTATTTTGCCAATTAACGCGTAAAGTTCCTCACTTGTAAAGGGGTGTAAATTAACGGCGTTCGTGCGTTTGCTGCAGGAGAAGTTGGTAAACCAAAGCCGGTTTATCGCTGTATGGTTCTCGATGAGGTGTCCGTGCTTTTGCCAAGTCGAAGGACGAAGCGTAATAATTATCTTCATCCATGGGTAGTTAGAAAGGTAGACAGTCATGTCAATTAGTTGCCTGAACACGATATCGAAGAGCCTGTCGTTAATAAGATTATCATTGAAATCATCGATTATAATATAAAAATTACCCGGTGCGCTTTTTTCATATTTTAAAATAAAATCCTCAAAATACCGCTGCTGCGGAAAATTGAGTAGGTGTGCAAGCCATTTATTGCTGTGGAAGCCAAATTCTGCTGCAAAGAAAAGCGAAGGGCTGTTTACGTGTAAAAAGATGTTATTGTTCTGCTCTATATGGTTAGCCAAAAGTTGCCTGTCGAGCCATTGCGTAATGCCGATAGTTTTGCCGGTGCCTGTGGGCGCACTGATGATGCAACCAGCGGCATTGCTATCCAGAAAGCGCTGGATATGTTGGGTTATCGATTGCCGTTCAATAGTGAGTGTGTAGGGAATGCCGCATTTGTGTTTATTGGTTTGCATGGTAAATTGGGTGATGTTGTGCGCGGCCTGTGAGATTTCATTCCAAGTAATAAGTTCGCCTGCCTCACCCGGTAATGCTTCCATTTGCTCAATAAAGTCTGTCCAGCCATCATAGCCACAATATTGAGATAAGGCATTTAACGTAAAGGTCGAGGGTGCATAAGGTGACTGGGCAAAGCCATAAATACGTTTAATCGTTGTTTGACTAATGGTCTTATGCGTTTTTGTTGAGATGTCCATCGCGAGTCTGTAGCAATCCGCTGGTATAATATTATTGATTTGTGCGATTTCTAATACTTTTTTCTTTAATTCTTGAATATGCGGTTGTAAAAATATCTTCATGCTTTCGATTTTGGTCGATAACTGTGTAATGCAAGGTGTGATAAATATAAGTGTTAATAATTTGGATCACAAAAACGGAAGGTTTAATGAAAATTAAATTTCATTTTGGAAAGTTTAATTATTTTGTTTGTGAGGATGAGTTGTAGACGGGCAAAAAAGCATGGAATTTCGCTTTTCCGTTGCTTCAATCTGCTCTTTTAAGGCTTTTTGGCGGCCTGACTGCTTGTTTTCGAAAGATCTGGTCGTGTCTTTGTCCCTTCGGCATCATGCAAGCTTTATAAATAAATGTTGAGGAAATTCTAATGTCCGTTTAAAAAACTGAACAAACTGAACAACGAAGGTGCGTCCCCGAATGGTATTGGTGCAGTCATTTGGGGGCTTACGGTATCGTGTTTTGCATGATTACCTGTGCCCCCAAATGCCGCATGTTTGGAAAGGAATCCAACTAAGTAAAATAACGAATAATAGGGGAGTTTATTGTGCCTGTTCTTTAGATTCGAAAGTTCAATCGCTTCACCTGTTCGCCAATCTGGAATCTTTGAAGCAAATTCTGTACACCATCAAAATCTTGCCACTTTTCTGCTTTCGCTAAATGGTGTTTTTCGTGGACCTGTAAAGGCGAAAGAAAATATTTTTTCATCGCGACAGATAATGCTGCCGAATACGGTTTATATATTGCAACACTAGCGTGAGATGGGTTGACACCTTGGATAAGTATCTACTAACTAAACAATACGCTATGGAACAGCAACATAAAAATTCCGTTTCCGAGAACGAAACTGCAGAACAAAAACAGATGGCCATTAAAAGCACAGGACAAGAAGAATCGAACATTTTAACCACACGGCAAGGGCATCCGGTTTATGATAACCAGAATTTGAGGACCGTGGGCAATCGCGGGCCAGCAACCTTGGAGAATTATCCTTTCCTGGAAAAGATGTCTCATTTTGATAGAGAACGGGTTCCAGAGCGGGTTGTACACGCACGTGGTGCAGGAGCACATGGCTATTTCGAAGCTTATGGGATGGTAGGTGACGAGCCGATTGCTAAGTATACGAGAGCCAAGCTATTTCAGGAAAAAGGAAAAAAAACGCCTTTGTTTGTTCGGTTTTCAACCGTCATTCACAGAGGGCATTCTCCTGAAACCTTACGAGATCCGAGAGGTTTTGCTGTAAAAATGTATACGGAAGATGGCAATTGGGATCTGGTTGGCAACAACCTTAAAATCTTTTTTATCCGCGATGCGCTGAAGTTTCCTGATTTTATCCATTCTTTTAAGCCCGATCCGGTGACCAACAGGCAGGATCCGGAGCGGCAGTTTGACTTTATCAGCAACACCCCAGAGGCCATGCACATGATTACCTTCCTGTTTTCCCCTTGGGGTATACCGGCTAACTACCGTCAGATGCAAGGTTCGGGCGTCAATACCTACAAATGGGTGAATAAAGAGGGCGAAGCGGTATTGGTGAAATACCACTGGGAGCCCTTGCAGGGTATACGAAATCTGACAACAAAGGAGGCGCAGGAAATTCAGGGGAAAAACTTTAATCACGCCACCCAAGATTTATACGAAGCAATTGAACAGGGTAATTATCCCGAATGGGAGTTGTGCGTGCAGATTATGAGCGATGATGAACACCCTGAATTGGATTTTGACCCATTGGATGATACCAAAATCTGGCCTAAAGATCAGTTCCCTTGGCTGCCCGTTGGCAAAATGACGCTGAACAGAAACCCAATCAATTATTTCGCCGAGGTGGAGCAAGCGGCCTTCGGTACGGGCGTGCTGGTGGACGGACTCGATTTTTCGGACGATAAGATGCTTCAAGGGCGTACATTTTCGTATTCTGATACCCAGCGTTATCGCGTCGGGACGAATTATTTGCAACTGCCCATTAACGCGCCGCGTAAACATGTTGCCACGAACCAGCGCGATGGTCAAATGGCCTACCATCAGGATATTGTAGAAGGGATGAACCCGCATATAAATTATGAACCTTCTTCGCTGGGCGGTCTAAAGGAAGCTCCTATGGCAGGCAAAGACCATATGCCGCACTACAATGCATCGTTGGTACGTGCCAAGATAGACCGGCAGAATAACTTTAAACAAGCGGGCGAAACATACCGAAACTTTGAAGATTGGGAAAGGGATGAACTGATCTTCAATCTAGTGGATGCCTTGTCGCACTGCCGGCAATCTATACAAGATAAGATGATTGAAATGTTTAACGCTTGCGACGGAGATTATGGTAGGCGCGTTTCGGAAGGCCTACAGGCGAATAAGATGATGATGGAGAAGGGTGCGAAGAGCGATTCGGACGAAGCCGTGAAACAAGCAGAACAAGTCTCGAAAGAAGCGAAACCTTATTAACGGGCGAGAAGCCTGAACGAACAAAGGTATTGTGTTAACCAAAGTGTTATGATGAACGAAAAAGATCGAATGAATCGCCGGCGGGTGGTTAATGCTATTGGCGCGGGCTTAGCCGCAGCGGCAGTGGGACCAGCTTTCGGCTCCCCCGATAACCCAACGCGCGCATTTACATTTACCAAAGGACTGGAAGATCCCAAAACGAAATATCCACAACCTCCCTTCAAAGGCCAAAAACAACCGTGGCCGGGCTTGGCCAGTCAGATGGATCCTGTTCCTGACCACGGCGAAAAAACCTATAAGGGGTCCGGGCGTTTGAACGGACGGAAAGCACTGATTACAGGAGGCGATTCGGGTATGGGGCGCGCAGCGGCTATTGCCTATGCTCTGGAAGGAGCAGACGTGGCTATCAATTATTTGCCGGAAGAGGAGGCGGATGCGCAAGATCCATCTGCCGATTTATATGATTATGCACAAACAAAGGCGGCTACAACGAATTTCGTCCGCTCTTTAGCAAAACAACTCGGACCTAAAGGAATCCGGGTAAACGGAGTGGCTCCCGGCCCCATCTGGACGCCCTTACAAGTTAGCGGTGGTGCGACGCAAGAAAAACTTATCAGTTTCGGAGGGGATACACCGCTCGGTAGACCTGGGCAACCGGCAGAGCTTGCCTCGATCTATGTGCAGCTGGCTGCCGACGACGCTAGCTATGCAACGGGTCAAATCTATGGAGCAGCAGGTGGTGGCGGACAGCCTTAGTATGCGCAAAGAAGTACGGAGAACCGTAGGACCCCAATTCCTGTCAGGTTCTCCTCGGTTCAGGGAGAAGATTATTTTACAACTTTTTTTACTTTTTCGTGGTTTTCCTGCACCGAGGCCTGCCCCGTTTCTACCTCAATTTCTTTCGTTGTAACTGCATAAGCAGTGGGCTTGATTTCCGAACCGTACTCCATGACATACGCTTTGGTAAATTCCGCACCGAAATATAAAATCATGGCAGAATAATAGGTCCATAAGAGCAGTATAACCAGCGAGCTGGCAGCGCCGAAGGTCTCACCCGCGCCGCTCTGACCAATGTAGAAAGAGATACCAAACTTTCCTAGAATAAATAGGAGGGCGGTTACGAAAGCGCCTGTTAGCACATCCTTCCATCGGATATGGGCGTCGGGCAATACTTTAAAAATCACTGCGAAAATAAAAGATACAACCGCCAAGGTTACTATTTGGTTTAGTATGTAAAAAACAACGATCGAAATGTTCTCATATCGCGCGCTGAGCCGATCTGCAAAGCCGTCCAAGAAGGTGGTGACCATCAAGGATACCAGTAAAACAAAGGCCAGACTGACAATTACCGAGAAGGATAGAAATCGATTTTGTAGCATCTTAAGCCATCCTTTTTTGGGCTTTGGTTTGATGCCCCAGATATGATTGATGGAGTCTTGGATGTCAGCAAAGACCGTGGTAGCACCAATGAGTAAAGTGACGGCCCCAATCACAATAGCCGACGTACTGCTGTCGCTTACCGAGGCCTTTTTGATCACTTCCTGTATCTGGAGCGCTGTATTCTTATCCAGAAAGGAGCTTAATTGTTCGTAGATCTGATTTTCGGCGGTTTCTTGACCTAAAAAAATTCCACACAGCGCGATGACCAGTACCAGTAGCGGCGCCATGGAAAAAACAGTATAATAGGCTAAAGAGCCACTCATTTTCGTAACATTGTGATCCGAAAAACCACTTACAGCGGCTTTTAAAATGCTGACGACCCTTGGAAACAACTTCTTTTTCTCTGCCATATTAAATTATTCATTGGTAAACCATCTTCTTAACAACTGTAAGAACAATAAGTTTATGTAAAACGGTTGTTCATTTTTGCCTGAATATCTTTACAAGACATACAGTGGATTTAAGGCGTGTATGGCAGGGCCTTCAATTACTTCGCCTTGCGTCGTAAAGCGACTGCCGTGGCATGGGCAGTCCCATGATTGCTCGCTGCTATTCCAGTGGACAATACACCCCATGTGAGGGCAAACTGCCGATACAATAGATAGATTACCCGAATGATCCCGGTGTACGGCACATTTCTCTCCTTTGATTTCGATGATCTTTCCCTCATTGGCTGCTACTTCCGAAAAGGTCTTGGCCCCATCCTTAAACAGATAATCCTTTACTAACTCGTAAGCAACGGAGGCATTCGCTTTAATATAATTGGTGGCCGAAGCTATTGGTGTTATCCGGGATGCGCTATAGGTTTTGTGCCAAGGGCCGGGTTTTCCCATTATTTCATCACCAATGATCATAGCTGCCAAAGTGCCGTAAACCAATCCGTCGGCGGAAAATCCGGTAGCGATATAGGTCTTCGTACTGCCGGAACTTTTGCCAATAAAGGGAAGACCATCTGCGGGTTGGTACTGCTGGGCTGCCCACCTGTATACAACAGATTCAACTTCAAAACGCTCGCGGGCAAAGCTTTCGAGCTTTTCAAAACAAGATTCATTGTGTACCAGCGTGCCGACTTTGTGCTTCTCTCCAAGCACTAGCAAGACTTTTCCACGCGGCGTATCGTAGGTTCTCATGGAATAATGCTGCTTCGATTTCATATCCCAATAGGTGCCGTTTGGAGGATAAGCTCCCGTTAAAGTGACGGCAATGGCATATTCCCTATAGGGCTCCATAGACGAGTGAACAAAATACAGACCTTTTGGACTGTGCGTTGCCATGACCACCGCTGATGCTGTTACTTTGCCTCGGTCGGTTGTGATTAGGCAGGGCTCGCCTTCTTTGTATTCCAACATCTTGGTGTGTTCAAAAATAAGGCAGGAATCCGACTTAATGCGTTGTGCCAGCTCAGTTGTGTACTGTAGTGGATTGAACTGCGCTTGGTTGGCGATACTGAAACCTGTGTTTACTTTCAGGTCTAGCGGGATGAAGTCGGAAGTAGCGAGGCCTGCTCGTTCCGCAGCTTCTCTTTCTTTTTTGATATAGGAAGCGCTTTCCGCATGCGCTGAAAAAAGGCACCATGGAACATGCAAGAAGCCGCAGTTGATGTTCAGCTCGCTTATACGCGCTTCGATGAAATCAATAGCGGCGGCTCTGGACTGGACGACTTGCTTGGCGTGTGCGCTGCCCCATTTTTGTTCAATAGTGTGCAGCCCTTCGCTTCCCGGAACAGCATATAGGTTTCCCGTTGAAAATCCCGTAGAGCCTTCCCCAATCGTGCGAGCCTCCAGTACCGCTACTTTCATCCCAGCCTTTGCTAACTGATAGGCCGTTGTTATACCGGTAATGCCTCCGCCGATAATGGCAACGTCGACGCTGATATCTTGGTTGAGAATAGGAAAGGACATCTGCTGTGTACCCTCTTTCCATACAGGAGCTATAGGTATCATATAATCTAATTAGTGTCTAAACGGAACAGCGAGCTTCGTTTATTTGTTTCAAAAGAAATAAAATGGTGCTAGCAAATAGATTGATTCCCTTTTTGAAAACATTTTTTATGACCTACTGTTAATGCCTTTAATAAAAAAGCTATCTTATGAACCGTCCATGTTTAAAATTTCACTTTCATCACATAGGGAAGTGTAAGGTCGAACATGGTCAGCTCCCCGTCTACCGACAGGCAGGCATCTAACCGATGGATAAAAACTATTTAGAGATGAAGAATATTCTTATTGTATGGATCGCTAGCCTGTGGCTAGCAGTTAGTGGTTGCGGCAACGCTTCGAACAAGGACGCCAAAGAGGCGGCAGACAGTATCAATCAAGCATTGGCAGATTCGTCAGCTTCGATGCCTGATACGTCACAAGTGTCTACGGATGAGGCGGCCTTCGCTACTGAGGCGGCAAGCGGCGGCCTTGCTGAGGTAGCGCTCGGCGAGTTAGCTGCACAGAAGGCCACGGATGCAAAAGTCAAAGCCTTCGGCACAATGATGGTAAAGGACCATTCAAAAGCGAATGAAGAATTAAAGGCCCTTGCAGCAAAGAAAAATATAGCCCTTCCCTCGGCGCCAGCGGTAGAAAAGCAGAAGAAATTAGAGGAAATCGGGGCGAAGGCTGGTAAAGATTTTGATAAGGCCTACGTAGAAGAAATGGTGGAAGACCATAAAAAGGATGTCGCCTTGTTCGAAGAAGCACTGGAGAAATCCAAGGACCCCGAGATGAAACAATTTATTGAAAGCACCCTGCCCGTATTGCGAAAACATTTGGAACACATTCAAACGATTGACGGGGAAAAATAATTGCAGGACATTCCTTCTTAGTCAGGCTTGGCTGCGCAGCAATGGTTAGCCAAGCCTCTCCTCTTACAGCGCCCTCTAAAGCCTAAATCGGCAAAAATAGGACGAAGAAAGGGCCTAAAAAACCTCTTAAGAACATGCTTTATAATAAACGTTGCCACAGAAAAATGGAAGCAAAAGGGGCCATAACGCTGTGCATTTCCTTTCCAATTTGAGTTAGGTAATTTTTTTTTTGTGAAAAATACTGTAACATTACAAAATAATTTAACTAATAGGATGGCAACGGAAATCACGAAAATTTTAAAGAAAAGGAAATCGGTTATTTTAGAACGCTGGATGAAGAATCAGCTGACCGATGAAACATTGCGGGAGGATCTCATAAGTAACGAAGAGCTGCGGGCCGAGTCGGAGGAGCTCATCGATATACTGACAAAAAGCCTAAATGAGACCAATCTCACCGATCCAGATTCTTCGGATTTCGACCATGTTATTGAAATACTTGGCGGTATATCCTTGTCGAGGGCAAAACAAGGCTTTAGCCCCAGAGAAACAGGGCTCTATGTGATGAGCTTAAAAGAAACCTTATTGCAGATTCTTCAGGAGGAAGTCAAAGACCCGGCTGATCTAATTGCAGCAACGCTTAACTTAAGCCGGTTGATCGATAATTTCTCTATCATAACGTTCGAAACCTTTATTAAAGGGCGGGAAGAAGTGATCTTGCGGCAAACGGATGAAATTACGGAGATATCCACACCGGTTATACGCGTTTGGGATGGCATATTGGCCTTGCCTATTATTGGTACACTCGACAGTGCACGGACGCAAGTGGTGATGGAAAGTTTATTGACGGAGATTGTTGAGTCTGGCAGCAGTGTAGCTATTTTAGATATATCCGGCGTACCGACCGTTGACTCATTGGTGGCTCAGCATTTACTGAAAACCGTAAGCGCTACCCGGTTAATGGGTGCAGAATGTGTCATTAGCGGTATCCGGCCCGAAATCGCCCAAACGATTGTCCATTTGGGAATAGATCTATCGGACATCGTTACCAAGGCCTCTCTGGCCAGTGCCCTGTCATTCGCATTTGCAACCCTAAAAGTAGAAGTAAAGAAAGTGGCTAGATAAGCCTTTTCGTTTAAATTTCGCATAATGGATAGAATTCCAATTTTAAGGATGGGCCAGTTTTTGCTGGTCACCATCCAAGTCGATTTGTACGATCGTTTAGCGCTTGAGTTAGAGGCTGACTTGGTAAAAATGGTGAGCAAAACCGGTGCAAAGGGAATTTTGATTGATATATCAGCCGTGAGCATAGTCGACTCTTTTATGGGCCGCATCATCGGTAATATCGGTGTAATGTCCAAACTGTTGGATGCAGAAACTGTCGTCGTCGGCATGCAGCCCGCCGTGGCCATAACCTTGGTTGAGCTCGGCTTACCTTTGAAGGGAGTGTATACGGCTTTGAACGTAGAAAAAGGAATGGATCTATTGAAATCAAAGGTTCAAATAATAGAAGACGATGAAATAGATGCGGCTAATGATAACGAAGATCATCTCCCTGAATAAAGACAAGATGTCTATCGCCAAGGAACAGGATGTTGTTCCTTTTCGCAATCGGGTAAAAGAATACGCCATAAAGATAAAAATGAGCCTGGTCAACCAAACCAAGTTGATTACTGCTGCGAGCGAGCTCGGGCGAAACATGCTTCGCTATGCCAATGGCGGAAAAGTGTTGATTGAAATCGTTTCGCTCGGCCGCCAACATGGAATACGACTCACTTTCGATGATCAGGGCCCAGGAATTCCCGATATCCAGCTCGCTATGAACGATGGCTATTCCACCGGCAAAAGCTTAGGCTTGGGCTTGCCTGGCGCGAAGCGGCTGGTAAACGAGTTTGAAATTAAAAGTGAACTTGGCGTCGGAACGAAGGTCACCATAACGAAATGGGCCAATGGTTGATGCGACGCATAAGCGCTTTTCAGCTGCAGATCGTAGTTATTTTTCTATCATAAAGCGAGAAATCCATCACATGGTTTCGCTTGCCGGTTTCGAACCGAAAAAGGTGGGTAAAATAGATTTAATCGTTGCCGAACTCACCTCCAACCTGCATAAATACGCTGTTGATGGGGAGATGTTGGCGGGAATTATAGAGGAAGAGGGAAACGCCTATCTTGAATTGATCTGTATTGACAACGGACCGGGGATGAAAGACGCGCGTAAAATGATGGCAGACGGTGTGTCAACTAAGAATACGCTCGGTCATGGTTTGGGCAGCGTATTCCGATTATCCGATGAGTTCGACCTGTTCTCACAGCAAAATTGGGGCACCGTTGTACTGAGCAGAATATATAAAAATACAGATAGAAAGAAGGAGAAAGTAGGCGTAGAGGTACGTCCCTTGGTGATTGCAAAGCCCAACGAACAGACAAGTGGCGATGGTTTCTATAAAAAAGGCATAGCCGGTAAATTTAAATTTATGTTGGCTGATGGACTCGGGCATGGGCCAGAGGCCAACTTCGCCGTGAACATGGCGGTGGATGCTTTCAAAGGGTGTCCCTTCGACTCGCCTAGTGAAATTATCAGGTTTATCCATCCAGCTGTTCGGAAAACACGCGGGCTGGTGGCCACCGTGGCGGTACTGGATACTAAACTAAAGCAATTGAAGATCGCCGGTGTAGGCAATATTTCGTGCAGGTTACAGGGGCCGGTTCTATCCAAAACACAGCTTCCATATAATGGCATTATAGGACATAATATTCCGAGAACCATGAACGATCACCTGCTTGATGTCCGCCACTTCAATAAGTTAATCCTGTGTTCTGATGGTATTCGCTCCCGCTGGGAAGCAGGGAAGTACCAACAAATAAACAAACACGATTTGTCGATATTTGCCGCTGCTATTTACAAAGACTTTGCGCGCCAAACCGACGATATGTCGGTAGTCGTAATAAACATGTAAGCCCATGATTGAATTAGTCTGTATCACCCTTGAAAATGAAATGGATTTGACCCTCGCCTATAAGAAGTCAATCCAAATTGCCGACCTCATTAAGTTGACGGTGGCTACTCAAACTGTTTTCGCTACAGCGGTGTCAGAAGTCAGCAGAGAAGTGATGGATAAAGCCCTCGAAGGCTCCTGTTCAATCGGCATTTCGTCGTATAGAGATCGATATTATCTGTGCGCCAGCTTGGTATTCCGGATCGATGACGATTTTCCGCGAAATAATGAGGGCTTCGACTATGCCCGTAAATTGGTGCCACTGATAGAAATAAGCTTCTCAGGCACTGAAGGCTTTGTCTCGCTCGAAATGGCAATCCCCCGATCGTGCAAAATGGACGGACATAGGCTGGATTTTATCCGTCAACAAATTGAACTGATGGGCCCCGTTAATGCTTATGAGGAACTGAAAGTACGGAATGCAGCGCTCAACTCAAAGAGTCAAAGGCAGGAGCTGGAACTCATTCATGCCAATTATTTAAACGAGCAGAAAAGCGAGTTTCTATCGGTCGCAAGTCATGAGTTAAACACGCCGATTACCATATTGAGAGCGTTGTCACAAATTTCGTTGCGCTTGGTTGATCCTGCCGAAGCAAAACTATATAGTCACCTGCAAAAAGTTGAAAAGCAAACAGGTAAACTGGTAACGCTTACCCAACAGTTGCTGGATATCTCAAAGATCGAGCACGGACAATTCACCTATAAAAAAGAATCGGTTGAACTGGACGATTTTATGGCGTCGATCATTGAATCGGTCTATCTGCTAGCACCGTCGCATAAATTTCAATATGAGTTAAATGCCTGCTGTACGATGGAATTAGATAGAAATAGAATTGAACAGGCCTTAACCAACATAGTAGGAAATGCAGCTAAATACTCAGAGAAGGGCACAACCATCTATATCCGAACGGGAATAGAAGATGATCGTATTAAAATTGTGATTGAAGATCAAGGAATCGGTATGTCTGAGGAAACGCGTAAGAACATCTTTGAAAAGTTTTATCGGAGCGATGCCGTTCATGCGCAATATAAAGGGTTGGGTATAGGTCTTTTTGTGGCCTCGAAAATCATTAGCGATCATGCCGGGTCCATCGATGTCAAGAGTGAAGAAGGCAAGGGCTCGTCGTTTTTCATATCCTTCCCGAAATCGGCACCTCAAACACCCGGAGTTTCTTAATTGTTAGGCTGTAGCTTTTTATAAATTTCGTATTTTTGGTTTATAGATGTACCGTTAAATGAACGCACTCATCATAATTGATATACAACTCGACTTTTTACCTGGCGGAGCGCTGGCAGTGGAGCGTGGTGATGAAGTGATCCCGGTAATCAACAGCCTGCAAGCGTCGTACGATTTGGTAGTCGCCACGCAAGACTGGCATCCCATAGATCATAAAAGCTTTTTTACTGCTCATGAAGGCAAGCAGCCCTTTGAGCAGATAGTCCTTCACGGGCTGAACCAAGTGTTATGGCCGATGCATTGTGTGCAGGAAACGGAGGGGGCTACCTTAGCGCCTGAGTTATCAACAAAAGCGGTCGAAGCCGTTTTTCGAAAGGGCATGGATCGGGAAATTGACAGTTACAGCGGCTTTTTCGATAATGGCAGGAAAAAA
Source organism: Olivibacter sp. XZL3 (assembly GCF_004368405.1). GTDB lineage: Bacteria > Bacteroidota > Bacteroidia > Sphingobacteriales > Sphingobacteriaceae > Olivibacter. The sequence continues at coordinate 76,194 of NZ_SBJH01000116.1, forward strand.
TCGACGGGAATGGCTGATTACCTGAAAGGGAGGGGAGTAACGGAGGTGGCCGTTTGTGGACTCGCCGCGGATTATTGTGTTTATTATACCGCCAACGACGCCTTGGACCTGGGCTTCAAGGCAGGTATTATTGAACAGGCTTCCCGCCCGATCGACCGCCGGCGATACGAACAGCTGAAAGCCTCGTTCCAACAAAAGGGCGGCCAAATGCTGTAGTTTGCCGCGCTGCCGGCGATGGTGTTTGCTTTTTTACTATAGATATAAACGATGCTTACCATTAGTGAACTATTTGTTTATCCCATAAAATCCTTAGGAGGTGTTTCGCTTAGGCAGGCGCATGTAACCGACAGAGGCCTCCAGTACGATCGGCGTTGGATGTTAATTGATTCGCAAAACCGCTTTCTGACACAACGTGAATATCCACAAATGGCGTTATTAACCGTGCTGATCGGTGCAGACGGGTTGTCGGTCGTGCACCCCGAAATGGGAACTATCCGCATACCTTTTGAATCCGCCTATTCGGATGCAGAAGAAGTGCGTATATGGGAAGATTGCTGCACGGCGGTGTTGATGGGAAGTGATTTCGATGCCTGGTTTAGCGAGGCATTGGGGATGAATTGTCGATTGGTTTACATGCCTGATAGTACGGAACGGCAAGTAGATCAACGCTACGCAGCCAAAGGTGCAATCACTTCTTTTTCGGATGCCTATCCGTTCCTGTTAATTGGCCAAGCCTCTTTAGACGATTTGAATCGCCGCTTGGAAACGCCTTTACCCATGAATCGCTTCAGACCTAATATCGTATTTACAGGCGCGGAGCCTTTTGAAGAGGACCGGATGAACCATATACGAATTGGCGATAAGATAGACTTCTACGGGGTGAAGCTATGTGCCCGCTGCGTAATGACCACCATCGATCAGCAAAGCGGAGAGAAATCAAAAGAACCCCTAAAGACTTTGGCATCTTACCGCTCGAAAAATAAAAAGATCTTGTTTGGTCAAAATTTAGTTCATCAAGGCAATGGAACCATTGAGGTCGGCGATAGTCTGGAGGTGTTGACTAAGCACGCAGAGGAACGTTTTATGGTGTAATATGGTCGTTTTCGCCATCAATATAAACGGCTTGTCGTATAACGACCGGGACCACCTAGTTTGAAAAAGAAGCGGAATAGCAGAATACAAAAAGATAACAATTTCGAAACAAAAACTAAATAGGCTTGTTCTGATTATAGAAATATTTAAAAGGGGTGGCTTTTAATAAGTTTGAGAATAGACCCATTGTACCTGCTCTGGATAATGCCAGCGAAGGGATTTAAGTAATTTCGAGGCGGCCTAGGTAAAAACTTGGGCCGTCTTTTTTTGAATTCGAACGAATTATGGTATGCGTAAAAAAAGCTATTACTGGATTAACGGCATTACACTTTATCGTTTAATAGCAGCCCCTTTTTTGTTGTTTTTGATCTTTTCAGAGCATATCAATTGGTTTAAATGGTTGCTTGCTTTCAGCTTTTTTACCGATGCCATCGATGGCTTTCTAGCGAGAAAATATAAGGTGGCTAGCGTGATGGGAGCCAAGATGGATTCGCTCGCCGATGATTTAACCGTCCTGGTAGCTATTGTGGGTCTATTTTTCTATCACCAAGCGTTCATTTACCAAGAGTATCGCTGGGTACTGCTTCTGTTAATTCTTTTTTTAATTCAGATAACATGCGCGTTGGTACGCTACGGGAAATTTACTAGTTTCCATACCTATTTGGCCAAGGTGGCTGCTGTTTCCCAAGCGCTCTTCTTAATACCGTCTTTTTTTCTGCCATCACCCTCTTTGCCCTTATTTTATATCGCTATAGTGCTTACCTCTTTAGATCTTATAGAAGAAACGATGATGGTTATGCTCCTCCCAAAATGGGAAGCCGATGTAAAAGGACTGCATGAAGTAATTCATAAAAGGAATAAAAACAAGGTCGGATAACCGATCTATAATTAAATGTCTATGTCATTAAAGGAACCAATTTTAAAACTGCTCAATAAAAAATACGAAGCTTCATCGCTGGTAGAGATGAAATTTCAACGCTATGATCTGGCGATTAAAACCGACGAGGAAGGCCGCCCAATTTTACTTTTTATGGGCCAAAAAGACGCGAACGGAAATATACGTGGGGAACGTTATGCCAGGCGGCTCAAATTTGATGACCAAGGAAATCTGCTGAAAGATCATTGGGAGCATAAAGGAAAAGCAACGCCTTGACCGGAGCGCGGGATCCGCGCTCCGGTTGGCAAGACGGTTATGCTATTTTTTTTAGGCCCATAAGGGCTTAATACTAGGTTCTTAACTTGAGATCGGACGTGAAGGATAGGTGATTTAAGTAGTCAACAATATCCTCCCTACTCTTTCCTGTTTTTTGCTCTAAACGACGGACGAGCTCAATCTCTTTACCTTCTTCGTAACGGAGGTCATCATCGGTGAGTTGACCCCATTTGGTTTTTATTTTGCTCTTGATGTGACGCCAAGACTTTTTCAATTTCCATTCACTCATATGCATACTATTTTTAGGTAATATAAAAACACTTGATGGACTACTTTTGCTTGCAATCTAATAAATTTTTGGTCTTATCTAAGCGACTTAAATAGGCGTTGTTAAAAATATGACACTAAATTACACAGGAAAAGGCGGCGCTATGTAATTGCGGGTACTGTTTATACGTTTTTTTTACAAACTTGTTGTGTTTTCTTAATTTTTTTTATTGAAGTGCTTACATTTGATTATGTAAACTCAACCTAAAATAGCTTATGTCAAAAAACACGATGCTAGATAAGCACGCAATTGCTTTTTTAAAAGACCTCGCCGAAAACACGCGTATTGAAATTGACGCGATAGAACGCACCATCGAGCTAATAGAGACACGAATGTCGGCACCCCAATCCGTCGAAGCGCCTTATATGCCCGACAGCGTTGCAGAGCGACCCGTTTTATCTCCTGCCAAGTGGAAAAGAGGTGTCTTGACACCGGTTGAAACCTTTGATCCTTTTGGTAAACTAGATAGAAAGATCGCCTATGCGTTAACCCGTTTGGAGACGGGCGACAGAGATGCGATATTAAATGAGATTCATCAGGCACAACCTGATCGGGACAAATACAAGTTAGAGAACGCTTTGGCTGTGCGGCTCAATTACTTGTTGAAGAATGGTTTTATACGTGCTGACAAATATGGAAGAAAATACCAGTACCAATTGGTGAAGGCGGGATAGCCGCTTTATGGACTAAAGCCATGCAAAGGGTCTATAAGCAATGGTGAAATAACAAAAACCGTTTATGTTTGTTAGCTAAGTGGTCAAGGCAACGGGGATCTCGAGACAACACGAAAGATCCGACCGAACACGCTGTCTTGAACGATGGCTGCTGAAAGGGGTAGCAGTCTATATCCAGTATGACCAGTTGTGCGCGCCGGAAATATTGGTTCGATAGCCATGGTTTAACAAAGATAAGCTTACGGTATGAACCACATACTAATTCAAGATAGCGACCCTGATGTGTTGTTTGTATTGCAGGAAGCGCTGGTAATGGAAGATTACCGTACAGTTGCTTGTACGGATTATGAAGAAGTGTGGTCGGCCCTCGTCCAACAGCGACCGCAAGCGATCTTGCTGGAATACAAATTAGGAGGAAAAGCCTGCAATCTTCTGGTGAGCCGAATCCGAGCATTGTATCCGGACATTCCCATTATTGCTCTCAGCTGTGAAAAGGAACTTATCGAACGATGTGAACAGTTCCCGTTTGACGCTTGCCTTGCTAAACCTTTCGATTTAACCGACCTATATAGATTGGTAGGTGTTTTTGTCGCTAACCGATAATCATTGCTTGTGGCTAAATATTTTTTCCTGCGAGCTAAAACAATCGCTCTTCTTTCTTGTTTTTTTGATACTGTAGGCGAGCAACGTTTGCGGTACTATCTAACCGGACGTGCTACGAACTGCTCGTCATGAAAAGAAAGTCGAAGAGATACTAATCAGCATTACATACATGAAGCGAATAATCGTTGTGGAAGATGATAGGGATATCAGGGAGCTAGTGGAATATTTATTAACTACCGAACAGTTTGATGTGCAAAGCTGTGCAAATGTGAGAGAGTTTAGGAGGCGCATCCAAACCGCCAAACCGAACCTGATTCTTTTGGATATCATGCTGCCGGATGGCGACGGAATGGAACTATGCCGAGAGCTTTATAAGGATCTAGACACTAGAGACATTCCTGTTGTACTGATGTCTGCACATGGAAGGCGTAGTTTAGTGCAAGCGGAAGAGTGCGCGCGCGATTTCATTGAGAAACCTTTTGATATCGACCATTTTCTTGCAACCATACGGCAATACCTCTTTTAGTAACGGCGAAACGATCCTGAACATCGCTGTTTACAATCTTTCACGATAAGAAACTTAGTGTGCAATTTTTTGTTGTTAAGACAGTACTTAATTGTTAGTTAATTTAGAACATGAAAATTGCTGTAATAGATAACAACCCGATTCAACGGGAAGGGGTGAAAAGAACGCTTGAAAGGCAGCATTTGAATGTGATATTTACAGGGCAGGAGTGGGATGACGTACCCGAAAGCGCTGAAGTAATCCTTTGTTTTGTAGATCGACACGAAAACCAAAAATGGCATCATTCTATAACCCATGCTATCGAGGCGGGATTTAAAGTGGTTGTATTCGACCGGGCATCGGACCTTCGGCGTGCAACCCTATTTCGGAAAATGGGCGTGCATGGCTACCTCTCAAGTTCCTTCAGTTTGGACGATTTTCCGCAGGTAGAGGCTGTGATAAAAAGAAGTGGATTTTTCCTAGATCCATCTTTGCCGCTTTTGCTGTTCGACCGCATGGCGGCGTATGAACGTTACATAGAAAATCTCAATCCGAAAGTTTCATTAACGAAGCAGGAAGATGACGTGCTCGATTTGTTGATAGAAGGCTATACGACAAAGGAAATATCGAAACGCCTCATGAGCACAAAAAGGACTATAGACGATACGAGGGGTAAGATTTTTGCGAAAATTGGTGCTGTCGATAACCTGAGCTTGATTCTGTATCGACTTTGTAATCGTTTTTAAAGTTAGGATATAAGCTAGGCCCCTTGTTTTTTTTCCTTTTCACTCCGATAAACGGCTTGGATCCAGTTTGCGTGCCCACAATTTTTGCAAGCTTGGTCCTCGCCTTTCTGTAATCCGCAATTGGCACAAACCAGTTTGGTGGCTACTTTAAAACGATTTAAGAAAGCAAGGTCGATTTCCGGGATAATGGATAGGCCCGGATCATCGCCCTCATTTTCAATTAGGGTGAAGCTACCGTTAGGTTCGATGTACAATCGTTTTACTTGACCGAGATGGACAATCTGTTCTGACCGAAGTTCGGCAAAAATCCGCTCGCGCGTTAACGTCGCTCTTTTTATGGTCTTGACACATAAAACACCGTTCTCTATTAAGGTGGCGATATTCCCTTGGCTTAGACTTTCGAATTTCTCATCCTGGCTTGCCTTTCTAGCAATTAGGCGACCGAAGAACACGACGACAATGGCGATAATGACTGCAGGAAGTATACCGCGTTCCGGCGACTGGATAGGAACCCCGATTGCGGCGGCTAAGGTCACAAGCGAGGCTTGTTCTGTACGGCTTAGTTGAGTGGCCATCCGGCTACCGATTAGGCGAAAGGCAATCATCAATACCGCATAAATAACAATGGTGCGTAGAATAATTTCGATGAAGAAGACGCCTGGAGCCTCTCCAATAAACACCCTCATCCAGTCGCCCAATTGAATATCTTCTTTTTTCATGTCTAAATAATTGCCTTTATAAATTCGGTACCATCACAGTTTTCACATCGGTCGTCTGTGCTGCTGAGCTTACCACAACTGCAACAAGCAAAGCTGCTTTCGTGGTATTGCTGATCGGATAACCGCAGGTCGCGTAGCGGATACAGCGATAGACCCGCTCTTTTACCGCGATGCTCATAAATGCTAAAGATACCACAGGCTTCTAAGTACACGCGGTCTACTTGGCCTAAGTTGAATATTTTTTTGTTTCGAAGTTTAGAATACAACTGCTGTCTCGAGATGTTGAGCTTTTCGAGCGTTCCTAAATCGATCACGCCGTCGCTTACCAGTAGGTCGGCTTTTCCTTGTATCAGCGTTTCAGCCGCTTGCTTTTTGTAGGATAGGTAATTAAGTCCACGTAGAAAAGCAACAGCCAAAAGAAGGATAATAATTCCTTGTAGAATGCCTCGATCTGGTATTTGCATGGGCACCGACACAATAGCACCCAGTGTAATCATCACGGCCATCTCCGTGATAGTTAACTGGCCAGTCATACGCTTTCCCAACAATTTCAATGCGACCAATAAGGCCAGATAGACAATGATGGTGCGAATAAATACTTCTACCATAAAAGCTCCCGGCGTCTCTCCGAATAGAATGCGCTGTATGTCCGTCAGCTTTATTTCTTCTTTTTTCATGGCATCTTTGTTGCGCTTGTTTTACTTGACTGACAAGAACAGATTCAAAACTTCGGCCAAAGGTGGTACCTTAATCGCGACTGCAGGAACACCGCCAGCTAGCCGATCAATTGTTTCGATTTAGGTACAGGAGTGACGCAAGAAAACGACAGATCTTATTTTTTGATAAGTGCAACATCGCTTTATTTTATCGAATCGGAAGAGGTTTTATACCATTCAAATCCATAACCATCCAACGTTATATCTTGTGGTATAGCCGTCGATCCGTCTGTAACGGATAAAAGCTGTTTAGCCTTTAGCAACTCTCCTTTCACTTTGAATCGCTGTGGCCGGTCGGAAAAATTGTGTAAGCTTAGTAAGCTTTTGTCTTTGTATTGATAGTGTATTGCTAATACATATTTAGAATTTGTTTTTAGCACCTCGAATTTTCCTAATCCGATTTCCGGATACTCTTTTCGGAGTGCCGCAGTGCTTTTGATAAAATTTAATAAGGAGTGAGGATCTTTTAGTTGTGAAGCGACGTTTACGTTTTTGTAGCTATAAGGCCCTTTGTCGATAACCGGCCGGAAAGCCTTGGCCGCTTGTGTAAAACCACCTTGAGGCGCTGCAGACCATTGCATCGGAGTCCGAACTGCCAAACGCTCTTTTAATTCCAAATTGTCGCCCATGCCGATTTCTTCACCGTAACGGATCACCGGCGTGCCCGGCAGTGAGAACAGTAAGTGATAGGCAAATCGAATCTGTTTATTGTTTTGCAACATCGGTGCAAGTCGCCGACGAATGCCTCGGTCGTATAGTTGCATTGTGGTGTCAGGGCCGAAGCGTTGATATACTTCTCTTCGTTGTCTATCTTTGAGCCTCGCCAGGTCGATCTCATCGTGATTCCTTAAAAAATGCCCCCATTGCGCCGCCTCTGGTTTTTCTTTCGTTTCTTCGATGGCTTTAATAAGTAACTTAATCTTTTGAGATGCGAGTGCGTAAAACAAATATTGATTTACGTAAAAGTTAAACATCATCTGCATGCCGCTATTATTTTCTCCGAAGTAATCTTTGTTTTCTTCGGGCGATAAGTTCGCTTCGCCCAACATCAGGGCGCCGGGTTTTTCCTCCTCCATAACGCTGCGCATCTGAGGTACCAAATCCATCATACGTTGGGGATTCTCGCTTCCAGTCTCGGGAATATCGATGATGAAAGGAACAGCGTCTAAGCGATAACCGTCTACTCCCTGTCGAAGCCAAAAGCGCATAATCTTAAAGGCTTCTTGCTGTACGGCTGTATTGCGATAATTCAGGTCGGGTTGAAAGACGTAAAATCGATGAAAGTAATATTGTTGTGCGATAGAATCATAGGTCCATGTTTCCTTTTGGACACCGGGAAACACCATGCCTTTGTCTGCGTCCTTCGGTCTTTCTGACTGCCAGACGTACCAATCCCGATAAGGGCTTTTTACGTCCCTTCTACTGGCTTCAAACCAAGGGTGCTCGATGGAAGTATGGTTTAATACGACGTCAGTGATGATTTTTATTCCCCTACGGTGGGCCTGCTCAAAAAACTCCTTAACGTCCGCTGCTGTACCATATTTGGCATCAACCCCATAGTAATCAAGCACATCATAGCCATCGTCTTTACGGGGCGAAGGATAAAAAGGAGCTAGCCAGATAGCGTCGATACCGAGACTATCCAAATAATCTAATTCACTGATTAGCCCTCTAAAATCGCCTATACCATCCTGATTACTATCTTTGAAGGTGCCTACCTCGATGTTGTAGAAAAAGCTGTTTTTGTACCAAGGAACCTGATCCGTAGGTTGGTTATCCTGTGCAAATACCTTGGAATAACTGAACGCAAAGAAAAGTACTCGCACAAATAGCCAGCTGATCTTATTCATAGTGGCTCATCCTTAAATTTTCATGCTATTTTTTCTTTTTATCGTTGTGTGGCTGCGAATAAGAAGGAGGATCACTGGCGGGAAAGGTTTGTTCAATCTCGTCATCCAACTCTTGATCGGCTTTCTTCCGGCTCTCTTCTTTTTGTTTTTTTTCGTCGGCCTCAGCGTCATGCTTTTTTTTGTCTGTGTTCATAACCGATATTTTTTAAATGAGTAATAGGGTATAGTTATCAGATACAACCAATAAAAAATACGGCTGTATTCATCTCATTAATCACCATTTTCTGAAAGCCCGAATTTCTTTGCCAAAAACTCCTCCAGTTCAACCGGGCTATTAGTTTTCGACTCATGAATTGCGGCTTCAAGTTCTTCCGTTCTGAGATTAAACTTAGTTCTAAAGTAAATCGAAGTCGAACACCTCGTATGGATTAGTGCCTGCTTTATCCTGCTCTTCCCGTAGCTTTTTATTCTCAGTCATAACCTTGTTTTACGTATAAAACCGTTTATTTCTGCTTTTGTTTTGCCGTTTTGTTGCTAAAGTAAAGAATAGATGCCGACGGCATGTGCCCGAACGCTAGCGTTTATCTCCATGGTAGTAACTGGCTATGTGGAGCGTGCGGTCGTTATAGTGGGAATATCTCCACGAGCTGGGCAGGAGGGGCGCTTAAAGTGGCTTCACAAAAAGCACGCCGAATAAAACAAAGAACAAATACATCCTTCTGCTGTTCTATAAGAGCTGACGCCCTCCTTACTGAAGCTAGTATCAGGAGTGGGGCGTCTTTGATAACGAATCAATAATAACAGTAGCGATGAAGCGATCATGATTTATTTCAGCCACACAAGGAGATGAATAAATCTGATACCTGCCTGCGGTAGGAAGGGCTTCATCACCTTTAAAAAGCAAATTATATAAAGATGAAAAATCAGGAGCAGAAGAAAGACATGGAGAAGAAACCGGAGAACCAAGATGCTTATTCGGAAATAGAAAAGGATCCAATGGAAGGGAATGCGCATGAGCAGGATTTGTTGCAGCAAGCTTCGGATAGCGCTTCGGCGGCCTATACCTTAGATAACGGCATTGAGGGCGATGAATTTCGCCAGTCAAAACCGGATGCATCCAAAAGTAAAGAAGGGAGCCCACATAATGCGAAGCAATAAAATGGTTAAGGGAAGAGATATGCCGCAGAAATATGCAAGCTGACAATACCGTTGAAAAAGTCGACCACTCGCTTACACTGGAGGAAGATCTGAAGCTACATATACGGGGATGGAAGACACAAAAAATAGGGGCCGTTCTGATATTAATATTGATGATTTTGGCCGCCTTGGGCTTGTTCGGAGAAGGCCTGTTAAGTGCAAGGAAAATCGTAAAGGAGGGCGTTTCCGTTGAATATGAATACTTCTTAAGGTATCAAAAGGAGATGGATATCGCCTTTCGCCTTTCAGATCAAGGAGATATCCGGGTGGCCGTTCCGCTTCAGTATCTTGATCGCTTCAAAGTGGCAAGAATAGTACCGGAGCCAAATGAAAGTGTTATTTCCGGTGATTACGTAATCTATACGTTCCGGGCCGAGAAGAAAGGGAAGAAGCTTTGTCGCTTCTATTTACAGGCACAAAAGCCAGGCAGTGTTAAAGGCTCGTGGAAGGTAAATCAACAGCATTTTGAAATGAGCCATTTTATTTATCCATAGTTCTATGAATCCGATTATACGTGGCATTGCGATTTACCTTTTTCTATTGGTACTCTTTCGTGTATTGGGCAAACGCAGCTTGGCCGAGACGACCACCTTCGATTTCGTCTTATTGCTGATTATTGGCGAAGCAACGCAACAGGCGCTTTTAGGCGATGACTTTTCAATGACTAACAGTTTGATGCTGATTACCGCATTGATCGGAGTCGACATGGTTTTTGGTACGCTAAAAGGTCGCTTTCAAAAGCTCGATAAGCTGCTGGAGGGCACACCGTTGATATTGATCGACCATGGTAAGCCGCTGAAAGAAAGGATGAGAAAAGCGGGGGTAGAAGAGGATGATATTATGGAGGCCGCTCGTCTAAATCACGGACTGGAACAGTTAGATCAGGTGAAATATGCTGTTTTGGAGCGCAACGGTAGCATCTCCATTATTCCTTTCAACTCCTCGTCCTAGTAACCGCGACGCCTTAGCCTTCCACTTTAGCTAGATATGTCTGAATTCGCTTTACGAAGTCGCGTATATCAAAAGGCTTTCTGATGAAGTCATCTGCCGAGCATGGATGGTCGTTGATCAGGTTATAGTGGGCGGACATAATAATAACGGGTATGTTGGAGGTAGTCTCTTGAGACTTTAGCTGGTTACAAATGTCTATTCCGTTTCCGTCCGGTAACATCACATCCAGCAAGATCAGGTCTGCATTGGCATCATGGATGGCTTTCCAAAAGCTTTCTGCCCGTTCGTAGCTTTCGACGCTAAGTTTCGCTTCAGTTAAAATATATTCGATGACTTCCCGTATAGCCGGATCATCTTCTAAAACAATAATTTTTTTCTTCATAAACTCTTAATAGCGCGTTTGGATAGGCCAAGCTTGCAACAATAATCAGGCCATTATTCGATTTGAGAGCGGCGGAGGGATTTATGGCAGTGTTTTTGAATTTAACCGTTAAGGTAATATTAAAAAACAAGAATGGAACGGAACAAAAAGCAGGTATCTGAACAGGCGAAGGCTGGTAAAGAGAACTTAAAAAATAAAGGACAAGCACCGAAACGTTCGGAGCCAGCCCAAAAAGAGAAGAGCTCAAAAGGCAAAGACGACTTGGATGACGAAAATTCTCTGAAATCAAATTCGCTGTTTTAACTGCTTATCCGATACAAGGATGTGCAAATTTACTGATTAGTCAATCGAGCGACCGCTGAAAATTGAGAACAACCTTTGCCGGAAGATGTACGCAATCATATAGCGAAACTTGCAGCGCGCCTTTTTGTTGTATGGTTTATTAGCTTAGATGTGCTGATAGCTTATGAATACAATACCGACGGCAATTTCGGCAGTACGCTGCCATTTTTACGACAAGAAAAGGGAGCCTTAATACTATTCGACGTCTAGATCGAAGTTGCCGATCAATTAAAAGCGAATAACCGTTGGCCTTAAAGTCTCATCCGGTAAATCGTGTAGGGCGAAGTCCGTTTATTTACTCCCTCGTTATAGTCGGGCTGCTTTTGTATTTGCGAACAACTTATGTAAAGAAATCCGTCTTTGGAAACTGCATAGCTATCTGGCCAGATCAAACGTTCATCGCGGATAACTTCGGTCATTTCGTGTGTCGGCGATATGCGCATAATACGCGACTGTTGGATATCGCCGAGATATAGATTCCCATTTTGATCGAATGTCATTCCGTCTGTCGTGGTGAAGTGCCCCAAGTCTTCTACAGCCGCTTCCAAATCACTTTCCGCCAAGGTCATGTTTCTGAGACGTTCCGTCGCAATCCGGTATAACTTGTCGTCCGTCAGCGGTTTATAATAAAGCCATTCACCGTCCGGCGTCAAGGCAATACCGTCCGAGTGCATCTTTACCGGCTTTCCGTCTTTGGTTAGCTCCTTGCCATCAACTACAAAAGTATAATTCGGATCCGAACGAACGGAATAATGGTTTTGCAACACTTGTTTCATCGCTCCACTATTGATATCTATGACCAGAATGCCTCCTTCACTCGAATTGGTCATATAGGCAAATCCTCGTTCGGTATCCACGCGAACGTCGTTTACATAACTGGTATCACTTGTAATACTATCCAATGAAAAAGTTCTCTCGATTGTGTTGGTCTGCGGATTGATTTTTACCAGTTTAGGACCGTCCGGTACAACTGTCTCCATCATTGGCGCGGCCGGATCGACGATCCACAGATAGTTTTGGTCGTCGCAATAAACGGCTTGGACACATACCCATTTATCCATTCCCGGCTGCCCGTTTTGCCAACTGTTCATGCTTTCGTTTGGATAAGGACTCACCTGATTGCCCTCTTTGCTCTCCACCAAGGCATATTGATAGGTGCTCGACCATAAGGGATAATTTGTGAATAAACGCCCTTCTGCGGTGATAGCAACACCGGTTAATTGATAAGTGTCATCGGCAAACACCAACTCTAAACGGTCTGGTCCATCCGGTACATTGTCGTCGTTATGATCGCAAGACACCGATAGTATTCCAACTACCGCCGTTGCAAAGAGTGTCATGTGTTTATACATCGTTTTTTCGTTTATTATATCAAATGCCATGCCTACAGCCTTAAGTAGAAGTGCGGCCCGCCACCTTGTTTAGCTTAGTAAACACTTCAATTCCTTAAACTGGACATTCCGTAGATTCTTGGTGAATCCAGGATTCCTATTCATGGCATATGCCGCAACACGCATCTTGGCAGCATATTGGTTTATTAATCGGTATAAAGTAAATCGAAAGAAATGAAACCATCATGATTTATTTCAACCACACAGGGGATGAATAAATCACGATAGCTTCATCACCTTTTAAAAGCAAATGATATACAGATCGTTAGTTTGAAACTTTAAAAATGAATACAAGGAAAAGCATCATGTTAAGAAGTGTTACTTTGGCATAAATAGC
>NZ_SBJH01000041.1 GCF_004368405.1 Olivibacter sp. XZL3
CGGTCATTCTCTGTAATTTCGCCATCATGCTTGTCAGTTTGTAAATAATAAACTGTCAACCTATATCAGGACAAGACATTGTGACCTTACACCTTAACTCCTATGCCTTATAGCCCATAATCACGATATAAAAAAAGCCGAGATGTCTGTCAACACCTCGGCTTTTTTTATATCCGAAATTTAATCGAAAAACTATGCTTTCACCGGATTCAGATTTCCCTTTTCTTTAGCGGAAAGCTCTTTTACACTGGTTTCGTTATCTCCTTGTAGGTCTGCGAAGATCGGTGCGGCAAGGAAGATTGACGAATAAGTTCCTAAAATGATACCTATTAAGATAGCAAATGAGAAACCGCGGATCACCTCACCACCGAATACAAATAACACAGCCATTACAAAGATTACCGTTAATGACGTGATAATAGTACGACTGAGCGTTTTATTAATTGCAGTATTAACCACATGTGAGATCGATTCATTCTTAGCACGGTGTTCTTTCAAATATTCACGAATACGGTCGAAAACCACAACCGTGTCATTGATCGAGTAGGCCAGCACAGTAAGTATTGCTGCGATGAAATGTTGATCTAAGTCCAGGGAGAATGGAAGAATACCATCGAATACCGAAAAGATTCCGAGTAATATAATCGCATCATGCGCTAAGGAAATAGCTGCCGATACACTGTACTGCCATTTACGGAAACGGATAAGGATGTAAAGAGCAATAACAATGATTGAAAAGATCACCGAATAGATAGCTGACACCTTGATATCATTTGCTATCGTAGGCCCAACCTTTTGCGAGCTTACGATCTGGTACGGGTTGTTTTGTACTTTAGCTAAGCCTTCATTTAATTTATCGAGGACCTGTTTATCCGCCGCATCATCTGTTTGATCAATTAAATAAGGCGTGGTTACTCGTAATTGGTTATCGCCTCCGAAGGTTTTCACTTCGCTATTGACACCAAATGTGGCATTGACGTGACCGCGTACTTCTTCTAAATTTACCGCATTTTCATATTTAACGGTATAGGTGCGGCCACCCGAGAAATCGACACCTAAACTAAAGCCTTTCGTAAACACCGAGATTAAACTGATTACCACCAAAGCAATAGACAAACCGTAGAACTTTTTACGATTTTTTGTGAAACCGAAATTGGCGTTTTTCAAGGTGTTTTCGCTCCATGGATAAGACACGGAAATTTTCATATCTTTTTTGATCATCCACTCAAAAATGATACGGGTAATGAAAATAGCCGTAAATAATGAGGTAATAATACCAATCATTAAGGTAGTTGCGAAACCTAAAATCGGACCTGTTCCAAAGATGTATAAGATGATGCCGACAAGGAAGGTGGTGAGTTGGGAGTCTAATATCGAAGGCATTGCGTGTTTGTAGCCATCGGAGATCGCCTGTCTAATGCCTTTACCGAGCGCAAACTCTTCACGGATGCGTTCATATATCAATACATTCGCATCCACGGCGGTTCCCATAGTTAAAACGATCCCCGCAATACCCGGTAAGGTCAGCACAGCGCCCAGCGATGCCAGAATGCCCATGATGAAAAATACGTTAAAAATCACCGCAATGTTAGCTACCAAACCAGCGCGGTTATAGTAGAAGATCATAAAGATGAGTACGACTATCAGGCCGATAACCGATGAGTTGATACCGGCATCAATGGCTGCCTGACCAAGCGTAGGGCCAACGATCGCTTCTTCAACAATCTTAGCTGGCGCCGGTAAACGGCCTGCCTTTAACACGTTAGCTAAGTCCTGTGTATCTTCAAAAGTAAAGTTTCCTGTGATGGAAGAAACGCCGTTCGGAATCTCGTCTTGTACAGTTGGCGCGGAATAGACCGTATTATCTAAAACGATAGCAATCGCTTTCTTAGGGTTTGTAGCAGCAGCGGCAGCGCTTATTTTTCTCCATTCACGTGCGCCCTCGCTGTTCATTACCATTTCCACTTGCGGATTATTGGTGCGTTGATCAACGTCCGCCCGAGCATCGGCGATCACGTTTCCGGTAAGCACCGGCCCAGCGTTTAGACCAGTAGGTTTAACCGCAAACAACTGGAACATTTTGCTTTCTTTCGAAACCGGCTTCACACTCCAAAGGAGTTTTACGTTGCCGGGGATAATCGATTTTATTTCAGCGCTGTTGAAATAAGAGTTAACTAGTGCGGTATCTTTCTGTAAGACATAACCAATTACAGGACCTTGGCCCAGCATCTGTTGTCCTTGCGGACCTTGACCGATATTAGGACTTAAAACGGCGAACAGCGGGTTTTGATTCCTTGCTTGTTCAAGCGCTACGGCGCTGCTGTCTTTTGTTGTCGAATCCGTTCCAGCGGCCTTATTGCCACTTAGGGAAGCCAAACGACCTCCGGAAGTACTATCCTTTGCGGTGGTGTCGGTAGTGCTGGCGCTTGCTTGACTGGTTTTTAGGGTCGAAGCGAGCGTACGATTGACATTTTCCAATAAAGGGAAGATCTCGGCATTGTCGTAGGTCTCCCAAAACTCCAGTTTCGCCGATCCTTGCAAGAGTTTACGAACACGATCTTCATCACTCACGCCAGGAAGTTCGATTAAGATTCGGTTTGTCCCTTGTTGGCGTTGAATATTAGGAGAAGTAACTCCGAATTTATCTATACGCGTACGCAAAATGTTGAAAGAACGGTCAATTGCACTGCCGGATTCTTTTTGCAGGAAAGCAATGATATCTCCATCGCTTGAGTTTGATGTGATGTTATTGACCGCATTGTCTTTATTTGCAAAGAAAGTAGCCAGTTTGCCGTTCGGATTCAGCTTCTTAAATTCTTCTCCAAATAGACTGACAAAGTCTTTTTGACTTTCTTTACTCCGGGCTTCGGCATTGTCCAAAGCTTTCTGGAAATTCTCATCTTTCGGGTTGTCGGCTAAATTGCTGATCAATTCTTTTAGGGAGATTTCCATGGTCACGTTCATTCCACCCTTCAAATCCAATCCCAATGCCAGCTCACGCTCTTTGCAATATTGGTAGGAGAATTTGGCAAAACCGAGGTTATACACGTCTACGGTTGCCATTGAATCTAAATAAGCCCGCTCCTTCACGGGGTCGCCTTTTGCAAAAGCAACTGCGTCGCGTTCAACCTTACGGGTTACAAAAGTAAATGAAAGTGAATACAGGCACGCAATCGATATCAGTATTACAAAAAAGTTAATTAGGCCTTTACCTTGCATCTTTGTTTAGTGTTGTAATTTTATGTAATAATTGTTATATACATTTTTGTTAAGAACGGCAAAGCTATGAAATTTTTAAATAAACAAAGGGTTTATTGCGAGAAAATTGTTTGCCGGTTAGTACTTCGTAATTAGCTCTTAACAAGCGCTTGTGAAGCGAAGTAAGATTTTAATGGAGCGTGGTTCAGTGCATGTAGGAGCGAATAGTATCGCGCTAGTTCTGGATTTTAGAATATAACAAAAAGCTGTAGTCGTAGGGGTTCTTTTCATCACTCTCATGATGTTCCACTTCTTCCAATTGCCATTCTTCGTCATTTAAATCAGGAAAAAACGTGTCTGCATCTTGAAATTCATGGTGAATACGGGTTAAGTAAACCTTATCCGTCAGCGGTATTGCCTGTTCATAGATTTGGGCGCCGCCTACAATAAATACCTCATCTTTTTCAGTCTCACATGCGGCTAATGCTTCTTCTAAGGAACCGACCACTTCAATGTTGTCGGCATGGAAGTCTGCTTGGCGGGTAATGACAATGTTACGGCGTTTAGGAAGGGCCTGGCCCACTGATTGGAAAGTCTTCCTTCCCATAATAACGGGATGCCCCGAAGTGGTTTTGCGGAAAAATTTCAAATCTGCTGGCATATGCCAAAGAAGTTCATTATTCTTCCCGATCGCGTTGTTTTTCGAAGCAGCAACAATGATGGATATAATCATGGTTCAATCGGTTAAACCGCCACCTCTGCTTTAATATGCGGGTGAGGGTCATAGTTCGTCAATGTAAAATCTTCATACTTGAAATCAAAGATACTCCTAATTGCTGGATTAACCTTTAATATGGGAAGAGTTTTTGGCGTACGGCTTAATTGAAGTGCCGCTTGCTCGAGGTGGTTGCTGTATAGATGTGCATCTCCTAAAGTATGTATAAAATCGGCTGCCTCCATATCGCAAACCTGGGCAACCATCATGGTAAGCAGGGCATAAGAAGCGATATTAAAAGGCACCCCTAAAAATATATCGGCGCTGCGCTGATAAAGTTGGCAGGATAACTGTGCTTTCGTCTGTCCTTTTTCCGGATTGGGCGGAGCTACATAAAACTGAAAGAATGCATGACAGGGCGGGAGCGCCATTTTTTCAATTTCGGCCACGTTCCAAGCGGAAACAATGATACGACGTGAATCCGGTGTGTTCTTCAGTTGGTGAATGATCTGGGAAATCTGATCAATATGCCTGCCATCAGGGGTAGGCCAAGAGCGCCATTGTGATCCATATACCGGACCTAAATCGCCGTTTTCATCCGCCCATTCATCCCAGATACTCACTTTATTCTCCTTTAAATAAGCGATGTTTGTTTCCCCTTTTAGAAACCAGATCAATTCATGAATAATGGATCGGAGGTGGAGCTTTTTGGTCGTAACCAAGGGGAAGCCCTCCTGCAAATTAAAACGCATCTGATAGCCGAATACACTACGGGTTCCCGTGCCCGTGCGGTCTTGTTTGTCCACACCATGTTCGTAGACATGGCGCATTAGATCGAGATATTGCTGCATCGTATTTTGATGAGATGTTATGGCGGTAAAGATAGGGATTTTTGTTGACGTTGTTTTTGATATGATAGATTTTTGGACGGCGGAGCCCATTGCTTGCTAAGACCGGCAGGCACATAAAGCAGCCGATAACCGATATTATTTGCATTCTCCCTTTTTTATTACTAATTCTGTGGAATGATTACATTCGCGAATGCCAAGATAAATATCGGCTTGCAAGTGCTGAATAGGAGGGCAGATGGGTATCACAACTTGGAGACGGTTTTTTATCCTGTCAGTCTGTTTGATATTTTAGAGCTTGTGCCCTCGAATTCACTGAAGTTAGTGGTTTCGGGCATGGATATACCTAACAATAACGAGGATAACCTTTGTATTAGAGCCTATAAATTGCTTGCACGTGATTATGATTTAAAGCCTGTATCTATCTATTTACACAAGCGTATACCGATTGGTGCAGGCCTCGGCGGTGGCTCGGCTGATGCTGCTTTTTTGATTAAGTTGCTATCGCAGTACTTCGGCCTGCATTTAAGCGACGACCAAATGGAAGCGTATGCACGGGCGCTGGGTGCGGACTGCTGTTTTTTCATTAAGAATAAACCCGTTTTTGCGACCGGAATCGGTGATGAGTTTACTGACGTATCCATCGATTTATCGGCCTATAAATTGGTACTGGTGAAGCCGCCGATCCATGTTTCTACCGGAGAGGCCTATGGAAGTGTACGTGCCGGTAGGGAAAGTAAGCATCTCCTGGACCACATACGTTTGCCGGTTGAGCAATGGAAAGACCATATTTTTAATGATTTTGAAACAGGGATTTTTAATCGCCATCCAGAAATCAGGGGAATAAAGTCGACTCTCTACGAAAAGGGCGCCTTATATGCATCGATGAGCGGATCCGGCTCTACGGTTTATGGTATTTTCAAGGAAGAACTTGATTTACACGAATGGAAAGACAAGTATGAAGTATATTGGATGAACGGCGGACTGCGATAAAGGATAGTTTTTCTCGATTAATAGCACTTAGTGAATATACAATGAATAATTTGAATAATCCGATTTGGTTGATGAGCTCTGCTTTTGATAAGCTGGGGATTGACGATTTAATTAAGAAAGCCGTCTTGGTAGGTGCGCAAGGTATTGACCTATGTGTTTTTCGGAGGGACGGCAGTCGGCAAGACCACACGGCAACTCATTTGGAATACGACGCTTTTGATTTAGATGCGGCAAAACGATTGATTGACAAATTTAACGCTGCCGGCTTACAGCTTTCGCTCGGTGCGTTTGAGAATATGATAGGAGGCGATGTATCGGAGCGGATTAAAAACCAAAACCACCTATTGAAGTTGATTCGGATTGCGCATTTGCTTGGCGGCGATGAAAACAACGTTAAAGTCGGCACTTTTGTGGGCTATAACCACGAATTGGGTGTCCAGGAAAACGGCTTTCAGTTAAACTTAGAGGCATACCAGCGCGTCTTCGAACCGATCGTCGACTACGCCGAAAGTTTGGGTGTCACCATTTTATATGAAAATTGTCCGATGGAGGGGTGGCGTTCTGCTGCCTATACCTCGACATATAACAACTTGCCTGCTGTCTTGGCGGCGAGAAAGCTGATGTATGCCTTGATACCTAGTAAGGCGCATGGTGAGATTTATGACCCTTCCCATGATATTTGGCAGCATACCGATCCTGTAGAAGTTATCGCAGCAAGCGACATCACACGGATTCACCGAATCCACGTGAAAACGACCAGGAATCTGCTGACGAAAGGGCGGATTGAGTGGGGAGGCATGTATCCCATGCAGCAAGTAGCGGCTTCTTTGGCTTTAAAAGCCGGCGTTTCGCAACCCCTGAGTGACTGGGATCGTCATCATTACGAGGCGATGCTTCCGGGATTTGGAGGCTCTGATCATATGGATTGGCGAGCGTTTGTCGATAAATTACGCGAAAAGGGATTTGACGGGCCATTTGAGATCGAGAATGAGGCGAAAAATTCGAAAGATACCGGTAATTTAATGGCTACGATCCAAGGATATGATGCTGCTATTCGTTTTTTGAGTCCGATGTTGTGGAATTTAGGACCTAATGGGTACGAGTATAAAAGCCAGACCCCTTTACAGATACGGAGCGGACAACAGGATATAGCCGTAAAAACCATAGCTGATTTATAATCCTTTCAAACCTTTTTTTTGTCAAACTGTTAGTAACGTATGACTATAATAGAAGAAATGAAAGACAAAAAAGAGGGCAAAACAACAAAGTTTGTTGCTTTTGCATTAGCAGGATTAGCTGCTGGAGCGGCAGTTTACTATTTGTTCGGTACGAACGAAGGGCGTAAAACGCTAAACAAGGCAGTAGACGGCGTCAATGGATTAAGTAAGACATTAAAAGCTCAAGCCGAGGAAGGTCTACAAAAAGCTTCCCACTTGGCAAATCGTGCGAAGGAAGAATATCACCGTGTGCTGCATATGGCAGATGATGCGCGTCATGACGCTATGGAGAAGGCAGGCGAGTATAAAGAAGAAGCAAAAGACCTGACGAAAAAAGGGTTGAAGTATGCCGAAGATTTGAGTAGCGAGGCTCGTTCAAAAGTGGATGAAGCCTAAAGGCCTTCGGACGAAAGGTTTTTGATAGGTAGATGCGGGCGCGTCGAATACAAGAGTCGAGCGTTAATGTGTTGTTGCGTCCGTTATCTTTATTTCTTTTGGTCTTGCGGCCTTTATGTTATGTCCGCAAAAGGGTATCTTTGTCCGATATGAATTTTGTCAGACAGGTATACCTACTTTTGCGCAAAGAGATTACGTTGGAATGGCGGTCCAAGTACGCGCTAAACGGCGTATTGCTTTACGTGATTTCAACGGTGTTCGTCTGCTATCAGGCGTTTAAGTCGGTGCATCCAGTTATATGGAATGCGCTTTTTTGGATTATATTACTGTTTACGTCAATCAATGCGATTTCAAAAAGCTTTACGCAGGAGAGCAAAGCCAGGCAGCTCTATTATTACACCTTGGTAAGCGCGCAAGCAATTATTTTATCGAAGATCATTTACAATGTCTTGCTCATGTTGCTATTGGCGACAGTGGCTTTTTTTGCTTACAGTACAATTTTCAGAAATGAAATAGGCGATCCGCCCCTTTATTTTATAACCATTTTATTAGGCAGTATTAGTTTCGGAACAGCACTTACGATGGTATCAGGCATTAGCGCTAAAGCCAATAACTCAGGTACGCTAATGGCCATTCTAAGTTTTCCTGTTCTGATCCCGGTTATCATTGTGCTCATCAAATTGTCGAAAAATGCAATGGATGGTTTAGAACGGAGTGTGAGTTATGACGAGATCGGCGTGCTTCTTGCGATAAACTTGATCGTCCTTACGGTTTCTTTGTTGTTATTTCCTTACATTTGGCGAGACTAAAACAACGCTTATATTCAAACTTGTATTGAGAAATGAAGGCTTATTGGTGGAAATTTTTGGCAGCAGGATTGGTATTTTACTCGATTATAGGAGGGTTTTTATTTCCGGTACCTGAATTACCTATTCTTCACGAAACGATCCGCAATACGTATTTCCACATCCCCATGTGGTTTGCTATGATCCTACTTTATGTAATTTCTGTAGTGTATAGTATTAAATACCTTTCATCTGGAGAAACCAAACATGATTTGCTGGCAGTCGAAAGTGTCAATGTCGGCATTATTTTCTGCGGCTTTGGTTTAATTACCGGCATGCTTTGGGCGGACGTTACCTGGGGAGAGCCTTGGCCCAATGACCCGAAGCTTAATGGAAGTGCTATAGCGACTTTAATGTATCTAGCTTATTTGGTGTTGAGAAATGCGCTTGACGAAGAACAGAAGCGGGCAAAGATTTCGGCGATCTACAACATTTTTGCGTTTCCCGTTATGATTGTATTGCTTTTCATTCTTCCCCGCCTTACCGATTCACTTCATCCGGGGAACGGCGGAAATCCCGCCTTTAGCAACCTCGATATGGATGGTACGATGCGGGCGGTTTTTTATCCGGCCGTGTTGGGTTGGATGTTAATAGGTGTATGGATAACAACCTTGAGGTATCGTTATCGCTTGATTGATTGGGAACAGTGATCAGTTCGCGTATGCAAGCAAGCGGACTATTAATAGACTGTCCTCTGTAGCAGTCTTTTGGTTTTTTAGAAATATGGTGGGAAGCCTTCAAAAATATACGAAATATATGGTTTCTATATTTTTATTTAAAATAAAATAACAATTTGTCATAAACGATATGAAGAAGCTAATTCTTTTGGTTTTGTTAGGGTTGACATCCTTTTTTCATAGTTTTGCACAGTCGTCAAACGACGTTGAAATGGCGGATGTTTTGCGAAGTTCAGGTAAGATTTATGTAGTGGTCGCGGTGGTTTGCGTGATATTTGTAGGATTCATTATATATCTCTTTACGATCGATCGTAAAATCAGTCGATTGGAAAACAAGAAAAAATAAATAGGTTAAGCGCTCCAAAGGGCAGACGCACTCTTAGGAGAAGCCAATTATTAATTAATTTACATTATGGCCACAAGTAAGTCACAGGGAGAGTTTAGTTTCTTTAATGATGTTTGCGAATTTTTTGACCATGCAGCCCAGTTCACGAATCACGATAAAGGCTTGTTGGATCAGATAAAAGCTTGTAATAGCGTTTATCGTTTCCGTTTCCCAATCCGAAGAGCGAATGGTAAATTGGAGGTTATTGATGCATGGCGTGTGGAACATTCGCATCATAAATCGCCTACCAAGGGAGGAATCCGCTACAGTGAAATGGTCAACGAGGACGAGGTGATGGCGCTTGCAGCATTGATGACCTATAAATGTGCAATCGTCAACGTTCCTTTCGGCGGGGCAAAAGGAGGGATTTGTATCAATCCAAGGGATTATTCGGTGCCTGAGCTGGAAACGATTACCCGACGATATACAGTCGAATTGGTCAAGAAAAATTTTATTGGGCCCGCAATTGACGTTCCGGCGCCGGATTATGGTACCGGTGAGCGGGAAATGAGCTGGATCGCTGACACTTACCTAACGATGAATCCCGGTCAATTAGACGCATTGGGAAGTGTTACAGGAAAGCCCCTTTCTTTGAGTGGTATTGATGGAAGGAAAGCTGCAACAGGCAGGGGTGTTGCCATCGCGATTCGGGAATGCGCCGATATTGCAGAGGACATGAAGGCATTGGGCCTAACACCCGGCATCGCAGGTAAACGCGTAATTGTGCAAGGACTCGGTAATGTGGGCTATAATACAGCAAAAGTGCTGGAAGAGTATGGCGCCGTTATTGTTGGAATCTGCGAGTACGATGGCGCTCTGTATAACGAGGATGGTTTAGACGTTGATGCGATCTTAGAACACAGAAGAAACACTGGTACCGTTTTAGGCTACAAGAAAGCGAAGCAAGAGTTTACAAATCCAAGTGAGGGCTTGGAACAAGCATGCGATATATTGGTACCCGCCGCCTTGGAAAAGCAAATCACGGAAGACAACATCGGAAGGATAAAGGCCAAAATTATTGCTGAAGGTGCGAATGGGCCGACCACGCCGAAGGCGGAGGAAATATTTACAAAAAATGGGGGCATTATTATTCCCGATATGTACTGCAATGCAGGTGGTGTAACGGTTTCTTATTTCGAGTGGCTGAAGAATCTATCGCATGTCGCCTTTGGACGTATGGACAAACGTTATGAAGAAACGGCCAATAGGAATATCGTCAATATGGTGGAGGCTGTCACGGGCGTTACGTTGACAAGCGATCAGCGAAGCGTGATTATAAAAGGCGCTTCAGAGCTTGAATTGGTAAATTCTGGCTTGGAGGACACCATGATCCGATCTTATCACGAGATTAGAAGAATAAAAAATGCAAACAATAACATCGGTACCTTACGTACCGCCGCTTTTGTAGGTTCTATTGACAAAATAGCCACCTCTTATCTTAATATGGGAATTTGGCCTTAACGGTAAAGAGGGTCGCCGCTTGGGGTGGAAAGCAAATAAAAAAAGCTATCGGAGTGCATTCGATAGCTTTTTTTATTTATTAAAGTTTTGACTTTTGACTTTTGACTTTTGACTTTTGAATTTTGACTTTTACCATCCCTACGGGAGGCAAGCTTTCGGATTTTTCTTATCTATTAATGCTGAAGTCTAAGGGCTTTTTTACCTTCTCTGTTAACAGTGCAAAGTCTATCACTTCCTTCATCTCATTAACATAGTGAAAGTTCAAATCTTTTATATAGCCTTCCTTAATTTCCAAGATATCTTTTCGGTTCGACTTGCAAAGTATAATGTCGCGGATGTTCGCTCTTTTTGCAGCTAAAATCTTTTCTTTGATACCACCGACAGGCAGTACTTTTCCGCGTAAAGTGATTTCTCCGGTCATTGCTAAGTTGGCACGCACTTTCCGCTGAGTAAAGGAAGAAGCTAAAGCGGTCAGCATCGTTATGCCCGCCGAAGGACCATCTTTCGGCGTCGCCCCCGCAGGCACGTGAATATGTACGTCCCATTTATCAAATAGTTCAAAATCGATCTCGAAGTCAGCCGCATGTGCACGCAGATAGGCCATCGCTATACCCGCGGATTCTTTCATTACATCGCCGAGATTGCCGGTTAATGTTAACTTCCCTTTACCGGGGCTCAAGCTGGACTCAATAAAAAGAATATCGCCTCCAACCTGCGTCCAAGCTAAACCGGTTACAACGCCGGCTACGTCATTGCTCTCATATAGATCCTTATCGTAAATCGGCGCGCCTAAGATATCGCTCACGTCCTGGCTATTGATATTCGGGCCGATCGGTGTTTCCATCACCATATTGGTTGCTACGCCCCTAACGAGCGCACCTATCTTTTTCTCTAAGCCACGCACGCCCGACTCGCGGGTGTATTCGTCGATTACTTTTTCTATTACACTGCTCTTAAGTGAAATGTCTTTTGTCGTTAAGCCATGCTGTTCACGCTGTTTAGGCAGGAGGTGTTTCTTAGCTATCTCGATCTTCTCTTCGATGGTATACCCATTGACCTCAATGATTTCCATTCTGTCTAACAAAGCGGGTTGGATAGTGCTTAGTGAATTTGCTGTAGCGATAAACATGACATTAGAAAGGTCGTAATCCATTTCTACATAGTGATCGTAGAATGCGCTGTTTTGTTCAGGATCGAGTACTTCCAATAAAGCAGAGGATGGATCGCCCCGAAAATCATTTCCGACTTTATCAATTTCATCTAAAACGAAAACCGGGTTGGAGGTACCTGCTTTTTTTATTGATTGAATGACTCTTCCGGGCATCGCACCGATATAGGTCTTTCTATGTCCCCTAATTTCCGCCTCATCCCGAACACCGCCCAATGCCATCCTGACATATTTTCGGTTCAGGGCTTTGGCAATAGATTTTCCTAGGGAAGTTTTACCAACTCCCGGAGGGCCTACAAGGCATAATATCGGCGCTTTCATGTCGCGTTTAAGCTTCAAGACTGCCAAATACTCGATAATGCGCCTTTTTACTTTTTCCAGGCCGTAATGGTCTTTATCCAAGATTTTCTCTGCTCGCTTTAGATCAAAATTATCTCTGCTGAACTCGCTCCAAGGCAAGTCGATCAAGAGTTCGAGGTAATTCAGTTGAACGGAATAATCTGCCGCTGCCGGATTAATCCGACTTAATTTATCCAGCTCTTTTTTAAAGTGGATCGCTACCTCTTTACTCCATTTCTTTTGTAAGGATTTTTTTCGCAGCTCCTCGATTTCCAGATCAGGCGTCGATCCGCCCAGCTCTTCCTGTATGGTTTTTAGTTGTTGATTCAGGAAATAATCACGCTGCTGTTTGTCGAGGTCAACGCGAACCTTGTTTTGGATTTGAGTTTTTAGCTCTAATAACTGCAGTTCTGCAGTCAATTGCTCAAGCACCTTGTTGGCACGTTCTTTCACGTTCTTTGTTTCCAATAGCTGCTGCTTTAAGGTTAAATCAGCATTCATATTGGAGGAAATGAAATTGATCAAAAAAGAAGGACTTTCAATGTTTTTGATAGCGATTCCTGTTTCGCTGGGTATATTGGGCGAAATGTTGATTATTTGAAGCGCTAATTCTTTGATGGAGGAGATCAGGGCATTGAATTCTTTTTCTTTTTTCGCCTTCTCTTCCACAAAACGTTCTATCGTCGCCTTGATATAGGGTTCAGACTGTACCTCTTCCTTCAGTTTAAACCGTTGTTTTCCCTGAATAATGACGGTGGTATTACCATCCGGCATCTGCAGCATTTTTATGATCATGGCTACGGTACCAACGTTATGGAGCTGGTCAAAAGCCGGATCTTCTATCGACATATCGCGTTGGGCGACAACGCCGATGGCGCGATCTCCTTTATACGCTTCCTTAATCAATTTAATAGATTTGTCGCGCCCGACAGTGATGGGTATAACCACTCCGGGAAACAAAACTGTATTTCTTAAAGGTAGTATGGACAGAATGTCGGGTAACTCCTCGCTGCTCATATCGTCTTCATCTTGCTGTGTGAATAGAGGGAAAAACTCCGTGTCTTCATTTATGATGGGTAATGCTTGGTTAAAATCGAATAGATCAAACTTGCTCATTTTTATGTTTTATGTTTTATATGGTAACAGGTTTTGGCCAAAATGACAGTTGCCCTGCTATTTTCTTTTGTAAATGATCGAATAGATAATGGTGCAAGGGTTATGCCAATGTCTATTTAATCGATTTTTTTTACTATTCATGTCATATTTTCAGATGGGGTGTTGCGCTTTCTTTGCAATGATACTACAATAAAATTAAAAGCCTGTAAATGAATAATATTCAAGGTGACACAATAAAATACACAATTTTTAGTTTATTTTTGTGTCGAAATGGCAATTGAATTGTTATCTTAGAGAAGGGATAGACCCTTGGGCTTATACTAAGGTGACATAATGGCCTTCGAGGAACAAAAGAATTTTAATTAAATGAACATTAGACGCAATCAATTTATGAATTTTGGTAAATCAATGAAACAATTGGTGTTACTGGGAATTTTTATTTTTTCCGTAAGTGCTGCCGTAGCGCAGTCGCAATCTTCGTCCAGTAATCCTTATGTGCGCTTGGGAAATAAAGCGATCATGGATGGAGATTTTAAGGCGGCCGTAAATGCCTTGGAAAAAGTGAAGAATCCGGATACGCTTGTTACGTACATGTTGGGATATTCGCAGATCAGATGTGCTGACTATAATAAAGCGATCAACTCTTTCACGAAACTTTTAAGCCAGAGTCCGAACAACTTTTCAGCCTATTATTGGAGAGGTAAGGCCCGTAATACCTTGGCTATACAAGGGGAGAGCAAGTTAAGTGAGACGGAACGTAACAAGATGTTGCAAGAGAGTATCGAAGATTTCACAAATGCGATTAAGCTTAATCCCGATGATTTATCTTATTACCAAAGCAGAGGTATGGCGTACAGAGATTTAGGCATCTTACAGGGAACTAATTCGACTGCCGTATATGACAAGGATCAGGCGAGCGCGGCTTATCAAAAAAGCATAGACGATTTACAACACGTCTTGAGTGCGAATTCCAAGAGGGAAGATTTGGCAAAAGAGATTAAGAAAGTGAAAATTTACAAAAGTAACTTGTCTAAATAAGGGCAGTTGGAAATCCTTATAAAAAGGCCTTAGTATGCAAAGTACTAAGGCCTTTTTTCATGATGCAATCTTTCCGGTAATCAGATAGCTGTTTCGACCGATGATTCGTATAGCTTGTTCTTTTTCTATTCTATAGAGGGAGTCGGGATAGTAGTCGAGCTTTTCCAACGATTCGTATAACCAATTCTTTTCTCCATTCAAAATATAGATCCGCTTAATACGTCCTTTTTGATCTTTGTGGATTTTAATTTCCTTTGTGCGGAGTTCCGGGTCTTTTGTACGATAAGTTAGGATGTCGTTTGTTGAATCGACGCTGTAACGTTGTAGCCAGTCTGGTTTATTTATATCCGAAGAAGCGAACAGATCGAGTTCTCTTTGCCAATCGCTTAATTGTAGTTTCTTCTGTTCACGCTGTTCATTTTTACCAACAGTTTTAACAATTACCGGATTCACTTCCTGCAGGTGTCGCGCCTGCTGCTCGAAGTACGAAACCAAATCGAAATAAGGCCGATCTGTCGTCTTCGTTTCGTCCTTGTCGGACGAACAAGAGCAAAGGCCGGTAAAGGAAAAAAGCGCGCCGATCAGAACGAAAAGTAAGGCGGATTTCATTAAAAATAAAATGTTAGGGGTTTGTAGATAAACAGGTAAACGGCGTCATGAGATAGGAGATGGGCAGCTTCCTTACGGCGTGTGTAGCGTCCGTAATCGTCCATCTCCTAAGTTTAGCGCTACATTAAACAAGCACTTCCCCGGTCATTTTTTGAGGAACCGGAACGTTTAATAAAGTAAGGATCGTCGGAGCGATGTCTCCCAACTTGCCGTCTTTAATCTGTTTATAGTCTTTATCAATTAAGATACAAGGTACCAAATTAGTCGTGTGAGCCGTATTGGGCGTACCATCTTCGTTTACCATATATTCGGAGTTGCCATGATCGGCAATAATAACAAACGAGTAGCCTTCCTCTATACCTTTTTCTACTACTTGCTTGGTACAACTGTCTACGGTTTCAACTGCTTTTACCACGGCGCTAAAGACACCGGTATGACCCACCATATCGGGATTTGCAAAATTCAAACAGACAAAATCCGGATGATTGGTTTCCATCTCTTTACAAATGGCATCAGCAATGCCCTGCGCGCTCATTTCAGGTTGTAAATCGTAAGTAGCTACCTTTGGCGAAGGAATCAGTATTCGTGACTCTCCTGCAAATTCGGCTTCCCGGCCACCCGAGAAGAAGAACGTTACGTGCGGATATTTTTCGGTTTCGGCAATACGGACCTGCGTTTTCCCGTTTTTTTCCAGTACTTCTCCGAGCGTTTCGGTTATATCATCCTTTCGGAAAATCACTTCTACGTGCTTAAAAGTTTCATCATAAGAAGTCATCGTGACGTATCTTAAGTTCAGCGGTGTCATATTGTAATCGGGAAACGCTTTTTGCGTGAGTGCGATGCTTATTTCCCGACCTCTATCGGTACGAAAGTTGAAACAAATAACCACATCGCCGTCTTTGATAGTTGCCAGCGGTGCGCCCTGCTGATTTACTTTAACGATCGGTTTTACAAATTCATCGCTTACGCCATCAGCATAAGAGGCCTTAATTGCAGCAACTATATCCGTACTGGCCTTTCCTTGGCCATGTACTAAAAGATCATAAGCCTCTTTGACCCGCTCCCAACGATTATCTCGGTCCATTGCATAATAGCGACCGATTGCAGAGGCCAATGTGCCTTTTCCGTCTGCCAGATATTCTTCAAGCTCGCTAATGTAGCTTACACCCGAATGGGGGTCGGTGTCTCTGCCATCCAAGAAAGCGTGGATAAACACGTTGTCTGTTAACCCTGCCGTTTGTGCCGCTTCACATAAACCACGGAGATGTTTAGTATGTGCGTGGACGCCGCCATCAGAAACGAGACCGATCAGGTGTACAGCCTTACCTTCCTTTTTAGCATAAGCGAAGGCCTGTTGTAGCGTATCGTTTTGGTTAAGTTCTCCGTCGTCTACCGCTTTATGAATACGGCCAAGCTCCTGATATACGATGCGACCGGCACCTAAATTCATATGTCCCACTTCAGAATTACCCATTTGGCCAGCAGGTAGGCCTACAGCTTCTCCAGAGGCTTCCAGTTTCGAGTGCGGATACGAATGCAATAAGTGGTCTAAAAAGGGCGTATTAGCGGCCTTTACCGCATTTGAATCATCATCCTTGCCGTAACCAAGACCGTCAAGAATTATGAGCATTGCTTTCTTCATTTTAATATGCTTTTGTATGTGTATTTTTCTGTTATCACAAACCTAATACAAAAAATGGTCCTTTGCTTAATTTTTTTTAAATATTGACTTATACGGGCTGGCAATCGGAAAATTTTTGACAAAATGGCATGCTTTTGGCTGTAATAGGAAGCAGCGTGTAATGGGTGAAGAAACTGTACATATATTGATACCACGAAGGCGATTAAGCTAAACTTTTATCTGTTGGGATGATGAAAAGTGCATGTATTATATTACTTCTTATTTTTGTTAACCTACAATCCAACGTTGCTTATTCTCGTATAGATGATCTGATCGGCGCTATTGCAAACTGCTTTAGAACGGGTAATAGTAAGGAATTATCAATGTATTTTTCAACTACGGTAAGTCTTTCTTTACTGGAAGAAGGTGACAGTTATTCTAAAAATCAAGCAGAAATACTGCTACATAATTTCTTTAGCAAACATACCATCCAAAGTGGGAAAATTCTCCATAGAATGGAGACCAATGCCACAAATCGTTATGCCGTTATTGAGTTGATTTCTTCGACCCATAAATTTAGGGTTTCCTTATCTTTAAAGAACGTGAACTCCAAATTTCTCATAACAGATATGCGGATCGATGTTGTCAATTAATATAAATCTGCGTCCGGATCTTATTTGTGCCTTTTATCTTGATCATTGTGAAGGGTTCATGAGCGTTGATGAATACAGAGAAGAAAAATAAAACCGCGCAACGGCGTCTTGCCCAAGCTTATTCTTGAATCGCTGCGCTCATAAAGATAATCGAGCTCAGATTACAAAGAGAAGTCGCTGTCGCTATGAATCCGCGGAGCGCTTGCTAAAACTTTTTCTATTCACGAAATTTTCCTTAGGTTTGAAGCCGATTACGATATGAGCACTATAGACAATACACAGCTACGGACTTTTATAAGCCAAGCGTTGCAAGAGGACGTTGGCGACGGAGATCATACCTCTTTGTCGACGATTCCTGCGGGAAAGCAGGGAACAGCGAAGTTAATTATTAAGGAAGACGGCGTTTTAGCCGGCATAGAAGTAGCTCATGTTATCTTTCAGCAAGTAGATCCATCACTCGAGGTGAGGTCAAAACGAAGTGACGGAGAACACGTTTCGGTAGGCGATATCGTCTTAACGGTCGAAGGCAGTATTCATTCCATATTGGTGGCTGAGCGTTTGGTGCTGAATATCATGCAAAGGATGAGCGGTATCGCAAGCACCACCCGACGGGTCGTGGAGTTGTTGGAAGGCACGGGTACGAAGGTGCTTGATACCCGGAAAACCACTCCGGGAATCCGATTTTTAGAAAAGGAAGCCGTGCGCATAGGAGGGGGGACCAATCACCGTTTTGGCTTGTATGATATGATATTGATAAAAGACAACCACGTCGATTATGCAGGAGGTATCGTTGAGGCGTTAGTTGCGGCAAATCGGTATCGACAAAGTTTAAAAAAAGCGATCCAAATAGAGATTGAAGTACGAAATTTGAAGGAGCTCGACGCTGTAATTAAATTCGGTCAGGTTGATCGCATCTTGTTGGACAATTTTGATTTCGAAACCTTAAAGCAGGCTGTTGCGCTAGTAAATGGAAGGTTTATAACAGAAGCTTCGGGCGGCATCACCCTTGAAAATGCTAAACAATTTGCTGACTGTGGCGTTAATTATATCTCAATGGGGGCGTTGACGCATTCTGTTAAGAGTCTTGATATGAGTTTAAAGGCTCAGATTGTTAACTAAAGTTAAGATTTTTTACTAATAAGATTTTCCTTTTTAGTATCATTGTACCCGATGACATCAATTAATGCCATTATTGCACTTCTGGTTGCCTATCTTTTTGGATCCATACCTACAGCCGTTTGGCTCGGACAATCGTTTTATGGCGTGGACGTGAGGGAATACGGTAGTGGTAATGCAGGAGCCACGAATACGTTCCGAGTTCTGGGTGCTAAGGCGGGTATCGCCGTCATGATTATAGACATTTTAAAAGGGTGGACCGCTACTAATCTTGCTTATTTTATTGGTGTTTCGATAACGGGGCCGACGAGTTCGGTGCTTTTTATTAATTATCAACTCGCATTGGGCGTTATTGCGGTGATGGGGCATCTATTCCCTTTATTTGCGGGCTTTAGGGGAGGGAAGGGCGTTGCTACCTTGTTTGGGATGGTACTGGCAGTACATCTACAAGCAGCATTGTTATGTGTAGGCGTCTTTATTTGTGTGTTGATGCTCACGCGATATGTTTCTTTGGGCTCCATTATGGCTGGTTTCACGTTTCCGTTCAGTATAGTTTTTGTTTTCCATACTCCTTATAAGTCCTTATTGTTATATGGCATGTGCATCTGCGCCCTGATACTTGTAACCCATCAAAAAAACATTGAGCGACTATTAAAAGGAAAGGAGTCGAAAATTACGCTTTTCAAGAAGAAGAGTGTTTGAAAGAAGCATATCGGCACAACAATTGCTATATTTGTTCAAATAGAATCATTATTATGAATTGGAATAAAACTAAGTTGTTTAGTTCATTATTTTTATTGGTTTTTTTTGCAGGATGTTCTACTGTTCCCTTAACGGGTAGACGACAACTGAGTTTGGTGGACGATAAAACCATGCAACAGCAGGCGACACTGGCCTATCGCGAGCTTTTAAATGATCCTAAAACTAAAGTTGTAAAGGGAACAGCTAATGCACAAACGGTTCAAAATGTTGGTCGTAAAATAGCGCAGGCTGTGGAATCTTACTTGCAACAGCAGGGCTACGCCGATCAATATCAATTCAGTTGGGAGTTTAACTTAATAGACGACCAGCAAGTGAATGCTTGGTGTATGCCAGGTGGAAAAGTAGCTGTATATACGGGAATTCTTCCTGTAACGGAAAACGAAGCTGGTTTGGCGACGGTGATGGGGCATGAGATTGCGCATGCCATAGCCAGACACTCTTCCGAACGAGCCTCTAATGTGATGGCGGCCCAAGGTCTCGGCGTCGGTGTAGGCTTGGCAACATCAGGTAAGTCGCAAGTAACGCAGGTTCTTGTTAACCAACTATACGGCGTGGGAAGTCAGGTAGCGTTATTAAAATATTCCCGGAATCAAGAAAGCGAGGCCGACAGAATGGGATTGACCTTTATGGCCATGGCGGGATACAACCCGAACGAAGCCGCTTCATTCTGGCAGCGTATGTCTTCCAGGGCTGGTGGGCAGAAACCCCCTGAGTTTTTGAGTACGCACCCGAGCGACCAAAGGCGTATTGCGGATATCCAAAAGTTGATACCCGAAGCAATGAAGCATTATAAAAAGTAGCATCGAGGCGACTTGGTCTTGCATAAGGGCCTATGGCAGCGTAAAATCGCTATAGCTAACCCCCAATAATTGTAAGATGGCGCTGGCTTTTAAAAGGCATTCTTGATATTCGTTTAGGGCATTTGCTTCAGCGGTGATTGCTCCGCCAACGTGAAAAGAAAGCCTTTTTCTGTTTGTATTATATAAGAGGGTACGAATGACTACATTAAAATCGTAATCTCCATCAGGCGCGAAATAGCCTATACTGCCTGCGTAGATTCCTCTTCCGCTCGACTCGTACTGATCAATTAAGCGCATAGCGTTAACCTTTGGGGCACCGGTCATTGATCCTGCGGGAAAGGTATTTTTGATGCTTTCGGTAAGTTCAAGCTGGTCCTTTTCCCTTGCGGTGATCGTTGAAATAAGTTGATGCACTTGTTTAAAAGTATAAACCCCCATCAGCTCCGCAACGTTGACTGAAGCCGGCTCAGCACTTTTGGTCAAATCGTTCCGCACCAGGTCGACAATCATGATATTCTCGCTGATTTCCTTTTTATCTGCTTTAAGTTTGTTCAACAGCCGTGAATCTTCTTCTTTCGTTTTTCCGCGAGGAGCTGTTCCTTTGATAGGTTGAGAAATCAGCAAGCGGTCTCTTTTAGCCAAAAAGCGTTCGGGCGAAGCAGAAATAATGTGATGTTCCTTAGCTTTAAAGTAAGCGGAAAAAGGAGTGGGGGAAATGTCACTGAGGCGGTAATAAGCCTCTATCGGATTGAGCGCAACGTCTTCCGCAAAAAATTCCTGACAGAGGTTTACTTCATAAATATCACCTTGATGAATATGTCTTTGTAATTGTTGGAATGCTGCAATATAATTTTCTTTAGCCATTTTCGCCTCTATCTTTCCATGGAATACGAAGGGCTTTTCAGGTAGAGCCGTGTTAACTATTTGTTCATAGATAATGTCGGTCGGCGTATCACTTTCAATGGTTAGCCGGTCGCCTTTTATTAGGATCAAATGTTTTGGCACAAAGAAGTAGGCATTGGGAGTTTGTTGCTCACTCG
The DNA here is from genome assembly GCF_004368405.1 of Olivibacter sp. XZL3. GTDB lineage: Bacteria > Bacteroidota > Bacteroidia > Sphingobacteriales > Sphingobacteriaceae > Olivibacter. The sequence goes on from NZ_SBJH01000041.1 coordinate 20,998, forward strand.
GGTGGGACGTGTTGAGCGTCTCGATCTCATTTTTCAGATCATAGGCTAAGAAGCCGGGTATCCAGCTTCCCTGGTGAGCATTTAGAAATGCTTGAAGGGCCTGAAAGTTAGCGCTGGTTTCCCCTGTAAATTCCGCTGCGGTACCGGCGGCAATCAGCGCATCGAATTTACTATATGGATCATGGGCTCTTCCGTTGCTTAGCAAACCGCAAGCAGTATTAAACAAAGAAGCCCATTGCAGGGCTTTCTTTGTAAAATGACTAGGGTCAATTTGATAATCTACGGAGGGCATTTCTATTAATCTAAAACCAAGGTTTGTATCCTGTCCGGACCTACTGATAAGTACTTGATTTTCACTTCTAGCTGCTTCTCCAAATATTGTATATATTCTTTTAGCGCCTCAGGGATTTCAGCGACGGAAGTTATCCCGGTGATATCCTCATTCCAACCTTTTACGGTTTCGTAGACCGGTTGCGGCTTGATCGTATTGATATCATAAGGCATATAGTCGATTTTTTCGCCATTATGCAGGTAGTGCGTGCAGACATTCACTTCGCTAAAACCGCTCAAAACGTCTGCTTTCGTCATAACCAACTCCGTAACACCGTTCAATTGGATCGCATAGCGTAATGCAGGCAGATCGATCCAGCCGGTACGCCGGGACCTTCCAGTGGTTGCACCGAACTCGTGTCCGATTTGACGTAATTTCTCACCGGTTTCATTCTCCAGCTCCGTTGGGAAGGGGCCTCCACCTACCCGGGTACAATAGGCTTTAAAAATTCCAATGACCTGGCCGATGTTCTTCGGCGCAACGCCCAAGCCGGTACAGGCACCCGCTGTGGTTGTATTGGAAGAAGTGACAAAGGGATATGAACCGAAATCAATATCCAATAAGGTCCCTTGTGCGCCTTCTGCCAGAACCGTTTTTCCCTGTGTCAAGTAGCTATTGACTAACTGATCGCTGTCGACGTGTGGAATGCTTTTTAGGTATTCTATGGCTTCGAAAAAAGCCTGCTCCCGTTCGCTAAAGTCGGGTATTTCACCGTAGTGCGAGAGGATGCTTTTGTGTTTTTCTACCAGCTTTTGGTAGCGTTCTTTAAAGTCGGGTAAGGTAGTGTCGCCTACGCGTATACCGTTACGTCCGGTTTTATCCATATAAGTCGGACCGATACCTTTAAGCGTTGATCCGATTTTACCTGCCCCCATGTTGCTTTCAGAAGCAGCGTCGAGTAATTGGTGTGTTGGTAATATTAGATGTGCACGGCGGGCAATCACTAATTTTCCTTCGGCAAGCGGATCAAATCCACTTTTTTTAAGGTTTTCAAGTTCTCTTTTGAGAATAATAGGATCTATAACTACACCGTTACCTATTAGATTGAGGGTGTTTTTATTGAATATGCCTGAAGGGATCGTGTTCAGTACATATTTCTGTCCGTCAAACTCGAGGGTATGCCCTGCATTAGGTCCGCCTTGAAAACGGGCAATTAAATCATATTGTGGCGTTAGAACATCCACGATTTTACCCTTACCTTCGTCGCCCCATTGTAGGCCCAAAAGCACATCGACTTTCATCATGATTTGTTGTTGTATGTCGTTTAATTAAAAATTATAGGAGATTACAAAAATAAAAAGAGGCCTTCAAAAAGCGCGTTACCTTTTTTGAATTATGAAAGCGTTCAGCCAATAATTCATTTTTTTGATAACAAGCAGCAATAATGATGCTTCTTTTTGAATACCTCGAAATATCGTATTTTACCCTGCATCGCTAAACAGAAACAACCTCTTTACGTCGGTTTTCGTTTACTTCAGCTTTAGGGCAGTTTTCATTACACTCGCTACACACCCCATACAGGTTTAAGGAATGGTGTTTGATGTCAAATTTTAATAATTCTCCCATCATGCTTTGAATCTGATGAATTCTGGGATCACAAAACTCGACCACCTTACCACATTCGATACAGATGATATGATCGTGCTGTTTATAGCCATAGGACTTTTCGAACTGAGCCATGTTCTTGCCAAACTGATGTTTGGTAACTAAATCACAGGACACCAAAAGTTCCAATGTGTTGTAAACGGTAGCTCGGCTTACCCGGTATTTTTTATTTTTCATGTGGATATATAAAGATTCCACATCAAAATGGTCATTTCTTGAATATATTTCTTCCAAGATGGCAAAGCGCTCGGGAGTTTTGCGCAGGCTCTTATTTTCGAGGTATGCCTCGAAAATTTTTCTGACCATACTTGTTGTTTCTGCTGTAGACATAATAATCCTTAATTATGTACAAACTTAGCTAAATTGCTTCTTATATGCAAGTAACACAACGTATATACTACGCTTCCGGTTATCCTTGACATTCAGTTTATAAAGTTATCAGTTATCAGTTGTCAGTTGTCAGTTGCCAGTTATCAGTTGTGAGTTGCCGGTTGCATATAACCTACGACCTTTATCCTTCCGAATCAAAACGTGTAATTCCCGTTATGCCTTTAATTTGCTTGAGCTTTTTTATCAGGCTATCCAAATGTTCCGTATTATTCACGTACACCATGATCGATCCTTCAAAAATACCCTGATTACTGGTGATCGTGATGGATCGTATGTTGATTTTAAAATCTTGTGAAATGACGGTCGTAATCCGGTTCACTAAGCCGACGTCGTCTATTCCTACAATACGTAAGCCTGTAAGAAATGCCAGTTCCTGTTGAGAAGTCCATTTAGCTTTAACGATCCGGTAGCCGTAATTAGCCATCAGCTTGGAAGCGTTAGGGCAATTCGTACGGTGGATCTTGATTCCATCGTTAACAGTTACAAAGCCGAAGACGTCGTCGCCCGGAATAGGGTTACAACAAGCAGAAAGCGTATAGTCCAACTTTTGGAAGTCATCGCCGATTAATACCGTCTCTTTATCCTTTTTGTCGACTTTCCTCAATAAACCGTCCACATGTTGCTCAATTTTCGTGCTGGGCCCACTCGATGTGTCAACCGATTTCTCGGCTACTGCAAATTCTTTAAGTTGTTTCAGGTCGATATCTCCCTTAGCCACCCGATAGAACAGTTCTTGCGTAGAAGGCAACTTTAGGAAAGAGGCCAGTTTATTCAGGTTATCCGTATTGTAGGTAATCTTAATCGATTTCAGCTTCCGCTCTAAGATTTCTTTTCCGTCTTCTGCTATACGGCGTTTTTCTTCTTTTAAGGCAGATTTAATTTTCGATTTCGCTTTTGCTGTCACCACAAAATTCAACCAATCTTCTTTAGGCGTTTGCTTATTAGAAGTGATGATCTCTACTTGATCGCCATTGGAAAGTTTGTGAGAGAGGGGTACCAGTTTGTGGTTAACTTTGGCTCCGATACAGCTAGCGCCCAAGTCAGAGTGAATTTCAAAAGCGAAGTCGAGTGCTGTAGCATCCAACGGAAGTTGAATTAACGCACCTTTGGGAGTGAAAATGAATATTTCATCAGAAAAAAGATTCATTTTAAAATCGTCCACAAAATCGAGTGCATTTGATTCCGGATTACTCAGAATATCTCTTACTTTCTGTATCCACTGATCGAGTCCGCTATCAGAGTTCGACTCTTTATACTTCCAATGTGCGGCAAAACCTTTCTCGGCGATCTCATTCATTCGCTTTGTACGGATTTGCACTTCAACCCATTGGCCTTTAGGGCCCATTACGGTTGTGTGTAAAGATTCATAGCCATTTGCTTTAGGGGATGAAATCCAGTCGCGCAGCCGGTCGGGGTTCGGTCTATATAAATCAGTAACGATGGAATAAGCTTTCCAGCATTCCGCCTTCTCCATGTCCTGCGTGGTATCGATAATGACGCGGATTGCGAATAAATCATAGACCTCTTCAAAAGGGATCGATTTTTTCCGCATTTTATTCCAGATCGAATGGATCGATTTAGGCCGACCGAAGACACTCGCTTTAATTCCCTGTTCTGCTAATATTTCTTGAATGGGGCCGATAAATTCTTTGATATAGCGCTCCCGCTCGGCCTTCTTTTCGTTCAGCTTCCTTGCGATAAATTTATAGGTATCCGGGTCGGTGTACTTCATGGAAAGATCTTCCAACTCGGATTTGATGGCGTATAAACCTAGGCGATGCGCGAGTGGTGCATATAAATAGCTGGTTTCAGACGCAATTTTCAGTTGCTTATCACGTGCCATGAATTCCATGGTGCGCATGTTGTGTAAGCGGTCTGCCAATTTAATGAGGATCACGCGTACATCGTCGGCAAGCGTGAGCAACATCTTTCTGAAATTCTCTGCCTGTATAGAGCTGTTGGGATCGAAAATGCCTGATATTTTGGTCAAGCCGTCGATGATTTTAGCAACTTTTTTACCGAATTTGTTTTCAATCTCTTCCAGGGTTATCTCGGTATCCTCCACGACGTCATGGAGTAATGCACAAACAATGGAAGTTGTGCCTAAACCGATTTCCTCTGCCGCAATTTGCGCAACAGCGATGGGGTGGTAGATATACGGTTCTCCGGATTTGCGGCGCATGTCTTTATGATTCTCCAAAGCCATGTCAAATGCCCGCCGGATCATTTGCTTATCTCCTTTTTGTAGAGTCGGTTTGCATGCTCTTAATAATGCACGGTACCGTTTTAATATCTCTTTTTTCTCAGCCTCTAAATCTATCACTAATTCCTTCATGGTTCAAAATTCGTAAATATCTATATCTATATGCAAACAAATTTTATTTCCTACCTTTGATATGGCAAACCTCCCGAAGGTTTAATAAAAATTGTATTAGTCGCCAATTTTTATTTAACTTTATTGGAAGTTTTAGTAAGAGCTAAATCTATGAAATTTTTACGTTTAATGTTAATTTATTCACTGCTTTTTTTTGGTAGGGAGGGTTATGGACAGCAGCTTAATAAAGATAGTTTAGCTAATACGCTCAAAGACACCTCAAATACCAAGCCAGTTATGCTTCCTACCACGATTGTGAACGGGGAGCGGATTCCCTGGGTTTTGTTGCATGAAGTTGTGATTACAGATTACCGGGTTTTTAAAACGCCAGAGGATCGGGCTCGATATAACCGCTTAAAATATAATGTATTGAAGGTGCTCCCCTATGCCAAATTTGCAGAAGACCGTTATGACAAGTTGCAGCGCGATTTAGCCGTTACACGGAACAAGAAAGAGCAGAAGAGACTTATCAAAGACTGTGAGAAAGAGATTAAAGCCATGTTTAACCGGGAGATAAAGAATATGTCTGTTTCCCAGGGAGCCATATTAATAAAACTTATCAATAGACAAACAGGAAACTCAAGTTATGAGCTCGTGAAGGAGCTGAGGGGTGGGGTTTCTGCATTTTTTTATCAGTCTGTGGCGAAAATATTCGGTCATAACTTAAAAAACACGTATGACCCAGACGAAGACCGTGAAATAGAAACTATTATCCGGAACTACGCCAACAACAATCGTTACTTTTATTAATGGATAGTATATATCAATTCTGTGCAATGAAGCCAGACGGCTCCGTGGTTGATTTTAATATTTACCAGCATAAGGTATTATTGATCGTAAATACGGCCAGTGCTTGTGGATTTACGCCCCAATACCGTGAATTAGAGGAGTTATATCGGCTGTATAAAGATAGGGGCTTGGAAGTCTTGGCTTTTCCGTCCAACGATTTCGGAAATCAAGAAAGTTTGAGTGGCGATGCCTTACAGCATTATTGCCGCGTAGATCAGCAATTGAGCTTTGGTGTTTATGACCGCATTAAGGTGAAGGGTCCGGACGCCCATCCGCTATATAAATATTTAGGAGACAAGCTGTTGAATGGACGAGTCAATAGCAAGCCGCTTTGGAATTTCCATAAATACCTTATCGATAGGGAGGGGCATGTTGTTGATTATTTTTTTAGCTTTACCAAGCCTTTGTCGAGGCGATTAATTCGAAAAGTAGAAAAACTTCTGTAATTGAGGAATAAATTCTTACTCAATACCAGCAATAAAACCATAGAACGTGAAATTAGATATATTAGTGATTACCGTGCACCCTGACGATGCAGAATTAGGATGCGCGGGTACTATTTTAAAGCATGTTGCGCTTGGCAAAAAAGTAGGCATCGTTGATTTGACGCGAGGCGAATTAGGTACGAGAGGTACCGTTCAGAGCAGAGCCATGGAAGCGGAAGCTTCCAGTAAGATATTAGGACTCAGTGTCCGTGAAAACTTGGGGTTGCGAGATGGCTTTTTCAAAAATGAGGAATATGAACAACTTGAGCTGATTAAAGCGATTAGGAAATACCAGCCGGAGATCATCATCGGAAATGCCCTTTACGATCGCCATCCAGACCATGGAAGGGCGGGCGAATTAATAAACGATGCCTGTTTCTTATCGGGGCTACGCCGGATCGAAACCAAAGTAGATGGGGCTTATCAAGAGGTTCATCGCCCGAGGCTTCTTTTGCAGCTAATTCAAGATTATTATATCAAACCGGATATCGTTGTCGATGTTAGCGGTTATTGGGATAAGAAAGTCGAGAGTATCCGTGCCTTTAAGTCGCAGTTCTTTCACGAGGAATATGGTACAGATGAGCCGCAAACCTATATATCAAATCCCGAATTTTTAAATATTGTTGAAGCGAGGGCGAGAGAATACGGGAAATATATCGGTGCGCAATACGCCGAGGGCTTTACATGCAAAAGGCTCCTCGGCGTAGACAATCTCTTCCATCTACGGTAAGATTAGTTTTGGTTACTTTTCTTTTCGTCGCAAAGTTGATTTCATCTAACATCGGGTTAAGATATTGACATCCGCCTAGCGGACGCTCGGGGCTAGGCGGTGGAAACAGCGTTGCTGAGCAAGAAATCCAGCGTATTGACACCGTCGGCATAGTCGTCCAGTGCCGGTTGCTGACTTTGCCCTATCGGAAAGCATGGCGCTAGTGTGGCTAGTTTTTCCCTACTGACAATGCACTGTATTTCTTCCTTCCGCTCATTTAATTGACTCACCAGACCGTTTATTTCGTCGTAGTATTCGTAGTAAACCACTGCCAGGGGGGAGGCCAGGCGTTCGTCTTCTTTTAGCAATAGAAAACCATTGTCGTAGTGTTTATCTCCATTTACTAAATAAATAGATTTGTTATAATCGTAGTTGTTATGGTATTTGTGGTGATTAGCTACTTCGCTGAATGGTTCAATCGCTTCAAAGAATTGTCGGATTTCATAATTTTTTGGGAAATAGATTTTTGATACATTCCTACATCCTAAACCGTAATAATCGAAAATGTCATGACCGATGTTTTGTAATTCCGATTTCGTTTCATTGCCCTTGATCACCGCTATACCGTTTCTGTTTTTTCGAATGATATGAGGCACCTTTTGAAAATAATATTCGAAATACCGCGACGTATTGTTGCTGCCGGTAGCGATAATCAGATCAAAGTTCTGAAGCCTGTCTACAAAGGAAATAAAAGAATCAAATGCGGGTTCAAATTCGATTAGTTTTTGCAGTAAATGCGGTATCAACAGCTTGTCGTCCGACGACAGTTTTATCTGAACGTGGAAACCTGAAATTAAAACGGAGAGTACATCGTGGAAACCGACTAAAGGGATGTTCCCCGCTAGAACCAGACCGACGGTTTTATCCGACGTTGAATCGATATCAGGCAAATAAGGACTTATCCAAGCCGTTAAAGCGTCCTGTGTTAAATTCGCCGCCAGCGCATCTATTGCTCTTTTAGTGTTGGAAGGCGTATACCAACTATTATAATGTCCGGCGCGTTCAATGACCGAATCCAGGTCGTCCGACCCATTCTTCAGATAATTACCTAAAGCAATGAAAGCGGCGATGCGTTGACGGCTTGTAAAATTGTAATTCTTCAAAGCAGGAAAACTATTAAAATGTTATATTTGTGATGGAAATACTACCGTATCTAACAAAAAGCTACTAAATTTGTAGATTATTGTTATAATAGTAATATTTGCAAAAATAAAGTATAAACGGATTTTTTAAGAAGGAAATGGCAATTAAAATTACTGACGAGTGTATTAACTGCGGAGCTTGCGAACCGGAATGCCCAAATAACGCGATATACGACGCGGGTATGGCATGGCGTTTTTCTGACGGAACCGAGTTGCAGGGAGTGATTGATTTTGGAGATGGCACTACGCTAGATGCCGATGAGGCCCAAGAGGCATTATCAGATGAAATCTATTATATAGTATCGGATAAATGTACGGAGTGTGTAGGATTTCATGATGAGCCGCAATGCGCGGCCGTATGTCCTGTTGATTGCTGTGTGGATGACGAGGACGTCCGCGAAACCGAAGAAGAGTTATTAGCTAAGAAGGCCTGGTTACACGCCGAAGGCTAAGCAGATCTATAAAAAGAACGCAGGTAATGGGTCTTGTTATCTGCGTTCTCTATTTATAAAGCAAGGAACCGCGCTAAGGTTCTACATCCTTATAAGGGACAATAACTACGGGACAGATCGCATGCCTTGCTACTTCTTCGGAAACGCTGCCCGATATAAAATGGTCAAATCCCGTTCGTCCATGCGTTCCGAGCACGATCAGGTCTGCCCGCCATTCATTCGCCGTCTCGAGAATTTCCTTTCTAGGTTGACCCAATTTACTGATCTTAGTTACACTTTGTTCCCCATTTGGCCATAGCATGGCCAGTCGATTTAATAAGTCTTCCGAAGCCTGTTGCTGTACTTCGTTAATTTCCGGAATATAGACCGGGTTAACGCCCATGATTGGATCTACTGCACCGTAGGTGCTGCTAGTAGGCGGATCAATAACGTGCACCAATGCGACTTCTCCATTAAAAGCCTGAGCCAAATGGTATCCATATCGGACTGCATTTTCGGAATATTTGCTGTCCTCAACAGCAATTAAAATACGCTGTGTGTTTAATGTGAACGGTAAGTCTGTCATAGTTTTTTTATTGTATATATATAACACTTAAAATACGCGAAAGTTTTTTAAGCGCCATCGGCGCTAACAGATTGCATTGTATACACTTTTTGGCTAAGTTTGCATATATAATGAATTGCGTGGACCATGGAGTATGGAATTTGTAATTTGCCTGTCATTCCTGTGAGGGCGAGCGGTGGTAACAAAAGTGAGATTGTGTCTCAGCTACTTTTCGGAGAAGTTTTTGAAGTATTAAAACGGGAAGGCGATTATCTTTACATCAAAATCGGCTATGACGATTATGAGGGCTGGATCGATAGCAGGCAACAGGTATCTCTGTCAGAACAAGACTATCTTGCTATAAATAGCGAAGAACAACATATCGCAGACCTCTCGACGCACGCAATGCTGCTGAAGTTGGGCATGGAAGAGAGTCTTCATCTGTTACCTGGTAGCACGCTACCTTTCCTAGATAATGACAGTTTTCGGATTAATGACACTGACTACCTATTTTTAGGCCTTTCGCGTTTGCCTGATATGGAGGATTTTGAAGAAGATGCCGAAGACGTTCTCAGATTCTATTTAAATGCGCCTTATCTGTGGGGTGGCAGGTCTATTTTTGGAATCGATTGTTCTGGATATGTACAGTTGTTCTATAAGCACTTTGGCATCCGTTTAAAGCGAGATGCTTGGCAGCAGGCGGAACAAGGTACGACCGTTGACTTTCTTCAGGAAAGTAAGTTGGGCGATTTAGCTTTTTTCGATAATGAAGAAGGAAGAATAACGCATGTAGGCATTTTATTGAATGAGTCGGAAATTATCCACGCTTCGGGAAGAGTGAAAATCGACCAGATTGACAATACAGGAATATTTTCAAAAGAGTTGAATAAATATACGCATAAGCTTAGGATTGTCAAAAGGATTGTATAAGCTAGCTGACGTTAATCAGCTAGCTTGTCAGTGCGCCGTTCAATCCTCATCGGAGCATGTTAATGGTAACCCAATATTTTTAATACCTGCTTCGAGTTCTGCTCCTCGCCGAATACTTCAAAGTTAAAAGTCTCGTCTCTATTTCTGCGGATAATAACGTGTTTAGGCGAGGGGAGTAGGCAATGATGGATACCGCCGTAGCCGCTCAACACCTCTTGGTAAGCACCTGTATGGAAGAAACCCAGGTATTGCACTTTTCTTGTTTTAGGCATGAAAACGTTGTTCATGTGGGCTTCCTGATTATAGTAATCTTGTCCGTCGCACGTAATGCCGCCCAAATTAACACGTTCATATTCCGAATCCCAATTATTTATGGGTAAAAGGATGTATTTTTGGTTCAACGCCCATACATCTGGTAAATTGGTGATAAAAGAACCGTCAAGCATCAGCCACTTCTCCCGGTCGTTCTGTTGTTTTCTGCCAAGCACCTTATAGAGGATGCCGGAAGCCTCCGCAACGGTATATTTACCAAACTCGGTAATGATATCCGGTTCCATTACTTCATGTAGTGCACAGATCTCTTTAATTCGGTTAACAATTTCGTTTACCATGTATTCATAATCAAAATCGTGCACTAAAGAGTCCTTGAAAGGCATACCGCCTCCGATATCCAAGGTGTCAAGATCAGGATTTATCTTTTTAAACTTGCAGTAAAGCGTTACATACTTTTCCAGTTCATTCCAATAGTAAGGAGTGTCGGAAATTCCGGAGTTAATAAAAAAATGTAAGAGCTTGACTTTGAAGTTAGGATTGCTGACGATTTTATTGTTGTAAAAGTCGATTACATCCTCCATTCTAACGCCGAGTCTGGAAGTGTAAAACTGTGAGTCCGGTTGCTCTTCAGCGGCAATACGAATACCCAGATTGCAGGGCTCTTCCAGTTCCACTTCGTCATCGTAAAGGTTGAACTCTTCCTTGTTATCTAACACCGGTATGATATTTTTGAAGCCGTCATGCAGCATATCGACGATGTATTGCTTATATTGAAAGGTCTTAAAGCCGTTACAAATGACCGTGATGTCTTTTGATACGACCCCTTTTTTCTCTAATACATCAATCATCGGCATATCGAAGGCGGACGATGTCTCCAAATGAATGTCGTTTTTGAGAGCTTCTTCCACCACATGCCTGAAATGAGAGCTCTTTGTACAATAGCAATACTTGTAGGAGCCGCGGTAGTTGTTTTTCAAGATAGCCGTTTGAAACAGAATTTTGGCGTGCTGGATTTTTTTACTGATAAGAGGGAGATAAGTAAACCTTAAAGGCGTACCGTAGGTTTCTATCATTTCCATTAAGTTCAAATCATGGAAATAAAGCTCATCATCAATGATGTCAAATCCGTCTTGCGGAAAACCAACACTTAGGTCAAGAAATTCCTGATAACTTTGCATTTATCGTAGTTAAAAATTTTTGCAAAAATGTAATTTTAAATCGATATATAGTGCCAGATTTTTATAAAATTGATGTCAAGAAAAAAAGAAGTGTTCTACGTTGTCAGGTAACGCTTTTTTGGAGGGGAAAATATTTCGGTAATCATACATCGGGCGCTTCCTCCTCCATTTTTTTCAATTACATCAAGGGGGGCATATAGTAACTGGGCGCGTTTTTTTAAACATGTTCGTTGTTCTTTATGCAGCGACAAATAAGCCTGTTCAGACATAACTAACAGCGCCTGGTTTAATTTGTTTTTTAGTTGAATCATATTCCCTGCGAAATGTTCCATTTGACCAAAGGATATATCTACGATCTCTTTTCCTGTTTGTGTCAGACTTTTTATAACTTTTTCCTTATCTGTAGATGAGGTGAGCGCGTCTTTGCAGATCACGGCGAAGTCGTTTCCCACGCACATCATGACATTGGTGTGGTAGATAGGAAACCCGTTTCGGTCTGATGCTTCGAAGTATATCGGTTTATAATCCATTCGTTTGCAGAATTCATATAAAACCGCAGTCGAACTTCTGGGCGACTTGCACATGAAGGCGATATGGTGTTTTCTATCAAGTACCATACTGCCCGTGCCTTCTAAGAATAGCTGTTTTTGTTCAAAGTGGGTGAGGTCTATAATGTTCTTCAACTCATAACTGGCGGAAAGCAGATCAATGATATCCCGGCGTCGTTCTTTTCTTCGGTTTTTTGCAAACAGCGGATAAAGTACGAGCGAGCCATCTTCATGAAAGGAGAGCCAATTGTTCGGAAAGATGGCATCCGGTTTAATTGGGTCCTTTGTGTCTTCGAATACATGTACGTCGACGTCGTGATCCTCTAATAAAGAAACGAAGCCTTCAAATTGGTTGAGAGCAATTGTTTGCATGTCAGCGCCTGATGTAACCTGCTGAAATTTGTTGTTAACAGCCGTCTCTTCGTTGTAGTTAAAGTTTAAAGGCCTAATCATCATTATAGCGCTGGTAAGGTTCATAACAATCGTTTAATAAATAGGATCCCTTAATAGCGGTAAACTCATACAATGAAAGCCGCCCCTTGCTCTCGATAACTCGGCAGAAGGTAAGAGGATGAGGGTGTCTTGTATTTCATTTGCATTGAGCCGGTCCGATTCGAAATCTTCAATAATCTCAGCAGCCTGCCTGACCTGGAAACCTTTATCCATAAACGCCTGGATAGTTTTGTCATTTCGGTCATAACCCAAGACGACACCTTCTTTTAAAGCAAGAAGGTTGCAAGAGTCTGTCCATTGTTCCCGCGCATCAAAAGGGAAAACATTATTTCCACTGTAAATGAACTGTGTTTTCTCTGTGCTGTTTAAGTCATTTCTGCTTATATCGTTCAGAAGTTCTTCCAGGGAAAAGAATCGCCGTGGCTTTTGTGGTTCGTTTCTGTAAAACTGAATAATTTCAGTTGTTTGTTGCGCCGGAGCAGCAAAGAAGTGGAGCGGTTCGTTTTCATTAATTGCTTGCGGTTTGGCAACCGATGCCAGTATGGTCCACATATTGCGTTTCACTTGCGTGAATAAGGTGTCGATGTGCATAAAGTCTCGTTTTATAGGGATTTTAATAACCGTTACCTTCTCTACTACTTTATGTCGAAAAAGCATCTTTATTGCTTCATTTGCTCCGTGAGGAGACGTGCGTTCGCTGCAGCCTATAAGTACATGTTGAGGACTCACAACCATCACATCACCACCTTCCAGCGTAGCACCAGGTTCTTTATCTTCCCCCGGCCGGAGGAAGTGTTGGAAAGGATCGGGGATTTCCAGTATATGCTCTTGGAAGTCGCTAAAGACCGGATGATTAAAAAAAATATAGCGCATGATCATGCTTTCGCGATTTCTCGCTTTTTTGGCCGGTTTGTTTAACAATACAAAGTTATTGATAACCGCACCCAAATCGCGTGTGAAAATAAGATTCGGAATAGGTGCAAAAATCATATGCTCATCGTCTAAGGAGCCTGATAGAATAATTTTGGCCAATTTGACGGCGTCCGTCTGTGATAAGATTCGTTGCAAATTATAGTTGCAGCCTTCGATGGCACAGACGGCCGCTACCAGGTTCGTTTTAATGCTGTGATCTTCCAGAATATCGGCCAAAAGAGCCTGTACTTCGATAACCTGGTCGGACCGATGAAATCCTGCTGCCGCCGGTTTGAAAAAGGCACGATCTTGTTCCGGTGCATCTATGTGTTTTAGCTTGCCCTTGATGCGGACGGGATCCAAGAAGTATAATAATAGCTTTATGTAATAGTCGTATTCCTCTTTTCTTAAGGTGTTTAAATGAACGATGTCTTCAAAGAGCCAATCTTGAGCTTTAGATGGTACAACCTGTCCTAAGCCGCTATCCGGACTATGAACGAGCAATTTGCGGAGTGTGCCAATTTCTGAGTCGACATTAATACGTGGTTTCATGAGCGAAGTTTTAAATCGGTTTTCTATTACGTGCGGACGTCGTTCCCCGCAAATTAGCGTTTATTTTTTAAATATAAAATTCCAATATTTTCTCTAAGTTTGGCGCATGAATTTTATTGCATCATTAGCGGTTCAAGCTATAAAAGAGCTATATCAAGTAGAAATAGAGGAAAGCGCTGTTAACATACAGGAAACCAGAAAAGAATTTGATGGCCAGGTAACCGTAGTGACATTTCCCTTTACCAGATATTCGAAGAAATCTCCTGAACAGACGGGCAGCGAAATCGGCGATTACTTGGTTGCCCATGCTTCAGAAATAAGTTCATATAATGTCATTAAGGGTTTTTTAAATTTAAGTTTGACGGATGAGTTTTGGCTCCAAGCTCTTCACGAAGAGCTTTTAAAACCTGATTTTGAAGATATTCCAAAGAATGGGAAGCGAGTTATGATCGAATATTCCTCGCCTAACACGAATAAGCCCCTTCATTTAGGCCACGTACGGAACAATCTGCTCGGATTTTCCGTCGCAGCTATTTTAGAGGCCGCGGGCTATGAAATAATAAAAGCCAATTTAGTGAACGACAGAGGTATTCATATCTGTAAGTCGATGCTTGCTTGGGAGAAATTCGGAAACGGGGAGACGCCCGAGTCGACCGGATTGAAGGGCGACAAGCTGGTTGGTAATTACTACGTACGTTTTGACAAAGAATATAAAAAGGAAGTAGAAGCTTTAATAGCATCGGGAAAAAGCGAGGAGGAGGCTAAAAAAGAAGCCCCATTGATGCTGGAGGCGCAAGAAATGCTTCGTAAATGGGAGGCCGGCGACCATCAAGTGATCCATTTGTGGAAGCAGATGAATGCCTGGGTTTACAAGGGCTTTGAGGAGACCTACGAAAAAATGGGAATTGCTTTTGATAAGGTCTATTATGAGTCGGACACCTACCTATTAGGAAAGGACATTATTGAAGAGGGTCTGTCGAAAGGCGTATTTTTTAAAAAGCAGGACAACTCTGTTTGGATCGATTTAACGGCCGACGGCCTTGATGAAAAACTAGTATTGCGTGGAGATGGAACATCTGTTTATATCACACAGGACTTAGGGACCGCTCAATTGAAATATGATGATTATCATATGGATAATTCGATCTACGTAGTAGGTAACGAACAAGATTATCATTTCAAGGTGTTATTTCTGATCTTAAAAAAATTAGGTAAGTCGTGGGCAGAGGGCCTTTATCATCTGTCATATGGGATGGTGGATCTACCTTCCGGGAAAATGAAATCCAGGGAAGGAACCGTGGTGGATGCGGACGATTTGATGGCTGAAATGGTTGAAACGGCAAAACAGCGAACCGAGGAATTAGGAAAAGTGGACGATTTTTCCGAACAAGAAAAAGAAGTGCTGTACGAAATGATTGGACTGGGTGCTTTGAAATACTTTCTTTTAAAGGTGGAGCCGAAGAAGAGGCTGCTTTTCGATCCTAATGAGTCGATCGATTTTCAGGGACACACGGGACCTTTCGTCCAGTATACCCATGCGCGTATAAAGTCTGTTTTGTCTAAAGGCGCGTACCATGAAGAGCCGTTTGATGTTCAGCCGGCAGGACTTGAAGCGTCTGAAAGGGAACTCATCAAGGAATTAGTGAAATTTAAGAGCGTTATTGTAAGCGCTGCCAACGATTATAGTCCGGCTATTATTGCCAACTATGTGTACGAAATAGCTAAGCTGTATAACAAATTCTATCACGAGGTCGCCATTTTAAAGGCAGAAGATGTGAGATTAAAGGAGTTCAGGCTTAATCTGTCAGCCGCTACGGCCAAGGTAATTTCGAAAGGGATGGGGTTGTTGGGAATTCAGGTTCCGGAACGCATGTAGAAGAGGTTTTACACAAGGGATAACAAAACGGCTAATTTACTGTTGTTATGTTAATCCCTATTAGCGTGTATGGCCTCGGTTTTATTAGTTATTTTTCTTTTAAGTTTTTTATTCTTATTCCTATATAAGTATATACCCAATATACTGGGCTTTTCCGGTGCATTCGTCGTATTGGGTATATTCCTTTATTTCACCGGCTATATCCAACCCATTATTCGCGGAGAAAAGATAATCGAAGAGACCGTCTGGGTACCTACGCTTGGTATGAATATTCGTTTTTATTTAGACGGATTGAGCCTGTTTTTTGCCTTGCTTGTCAGCCTGTTCGGCTCTTTTATTCTTTTATACGCCATCGGGTATATGCGGGGGCACGACAAGGCCAATCGTTTTTTCTGCTATCTGACTATTTTCATGGGTTCGATGATCGGGCTAGTCCTTTCCGACCACCTTGTGCTACTTTATGTGTTTTGGGAAATAACCAGTATATCATCATATTTTTTAATAAGTTACAATAATCATAGCAAAAAGGCTCGTAAGGCCGGGATGCAGGCATTGCTGACAACGAGTTTCGGAGGGCTGGCCCTCTTCGCCGGATTGTTGTTGATGGCACACAATTGCCAAAGTTTCCACTTATCCACCATACTGCAAAGCGAACATAACCTGGCCGGGTCTGGCACCATAATATCGCTTATCTTGATAGGCTGTTTTACTAAATCGGCTCAGTTCCCTTTCCACTTTTGGCTACCGAACGCCATGGAAGCGCCCAGTCCTGTTAGCGCTTATCTGCATTCAGCCACCATGGTAAAAGCTGGCATATTTTTAATTATGCGTCTGAATCCCATTTTCGGAGACGACTCGTTGTGGCAATCCAGTTTACTGGCCATTGGGACAATAAGCATGTTGATAGGCATGTTTAAAGCGACAAAGCTATACGATATGAAAGGCGTATTGGCGTCTATCACCATAAGCACCTTAGGCGCCTTGATAGCTATGATCGGTTTCGGTTATGAGCGAGCTTTGCAGGGCGCCGTCATTTATCTTCTCGTTCACGCGCTTTATAAAGCCGCCTTATTCCTTGCTGCTGGAAACATCGATAAGCAAGCCAAAACGCGAGATCTCCGTAAACTCCCCGCTGTATTTCGAGCGATGCCCTATACCGGCCTTGCCGCTTTGCTCGCCTGTTTGGCATTGGCCGGATTACCGCCATTTCTGGGATACATCGCAAAGGAAATATTATACGAGGCTTTGTCAGAAAATGGGTGGCAAGCGGGCTTATTTCTTGCCGCGTTTATACTAACGAATGCGATGTATTTCATGTTGGCTTTAAAGTTGTCATGGGGTCTTTTTCTAGGCCATTCCGTTTTACCAAATAAAATCCACGACGTAGGTTTCGTTATGTGGTTTCCTGCGATGCTGCTGGCGCTAATAGGGATAATTCTGGGGCTTGGGGCGGCTTATTTTGAGCCTTTTTTCGTTTCAGTTGTAAGTGCGTTAACGAAGCGTTCTGACAGGGTAGAAATCGATCTTTCCTTATGGCATGGGATAAATATATCCTTTATACTGACCGTTATAACGTGGTTGGCGGGATTCTTGCTTTATGTTAAAAGAGACCGACTTGTGCTTGCTATTAACAAACTTAAACTGCTATCTTTTGACCGTGGATACAGGTCTATATTGGCTTATATCCGGTCGGCCGCTTTATTCCTGACCCGCTTTCTGCAGTCTGGTTTTTTGACCCGATATCTAAAGGTCATATTCGGTATGCTGATTGTATTACTAGCTTGGACCTACATAGAAGGGGGACTTTTTTCTGAAATACGTTTAGATCTCGAAGGTGATTCGTTTTCTAATATCTATGGTTTTTTTCCATTATTGCTCATTTTTATCGGTACGGTGTTTGTTTTAAAAAGTTCATCCCGTTTACGTATATTGGTTTGTCTTAGCTTGGTAGGATACGGGATAGCGTTGCTTTATGCAGTTTACAACGCCCCAGACGTTTCCATGACGCAATTTTTGGTAGAAACCATAACGCTGGTGATTTTTGCTATTGTGTTAAACCGGCTGCCTAAAAGTCTCCGATTTCCATTGGAGGCCAGAAAAATTCTTATTGCCGGCATATCGGCCACTTTTGGTATTATAATGGCGCTCGTTCTTTTGAGTTTGCTGCAATATGAGCCGAATCCGGCAATGAAGGATTTCTACATACAACAAAGTTTTCCAAAGGGGCATGGCGAAAATGTGGTTAACGTTATGCTAGTCGATTTTAGGGCCTTCGATACTTTCGGGGAGATGGCCGTGCTAAGTATGACGGCACTCGGTGTGGTAGCGCTTATTAATTTAACGTCGGGGGAGGACCGGTTTTGAGAACAACGATACTACAAGCTGCGGTCAAGGTGTTGATGCCAATCTTTTTGGCCTATTCGCTCTATCTTTTATTCCGCGGGCATAACAATCCGGGGGGAGGCTTTATCGGTGCTTTAGTCTTGTCGATCGGTCTGGTTTTTCATATGATCGCTTTCGGTGTGCCGGCTACCCGACGAATTTATAAGATAAATACAATGGTCTTAACAAGTGTAGGGCTATTAATCAGTTCGCTAGCCGCCGTTTCATCCCTTTTTTTTGAAGGTGTTTTCTTCGAGGCCATCTGGACAGATATTCACATCGTCGGCTTAGGGACGCTGAGTTCGGTTCTGATGTTCGATGTTGGCGTCTATCTGGCTGTTACAGGTTCTATATTAAAGATTGCCTTTAGTATATTTAATGAATAAGTTATGATAATTGGTATATCGGTTCTTACAGGTTTTTTATTTGCGGCCGGACTTTATCTATTGCTGCATAAAAGTTTTATGAAACTTATAGCCGGCGTGATCATGTTCGGGAACGCTTGCAATTTGTTTTTGTTGATCGCCGGTGGTTTAGTGGGGAGCCAGCCGGTTTTTGTGTCGGGCAACGATGAGGCGCTACCAATAGATAATATGGCCGATCCCGTTCCGCAGGCCTTTATTCTGACAGCGATTGTCATCAGTTTAGGGGTGCAAGCTTTTGTAATCGTTTTGCTTAAACGGGTATATCAGACGAGCAACACCAATGACTTGGATACGTTAACAAATACCGATGATGTTTAGTATCGATCCGGCCAATCTTATGGTAGCGCCCCTGCTTATTTTTATGATCAGTGGAATGCTGTGTTTACTGTTTTATAAAAGGGTTGACATCCAACGGGCGATTGTCATCAGTTCCAGTCTGATAGCACTGATTGCAGCCGTAAAATTGCTAGACTTGTTAACGCGCGATGGATTCGTAACAACGCAGGTCGGCGGATGGGAGGTCCCTTTCGGCATCACCCTCTTTGTAGATCGCTTCGCGGGATTAATGATCGCTATGACTGCCTTGCTTGCCGTGGCCGCGTCTATTTTTTCCTTTTCGGATCGTGTGTTGAGTGCAAGAAAAAAGCGGATCGGCTTTTACCCGGCTTTGATGTTTATGTTGGGAGGTATATCAGGCGCTTTTATAACCGGCGATTTGTTTAATCTGTATGTTTGGTTCGAAGTCATGTTAATATCTTCGTTCGTGCTTATTACTTTAGGCAGTAAGCGCGACCAGCTGCAAGGTGGGATCAAATACGTGGTGATCAATTTCGTCGCTTCATCCTTTTTGCTCTTAGCGATTGCTATACTTTATGGTACTACGGGTAATACAAATCTTGCCGCCTTAGCCGCGAGTTTAGCAGACCCTGCTTTACAGCCTATTACGCGATTGGCCGCCATCTTACTATTGGTAAGTTTTGGAATCAAAGCGGCCTTGTTTCCTTTCTATTTTTGGCTGCCAGCCTCTTATCACACACCGCCGATTGCTATTACAGCCATTGTGGCTGGTTTATTAACGAAGGTGGGCGTGTATACCATGATCAGAACATTCACTTTGTTATTCCCGCTTCAGCAGCATTATCAATTGCAAAAATTTCTGCTGGGCGCTTCCTGTTTTACCGCGTTGGTTGGCGTACTGGGTGCTATTGCCCACCGTGATATACGGAAAGTGCTAGCCTATAGTTTAATCAGTAAGATCGGATTTATACTTTGGGGCTTATCGGTGTATACTTCGGCAGCGATTGCGGGCGCAATATTTTACACATTGCATCACATGCTTGTAAACACCAATCTTTTTTTTGCCGCTGGTATTATCGGTAAGGCAGCTGGCTCATATCGTATCAGCGAGATAAGCGGTTTGTACGATCGACTTCCTTTATTGTCTTTTGTCTTTATCATGCTTGCTTTAACATTGGTTGGCATCCCCCCTTTTTCCGGTTTCTGGGGAAAGTTTATGTTAATTGACGCAGGCCTTTTGGCGCATGAATATGGGTCGGTTGCCATTATATTAATCACAACTCTACTGACGCTATACTCAATGATGATTATATGGAGCAAGTGCTTTTTAAAAAAACAGGATGTGAAAGGCCAACAATTGCTGCCAGAAGGTGTTTTTATTAAGCAATGCTATCATATGTATATAGCAAGTGCTTTTTTGCTTATTGTGACATTTTGGATCAGTTTTAATCCTTCTTGGTTAATCGAGTATACACAAAGAGCTGCGGAACAATTGCTTTTACCAAGTAATTATGTCGATGCTGTAATACAACGGTAATAATTTTGCTCTCCCGGGATATGGCTTTTCTTTTAATAGACGAAAAATATGCGAATTTTATTTGTTATACATCTATTGGCTAGCTTTTACGCAAGTTATTGGATTCTTGAAAAAGTCTCTTTCGCTTCTGATACTGCGGGGAGTGCGGTTGTCGCATTCTTTCTTTCTTTTACCGTCATTTGGTTCCTTTTGTCTGTATTCCGACGTCGGTATTTTAAATTGGTTATTCAATTGATGCGATTGTTCAAATTTTTTATAAAAGACTTTATCCGGGCTAATGTACGCCTCACCAAGGAAATTGTCACACCAAAAATTAATTTACAGCCAGCCGTGGTAAAAGTGCCGTTGTCGCTGCATTCAGATACAAGTATTATGGTACTTACTAACATGTCAAACCTTACTCCGGGGACTTTGGTTGTTGGCGTTTCTGATGATAAACGATATCTTTTTGTCCATACCATTTACCTCAACGGTGGTACGCTCGAGGGCTTTAAGAGCTATATGAAAGAAGGCCTGGAAAAGAGGCTTCTTGATGTTACGGCACTTTCTGCAAGTCCTGAAAGCGTCGGCGCTTCTGGCGGAGGCGATAATGAATCAATTAAAAAAATAAAAAAAACGAAGGAGTAATGACTGTTTTTTCATCTATACTGCTGTTTTGCGTCTGTCTACTGGCACTTTCTATCCTGTTGGCATTATATAGATTCGTGGTCGGCCCCAGTTTAGCGGACCGTCTGTCGGCGCTTGATCTGATATCTGTCTATTTATTGGGCTTGCTGATTACCTACGTTATGTTTACTGATAAGCTGATTTTTTTTGACGTTGCCTTGGTGTTTTCGCTGATTGCGTTTTTAGGTGCCATATCGTTTGCTTACTACCTCGTAAATCAGAAAGAGTATGAGTAATGTAACCTTAGTAATAAGTGCAAGTTTTGTGCTATTGGGTTCTTTGATTATGCTCGTTTCAGCCATTGGCTTGTTGCGGCTTCCCGATTTTTACAGTAGACTGTCTGCTGTAACGAAGAATTCAACGCTAGCGGTGCTCATGATCGTTATAGCTGCCGTATTTTATTTTAACAATATCGAAGTGTTACTGAAAGGCCTGGGGATCATGTTTTTTATAGCCTTAACCTCGCCCACTTCGGCATACGTGATGGCGAAAGCGGCAATTCATATAAAAGTCCCGTTTTGGCATCGAACAAACCTCAATGATTTTAAAAATGACGAAGCGGAGAAGCTGAACGATGACAAATAACCCCTTGTGTTTTACAGATCCTGCAGTTTAAACGTACGGTCGAGTCTTATCCCTTTTTCTGTTTGTTTAAGTGTGCAGCATTCGTGAAGCGGATCATGTTCTAAAAACAAGACATAATCATTATCCAGTGCTTCTTGTAATAGGGCTTTTTTTTCGTTTAACGTTTGTAAAGGAAACACGTCGTAAGACGCCACATAAGGCAGGGGAATATGTCCAACAGACGGTAATAAATCTGCCATATAGAGCACCGTTTTTCCGTTGTAACTAATTTGGGGCAGCATCATAGCCTCGGTATGACCGTAGACAAATCTTATTTGTACATCGCTTGCGAAGAAGGCTCTGTCCTTTTCATCTATAAAGTTTAATTTACCGGCATCCTGAAGTGGTAATATGTTTTCCTTTAAGAAAGAAGCCTTTTCCCTGTCGTTAGGGTGGGTGGCCCAGTGCCAGTGCTTGTTGTTTGTCCAATAGGTAGCGTTTTCAAAAGCGGGGACTAAGGCATTGCCCCGTCTTTCAACAGCTCCGCCGACGTGGTCGAAGTGAAGGTGGGTTAATAAAACGTCGGTAATATCCTGTTTGTTAAATCCATGTTTTGCTAAGGAGTCTTCCAATTTACTTCCATGCGGTTGGTAGTGGCTAAAGAATTTTGCATCTTGCTTATCGCCTAATCCGGTGTCAACTAAAATTAACCGGCCTTCCGTCTCGATCAACAAAAGCCTGGCTGCCAAGGTGCACAGATTGTTTTCATCTGCTGGATTGGTACGCTGCCAAATACTTTTAGGTACCACACCAAACATGGCGCCGCCATCTAATTTAAATAATCCTGCTTCGATCGTATATAACTTCATCAATTATGGTCTTTTTAACTTCATGTTCGTTTAAAACGTGATCAAACGAATTTTGCGTTGCGTGCTATCGAATTTAACGATTTTATCGAATTAAAAAAATACAAAGGGAAAATATACCGGCAATGACGCCCGCCATCTTATTGGCTAATAAAAAAGGGGCCGGATAAAAGTCGGCCCCTTAACGAGTGTTTTATTTGCTATTGGCTTTTAGGAGCGGGGCTTTTATTTCAGTCGATTAAATCGAATCCCCAGTCGATACCCTTTAACGTAGCGGGTACTCCACGCTCCAACCATACCGGTGCCGGCTTTTCTTTTAAGAAGTGGTCAAAGAACTGTTGTTCTCTGATTTGGATGTCTTTTCTGTTTTGCCTTTTTACCAAATTATGTTCTTCACCATTGTAATTGAGTAGCCATACGGGCTTACTGAGACGACGTAGCGCGGTAAACATTTCTATTCCCTGATACCACGGAACGGCTCCATCATTATCATTTGCCATAACCACTACAGGTGTTTTAACGGTCTTTAAATGAAAAAGCGGAGAATTTTCGATGTAAAGATCGTAACCTTCCCATAAATCCTTTCCTATGCGGCTTTGCGTCTTTTCGTATTGAAATTGTCGGTTAAGTCCGGTAGCCCATCGTATGCCACCATAGGCAGAGGTCATATTAACCACCGGTGCTCCGGCCCAAGCCGCTGCATACATATCCGTACGGGTAATCAAATGAGCTACCTGGTAGCCGCCCCAACTCTGTCCCTGTATGCCGAGGTGTTTTTCATCCACCCATGCGAATTTGGCGAGCTCTTTTACCCCTGAATTGATGTATTCTTCTGCCGACTTGCCCGGGTGACCTATTTCATAGCTGATATCTGGAGCAAACACCAGATAACCATTGCTGACAAAGTAGCTTATATTAAGTCGGGAAGGCGTTGGTGCCGGTGCAATGTAGGTATTTAAGCCATCGGACAGTTTCTCGTAAAAATACGTGATCATCGGATATTTCTTCGCTTCGCTAAAGTCCTCCGGCTTGTACAGGATGCCAGTCGCTTCATGTCCCGCTGGCGTCGTCCACTTTACAAGTTCAGCCGTACCCCAGTTGTATTGTTCTTGTTGGGGATTGATAGCACTTAACTTGGTTTCTCTTTTGAATTCGGAAGAGGTAACGTATAAGTTGGGCGATTCCTTATAGTTTTCTTTGGTATAGATGATCACATTCTTATCTATACTGGCGGAAACATTTTTATAAGCGTGAGCTGACATAACGATTTCCTTTGGGTCCTTTTTGTTACGAGGGTTCGTTTCGAACCATCCGCCTTCTTTAGTAAGGTGGTTAAAGGCGCTTACTAAAATCGGTTTTTTGGTGTCAATGATAACCGCTTTATCGTGTTTCTTTCTTCCGGTTTTGGGGAGGATGTCTTCATATCTAAAGGTGATTTTAGTGCTTCTACCTGCTCCGTTTGTCAGTATGCGCCTGTCGTTACCTTTGGGGTCAAAGCTCCAAATATCATATTTGTCATAAATCAACACCTCTTTATCTTCCGGTGTCCAGCCGGCAATTCCGTAAGGCCGGGCGAAGGTAGGGGAATCATTGTCTTCATCGGAAAAACTGACCGGCAGATCGGTGTTCAGTGTTCTTAAAGCGCGCGCATTAACATCATAGGCATTCCACTGTTGGGTGGCCATATTGTACCATACAACAAATTTTCCGAGAGGAGACATAAAGGGTCGTGCATATACGTCAGATGCGATTTTCGTCTTGCTTCCGTCGGTTGTAGAAATTAAATAAAAATCCTGTTTTGTACTGCCTTCCCATTGTGCAGAAACCCGTTTCCCGGCATTCGTGCTGCCTAACGCATATTGGTTATCGGCGTCATCTGTCAATTCGATCTCTGGAATATCCAATGAGGCTAGTGGTATGACCGTAGCATTTCTTTTCGGATAAATCACACTCAGGTAGCTTTTAGTCAAATCTTTCTTCAAGTTTACGAGTTGTTGCGGTTGCAAATAGTCGTCTTTCCACGTCCAAATATCTACGTTAGCTACCTCAAAATCTACAATCGTTGTGTCTTTTATGCGAGGAATTGGTGCAATTCCAAAAAAGAGTTTTTCTCCGCTTTTACTGAAACGCAGTTTTCCGTCGCCACTCACGTTCCAATTGTTGGGCATACCAGTGCTGCTGACATTTGCAATAATATTAGCAGTATCTCTTTCGGGTGTATAATAGTAGAGGCTATAAGGTTTTTGAAGTGCCTTTTCCGGACTCTTTTCTGCTGTAAAAGCCAACTGCGTACCGGTCTGATCAAACGTGATTTGACGATATGTTCCACGTCCCCGGCTGATTTGCTTAAGCTTTTTCTCTTGGATGGTGTATAAGAACAAACCGGCATTATCCGTTTGTACATCTTTCTTGCCTGTCCGAGCAAAAGCCAATACCCGAGCCGCGTTGTCAAAAGAGTAATCGCTTACATGTTCGAAAAGCTCTTCGGCTCCAGTCGCCAGGTTACGCAAGTGCAAGGTGCCGGATTCCCCGCCTTTTTTACCTTTAGTGTCTTTTTCAACACTGTCGGCCTTTGCGGTTTCTTCTGTTAAGTAGGCGATGTATTCTGATGATTCGTCTGCTAATTTAAACGATTTTACACGAGGCGCCTTATAAATATTCTTGGTGAGCAGTGATATAATGGCCAACGAATCCTTCGGCATTTCGTTTTCCTTCTTCTTCTTGATCTTTGCAAGTCTGGTTTCAGCAAATGGCGGTTTAATCGTAACAATCGCATATTGCGAGTTATCGGTAAATAGACCGTTTTCGCCGCGGGGGACAGTCCAAATCGTTTCTCCCGACACTGTGCTGATGATCAGCTGCGCATCTCCTTCCTGCGGCGTAATGCTGTATAAAATGAATTGTCCATCAAGACTTCCTTTTGCAGATTTAATGCTCTGCCAGCCATCGTATACGCTGTGGTCTAATGGCTTCTTCTGTGCGAACAAGCACAGGCTGATTAAGTTAAAAATGATTATTGAATATATTCTATACACCATGTTGGATTGATTTGTGGCTAAATATCCGAAAAATAAAAAATTTAGCCGATAAATCACCATTATTTTACAATGGTGGTATCCTTCTTTTCCGTGGTTATGCGCTTGTTGCTATGGATATCAGGTATGCTGTACATTGTGGATGTCTAATCCTTGTCAAATTCCATTTGCATAGGTCGATATGCTTTATAAATTACTAGGGATTAACGATATTTGGTAAAATTTTATTTGTAATACTATGATAACTGTTACAGAGAAGGCGAAAGACAGAATCAACGAAATTCTTCAGGAAGAAAAGTATGACGCTTCCTATTTTGTGCGAGTTGCTGTAGAAAGCGGCGGTTGTTCAGGACTTACTTATAAGCTTGATTTTGATAACGAGGAACGGGCAGGGGATCAGTCCTTTGAAGATCAGGGAGTCAAAATTGTATTAGATATAAAGTCTTTTCTCTATTTAGCCGGCACCAAGCTGGATTACAGCGACGGCTTAACCGGAAAAGGATTTAACTTTATTAATCCGAACGCATCGCGTACTTGCGCTTGTGGCGAAAGTTTTTCCGTGTAATCCATAACGGGCGGGCTATCGTTCGCTTTATAATAAACCGGATTCGTACATTTTCCAAACTGGGGAATCTTTTCTCAGTTTGGTAATGGCAGTGCGTAACAGATCGACCGCATAGTTTATTTGTTCTTTTGTCGTGGTTCTTCCCAAGCTGAAGCGAAGAGAGCTTTCAGCGTCTTCCTTGCTCAGTCCCATGGCGAGGAGCACATGGGAAGGGGCTCTGCTTCCGCTGGCGCAGGCAGCTCCGGCCGATAGGGCGAGCTGTGGCAGTTGTGTCATGATATCGGCACCTCTGATATACCGGAAGCACATATTTGAAACGTGCGGAAGCCGATTGCCTGAATTGCCGTTGACAAACGTTTCGGGCAATGTTAATAGAGAAGCTTCCAGGCAGTCGCGAAGTTGTTCCAACCTTTTCGATTCCTCGTTTTGGCTTTGGAAAGCCAGTTCTGCTGCTTCGCCTAAACCCACTATGCCTGGAACATTTAAAGTGCCAGCACGTAAGTTATTCTCTTGCTTTCCACCTTGTATTAATGCGCCGACTTGGATAGGGGCCCGTCGACGTTTAATATACAAAGCGCCCACTCCTTTAGGCCCATAGATTTTATGTGCACTTAGAGCCAATAGATCAATACCGTCACTTTCTACGTTTACTGGGATTTTTCCCACGGCTTGCGTTGCATCACAAAAAAACAAAATGTTATGTTCCTTTGCGATCTTACTGATCTGCTTTATTGGATGGAGCACGCCGGTCTCGTTGTTTGCGAGCATGAGGCATATTAGGATCGTATCGGGCCTAATAGCCTGTTTGAGGTCGTCTAAGGATATTTCGCCGAGGTGATTAGTCGCTAATTTCGTTATATCGGCGCCCGCTCGGTTCAAGAAGTTACAGGTGTCTAAAACGGCTGGATGTTCGCTTGCGCAAGTAATAATATGCTTTCCTATGTGTTGATAGTGATAGAAAACGCCTTTTAACGTTTGATTGATAGCTTCGGTAGCGCCAGAGGTGAACGTTATTTCTTTAGACGACGCATTAATAAGTTTGGCAACTTGACTTCGCGCTCGATCAACAGCTTCTGCAGACTTCCGTCCAAGTTTATGATAGACGCTCGAAGCGTTTCCGTATAATTCGCTGAAATAAGGCAGCATCGATTGTAATACGCGAGGGTCGACCGGTGTGGTAGCACAGTGATCAAGATATATAAACTCGTGGCTCAAACTTGACATGGGATTTGGCAATTGAATATTCGTAAAACAAATTATACCAGCGCTTGTATTGATAGAACGCCTTTCATCAAACAAATGTCTGATGTTGGAATCGGAACCAAACAAAGGTAAGGAATTTGCGGGGTTTGATTATAAACGAATTTTGCGTAGGTTTGCAGCGAATTTTGAGATCCGTTCATCAACGCCGGTGTTCTTCTTTTGAATCCTTATTCCTTTGGTAGTCAATCTGTATATAAAAATGAATAGAAGATCTAAGTGTCTCGCATTTATTCTCTCCGTAATATCTACATTATTATCCTGTAGCGACAGTTTCAACAAAAGCGAAATTTTCGAATCCGAGGCCTTTACATTGTATGGAAACCGGGTTGTGCAAGGATCATTTGAAGCGAAAGCCATTTCGTCGAA
Source organism: Olivibacter sp. XZL3 (assembly GCF_004368405.1). Taxonomy (GTDB): domain Bacteria; phylum Bacteroidota; class Bacteroidia; order Sphingobacteriales; family Sphingobacteriaceae; genus Olivibacter. The sequence continues at coordinate 48,567 of NZ_SBJH01000041.1, forward strand.
AGAAGTTGTTAGCAACTATAAGAGTTCGTACCGAGATACACTGAGCCCCCGTATAAATTTTAAGTTTAGTATAAACGGGAAAGACAATGAACTGCCTTCTGGCGTTTATCACTCTGCAGTGGTTTTACCTGGAGAAACGGAAGATAAAGTCGTGTCGGTCAAATTTGGCACTCCATACAAGGACGAAACGAGCGTGCCTAAGCAAACATATCTGGCGTCTGGAGCGAAGATTACCATTAGGCTCGATTTAAGGCATGTTTTAAAGGCCTTTGAAGAGGACGGATTTTATACGAATTTTAACGGTGTCAAATTCTACAAGGAGGACTTCGGTCGAGTTTACGTGGCCGGTAATACCGAGCCGCTCTTCTGGGATTTCGATAATCTGGTCAACCATCCGGAATTGGAGATGAAAGACCGAGACGGAGACGGTGTATATGAGATTACGTTAACATTGAACAAACCAAAGAAAACGCTGGATCGACCGGTGTGGAAATTAACGCAGGACATTAGTTCATTTCCCGCTTATTCCTCGCCGTATCCGTTAACTGATGCACTATATAACATGGCGATGGAAGAATTTGTGCAGAAAGTAAGCGAAGACGGCAGTAGTTTAAAGCTTGATAAAAGATGGCTTGCCGGCAACGCGGGCCACGTGAACTATAGCGTTATTTTGTCTATCGCAGCCTTTGCGCCAGAGCTTGCTAAAAGCGGTCTCATGCAGCTTGTTGACCAGGATAGGTTGGTTCAAGCTAATGGAACGGGCGGTTCTTATCCCGTTTCTACGGATAGAGCTTTATGGGTGATTGCAGCATGGGAAGTTTATAAAGTAACCGGCGATGCCTTGTGGTTAAAAAAATGCTATGAAATAGCAAAAGAAGCCTTAGAAGAAGACCGTGTGCTTGCATTTGACGCCGATAAGGGCTTGATGCGAGGTGAATCGAGCTTTCTGAACCAGCGTGAGCAGACGTATCCAAAATGGATGCAAGCAGCTGATATTTACGAGTCTATGTCCACCAGTACCAATGCCATACACTACGGTGCGTTGCGCCGTCTCTCATTAATGGCAGGCGTTTTAGCGAAGAGCGGAGAAGGGAAAAAATACGAAGTTTGGGCTGATAGTTTAAAGGCAAGTATAAATAAACATCTTTGGCTTAAAGACAAATCATCCTATGCTCAATACCTGTACGGGCGGGTATATAAGCTGACTTCCGATCGCTCTGACGCTTTAGGGCAAGCGTTGGCTGTACTGTTTGAAGTTGCAGACGCAGAGCAGCAAAAGGCCGTCATAGCAAATATGCCGATTTTGCCTTTCGGAACCGCTTGTGTGTTTCCGCAAACAACCTATATTCCGACCTATCAAAACAATGCCATTTGGCCATTCGTACAAGCCTATGCTACAATAGCGGCCGCGAAAGTGCGTAACGAGCCATATGTGTTAGCAGGGTTGGCCGCTATTTATAGGTCGGCAGCCATGTATCTCACCAATAAAGCCAATTTTAGAGCGGATAATGGTAATTATGAACCAACATTAGCCAATGAAGACGAAGCGTTAAGTAGTTTAGCAGGCAATCTAGGCTTAGTTTATCAAGTTTTTTTCGGACTCCAATTTGAACCCGAGGGGCTTCGGCTAAACCCTTATGTTCCCAAGAGATTACGCGGAGAAAGAAAGCTAAGTGGTTTTAAATACCGGGATGCCATTCTTGATATCACGTTGAGCGGTTACGGTAATGCCATAACGTCCGTTTCTCTTGATGGTAATGAATTAAAGGAGGCGTTTATTCCCGGGGATATTAAAGGTAAACATCAGTTAACGATTGTAATGGGCGATAATCAAATGCCGAATGAAAAGATTTATAGGACCCACAATCGTTTCGCAATCGATATGCCTGCGTTAACCTATGACAATGGTAAATTGAAATGGCGTATTGTCGAAGGTGCCGCCAACTATCAGGTGCTTAAGAACGGCGAAATGCAAACATTGATAGATCGCAACGAAATCAATATAAGTCAAAATGAGTTCGCAGAATATCAGGTCATTGCGGTCGATTCTGCCGGGAATTCTTCTTTTGCAAGTGCTCCTTATACGGTGTATTCGCCCGGAGCCGAACAGCTTGTAGAAGCAGAAAATTTCGGGAAGTTATCGCGGCAGGAGGTGAAAGGGTATTCCGCCAAAGGCTTTGTTGATCTGTCGGTTTCGGCAAATGATTCATTGAGCATCGCTGTGACTATTCCTGATACCGGACTCTATGTAATTGATTTCCGTTATGCCAATGGCAACGGATATGTGGGCACGGGAAATGGCTGTGCGGTGAGTTACTTGGAAAGCGAATCCCAAGGGTTAGGGGCAATTGTCTTTCCGCAAAGAGGTCAGGGCGAATGGTCGGATTGGGGATTTAGCAACAAAGTTGTTGCTAGATTTAATAAAGGAACGTATCAATTAAAGTTGGTGAACCCTCCGATAAATGGTATAAATAGTAAGCGATTAAGTAAAAATAAGGCGCTGATTGACTATCTTAGAGTGATAAAAATAAAGTAGTATTTTGGAAACACGGAGCGGGATTATTTACAGAATCAATCAATGGCGCATTCGGAAAATTTCAAATCGAAACTTTCTGGTGATTTTGGCTGTAGTTGTTGGGCTAATTGGGGGCGTGGCCGCATCAGGACTAAAGGCGCTTACACACGGTATAGCCGCCTTTTTACAGAACGACGTACAGTCAGAATACAAATATTACTTGTACCTATTCTTCCCGCTTATAGGGATCTTGCTAACGGTTATCTACGTCCGGCGTTTTATCCGAAAGGGAAAATTTGAACATGGGATTACGCCTATATTATATGCCATCTCCAGAAAATCCAGCAGAATTGAAAATCATAACATATACTCTCAGATCATTACTTCAGCACTTACGGTCGGCTTTGGCGGTTCATCAGGGTTGGAAGCGCCAATCGCTTACAGTGGTTCAGCCATCGGTTCCAATGTAGCTCGGTTCTTCGGCCTTAATTATCGCGAGGTTACCATGTTGCTCGCTTGTGGTGCCGCAGCGGGTATTGCCGGCGCATTTAATAGCCCAGTTGCCGGAATGGTATTCGCTATTGAAATCCTGTTGCCTGAGTTTTCAATTCCAGCTTTTATTCCGTTACTTATGGCCGCTGCCACGGCATCGGTCGTGTCGAGGGTATTATATAGTGAACCACTATTTTATTTAGTTTCTGACGAGTGGGTTTTACCCGCGTTATTTTTTTATTTGTTATTAGGCGGGCTTGTCGGCCTTTTTTCCGTTTATTTCACCAAAGTGGACGGTTGGGTGAAGGGTTGGTTTGCTGCTGTAAAAAATCCTTACCATAAAATTTGGCTCGGTGGTTTAAGTTTAGGGATATTAATATTTATTTTTCCTGCATTGTACGGGGAGGGCTATATTGCTATTCAACAGCTCCTCCTTGGGAAATCGAATTCGTTATTAGCTAACAGCGTATTCTCCGATTATAAACATGTAGGTTGGATGGTTGTGGTTTATAGCCTTGTGACCGTCTTTGCTAAGTCTTTTGCTACGCTGATTACGCTTAACAGTGGCGGAAATGGCGGAACGTTTGGCCCCAGTTTAGTGATGGGTGGACTCTTGGGCTTTGTCTTTGCACATGGTGTCAATCTTACGGGGCTGACCTATCTTACTGAAGCCAATTTTATCGTTGCTGGTATGGCTGCCGCATTAAGTGGTATTATGCACGCTCCCTTAACGGCCATATTTCTTATTGCCGAGATAACGGGTGGTTATACCTTGATGGTGCCCCTGATGATTGTTTCGGCCATTTCTTATTTCATTAATAGGGCAGCAGTAAAGTATTCTATTTATACAAAAAATTTAGCGGCGCATGGCGATTGGCTTTCGCATGAAGACAAAGATAAAACGGTATTGAGAATGATGAAATTGCGTTATGTCTTAGAAACTAATTTCACCGTGCTGCGTCCGGATGAAAAGCCTATAGACAGGCGATCAGATATTATTCATACCAAAAGAAATATTTTTCCTGTTGTTGATGGAGAGCGCAAACTATTAGGCGTAATCTACAGTGAGCGTTTATTTAGCATTCTCATGGGAGAGGAGGTTTCGGACAAAACAATGAAAGAATTGGCCCAAGCTCCCATCGATGTGGTTCGTATGAATGCAAATATGTACGACGTTATGCGAAAGATGGACCGCGAAGACATTTGGATTTTGCCGGTGCTTGACGAGAATGACCATTATATGGGTTTTGTTTCCAAATCTGCAATTTTCAATAAATACAGGGCGCTATTAGTAAGGCAAGGCGCTTACTTAGACTAGCGTTTCTTTCGGCTATTAGCGGTTGTTTAACAAATATTAACCCGAATTGTCGTCCTAATAGTTTACATTTGTCACCAGCTAAGGAGATTTAAAATGAATAGGCTGTTATTGATGATGTTACTTCTGGTGTTTATGGCGTGTGGTGTTAACCAACAGGCCAAGCAGATAAAAGCACTGGAACAATGTAAATACGAGGTAAAAAGCGTAGATAGCGTTTTTTTAGCAGGTACAGATGTTGTTCAATTGCTTCGCTCTGGAAATATTGATACACGAAGTATGGGAGGTGTGGCGATGGGCATGCTTCGAAAAGAAATACCGTTAAAGGGAATATTAAAGTTAAAGATAACCAACCCGACCACTAATCTTGCAGGGATCAACCAATTTCAATACCAACTTTTAATGAAGGACCGTACACTGGCCACAGGATTGGTGAATCAACAAATAAAGGTAAAACCCGGTGAAACAGCAGAGATACCTGTTTTAATTGACGCCAATGTTTATGGCTTGCTTTCGAATGGTTCTGTATTACAAGAACTTTCAGACTTTATTTCCGGGAAGAATCCAAACCAGGAAAGCGTGCTAACCATAAAATTGAAGCCAACAATCGCTATTGGAAACAAAACAATAAATTATCCTGGATGGATCACCTTTGATCGGAAAGTTACCCGTAATTTGTTGCTGTAGTTTTGAAGCTCGTGCGATAAAGCCCTTGTGCCTGTTGCCATATGAAAAAGAAGTTGCCTCAGATCACGTCGCATCATCTTTCCAAAGATGATTCACGCGAATTTATAGTCTTTCATATCAATAAACGATTATTAAGCTCTAAGGAATTTAGCCCTTACGACATCTTCAATCCTTTTAAATCCGATTTTTTTGCTGTATTGATGGTTCATGAAGGATCGATAGATATCAATTTGAATTTGCAGCATTTTCGGTTGGAAAAGAACAATGTGTTGGCCTTTGCTCCCAATATGATCAAACGGTTGTTGGCCATTAGTGATGATTGCAAGTTTTATGCGATTCTATATAAATCCTCGTTTCTGGTAAATGCGAATATACGGGAACTTCATCAAGACGTATACGATTTGTCTGTTTCAGGTGTGCCCTTATGCAATTTGGCACTGCACGAAATCAAGGCCCTGAATAACTTGATTGAAGTGATGTTATTGGGCAACCACGTAGAGGACGCCGCTATACATCATGCTGTTGTTAAACACAGCTTTTTAGCTTTTATGTACGAATATGCGTTTTTATATCGAAAATACATTCGCGAAAAAAACAGGAAAGTATCGCGGAAAGAAGACATCATGCTTCGTTTTACAAAACTCGTAGCAGATAACTTCAAAGAGGAGCGGAGTGTCGATTTTTATGCAAAAAAGTTGTTCATTACACCTAAATACCTTTCTGAGGTCACCAAAGACGTTTCGGGTAAAACGGCAAGTGCGATTATTGCAGAAATGGTAATCATGGAGGCGAAAAGCCTATTGAGTATTCCTTCTCTGACAGTTATAGAAATAGCGGATTTTCTCAATTTTAGTGACATGTCTTTTTTCGGCAAGTATTTTAAACGTTATACCGGTGTCAATCCTACCAGCTACAGAAAAACGATTCGATAGCTACAATACTCATATAAATGTAAAATTTGTTGCCAACGCAACGATTTTTTTTGTTGATAACTTTTTCCTAAGCCTTTAGTCATTATATTAGCTTCTAATACTTTTAAATCTAATTATTTGAAAATAAAGTATCTACCGAAGTTCGAGTCCAAATAGTTCGCAGAGTAGTCGTTGATAGCAAAAGGTTTTTATTCGGTTTTTCGCATTTTGTTAATTTAATATTAACAGAATAATTGGCATGATGTTGTTTCGCAGAAACGAAAGAATACAGAGTTTTAGACGTATTGGTGCGGAAGGTGATATTGACGAACATTCATTTATTTGAGTTTTAGGGGAGATTTTATAGGTTTTTCAGGCTAGCGGTTCGGAATGTAACGGTGTTTATACAGAAAAAATGACCAATTTTGGCGACATATGTACCTTTTTTTAATTTAATATTGAGTTGATATTTGTGGCGTTATTAGTTGATATACAAACGATTTTTACAATAGATGAATCAGGTGAAAAATAATGAAGATTTAGCCATATTCCATCTCGATAACCTGAGTAAGTTGTTGCGCAATAAGGCCAATCAGTACTTGTCTGCCCAGGGGATTGATGTGCGGATAGAACAGCTGCCTGTTTTGTTTAGTATACCGGAGGAAGGTCTTCCACAACAGCAGATTGCCGATGAAATCGGGAGAGACAAATCGTCGGTACTTCGAACCATCTCCAATTTAGAAAAGGAAGATTTGGTCAGAGTAACGACAGATCTAGCTGATAAAAGGAAAAACTGTGTTATGCTCACTCCAAAGGGACGTGCCTTGGCCGGACTTATAAAGGATAAAATTGTGAATCTCGAAAAGGTTTTGTTTAATAGCTTGAAAAGTCCAGAGCATGATCGATTTATGCAGGTGATCAAATCAATTGGGAACAACCTGCAGAATATACATATAATATAACTGTATTAAAAAGGAGATAAACCCTTGGGTTTTAAATTTTAATTAAATGAGCAGAAATTTTGACAAGCGTATAGCAGATTTTAAAGATGCGGCGGTGATAAAAGAGAAAGGTCTTTATCCCTATTTCAGACCTATCGAGTCTGGTCAGGACACCGAAGTTGTCATCGATGGAAAGAAGGTACTTATGTTCGGCTCAAATTCTTATTTGGGGTTAACTAACCATCCGAAAATTATTGAAGCTGCTCAACAAGCTACTGCCAAATACGGCACCGGCTGCGCTGGCTCACGTTTTTTGAATGGAACACTTGATATTCATGAAGAATTAGAGGCCAAGCTTGCTGCCTATGTAGGTAAAGAAGGAGCTGTTTTATTTAGTACCGGTTTTCAAGCAAATCTTGGCGCACTTTCTTGCTTAACCGGAAGAAATGACTATCTTATTTTAGATGACTGTAATCATGCTTCTATTATAGACGGAAGTCGCTTGTCTTTCTCGAAGGTGATTAAGTATAAGCACAACAATATGGCCGATTTGCGGAACAAATTGAGCCAACTGCCGGAAGAAGCGGTCAAATTGATTGCTGTGGATGGCGTTTTCAGCATGGAAGGCGACTTTGTAAAGCTTCCTGAGTTGACCGCAATCGCAAAAGAGTTTGACGCTGCTGTTATGGTAGACGATGCGCACGGTTTAGGCGTTATTGGCGAAGCAGGAGCCGGGACGGCGTCCCATTTCGGTTTAACCGATGACGTGGATGTCATTATGGGAACCTTTAGCAAGTCATTGGCTTCATTGGGCGGATTCCTGGCGAGCGACGCCAATACAATCGAATATTTGAAACATAGAGCCCGTTCGTTGATGTTTAGTGCAAGTATGACCCCTGCCTCTGCAGCGAGCGTTTTAGCGGCACTGGAAATTATACAAAACGAGCCGGAGCATATTGAGAACCTTTGGAAGAATACCGAATACGCAAAGCGTCAGTTATTGGAAAACGGTTTTGATTTAGGGAAAACAGAAAGCCCTATCTTACCTGTTTACATACGTGATAATGATGCTACATTTTTGATTACGAAAAAGCTACACGAAGCAGGCGTTTTTGTTAATCCGGTTGTATCTCCAGCTGTAGCTTCTCAAGATTCCTTGATTCGGTTTTCGCTTATGGCTTCACATACATTTAGTCAAATCGATGAAGCCGTAAGCAAGCTGACACAAGCATACCGCGAAACTTTAGCCAGCGAATTCGTTAAAATAGCATAAATCAACTGAACATATCGATACAGCACTTATTTTACCATGGAGGTAGTTAACGTTTCGTCTAAAAGTCAGTTGAAATCTTTTATAGATTTTCCTCATGATCTATATAAGAATGATAAGGACTATGTCCCGGAGTTGTTTATTGCCCAGCGTGACATGCTTACGCCGGGCAAGCACCCTTTTCATAACCATTCTTTTATCCAATTGTTTCTTGCTTATGAAGGCAAAAAAGTTGTAGGACGCATAGCTGCAATTTACAATACCAATCATAATGCGTTTACGCAGGCGAACGATGGCTTTTTTGGTTTTTTCGATACGGTAGACGATCAACGCGTAGTAGATGAGCTGCTGGCACGCAGCGTCGCTTGGCTAAAAGAAAAGGGAGCAAATCGATTAGTGGGGCCCGTAAACCTATCGACCAATGACTCTTGTGGCTTATTAGTAGAAGGCTTTGACCGACCGCCGGTTGCGATGATGCCTTATAACATGCGATACTACGAAAAATTATTAATGGGAGCCGGATTACAGAAGCAGACGGATTTGTTGGCTTACCTGATTGTTCGTAATAATCTAAATGACCGATCTGTTAAGCTCTTGGGAGCACTGGAAGAGCGGTTGAAAAGAAGCAATATTAGAATAAGAAGCATTGATAAAAAGAATCTGAAACAAGAAATACCAAAGATTAAAGAGCTATATAACAGTGCTTGGGACAAAAACCTTGGTTTTGTGCCCATGACTGATGAAGAGTTCAACTTTCTGGCAAAGGATTTATCGATGATTTTGGATCCCAGATATTGCATTATTGCCGAACAAGGAGATAAGATGGTTGGTTTTGCGCTGGGCATTCCTGATATCAACCAGATATTGATTAAGATAAAGCGTGGGAGATTGTTCCCTACTGGAATTTTTAAACTATTGTTCGGACTAAAAAAGGTGACCGGCGTTCGTGTATTACTGCTAGGGGTCGTTGACGGCTATCGAAAAATGGGTATAGAGGCCTGTCTTTATGGACGGTTAATAAAAAATTCAGAAGGCACAAACCTCCAATATGCGGAATGTTCTTGGATGTTGGAAGATAACTATCTCATGAATCATGCCATTGAACAGATAAATGGCCAACAATATAAGCGCTACCGCTTATTTGAAAAGACCATTTAAGTTTAATTCTGTAATTGCTGATATACAGCTAGATCCTTACAGTAGTGGTTGTTTCTCTACCCAAGAGAAGAGTGCTGGATAATACGATCGTTTTTCTGCCCAACTGTATTAATGGCTGTGCGATGCTGGCTATTTTTGACTTTTTGACCACAATAGTCTTAAATGAAATCCTTTATTTTGCGGTGTAGGTGGTACACATCTAAACTAATTGAATTAAGAAGTGAAAATAATTATTGCAAAGATCCATAGCAGCTATACTCATATTTGCTTATTGTTTTTGTTCGCTTTATCTGCTCAAATAGCTGTAGCGCAAACGACTATCGTTCGCGGCGTTATAACGGATGCAGTAACGAAGGAAACACTCCCTTATGTAAGTATTCTAATACCCGGAACTACTATCGGCACATCTGCCGACGACGAGGGCCATTTTAGTATTAAGATAGATGGGAATTATTCGAAGCTTAAATTTGCCTATATCGGTTATGTCACTGTAGAAAAAGATATTAAGCCAGGGGAAGACCAAGTGGTGAATGTACAGATGAGCGTTGATGCCAAGATGTTGAACGAAGTAGTGGTCACAGGCAAAAGGGGACGATATAGAAATAAAAATAATCCAGCTGTTGAGTTGATTAGGCAGGTTATCGCTCACAAAAAGGAAAATCAAATGGAAAATTACGACTTTGTTCAATACGAGGAGTATAGTAAGTTGTCCATGGCTTTAAGTAACCTGTCGGATAAATTTAAAGAGAAGCGAATATTCAGAAATTACCAGTTTCTGTTTGCCGAACAAGATTCCAGTTCGATTGGCGGTAAAAACGTTTTGCCTGCCTATATGGAGGAAAAATTGTCTAACATCTATTTCCGTAAAAACCCATATAAAAAGAAGCGGTACGTTTTAGCGGATAAAAAGGCTGAGTTTGATCCGCACTTCATTGATAATGATGGCGTGAGCAATTACCTTCACCGATTGTACGAAGATATCAATATTTACGATAATGATATTTCGATTACCACTAATCTGTTCTTAAGCCCCATTGCCAATAATTCGCCTACTTTTTACAAGTTTTTTATTAGTGATACCGTAAAGACGGAACAACCATGGCTTGTTGAACTTAGTTTCGTTCCCCGTAACAAGGCAGATATGTTGTTTGAGGGTAAATTGTTCATCACTTTAGACGGCAATTATGCAGTCCAAAATGCCTATCTAACCGTAAATAAAGATATTAATTTAAACTTTATGCGGGATTTGCAGGCAAAGTTGGAGTACAGCAAAAATCCCGACGGGCGGTATCATTTAAGTAAAAGTACGCTTACCATGGAATTCGCGCTAGGGGATAAGGGCGGTGGCATATTAGGCGAGCGTACCGTTTCTTTTCAGAAATACCTGATCGGACAGTCGCAAGCCGATAGTATCTATAAGGGTCCAGATGAAGAAATTGCTTATAATCCCGAAGTCAAAACAACGGAGGAGTATTGGAAAAGTGTGCGTCACGTGCCCTTGGAACTTCGGGAAGTCGGTATCTATAAAAATGTAGATACGCTTCAAACGATCAAGTCTTTTAGACGCATCATGGACTGGGGAACGGTGCTGCTAGCTGGATATAAGTCGTTTGGCAAGTTTGAAATGGGGCCTGCTAGCACCTTTTATAGTTTTAATCCTGTAGAGGGATTTAGGTTACGTTTAGGAGGACGAACGACTACCGACCTCAGTAAAAGGATGTTTTTTGAAACCTATGGGGCTTATGGCTTTCGGGATGAAAAGTGGAAATACTTTTTAAGTGCTACATACTCGTTGAACAACAAATCAGTATATTCATTTCCGCTTCATTATATAAAAGCCAGTTATCAACACGATACAAAGATACCGGGCCAGGAACTGCAATTTGTTCAGGAAGACAACTTTTTACTTTCTTTCAAACGAGGTGATAATAACCGCTGGCTTTATAACGATATTGCTAAGTTCGAGTATGTGCATGAGTTACCGAGTAGGTTCTCTTACAAAGTTGGCTTTACACATTGGCGGCAGCGTCCTGCCGGCGTATTGGTTTATCAACGCGAAGATGCCAACGGGAATCTTTTTAACGTTAATGAACTTACTTCATCGGAGGTCAATGTTGAACTTCGCTATGCACCGAAAGAGCAGTTCTATCAGGGCAAAGTTTATCGCATCCCGATATTTAACAAATATCCGATATTTACCTTGCGCTATAATATGGGCTTAAAAAATGTATTCAACAGCACAAACGATTACCACAACTTTAGCGCAAACATCTTTAAGCGTGTATATTTGTCGCAGTTTGGCTACTCAGACGTAACCCTCGAAGGTGGATACATTTTTGGAGAGAACATCCCTTTTCCATTGCTTAGCATACATCGGGCGAATCAAACCTACGCGTATCAGCTAAACTCTTATAATTTGATGAACTTTCTTGAGTTCGTAAGCGACCACTATGCAGCTGTTAATGTACAATATTACCTGAACGGGTTTATTTTTAACAAAATCCCGTTGCTTAAGCGGCTAAAATGGCGTGAGGTTATCAGCTTCAAAGGTTTGTGGGGAGGTTTAAGAGATGAAAATAACCCGAATTATAATAATTCATTATACAAATTCTCCATGGATGAAAACGGCTTGCCTATAACTTATACGTTAGGAAGTACTCCGTATATTGAAGGAAGTGTTGGGATAGCGAATATTTTTAAATTAGTTCGGGTAGATCTAATAAGGAGATTTACTTATTTGGACAATCCGAATGTTTCGGAATGGGGTATAAGAGCCCGGGTCAAATTTGATTTTTAATCGTTTAACGACGCTTTTTTGTTTATTTTTGTCTATTCTTATTAGCTCATAGCTTAGGCCAATTAAGTTAATAGGTTTTATTTATCAATAGTAGTTGTCATGGCAAAGAATTATGTTTCTAACTCGCAGGAATCAGTAAGAATGTTTAAAAGCAACTTACTCGAACCTTTAACAAAGGTACATTTTACAGTGCCTTTGATATTGTTTGTGCCAGTTATCCTCTATTTTTCATGGCAGGCGTTTGCTACATATGAAGTTTCTGTTTGGTTCTACATAGGATACTTCATTATCGGCTTATTCGTTTGGTCATTCACCGAGTATGTAATGCACCGTTTCGTTTTTCATTTACCCCCTAAAGGGAAGGTGATGGAGCGTCTTCATTTCATATTTCACGGGGTGCATCACGATTATCCCATGGACAAACTCCGGTTGGTATTGCCTCCTTCAGTAAGTATCCCCCTTGCTCTAGCGCTATATTATTTGTTTAAGTTGTTTTTTAATGATATGCAGATGTCGGCGTTTTTTCCAGGTTTTATAGTGGGGTATCTTTTTTATGATATAGGGCATTATGCAATGCACCATTATAACTTTAAAAGCGGCATTATGAAAAGGATCAAGCAGCACCATATGCTTCACCATTATCAGGATGCAGACAAAGGTTATGGTGTGAGTTCCCCGCTATGGGATATGATCTTTGGTTCTAATTTTGAAAAGAAGAAAAAAGCAAAATAGCTGCTTTCTTCTTGTACCTGAAATGATACACAACCGTTGACTTGCTTAATGCGGTGAAGTAATCTAATCTCCTTATGAAAGAAAAGAAGACAATGATAGAAGGGCTTGAAAACAAGCATTTCGGTCAGGTGCAAGAAGAAGACGAGAAAAAGAAAAATATCTTTAAGGACCGGAAGCGCACCAATTTATTAAAGGATGCCGAACAGCGCTCAATTTCTTACTTGGTTACCAAAGTGCCAGATGCCATAACACCCAACATGCTTACTGGCATAGGCTGTTTTGGAGGGATGGTTGTGTTGCTGGGATTTGTGTTGGCAAGCTATGTGGACCGTTCGTATCTTTTATTAGGCGTATTAGGACTCTCTATTAATTGGCTAGGCGATTCATTGGATGGGCGGATCGCTTATTACCGAAATATCCCGCGAAAATGGTATGGTTTTTCTCTTGACATCATCATGGACTGGATCAATACTGTTATTATGGGCCTCGGTTTTATCGTCTATCTCGGCGAAGGATACGAACTGTTATCCTATTTTTTCGTTGCTTTATACGGATGGGCCATGATCATAACGCAGTTGCGTTATAAGATTACCGACAGATACACCATAGATGCCGGGACCGTAGGACCAACTGAAATTAGAGTCATCATCAGCATCATCTTTATTTTAGAAGTAATATTTGCGGGAGCCGTCAATATATTTTCAGCGCTTGTAGTCATTACTCTTTTTATTGTCAATATCGTAGACACAATAAAGTTATTGCGTTTGGGTGACGCGCGTGATATAGCAGAACGAGCGGTAAAGAGTGCTTCACCCGATGTTAAAGAAAAGTAGCATTTATACCTTCATAAAAGCCCAGTTTTCAGCTTTTTTAGGAGGGATAGTCGATTACAGTGTAATGGTTATATGTACAGAGTTGCTGTATATACATTATACCATTTCAATTATCGTTGGTGGAATGATCGGCGCGCTGATCAACTTTATGGTCAATCTTAATTGGACTTTCAAAGCTACGGCAAGGGTTGATCAGCGGGGCGGCATTTTGATTCAACTGGCTAAATTCGCTTCTATGGTAGGAGGGAGCGTTTTGTTAAAGTCATCGGGTACTTACTTGCTAACAGAGACTGTACAAATGGACTATCGGATAGGTAGAATAGTGGTTGACCTCCTTGTGTCGCTTGGCTTCAATTACACCTTGCAACGCTATTGGGTTTTTAAAAGAAATCCTTGATACAAGCTTAAGCTTGGTAAATAATAATTTATGAATATTCGTACGTTTAGCGCTTTATATTGTGCTCTTTTTTTGGGGGTAGGAAGCGTGGTTGGTTTCCCATATGCTAACCCTTCAAAGGTGATATATGAAAACGTTTCTACTGATGTAGATTCGTTTCCTATTCCGAAAGATGTAGCGCATTTGTTGTTTTATATACAGCGTGATCCTAACACCAATACAATCTGTTATACTTTAAACATTGACAATGCCGGCAGGCTTGATTTAGGAGACCCGATTCATGCCTTTTGGATACGTTATCCCGAAGGGGGCGTACGGAAAGAGTTAAATTTTATTCAACGCAAATTTGCCTACGGAATCAATACGAAGAAACTGGCGGATGGCAGTTATGACGTCAGGTCAGTTGCTTATAGCAAACTGCCATTAAAGCTAAAAAAGGATACGAGGGGCGTTTATCGCGTTTATGCTCAGATAAATGACAAAGAATCGGTGCTCGAGCGGATATTCATTCGAATTGGAGACGGCGGTACTTTTTGGAAGCCAGATGTTCAATATATTGAACTCAAGGGTATTGACGTGAAAACAGGTAAACGTGTCCTTGAACGATTTAAGCCGTAAGAAGCAGGCCCTAGTTCTGGGGCCTGCTTTTTATCCTCTAGTACTTCTCGATGCACTTGTTGGACGATCTTGACTACGCGATGACCGTTCACTGCCCCTAGAAGGCGTGCTCGATCGCGATTGCCGGACGTTTTGCGTGCGCGTTTGTGCGCTTGGTTTAGCACTGCTTCGTTCCGAGCGCTGTACGCTATTCCTGTTGGGCTGGGCTGCAGGCCGAGCGGACCTCTCTGCCGATGGCCTTTTCGCTGTATTATTTGTCCTCGCCTGTAAAGCTTGATTGCTCTCTTTAGCGCGGATTTCGTTATTTCTAGTTTTGGAGTCATTCGCGCGTACATTTGCTGCTCGTGTTGTGCTTGCTGGTCTGCGATCTACATTTTTATTTCGATTCGCAGAAGCAGTAGCAGTCCTTCCAGTAACCTTACCGGTATTTCTATTTGTTGATCTGCTTTCACTACGAATGCTGTTGGCCGATGCAATCCGAGTTGGCCTTGCTCGCTCATTTTTACTTATATTCGGGCGATAGATTTCAAGGGATTGTCCGTTTATTCTCCCCGAACCTGGCCGGCTGGCATTACTTATACGATGTACCGGTACGGAAGACCGTGTCACCCGTTGAATGTCAGTTCTTCTTGGACCGGCATAATATCGGTGGTTGTTGTAAACGTAGGTGTTGTTTATTATAGTGGTTCTGTTATAGACGTTCACCACCGTTCTCCTTGGCGCATAATAGCGATGAATAGATGCGCTTAAGATATGACGTTGCGGTACAAAGATCCAATAGGTGGACGGGATATTGACGCTTACGCCGATACTTAGGCCTGGGCCCAAAGGTGCCCAGCCATAGTAACCTCCACCCGAACGCCAGCTCACCCATGCAGGCCCCCATTCATAGCCCGGAACCCACGACCATCCAAATCGCTGATTGTAATTCCATCTTCCGTAGTGAAATGGAGCCCAGCCCCAGTTATAATTAGACACCCAGGTATTGCCATAATCCGTCATTACCCACCTGCCATTAGTCGCGTACGGTTGAAAATCGGGTTCTACATTCGGAACCCAGATATATCCGTAATCCGGGTCGTCTATCCACTCCCCATAAGGAGAAAGTTCATCGTAAAACTGCTGGAATGACACAGTTACCCCAGGTTGGGCATTTACTTTTCCAAGAAAGCCGATAGCAAATAAAATGCTAAAGGAAAAAAGTAGTATGCGTATATTATTTGCTGTTTTCATGGCTCAAAGTTTAATCCTACAAACTTGTTTTCTTAGTGTTATGACAGCAAGTGACAATAAAGGTTTAATAGGGAGCAATGATAGGGTGAGGATGAAACCTGTTAGGTAGTATGGAGCAGGCGAATGCGCTATCTTGCCTAACAGGTATGAATATCTACAAGTTGTTCTTTTTTAGTTCATTAACGGCGAAGTCTACCGATCTAGCTGCAAAAGCCATATACGTGAGGGACGGATTCTGTGTTGAAGTAGACGTCATACAGGCACCGTCTGTAATAAAAACGTTGCGACAATGATGGAGCTGATTCCATTTATTAAGTAAAGAAGTCTTAGGGTCATTACCCATACGGACACCTCCCATCTCGTGGATATCTAAACCGGGTGCTTGTCCAGCGGTATTTGCACGGATATTGGTAAAGCCGGCTTGTGTAAACATCTCTGTCATCTGCTCAACGTAATCCGCCTTCATTTTTGCGTCGTTCTCGTCATAATCCACCGATATTTTCAACAGCGGAATGCCCCATTCATCTTTCTTATCAGCATCTAAAGTAACATAATTGGATTCTTTCGGAATTGTTTCCGCCATCATATGCGAGCCCACACGCCAAGGGCCGAGTTTAGGATTTAATAATTGTTCTTTCAAATCCGTTCCCAGACTAGAAGTATCGCGATCAGCGGACCTATAAGCTGAAAAACCTGCGGCATAGCCCCTCAAGAAATCAGTTTCCTGTTTATGGAGATTTCTGAATCGGGGGATATAGCCGCCGCCGGCAGGGTTTCTGCCCTCCGTTTTATAGTCGGCCAAGCCATCGTATTCGGCACTGATGCGGGCGCTATAATTATGAAAAGCAACATATTTTCCTAACAAGCCCGTGTCGTTGCCCAATCCATTAGGAAAGCGGTTCGATTTCGAATTTAGGAGAATCAAGTTCGTGTTTAGGGCTGCCGCATTTACGAAAATAATGCGGGCAAAGTAATCTATTTCTTCTTTTGTGTTTGTATCGATCACCTTAACACCTACCGCTTTGCCTTTCTGTTCATCATAGATGATGGAATGTGCCACAGAAAAAGGACGTAAAGTCAGATTTCCAGTTTTTTGCGCCCAGGGAAGGGTAGACGCGTTGCTACTAAAATAGCCGCCAAAAGGACAGCCTCGCTGACAAAGCACTCGGTTCTGGCATTGCACACGTCCCTGCTCAATGTGAATAGGATTCGGTTGCGATAAGTGAGCACAGCGAGCACTGATTACATGTCGATCTGTATACTTTTTGCTCATAACTCCCTTAAAATAGTCTTCCACGGCATTCAAGGGATAGGCAGGTAAGAACTCGCCGTCTGGCAATTCTTTTAGCCCATCGCGATTTCCAGATATCCCGGCAAATTTTTCGACATAACTATACCAAGGGGCTATATCTTTATACCGAATGGGCCAGTCCACTGCAAAACCATCTCTGGCCGGACCCTCGAAGTCAAAATCCGACCATCGTTGTGTTTGTCGAGCCCATAGTAGAGACTTTCCACCTACTTGATAGCCTCGGATCCAATCGAAGGGCTTCTCCTGTACATAAGGGTGTTCATTATCTTTTACGAAAAAATGCATTGCATCTTCGCGAAAGGCGTAGCATCGGTTTACAATAGGCGATGATTCCTGTATTGCGAAAGGCACTTCCCCCCGGTGTTCAAATTCATAGGGATACATATTGGTAGTGGGATAATCCACGACATGTTTTACATCTTTGCCCCGTTCTAATACCAGTGTTTTCAGTCCCTTTTCGGTAAGTTCTTTCGCCGCCCATCCACCGCTGATTCCCGATCCGATCACGATGGCGTCAAATGTGCGCTCCTTTATAGTATCAATGTTTATATTCGACATCTGATATTTCCGTTAACCTAATTTTTCCATTGTTTTTTGTACCGCACTATATCCGTTATACTTTCCGGGTATCAGCTCATATTGTTTTAAGTCCTTCATGACATACTTTGAGTTCAAGAAGCCTTGGATCGTTCTTCTTTTGGTGATGCCGTAAAAACGTTGGCTGTCCGTTTCCGCTTCATTCGCCTCGAGGTTCTGTAAAAGCTGAATCCGCTGTGCTGAAGATAATTCCTTAAATTCGCTCGAAAATTTTTCTTTTGCGAAGCTGTTCAGGCTGTTAAGTCCCTTTACGAAGCTTTCTTGGTCGGATTTGCTATGGCAATCATCAACCATTTTCAACACAAAGAGATGTAAATTAAGGTCTTTAGCTCCGGGCGAACTTGTTTTGGGAAGTATGGTTTCGGTAACTTCCGCCAGCAGATTCTCTTGGACTGCTGTTATATCCAAATTGCTTAATTCAATGGATGCTTTCCCTGCTTCCCCGGAACAGGACGGTAATATAGCGATACCTCCGGCTATTATAAAAAGACTCTTAATTGCTGCTCTTCTTTTCATCCGATTTTGTAATGTTGTATAGTTTAGCGTTATGAAGCCGTTGGGCTTTCATTATTGAATCCAATATTAAGGAAAATATTTCAATAAAAAATCATCTATTCGTTATTCAATTTTTTCTTTCTGCGGTTAAAAGGGAGTTTTTATTCGGGCCTTCGATCGGTCGTGCGTTCGTCATAATAAGTGCAATTGGCGGTAAGGCATTAAACCTTTAACATCAAGAATTGTTCAACCATAAAAAAAATAAACATGCTAAGAAAGACAAGCTCCACCATCGTCGTTTTATTATTAATCGCCGTTCTCTTAATTTCCGGTTGGTTTATCTATTATAAATTCGATTTGGGGTCGTCTAAAGTGAAAGTGGCGGAAGACGTAATGATTGAGCGGATCACCGATATGGGGAAATTGGAGCTGGTGAAGTATTCCATGAAGGATGTCATCGAACGAAAAGAGCTGCGGTATTTCTTTCCCGATCAACGCGTACTTTTTATAGCTGTAGGAGAAGTGGCCGGCTGTATTGACCTACGAAAAGTAGAGCAAGATGATATTATTAGGCATAAAGTTGACTCCATCACGATATATCTTCCAGAACCGGAAATCTGTTACGTCCGATTGGACCACAAGAAGTCCAAAGTGTACGATATTTCAGGAGCTTGGTTACCGGGCGATACCCAAAATCTCGTTGAAGGCATTTATCAATTAGCTGAACAGCGACTGCTGAAAAACGCCGAAGAGATGAATGTATTAGGTAAAACAAAAGAAAATGCGAACATCATTTTCAAGCCCATGATTGAAAATATAACGGGTGCAAAAGTAAATATTGCTTTTAAATAGCAATGTTTCTTCAAAAAGCGCTACAAAATTGTTTATTTCGTGGGCTAAACACCAGATAAGACGTATATGGCGGAAGATTTGTTTATCATAAAAGGTACGAAAGAAAATCAATATCAATCTTTATTACCTCAAATAGAGGCTTTGTTAGTTGGCGAGGACGATTTGATTGCCAATTTGGCGAATATAGCCGCCGCTCTCAAAACACAGTTTAACTTTCTTTGGGTCGGCTTTTATTTGGTCAAAGACGATCAATTAGTTTTAGGTCCATTTCAGGGGCCGATCGCCTGTACGCGTATACAAAAAGGCAGAGGCGTCTGTGGGGTGGCCTGGCAGGAGAATAAGGTGCTGGTTGTGCCCGATGTCGACCAGTTTCCGGGCCATATAGCATGCAGCTCCGCCTCTAAATCGGAGATTGTCGTGCCTATAAGACAGGGCGACAATGTACTAGGCGTGCTGGATATAGACAGTGAGCAGTTAAATAGCTTTGATGAGGTTGATGAAAAATACTTAACGCAGTTGTTGCGACTTTTGCCAAGCTCGGTTTGAACATTCTACCACGCGCGTTGTTTAATAGCTAAAAGCTTTATTTATGCGCTACATTAAACAACTGGCGGTTATTAACTTCGTAAGCTATTGCTTTGCCTTCCTAATATCGATGTTGGGTCAAACCGGCGATGTTGGCGGATATACGATGGCAGAAATGGCTGCAAAATACAAGTCGGGCATCACACCCGCCGCCTTTACCTTTTCTATTTGGACTTTAATTTATATAGCGTTGTTCGTGATGTTGGTTGTCCATCTCGTCAAGGCCTTTACAAAGAGTCAGCAATACATAACGAATCAAGAGGTGTTCCTGATAGGTCTTTCATTCAGTGCCAATCAATTCGCTATTGCAACATGGGTATATACCTGGTTAAACGATATGCCCGGTTTATCCTTCGCCTTATTGATCGTACAGCTTTTTACGCTGTATTACATCGCCAGGCGTCTTCGCTTGTTATCCCCGGAAAAGGGAAAGCTTTCTCTTTTTGTAACTCAATTGCCCTTAAGTATCTACTTTGGATGGATTACCATTGCTTGTTTGGCTAATTTTGCGGCATGGCTGGTGTCTATGGGGTGGTTGGCAAATCCAGCAGCTGACCTTTATCTGTGTTACGCGCTGTTGCTAACGGCAGGCGCGCTTGGCGCTGTAATTGTCTATTTTAGGCACAACGTTTTTTACGGAATAGTTGTGATTTGGGGTATATACGGGATTGTTATGGGAAGATTTGAGGAGCAGGATGCTTATTACCATTCGTTGGTTTATGTTGGAGCTTTCGGTATCATCACTATTTTGTTGGCGATTATCCGGACGCTTCGGAATTATTCCATCACTCAAAAAAGTCTGCTAAAGTGAAAGCATGAACGGCAGGAGTTCATTTAATAGTCCAGTAAATTTACTATTTTAGTGCGGTTAAGCTTATCAATAAAGTAAAAGTGCTGAAGATTGCGTTTGATCCACTATATGTGCATCCTTTACCGGTAGGTCACCGGTTTCCCATGTTAAAATACGAATTGATTCCGGAGCAGCTCATCTATGAAGGAACAGCGCTACCGAATGACTTTTTTAAGCCACAAACCATAGATGAAAATTTTATCACGCTAGCTCATCGCCGTACTTATTGGGAAAAACTGAAAAACCTCAGCTTATCTCCCAGAGAAGTACGTCGAACAGGTTTTTCCTTAAATGAACAGCTAGTGTTGAGAGAGCTTAGCATCGCTCAAGGAACTATTGAATGTTGTGAATACGCTTTGCAAAACGGTGTCGCTTTCAATGTTGCGGGCGGTACTCATCATGCCGGAAGTGATTGGGGCGAAGGGTTTTGCTTGTTAAACGATCAGGCGATAGGCGCTCACTATCTTTTAAAACAAAAGGACATTAACAAAATACTGATTATCGATCTCGATGTACATCAGGGAAATGGTACTGCCGAGATATTTAAAAATGACAGGCGTGTTTTTACCTTTTCCGTGCATTGCCAACGCAATTTTCCATTTCGCAAGGAGCAGTCGGATTTAGACATCGGGTTATCGGACGGGGTAGAAGATGAGGAGTATTTAGCAATTCTCGAAAGTAATTTAATACAGCTGTTTAATTACGTAAAACCGCACTTTGTCTTTTATCTCGCTGGCGTAGACGTATTGGCAACCGATAAATTAGGTTGGCTAAATTTAACTAAGCAAGGTTGTAAAACAAGAGATGAGATTGTTTTCGACTTCTGTCGACGTTTTGGAGTCCCCGTACAGGTTAGTATGGGCGGTGGGTATTCCCTACTGATAAGGGATATTGTTGACGCGCATTGTAACACCTTCAAAGCTGCCATAGATAGGCTATTTTAAGTTTATAGTTATGTATAGAACACTCTTATTATTAAGCTTCTGCTTCGCTAAGCTTCTGGCAGAAGCTGCCACGGTAGACACTATCGAAACGATGAGTAAGGCCATGAACAAGCCGATTAAGGCTGTGATTGTCACGCCGCAGACCTATAATGAAACGAAGGAAATGCCCGTTGTTTATTTATTGCACGGCTACAGTGGCAATTACGCAGACTGGATAAAGAACGTGCCATCCATTCAACAGCTGGCAGACAATTACCAGTACATCATTGTATGTCCGGATGGCGGATTCAGCAGCTGGTACCTAGACAGTCCGGTTGATTCCCGCTACAAATATGAAACCTATATGATAAATGAGCTGATACCTTTTATCGATCAAACCTATAAGACGGTAAAATCTCGTAGCGGACGGGCCATTACCGGGCTCAGCATGGGGGGACATGGTGCGCTATACTTGGCATTCAAGCACCAAGATGTATTTGGCGCAGCAGGAAGTATGTCTGGCGGTGTTGATATCAGGCCTTTTCCAACTAATTGGGATTTGCCGAAGCGCTTGGGGGCCATGTCCGAGCATAAAGACCGCTGGGAACAGCATACAGTAACAAACCTGCTTCATTTATTGGTGCCTGATCAGTTGGCCATCATTATCGATTGTGGAACGGCGGATTTCTTCTATACGGTTAATGAACAGCTTCATGCAAAGATGATGGATCGAAATATTGCACACGATTATATAACGAGGCCCGGCGCCCATAATTGGACATATTGGTCGAACAGCATAGCTTATCAGCTGCTATTTATGCATCGTTTCTTCTCAGAAAAAGAATAATGTTATTTTTGCCGTCTTATCAAAAAGACTATGTTATCATTTTTTGAAGCATCCTTAACGCAGCTTGCTATTCACCGTGTTGGAAATAAAACGCTCGATGAACATTATATTCTCTCGGAACAACCCCTGCACTTACAGGACGAGTTGTTGCCGAAACTATTGATGCAATACTTTCTGACACCTTTTGAAAAGGTGAGTGAAGTTTATAGATTGGCCCATAGTAGCGGTGATTTAGAACTAAATGAACTCTATCATTTTGTGCGCCTATTTTTTGAGGGAGAGATTGATTTTCACACGATGAGCCAGCAAGTTACCAAACACCTGTACGAATCTTCCAATCATCCGAAGATAAAAGCGGGTGAGGTTTATGTCGCTCAATTTGATCAAGTTCAATTGGAGGGGGAGGTGCTTCGGGGTATCGGGATCTTTAAATCGGAGACCAAAGAAACCTATTTAAAAGTTTATCCCGAACAGGGCGCTTTTAAGATAGACTACGAAGAAGAAGCGATCAATATCCATAAACTAGATAAAGGCTGCTTAATTGTTGAATCAGAAAAAGAAGAGGGGTATAAGGTCTTGGCGGTAGACCAAACAAATCGTCAGAATGAAGCCGTTTATTGGAAAGACGATTTTATGGGAGTGGTAGTAAGAAATGATAGTTTTCATCAAACAGGAAACCTGATGCAGGTTTGTAAAACATTCGTGAGTGAGAAGCTGGACGAGGCCTTTGAAATGGAACGTGCCGATAAGATTGATCTTTTAAATCGTTCGGCCGCTTACTTTAAAGAAAAAGAAGTGTTTCAGTTGGACGAGTTTTCCGAAGAGGTTTTAGGGAATCCGGAAGCTATAACGATGTTTAAAGACTATAAAACAAGTTTTGAGGATTTGCATGATGTAGCGATAGGTGATAGCTTCGAAATTTCCAATCAGGCGGTGAAGAAGGAGTCAAAAATTTTCAAGTCTATTTTGAAACTTGATAAGAACTTTCACATTTATATTCACGGCAAACGGGAGTACATCGAAAAAGGGTTTGATGAAGAGAAAGGAAAAAGTTATTATAAACTCTACTTCGATCAAGAGAGTTAATATAGGGGTTCTGAAATGAAGGAAAAAATCATTCTACAACTAAAGTGGAACAGTTTGCTCCTTGTTCTTTTGGTAGTCATTTGGTGGCTGTCGACATATAGCGGTCTGGTTGAGCGGTTCTACAGCGGAAAGTTCTTTCCTGTGTACTCTATTATTGCACAGACGTTAACCGTTTGGATTCCCTTTAGTTTAGGCGATTACCTGTATGGCCTCTTGGTAGTGGTTTTTTTAGCCTTTTTCGTAAAAATTGCACGGGGCGTTTTCGGAAAGAACTACTTGTTGGCTCTTTATTACGTATTGAAAGCAATAAAAGCTGTCTTAATTTTAGCGATTTGCTTTTATTCTTTTTGGGGCATGAACTATTTTAGGTTGCCTCTTG
Organism: Olivibacter sp. XZL3; assembly: GCF_004368405.1. Lineage (GTDB taxonomy): Bacteria > Bacteroidota > Bacteroidia > Sphingobacteriales > Sphingobacteriaceae > Olivibacter. Next base: position 72,392 of record NZ_SBJH01000041.1, read on the forward strand.
AAACCAGGATGGGGCTTAATATGGATGTTAGTGAGCCCTGCGAACTTTTAGAGACCACAGCAATATGTATCGATAGGGCAAATCTATTCAGGAAGAAATTAAATGAGGGAGATCTTCAAATGACTAATAACGAGATCTTTCGAAAAGCTGAAGCTTTGGTGTCGGGCAACAGTAGTTTACAGCCCTATATCTTCAGCTATCTGCCGACTGTAAAAAGTCCGGTTACCGATCTCCTTGTTAATTATACGGGAATAGCCGGTTATTTTAACCCATTCACGCAAGAAGCACAGGTCAATACATCGATGCCTATCTTTTCCAAACCCTTTACGGCCTGTCATGAACTCGGTCATCAAGCCGGAATTGGCTTTGAGGATGAAGCCAATCTCGTTGGATTCATCTTGTGTACAGAAAGCGAAGACGCTCTTTTTCAATACGCAGCTTATTACAACGCCGTCTTTATGCTGCTTAAGCAACTCGCTTTCCAAGACGGCGAAGCCTATCTTCATCTGTTAAAACTGGTGGATTCCGCCGTATTGCAAGACGCAAAGGAAGAAGAGCGGTATTGGAGACAATTCGACGGTATTTTAAACGATGCAAGTTCTAGGTTTTACAATGGATATCTTCAATTCAACAATCAGCCCGAAGGTTTAAGAAGATATAGTCGAATGACTAAGTTGCTAATTGCATGGAGAAGAAAAAACGCGTCTGGCTTTTAATGTGGAAAAATTAGTCAATATATTTTGTTTCATTTGTTTTAATAACTATCTTTGCAGCCTTAAAAGAAATTAACAATTAAAAATATATACATCGTCAACCCTTAATATTATTTACCACGACTGTAAAATGACAAAGAGGGGCGTGATGTTAGTAAACTGGTTATCATAATGAAGAAAGATTTGCATCCATCAAATTACAGACTAGTGGTGTTTAAAGACATGTCGAATGACTATGCTTTTATTACTAAGTCTTGTATCGACACGAAAGAGACTATCCAATGGGAAGATGGTCAAGAATATCCTTTGGTTAAATTAGAAATTTCGCACACTTCTCACCCGTTTTATACAGGTAAGATGAAGTTGGTTGATACTGCAGGACGTATTGATAAGTTCCGCAACCGTTACAGCAAAAAGTAATTCGGTTCAATTAATAAAACAGAGTCTCGATAATATTTATCGGGACTTTTTTTATTTTTAGCCTATAAGGCGGTCCACGTAAACCAATAAAATTTGAATGTATGCATATCATCTTGTATGACCATCCAGCACAGCGAATAAATCTATATCCTTTGAGTCTGACCAGGCCAATAGGGGATCTACGCATTGGTATATTGACCATTGCCGAAAAGTGGGCAAAATGGATGAATGTCTCGGTGTCTCATCTTACGGCGGATTATTTACAGCAGAAATACCCCTTGTCCACATCAGAAGGAGAAGTGTTGGTTATTAATGGCGGTGTGTGTCCGGATGAAGCATTATGTGCGGTGCTCGCCGGCCTAAAAACGGGCGAGCGCCTCGCCGACAAGTGGCAGTTTATTGCTGCAAAGATGAATCGGAGTGACCTCGAAATCGCCCTTGGTAACGAATTCGCAGGTTGCAAACGCATTACTTACGAACGGAATTATACCTTTATCCGTTATCCGGAAGATATTTTTTTACAAAACGGCTTGGAGATCAGAAAAGATTTCGAGGCTATCACGAAGGGCAGAAGCTCTGCTACAATAAGCTCTTCTGTTACGCTATTAGGCGATGATATTTTTTTAGAGGAAGGTGCCTCTGCCGAATGTTGTACAATCAATACCTTAAAAGGGCCGGTTTATCTCGGGAAAAATAGCGAAATATGGGAAGGCGCATTGATGCGTGGCCCCTTTTCCCTAGGCGAAAACTCGCAAGTTAAAATGGGTACGAAGATATACAGTAATGTAACCGTTGGCCCTGGCTGTCGCGTAGGCGGTGAACTAAATACCTGCGTAATCTGGGGGAATTCATCAAAAGGCCATGAAGGGTATTTTGGAAGCGGTGTAATGGGCGAGTGGTGTAATTGGGGCGCAGACAGCAATAACTCCAATCTCAAAAATAATTATAAAAATGTGAAGTTATACCATTATGGGACAGGCAGCTATAGAAACACCAATCTGCAGTTTTGCGGACTCATTATGGGAGATCATGCAAAGTGTGCCATTAACACCGCTTTCAATACAGGCACCGTAGTAGGGGTTTCTGCCAGTATTTTCGGCGAAGCAGCGCCTCCTACCTTCGTTCCCGATTTTTCGTGGGGTGTGGGAAAAAACGCGAGCGTTTATGAACTGGAAAAAATGTTTGAGACCGCCGAGTTGGTTTTTGCTAGGCGTAATTGTAAATTTGACCCTATTGAAGCATCTGTCTTACGAGAAGTTTTTCAGATAACAGTTAAACAAAGAAATAACAAAATTTAATTAATCATGCGAAAAAAAATCGTTGCAGGTAATTGGAAGATGAACATGGATTACCAAGAAGGAATAAGTCTTTTCTCTGAAGTGGCTAACATGGTAAAAGACGAGGTTATCGGTAATCAGCTAGTAATTGTTTGCAGTCCTTTTATCCATTTACATAGTATTGCTTCCTTGGCAAAAGACAACAATAACGTGTTTGTCGGTGCTCAGAACATTCACCAAGAAGAAGCTGGGGCTTATACGGGGGAGATTTCTGCTAAGCAAGCTCGTTCTACGGGCGCTGAGTACGTAATATTAGGACATTCCGAAAGAAGGGCCTATTTCGGTGAGTCTGATGAGTTGCTGGCGAAGAAAGTAAATGGAGCACTTGCGCACGGACTAAGTCCAATTTTTTGCATCGGAGAAACAAAAGAAGAAAGAGAATCAGGTCAGTTCTTTGAGGTGATTAAAAGTCAACTTGAGAAAGGAGTTTTCCATCTTTCAGCTAGCGACTTTTCAAAAGTAGTTCTTGCATATGAGCCGGTTTGGGCAATTGGGACAGGACTAACGGCCAGCCCTGAGCAAGCGCAGGAAGTGCACGCTTTTATCAGAAAGGAAATCGCAGCAAAATATGGTGCTGCCGTGGCGGACGACACAAGCATTTTGTATGGCGGAAGCTGTAACCCAAAAAATGCACCGGATCTGTTCTCACAAACCGATATCGATGGTGGATTAATTGGCGGAGCTTCATTAAAGTCAAGAGACTTTACAGATATAGTAAAGGTTTTTAACTAATTCTATAACCACAAAAAGGTTTCCGATTGATTGATTTGGAGACCTTTTTTTTGTTTAAAAAAAAATGGACTACAGTGAACTTACCTTTTGTTGCATAGGCGAGGAGGAGTGGCAAAGAGATTTATTTATCAATGATTTAGCAGCTTTAGGCTTTGAGACTTTTGAAGATACAGCATCTGGCTTCAAAGCCTATATTGCCAGCGCTTCATTAGATATTGTTGCTGTTGAAAACGTGCTACTGACCTTACCAGAAAATTTCCAAGTTTCTTATACCATTCGACAGATTGGCCCTGAGAACTGGAATGCCGTTTGGGAAAGTAACTTTGAGCCAATAGTGATCGACAAACGCTGTTATGTTCGTGCTACTTTTCATGAAGCGAAGCCGGATTTCCCATACGAGATAATCATTGATCCAAAAATGGCTTTTGGTACCGGACATCATCAAACAACTTCACTTATGATGGAGTATCTGTTAGATGCACCGGTGGCGGGAGCGAGCTTGCTTGATATGGGATGTGGTACCGGTATACTGGCTATTTTGGCTGCTAAACTTGGTGCCAAAGAGGTAATGGCGATCGACTACGACCCGGTTTGTTATGATAGCGTTAAGGAAAACATTGAGCTAAATCAAGTTTCTTTTGTTAAGGTACGCTGCGGCTCTAAAGAGGCTATTCCGCAAGATGAATACGATTTTATCTTTGCAAACATCAATAGAAATATATTGTTAGATCAGTTAGCCGATTATTCGGAGGTTTTAAAGCCTGACGGGCAGTTGTTTTTAAGTGGTTTCTATGACGGAGATGATTTAAAACAGTTGGTGGAGACGGCTAATACGTTGGGATTGGTCTTTTCTGATAAGAAGGTAAAAGACAATTGGGTTGCTGCAAGGTTCAAACAGACTAATAAAAGACAAAAATAATATGCGTGTCCATTTTATAGCTATAGGCGGAAGTGTTATGCATAATTTGGCCATAGCATTGGCAGACAAAGGCTACCTGGTAAGTGGATCTGACGACTTCATATATGAGCCATCAAGAACTAATTTAGCAAACAAGGGCTTGCTGCCTGAGCAGCTCGGTTGGCACCCTGATAGGATTACGGAGGATATCAATGCCGTTGTATTGGGGATGCACGCCAAAGCGGACAATCCGGAACTGTTGAAAGCGCAAGAACTAGGCCTTCAAATTTATTCTTATCCTGCTTATATTTATGAGCAATCCAAAGAAAAAACGCGGGTTGTTATAGGAGGGAGCCACGGTAAGACGACTATTACCTCCATGATCATGCATGTGTTGAAAGTGTTGGAGCGCGACTTTGATTATGTCGTGGGAGCCAAGTTAGAGGGCTTCGACACGATGGTCAGAATCACCAAGAACGCCCCTTTGATTGTTATTGAAGGAGACGAGTACCTTGCGTCGGCGATTGACAGAAGGCCGAAATTTCTACTTTATCATGCGAATATCGCGTTGATAAGTGGTATAGCTTGGGACCATATCAATGTTTTTCCGACATACGAGGAATATGTTGAACAATTCCGCCACTTTATCGAGAGTATAGAAGAGAAAGGTACCTTGGTATATAACAAAGACGACAAGGAAGTACAGGCCTTGGTGTCTGAGAACAATTCGAACATCAATAAGCACGGATACAAGATGCCAGCGTTCACCATCAATAAAGGGGTGAGCTATTTGAAAACAGGAAAAGGTGAAGTTGCGCTACAAATATTTGGAAAGCATAACTTATCAAACCTCGCCGGAGCCTTTACCGTTTGCGAATGGTTAGGTGTAAGCAGGGATGACTTTTATAAGGCCATAGGGAGTTTTAGAGGCGCTGCAAGAAGGCTTGAATATGTTGCCGATTATGGTGGTAGCGTTGTTTATAAAGACTTTGCACACTCCCCTTCAAAGGTTAGGGCCTCCATCGATGCTGTCAAGGAACAATATCCAACCAGTAAATTGATCGCGATTGTTGAATTACACACGTTTAGTAGTTTAAATGAAGAATTTTTACGGGAATATCGCGATACGATGAGACAGGCAGATGAGGCGGTTGTATTTATCGACCAAAATTCTTTTAGGCAAAAAAATATAAAGCCCATAGAAACGTTAACTATTAAGAAAGCCTTTAATAGAGAGGATATAATTTATTTGAATGACGTGCAAAGCCTGGAGACTTATGTTGGTCAGTTATCCCCAAAAGGTAAGAATTTATTATTTATGAGCTCCGGAAATTTTGGTGGTATAAATCTTGTTAACTTATCAGATAAGTTTTTTAATTCTTAAATACTTTATATATTTGATATAATAAATGCTATTAGGGGTTAATGTCATTTCTTTTTATATAGGCTTTATGTATGTCAAGCTACATGCGGTAAAAAAATAGTTGAATGAAATCTTTAGGAAAAAAAATAAGGTTGTTGAGGCATCAAAATGGGTGGAGCCAAGAGGACGTAGCTAAAAGGTTAGATATATCTATCCCCGCTTTTTCGAAAATTGAGACGGGTATAACTGACATCAATCTTTCTAGACTGCAACAGATTGCGAAGCTTTTTGACATGACAGTGGTCCAGCTACTTAATTTTAATGATGCAGATGAGCAGAAAAAATACAACTCAGATTTAGAAGCGGCAAACAAGAAGCTGCAGGAAAGAAATAATGAAGTGATTGAACTGCAAAAGAAAGTGATTGAACTTTATGAAGAGTTAAGAAAGCTCTATCCTAAATAAGGAAAAAACACGCTGGCATTAAAAAATATACCTTAATGTAGCGTGTTTTTTGCCAAAATGAGCCCCTGTAGCTTTATGAATAGACAGCATCTCCTTATTGAAATCGCCTACCCAGGAAAGTTCCAATTCTGTATATTGCTTTAAGGGGAGCACATATTCCTTTAGCTTTATGAAAAGTGCAGACTCCAGTCCATGTTTCTGAAAGCTCTTCTTCGTACCCATAACGATGGCACGCATCCGATTCACTTTACGTCGATTCATTAGAAACTTAATACCGTTCCACCAATTCATTTTACCGTTAAAAGCTTTTATCAGTTGATTAGCATCCGGTAAAATTAAAATAAAGGAGGCGGGTTCATTATTGACGTAAGCAAACCAGATTAAACGTTCATCCATGATCAGTTTCATCTTCTTAAAGGATTCCATGATCGTGTCCATTTTTATAGGCTGGAAGTTTTCAAAGTCGCCCCAGGCGTCATTATAAATTTCCATAAAATCCTGGGCGAAGGTTTGTAGGTTGTTTTTTTCAAAATGCTTGAACCGATACCCCGGTTTTTCCATGACCCAGTTCGCAATGCGGGTGAAGCGCTCAGGAAAGGGTTTGTTTACTTCCAGATAATTTGTAATCTGTTCATAAATGGTTTTAAATCCGTAGTTCTGAAATAGATCTAAATAATAAGGCTTATGATAATTCATACCATAAGAGGGCCTTGTGAAGCCATCCACCAGCAAGCCCCAAAAATTGTCGTTTTCGCCAAAATTAATCGGTCCATCCATTGCTCTCATCCCTTTGTCGGCCAACCAGTTTTTTGCGGTATTAAACAAAGCGTTAGCAGCCTCTTGGTCTTCTATACATTCAAAAAAGCCAATCCCACCTGCGGCCAGTGCTGAGTTATAAGTCTTTTCATGGTTAATAAAGGCAGCGATTCTACCAATGGGTTCGTTGCCCTTCATTAATATCCAACGAACGGATTCTCCGTGTTGATGAAAATTGTTTTTTTGAGGATTAAAGATTTGGCGTATGTCGTTGTCTAGTGGACAAATCCAGTTGCTGTCATCTTTATAAATTTTCTTCGGAACATCTAAAAACTGTTTTTCCCTTCTTTTGTCGTTTACCTGAATGATCATTCTTACCCCGAAATCATTAACAAAAAAGCACCCAGTATAAAATACTAAGTGCTTTATATTTTATAAAACGGTGACTGCATGACTATTAATAGTCATCGTCATCGTCAAAGTCGTCAAAATTATCAAAATTATCCAAGTCATTAAAGTCAAAGTCATCTTCGTCCTCATCGTCAAAACGTTTCTTTGGTTTTGAATCACTAGGGTTAATGCCCGATTTGCCTGCTTTCTTCGCTGGACTATTTGATCCAATTTTCTTGTCTGCTTTCTTTGGCGTTTTCATTTCCAATTCTACTAGTTACGCTTGTTTTATACTGTTTGGTTTGTGCTGATAAAATTACAAAGATTTTAAAACAGTCAAGTAATTTATTGAAAAAATAATCTTTTAAAAAAGCGCTATTCCGCTGATTCTCCTATACTTTGTTCTTCTGTCAAGATGTCTTTTAATTTTGGCAAATCAGCCGTTGAGTTGATGCCAAAGTAGTCCATAAAGACTTTGCTGGTTGAATATAAGAGAGGTTTTCCTATGGCCTCCGATTTACCGGCGATTTGTATAAGGTCTTTTTCCAACAGCTTTTGTATAGAATAGTCGCAACTTACGCCTCTTATTTGTTCAATCTCAAGCTTGGTAATGGGCTGTCGATAAGCGATGATTGCAAGCGTTTCAAGCGCAGCCTGACTCAATTTCTTTTTCGATCGATGAACCTGAAGTTGGTTAATAATTTTATTGTATTGTTTCTTAGTAAGGAACTGGTATCCATCATTGATATGATATAGCTGAATAGCAAATGCGTCGTCACCGTATTTCGATTCAATCGCACTGATTGCATCTTGTATTTCTTCGGTCGATAATTCCAGTTCCAGCGCGTCTCTAATGACTTGTTTTATGTCAAAGATTTCAACGCTTTGTTCCGATGCAAAGATGAGTGCTTCTATATGCTGTATAATGCTATCCATGGGATGCTAAACTTTTAGTAGTCGATAACTTGCTCTTGAATACCGGCAGGAATTTCCCTGAAATCATACTTTTGTGTACGCAACTGAGGTTCGAAACCGGCCTCTATAATGGCTTCCTGTATGGAGCGAGAAGTAAATCGATGCGGAGCGCCGGCAGCAGAAACAACGTTTTCTTCAATCATGATAGAACCGAAATCATTGGCGCCTGCATGCAGACAAAGCTGTGCCACTCGTTTACCTACCGTTAGCCACGAAGCCTGGATGTTTTTTATGTTAGGAAGCATGATCCTACTCAATGCAATCATCCGAATATACTCTTCGCCGCTTACATTATTGGTGATGCCTCTTACTTTCTTTAAAAGGGTTCCGTCATCTTGGAAAGGCCAAGGAATAAAAGCAATGAAGCCATAACTGTCCGCCGGTTTTTCACTTTGGACATCTCTAATCCACACAAGATGTTCAAAGCGTTCTTCCACGGTTTCAATATGCCCAAACATCATAGTAGCAGAGGTTGGAAGATTGATCTGATGTGCTGCTCGCATTACATCCAACCATTCTTTTCCGCCGCATTTGCCTTTGGAGATCAATCGCCGAACGCGGTCGTTCAGTATTTCCGCCCCCGCTCCGGGAAGCGAGTCTAAGCCCGCCTCTTTGAGCGCGGTGAGCACATCAATATGGCTCATGTTTTCTAATTTAGCAACGTGCGCTATTTCCGGTGGCCCCAGCGCATGCAGCTTTATCGTAGGATATAAGTCCTTCAATTGCCTGAATAAGTTTGTGTAAAAACTTAAACCCAGGTCGGGATGGTGACCGCCTTGCAGCAATAACTGATCCCCGCCGTATTGTACCGTTTCCTCGATCTTTTTTTTGTAAGTTTCGATGTCGGTGATATAACTTTCCTCGTGCCCGGGTCGTCTAAAAAAATTGCAGAATTTACAGTTTGCGATACACACATTTGTCGTATTCACATTTCTATCAATCTGCCAAGTGACTTTCCCGTGGGGGACCTGTATTTTCCGAAGCTCGTTGGCCACATAACTCAGCTCAGCAGTAGCGGCGTGGTGGTATAGAAATAGCCCTTCCTCTTTTGATAAAAATTCAAAATTGAGCGCCCTTTGAAGTAATTGTGTAGTATCCATTGAAATACGTAATTATACATTGCAACGTTACTCTATAATGTTCAGATGCACTGTAAACCATGCAAACTTAGCTAATTTTGCGAGGATATCCAACGCTGCCACTATATATAAAACTCGTAAATGCTTCGTGAACGGCATTTTACAATTGTCATAACGGTATCTAAACTAGTCGTTTTTATATAAAAAGTTAGATCCTTCTTATAATAAGCATAAAGAAAACCGTATTTTTGCCACTGACGAATTTTTGCCGGTTTACGGTATACAGTAAGATGCGGGAGTTTAAGTACCTTCCTGCAAATTTAAACACAAAAACTACACTAGTTAATGAATAAGACAGTAGCGTTTTATACACTTGGCTGCAAACTTAACTTTTCCGAAACTTCTTCGATTGGACGGATTTTTCAGGACGCAGGTTATCAACTTGTGTCTTTTAACGAAGGGGCCGACGTATACGTTATAAATACTTGTTCGGTGACTGATAATGCGGATAAGAAGTGCCGGAAAGTAGTAAGAGAGGCGTTAAAATACGCTCCGGAAGCGTATATCACCATTGTTGGTTGTTATGCGCAGCTAAAACCGCAAGAGATTGCCGGAATTCCGGGGGTTGATATGGTGTTAGGGGCAGCGGAGAAGTTCAATATTATTGAACATATCAATGACCTAACCAAGCAGAAAAAAGCCATTGTACATAATGCGCCTATCGAAGATACCAACGTGTTTGTTCCCGCCTTTTCTTTCGGCGATAGAACAAGGACGTTCCTCAAGGTGCAAGACGGATGTGATTATTCTTGTACTTTTTGTACCATACCACTTGCTCGAGGTGCTAGCAGGAGCGGAAGTATTGAATCGCTGGTTAAACAAGCCGAAGATATTGCCGCTTCCGGAGTGAAGGAAATCGTATTGACAGGAGTGAATATCGGTGATTTTGGCATTAGAGGGGGTAAACGGGAAGATCGCTTTTTAGATTTAGTGCGCGCCTTGGATCTAGTCGAAGGGATTGAACGCTTTCGTATTTCGTCGATCGAACCGAATCTTTTAAGTGATGAGATTATCGACTTTGTTGCATCGTCCAAACGCTTTGTGCCGCACTTTCATATGCCTTTGCAATCTGGATCGAATAAGATATTAGGATTGATGCGCAGAAGGTATAAAAGAGAGCTTTATGCCGAAAGGGTGAAACGCATCAAGAGCTTAATGCCGGATTGTTGCATAGGCGTGGACGTTATTGTCGGGTTCCCTGGTGAAACCCGTGAAGACTTTTTAGACACCTATGCGTTTCTGGCGGATTTAAATATCTCTTATTTACACGTTTTTACTTATTCGGAGAGAGATAATACCATCGCTGCGCAGATGGAAGGAGCTGTACCCGGTAGTGCCCGGTCTGACAGAAGTAAAATGCTACATATTCTGTCGGAGAAGAAAAGGAGAGCCTTTTACGAGTGCCAGTTGGGAAATACAGTCGACGTGCTTTTTGAAAGCGACGTAAAAGACGGCTACATGCATGGGTTTTCAAAAAATTATGTCAAAGTACGCGCGCTATACGATCCACTATTGGTGAACGAAATAAAAGCAGTTAGATTGATGCATATAAGCGACCAGGGTGATGTAGATATTGAAGAAGTGGAGCCATTTGTTGTACATTAAAAGAAGTACATGCGAGTGCCTATTAAAAATACAATCTTTATTTTACTGGCTTTTCTATCGATAGGATCTTTATCGAGCTGTCTAAGTAGACGTAAAGCTACATCGCATGTTTTGACGCGGGGAAATCAACCCAACAAAAGGGGAGACATCTTAACAGACGTTTCAGGAACTTCGGGGTCTTATACTAGTTCGGGTAATTTGTTAGCTGATTATGCCGGTGTACTAGGCGTCGATCGAAAAGCGCTTAAAAACGAAAAACTTTATAAGCTGATAAATGACTGGATGGGCACGCCCTACGCTTATGGAGGAACGACGAGAAGAGGTGTAGATTGTTCCGGTTTTGCAGCGATGCTGATGAGCGAAATTTATGGGAAAGATCTTCCAAGGAGCTCCGAAGAACAGGCAGGCATGATTAAAAGGAAGTATGAGCGGCAACTAAAGGAAGGTGATTTAGTCTTTTTCAGCTTTGGCGGCTCAAGGATAAACCATGTTGGAATTTATCTTCATAATAGTCGGTTTGTCCATGCATCAACATCTAAGGGCGTTATTATAAGTAATTTGAAGGATAGCTGGTATTATAAATCGTTCAAAAGAGCCGGAGAGGTTAGGTAATTATGGAAGAAAAGGATAAAGAAGATTTTAGTTTTTGGACACGTTATAAGCAGTTTGCGGGAAATGAGGTACTGTTATATGCCATCATGATCATAGGAATTCTGTTGGGAATCGTTATTTTCGGATAAACCTGCGGTGTTCAATAATGCGCCAGTTAACGAATATCTTTTCTGTCGTGCTAATCAAATGAAATAATAAGAATTTAAATAAAGAAAAAATGATCTTAAACCTAAGACGCCCATTGGCAATTTTTGATTTGGAAACAACGGGAGTAAATGTTGCTTCGGACAGAATTGTGGAGATTTCAATCCTGAAAGCGATGCCAGATGGAAGTGAACAGGTTAAAACCTTACGTGTTAATCCGGAAATGCCTATTCCTTTAAGTTCCTCGCTTTTACACGGCATATATGATGAAGACATAAAAGATGCGCCTACTTTCAAGCAGGTTGCGCAGGAGATTGCCGACTTTTTGGACGACTGCGATCTTGCTGGTTATAACTCTAACAAATTCGATATTCCCGTGTTGATGGAGGAATTTTTGCGAGCCGGCGTAAACTTTGACATCGAAAACAGAAAATTTGTAGACGTTCAGAACATCTTCCATCAGATGGAGCAGCGGACCTTAAAAGCGGCATATAAATTTTATTGCAATAAAGCCTTGGAAAATGCACATAGTGCCGAAGCAGATGTTCGGGCTACGTATGAAGTATTGTTGGCACAAGTGCAGCGTTACGAGGGGGTAGAATGGGAAGACAAAAGTGGCGTTAAATCTAAGCCTGTCAAGAACGACGTCGAAGCACTTCATCAGTTTACCAATTTAAATAGGCCAGTAGATTTTGCCGGTCGCATTATCTACAATGAGGATGGCGTGGAAGTGTTCAGTTTTGGCAAACACAAAGGCAAAAGTGTAGTTGAAGTGTTCAAAATCGAGCCAAGTTATTACTCATGGATGATGCAAGGCGACTTTCCGTTATATACAAAGCGCTGTGTGGAAAAAATTTGGACCGACTTCCGTAACGTGCAACATAATAGGGGGGCTAACGTTAAGCCTTCTAATGCTGCTGACGTTGCTATACAGCCGAAATCAAAGCCTTACAGTGCGAACAGAGTGCATAATGGCAACCAACAAGTTCAACATCATCAGAAGCCGAAAGAAAAGAGTGGCCCTATCACCGAAGATATGCTGAAAAGCTTAAAGGATAAGTTTAAGAAATAGGTGATTAAGTTATCAGGACATAGTTAAATAGGGGAATAGTAAAATAAAGTTTCAACTATTTTCCTATTTAACTATGCTACTTCACTAAATAAATAGCGCTTAAAAAGGTGCTTCATCATCCATATCATTCATTCTGGAAGGACGGGTAATGATTCCGCCCATGTTTCCGAATTCTGAAGACGGCATCATACCGGCAGAGAATGGATTATCGTCGCCCATACCGCTGGGTTCTGCAAATGAGCCACCTCCAAAATCTTCCTCCAAGTCTTGAAATTTAACATACTTTCCGACGAATTTCAACGGAACAATGGTCGTTTCACCGTGCCTATTTTTGGCAATGATTACTTCGCCTACACCGGCAGTTGGCCTGCCCTCTTCATCTTCAGTCATTCCATAATACTCAGGTCGATATAAAAACAGTACCATATCTGCATCCTGCTCAATAGAACCAGACTCACGTAAGTCAGAAAGCATTGGCCTTTTAGAGGCCCCCGGTCTACTCTCAACAGCACGACTCAGCTGAGAGAGCGCTAATACCGGAATATTAAGCTCTTTCGCGACCGACTTTAATGCCCGTGAGATACTACCTATTTCCTGTTCGCGGTTTCCGCCTCCTTTTCCTTCAGCCTTTCCGTGCATCAGCTGCAAATAGTCGACTATAACCATCTGTATATCATACTGAGCCTTTAGCCGCCTACATTTTGCCCTGAACTCAAAAACATTAAGAGCAGGTGTATCATCAATTAATAAAGGCGCTTCCGTTAGTTTCCCGATACGCGAGTGCAGCTGTGTCCACTCATGGTCTGCTAAGGTTCCTTTCTTTAATTTTTCTTGCTCTATTTCAGTTTCGCCCGAAATCAGACGATTAACTAATTGAACAGACGACATCTCCAAGGAAAAGACTGCTACCGGTTTGTCATGCAATACGGCCGCGTTGCGCGCGCAGGTTAATACGAAGGCAGTTTTACCCATTGCCGGACGTGCGGCGATAATAACCAAGTCGGACGGCTGCCAACCAGAAGTAATGCGATCTAAGGCGGTAAAGCCTGAAGGAACGCCAGTAAGCGAATCCGTTCTGTCACGCAGTTGCTCTAAGTTGTTAACAGCTTCTCGCATGATGTCGTCCATCTTACGGGTGTCACGTCTTAAGTTGTTCTGAGCAATGTCAAATAAGCTTTTTTCAGCCGTGTCAAGCAAGTCGAAAATATCGGCCGTGTCTTCGTAGGCGTTATTGATGATCTCGGTTGAAATCTTTATCAACTCTCGTTGTATATACTTTTGCGAGATAATACGCGCGTGGTATTCAATATTGGCTGCTGAAACGACCCGGTCGGTTAATTGTGTAATATAATAAGCGCCGCCTACCATTTCGAGTGCTCCCATTTTCCTCAATTCTGCAGTAACTGTCAGTAAGTCAATGGGCGACGATTTTTGAAACAAGTTGACAATCGCCTCGAAAATTTTTTGATGTGCGTCTTTATAAAAAGTATCCACCTTTAGGATGTCTATAACGGTCGATAAGGCATCTTTTTCAACCATCAGCGCTCCTAGAACGGCTTCCTCTAAATCTACGGCTTGAGGAGGCAGCTTGCCGAGGCCACTAACCATATTGCCAAGTCGATTTTTACGCTCTGCAAATGATCCTTTTTTAGCGGTATTTCTTGATGGATAGTTTTCGTTTTCGGAGTTCATAGCGCAAATGTACTCAATTTATAATCCCTTCGCGCGATGAGTTTCTCACAATGGTGGATAATGAAAAATGCTATGCGTTGAATTTGTTCCCCTTAGCTGGCCAGATATTGACAAGGTCTGTGGATAAAATGTTGATAGCTGGCTCATCTGCCTAAAAATCAATGGGTTGAAATTTGTGTTAAAAACTTTCCAACTGTTAGTCTAGAAACACTGAGCAGCAATTTTGCTGGTGATGAGCTTGCAAGCAGCTCGCTTTTTGAATGGAGTTTATAAAGCGGGCCTTTAGTTACGAGTCTGTCTGTCGACAAAAATACCCACATTAAAATACAGGTAATTTTGAGAATATATTGGTAACTTGCGCCCTAATTTTAAATGAGCATGCGTCAATTTTCAAAACCAGTAAAAAGAGAAAGTAATCAAATGGTTTTCGGTATCAGAGCGGTTATTGAGGCCATTGATAGTGGAAAGGAAATAGAGTCTCTATTCGTTCAACGGGGGCTAGGTGGCGAGCTGTTTAAAGAACTGAAAACGCTTTTGCTTGATCGAGGTATTAGTTATCAGCAGGTTCCGGTGGAAAAACTGGATCGTATTACTAAAAAAAACCACCAAGGTGTAATTGCTGTTATTTCTCCAATTATTTACCAGAAGATTGAAGACGTTATTCCTGCAATATACGAACAGGGAAAGGTTCCGTTGATATTGATGCTTGATGGTATTACCGATGTTCGGAACTTAGGCGCAATAGCGCGTACAGCCGCTTGTGCCGGTGTAGATGCTATTATAGTTCCTAGCAAAGGGTCGGCGGAGATCAATCCTGACGCGATAAAAACTTCGGCCGGGGCCTTGTACAAAATAGCTGTCTGTCGTCATGAAAGTCTCGCACACATTACCAAGTTTCTTCAGGAGAGCGGTCTACAGGTTGTCGCGTGTACCGAAAAAACGGATGATACCATTTATAAGCCTGACTTTACAGTGCCTACCGCAATTGTTATGGGAGCGGAAGATACCGGTATATCTGATAACATCATAAGACATGCCGATTATTTAGCTAAGATACCCATGTTCGGCGATATCGCCTCATTGAATGTATCTGTAAGCGCCGGCGTAATTATTTACGAGGCTATTAGGCAACGGTTCAAGTAATCTAGTTAAGAGATGGCTTTTGCTTCATTCATTTCTTCCAATGCGGAAGGGTCGTGTTTGTGCTTAAAGAGAAAGGAGAACAGAAAAGCGATAACCAAGGCATAAGCTGCGAAGCAAATCCAGATTTCCTGCCACATCATCTGTCCGTTTGCTGTGGTGAAGTAACGCTCTATTACATAACCGCTAACGGAGCTTCCCAATATGGCCCCGAAACCATTTGTCATCATCATGAATAAGCCCTGTGCAGACGAACGTATGCCTGCGCTTGTGTTGGTTTCTACGAAGAGTGACCCCGATATATTGAAAAAATCAAAAGCCATTCCATAAACGATGCAGGAAAGAATAATCATCCACAGGCCGCTAATCGGGTCGGCGTAAGCGAGCAGCCCAAAGCGGAGTACCCAAGCCAACATACTGATCAGCATGACCTGTTTGATGCCAAAGCGCCGTAAAAAAAAGGGAATGGCCAGAATGAAGATCGTCTCGGAAATTTGTGAAATAGATAAGATGATGGTGGAGTGTCTTACAACAAAAGAATCTGTATAGGCGGGAATATTACCGAAATCGGATAAATAAGCGTCACCATACATGTTCGTTAACTGCAGTGCACCGCCCAAAAAAATTGAGAAGACGAAAAATAAAGCCATTTTTGGACTTCGGAACAGTTTAAAGGCATTCAGTCCTAAACGCCCCGAAAGGGAAGCATTTTCGGACTTTGATTTCAGCGGTGGGCAGGGCGGCAAGGTAAACGAATAAATACCCAAAACAATAGCAGCAAAGGCTGAAATATAAAATTGTCCTTCTAAGGCTTTATTACCTGTAAGATCCGTTATCCACATGGCGGCAATAAAACCGATCGTACCCCATACACGTATTGGAGGAAAATCTTTAATAATGTTGTAGTTGTTTTTTTTCAGCAGGATATAAGCAATCGAATTAGAGAGCGCTATGGTTGGCATATAAAACAACATTGCCAATAGGATAACCCAAAAGAAGGTTTGCGGATCTTGTACTTGCGGCAGATACAAAAAAGTGCATCCAAAAAGAATATGCAAAATGCCATAGAGAAATTCAACATTGATCCATTTGTCTGCTATAATGCCGGTTAATGCTGGCATAAATAAAGAAGATAAGCCAAGCGTAGAAAATATGGCGCCGAACTCACTGCCCGACCACTGTTTGTTTTGAAACCAATATACACCGATCGTAATCATCCACGCTCCCCACACAAAAAATTGCAGGAAACTCATGAGCGTTAATCTAAATCTGATAGACATATTATATAAAGCTCGCTTTATGTTGCATGTTCCTATTCGTGTTTATGACGATTTTCTTCGTGATATTTCATCACGGATTTTAGCGGCTTTTTCGTAAGCTTCTTCCTGAAGCGCCTGTTGAAGTGCTGCCTTCAGTTCGTCGTCGGTGTAGGATGCATAGGCAGTTTTTGAACTCTCTCCGGTAGCAGCTTGTTCCTCTTTTGGTGTTTCCAAGTTCTCCAAAAACACAAAATCATTACCTTCAATAACGATTCCAGCAGATGCAAGAATGAACTCATACGTGTAAATAGGGCAATCAAATCGTATTGCCAACGCGATGGCATCAGAGGTGCGGGCATCTATTTCAATGTCTTTTTTCCCGTTATTACAGATTAACTTCGCATAAAAAATTCCGTCAACCAGGTTGTAAATAATCACTTCATTGATGGAAATCCCAAAGGTGGAAGCGAAAGTTTTGAACAAATCATGTGTCAGAGGCCGACTTGGAGTAAGCTTTTCAATTTCGATTGCAATCGCTTGCGCTTCAAAACCGCCAATGATGATAGGAAGTCTTCTGCGGCCGTTCACTTCACCTAATACCAAAGCATAGGCCCCCGACTGCGTCTGGCTGTAGGATAGTCCGACTATTTCTAACTTGATCTTATTCATTTCTCGCAGGCAAATATGCAAAAAGCATTTCATAGAGGCGCTATTTTTTTTACAATAACGCCTTATGAATATAAATCAATACTATGTAAATAACACCTTCCTGATCGAACGAACCATCACCCCAGTATCAAGGTGTCATGAAGGTTCTAGAAGGTCTTTGAACCGACTGCAGCGAGCTCATTCATGCCACTGAGAACAAGAACGTGGATGAATAAATAGACACTTTCAGAGAAACGTCGTCTTTTAGTCATCGAAAGCGCATCGGGCCGCATTTAGTCATTCTTCTTACATAAACCTAGAATAAAAGAAAGTTGTTTGCTGTCATTGTGAAATGAAAGTGTACTTTTTTATCTTTGGCATGTAAGTTCTAAAGATAAAAAAAATCACATAAATAATAAACAGTAACCGTCAAATCTATGAGTAACGACCGTTTGGAGCAACTTTTCGATTTTTTGAAAACGAGCCCCGATGAGCCTTTTATTTTGTATGCCATTGCAAGCGAGTATGTTAAACGAGGTGATTCAGTCAACGCCTTGTCTTACTTTCAAGCGCTTATAGACAAAAGGCCCGACTATGTGGGAACCTACTATCATTTTGGCCGATTATACGAGTCGTTAGGCAGGAAGGACGAGGCAATAGCGATTTATCAAAAAGGTATGACAGTAGCAAAACAAGCGCATGACATGCATGCTTATTCTGAACTTCAAACCGTTTATCAGAGTGCTTCCGGTATCGAGCCGGACGATGAAGATTGGTAATTGACGCGGCCAAGCGAAATAATAACAGAAAGTGCGGGTCGCTTATTCCTAATTTTGTTTTATTTTTACGCCCCTAAAGAAAGTAGATTTTGGCAAAGACAGTAAAGAAAGAAACTCCATTAATGCAGCAATATAACAGCATCAAAGTGAAATATCCTGGTGCTTTGTTATTGTTTAGAGTAGGCGATTTTTATGAAACCTTCGGCTCTGATGCGGTTAAAGCGGCGGAGATCTTAGGCATCGTTTTAACGAAACGCGGAAATGGCAGTGCTTCTGAAACTGAATTGGCAGGCTTTCCCCATCATTCTTTGGAGACGTACTTGCCAAAGCTCGTACGGGCTGGACAACGGGTGGCCATTTGCGACCAGTTGGAAGACCCGAAAACGGTAAAGACCATCGTGAAGCGAGGGGTTACCGAGCTGGTAACTCCGGGTGTATCGTATAACGATAATATCATTCAACAGAAGGCTAATAATTATTTGGCTTCTTTGTTTTTGGACAAAAATGCCATGGGCGTTGCCTTCCTGGATATTTCAACCGGCGAATTTTTAGTGGCGCAGGGAAGTAGCGACTATATTGATAAATTACTGCAAGGCTTTAAGCCGAGCGAAATCATTTTGCCTAAGCGATCGTTTAAGGATTTTGTAGAGCAATTTGGCGACCGGTTTTATACCTATACATTAGACGAATGGCCTTATAGCGGCGATTATGCAAAGGAGACGCTTTTAAAGCACTTTGAAGTAAGTTCCTTGAAAGGATTTGGGATTGACCGTATGCACCTGGCCATTGTTGCCGCCGGAGTTGCACTGCATTATCTGAATGAAGCTGAACATAAAAATTTACAGCACATTTCTAATATTGCCCGTATTGAGGAAGAGCGTTATATGTGGTTGGATAGGTTCACGATTCGTAATCTCGAGTTGATTGGCTCAACCAATGAAAATGCCACTACACTGGCTGACGTGTTGGATTGCACTTCTTCACCGATGGGAGCCAGGTTACTGAAACGTTGGATGGTGATGCCCTTAAAAGACAAGGGGCCTATCACGGAAAGGTTAGAGGTCGTCGCATATCTTTTAAAGCACGAAAATTTAAGAGAACAATTAGTTCAGGAAATTAAGCAAATAGGGGATTTAGAACGATTAATCAGTAAAATAGGGCTCCAAAAAGCAAATCCGCGGGAACTGGTTCAGCTAAAAAGAGCTTTACTGTCTATCGAACGGCTTAAAGAGCTCACAGCCGCCGCCGACACGCGGGCATTAAACGTGATTGCGGAGCAACTCAATCCCTGCGAACTCATTCGCGACCGAATAGAAAAAGAACTGCAACCGGAACCTCCCGTTTTATTAACAAAAGGGAATGTGATTGCCGATGGCGTCGATGCGGAACTCGATCGTTTACGTAAGGTCGCTTTCGGCGGAAAAGATTATCTGCTAGAAATCCAAAGACGTGAATCGGAAATTACGGGTATTCCCTCCTTAAAGATCTCCTTCAATAATGTGTTTGGTTATTATCTTGAAGTAACCAACGCGCATAAAGACAAAGTGCCGGCCGATTGGGTAAGAAAGCAAACGTTGGTAAATGCCGAGCGTTACATCACTAATGAGCTGAAAGAATACGAAGAACAGATTTTAGGGGCTGAAGACAAAATACAAATAATAGAAAATCGCGTATATGGCGAATTGCTCGCGGCCTTAATAGATTATATTAAGCCCATTCAGCTGAATGCCAATTTGATTGCCCAGCTCGATGTACTGTTAAATTTTGCGACCATTGCTCATAAAAACCATTATGTTAGGCCCATAATCAACGACGGTAAACTGATCGATATTAAGGGTGGGCGTCACCCCGTAATCGAAAAGAATTTGCCGATTGGCGAACAGTATATTACCAATGATGTCTTTTTAGATAGTGATAGCCAGCAGATTATTATTATAACCGGGCCTAACATGGCTGGTAAATCGGCCTTGTTACGACAAACTGGATTGATTGTTCTCATGGCCCAAATGGGATGTTTTGTTCCGGCAAAGCATGCTGAAATCGGTCTGGTCGATAAGATTTTTACGCGGGTCGGCGCTTCTGACAACTTATCATCGGGCGAATCGACCTTTATGGTAGAAATGAATGAAACAGCAAGTATTCTTAACAACTTGTCTGACCGGAGCCTTATTTTATTGGATGAAATCGGCCGTGGAACCAGTACCTATGACGGGATATCCATTGCCTGGGCTATCGCCGAGTATCTGCATAATCACCCTTCGGCGAAGGCGAAGACCCTTTTTGCAACGCACTATCATGAGTTAAACGAATTAACCAACTCGTTTAACCGAATAAAGAATTTCAACGTGTCGGTCAAAGAGGTAAACAATAAGATCATCTTTCTTCGGAAGTTAGTGCCAGGAGGAAGCGAACATAGTTTCGGGATACACGTTGCGAAGATGGCCGGTATGCCAACGAAGCTGGTAATAAGGGCCAATGAAATACTAAAGCGTCTTGAGCAGGAGCGCACGGGGGGCGAGCATATTAAGGATAGTATGAAAAAGATACAGAAACAGGCCTATCAACTGCAAATGTTTTCAATTGATGACCCGGTGCTAGTCAAAATCCGCGATATGCTCAACAATTTGGATGTAAATGCGTTAACTCCTGTAGAGGCGCTGATGAAACTTGACGAAATCCAACGCCTGCTTAAGAACTAATCGCGCAAAGACAGCCTAACGAGATACTGGTCATCCGGATCCTCATAAAGCACTTGGACTACCCAACCGTCTTGCTGGGCTATCTTTATCATGGTGTCCTGATCAATGTACAGCCATCCGAAAGGGTCACCCAATTGGCCTTGGTATTCATATTGAAACCTGACTTCTCCGTAGTATACATCGTTAGGCGGAATATTGCCTTCATAAAGATAGGCGATATCCGAAGAATCGAACAATAGCTGCCCGCCCTTCCTCAACATCTTTTTACAATGAGCAAGGAGCTGCTTGAAACCGTTAATAGTTTCTGCCAGGCCAATGCCGTTCATTAAAAACAGTAAAGTGTCAAATTTTTTGCCGCGGTAATCGAAAATATCCTGATTCACTACATTTCTAACGCCGCTATCTTTCATGATTTTACAGGCTATAGTGGAAATTTCCAGAGCCGTTACGTCGAATCCCTTTTTTTGTAGATATAAGCAATGGCTGCCCGCTCCGGCACCTACGTCTAGCACGCTTCCGTCACAGAGAGAAAGGGCAATGAATTCCAATTCCGGAAAATCTTCTTCCTTCCGGAAAAAAATCTCGATAGGCATCTCTTCATCTTCGCCATAATTGTTGTGTAGTATCAAAGGGGCCGTTTCGCTGCCTTTATAGTAGTCGAGCAGGGCGGCTCCGTAAACATCTTTGTTCATGTAAAGTAACTTACTACTGTGTTGAATCGTTAATACCTAAAATAGTTTTACTCAGCTCTATCATCTTCGGGTCTCCGGTATATTTTCCCTTTACATCGGAAAGTTTTACCACAGGTGTCCAATAGGCACCCTCCGGATAAGCCTCTGTCATCTTAATGACGATGTTCATCGGGTCGAGCCCCACATCGTTCGTGAAATTAGTGCCAATTCCGAACGAAATGCCAATTTTTCCCTGGCAGTGCCTAGCAATGCGTACCACCTTCTCATAATCTAAACCGTCAGAAAAGATAATCGTCTTCGATAGTGGATTGATTCCCTTGCTTTTGTAGTGAGCGATGGTTTTATCGGCAAAGAGAATAGGGTCTCCACTGTCATGACGAACGCCGTCGAAAAGTTTGGTGAACATTTTATCAAATTGAGAGAAAAACACATCGGTGGTATAGGTATCGGAAAGTGCAATTCCCAAATCGCCTCTATACACATTCACCCAATGCTCCAGGCTCAAGCCATTCGCCGTCTTAAAGCCATATTTAGCGGCGTGGAACATAAACCACTCATGGGCATGGGTTCCTATCGGTTTCGTTTGATTGAGCATGGCCATGTGTACATTGCTGGTGCCGATAAAACTTTTGCTGCCATACTGTTTTAAGGCCTGAACAACCAACCGAT
The DNA here is from genome assembly GCF_004368405.1 of Olivibacter sp. XZL3. Classification (GTDB taxonomy): domain Bacteria; phylum Bacteroidota; class Bacteroidia; order Sphingobacteriales; family Sphingobacteriaceae; genus Olivibacter. Next base: position 94,590 of record NZ_SBJH01000041.1, read on the forward strand.
GGGTATGGTAGGCGTGGCGTCTTCGTGTGCCGAACTCGGCAATGGTGACTCCTAAAGCGTTATATTTTTCGATCTTATTTTTTGCCGTTCTGATGATTTGCTCGTCACTGTCACCACTAAGATGATTCAATTTATAATAAAGTTCGGATATCAAGGACATGAGTGGCACTTCCCATAAAATGGTCCGATACCAATAACCCGTTATCTTTACAGAAAGATTGTCGGCATTTTGCGAAACGCTTACTTCATCGGGATCATAGCGGTAGCCTTGAAGAAAATCAAGATAAGTAGGATCTAAATATGGACAAGTGTCTTTTAAATATTGTTTCTCTTCACGTGTTAGGTGAAGGGTTGCCATTTTGTTGATCGATGTTCTAAGTTCTTCCGCAAAACCTGCCGGAAAGCGATGCTTACCACGATTGATAAATTCATATTTTGCTTGAGCCTTAGGAAATAGTTTGAACACCGCATGTTGCATCGTGAATTTATAAAAGTCATTATCCAATAGGGAATTCAGTATAGTGTGCGAAGGTGTCATTGTATGTATTGCTGCGCAGGCTAGTGTTTTAATGTGAATTAGATACCGACTACTTTAAGCCACGCCTCGGCCATCAATGCAGCGCCGGCAAGACTGGGGTGTACACCATCGCCTGTCCAATAGTTGGCAGGTGCATGCTTAATTGCCTCATCAAATATTTGTTGATACGGAACAAAAACAGCGTTGAAATCTTTGGCAATGTCTTTCGCAGCAAGTCGATATGCGTCGAAGGCGGGATACCATTCGTCTGTTACCGCCCGCACATCTTTTACGGCAAATGGTTCGCCTATCACTAATTGTACGTTAGGCAAATCTTTTTTTGTTCGCGTTAATAAGTCTTTTAAATCGCGTTTATAGGTTTCAACTGTGCCGCTGTAGGCGTTTTCTTTGGCCAACGTGTGCCAATAGTCGTTCACGCCAATTAAGATGCTTAGCACGTTCGGCTTTATTTTTAAGCAGTCTTTATCCCAGCGTTCCGCCAATTGATAAACTTTATTTCCGCTGATGCCTTTGTTGAATATACGGAGATTGAGGGGCGCTTTTTTCAACAGCACTTGGGAAGCAGCAATGAAGGCATAACCGGTACCTAGGGTCCTAGGATCGTTTGCGTCGTCTTTGCTTTTATCTCTACCTGCATCGGTAATGGAGTCCCCTTGAAACAAAATCACATCATTGGCGTTTATGTTAATCGACGTTCTTTTTATACCGGCCGCAGTAACGATCTCAGGTAGACTAACTGCCAAGGTGGTACCAAGGGCTAAATTTTGAATAAATTTCCTTCTACTGGACATAGATTTAAATTAGTTAAGATAATGGTTAAAAAATGCGTTAACGTGTTATGATAATCGAATGCAAAAAATATCAAATGAATGGTTAAAAGTAATTGTTTTAAAACTAACGACAGAAGCAAAGATCAAAAAATTCATGAAAATATCATAAAAAGCGAAAACAGCGAAAGCTTTTAACTTTTATGTTACTAAATCGGGAATTTGTTTAATAAAAAACTACTTTTGCAAAAAAAGGCACTTGGGGTCCTATGTGTCCATAGCGGATAGACAGAACAGATGATTTCTAAGAAAATAGACCAAAAGCTTATTCAGCTAGGTGATTTACACCATTTTATCATGCGATTCTTCAAGGAGTTATTTATGCCGCCTTATGAATTTAAGGAGATCATAAATCAATGCTACGAGATCGGCGTCAAGTCTTTACCTTTAATCTCTTTAACGGGTTTTATTACCGGTATTGTATTTACGAACCAGTCGCGGCCTTCCCTGGAGGATTTTGGAGCGACGGCCATGTTGCCCTCACTCATCGCGATTGCAATCGTTCGGGCACTTGCCCCGTTGGTAACGGCTTTAATTGCTGCCGGAAAGGTGGGGTCTAATATCGGGGCTGAATTGGGGTCGATGAAAGTGACTGAGCAAATTGACGCCATGGAGGTGTCGGGAACCAATCCGTTTAAATTTTTGGTGGTCAGTAGGGTCTTAGCAACAACGGTCATGATTCCGATTTTAAGCTGCTACACCGGATTTGTCGGTTTAATGGGCTCTTTTCTTAACGTATACCAGCACGAATCGGTCAGCTTTATAAGCTTTTTTGATCAAGTGTTCGAAACAGTGACCTTCCTCGATATCTTTCAGGCAATTATAAAAGCCGCCTTTTTCGGTTTTACTATCGGTATTGTAGGTTGTTATCAGGGATATAACTCTTCTAAAGGAACAGAAGGTGTCGGTAAAGCGGCCAATGCCGCCGTTGTTGCCTCTATGTTTCTTATTTTCATTGAAGAGCAGTTGGTTGTTATGATTGTTCAAGCCATACGAGGATAAAGATGGAAAAACAGCTATCGCATATTAATTATCAGAACCCGGTTATCAATATAGTGGGGCTTCGTAAATCTTTCGGCGATCTGCATATATTAAGAGGTGTGGATTTAAAGCTGTTCGAGGGGGAGAACTTGGTGGTTTTGGGCCGTTCCGGTACCGGTAAATCGGTTTTGATCAAGATTGTGTCTGGCTTGTTGTCGGCAGACGAAGGAAGCGTCAATGTACTAGGGCAAGAAGTGGGCGATCTGGATGAAAAGGCTTTAATGTCCTTACGATTGAGAATCGGATTTTCTTTTCAGAATAGTGCGTTATATGATAGCATGACCGTACGTGAAAACCTCGAATTTCCGCTGGTGAGGAATAAGCGGTCGTTAACGCGGACCGAAATCGATCGGGAAGTACATGAAGTATTGGATTCAGTCGGTTTATTACAAGCTTTAAATCAAATGCCTTCCGAATTATCGGGCGGACAACGGAAACGTATAGGAATCGCCAGGACACTAATATTACGGCCGGATATTATGCTATACGATGAGCCAACGGCCGGTTTAGATCCCATTACATGTACTGAGATCAATAATTTGATTAACGAAGTTCAACAGATATATAAAACATCTTCCATTATCATCACGCACGATCTTACCTGTGCCAAGGAGGTAGGCGACCGTATCGTGATGTTGTTGGATGGCAAGTTCGAAAGACAGGGTAGGTTCAACGATATTTTCGATTCAGATGACGCTCGTGTCAAGGCATTTTATGATTATAACTTTATTGCATAGTATATGGCTAATAATTCAGATAGTAAAAAGTCAGTTATTGTAGGTTTATTCACCTTATTAGGGATTATATTTTTTGTGTCGGCGATCTTTGTTCTTGGGGGAAACCAGAAGCGCTTTACGAAGACTATCAGTCTTAGGACGATCTTGGATAACGCGGGTGGATTAAAAGCGGGTAACAATGTCTTTTTTTCGGGTGTAAAAATTGGGACCATCAAAAAGATTAAATTAGTTGAGAACTCCCATGTGGAAATTGATTTCAGCATCGAGCAGAAATCGCAAGATTACATTCGAAAGGACGCGGAAGTACGGATAAGTTCCGAAGGTTTTATCGGGAATAAGATTATCGTGATTCAAGGCGGGAGCCCTAATGTTGCAGTGGTTGAGGAGGGAGACCTGTTGCAATCGGTAAAAAGTATTGACACGGAGGAGATGATGGCCACCTTACAGGTAAACAACCAGAATTTAGTGGCCATTACAAACGACGTGAAAAAGCTAAGCGAAAAAATCGCCAGTGGGGAAGGTACAATTGGCGCCATCTTAACAGATTCCACCATGGCTTTGCAAGTAAAAGCGATTATGGCTAGTTTGACGCAGACAGCGAGCAATACAGCAAAGGTGTCAAGTGCGTTAAATGCTTTTACCACCAAACTCAATACGAAAGGCTCCCTGGCCAATGAAATTTTAACGGATACCAGCGTTTATAAAAGTCTACGTAGCTCTGCTGCCCAGCTGCAGGGAATTACACAAAGTGCAACTGCTTTAACTGAAAACCTGGCCAGTGCAAGTGAAAAGATGAACAGCAAGGATAATACGTTGGGCGCACTTTTAAATGATGAAGAGATGGCGGTTACGATGAAACAGACCATGTGCAACCTGGAAGAGAGTACCGACAAATTAAATCAAAACATGGAAGCTCTTCAGCATAATTTCTTATTTAGGGGCTTCTTTAAAAAGCAAGCGAAGGAAAAAGAAAAAGAAGCAAAAGCAGCTGCGGAAGAAAGTAAATAGAAGGGATTTTGGTGTTTTACTCTGAGTCGCTGTGCTTGAATTTATTTTGGCCTTTCACCTCGGTTTTAAAGCTGTTAAATCGGGGTTTTACTATTTTAATACTTTGTTTGGACAAAGCGATGCTGGCATTGAGTTCAAAGCCGATCAGTAAAATAAGCGAGTTTAAGTATAGCCAAACCATAATAACAATCAGTGTACCGATAGAGCCGTAAAGCTTGTTATATGTGTTAAAGTTGTTGATATAAAAAGCGAATCCCCAAAATGTAAGCGCGGCCAATATCGTGGCTAAAGTAGCTCCGGGACTAAAGAAGCTCCACCTTTTCGACGAAGACGGACCATATTTATAAAGGATACTGAGCGTGAAGAAATATATACTCAGCAATATAATCCAACGGGTAACTCCTATGAGCCATGACCAAAATCCGCCTGTAATCTCGATGGTGTTTTTCAAATGATTGATAACAAAAGAGGCCATTGTAACGATGCCCATTCCTATGGTTAAAGCCATTATAATCATAATGGTTAAGGTAAGTGCAACGATTCGTTGTTTGACAAAGCTTCTGCTTTCCAGTACCAGAGACGATTTATTGAATGCCCGCATCAAGCTGTGAATGCCGTTGGTTGCAAAGATCATAGCCATTAAAAAACCGAAGGAAAGCAGCCCGCTATTTTGATTGGTAACGATATCCAATAGCGTCGATTCGATAGTTTTATAGGCGTTTTCGGGTAAAATCATCTGCATAAACTCCAGTAATTGTTCCTGAAAATCGTCAATAAAAACTTTAATATAAGGTATCAGGGTGAATAGAAATATGATGCCCGGGAAAATAGCCAACATAAAGGAGTAGGCTAGGGAAGAAGCTTTGTTCAAGAGCGATTCCCGGATTATTTCCTGAAAGAAAAAGAGACCTACTGTGTACAGCGGTAGCTTTCCAAAACCAGGTAGCACCACAATTTTGGTCCACTCAATAAAAAGGTAGTAAGGTTTAAAGTTTAGTAGTTTTCGGTGTAACCAATTCATCTGCTCTCCTCAAAATGTGGCGCCAATCGGTTCAGGAAATCTTGTGGAGGAAAACAGGGTTTATTTTTGTCCATGTCAATAAACACAAGCGTTGTGGCTCCAATATTGATCAATTCCTTTTTTTCATTAAACAGCTCGTAGTCGAATTTCATTCGTAATGAGGGCATATTGCGAATGGATACTTTTATGGTGAGCAAGTCGTCATACTTCGCCGGTTTAACGTATTTACAGGTCAAGTCTAACACGGGCATCATAATTCTGCCTGCTTCCATCTCTTTATAAGAGGTTCCCAAACTGCGGAGCATTTCTACCCGTGCCACTTCATAATACGCCGCATAATTACCATAATAAACATAGCCCATTTGATCGGTTTCACTGTATCTGACTCTAACCTGGGTTTCGAATGTAAGCATTATCTTTTGATATTTCGTTCGTTTAAAGCTTGTTGAAATTTCCTTGCGTTCACTAAATGTTCTGCCTGATTCGTTGAAAAATTGTGATAGCCCGAAAAGTCTTCTTTCGCGCACATATAAATATAATTGTGCTTCTGATAATTTAAAACCGCGTCAATAGCGGCAATACTAGGCATCATAATCGGCCCCGGAGGTAAGCCCTTATAAATATACGTGTTATAAGGCGAGTTTGTGCGCAAATGCCTGTTCAATACCCGCCGAATGGTGAAGTCGTTGGTGGCGAATATTACGGTAGGATCTGCTTGCAATAAGATTCCCTTTTGTAACCGATTGATATACAATCCCGCTATTTTCGGCATTTCGTCGGTATGTAAAGCTTCGCCTTTTACAATAGATGCCAATATGCTTACCTGAATAGGGCTTAAATTGATGGTGCTTGCTTTCTTTTTACGTTCCTCTGTCCAAAATTTATCGTATTCAGTATGCATTCGGTCGAAGAAGTCAGTAGCGGAGACATTCCAATACAGTTCATACGTATTTGGAATAAACATCGTGAAAAAGTTATCCGTATTGAAACCGTATTTAGTCGCGAGGGTATCACTGTTCAATAATCCCATCAGTGTTGACGAATCCGGTTCAATCTGCGTAGCCAGATAACCTGCAAACTGGTCTTTTAGTCGGATGTTCTGAAAACGAAGCTTAACAGGCTCCTGAAATCCGCCTCCAAGCATGTTGATCAAAGAACGGTTGTTCATGCCTTTTTCAAGCTTATATTTTCCCGGTTTGATACGAGCGGGGTATTCCATTTTCTCGGCAGCCCACCGAAAACTGGCGGTGTCAGAGACAATATTCTTCTCTCCCAGCTCTTCCATCAGGTCTTCAAAGTTCGATGCCGTTTTGACGTACAGGTACTCTTCGGTATCGGTCACATTAGGAGCAAAATACCTTCTATAATATGTGTAAGCAATGACACTACCAATTAATAATGCAACCACTACAATGACACTAATTATCCGCTTGCCTATCGATTTTTTCTTTGGTGTAGGAACTGTCTCCATTACGCGATATTTATCAATTAGATGGTTAATTGCTCAAAGCTAAATTTACGGGTGTGCCGATGCTCACTTTTTTCATGTTCGCGGTATCCGCTTCGGGCGTTTGGCTAATTACGCGGGCGCTTGCACTATCCACAATAGGGCCCATATAGTTGACCGTACCTAGTGTTAACGAGGCGCCCTTAAGTGAGAAGATGGCCTCATCAAGTGTATATCCAGTTAAATCCGGAATAGCGACTTCACTTTCGCCCATGCCATTTCCGAGTACTAAGTCGATTTTACTGCCTTTTGGGATCGGTTGCCCTGCATTAATTTTTTGTCCGGCATACTTCACGTCCAATACGCGGTCGCGCGCTATATCCGGTATATAAATAGTATCTCCCAGTTTTAGTCCATAATTATTTAAGGTTGAAACCGCTTCTAAGAGTGCCATCTCCGTTAAGTTCGGCAGCTGTACTTCGGGGGCGTTCTTCGTAATGATTGTCAAATACAGCGTCCGATTCAATTTAACCTTGGTGCCCGGATCGGGATCCTGTTCAATGACTAAGCCCGGTTGCTTATCCGCTTGATAAACAGAATCCACTTGATATCTGAAGCCTTGTGCTTCCAATTTCTGAATCGCATTTTCGATACCAATTCCTTTTAGGGTAGGAACTTCTATTGACTCTCCGTGACGGGTATAAAATCTTAAACTATAGAAAAGTAAGAGAAGAAAGACGATACCGGATATGATAGCGATGATCAGGTTCTTTCTGAATGTTTGGGTCCTTAAGTACTGAAAAAGTTTGCTCATCTAAGACGTCCTCGTTGAAGTTTTTGCTTTATTCTAAACGTAAAAAGTATGCCAATTCGTTTAAGATGATGAATAAAGATAACAATATTCAATTATCTTTGCTTGTATACTTTACTAATATATGAACGCAAAAATAGCATTAATTACCGGTGGATTTACGGGCGAAATCGAAATTTCCTTAAAAAGTGCGGCTTTCGTTGAGCATAAACTCCGAGCAAGTCACTATGACGTTTATAAAATTATCTTGACACCGCAGAGTTGGTATTACGTTGACGACGCAGGGATTAAATACGAAGTAAACCGTAATGATTTTACGCTGCCGCTAAAAGAGGGGATCATTAAGTTCGATTTGGCGTTTATTATGATACATGGTTCGCCCGGAGAGGACGGAAGGCTGCAAGGATATTTGGATATGATTGGGTTGAAATACACTTCCTGTGATACGTTGACATCTGCTTTGACGATGAATAAAGCCTATACCAAATCTTTGTTACAGGGAATCGACGATTTGTATTTGGCTCAGTCGGTATGTTTTTCTCCTGACCGCAGGAACGGAGCGGAAACAGCTATAAAAAGTAAGCTCAGACTTCCCTATTTTGTAAAACCAAATGGGGGCGGAAGCAGTATAGGAATGACCAAGGTAAAGGAACTGGCAGAGCTTTCGGAAGCGATAGATCGGGCATTTAATACCGAAAATTCGACGAAGCAGGTGCTAGTGGAAGAGTTCATCGCTGGAAGGGAATTTTCTGTCGGTATTTACAATAGTAAAGAAGGCTTGAAGGTGCTTCCTGCAACGGAAGTAATTACTACGCGCGAATTTTTCGATTTTGAAGCAAAGTATATTCCCGGTCTCACGAACGAAGTCACCCCAGCCGACTTGACGGGTGAGCAACGCGAACGAGTAGAGCGATTGGTAAAGGATGCGTATATCAAGTTGAATTGTAAAGGACTTGTACGAATAGATTTTTTCTTGGAAAAGGAGACAGACAGATTTTATTTCATCGAAGTCAATACGATTCCGGGGCAAACCGAAACCAGCTTTATACCACAACAGGTACGGGCAGCTGGGTTAGAAGAGGGCGCGTTTTATGCGGAACTTATAGAGCAAGCGCTCGCTTGATTTCTCTGTTCGGATAACGATCGATTCGTTGCATGAAACATCGGATCAATCATTATCATCCGAGCGGTAATTTCGCTCGCTTTAAGCCTCTTTTTACTTGTTTAGCTAGCTGAGCATCAGCTAGCTAAATAGAGTACTTCTCCATCATCTCTTCCGTTATAAATGCCGACCTTCCTGAATTTAGGTCAATCAGCGCATAGTCGAACCACCCGTCGCACGATATTTTCCCTGAATCTTTAAACTTTATTGCAAATGTTACAACGCAACCCTTGTCTTTCATCTCCTCTATTCCTGTCTCTACGACAAAATGTTGCCCTAACTTTAGCGGACGTTTGTAGTTGACATGCGCGGTACGGACTACCCAACCGAAGCCTTGCGCCATAAACTCTTCCATCGTCATGCCATAAAACACCTCCATTTGTTCGTACCTTGCGGCTAATACATAATCGAAGTACTTGCTATTATGTACATGTTGAAACATGTCTATTTCATCCGGTCTCACCTTAAATTCGCTCTCAAAGCGCGCATAATTATTTATCATTTCTGCTAATATAGAGATTTTTTCGACTTAGCAACCTATTTTGCTGTCTTTCTGTACAATGTTTCATACAGACTTATAAAATAATTTGTTTGCCGTACTTTGAAAGCAGAGCTAATTGTGTTACCTTTGCAGCCAATTAATAATTTTTTTTAACGCTTTAATATTATTCAGGTAATGTATTTAAGTAAAGAGTACAAAGAAGGGATTTTTGCAGAGTTTGCAGGAAATGCTCAAAACACCGGTTCAACAGAAGGACAAGTAGCATTATTTACTAAACGTATTGCTCATTTAACTGAACATTTGAAAAAAAACCGTAAGGACTTTTCCACTCAGTTAGCTTTGCAGAAATTGGTAGGTAAACGTCGTGCCTTATTATCTTATTTATATAAAAAAGATATCGAAAGATACCGTGCAATTATCAAAGCTTTAGAACTGAGAGATATCATAAAATAACTTTTAGTTTAAAAGAACAAGAAGAAAGCCGTTACGTTTTGTGTAATGGCTTTCTTGTTTTTAACCGTTAGCAGGCCGTCGCAATTTTAAATGTCTGATTCCTGCTCTCTTTTTCTTCCTTTTGAAGCGTGTATCAAATGCGGTAAGGCGTCAGGTTACTGCGCTTCCTTAAAATCTGTAAACTTCCACATGCCTTCTTCATCTTGCTCATAAGAAACGCTATATTTTTTTTCGCCAATCTCGATCTCAAAAGAAAAAGGACTACCTTTTGATAGTTCTGGTTTGTGTTGATTGAGCTTTACATCGGCAATTTCCTGAATTTGTTCTTTGCTATATACTTGGTCCATATCTGCTTTGATTTAAAAGTAATACAATAAAGCAACAATTTTCTGCCTGCTATGTTGTTTTTTTTTCAAAAAAGGTGCTTGCTTGCCTTCATCTGAAGGGGCAGGCCGACATAGATGATGCCAATGGCGTAAAGCCAACCGTACCTTGCAAGGCAACAAAATCCACTAGCCTTGTTAATACATTGTTAAATCCATGTTTAAGCCTGTTGACTTGCTCACCTCTTCGATATCTTTGCGACACTGTTTTAGTGATTTACCTTTAATTTCTGACCATGACTATTTTTCGGAAAGTTTTTTTTGCTTCGTTTTATCTGCTATTGTTAACCTGTTATGCCTCTCGAGGACAAACGGTTGATCGTACGGAAGTGCATGACATTATACAGACGCTTACGAATAAATTAACCGAAGTATATCCTTTTCCCGAAATAGCCGAGAAATACGAAAGAGCGATCTTAAAAAACGAATCTCAACATCAATATGAAGGCTTGTCTGAGGATTCCTTAGCCAGTAAGCTTACCCGCGATTTACGTGCGGTCCATAAGGACGTGCATTTACGGGTAATGAAAAATGACGAAACATTTAAACGTTTAACCACACCGGAAGAAAACAGAGGACGTGATCATTCAGAAGAGATGCGCATGATCAAACAGAATTATGGCTTTCAGCGGGTAGAAGTAGACGGTAAAACGTCTACTGCTTACATCGATATTCCGGGGCCATTTTGGGGTAATCAGGAAGCGTTTGAAATGGCAGCGGCAGCGATGAACATGGCGGCTTACAGCAAATATGTGATTTTAGATATTCGTCACAACCCGGGAGGTACCGGTCATATGGGACGTTTCATAGCATCCTATTTTTATTCGGCAGGTAATGAAAAATATTATCTGAACGGTTTTTACAAAGATCGGTCAAAAGATGAACAGGAATGGACTTATTCTTATGTCCCGGGAAAGAGAAATCCTAACGCCAAAGTTTTCATTTTGGTAGGCCCCGGCACGGGCTCTGCCTCCGAAGGTCTAGCCTACGCCATGCAAAAGCTGGGGCGGGCTACGATTGTGGGCGATACGACAGCCGGCGCTGGCATAGCGGGAACCTTTGTCCCTTTAAAACGCAATCTCATTGCTTTCGTTCCTTTCAAAATGGTGGTAGCTCCAAACTCAAATGAAGGGTGGGAGGGTGTAGGCGTTATTCCTGATGTTCTGGTTGGGGATAAAGACGCGTTAGCGGTTGCTCGGGAATTGATTGAAAAAGATAGTAACGCGAAGCCTCAGTGATTCGTAAGTGCTATATTTTGGGATGTCAGGCAATCCGTGTTAGCGGAATTAAGCTAATGATTTTAATAAGGACTAGCCTTATATAACGCCTACCTGATTTTGTTTATATAGGCCTTTGGCCCTCTCTGCAAGGCCTCTGTGTTTCCTATTGCGTGATATAAATTAACGAAGCCGTACTATAAAGTGATGGCTTTTTTTATTTACCTTTGTGCCAAAATAAGAGTCTAATAATTTTAAATGGATGCGTTTTTAAAGACGACCAACGCATCACTGAATGAAAACATGAGTTATAACGCAATTAAAAAAGCATTCGATATTGGCGATGGACGCCAGATCGAGATTGAAACCGGTAAATTGGCTAAACAGGCCGACGGTTCTGTAGTGGTAAAAATGGGTAATACCATGCTCTTGGCTACTGTAGTGTCTGCTCACGAAGCCAAGCCGGGTACCGATTTCTTACCTTTATCAGTTGATTACCAAGAAAAGTATGCCGCAACGGGACGCATACCCGGGGGCTTTTTAAGAAGAGAAGCACGCTTATCCGACTATGAGATTTTGATTTCCAGGTTAGTCGACCGGGCGCTTCGGCCTTTATTTCCAGATGATTATCACGCAGATACGCAAGTGATGATCACACTTATATCTGCCGATAAGGATATTATGCCGGACGCCTTAGCGGGATTAGCAGCATCTGCAGCCTTAGCCGTATCAGATATTCCGTTTAACGGACCGATCTCAGAAGTTCGCGTAGCTAAAATAGACGGTAAGTTAATTATCAACCCGCTTCTTAGCGAACTGGAGCGAGCAACGCTCGAATTTATCGTAGCTGGTTCTGCGAACGATATTGTGATGGTGGAAGGAGAGGCGAAGGAAATTTCTGAAGAAGAAATGGTAGAAGCCATCGCATTTGCCCATGAAGCCATTAAAATTCAAGTTCAAGCTCAAATTGAATTAGCGGAGATGGTAGGTAGTTCAGAAAAGCGGACCTATAACCACGAACCTAGTAACCCAGAGCTGAAAGAACGTGTGTATGCCGCCACGTATGAAAGTGTATATGCCGTTGCCAAATCAGGATTATCTAAAAAAGAGCGCTCGGCAAAGTTCGCTGATATTGCCGAAGCGTTTGCTTTAACCTTAGGTGAAGAAGCGGATGAAGAGACAGTATTTTTGGCAAAAAAATATTTCCATGACGTACAATATGACGCTGTTCGGAACTTGATCCTTAACGAAGGTATACGTCTTGATGGGCGCGATGTTCGTACTGTTAGGCCAATTTGGAGCGAAGTTGACTATTTACCGGCAGCACATGGCTCTGCCATTTTCACCAGAGGTGAAACGCAGTCACTTACTTCGGTTACATTAGGTGCAAAGGAAGACGAGCAAATGATTGACGGCGCCTTTATCAACGGCTATAGCCGTTTTATTTTGCATTACAATTTTCCAGGTTTTTCTACTGGCGAAGTAAGGCCAAACCGTGGTCCGGGAAGAAGAGAAGTAGGACATGGTAATCTGGCTATGCGTTCATTGAAGCAAGTATTGCCAAGTCAGGAGGAAAATCCTTATACCATCCGCATAGTTTCTGATATTCTTGAATCAAACGGTTCTTCTTCTATGGCAACTGTGTGTGCAGGAACGCTGGCATTGATGGACGCTGGGGTGAAAATCACTGCTCCCGTATCAGGTATTGCTATGGGACTAATTACCGACGAAAAGACCGGTAGATATGCGGTACTAAGCGATATTTTAGGCGACGAAGATCATTTGGGCGATATGGACTTTAAGGTTACCGGTACAAACAAGGGTATTGTTGCCTGTCAAATGGACTTAAAAATCAATGGCTTGAAATGGGAAGTGTTGAAAGAAGCTTTATACCAAGCCAAAGAATCGCGTTTGCATATTTTGAACGAGATGCTTAAAACAATTGAAGCTCCTCGTGAAGACTTTAAGCCACACGCTCCACGGATTGTTAGCTTAACGATCGACAAGGAGTTTATTGGCGCTATTATTGGGCCTGGTGGTAAAATTATTCAAGAGATGCAACGTGAAACAGGCACTACCATCTCCATTGAAGAAGTTGAAGGCAAGGGTATTGTTCAGGTATTTGCAGATAACAAAACGTCAATCGACGATGCGGTAAGGCGTATCAAAGCTATTGCTGCAAAACCCGAGGTGGGTGAGCTTTACGAAGGTAAGGTGAAATCTATTATGCCTTTCGGTGCGTTTGTTGAAATCTTGCCCGGTAAAGACGGTTTGCTTCATATTTCAGAAATCGATTGGAAACGCTACGAAACGATGGAGGGTATCTTCCAAGTCGGAGAAATCGTTAAAGTAAAATTACTGGATATTGATAAACAAGGTAAGTTGAAGCTTTCCAGAAAGGCCCTTTTGCCGCGTCCGGAGAAAAAGCAAGAATCAGAAAATAAACAAGACTAACGGCAGCATAATGAATAGCCACTACTTCGTAAAGTAGAGGGAGTGGCTTTTTCATACCATGTTGTAGCTAGTTGCGAACTTAAAAAATCTATAGTGCAAGCGCATATACGCTCGACGCTATAGATTTCATTTTTTATAAAGTTTTTAAGCGATGAAACACTTAGTAGCTCCTTCTATCTTATCAGCAGATTTTGCTAATCTTCAGCGGGATATCGAAATGCTCAACAATAGTGAGGCCGACTGGATTCATGTAGACATTATGGATGGTCTGTTTGTTCCAAATATTTCTTTTGGTTTTCCGGTTGTCAAAGCGGTGAAACACCATGCCGCTAAACCGCTAGATGTGCATTTAATGATAGTCGAGCCTGATCGGTATCTCGGTCAGTTTAAAGAGGCGGGAGCCACTAATATATCCGTTCATTTTGAAGCCTGTATACATTTGCACCGCACTATACAGAAAATTAAGGAGTTGGGATGTAGAGCGGGCGTTGCTATTAATCCGCATACGCCGATTGCACATTTGAATGATATTGTCGAAGACATTGACTTGGTTTGTATGATGTCGGTAAACCCAGGCTTTGGCGGTCAGCAATTTATTGAAAGTACTTATCGTCGTATTCGGGAACTTCGTCTTCTTGCAGAAGGTAAAAATCCGGATCTGTTGATTGAGATCGACGGAGGGGTGAATCACCAGAATGCTCTGCCTTTATTGCAAGCCGGGGCTAATGTGCTGGTTGCTGGAAATACTGTTTTTTCAGCGGCCGACCAGTTGAAGTCGATCAGGCAACTCAAGGAGCTGTCGCCAACCGCCAAAACGATTTGATCACGTCTACTACTGAAAAAGGGGGAGCTGAGGCTCCCTTTTTCAGTAGTAGACCTTTTTGTAAAATTTAATTTTGTTATCTCTTTAAGTCAACGAAAAGATTGTCATTATTTTGACAATAAAACATTAAAAACTTTGAGTTTTTTTTATAAAAACTTTACATTTGCCTAATCGAGATAATTTTATTGCTAGACCGGTATAAAGCTATTTTATAATGCAATTGTTAATTTAATGCTCACTTTTTAAATCTATAGAAAGAATAATGAAACATAATTTTGGTGCGGGGCCATGCATACTTCCTCCGGAGGTCTTTAAAGAAGCTTCTCAAGCTATAATTGATTTTAATGGTTCAGGTTTGTCAATTTTAGAAATTTCCCATCGTTCGAAAGCCTTTGAAGCCGTTATAGAAGAGACCGAGGCATTGGTGAGGGATTTACTTGCTGTTCCGGAAGGGTATTCTGTGTTGTTTTTACAGGGAGGGGCAAGTCAGCAGTTCGCAATGGTGCCCATGAACTTGCTTCCGCAAAGCGGAAAAGCAGCTTATCTCGATTCGGGAACGTGGGCGTCAAAAGCTTATAAGGAGGCGCAGAAACTTGGAACAGTGCAGGTCGTCGCCAGCTCTAAAGATGCAAATTATTCTTATGTACCGAAGGAATACGTCATACCGACTGATGCCGCCTATTTTCATTATACTTCTAACAATACCATCTATGGAACTGAGCTGTTTGAAGCGCCTCAATCGCCTGTTCCCTTAGCATGTGATATGTCGTCTGACATTTTAAGCCGAAAAATTAACGTCGCTGACTATGGCATAATTTATGCCGGTGCACAGAAGAATATGGGGCCGGCGGGTGTGACACTTGTTATTGTAAAAGATGATGTGCTGGGGAAAACCGGTCGAGATATCCCATCTATATTCGACTACCGTAAACATGCCGAGGCCGGTTCTATGTACAATACACCGCCGGTTTATGCTATTTATGTGTCTCTGTTGAATTTACGTTGGCTGAAAGCAAAGGGCGGTATACAGGAAATTGAGCGTGAAAATATCATCAAAGCGCGTACTTTATACGATGAAATTGATCGTAACCCACTGTTCAAAGGCACAGCAAACGTTGAAGATCGTTCCAGAATGAATGTGACCTTCGTTATGGAAAATCCTGAATTGGAAAAGTCCTTTTTAACACTGGCAGAGGAAAGGGGGCTGGTAGGATTAAAGGGACATCGGAGCGTAGGCGGATTTAGGGCTTCCATTTATAATGCGCTTACCATTACAAGCATTAATACCTTGGTTGATTTAATGCAGGAATTTGCCGAGAATAACGGCTAGCAGTAGGAAGTGGATAAACGGTTATGTATCGCTGCTTCTTATGCTATACATGCGTCTCCTAACGCCAGGCGTATCCTATAGGGCTTTAAACTAAATGTTAACATAAACCGTCGATTTCAAAATATTCGCCGTTTTGTATGGGAGAGTTTTGAACAGGGATTACCTTTGTAGATTAGGAAGGGTGCCTGAAAGATGGACAAAAATAAATTTATTTACAAATGAAACTATTAGCGAACGATGGGATAGATCCGGTAGGAAAGGAATTGTTAGAACAAGCTGGATTTACCGTTGATACCGTTCATATTCCCCAAGATGAATTGGCTGTAAAGCTGCAAGCTTATGACGCGATAACGGTTAGAAGTGCTACTAAAATCAGGCAGGATTTAATTGATGCCTGTCCTAATTTGAGATTAATTGGCAGAGGCGGTGTCGGTATGGACAATATCGATGTTGAATATGCCCGGTCGAAAGGTATCGCTGTGGTGAATACGCCTGCGGCATCTTCACAATCGGTAGCCGAGCTTGTTTTTGCACATCTCTATAATGGCGTTCGGTTCTTATACGACTCAAATCGTAAGATGCCCCTTGAGGGAAACACAAACTTTGCAGGTCTAAAAAAGGCTTACGCTAAAGGAATTGAGTTAAAAGGTAAGACATTAGGTGTGATAGGCTTTGGCCGTATCGGACAGGAAACTGCAAAAGTTGCTTTAGGAGTGGGAATGAACGTGATTGCCAGTGACTTTGTCGCGATTCCTAAGACCTTAACACTCAGATTATCGGGTGGCATTTCGGTGGATGTTCCCGTTAACCAGGTAAGTACCGATGAATTGATTAAGGAGGCCGACTTTATTAGTTTACACGTTCCTTTTCTGGAAAGGCCTGTTTTAGGCAAAGAGGAGTTTGCTTTGATGAAAAAGGGAGTAGGTATTGTGAATGCGTCACGAGGCGGTACCATCGATGAATTGGCTTTGATAGAGGCCTTGGATAATGGAATTGTTTCCTTTGCCGGTTTGGATGTATTCGACAGCGAACCAACGCCAAGAAAGGAAATACTGAACCATCCAAAGGTGTCACTAACTCCTCATATTGGCGCAGCAACCAACGAGGCACAAGAAAGGATAGGTGAAGAATTAGCTGAACTTATCATCGGATATTTTAAAGGGTAATTTCGACAACGATTTAGGTTAGTTTATGAAAAGGGAGGCAAAATGCGTTTTGTCTCCCTTTTTTTGTGTCTATAAAGCGGATTACCTTCGCTTTGCTCGGTGATCTTAACAAACGGCACCTTGTGCAGTATTTGATCCAGCGGAAAGTGAGGGATTACCTTCGCTTCGCTCGGTGATCCCTTTGAAGGGGAGGCTTCAGGTTAAATGCTGGTCGCTAGGCGCCCAAATCTTTATATTTACGCCTCGCCGGGGCCCGCTCGGCTTACCTAGATAACAAATGGCACCTTGTGCAGTATTTGATCCAGCAGAAAGTGAGGGATTACCTTCGCTTCGCTCGGTGATCCCTTTAAAGGGGGAGGCTTCAAAGCTTCGCAAGCCTTCGCTTCGCTCCGTTATTTTTTCGTTTAATGTTTTCGCTCAAGCGAGCTTGGCAAATCCATTAAACGAAAAAACCCGACTATCGTCGGGCTTGCGGGGCTTTGGCGGAAAGTGAGGGTCTTGAACTCGCTTCCTAATTCCTTGATTTAATATCTTTTATAAGTGCTGGTTTTTTGAGGTCTCGC
>NZ_SBJH01000033.1 GCF_004368405.1 Olivibacter sp. XZL3
CCACATTCCAACAGGATAGCAATAGCAAGTCTGATTGGAATTCTTTAGTTTTGGGTGTAGCTAGCTAGGGTAAGATTACAGCCGGATCTGGCCACGATCTGGAAAACAGGCAATATTGATACGATTTTGGTAGGTAGGGTATGTGTTAAATATAAACGTATCTTGCTGTTTATCTTAAAGTTTTTTATCAAGATACTCTTCAATCGTTATTATTTTAGTCTTCTTGTATGTTTCTAGAACAAGTAGATCTTTATCTCCGGTCACTAAATGGGTAGCCTTTCCATCTTCTGCGAGACCAAGCAGAAAATTGTCTTTTTCATCTCTACAAACCGTTACGTTGCTGGATGTATTGATAAATATTGATCTCAGTTTAAGTTCATGTAATAAAGTGGAGACATCTTCAAAGCTAAAATACTTTTTGAATTTAGGCCTTTGTGTAACTTCTATAAGTTCATCTAATAATTCTTGGGAAAATATAAGAGTAACCCTTTTATTGGAAAGGATGTAATCTAATTTCTTGTTGCCAGAGAGTAAATAACTGATCCATAGGTTAGTGTCTATAATTAAACTATCCTTTTTTTTCGGCATAGCGTTTAGACCTTACCAATTCAACTTCAGCTGTTATTTCCTCTAAACTTGGCGTATTGCCTTTCGCCTTAACCCGGATTTTTTCTAAAGCCTTAAGAAAACCATCTTCAGTCATCGGTTTTATTTCGATTAATCCCAATGAAGCTAAATCTTTGAGTAGCTTACCTGCTTTTGGATTCAGTATATCAACTTGGAGTGTACTCATGTATCAAAGATAGCAAAAGCATCAGGTTATTGCAAATATTAATATATACCACTTCACTTCTGCTTCAAGTTTCCAGATCATCTGCTTCATATCCGCTTCAAGCACCATTCAGGGCTGTTTTTAAACCAATCTGCTGCTTATGTTTGTGCCATGAAGCATGACATACCGGTATAAAAGATTGCGGATTGTAAAATTGAACTTTTAAATTTTAACAACATGGGAACTATTAGAAACGGAGCCAACGGAGGCTTCAAAGGTAAAGCGGGCAGTGTGATCGGCAGCAGCTGGAAAAGCATAAACTATATCAAAGGGCTCTATAAAAAGCGCTCTAAACCGGCTTCTGAAGAGCAGTTGATGCAGCAGGCCAAGTTTGCGCTGATCACGGCTTTTCTTTTTCCGATCAAGGCGCTGCTGCGCATCGGCTTTGGGCTGAAAAGGGCCAGTACCAATACGGGAATGAACATGGCCCTGAAAGCGAATATTGGAGAGGCTGTGGTGGGTACTTACCCCGATTATAGGCTGGATTATAGCAAGATTAAGCTGAGCGCGGGAGGACTGTTCACGGCAGGTAGCGAAACCATAAGCCGTACGGGTACTGAGTTAACAGTGGCCTGGAACACCACGGTAAATGCCGTGAGCGGCAATTCGGACGACTCGGTTTATATCGTGGTATATCACCCGGCTTCCGAGCAGTTTTTGACGACGGAGTCGGTGCCGCTGCGTAGCGATGGCGAGGCGACGATCAACATCCCTGCCCATATCAACGCCGGCGAAGGGCATGCATGGATTTTCTATGCAGAGCGGAAAGCAAAAGAGGTGTCTAAGAGCATCTATTTGGGAACGGTGTCATTTGATTAACCGGCAAGGTGGCGCCGCTACCGGCGCCGCCTGCCTTTATTATATGCGTATGTTACTGATTTCAGAACGGAACAGCAGGGGAAATGGAGAGGTAAACGGACGGCTGATTAACCAAACACGACTTAGTATGGCTGTGCGTTTCTTATCGCCCCTACGTAAAATAATAGCCATGGGCTATGGTAGGCATAATAAGAAAAGTGCTTTTAATATGGCCGTGGCCGACCTGATGCACAATGCTATTGAGGGGCTATATCCTGCATTGACGGTGAATCCGCAGAAGGTACGTCTCACAAAAGGTGGGCTGCTGTGCCCGCGGAGGCCTTCACCGCTACGTATAACGGATAAATTAACGGTGACTTTTGACCCGGAATTTGATGAATTGAGTGGCTTTGGCGATGACGAAGTTATCGTATGTGCATATAATCCGGATATAGCGGTGGCGGGTATCAATGAAGAGAAGTGCTTGAGACGGGATGGCGCCTTGGAATTACAGCTGCCGGTGCAGTTAGCGGATACACCGGTTATGGTTTACCTGTTTGCACGCGACCGTTCAGCAAAGCGCTATGCTAACAGTGCGTTTCTGGGTGTTTTTTAGTTGTCCGTTGCCGCTGTGAGCGCATTAAACGGAATAAGGGTACGCTTTCCGGGCGGATTAAGCTTTTTTTCGCGGGCAAAGAAAGTAAAAGTATAACTATAAGTATTTATAACAATGGAAAATTTTATTATCATCTACAGAAAATATCTGTTAATAACACTATTGATAGCCAGTATCTTGGCTTACCTTGTTTACCAACCGCTCATCCGCCTGGTGGATGTCACGGCGGCACCCATTGACTACGGTATCCTCAGCGCCATTTTAGTGGCTGCGGTGGCAGTGTTGAGCTTTGTTCAGCTCTGCCTCTGGGTGCTGCACCGGCATTGGCCTTTTTTAGGCGAGTATGCGGCGGAGCATTTTGAACGAAATTTTAAATCGTTATTATCCTGGCAAAAGGTGGGGTTTTACCTGGGCTTCTTCCTTGCCTTGCTCTATGCCTTTGTCATTGCTTTGGGAGCGTTATTATAGTAGTTGCCGGTTGACAGTTGTGAGTTGCCGGTTGTCAGTTGCTAGTGTGGGCGTTGATAGTAGTAGCGGATAATTGTAGCAGGAGTAAATAGTGCTTTTGAGCGTAGGGCAAAAAAGGAGGCTTCTGGACTAAGTGTCAAGAGAATTAGGCTAGAAGAGCTTGGAAAAATGTTCTGTGCGCATTATTTAAAATAAATCGGAATGAGTACCTGTGCGAACTAGTTCTAGTAGGTTGATCTCTTCTCTTCGGTCCAGATTAGAAGTAAATCCGGCTTTACATGGCATTCCCAATAACCGTTGTAATTACCACTAAGTTTATGTGGACGGTGCTTTTTGGAAAGACCTTTATGCCCGTTTTCAGCTAATACACTAATTAGCTCTTTTAATAGTTTTAAATCTTTGACAGATCGCTTTTTAAGTAGTTTTAGGTCTTTTAGGAACTTGGTTGAGGTAACGATTTTAAACATTAGGTTAAATCATATACTGTTCAATAGTTCATCTACACTATTGAACTTTTTTCCTTTGCCTGCTTTCAATTCGTTCATGGCAGCAATAGTTTCCGCATTAGGTTCCTTGCTGACCTTTTTAACTTTGACAATTACCCCAAGTTCTTTTAAATATGCTTTTACTAAAGCTGTTTTGTTGTCAGGGACTTTTATTTCAAGCGTTTCCATAATACACAAAAATACAGGAACAGCTTCTTTTTTGCAAATATAACAAGCTGAAAGTGCAAAGATTAGTGTCTACAATTCATGTCAAAGGGGTTTTTGTCTGCCAACTGCTGCGTCCGCAAGTCTAGGTCAAAAGTCGACACAACATAAGGTAACAAGGCCTCTAGGTATGAGGATTAATAAATTTTATGACTATCGGAAAGCTTACCTAAAAACAATTTGCTAGGCAGGCACCTATCGTTAGCGATAAAATCCGGCCTAGAAATATCCGGATAGAAGAGGCTAAGGAGTGGCAGAAGCTTTCACAGGAGATTTCAAGCCGGGAGTTTTTGGTTACTTTTTGCGGAAAAAAGTAACACAAATTTAAAAATAAGGGCTTTGGGTGTGATACCCGATAGTCATATAAATTTTTATCAGAAAAGAAATTAAAATGAAAAAGAAAATAAATCCGTTATTAATGATCACAATCAGTGTTATCATTATAAAAATACTGCTGTCACTATTGCTTCCGTCGCTTGGTAGCAATAAACATGCTGCACCATGCAGTTTGGCGAGGCAAGATGATATGCTTGCGGAAAAGATTCCTATAGAAACTACGCGTTTAAGGGTAAAGAAAATTTACGACAGCCAGCTGGGCGTGCGGGAGGCTACGGGCCATAATGACGGTGCGCAGGTGGAACGATACCTGCGCTATACCGGCCTTGGCAAAGGCCATGCCTGGTGCGCGGCTTTTGTATGCTGGGTGCTGGGGCAGGCAGGGGTGGATAACCCCAAAACCGCTTGGGCGGCTAGCCTCTTTCCAAAAAATAGGTTGGTGTGGTCACGTGCGAAGGCACTGGCAACGGGCAATCCGCAGCGGGCAACTATTTTTGGTATCTACTTTCCGTCTCTCAAACGCATTGCTCATTGTGGTTTTATTGACAAATGGAGCGAGAAGGAAGTGATCACTGTAGAGGGCAATACCAATGATAACGGTAGCCGGGAAGGGGATGGGGTATACCGCAAGCGGAGGCCGATTAGAAGCCTCTATGCGGTGGCAGATTGGATAGGGAGGGCAAGCTAATGAGCAGGTGTCTGATTTGTTTATGGAGTGCTGCAGGACTTTTATGGTCCTGCAATACCGCCAAATTTAAAACGAAACTTTCCGCTCAGGAAGTTTTATCGGTGAAACGCAATGCTGCTATTAGCGAAGTAAATGGTCGTAGTTTCGTGTCAGCAGATTCTTCAACGTACGATGTTCTATGGTGGTTGAAAGGAGATGCACAATGGCATCCGGATAGTGGTATGACCGCAGATGAGCTCTTGGTCCGTTACCGGGGCAAAGACTGGCGTAATGCCATGCTGTTGGATAGCGGGCAAAGAATGTATGAGACGCGAGACATGCTTCAGCAAGCAGCCGGTACGCAGGTGCAGGAAAAACAGAAAGAGCAAAAAAACTGGTTTCACTTGCCCTGGTGGGTATTTGTCGTACTTATACCGGGTGGCTACTATTTACTGAAGCGGTTTTATCGCTAAAATTTCCAACGCTGATTTAACACCGTCGGAATGTTTCTCTCCATAATTTCGATATCGGAATAATTTATACGGTACATTACCCGTAAATGATGACGTAAAAGCCCAGTCCGCTTAACCTTCAACAAGTGGTAACATACTTATACCGTTTTTTTTCGAAATTCGTTGGGGCTTGTTTTCCTGATTGTTTTGAAATAGTGCGACAAATGGCTTACGTCTGTAAAGCCAAATTCATTGGCAATTTCTTTTATTGTGAGCGTAGGGACGGCGAGGCGTTTCTCTATCAGCTTAATGCGGTATTTGCTTACATAGTCCCGGTAAGAGATACTAAAGTTACGTTTAAAATAAGCGCTGAAATAAGCGGGGGCGATATGGAAATGGTTGGCAATGTTTTTCATCAGCAACAGCTGCGGTTCGTAAATATGCTCGTGAATGTAGGAAATCAACTCTTCGTTGCCTGCTTGTGCCTTGTCCACACGAATGCTGTGCTTCATCGCCGCTTCGCGAATTAATCCGAAAATAGACAATAACTGATAATAGACCAAAGGCGACGAAGCAATGTCTTTTCGACTATTGTACGCCACGATATTGTCAATCGTATTGCGTAAAATCGACGCGCTAAGTTCGTCCATTTCGAGTTTCACTTCTTTCAATAATTTGTTGCGCATAATTTCTTCGGGAGAAGAAAAAAATAATGCATCAGGACGGTGTTGTTTGTGACTGGCAAAGTAACTGTCGGTAAATTTGATGAACGTAAATGCTGAGCGCTTTTTTACTTCAAAATAATGTTTGTCTTCTGGACTGACTATAAAAATATCGCCCGGATTATAGGGGAATCGGTTATTGTTCAAAATATGAACGCCGTAGCCTTTGCGGATATAAATCAATTCGTAGAAGGAGTGTTTATGCTTGGGTAAAGGGAATATCTCCACATTCCATTCGGTTACCACCAATGTTTCAAACTGTATCCTTCTCATGGCAGCTGTCGGTTCGTTGTGTTGTAAATGTACAAACTTATATCAGGAATATACAAATATCGGCAATCCTTGCGGCTTTAACTTTGCACAGCAAAAAATTAGAAATGAGTGCAAACCAGAATCTCAACGTCATGTCCAAAGCAACCGATAATCATAAAATCGTTTACCCGATTCTGTTTATGATCAGTCTTTCGCATTTATTGAATGACTTACTTCAGTCGATTATTCCATCTATATATCCGATCATTAAGGACGAATTTCAGTTGTCATTTGCACAGATAGGCATAATAACGTTTGTTTTTCAAATGACGGCTTCCATCTTTCAGCCCTTTGTGGGGGTTTACACAGACAAAAAACCTAATCCCAGGTTTTTAATTGCAGGCATGACTTTATCGATGACAGGGCTGTTGCTCTTGGCTTCTGCACATTATTACTCGATGCTGCTTTTTGCGGTAGCCTTAATCGGTATGGGGTCTTCGGTGTTCCATCCCGAAGCTTCGAGGGTGGCTCGACTTGCTTCCGGCGGACAAAAAGGATTGGCGCAATCTATTTTTCAAGTAGGTGGTAATTCGGGAAGTGCTATTGGACCGTTATTAGTTGCATTCATAGTGCTGCCATTGGGACAAAGTTATATAAGTGTCTTTGCCGTTCCAGCTTTCGTCGGAATTATCGTTTTATGGAAAATCGGAAACTGGTATGCCGAGCAATTGGCTATTGGGAGAACTTCGAAAAAGGCAGCCTTTGCAGCTGATGTCCATTTGTCACGTAAACGCGTCGTGTTTTCCATCATCATTCTTTTGGTACTGGTGTTTTCAAAATATATTTACTTGGCATCTATGAACAACTATCTTACTTTTTTTCTTATAGAAAAGTTTCATGTGTCAGTAAAGGACGCTCAAGTGTGTTTGTTTGTTTTTGCGGCGGCTGTTGCGATAGGAACTATTTTAGGGGGCAAGTTGGGTGATAGATACGGGCGAAAGAACATTATTTGGATTTCCATTTTGGGCGCGGCACCTTTTACGCTTTGTCTGCCTTATCTGCCCTTTGGATGGACAGTCGTTTTTACTGTCCTAATCGGTTTGATCATCGCCTCCGCATTTTCGGCAATTTTAGTGTTTGCGACGGACCTTATGCCTGACAAAGTTGGTTTGATAGCGGGATTGTTCTTTGGTTTTTCCTTCGGAATGGGAGGCATCGGCTCCGCGATGCTCGGTGCAATAGCCGATAGCAGCGGCATCGAATATGTATTTAAAATCTGCGCTTTTCTACCGCTTCTAGGCGTAATTACAGCTTTATTACCTAAAATATCAAAGACGCAGATAACCGTATAGCCCCTTCATAACCGCTATTAAAAAGATAAAAGTTTCATTGGTGCAAGAACGATAAACCGGTGTACCGGCTAATATCATGTGATTATTAGCTAAAATAGGCGTAGAGCCGCATAGCGATTCTTTATAGCTTTATAAAAAATAAAAAAGTGCTAGGTTTCCTTTCTTATGCCGTTGGTTTATAGGTGCTTGTATTTTTTCTGTGGTTTTAATGGAAAATGTCAAGGCATGTTGTAAGGAAAGTCCTAGATTGGAAGGTTAAACAAATTATTCGGATGAAACCTGCATAAATTACTATAAACAAAAGGATATGAATAATTTATGCAAGATTCATTGCCATTAGAAAAACAATTTATTCGAATGAAAATTTACAAGTTATTTTTGTGTGTTATTCTGTTTGTTGTTGTTATGACCGAGGGTGTTACGACCGCTCGGGCACAAAGCGGAGATCAGATATTGGACGGAATCGGTGAAACCGGAATGATAGCCCGTTACGTGTTTGATGGAAATGCCAAAGATTGGTCTAGAAATAGTTTGCACGGCGAGCTTCAAGGCTCCGGAGCTAAGTTTGTCAGTGATGATCGGTTTGGAAAGGTGTTATCGCTCTCTGGGAAAGAAGGCGATTTTGTAACGCTACCGGGCGAAGCGTTAACCGATTTAGAATCGCTTAGTATATCCGGATGGATATACCTACGTTCGGATCAGCCGGGCCAACGCTTTTTTGATTTCGGAAAGGATGCCACCAACCGTTTTTTTGCGGCCCCTGTAGGCACTGATGTTCAGAAAGGCTACCAAGCCTTGATAACAGCGGGAAAAGGCGATGAAAAGGGAGCGCTTGCTGCTGCTATAGAAACGAATAAGTGGGTTCATCTTGCCGTCGTAATAGATGTTGCCTCGAAATCGTTGACTACCTATGTTGACAGTAAGCCAGCTGGAGAAGCGAAGAATATTTCGATGGAATTGGCAGAGGTATTTGGTCAACAGGGAGGCGAAAAAAATCTGCTTTATATCGGAAAATCACTATTGTCGGAAGATCCGAATCTGAATGCTTTGATACATGATTTTCGCATTTACCGTGTTCCGCTAACGAGGAGACAGGTTGCCGGCATTTATTACAATGCACTGAGAGGCAACCGGGAAGGTGCGGTCAATGTGGGCAAGCCTGAAGATAATCTTCAACAGTTTCCTGAAACGGAAGCCCAGCTTTATAACGCGTATTTAGTGAATGTATCCGATGTGGAGGTGGAGACCGAAGTAGGAACGTTGCCCCGATTACCAAGTTATGTACAGGGGACTTACCGGAAAGGGCTAAACGGACCAAAAGTTCGTGTCTTATGGCCTGCTCCT
Source organism: Olivibacter sp. XZL3 (assembly GCF_004368405.1). Classification (GTDB taxonomy): domain Bacteria; phylum Bacteroidota; class Bacteroidia; order Sphingobacteriales; family Sphingobacteriaceae; genus Olivibacter. Next base: position 8,550 of record NZ_SBJH01000033.1, read on the forward strand.
ACAAACAATAGTGATGTACTTGAAGCAGGGCGTTATACCGTTACAGGGCGCGTTGCGGGAACGGATTTTCAACCGAAGGCATATGTGACGGTAAAGGAATCCAACAAGTCAACGGCGCCCGGCTTAAAATTGGAGACTTTTGATTTAGATCAGGTTTCGCTGAAAACCGACCTTCATAATCACCAAACTAAGTTTATCGAAAATCGCGATAAGTTTATAACGACATTGGCTAAAACCGATCCGAACTCTTTTCTCTATATGTTTCGCCATGCTTTTGGTCAACCGCAGCCGGAAGGAGCAAAGCCTTTGGGCGTTTGGGATAGTCAGGATACCAAATTAAGAGGCCATGCCACCGGACATTACCTGACGGCAATTGCACAGGCCTATGCCGGTACGGGATACGACAAGGAGCTCCAAGCTAATTTCGCCGAAAAAATGGAGTATATGGTAAATACGCTCTACGAATTATCACAATTATCCGGAAAGGCGAAAGAAGGGAAGGGGGCCTACGTGTCCGATCCGACGGCTGTGCCGTTCGGTCCCGGAAAAGCAGCTTATGACTCCGATCTCAGTGATACAGGCATTCGTACCGACTATTGGAATTGGGGGGAAGGGTTCATCAGTGCTTATCCTCCGGATCAGTTCATCATGTTGGAACAGGGAGCCAAGTACGGAGGTCAGAAGAATCAGGTCTGGGCACCGTATTATACCTTGCATAAAATATTGGCCGGTTTATTGGATATTTATGACGTAAGCGGTAATAAAAAAGCGCTTGAAATAGCTACGGGCATGAGCGATTGGGTATACGCACGCTTGAGTCAGTTGCCAACCGAGACGCTCATCAAGATGTGGAATACCTACATTGCGGGCGAATTTGGTGGTATGAACGAGGTGATGGCTCGCTTGTACCGGATTACAAACAAACCGAACTACCTTAAAACAGCACAGCTATTTGACAATATTGATATGTTCTTTGGCGACGCAAAGCATTCGCATGGCTTGGCCAAAAATGTGGACACATTCCGTGGCTTGCATGCCAATCAACATATACCGCAGATTGTAGGAAGTATCGAAATGTATCGTGTCTCCGACAATCCGGAATACTATAGCGTGGCGGATAACTTTTGGTACAAGGCCGTCAACGATTATATGTATAGCATTGGAGGCGTCGCCGGTGCACGTAATCCGGCGAATGCCGAATGTTTTATCAGTCAGCCAGCCACATTATACGGAAACGGTTTCTCTGCCGGCGGACAGAATGAAACCTGTGCCACGTATAATATGTTAAAACTGACCAGTAACCTGTTTCTCTTCGATCAGCGCGCCGAGCTGATGGACTACTATGAGCGTGGCTTGTATAACCATATTCTCGCTTCGGTAGCCAAGGATAGTCCAGCTAACACCTATCATGTGCCGCTCAGGCCCGGATCCATTAAGCAATTCGGTAACCCGAATATGACAGGATTTACCTGCTGCAACGGTACTGCTATAGAGAGCAGTACTAAACTGCAAAATTCAATTTATTTTAAAAGCAAGGATGACCAGGCTCTTTATGTCAATTTATACATACCATCCACACTAAAATGGACGGAGCGTAATGTAACGGTGGAGCAGACTACCGATTTTCCGAAAGAGGACCAGACCCGCTTGACGATTAAAGGGAGCGGCAGATTTGACATCCATGTGCGCGTGCCGGCTTGGGCTACCAAAGGGTTCTTTGTGAAAATTAACGGTACATCGCAAAAGCTCCAGGCTACGCCGGGCAGCTACCTGAAAATAAGCCGCGATTGGAAAGATGGTGATATCATAGAATTAAAAATGCCTTTTTCTTTTCATCTCGACCCGGTTATGGATCAGCAAAACATAGCGAGTCTGTTTTACGGGCCGATCTTACTGGCCGCTCAAGAGCCCGAAGCAAGAAAAGAATGGCGTAAAGTAACCTTCGACGCTAAAGATATCGCTAAATCAATTAAAGGTGATCCGCAGCAGTTGGAGTTCACCATTGACGATGTGGTCTTTAAGCCCTTTTACGAAACGTATGGGCGTCATTCTGTTTACTTGGATGTCAAGTTGAAATAGACCGTTTCTGGTCTCATGTAAATTGCGGCCACGCAAACGCGTGGCCGCAATTTGATTGGCTTACAGAGATACATCATAAACGATGATTCACAACAAACCTGCCTTTCGCTTTGCCTTCAGAAATCGTTTTCAGCACGTCTGCTAACTGTTCCAAAGAGATTTCTTTGGTCATGTCCTTTAAACGCGTCGGCTTCCATTCATCGGCCAATAAATTCCAAATCTTTTCTTTGAAGTTTATGGGTTGTTCTACGGAATCAATTCCTATAAGTTTAACTCCGCGCAAAATAAAAGGAAATATACTGGTGGAAATTTGCGCTGATGCGACGTTGCCGCAGCAAGTTACAACGCCATTATATTTTAATGACTTCAAGATGCCTGACAGAACATCGCCTCCAACGGTATCGATTCCTGCGGCAAATTCGGCGCTGGACATGGCTTTGGCGTTGTATTTTTCAACGAAGGCCTCGCGCGGAACCGAGGCCGCCGCGCCCAGTATGTCTGTCAGGAAGCCCTCGTCATTTTTTCCCGATATGGCCACAACCTCATATCCCAATTTAGATAAAATGGCAACAGCGATGCTGCCCACTCCGCCGGTAGCGCCGCTGACGGCGATTTGACCGCTATCTTTGTCGATGCCCGCCTCGATAAGGTTGAAGACCGACAAGCCCGCCGTTAGTCCCGCTGTGCCGAGGCTCATTGCTTCAAATGGAGAAAGGCTTGCCGGAAGCGGGACAATCCATGCGGCAGGAACGCTTATATATTCTCCAAAACCACCCCATGTGTTCATCCCCAAATCGTATCCGGTAATGAGGACTGGATCGCCTTCTTTAAACCGATCGGAAGCCGAAGATGCGACCCGGCCTACTGCATCTATGCCCGGTATATGGGGAAATCTCCTGGTAACCCCTCTGTTTCCTGATGCCGATAAGGCGTCCTTGTAATTTACAGAAGAGTAATTCACTTTGATCAAGACTTCATTTTGACGCATTTCCGCAAAGGGAACCTGCTCAACGCTCGCATTAAAAAGACCGTCTTTTTCTCGTACCATTAATGCTTTAAACTGCTTATCCATATTGATTGTTTTTTGTAAATTTGAAGAATAAAAAGTTATTAAACAATAACTTACATTTGGTTCTCATACTGAATTAAAGTACGGTTTTGTTGATAATCAATGAAAAAAAATATGGGTGAAATAGAAAAAAATGCAAAACGACGCTGATCGTTTTGATTAAAAAAGGACGTAATCGCTTCAGTGAAATGAAGAGAACGCTTCCTACTATTAGTGAGCGTATGATAGCGAAGCAGTTGGATGAACTGGAAGTAGACGGTATTATCACCCGCAAGGTTTTTAATGAAGTTCCCCTAAAAGTGGAGTATTATTTGACAGCGTATGGCGAAAGTTTATATCCCATAGTGAAAGAAATGAGAAAGTGGGGATACATACATCTCGAAAACAACAATAAGCAAAAGGCGGTAAAAACCGGTTAAATATTGATCTCGGCAAGTTTGAGACAAACCTGCCCGCTACATCTTAATATATACGTACCGGACAGGCCTATTTCCCGTTGAGGCTGCTTTCATTAGCCTATGGATAATCCCAGTAATTTGTAAAATTCCCGCAGAATCGCAGGGTGACCGGGCCAAGCTGGAGAGGTAACCAAGTTGCCGTCTACGATGGCCTCATCGGCAGGAATATTTTTCCAGGTGCCGCCGGCCAGTTCAATGTCAGGTCCGATCGCGACATAAGCCGTCAGTGTTCTTCCGGCCAGTACCTTTGCGGCAGTGAGAATCTGGATGCCGTGACATATCGCCGCTACCGGCTTGTTCTGTTCAAAAAAATGCTGCGTAATCGCTAGCACGCGTTTGTTGAGCCGCGTATATTCCGGAGCCCGTCCTCCGGCAATATAAATACCGTCGTATTCGGAAGGGTCGACGGAGTCAAAATCTGCCGTAATGGCAAAGCGGTGTCCGGGTGTTTCCTTGTAGGTCTGATCGCCCACAAAATCATGAACGGCAGTTGGTACCGTGTCGCCTTTCTTCCGGTCTGGAGCAATGGTATCTACCGATAATCCTACAGATAGCATTGCCTGGTAGGGAACCATCGCCTCGTAGTCTTCCACATAATCGCCAGCTAACAATAAAATTTTCTTTGCCATGATAAATGTTCTTTGGTTTAACTTCGATTTACGCAATGAAAATACGAAATACTTGCTGAAATAGCATGCGCTATTGCCATGTAATTGTCAATATCAATTTCGGATTTCCAATCCGAGATCGGTCGTTCATTACCCAATCCTTTATTCTTTTCCTGAAAGCGGCTCAATGTGGTCAGGATAATCGTGTTTTATTCTGTAAATCACATTAAAAGCAACTTGGTTTCGTGATTCATATACGTCCTATATGAATTTTTGTTGTTTTTTTAAAAAGTAAACTATTGATAAATAGTAGTTTGTGCTTTATGTTTAAATATAGGTTGTTTGGTCTAAAATATTATTGCAATTTTGTTGCTAAATAGTAATATTGAAGTTAAAAGTGTGCCAGTCGTCGAAATATCTACAATGCATGGCTATATTCCTGCTAATGGTGTATGGGATGATGCAGGGCGTTCTGCTGACGCATGGACACGCGAACAGAGAAGACGTCAAAACGGCTTATGAGCGAGCCGGCGATACGGCTGACAATAAAACGTATTCTCTTCATTGTGCAGTTTGCGATTTTATAGTGCAGCAGGGATATGACCTGTCGACTTCAATTTTTAGCTTTAAGCTTTTCGCACGTTTACTCTTTTGCTGGCTGCTTAAAGAGGTGGCTTTTTCCGCTCGTTTATTGAGTCTAAGCATGCAGGGCAGGTCTCCGCCCACAATCACCGCATCCAATTATGTGGGCTAGTCCCTGCGCCAAATAGCTGCGGTGCTAGCGATTGTATGTCTTTTTTTCAACCTACGATTTCAACATGTGTATACGTGCTGCCAATAGCGTACTGTTGGTTCTGATTTTATTTGTTTTTCCTATAAGTAGATTATCTGCGCAACTAAAGGTCTTAGACGCGGAAACCGGACAGGCTATAGCGGGAGCGTTTGTAAAGATTACCGATGTAAGTGGTGTAAAGCTGGTGGAGGGGGCCACCGACACCGCTGGATTATTACACTATTCTTCCTTAGCTAAAAGTTTCCGTATAGAAGTCCGTGCACTTAGTTACCGAAGTTTAACAGATACGCTGGTGCAGGCGGATAAGCCTATTGTTTACTTGCAACCGGCTGCCACTTCGCTGGAAGCCGTTGAGATTGCTTCACGAAGTTTAGCGGCGACAACCCTTCCACACAGCACGTTTGATATACAGGTGTTTAGCAGCACACGCATTGCCGAAAAAGGAGCGGTTAATATGGGCGATCTGCTCAATACGGAACTAAACGCCAGGGTGATCAATAATGGCAATGATGGAAGCAGTTTGTTGTTGCAAGGACTGAGCGGTCAGAACGTTAAAATCCTGATAGACGGTGTGCCACAGGTGCTCGGGATGTCCAATGAGTTCGACCTGCAACAATTGAATCTGTCAAACGTCGAGCGGGTTGAACTGGTGGAAGGGCCACTGAGTGTTCAGTTCGGCACCAATGCACTGGCAGGAACGCTCAATATTATTACTAAAAAAGCCGATGTTAACAAAAGAACGGCTTTTGGAGGAGGTGTATATGCCGAATCCGTTGGTCAATATAACGGCAGTGCTTGGGTGGCTGCCCATAGGAAGTCGTGGAATTTGGTGATTGACGGGAGTTACAACAATTTTGGCGGTTATGCTTCTTCTATCTACCGATCTCGTGTAAATAACCCTAGCAATACGGTAAGAGGTTTCAATTGGAGTCCCAAAACGCTAATAAACGGTGCGGTGAAAATTTACAGACCGTGGAAGGGCCTGAACCTGGGCGGACAGTACAATCAGTCGCACCAGCGTATTGACAACAAGGGAGAACAGGATGCAGGTACGGCCTACCTCACCGCGACGGATAATCTAACAATTGCCGATCGATCGAACATCAATCTCTTTGCTAATGGAAAATTGGGCGAAAACACTTATTTAGACGTAGCCAACAGTTACGGGGTGTATCGACTCGATAATACGCAATACCTCGTTAACGTCGGGAATAATACGCGAAAGGTTTTGGACAATCCCGTGGATCGTTTTCATACCTGGACCTTCCGGGCTTCTTATAGCGAATTTGAGATAGGGGATAAGAGGGCAAACTACCAGTTTGGATACGATATTAACCTGAATAATGGTTCAGGCGAAAGTATTAGCGATTCAGCGAAATCGATTCATGACGTTGGCGTCTTTGGCGGGATGGGAATGGCCTTTTTCAACCACTTGGATGCGCGCGTATCCTTCCGTTATATTTATAACAGCCGATACGATGCGAAGCAGATTGACTTCCTGCATGCTGGGTTACCGGTAGTTCCTTCCGTCAGCTTAAAATGGCATGCATCCGAAGGGTTTCATCTTGCTGCGTCTTATACCAAAGCTTTCCGAGCCCCCTCTTTTATTGAACTGTACCGAGAGATGATCAACGGATCGCATTATATTTTGGGTAACCCTTTGTTGATACCCGAGCTGGCCGACAACTATATGTTCACGGGACAGTGGCGCAGGCACTTGGGATTTGGAAACATACTGTTCAAAGCCTCTCTTTACCACAATCATATCACCAATAAAATAGAACTGGTTCAGCCTGACAGGGCCTCCCTGCCGCCCCAATACCAAGATATACAGGTACCTAGAACTTATGCTAATATTCCCCTTTTCAAAACCAAAGGAATTAATCTGAGTGCCGACTACCGGCATGGTGAGCGTTTCAGCTTCCGCCCCGGGTTTGGCTGGTTGGCAAGGAGTGGATCGAATAGTAAGGGAAAGTTCTTTCATAGTTATGATATCAACGCGCAGGCAATGTATGAGCTAGCAAAAAGTAAGATCCGTATCGTCGCTTTTTATAAATATAACGGTTCTATGGCCCAATTTGGAATAGATGAATCTGGTAACCTGATCGATCAGCGATTGGGAAGTTATCAGTTGCTTGATTTGAGTGCTACCAAGTCTATTGCCAAGGTCGAACTTACCCTGGGATGTAAGAATTTGCTGGGCGTAACGGATGTATACCAGTCGGGAGCCGGAACGGGAAGTGGGTTGGTGGCCGGCTCGGGTGATTTCTCCGCGGTGCCCATAGCTTGGGGGCGAACGGCGTTTTTGAAGGCAGCGATTAGCTTTTAACGCGGATTCTGGTTTAAACGAGTAAATAAAATAATATGAACATATAACAGAAGAAAAATGAAAGGATTAATTAAGAAATCGAGTTGTTTGGTCTTGCTGACAGCATTTTTAGCAGGTTGTAGCAAGAATGACGAGGCGCCATATGTGCCTCCGGTTATTGAAGGAAGTATAACCGCTGCGCTTGGCGAAGAATTGGAAAATCAGGTCTTTGTCAACCTGGCGAAAAAAGAATTGCTTTCCGTGCCTGCGGGTAGCTGGGACTTAGCCTTCCAGAGCAGCGGAGGTACAGCAATCCGCGTGAATACAGGAAAAAAATCATCTGTATACATTGCGGAAACAACCGATTTTGCGTCGGTCACAAGTGCACCTGCAGCACGTGCTTTTGCCTATGATGATCCGGCAGCCATGTCCGACCCTTCCAAAACGGCTATCGGTGAATGGATGGCAGCTGGGGCGAGTAAAAATCTGGTCTATATCATTAATCTTGGGAACGATGCGCCCGCATCATCCAATCCATTGGGATACAAAAAAATGCAGGTGACTGGATTCGAAGATGGGGTTTATCATATAAAATATGCAAACCTCGACGGAACGGAAGCGGGCGAAGCCGATATACCTGTCAATACACGTACCAATTACACCTATTATTCCTTTGCGAAGGGGGTGGTACAAGTGGAACCTGATAAGGATAGCTGGGATCTGGCTTTCGCAGGAATTACCGTTGCAGGTGGAGGGCCTCCGGGAAGTTATGTGGTTTCTTTTGCGGTGATCAGCAACACACTGAACGGAACGCGTGTGGCGGAAGACAATCCCGGTAAAGAGCTAGTCGATTCTGATCTTCCCGAGGACCCTATTAACCAGCTCCCCGATAGCGAGAGTAATTATGAAACACTCAGCAAGGCTGATTACGCACGTATCGGCGGCAGTGATAACCCGCTGGCCATTGGTCGCGATTGGTATCAGATATTAAAACCCCATAGCGACGGGATTTATAAGGTCTACAATTGGCGTACTTATCTAATTAAAACGCAGCACGACCAATACTTCAAGCTGAAGTTTACTGCTTATAAAAGTGTTGAAACAGGGGAGAAAGGCTACCCATCATTTGAATATCAGGAGTTACCGTAAATAATAAATGATTAAGATGTCTGCTTATTGGAAAAAAGGCCTGGGCCTACTGATCACTGTGTTGCTTTTGTTGGGATGCTACTTGTCTTACGAAAAATACCTAGGTCCAACGCGTATTGCATTTGTCAATTATTCTTCCTTTCATTTAGCTCGCATCCAAAAGGCAAATGACAGTCGTTGGGTCAAAATTGTTGCCTTGGCAGAAGAGGATATTGAACGAAAAGTTGATGGTTTTGACGCCGTATTTGTGTTCGGCCGGGGTTTGAAGTTGAACCCGGAACAGCTAAAGGCTATCCGACAGGTTGCGAAAGCAGGTACGCCGGTATTTGGAGAGCTGGTGAACCCCGATCAGGAGGTAACCAATATCGAGGGAGAGCGCCTGGATAAGGTGAACGCTTACCTTCGAAATGGAGGTGGAAAGAACTTTACAAACTTTTTGCACTATACGCGCACCGTATTGGATGGCAAAAGATGGCCGGCGTTGGCGGTAGCAGAACCGGTTCTACTTTCCAAGGATGTGCTCTTCCATTTGGACGACGAACAAGTGTTTGAAAAGGTAGCGGATTATGAACAATACCTCCATAAAAGTGGTCTTTTTAAAACTGAAGGGGCCAAAATTGCTTTATTGACCAGCGTGCCCGGGCCGTTCAATGCGAACAGGGATCACTTGGACGCCATGATTAAGGCTTTTGAAGCGAAAGGGTGGAACGTGTATCCAATTGCCAGCACTTCTAAGCGACTGCAGTTCCTGCAAGAAATCAATCCGGCACTGGTAGTCGAACTGCCGCATGGGCGCTTGTCAAACGGGAATGCCGATGCTGCTGTAGCTTGGCTGCGCGAACGGAATATCCCTATGCTGAGTCCTTTAAGTATTTTTAACTTATACGACGATTGGAAGGCAGATCCGCAGGGCATGAGTGGCGGCTTGCTAACCATGAGTGTCGTGCTACCGGAGGTAGATGGCGGAATTGCTCCCTATACCATTGCCGCCCAGTTTAAGGATGAGTCGGGCTTTGCAATTTATAAAGTGATTCCCGATCGCTTGGAAAAATTCTGCACATTAATAGAGAAATGGTTGGCGCTAAGGGAAAAGAAAAACAAGGATAAGAAAGTGGCGATTTACTACTTCAAAGGACCGGGATTGAATAGCTTGGTGGCCTCCAATCTGGAGGTGGTGCCGGCATTGTATAACACCTTGAAAATGTTGAAAGACGCTGGCTATACCGTGGACGGACTCCCTGCCGATGCCGAAGAACTGGGAAAGCGCCTTCAGTTGGACGGCGCTGTATTAAACCCGTATGCGGAAGGTAGCCTTGCACGTTTCTTTAAAGAGGGAAAACCGGCATTGGTACCGGTTGATAGTTTTGCTAACTGGGCGAAAAGCGACTTAACGGATAGTATGCGGGTTGCCATGGAGCACAAATACGGCAAGGTGCCGGGCGCCTATATGGTTGCTTCGCAAGGAGGTGCAGATTATATCGGGGTAGCCCGAGTTGCTTTTGGTAATGTAGTGCTGTTGCCTCAACCATTACCCGGTGTCGGTGAGGATACCTTTAAACTGATTCATGGTGCCGAAACGGCGCCACCTTATCCTTATGTCGCTTCGTATTTATGGGCTAGGCATGCGTTCGGTGCTGATGCGCTGATTCACTTTGGAACCCATGGGAGCCTTGAATTTACGCCCGGAAAACAGGTCGGCCTGAGCGATGACGATTGGAGTGATGCGCTCATCGGCAATACCCCTCATTTTTATGTGTATACGATGTCGAATGTGGGCGAAGCCATTATCGCTAAAAGGCGAAGCTATGCAGCCATCTTATCGCACCTAACGGCACCCTTTATGCAGAGCGGCACCTATAACGAATTAGCCCAGCTGGAAAACGATCTGCATCGATGGCATGAGCTTGAAAACCCGCTTTTGAAAGAAGAATATGGTAAATCGATCAGCGCCCTAGCTAACAAGTTAGGACTGTATAACGACCTGCAAGCCGATACGCTTCAGTCGCTTTCAGAAAGTCAGCTTAAAAAATTGGCCGACCTGGTGGAGGAGATCGATAATGAAAAGGTTAGCGAGGGTTTATATACGCTTGGCAAGCCTTACACGGAGCAGCAAATTAACAAAACGGTACGGTTGATGTGCATCGATCCTATCAGCTATGGACTGGCCTCGATGGATATTGCAAAAGGCTTGGTTAAACCGGAAATATTGGACGATAAGCTGCTATTTGGCAAACGCTATAGAAAAAAGGCGGAACAGATAGTGGATCAACGCCTGGCGTCGCTTGATACCTCTTTGACGGCCGTTCTCTCTGCGACCGATATAAAGCGGGCGAAAGATTGGCTGAATCAGTCTGCCAAAGGAAAGCGAAAGATGCCGGATGCACCAGGGCCGGTGAACGAAAAAGAGGCCGCTTTTGCACAGGCTTATTCTTCGTTAGCGGAAGCGGTCACCCACATTGGCCAATACAAACAGGCGCTGCGGGAAAGTACAGATGCGGAGTTGAAGGCAATACGGAACGCCTTAAACGGCGGTTATACGGCCCCATCAGTGGGCGGCGACCCGGTCGCCTCGCCGATGGCGCTGCCTACGGGAAAAAATATGTATAGCATTGATGCTGAAAAAACACCTACCGCGCAGGGTTGGCGGGTAGGCGTTTCGCTAGCCGAGAAAACTTTGCAGGCATTCCGTGATGCGCATGACGGCAAATATCCCACTAAAGTAGCGCTAACCTTTTGGGCTGGCGATTTTATACAGACAGACGGGGCCATGTTGGCTCAGGCTTTTTACTTACTAGGCGTTGAGCCTGTCCGCGATATGATGGGGAAGGTGGTCGATCTTCGGCTGATTCCTTCCGATCAGTTGAAACGACCGCGTATTGATGTGGTGGTGCAGACATCCGGACAATTCCGCGATTTGGCGGCCTCGCGGATAGCCCTATTGAATAAAGCCGTTAATATAGCTGCTCAGGCGAAGGATAGCGAACAGCCGAATTTCGTCGCCGAGGGAATTCGCACAAGCGAACGTTTGCTGAAGGAGAAAGGATTCTCGCCCCGGGACGCGAAGGAGTTGGCTGTGCTACGGGTATTTGGCGGTGTAGACGGTAGCTACGGTTCGGGGATTATGGGGATGGTGGAACGCAGTGATCGTTACCATAGTTCAGACGAAGTGGCGGATACTTATATACATAATATGGGCGCCGCTTATGATAGCGAAAATAAGTGGGCGGTTTTTAGAGAGGGTTTGTTTGAAACCGCCTTAGAACATACCGATGTGGTATTGCAGCCGCGACAAGGAAACACCTGGGGGCCATTGAGCTTGGATCATGTTTATGAGTTTGCCGGTGGACTGAACAATGCGGTAAGAAAGGTGACCGGAAAAGAGCCGGATGTGCTGTTCAGCGACTTCCGCAATCCGCAGCATGCACGTATACAAAGTATGAAGGAGGCTGTATGGGTAGAGGCACGGAGTACCATTTTGAATCCAAAATATGTACAAGAGATGCTGAAGGGAAGTAGTTCGAGCGCAGAGACATTTGCAGAGACTTTTCGTAATACGTTTGGATGGAATGTAATGAAAAGCGATGTGATTGATAATGAGTTGTGGAACCAATTGCACGCAGTTTACGTGAGCGATAACTTGGATTTAGGTGTAGCGGCTTTCTTCAAACAGCAAAATCCTTACGCCTTGGAAGAGATGAGCGCCGTGCTGATGGAGGCGCACCGGAAGGGCTTTTGGTCGGCAAGTACAGCGCAGCTGCAGTCGACCGCTACCTTGCATCTAGCATTGGCAAAGGAATACGGCGCGGCATGCAGCGAGTTTGTTTGCGGAAATAAGGCTTTGCAACAGGAGATCTCCAAGTACCTCACTCCTGATGAGCAGAAAGCTTATAATCAAGCGATCGACCGGGCAACAACAGTAAGCAGTGGAAACAAAGACCAATCGCAGGTAAGCCTTAAGAAAGAGGAGGAAGGGAACAGCAAGCAGCCGACAGAGAAAACACGGCAAGGTGGCGACAAAATCTCGTGGTTATGGCCCACGATGATGTTGATTTTAGTGGTGCTTAGCTTAATAATCCGTCGATATAGGAGGAGTAGCCGATAACGATTGAAAGATGGAAGAAACTATTGTGCTTTTGCTCCTTGTAACCGCTTTGATAAGTTTACTGCGTGCAAGCTTATGGAAGCGTTGGCCACAGGTAATTGCGTTTGGGGTAGTGGCCTCGCTCTTTAGTTGGTGTATGTTCCCTTTAGCCATTGAACAGAACAATAAATTTTTGCGGCATTTCGTCGAGAACAGCGAATGGCTCCACAATCTTGGTGCGATTGCCATTTTGGAGGCGCTTCTTTTTCTTTGCCTGGGACTTGATCTATTAAAGCAAGGTTATGGTTGTTTTACGCAAGCCGCTAGAGCGCAGCGATGGATGATGCGGATACTGCAGTGGTATCCCGGAATGGCGGTCTTTGTTGCGTTGTTCTATTTAGAGGTATCGCTTGTGCTGAAAAATGAATCGATGGCTTTCGGTGAATTGGCGGCTTTGATAACGGCGGCGGCGTTTGCAGCTGTTTGCCTTACTGTTGGTATTATACGGCTACTGTTGCCTGAAAAGGAGCTTCGTTTGCAAATTACCTGCTTTCTGCTGTTGCTGCAACTGGCCCTGGTGTTGATCGTAACCGCTTTTCCTGGAATAAATGGATATCGATTGTCTGATACTCCTTCCATGCCATTCCACTGGCAGCCCTTGTTAGCTTGCTTCGCTTTATTGATTGTTTGTGCGACGGCAGGGTATCAACGCGCTAGGCGACAGGCCGGGGATATTCCCACACGATTAAGAAACAACAGAAAAATTAATAAAAAATAGAAAAAGATTATGCAGTATTTTGATAAGGCAATATTTTGGCTTTCTAGCGGCTTGTTGGTGCCGGTTATGGTGGCAGTTGCTTACTTCTTAGTGAAAGCACTGATGCAGGTCGGCCAATTTTATGCGCAGTATATGGCGAGAATACGGTTCGATAAACAGCTGACAGCGTGGTTAGCGGAGGCTGACGAACAACGAATTGATGAATTTTTACAAAGCAAGTCCGAGCAGCCCGCTCTTTGGTCAGAAGCCTTAGGCCAATTAGCGAAATATCGTCATAGCGAAGCGCATCGAGACAAGGCAATTACGGAGTTCGAAATAAGCTGCGAAAAGGAATTGGATAAAAGCCGTACGCTTTCGAAGATGGGCCCCATATTAGGACTTATGGGCACCCTTATTCCGATGGGGCCCGCATTGGCCGGGTTGGCATCGGGCGATATAGCCGAAATGAGCCACCATATGCAGGTTGCATTCAACACGACGGTTGTAGGGTTGGTAATCGGTTGTATTGGATACTTGATTTTGCAAACGAAGCAACGTTGGTTCGCAGAAGATCTGAATCGATTGGAATTTATAAACGATCTGCTACGGAAAAATGTAAATAACGGAATCGGAGGAGCTTAAATATGAGAAGAAAGAATAGAAGAAGAGCATTCGCTTCAGAGGGTGATGACGTTAATCCCTTACATGCGGTCGCAAACTTGTTTGACGTAAGCATTGTTTTTGCCGTGGCACTGATGGTGGCCTTGGTGACGCGCTTTAATATGACGGAGGTGTTCGGTAAGGAAGATTATACCATCGTGAAAAATCCCGGTAAGGAGAATATGGAGATCATCACGAAAAAAGGGAAGGAAATAAGTAAGTATAAGGCTAACAACGAAACGGGAAGTGACAGAAAAGGGAAGGGTAAACGTGTTGGAACAGCATATGAACTGGAAGACGGCGGAATCATTTATGTACCAGATGAATGAGCCTTTACTTATTTCGTCGTTTCTTTAGAAGTCAAAATGGCTTTTGATGGATGTCGACCTGGCAGCTGCCGAAATGGCGCTTGGCTTAGTTAAATAATTTACTATCTTTAAGAAGCCTGCACGAAGCGGGTCTAACTATTTTGGACGGCATGTTTTTTTCTAATATAAGTGAAATCGGCAAAAGATAAGCGTGCATATGACGCTGTTGTTGTTGGCTCGGGGCCAAATGGATTGGCAGCGGCCATCACATTGCAACAAAAGGGACTTTCAGTGCTATTACTCGAAGGCAAAGATACCATCGGCGGTGGCTTAGGTACTGCTGAGCTGACTTTGCCTGGTTTTTTGCATGATGTATGTTCGGCCATTCATCCAATGGCAGCTGCTTCACCATTTTTCGCGACGCTTCCCTTGGCGGATCACGGATTGCGTTATGCTTACCCCGAAATTTCTGCCGCGCATCCTTTTGATTCGGGTGAGGCAGCCGTATTGCTCAAGTCCATTGAAGAAACAGCGAGGTTATTAGAAAAAGATAATCAGGCCTATCTCAAGCTTATTAAGCCAATTGCAAGCGATTGGCCGTCAATAGTAGGCGATGTACTGAGTCCGCTTCATATACCAGCTAAGCCTGTTTCTATGGCGAGATTTGGTTTAAAGGCTATCCCCTCAGCTTTAACTATTGCGAAGCGTTTTAGTACCGAGAAAGCAAAGGGATTGTGGGCAGGGATGGCCGCCCATGCTATTCAACCACTTTCTAATTTAACTACCTCGGCTATCGGATTGGTACTACTGGTGGCAGGGCATCTAGGCGGATGGCCAGTGCCTATCGGTGGATCGCAACAGATTGCGAATGCCTTAGCGTCCTATTTTGTTTCGCTTGGTGGAAAAATTGAAACCGAAAGCTATATCACATCGCTAGGGCAATTACCTAGCAGTCATGCCGTATTGTTCGATGTTACGCCTCGGCAGCTACTTAAAATAGCGGGACATCAGTTTTCCGCTGTATATAAAGGGCAGTTAGCACGTTATCGCTACGGAATGGGCGTGTTTAAAGTAGATTGGGCGCTAGATGGGCCAGTTCCTTTTACAGCGGAAGCGTGTCGCCGTGCGGGGACTCTCCACATTGGTAATACCTTGCAGGAGATTACCCGAAGCGAGCAATTGAGCGCGCAAGGCAAACATCCCGAGCGCCCTTTCGTCTTGATGGCACAACAGAGTATTGTGGATACAAGCCGTGCTCCCGCCGGTAAGCATGCTGTATGGGCTTATTGCCACGTTCCGCATGGGTCCACTGTAGATATGACGGAGCGGATTGAAAAGCAAATAGAACGTTTTGCGCCCGGCTTTCGAGAACGAATACTGGCAAAACATACCATGAACACCGTCGAGATGGAAAATTACAACGCAAATTATATCGGTGGAGATATTAATGGCGGTATGCTTGACATCCGACAGCTATTTACGCGCCCTGCATTGCGCTTATCGCCGTACAGAACCTCCAAGAAAGGTTTGTATATCTGTTCTTCGTCTACACCTCCCGGTGGAGGCGTTCATGGCATGTGTGGTTATCATGCTGCACAACGTGTTTTAAAGGATTTATTTCCCGATAATTAAGCAAAAATAAAGATTGCCCTTTTTGTTCGAGTTCGGTTAAACATTTTTTCCATTAATATGAACATTTGTATTAGCCATTCTTTACAGGAAGTCAATACCTTTACCTCAGATCGAGCAAGTACGATAGCCAAGTAAACCAGCCCCAAAAACCTCGCCGTTCATATTGAAGAGGATGATCACTTTTTGAAAGGCCTATTTATTCGGTGTCTGCTTGCTAGCAGATCGTTTATAATTTAACCAAGCTATAAACTAATCTTAATTTTATGAAAAATGCAATTTTACAAGGTTCTGTTATTGCAAGCAGGGGGTGCATGGAGCGCCTTCGTATCACGTTAATCTGTAGTTTTTTAATGTTGTTGTCGTTTGTGGTTAAAGCCCAAACCACCGTTAAAGGTAAGGTTGTTGATGAATTGGGTAAAGATTTGCCCGGCGTCAGCATAAAGCTGAAGGATACGAATGGTGGTACCACGAGTGATGAAAACGGAAACTTTACAATTCAAGTGCCGGGCGCGGACGCTGTTTTGGTGTTTTCGTTTATGGGATACCTGTCCAAAGAGGTGGCCGTCGGCAATCAATCAACGATTCGCGTAAATCTTGAGCCAAGCACAGCATCCCTTTCCCAGGTCGTCGTAGTGGGGTATGGTACGCAGCGGAAAGAATCGGTAACCGGGTCAGTCGTTTCTGTTAGTGGAGATGACATGCGCGATGTGCCGTCGCCCAACATATCTCAGGCTTTGCAAGGGCGTGCCTCAGGTGTAGAGATATCGCAATCGTCGTCTCAACCGGGAGCTGCCACGCAAATCCGGATTCGCGGTACGCGTTCGCTAAATGCCAGCAATGACCCTTTGGTGGTGCTTGATGGTATTCCATTTGCCGGATCTATTAGTGATATTAATCCCAACGATATTAAAAGTATTGACATTTTGAAGGATGCCTCTGCTACCGCGATTTATGGTTCGCGGGGCGCAAATGGCGTTATATTGGTTACCACTAATAAAGGGCAGAGTGGACAAAAAGCGCAGGTGGCCTACAATGGTTATCAGGGTTTCAAAAAAGTATTCGGAAGATACCCGATGATGGACGGACCGGAATTTGTTGCCCTTCGTACAGCAGCCGGCCAATATACTAACGGTGTAGATGAATCGGATCAGATCAATACCGATTGGCAAGACCTGCTTTATAGAACGGCGATGCTTACAAGTCACGATATAGGGGTGTCAGGCGGCGCCGATAAAGGTAGCTACAATTTTGGCGCCGGCTACTACCAAGATCAGGCGGTTATCCCATCGCAACAATATAAGCGTTTTTCACTGCGCGGTACGGTTGATCAGCAAATCGGCGAGTATTTGCGCTTAGGCTTCACGACCAATAACAACTATAACGTTACCCAGGGTTCTCAAATAGGAATGTACGGTATCTTAAGTATGTCGCCCATTGCCGATCCGCTTAACGAAGACGGCAGCTGGAAAAGAACCATCCGAATGCCTTTGGATGAGCAATGGGTATATTCAAGGGAAACCTTAGCGGGCTTAGAGGACAGGTGGCTAAATGAAACGCGGGGCTATGCCACTTATAACTCCCTATATGGCGAAGTGAAAATCCCGGGAGTGGAGGGCCTGAAATACCGTGTCAATGTGGGTTTGGACTTTCGGCAGACAAACGGTGGTGAATATACCGGAGAAGGTATCAACAGTGCTACGCCTACTACACCTTCCACAGCGGCGATCAGTAATTCACATACTTACCACTGGGTGGTAGAAAACTTGGTGACTTACGATCGCACTTTTGCTGAAAAGCACCAAGTAAATGCAGTGGCTCTATATTCCGCCGAGCGAAACAAATTTAACAGCTCTCGCATATCAGCCCGGGATATTCCTTCCGATGCCTTCCAGTTTTATAACTTAGGACAGGCTGCCGGTGAAATCACCGTGAATCCGGATGACCAAAATTATGAGTTATGGGGCTTAATGTCTTGGATGGGCCGCGTGATGTACGCCTATGATAACCGTTATATGTTGGCCGCTACGTTGCGCTCAGACGGCTCTTCCAGGCTGGCTGACGGATTTAAGTGGCATACGTACCCCGCCGTATCCGCCGGATGGAATATATCGGAAGAAGATTTTATGAAAAACAGCACATTAATCAATATGCTGAAACTGCGTGTCGGCTACGGACAAACTTCCAATCAGGCTATTGCTCCCTATGCGACACTCGGACGGTTAAGCACCCGGCCCTACAACTTCGGAAATGACAATTATTCTACCGGTTATTACGTCTCCACGCTTCCAAATGCCAACTTAGGATGGGAGTACTCAAAAACATGGAACTACGGTTTAGATTTTGCCATCCTTAATAGTCGTTTGTCAGGTACCTTCGAATATTATGTCACTAATACCAAAGACATTCTACTTAATGTCAATCTGCCGAATACATCGGGCGTGGGCAGCTATACAGCCAACGTAGGGGAAAGCCAAAACAAAGGCTTTGAGCTTTCGCTTAATGGGGTGATATTAGACAATCCGGACGGTGTGACCTGGGAAGCCGGCATTAATCTCTATGCTAACCGAAATAAACTGGTTGGCCTTGCATCGGGGCAGTTACGGGATGAAAGCAACTGGTGGTTTGTAGGCCATCCCATCAATGTAATCTTCGATTATGAGAAAATAGGCCTCTGGCAAGAGGGGGATCCATACCTTGATATTTTGGAACCCGGTGGAAATGTAGGGATGATCAAGGTAAAGTATACCGGTGATTATAATGCCGATGGTACACCGACTCGGCAAATTGGCCCTGACGACCGACAAATTATGAGCGTGGATCCTGATTTCCAGGGCGGATTTAATACTCGTATTGCCTACAAAGGATTTGACCTGAGTACGGTAGGTGTTTTTAAAAGTGGCGGAACGCTGGTAAGTACCCTTTACGGATCATCAGGGTACCTCAATATGTTAAGCGGCCGTAGAGGGAATGTGAAGGTAGATTATTGGACGCCGGAGAATACGGACGCTAAATATCCTCAACCCGGAGGAATAGCCAGTGGCGATAATCCGAAATATGGTTCTACTTTGGGCTATTTTGACGCATCGTTTTTGAAGATACGGACCATCTCTTTGGGCTATAATTTTGATCAAAAGTGGATAAAGGATGTCGGCATTGACAGGCTTCGTATCTACTGTACGGTCCAAAATCCCTTCGTGTTATTCTCACCTTACCATAGCGAATCCGGTATGGATCCTGAAACCAACTCCTACGGTGACGAAAACGCTGCGGTAACGACGGCCTATCAAAGCCGCTTACTGACAATAGGTACAAATACACCTACCACACGCAACTACTTGTTTGGTATTAATTTGACATTTTAATAAAGATAGCGATGACACGTATTCATATAAAAAAGTATATAGGAGCTGCCCTAATAACCTTGTTCCTGGCTTCCTGCTCAGCTATTTTGGAAGAGCAACCCCGCAGTATTTATGATCCTAGTTTTTTTAAAACAGAGAAAGGCGTTTATGGTGGGTTAACCTCGATGTACGCCCACCTGCGTTACATATATGGGCAAGCTTATTATTATAATACCTGCCTCACAGGAACCGATGAGGTCACCTATGGTCAAAGTGCAGACCAGAATTTTTTAATCATGGATCTCAGCGGTCAGGGGGAAATCACTTCCACCGACAGTCGCGCCGATGTGGTATGGCAAGCAGCCTTTTCGAACATCAATACGGCTAGCGGGATCATTGAAAATGCAGTTGAAGTAGGAACCATTTCAGATGCATTGATTGCTGAAGCACGATTCTTCCGAGCGTTTGACTACTTTTTACTGGTACAGACCTTTGGTGGTGTACCCCTAGATTTAGGTGCAGGCGAACTGGCCTTTAATACCAATCCCGTGCGGGTTTCGGTTCGCAATACGGTGCCGGAGGTCTACACCCGGGCTATATTCCCGGATCTGGTGACAGCGGTTAACGATTTGCCGGACGTTGGACGTGTTACCGGTGGTGCTACCAAAACGCTTGCACGTCTTTACCTGGCAAAGGCATACCTCACTTATGCCTGGTGGCTGGAAAATCCCAATAACATCCCGACTTATCCGGCCGCGGATAGGGTAGACCCTGATGGCCACAACGCCCAATGGTATTTTCAACAGGCCTATGATATCGCCGCCACAGCTATCGACCACCCGGGGCCTTTTGGTTTACAGGCAACCTATTATGATGTCAATTTAGGGCCAAACGACCGTAACAACGAAATCCTATTATATGCTGATCATACGGAAACCAGTGAGTTTTATAACGGTAGTAGCTTGACCTACGCCAATGGCGAAGCACCGGATAATTTTGCCGGTTGGATGATGACCTGGAATTATACCGATATCAGGAGTGCTACAGATCCAAGTTGGACCAATGTGATCAGTTCTGTACAGCGGGAAGCGTCACAGGACTTGGGGCGTCCGTGGACGAGAATGAGTCCGACTATCGGGGCTATTGAAAATACATTTGCCGATAAGACCAATGATTCCCGGTACGACGGTACCTTCACCACCGTTTACAGAGCCAATTGGCCTAAAGGTGGCCTTACAAATCCGTTTGTATACAACGCAAATAATTTGCAGGTTTATCCTGGCCAGCCTATACTGACCTTTTTGGATGAAGAACCGGGTACATCGATCGATTACTCGAATTCAACGTATAACAGTAATATCGGTGCGGGGGTATTGCCCGGAAGACCTGATTTTGTTGTGTCGCCGAGAGGCATTAGCCGGATCGTCTATCCAGGCCTTTGGAAGCTAGGCCCTTATCGCACAGACAATGGAACGGGGTTGGGGCAGCCGAATGCGGCAAGCACGCGTCCTTTCAATATCGCGAAATTTTCGGAACTTTATTTTATAGCGGCGGAAGCAGCGGTAAAAGGAGCCGCTCCCCAAGCCGGTAAAAGCCCGAGGGAGTTGATCAATGTTATCCGCGCGCGCGCAGGTAAATGGCGTTGGCACAACAATGGGAATGTCGCAAAAGTGGAAGATCATAGCGAGACCATGGTGGCAACCACCTCGGCCACTATTGATATCAATTATATATTGGCGGAACGTTCTCGCGAATATTATGGAGAAGGTTATCGCTGGTACGATTTGATACGGACACAGACCTGGACAAGTCTGGCTTCTACATATGAAATTTGTGGCTCTGCCAAAGGAGACCATACGCCGGTAACCGTAACGCGTAACATTCAACCGCATCATTACCTGCGTCCCATTCCGCAAGGTCAGCTTGACGGGATGGAAATTTCGGATGCGGAGAAAGCGGCCTATCAGAATCCCGGCTATCAATAGCATGGGATAATCACATCGATTGGCCATTCTTTATGAGAAGGCCAATCTTTACGGTTAGTCTTTAATGATAGAAAAAGCGATGAAATAACAAATAGACAGGCGAAAAATACAAACGATACCTTAAATATCATATGAAATTAACATACTTTTTGCCCTTCGTGGCTTTCATAATTTCCTGCACCCAACAGCGGGCGAGCCAAAATCAAGCAGCTTCGATCACTGCAATCACCGATTCCCTGGCCGAAAAGCAAGATTCGACTGGTACTGCTAAGCCTTTGATAAGCAAGCGCTACAGTGCAGACCCGTCAGCCCATGTTTTTGAAGGAAAAATTTTTATTTACCCTTCGCATGATTATGATGCCGGCGTTCCGGAAAACGATAATGGTGATCATTTTGCGATGAAAGATTATTATGTTTATTCCTTAGATAGCATAGGCGGCCAGGTAACTGATCACGGTATTGCTTTGCAGCTTAGTGACGTACCATGGGCAGCAAAGCAACTATGGGCGCCGGATGCAGCGTTTAAGAATGGAAAATACTATTTGTATTTTCCGGCGAAAGACAAAGACGGAATATTCCGAATAGGGGTTGCCGAAAGCGATCGTCCACAAGGACCGTTTAAAGCATATCCACAGCCCATCAAATATAGTTTCAGTATAGACCCCGCGGTATTTACCGATACAGACGGCCAAAGTTATATGTATTTTGGCGGTATATGGGGCGGGCAATTGCAAAAATGGGCAAGCGGAAGTTTTGATCCGAAGGGCCCGGCCTTCGATCTCGGTAAGGGAGATGAACCTGCATTAGCGCCGAAAATAGCGAAAATGGAACCCGGGATGACCGCCTTTGCGGAAGAACCGAAGGATGTGCTTATTCTTGATGGGCAGGGCAAGCCACTGAAAAGCGGTGATCACGAAAGACGCTTCTTCGAAGCAGCTTGGGTGCACAAGTACAAAGGGAAATATTATTTTTCGTATTCTACCGGTGATACACATTTGTTGTGTTATGCCATCGGCGATAATCCCTACGGTCCTTTTACATATCAGGGAGTGATCTTGAAGCCGGTATTGGGATGGACAACCCATCACTCTATTGTAGAATTTAAGGGGAAATGGTACCTTTTTTATCACGATACCGAGCTTTCCGACGGGAAGACACATTTGCGGAATGTCAAGGTGACCGAATTGAATTATACAGCAGATGGTAAGATCATTCCAATCGATCCGTATCATGGAACAGCTCAACCTAATTAGATAAAATGCATTTCATGAAGATGATCATAAATATAGTCTCATTGACAAAACGAGAGCTTCCTAAATTGGCCTTCGGCTTTTGGGTACTTTATTTTTTAATTGCTTCTTCTTCCTATGCTCAGGAGCGTCAATATCCTTTTCAAGACCATCATTTATCTTTTGAGCAGCGCGTAGATGACTTGGTAGGTAGGCTGACGTTAGAAGAGAAAGTTGGCCAGATGCTCAATGCTGCGCCTGCAATTCCGCGACTGGGAATACCGGCGTACGACTGGTGGAATGAAACGCTGCATGGCGTGGCCAGAACACCGTTTAAAGTAACCGTATATCCGCAAGCGATCGCCATGGCAGCAACTTTCGATACGCTCTCTCTGTTTAAAATGGCGCGCTATTCAGCATTAGAAGGAAGAGCTATTTACAATAAAGCGGTAGAGACGGGAAGAACCAACGAACGGTATCTAGGCTTAACTTATTGGACACCCAATATCAATATTTTTAGGGATCCCCGTTGGGGGCGCGGACAAGAAACCTATGGAGAAGATCCGTTTTTGACTGCCATATTGGGCGACGCTTTTGTAAGAGGCTTGCAGGGAGACGATCCTAAATATCTATTAGCCGCGGCTTGTGCCAAGCATTATGCGGTTCATAGTGGCCCCGAACCAATACGTCATGTTTTCGATGTAGATGTTAGTCCTTACGACTTGTGGGATACGTACCTGCCTGCTTTCCGAAAACTAGTAGTTGATGCTAAAGTGGCCGGCGTAATGTGCGCTTACAATGCATTCCGCACGCAACCTTGCTGTGCCAATGATCTGCTGATGACAGATATCCTAAGAAACCAATGGAACTTCGAGGGCTATGTAACTTCCGATTGCTGGGCCATCGATGATTTCTATAAGCATCATAAAACCCATCCAGATGCAGCTTCCGCAGCAGCAGACGCCGTATTCCATGGCACGGATATAGACTGTGGAACAGACACCTATAAGGCCTTAGTACAGGCCGTGAAGGACGGAAAGATCACGGAGAAGCAGATAGACGTTTCTATAAAACGACTTTTTATGATTCGCCTTCGATTAGGAATGTTTGATCCGGTCGCTGTTGTGAAATACGCCCAAACGCCGTTCGATGTACTGGAAAGTCCGGAACATAACGCACATGCCTTAAAAATGGCTCGGCAGTCGATTGTATTGCTGAAAAATGATCTGCAAACGCTTCCTTTGAAAAAGAACCTGAAAAAGATAGTCGTACTCGGACCCAATGCCGATAACCCCATTTCTATTCTGGGAAATTATAATGGTACGCCTTCTAAGTTGACTACCATGTTACAGGGGATCCGGGATAAAGTAGGCAGCAATACGGAGGTCGTTTATGAACAGGCGATTAACTTTACTAACGACACCCTGCTCGTTTATCAAGATGTAAGCCGTCAGTACACTTTCGAGGGAAATCAAGGCTTTAAAGCCGAATATTTCAACAATAGAGAATTAAAAGGGGCTCCGGTGTTTGTCCGCACCGAGAAGGCCTTAGACCATCTGTGGCAGGAAGGCCAGCAATTAGGAAATGGTATGAGGGCGAACGACTTTTCTGTTCGGTTTACAACTCAGTTTAAGGCCGCAGCTTCCGGACCGCTAACCTTTGAACTGGAAGCGGATGATGGCTACCGTTTTTTGGTTAACGGGGAAGAAGTGATAGATGCCTGGACGCGGAACCGCTGGGGCGCCCGTACTTATAAACTGGAGGCTGAAAAAGATTCGGTTTATAAACTGGTGGTCGAATACTGGCAGGGCGGTGGAAAAGGAAATGTGCGTTTGAGGGCAGGTACTTATGAGCGTAGTAATTTTGAACGGTTGGCCAATCGGCTGAAAGATGCCGACGCTTTCATTTTTGTCGGCGGCATTTCTCCGCAGCTTGAAGGCGAAGAAATGGACGTGAACTATCCTGGCTTTGAAGGTGGAGATCGCACTTCTATTAAGTTGCCCGAGGTGCAAACCAGCTTAATGAAAGCCTTGTCGGCTACCGGAAAACCTATAGTTTTTGTGATGATGACTGGCAGTGCGCTTGCTATTCCCTGGGAAGCGGCGCATGTTCCTGCTATTGTAAATGCTTGGTATGGCGGACAGGCAGCAGGTGTAGCCATGGCCGATGTGCTTTTCGGCGATTATAATCCTGGCGGAAGGCTGCCTGTAACTTTTTACGAAAGTGATGCCGATTTAGCGCCTTTTACCGATTACAGTATGAAGAACCGAACTTATCGTTATTTTACTGGAAATCCCATTTATGGATTTGGTTATGGCTTGAGCTATACCTCGTTCCATTATGATCAGTTAAATATTGCTGAAGAGGTAGCAAAGGGAAAAGCAGTTCCGGTTTCCGTAAGGATTACCAATACCGGAAAGCTTGCAGGTGAAGAAGTGGCCCAGCTTTATTTGATCAATCAGGAGCCTTCTATTAGCACAGCAAGGAAAACATTGAAAGGTTTTCAGCGTATCCATCTGAACCCCGGGGAAAGTAAAACCGTGAAATTCGTGCTTAGTCCAGACGACTTATCTTATGTAGATGAGCAGGGAATAGCAAAACCCCTGCAAGGGGCGCTCGCCATCAGTATTGGGGGTAGCCAGCCCGATGAAAAGCAAACGACCAGCAGTAATGTAATTCAACAAGCGTTGTTGATCAACTAATATAGGAGACCATGTTTACTATACAGATCAGAAAAAATATCGGTACCATGCTAGTGGGGATTTTTATCGTCCTCACAGTAAAAGCAGAAGATGGGCATAGCCTTTGGCTTAGGCGGGAAACTCCAAAACCGGTTAAGGTGGTGTGTTCGAATAAATCCGCGATCCTTGATCAGGCTGTAAAAGCGTTGCGGGCAGGTTGGCAGGGAGAATCCGGAGCAATGATAAGGCTAAGGGTAGAGAAAGATAAAGCCATAAAGGACGATGGGTTTAAACTGAGCCCCAGTGAGATACAGGCCAATACCGCGGCTGGCATTTTATATGGCGTATACGAATTATTACGAAGGCAACAAACCGGTCAGGTACCGGAAAATGCTGTGGTGAACCCTTCTTATCAACGTAGAATTTTAAACCATTGGGACAATTTGGATGGTTCGGTAGAGCGCGGTTATGCAGGAGCTTCCATATTTTGGAGAGGTGAGGAGGCGCTTTCCGTAACAGCCGAGGATAGAAAGCGGTGGGAGGAATACGCAGAAGCGAATGCTTCGATCGGGATTAACGGTAGTGTCCTGAATAATGTAAATGCATCGCCCAAGATATTATCGCGCAATGTGTTGGAAAAAGTGAAGGTTATTGCTGACGTTTTACGTCCATATGGTATCAAAACCTATCTTTCGGTGAACTTTGCTTCACCGACCATTTTGGGCGGCTTAAAGACGTCCGACCCGATAAATACGGAAGTGATCAATTGGTGGAAAGCCAAGGTAAAAGAAATCTACGCGCTGGTGCCTGATTTTGGCGGTTTTCTGGTAAAAGCCAATAGTGAGGGCCAATCCGGCCCACAGGACTTCGGCCGTACGCATGTCGATGGAGCCAATATGATGGCCGATGTGTTGAACCCCTATGGTGGCATCGTGATGTGGCGGGCATTTGTATACAGCCCTACCGATAACGATAGGGCGAAGCAGGCCTACGATGAATTTATGCCCTTTGATGGAAAATTTCGCGATAATGTGATTGTACAGGTAAAGAACGGCCCGATAGACTTTCAGCCTCGCGAACCGTTTAGTCCGCTTTTTGGTGCGATGAAAAAGACGGCGATTATGCCGGAATTACAGATCACACAGGAGTATCTCGGACACGCCTATCAACTGGTGTTTTTGTCCACGATGTGGGAAGAATGTTTAAAAAGTGATACGTATCAGGAAGGGCCGGGCAGCACCGTTGCCAAATGTACCGACGGAAGAATCTTTGATCAGAAACACACAGCGATAGCGGGCGTTGCCAATACCGGACTGGATACCAATTGGTGCGGGCATCAGTTCGCACAGGCCAATTGGTATGCATTTGGGCGCCTAGCCTGGAACGATGAGTTAAGCAGTGAGCAAATTGCCGACGAATGGTTGAAACTTACTTTTAAGAACGCTGAAGGGACAAACAGCCAAACGGATTGGGACAGTGACTTTCTACAACCGGTGAAGCAGATGATGATGGAAAGTCATGACGCAGCGGTAGACTACTCTATGCCCTTAGGGCTGCATCATATTTTTGCACCACATGCACATTATGGGCCGGGCCCCTGGTGGGCGCCGGAGAAAATGCGGGCAGACTGGACACCCCCTTATTATCATCAGGCGGATACCATAGGAATCGGATTCGACAGAACGCAAAACGGTAGCGATGCCGTAGGGCAGTACCACGAGCCCTTAGCTTCGCAATTTAATGACGTCGACAAATGCCCGGAAATTTATCTGCTGTGGTTTCATCATCTTCCGTGGGATTATCAGACTAAGAGCGGCCGGATTTTGTGGGATGAACTTTGCTATCGTTATGATAAGGGGGTGCGTCAGGTTCGTGCTTTTCAAAAAGTATGGGATAAAGTACAGCATGATGTGGATGAACAACGTTTTAAAGAAGTGCAAAGTAAATTAAGGAGGCAAGCGCGGGATGCACAAGTTTGGAAAGACGCCTGCTTGTTGTATTTTCAACAGTTCAGTAGACGGCCGATTCCTTCGGAGCTGGAGCGACCTGTATATGATTTAGAATTTCTACAGTCGGCAGATCCGCTTTCCTTGTATAAATAAATTGTTAATGCGGTTATATTGGGCTCAAAAGGTTATGGATAAAACCGGTAATAGGTGGAACTTTTCAAGAAGCTTTTAGCTGGTCGTCATGATCAACTAAAAGCGGAGCACTTCCCAAAAAGCTTTTTTGGGTTTTAGATGTTGGTCAAAGAGTAGGGGAAAGTTCTTTTTTCCCCTATTGTCCAACCAGCTATAGCGGTCTGATACATTCCAAAAGGTAACGCCGGTTATGGCGCGTTTATGACGGCGAAATACCTCGAACACCATTTTGTATTGCTTCAATTGCTGCTGTTCCATTTCGGCAGTAAACGAAGCGGCAGCAATTGATTGGCGGTCTTTTTGGAGCTGGCCTCCCTGCCGCCCACCGTATACCGATATGTCCAACTCCGTAAATTGCACCTGTATACCCAAGGAAGAAAACAGCCGAATCGATTCTTCGAGTTCTTCACGACTAGGATAAGTTACCGACCAGTGCGCTTGTAAACCTACTCCATGTATAGGAACGCCTTTATCCAATAAGTTTTTCAGAAGTCGGTAAATCTTCGCTCTTTTAGTCGGGATTTCGGTGTTATAATCGTTATAAAATAAAACAGCCGCTGGATCGGCCTCATGTGCATATTCAAAAGCCTTGGCAATAAAGTCCTCTCCTGCAATTTCAAACCATTTCGATTTTCGTAGAAAAGTTGCGCTGTCAGCAATAACTTCATTAACCACATCCCAGGCATAAACCCGTCCCTTATATCTGCGCACCACTGTTTTAATATGTTGTTCTAGCCGCTTAAGGAGTACTTCTTTCGTAACGTCTTTACCTGAAGCATCCCGGAAAAGCCAGTCGGGAGTTTGTGTGCCAGCAAAGGGTATGTCCCCTCACTTTCATGTCGTGACGGCTTGCAAAGTCGACTATAGCGTCAGCGTCTCTCCAAAAATAGCGGTTTTCCTCGGGATGGATAGGGCCCATTTTCATCGCATTTTCTGCAGTAATGCTATTGAATTGCGCTTGAATCAACTTGGCCGTTTCACCGCTCAGGTCGGAAGGTCGTACGGCAACACCTATAGGAAAATAATCTTCATAGCGATCCTTTAAGCTTTCTGTTTCCTTGTTTCGAGTAAAGGCCAGTACTAAAAAGAGGATTGGTAGTGCCGAAAGACTACAGAAAAAAAGTATGGTTGGGCGATTGTCTTTATTGTTTAGATGAGTCATAGGGATATTCGAACATATTGTAAAAACGAGGTTAACAATTTTCCAGCAAGAGGAAGCTTCTATAACAAATGTACGCCAAGATAGATGATAAGCTTGGCTAGTTTGAATATTTTAACGGCACAAATGTTTAGTAAGGCAGTTACTCGAGTAATTGAAAATAGGATCGCGTTTAAGATAGCCCCACTGTTATGCGCCTTAAAGCTTCCAAAGAAAGTATTTTGAACATTTGTCCCATCATTAGCAACAATAAAGATAGGGATGATGCACAGTAGCCCCTACTTTTACAAGTAAGTATAAACCTTAAAAGTCGGCTCCGCTTTAGTCTATGAAACGAATTTACGTCTTTCTTCTCATTCTGTGGTCTGTTGGCGAAGCTTATGCCGTGCAAACCGAAACTTTCGTCTCCTTTCACCAATCAGCAGGGACTTATCCACTTAGTCGGCCGGACATAGAAACCGCCTTGGTGACTAGTGAAAACGAATGGGCAGGCGTAACCAGGGCCTTAAAAGATTTTCAGCAGGATCTGAAATCGGTAAGTGGCAATGCGATTTCGCTGAGCACTCGATTGCCCACAGAAAACGGTAGTACCGTCATCATTGCAGGAACCATTGGTCATAGCAGTCTTATCGATCAATTGATTGAGCGAAAAAAAATCGATGTCGATGACATCGAAGGGAAATGGGAATCGACCCTGTTACAGCTCGTAGAAAATCCGGTAGAGGGGGTAAAACGGGCTTATGTGATAGCAGGCAGCGACAAGCGCGGAACTATTTATGGAATTTATACGCTCTCCGCACAAATCGGCGTTTCGCCTTGGTATTGGTGGGCGGATGTGCCAATACGAGCACATCCGGAAATTCACTTGCTACCGGGACGACATGTATTAAAAGAGCCAGCGGTTAAGTACCGGGGGATCTTTTTGAATGACGAGGCGCCTGCATTGACCGGATGGGCAAACGAAAAATTCGGGGGGTTAAACCATCGTTTTTATGAAAAGGTGTTCGAACTTATCCTTCGACTTAAAGGTAATTATATGTGGCCGGCGATGTGGGGAAAAGCTTTCAATGACGATGATAAGCAAAACCCAATATTGGCAGACCTGTATGGGGTAGTCGTAGGAACATCGCACCACGAGCCTATGCAACGCGCTCAGGAGGAGTGGAAACGCTATGGGGAAGGCCCTTGGGACTATCAGCGCAATGCCCAAGTACTTCGGCGGTTCTGGCGGGACGGGATTCGGAATATGGGTAATCACGAGAGTATAGTGACGATTGGAATGCGGGGTGACGGCGATGAGCCTATGAGCGAGGAGAGCAACATCAAGCTATTGGAGCAAATAGTGAAAGATCAGCGACAAATTATTCAAGAGGTTACGGAAAAGCCTGCCGCCGAAACGCCACAGCTCTGGGCTTTATATAAGGAAGTACAGGATTATTACGATAAAGGAATGCGTGTGCCGGAAGACGTAACCTTATTGCTATGTGACGATAATTGGGGTAATATCCGGAAACTGCCTAGCTTGGACGATAAAAAACGAAAAGGGGGATATGGCATTTACTACCATTTCGATTACGTCGGTGGTCCGCGTAATTCAAAATGGATCAACGTAACGCAAATACAACGGGTTTGGGAGCAGATGAATCTGGCCTATCAATATGGGGCAAACCGCGTATGGATTGTGAATGTAGGTGATTTGAAGCCGATGGAATACCCCATTTCCTTCTTTTTGGATATGGCGTGGGATCCCAACCGATTTAATACCTCAAATTTGTTGCAGCATACCGAAGATTGGTGCACTCAACAGTTTGGAGCGAAGTATGCTAGTGAGGCAGCGCGATTAATCAATACCTACACCAAATATAACCATCGGGTAACACCCGAATTACTGGACGAAAACACCTATAGCTTAACGAATTATAATGAGTTTGAACGCGTAACAAACGATTATCGCAGTCTGTTATTAGATGCGATGCGCCTTTACTATATCCTGCCTAAGGAAAGCAGAGATGCCTTTGATGAATTGGTGCTCTTTCCGATTAATGCGTGTGCAAATCTCTACGAAATGTATTATGCGGTAGCAAAAAACAAGTACCACGCCAATAGGAATGAGGAGGAAGCTAACCATTGGGCCGATCAGGCTAAGGCCTGTTTTGAACGCGATTCGGTACTGACCCTGCATTATAACCAAGGTATAGCAAACGGCAAATGGCCACATATGATGGATCAGATACGTATCGGTTATAGCAGTTGGAACGATCCGCCGAAAAGTATCATGCCAGAGATAAGCTATGTGACTACCGCTTTAAAAGCGTCTCGAAAAGTGTTTGCCGAGGCAGATGGCTATGTCTCCATAGAAGCCGAACATTATGATAAAGCCAGCGCAGAAGGGGCGGTATCGTGGATGACGATCCCCGATTTAGGCAGGACGCTTTCAGGTGTCACCACCACGCCGGTTGTTGCCGTCCCGAATAAGCATACATACCTGGAATATAGGGTTGATCTTCACAGCACCGGAAAAGCCAAATTGATTATACTAACCTCACCGACATTAAACTTTAACGAGAATAAAGGTTTACGCTATGCGGTGTCCGTTGATGGTGGCAAAGAAAAAGTGGTGAATATCAACGGCCATTACCGGGGTGAATTGGGCGAGTGGCAGGCTAAACGCATCATAGAAACCGTTACTGACCATACGATTGATGCAGCCGGCATGCATACGATTCGCATCCGACCCCTCGAGCCGGGGATTGTTTTCCAAAAAATTATGTTGGATTTGGGTGGACTGAAGCCAACTTATTTAGGAGCACCGGAAAGTGAAGTTACAACAAAACAATAAATAAAAGATTTAAATGGTGGAAAAATGAAGGAAGAATATTATTTTTAACTTATAAAACCTATGACTTAAATTATTTTAGGCAAAATTTGGAGGGAGTGACGTTAATCCGCAACCGTCCTAATTGCGCCTTAGCAAGTAACCTTAAAATTATGATCATTAAGTTGCTGAAGTGTCTTTTCCTGATGTTATTCCTATTTCCGTTTTTCAAAAGCGGATTTTCACAGGATCGCGATCTGAACTTTTTAAACATTAGCAGCAAAGAGGGCCTCTCTTCTAATGTCGTCAATGCAATCCTAAAAGATCACATGGGCTATATGTGGTTCGGTACAGACGACGGCTTAAATAAATTTGATGGTCAGCATTTTACCATTTATCGGCATAAAGCAGGGGACCAAACAAGCATTGCATCCAATGATATACTAGACTTACACGAGGATCGGGAAGGTAATTTATGGATTGGTACGCGCTCCGGCTTGGTAAGGTACGATCGTGAAAAAGATGCTTTCCAGAATTTTAAAGAAACAGAGGATATGTCGGTGACCTCGGTTTCCAGCGATACAAATAAACGCATCTGGATTGCTAACTATGAAGGTCTTGCTCTTTTGGATTCGGAAACTGGAAAGCTCTCCGCTTTAACATTGAAAAGAAAACAAGACCAGCAGGTCGTTGAGCAGGCCGTTTTACAGCTTTATCGAGATAAAAAGAGAAGGATGTGGCTAGGTACCCGTACAGGGCTGTATCAATATCACCCAAAAGATCAGGTATTGGAGCGATTTGCACATTCGGCAGAAAATCCATCCAGCCTTGCCGGAAACTATATCAGTGCGATTACCGAAGATCTGCAGGGAAATATGTGGATCGGTACAAGTGATGGGTTGAGTATGTTGATGCCTAATGGTAAGGGCTTTATTAACTACCGTCATGATGATGCTGACAAATCTACCTTACGCAGTAATATCATTTATTCAATAGCCGTTGATCCGGAAGGCAAACTCTGGATAGGCACCGAGGAAGGCCTCCATATCATGGAACCGGTAAAAGGAAAGATTTCGCGCGTAGAACGCAATATCCGTAATCAATATAGCTTGGTCGGGAAATCGGTAAAGTGCATTCTGGTGGATAATCAGGGTGTTTTTTGGGTGGCGACCTTTAGAGGAGGAGTGAGTAAATTCGATAAAAACCTAGCATTCTTTAGTTTGAGCCAAAGCAATCCCTTTGATCCTTATGGCTTAAGTGCGCCGGTAGTCACCTCTTTTGTTGAAGGCGATAAGGGAAGTATATATGTCGGTACGGATGGTGGAGGCCTCCACCTTTTTGATCCAATTACAGGCGTTTTTCGCCACGTAGCCGTAGGACAGGCGTCCAAAGGCGAACGCTTGTCTATCCTTGCTATGGAAAGAAAAGCGTCGGAAATATGGATAGGAACGTATTTAAACGGTCTGTTTATTTTAGATACCAAAACGGGACGGTGTAAACAGCTAAAAGCCGGGGACAGTCCGAGATCTATTAACGGCAACGATGTTTTTTGTTTAAAGGCAGACAGTCGAGGAAATGTTTGGATTGGAACAAACGGCCAAGGCGTAGCATGTTATGATGGCCGAAAAGATATTTTTATTCACTTTGATAAAAATGACGCAGACATCCAGCTAAATGGCTATATAAGGGCGATAGAAGAAGATAGGCAGGGCAATATATGGATCGGTTCCACGGGCGCTGGAATAGCTGTTTACAACCCGCTTACTGGATCGTCAAAAATTTTAAATAGGGTTAACAGTGGTTTGCCAAGCGACAATATCACCGCTCTCTATAGGGGGCGCGAAGGGACCGTTTGGATCGGTACGGCCGGAGGTGGTTTAACCTGTTATAAGGAGAACGGCTTAATGGTTTCCCTTTCGGAGGAAAACGGACTCGCCAACGGCGTTGTTTACAAGATACTGGAAGACGACAATGGAAAACTTTGGTTGAGCACCAACAAAGGGATTAGCAGCTTTGATCCAGCCACCCAGAAATTTAAAAATTATTCCTACTACAACGGTCTCCAGCGGAGCCCTTTTATATTGGGGGCTGGACTTAAGCTAAGCGATGGTCGTCTTTTCTTTGGAGGAACAGATGGGTTCAATTATTTCGATCCCCAAACTTTGCATTCTAATAACAGCGTTCCGAAGGTGGTCTTGACCGATTTAAAGATTTCAAATCAAAGTGTTCAACCTTCCAAAGACTCGCCCATTCAACAACATATTTCCGTGGCAGACGAAATTCAATTGGACTATAAACAGAACTTCTCGTTAAGTTTTGTGGCACTCAATTTCACTTCCCCACAGGAAAATCGGTATTTCTATAAATTGGAAAACTTCGATAAGGATTGGAATGACGTCGGACAGACGTCCACGGCTGTTTATACCAACCTCGACCCAGGAGAATACGTATTCAAAGTAAAGGCTGCAAGCGATGCGGGAGAATGGACAACGCCGATCACTTCTATCAAGATTGCCGTTCGTCCACCTTTTTGGTTAACCATTTACGCGTATATTTTTTATTTGATAGCGATTGTTTCTATCCTACTGTTTGTACGCCATCGGGGCATCCGAAAGTTAAAAGCGCGCTTCGCCATTGAACAGGAAAGACTTCGGGTACAGCAGCTGATTGAACAGGAGCGGCGTGAATCCGAACGGCTGCATGAATTTGATCAGATGAAAATTAAATTTCTGACCAATCTGAGTCATGAGTTCCGTACACCGATATCGCTTATTATGGGACCCGTGCAGCAATTAATCCAGCAGGAGACCAGCTACGGAAGGAACCAGCAGCTACAAATGATTAAGCGAAATGCAAGGAGGTTGCTGAACCTTGTTAATCAGTTGTTGGACTTTAGAAACATCAAAGAAAAAGAGGAGAAATTGCAGGCTACCGAAGGCGACTTTATAGCATTTGCAAAAGAAGTAGCAGACTCTTTCAAAGATCTGGCCGATCGCAGGGGAATAAGCTTCGAATTCAGAAGCTACGTTAGATCTTATTTTACCTTTTTCGACCATAACAAAATTGAGCGAATTTTATTCAATCTACTTTCCAATGCGTTTAAGTTTACACTCGAAGGAGGTGAGGTTTCACTCAAGATTGCGGCTTACAACGATAAAGAAGGTCTGGAAATCAAACTGGCGGATTCGGGTATTGGAATGGAAGATGAGGTAAAAGAAAAGATATTTGAACGATTTTTCCAGAGCGAAACGCAGCAAGCTGTATTGAATCAGGGCAGTGGCATTGGTTTGTCTATAGCGAAAGAGTTTGTAAAGATGCACGGTGGGACCATTGAGGTAGAAAGTATAGCGGGAGAAGGATCGACCTTTACCATTTATTTTCCGTTTACGAAAATTGAGGATACCGGCTTCGCCGACGAGGACACAATAGAAGAATTATCCGTGGAAGAAGCACAGCCGGAGCCCTCAACCGACACCGCTCTTCCGGTAGTCCTGCTGGTGGAGGATAATAGCGACTTCCGTTTCTATTTAAAAGACAACCTAAAGACCTTTTATCAAGTAGTGGAAGCTTGTAACGGAAAAGAAGGCTGGCAAAAGGTATTGTCTGCACATCCGCAGCTGGTTGTATCGGATATCAGTATGCCGCACGTAAGTGGTATCGAACTGTGTCGAAAAATTAAGGCCGATAAACGCACCAGCCATATTCCGGTTATTTTGCTTACGGCACTTACGGGCGAGGAAAATCAGCTTATCGGACTGGAAACCGGAGCCAGCGATTACATAACCAAACCCTTCAATTTCGAGATTCTACATGCTAAAGCCCGCAATTTGCTTGCGCTGAATCAGCAACTTAAGCGTACCTAT
Organism: Olivibacter sp. XZL3; assembly: GCF_004368405.1. Taxonomy (GTDB): domain Bacteria; phylum Bacteroidota; class Bacteroidia; order Sphingobacteriales; family Sphingobacteriaceae; genus Olivibacter. Next base: position 43,666 of record NZ_SBJH01000033.1, read on the forward strand.
AGCAAACAACTTAAAGTAGCGGCACCTAAAGTAAAAATAGTATCTGAGAATGAAAAGCTCTTGGCTAAAGCCCTCAAATATATAGAAGCGAATCTTACCAATGATAAACTGTCAGTTGAAGATCTGAGCCGGCATATGGGCATGAGCCGGGGATCCTTATATTCAAAAATACTTGAATTGACCGGTGAGACGCCCGTAGAGTTTATTCGCTCGGTAAAATTGGATAAGGCTGCCGTACTTTTAGAGAAGAGTGACTTAAACGTGGCTCAGATATGTTATTCGGTTGGGTTCGGCACACCGAATTACTTTGCCAGGGCCTTTAAGGCTAAATTCAGTATGCTGCCCTCCGAATACATCCATCTAAAAAGGAATGCAGGATTACGGGCAGTCTGATAAATGATTCCCTTATAGTGACGATATGAGCTTAATCAAATCATTTTTAGCGTTTGTTGCGCTGTGTTTCTTGGCCGGACAAAGTAATTTCGCCCAGATCCGCCTTCCGGCACTTATTGGCGACAGCATGGTCTTGCAAAGAGATGTTCCTTTGAACTTGTGGGGTTGGGCTTCGCCCGGCGAAAAAGTGAAGGTTGTTTTTCGGGGGAAAAGCGCTTCTGCGACCGCCGACGGGCAAGGGAAGTGGAAACTAACCCTCCCGGCTATGAAAGCGGGCGGACCAGATAATTTGCACTTGGAAGGAAAGAATAAGTTGACCTTGAAGGGAGTACTCGTTGGAGATGTATGGTTATGCGCTGGCCAGTCTAACATGGTTCATCAAATGCGTCTCCATAATATCACCTATGCGGATGATATTGCACAGGCTGATTTTTCGGAAATCCGCCAGTTTTGGGTTCCAACGGCCACCAGTCTCGATGGGCCTCGGGAAACGCTCAAGCCCAGTACATGGAAATGGGCAAATGCCGAAAACGTAAAGGATTTTTCTGCGGTCGCGTATTTCTTTGCCAAGGCGATTTATCAGCGACACCACATACCCATTGGCATTATAAACTCCAGCGTAGGTGGTACGCCTATTGAAGCGTGGACCAGCGAAGAGGGGCTTAAGGAGTTTCCTTCTGTCTTATCGGTAATAGGCCGCAACAAAAATACAGACTACATCAAAAGCATAAAAAAAGGCTCGTTAGAAAATAAAAATTTGCCCTTGCAACCCGATAAAGGCTTGCTTACTGAACAGAAATGGTTCAATCCGGATTATAAACCCAAAGGCTGGAGGACTATCAATGTCCCCGGGTATTGGGAAGACCAGGGAATTCGCGATTTAAACGGGGTGGTATGGTACAGAAGGGAAGTAGTTGTCCCTGAATCCTTGGCCGGAAAAGGAGGGATGTTATTTCTGGGCAGAATCGTAGATGCAGATCAGGTTTATATCAACGGTGTGGAAGTCGGACAAACATCGTATCAATATCCACAGCGACGGTATCAGGTGCCCAGCGGTTTGTTGAAAGCAGGAACAAATTTGATCGTAGTACGTGTAGAAAATGTAGCTGGAAAGGGAGGCTTCGTTCCCGATAAGCCCTATAGTTTGCTCATTGACAATCAATCTATCGACTTGAAGGGATATTGGCAATATAAAGTCGGTCAGGTACACCGGCCGATTGAGCAGTCGATAGAACAGGGAAATTTCAATGAACAGCATCAACCGACGGCATTGTATAATGCGATGATCGCTCCATTTACGCATTATAATTTAAGAGGAATCCTATGGTATCAGGGAGAAAGCAATGTAGACCATGCGGAAGATTATGAAAAGCTATTACCGGCACTTATTCACGACTGGCGTAGTCAATTTTCAAATCCAAATCTTCCATTTTATTATGTGCAATTGCCTAATTACGGCGATGCGAATTATTTACCTTTACAAAGTGCTTGGGCGGTTGTTAGAGAAGCTGCATTTAAAACACTGAACTTGCCCCATACCGGAATGGCTGTTACAATCGATTTGGGCGAGTGGAATGATATCCATCCGGATAATAAAAAAGGGGTGGGAGACCGGCTTTCGCTAATTGCCCGGCGGCTGAGCTATGGTGAACAAGACTTGGTCTACAGCGGCCCACTGTATCAATCTGCCGAAGTCAAAGGAAATAAGATTATTATAAACTTCTCCCATACAGGCAGCGGGTTGATCGCAATAGATGGTGAAGAGTTGTCGGAATTTGCAATAGCTGGCGCCGATAAAAAATTTGTATGGGCGAAAGCGAAAGTTTCTGGAAACAGTGTCGAAATCTGGTCAGACGAAGTGGACCAACCAAAGTATGTACGTTATGCTTGGGCGGATAATCCGGTAAACCCAAACCTCTATAATGTGGAAGGATTGCCTGCGTCGCCATTTAGGACGGACGGTCAAACTGACGATTTGCAATAGTGTTTATTTTTAATAAAAGGAGACTATCGCCGCTTACCGAACTCAGAAAGAAGGAGCCGTTGCCCGTTAATTAAAGCTTGATCGGCATCTAAGCTTTTCGTAATATCAATACCGAGGACTTCACAGGCTAAGGTATACAAAGCAGTATGCATAGACCCTCCCAATAGATAAACTGATGAGGGGGGTGTGATATCCGTCAACTCTGTTCCGATTAATAATCCACTCAGGTAAAAGAAATTCTGTTGTTTCGATATATGTTTAAGCAACTCGTTTGTCCGCACCATAAAGCTGTTGTGCAGTAAACCGGCTGTCCGACTCGCTTTTACGGCTTGAATAAAACTTTCGCGATTTAGAGGATCGCCCAAGTCTCCGCCCGCTTCGATAGAGGATGCTAATATACTTTTTGTGCTAAGCAGATCAAAAAATTCGCCGGTCATGAATGTTTTAAAGCGGATAACCCGGCCGTTTTTTATGAAAATATGTTTGGGATGTGTTCCCGGTAGAATAAGCAATTGTTCGCGTTCATCGCCTGCCAGAAGTGGAGCGCAGCCCACTATTTTTGTTTCTTCACCGCGCATCACATCGTTTTCGGTTCTCGCTCCCGAAACAATAAGGAAGGAAGTTGCGTTTTTTCCGCTTGTTAAACTCTCAAATTTCAAATCGGAGCCATCAATCGCAAAGGGCAAAATCTTATAAGGCAGTTCCATAAGCCCGATGGTAGAAGAGGCCATTCCCGAGAGGACGACGGGTATGCCTTGGAGTGACATAGAAAGCTGTCGGCTCATGATTTTTAGTTGATCTTCTATTATGGAGGTATAAAATTGCGCGCGATCCGCTGGATTTTCCGCCAGTTGCCAACGGTTAAATGTTTCCAACATACCTAGATCGTTTTTTATTTCTGAAATCGTCTTTAGGTTTTTGACCTGGATCAGGCGTAGCCTAAAAGAGCTTGTTCCCCAGTCGCAACTTAAAAAGTAATCCATCTATTTAATTGTTTAAAGGTTCCAGATCATGACGCGATGTTATACGTTCCACATTCCCCACTAAAAAGAGATAAGAACAGGCTCCTAACAATCCCAATGCGGCTATAAAAATCAGCGCAGGTGTAAAGCTGCCACCGCTTGCCAAAAAGCCGATGGCGATTGGGACGATGATGCCGGACGACTGCCCAATGAAATTAAACACGCCTCCCGTAATGTCAATGAGATGTTTCGGCGCCAACGTGGAAACAAATATCCATGTAATCGATGCAAAACCAACGCCAAAGAAAGACAAAGACATAAAGAAAATCACCCATACAGGCGCTTCCACGTAGTTAGCTCCTACGATGAATACAGAAATTAACAGGCCGATTATAATGGGGCGCTTGCGCGCCTTTGCCGCTGAAACCCCTTTTTTAATGAGATAGTCGGAGAGAAAGCCTGAAGAAAGCACCCCTAAAAATGCGGCGAGATAGGGTATGGACGCCCAATATCCCGATTCGATAAAGTCCAGGCCCCGGTAATCGACTAGATACTTAGGAAACCAAGTAAGAAAAAACCAAAGCGTCGCATTAACAGCAAACTGGCCAATGTAAATGCCCCATAACTTTCTATATGACAGTACTTCTTTAAGGTCGGTCCAATCAAATTTTTTTTTCGGATGTGCAGGTTTTTCCGCTGTGCGATTCAGTAAACCGCCACCGTGTTCGATGTGCAGAAGTTCCGCTTTATTTGCTTTCGGATGTTTTAGCGGATCACGGTAAAAAAAATACCATATAAATCCCCAAAAAACACCGATGAGCCCGGTTACAACGAATAATCCTTTCCATCCGACATGCGATTGGATCTTTGAAAGTATCGGCATTAGAAAAGCAAGTCCCAAAAACTGTCCGGAAGTATAAACAGCAATTGCCGAGGCGCGCTCGCTGTCGGGAAACCAGGCGCTCACGACGCGGTTGTTAATAGGAAAAGCAGGTGCTTCAAAAGCGCCTGTCGCCATGCGCAATCCGAAAAAACTAGCAAAGCCTTTTGCAAAACCCTGCATGATGGTAGCGAAAGACCAAGCGATTAAACTTGCCGCATACAAGACCCGTGGACTGAAACGCTTCACCAAAATGCCGCCGGGAACCTGGAACAGTAGATAGGTCCAGCTGAAAGCTGAAAAGATAAGGCCAAGTTCTACCGGTGAAAAGTTGAGTTCGCTGCCAATGTCAGAGGCTGCAACCGCCAGGTTGCTGCGATCCATGTAATTTACGACGACATTCACAAACAGGAGAAAGAGCATCCGATATCGGATTTTTGTCGGCTTCATAATAGCTTTGCTGGTGTTCATCTCTTCTGTCACCATTCCGCTATACTTCCATCGGTGTGCCGCCAAAGCGGATTTCTCCAGTTATGGCCAATTGCGGCCATCTTTCTAACCTGGTCTTCATTAATGTCTATACCTAATCCGGGTTTGTCCGGAATGTTTACATAGCCTTCGTTGTATTCGAATACGGTTTTATCTACTAAGTAATCTAGCAGATCGCTTCCTTCATTATAATGTATACCAAGACTTTGCTCTTGTATGAAGGCGTTGTGGCAAGTTGCATCCACTTGCAAACAGGCGGCGAGCGCTATCGGGCCAAGCGGGCAATGGGGCGCTGCAGCAACATCGAAGGCTTCGGCCATGGAAATGATTTTTTTACATTCAGTAATGCCCCCAGCGTGTGAAACGTCGGGCTGAATGATGTCTGCATAACCCTCTTTCAACAGGCTTTTAAACTGCCATTTAGAAAACATCCGCTCGCCTGTAGCTATGGGGATAGCAACGTGATTGGCAATTTCTCTTAAGTCCTCATTGTTCTCGGGAAGTACCGGTTCTTCAATGAACATCGGTTTATACTGCTCCAGCTCTTTAGCCAGTATTTTTGCCATTGGTTTATGTACGCGGCCGTGAAAGTCTACGCCGATTCCAAGTGCCGGTCCCACGGCTTCCCTCACAGCGGCCATTCGTGCAACCGCTTCATCGATCTTATCGTAGCTGTCAATATACTGTAATTCTTCCGTGGCATTCATTTTAACCGCCAGAAAGCCTTGTTCAGCCATCTTTTTTGCCGCCGCGCCTACTTCAGCGGGGCGGTCACCGCCAATCCACGAATATACCTTCATTTTGTCTCGGGCTTTTCCTCCCAATAACTGATGTATAGGCGCTTGGTAGAATTTGCCTTTTATATCCCACAGTGCTTGGTCGATTCCTGCAATTGCGCTCATCAAAATAGGGCCACCACGATAAAAACCAGCGCGGTATAGCACATTCCAATGGTCTTCTATATGCATGGGGTCTTTGCCTACAAGGTACCCCATCAATTCGTCGACGGCAGCTTTTACGGTAGCAGCTCTTCCTTCAACAACGGGTTCTCCCCATCCCGCAATTCCTTCGTCCGTTTCGATTTTTAAAAACAACCATCGTGGCGGAACCTGAAATAGTTCGTAACTTTTAATCTTCATGTGGGTATATTCTTTATGGGTTAATTGCCGCTACAAATTTGCGGGCTTTATCGGTTAACTGTTGTAGGTATTCTGCGGTGATTTTCTGTTTGCTGTTTACCAGCGCGCTGCCCACACCAAATCCGGCTGCACCAGCTTTATTAAAGTCGCCAATATTCTCCAAGGTAATGCCACCGGTTGGTAACAAAGGAATTTGCGGTAAAGGTCCTGCAATATCTTTTATATAGGACGGAGATGTAGCCGGGAAAACTTTTATGATATCAGCGCCGAATTTGTAGGCCCTATAGATTTCTGTGGCGGTATAGGCGCCGGGTATGCTCACCATACCAAGGCTCTTTGTCATGGTAATCACTTCTTCATCCACTATGGGCGAAAGGATAAATTTTGCACCGGCTTTCTGGGCATTTCTTACCCCATCACCATCAAGTACAGTTCCTGCACCGATGACCATTTTGTCGCCTAGTTCGTTGCTTATCCGTTCGATAGCAGCAAGCGGTTCGGTTGAATTCATGGTGATTTCCAATAGCTGAATTCCTCCTTCATATAATGCTTGCGCTATATGGACAACATCGAGCGGATCTGCACCTCTGATAATGGCTACTATTTTGCTTTCCGCTATTTGCGATCGTACAGACATAGAATGGACGTTTAGATAATAATTCGCTTAAATTTATAAGTAGTTATCGTAGCACGGTATGTGGCATCATTGACACATTCCGTTTGTTTATTAAGCACAAATTACGAATAAAACGTATAAGTGGCAAGGGCTGTATATGAAATGCTTAAGAAAGAACTTGAGTAGGCAAAAAGGAAGGAAGAGAAGGCGGCAAAAGAAGAGGCTGTGTCCTGTGTTTATCGAAGACGAACACAGGACACAGCCTTATACAAAGTTGTTGTTTGAAGAGATTATTTTTTTACAGCCTTTAGATCGAACCCTATTTCAACATCTTTACTGATTGCCCAATTTTCAGGACTTCCCTCAGTTTTATAATTGATGCCCCAAGCGCTTCTGTCGATGGTAAACTTGGCTTTTCCGGTCACTTCATTTTCTGCAACAGATAGCTGTGCCGGGAACGTAATGTTTAATGTACTATCTTTTAGCGTTAAATTACCACTTAGCAGGTTAGTAGCTCCAGGAAGTAAGCTTTTGTGTTGGGTGCTGTCGTAAGGGGCAACAGAAGTAATGACAAATTTAGCAGTAGGGTGCTTTTCTACATCAAAAAAGTCAGCGCTTTTAAGATGGCCTTCTAAATCCGTGTGTTTTTTGCCGTCTTCGGTAACCGATGTAGGGTCAACTTGAAGTCCGGAAAGGCTTAACTCAAGATCTCCGGCAGTTACTGCGCCATTGTCAACAGATAAGGAACCTCCGGTAACTTTAATGTTTCCGAAACGCGGTGCTAATCCTCCCTTGTGGGTAGCTTGCCAAGTAACTTGCGTGGCGGTCGTGTCGATCTCATAAGAGGCACCATTAGACGCCGCTGCTTCTTTCTTTTCTTCTGTTTTCGCCTGATCGCTCGTTGAGCCACCACATGCTGCCAAAAGGAGCACTAAGGCAAATGCTGGAATAATTGTCTTCATACGCTATTTTTATTTTTAATCTTTCCAAAAGTAGTAGATTTGATTTACAAATGGAAAAGGTTTTTAAAAATATATGTTTAAACATTTATTAGCAGTTGGATCTAAGAGAGAACGGCCGATTATTTTGATACCTAATGGCGAATAAAATGCGGTAAATGAAGGCGTTAAACAATTATTTAAATAGGGAGATGACAAAAGATAGCGCGAGTTTTGTTTCTTTCGCTATTTCATCGTAAGAAAAGCCGTCCTTTTTCATTCCTTTTGCAATAGCAATGAGTTCGTTTATGCCGGGTTTTTTTATGCGTATTTCATTATTATTGCTCTTTAAGGATACTGCTGCTGAATTCATAGCAAAACTGTTTATGTGTGACGGGATAAAGGTAGAAACTCTAATAATAAGAATTTGTTAAATGATGTTATTTTGTATAATCTTGACAATCTAATGGGAAAATCGTTTCTGATTCTCTGTTTCGGTTTGTTTATTGGATCATTTTTAACTGTATTGACAAAAAAGCTAACTATTTCTGCGGCTGTCACCGCTTTTTTTATAGGCTTTTTGGTTTTTTTTTCGGCAGGAGTGAAAGAATTGTCGATGTTATGTCTTTTTTTTGTGCTCAGTGTCTTGGCGACTTCACATAAAAAGGAATATAAAGCGCAGCTGCAAGAATTAGCGGAACATCAGGAAACCCGAACGATTGGGCAGGTGTTCGCAAATGGCGGTGTCGCCGGCTTACTGAGCCTGCCCAGTTTGATAGACGTAGACCATGTATATTTATATAAGGTGATGATGGTCGCCAGCTTAGCCTCCGCTCTGGGAGACACCTTATCTTCTGAATTGGGTACAGTTTACGGAACTCGTTTTTATAATATATTGACGTTTAAAAAAGATGTCCGCGGAATGGACGGCGTCGTGAGTATAGAGGGTACCTTAATAGGCGCACTGGGCGCTGGTTTAATGGCCTTTGTTTACGCGGGAATTAGTAAAGAAGCTGTGTTTATAGCTATAGCAGGTGTTTCTGGCAATATTTTCGATTCTATTTTAGGCGCAGGTTTAGAGCGAAGGCGGTATTTACGAAACAACAGCGTGAATTTTCTCAATACCCTTTTTGCGTCGCTTGTTGCTCTCATTTTTTTGTTAGCTTTGGATTAATTGCCGATATAAATAAAATTCAATAGTTTTATCCTTGCAAAAAACATCAACTATGTCATACAACTCAAGTTTTTTAGGATTAATTTCCGGATTAGCGTTTGCTGTGGTTTCCTGCAGCTCCTCTGCAACCAAGAATGGCGAGCCCGCAGATGCCGACACTACCCGCCTACCTGCTGTGGAAACAGAGGCACCAAATAGCGGCTATAAGCCTGCCTTTGAAGGTCAAACCCGGGCAGCAGGTGTTAAAACAACCACTCCTTATGAGGTTACCGTGCTTAACAAGGAATTAAAAAATCCCTGGGGTATTGTCAGTTTACCGGACGGTCGATTGCTAATTACCGAAAAAGGCGGCACTATGCGAATCGTGGCGAAAGACGGCAAAATAAGCGAAGCCATCACAGGCCTACCGAAGGTCGATGCAAGAGGGCAGGGTGGTTTGCTTGGATTGACCATTGATCCTGACTTCTTAAGCAACCGCATTGTTTATTGGGTTTTTTCCGAACCGAAAGGAGGAGGAAATCTGACGGCAGTTGGAAAAGGTCGATTAGCCGACGACGAAAAAACGATCGAACAGGCGCAGGTGATTTACGAAGCAACACCGGCTCATGATGGAACTTTACACTATGGGGGTCGTATTTTATTTGATAAGACCGGTAATTTGATTGTGAGTACCGGAGAACGTTCAGATTTAGAAACCAGACCGCAAGCGCAAGATTTGAAATCGGCACTCGGAAAAATTGTGCGCATCACGAAAGAGGGTAAGCCTGCACCGGGAAATCCTTTTGAGAATAATAGCGAAGCGCGCCCCGAGATCTATTCCTATGGACACAGAAACGTGCAAGGTCTGGCATTTCATCCAAGCACAGGCGATCTTTGGGAATCGGAGTTCGGTCCGCGAGGCGGCGATGAAATTAATCGTATTGTTCCCGGTAAAAACTATGGGTGGCCGATTATTACTTATGGTATTGAATACAGTGGAAAAAAGGTTGGCGACAGCCTTCAGCAAAAAGACGGATTAGAACAGCCTGTGTATTATTACGATCCGGTAATTTCGCCAAGTGGCATCACCTTTTATAGCAGTGACGTTATTCCGGAATGGAAGGATAATTTATTCGTTACTGCATTAAGCGGTGTGCATATAGCACGACTGGTTATCGAGGACAATAAGGTGGTAGGCGAGGAAAGATTGCTGACCGATCAGGCGCAGCGTTTCCGCGCAATCACGGAAGGTTCCGATGGGGCGTTATACGCCGTTACCGATTCGGGATGGCTATTCAAAGTGGCTAAAAAGGCCAGCGAATAAGTAGTAAATAGAAAAATAAAAGGTTCCGCCTTCTTTTTGTAAGCGGAACCTTTTTTTATATCCTTACCTTTTATTCGCGCAAATACGCTAAGGTCTTAGATACCATATTAGATGGAATCAGTCTGTAGCGAATCTTTCGTAGTTAATTCGTCAATCGGCTGATCATTACGCATGTTATTGTCGTTCGTGGTTGGTGATTCAACCGTATCTTGATAAGAGTTGTCCGTTTCATTTTGCCCGTCCGATTGTCCACAGCTGCTGAAGGACAGAGTGGCTGCAACAAGCAATATACCAGATAGCGTTTTTACCATTTTCATAATAAATATAATTTGTTTCTTTACTTAACAGCGATAAAGACCTAATTGTTTAGGTGTTTAATCTATCCGTGTCTTAGTAAAGGCCTATCAGAGTTCTTCTTCTCTTTCGAGCATAAGAATCGCAGCCTGAGGAACAATAAAATATTTTTCCCCTTGATATAATACCTCGGTAGATCCATTGACCAAAAAGATCGCCAAGTCGCCCTCCTTTGCCTGTAAAGGGATGTACTTTACTTTCTCTTCTTGTGGTTTCCAAGCGTCATCTTCTTCCGCAGGCACGGGAATGGCATAACCTGGTCCGGTTTTTATAACATAGCCCTGCTGCACTCTTTCTTTCTCCTGAACACCTGGAGGAAGATAAAGTCCGCTTTCCGTTCGTTCGTTAAGTTTGGCGGGCTTCACCAATACGCGATCCCCAACAACAATTAGCTTTCTCAATTTATTGTCTTCTGTTAAATGGATGGTCATCATGCATTCAATCCTTTTTCAGTTCTTAGCAAAAGCTGTGCAGCACCCATAAAAAATGCCATAATGACACATTAACCGGCGTGCAAATCTACAGGCAGAGTCTGCTTGTGGTTCCTGTGCCGCGAGAAAATCGTTTTGGTTGCGAACGGTTAAGAGAAATGACAAATGCGATGCAACTATTTCACTGTTATTACGTCTTTTATATAAGCAGCGTCATTAGCACTTGATTACTTTATTACCAAGGGCTTGGCATCGCTAGGACAATTTCACATAGGCTTAACCGAAGAAATAGGACTGTTCACCGAGAAATTCCTTCCATTGACGGAAAAGTTAGCCTCTTTATCTAAAATATAGACTTATTTTTACATGAACGACAACATTACAACCTAATAGATAAGACATGGATGCCGAGTATACATTAAAAGCGAAGCAGATGAATCAACATACACTAGATGTAAAAGCTATTCAGGAAGCTAATCGTTCCATTTACCAGGCATTCGAAACCCTGGATTTCAACGCTGCGGGAGAATATCTTACGGAAGATTGTGACTATATAACTGCTAAAGGAATGCGTCTTAAAGGCCGCGCAGCTTATATAAGAGCACATAAAGAGTTGATGAATAATGCTGTATTCAAAGGAGCCAAGGTGGAAGGTGATATTACCGATATCCGTTTCCTAAATGAAAAAACTGTTGTCGTAATCGCAAGAGAATCGATTAACTTTCGTTGGCGGAAGAAAATAACACCCCATTTGGTGTCTATTAATACTTCTGTTTGGGTTAAGGAGCTTACCGGTAAGTGGAAGATGACCGCCTTTCACAACTGCCGTATTCAAAAAAAAGGCTGGCTCGCCAAATGGCTGATGAGAGATCGGTGATTGTGTTTCATATTTAGGCAAAGCTGTCTGGTATAAGCGAGAAGACATTAACAGCATGATTGGGTGCCCGCTGGCCGCGTAAAAGGAACAGACAGCAGACACCCAATCTTTTACCCCCCTACGGGAGGCAAGCTTTTGGATTTTTACTTATCACTCATACTAAACGAAGGTGGTATGGCATCTGCTCCCGAGGCCCAGGCTTTGTTGGGGTGCTTTCCCATTACCAATTCCAGTTTACCGCCCTTCATCAAATCTTCATGACTGAACCAGGATTTATTCCACGATACACCATTGAGCTTGGCTGATTGGATGTATTTGTTTTCCGGTGCATAATTTTCACATACAACGCTAAAGCGCTTACCATTTCCAAGGTTCAAGGTCGCGCTTTCAAAAGTCGGACTTCCGATTACATACATCGGCAAACCGGGCGTAATGGGGTAAAAACCTAGTTGAGAGAAGACTACGAAAGAAGTAAGCCCTCCGCCATCTTCGTCACCCGGTATTCCCATCGGGTCATTACGGAACCATTGTCGAAGTAGCGTGCGTATACGCTTTTGCGAACGCCATGGCTCTCCGGCGTAATTGTATAAATACGGAATGTGCATAGCCGGTTCATTCCCCATAGAAAACTGACCGACGTTTCCGCTATGATCAGCATAGATGTGGTAGAAATCGGGCTTTCCTTTACCCAATGGCGTGCTGTACATATCTTCCAACGCGGCGACAAAAGCTTGTTTTCCACCGATTAAGTGCATAAGGTCTTCGATGTTATGGGGTACATCGAAACGATAAACATAGCCTGTGTTTTCATCGTAAGCATCCCGCCCGCCAATCCCCGGAGGAAAGCGATAATCTAAATCGGGCATGAAGACGCCAAAGGTGTCTTTGGGATGGAAAAATTTCGTTACAGGGTTAAACACTTTGCGATAGTTTAAGCTTCTTTCCGAAAAATGCTTGGCTTCGTCTTCTTTTCCGAGTGCTTTGGCAATCTTCGACAAGCACCATTCATCATATACAGTACCCAGCGTTACTGCGATGGGCTGTCGACGTTCCCAGCTGTGTACTTCCGGAACAGTTTCTTTTTCTCCCGGTGCCAGAGAAGGAAAATATCCATGATCTTTATAAAATTGATCCAATACGCCAGCAGGCTTAGCCGACCACGGAGCCAAGGTTTTTTCGGTGATGGCCGCTTTGGCCACTTGATAGGCTTCCGCTAAGTCAAAATTTCGCAATCCCTTGCTATAAGCGTCTGCTACCATTGCGACGGCATGGTTCGAATTCATTCGCCGACTATCGCCCGTAACTTCCGGAAAGTTAGGCATCCACGCGCGAGGCATCTGTTGGGTCATGACAATATATGAATTGATCATATTCGCCTCCGTTTCCGGCTCAATCAATACACGCAATGGATGCGTTGCCCGGTAGGTATCCCAAATCCAGTCGTCCGTATAAAAAGGCCTGCCTTTGTCGCTATGGACCTTCCCGTCATAGGCGCTAAAATACTGGCCATCTTCCGAAAGGCAGATCATCCTTTCGTAAGTCCGGTATAAAGAAGTATAGAATACCGTTTTCGCATCTTCGTCAACACCAGTAACTTCTATCTTTCCTAATGTTTTATTCCAGATATCACGTCCTTGCTCAGCTAGCGTAGCCACGTCGAAGTCTTTGATTTCTCTACGGAGATTTTTTTTAGCTTGTTCTATACTGATAAAAGACACACCGTAACGCACATTGAGTTTCGCTGTTCCGTTTGGATAGTGCAGGATGAAATAGGCGTTTTCACCTTTTGTTGTTTTGTCGTTTACCCCAAGCTGATTTCCTTGTTGTGTTCCTATAGCAACAGGTTTGATATCTGTTTCCAAGTAGATATATACCTTTGTACGTTTGTCCAGATTTTGATATCCGCTGATGTTTTTCCCGTCATGCGATAATTCGCCGTTTCGCGTATTGAATACTAAATAACTCGCTTTTTCAGGTTGCTGGAAATTCAATGCGTATATACCCGATTGATGCGAGGGCGCGTATTGTACTTGGATGTCCTGTTCATCGAGATCGACGCTATAGTAGAACGGTTTAATCACTTCATTGTCATAGCTTAAAGGTAGAATGTGCCGAATGTCTTTTATCTCGCCCTGAAACGGACTAAGATTAAAGGCCGAACTTCCGCGGTGACTCGAAACAATGAGCGGTAAGCCGTTGAGTACGTTTCCGGTGAGGTTTTCCCGTTCTGGATAGACGCGCAATAGGCTATTGGGCAAATGGATCGTCGGATAGGTAGGCACTAACAGATGGCTGATGTTTCCTATGTAAGGATTGACATAGTCGACCGGATTCTTGGGCGTCTGCGCAAAAAGGGTCGTTGCAACCATTATAGATAACAAAATAGATAAAATACTCGGTCGTTTCATGGTATTATAAAAGTATTGGCGTTTAAATAATGCTTATTCCCGCCGGTAAATATAAGCTTAGTATTTTTTATTTCAACTACTAATATGTTTTAGCAATTAATTCGTTCAAACAGTAATCGTTTTTAGCCGTTATATCCAGATAAAGTGAAAAGCTATGGAAAAACCGCTAAACATTCCGCCCTCTGCCTTTGATGATTATCAGGACATGGCTGAGCCACTGAAAGTCCCGGCAAACTTCGATGTAAAGTCGTCTATTGTCGACCAAGTCATATTCGCATTAGGCTATGTGATGGAAGGAACAGTAGAAGATATTGCCGGAAAACTGATAACATTAAATCCCTCCATATCGCTGGAGGAAGCCAAGAAATACAGTAAAGAGGTTTTAGAAAAGCTTCACGAGCTGGCAAAGGTAAATGCGATGCATGTGAATGGACAGTTAAAATATCATCTACACAAAGAAGTTGTACCGCACAAAGGACAAATAGATCCCGATAAACTGGAATCGATTGATTGATGGGCTTGTGGAATGAACCATCAGGGAAGCCGCATTCCGCAGGGCTTCCCTGATGGTTTTTTTATTTCTTTGATTTGAGCATTTCCTTGCTGAAGGAGTAGGGAGCATCGTCCGCTGCGATTCCTCTTTCTTTGTTGGGTTGTGCGTCTAAGTGATAAACAATCTTCGCGCCGGCTTGTAAATCCGGATGTAGGAAATAATTCTTATTGTAAGATTGCCCGTTCAATTCGATGCGGTTGATGTAGCGGCGATTTTTATTGTTATCAGGCGCTTCGATCAGCACTTCTTTTCCGTTTTCTAAATGAAGTTTGACCGAGTTAAATAAGGGTGACCCGATAACATATTGATCTGTTCCGGGACATACCGGATAAAAACCGAGGGCAGAGAAGACATACCAGGCCGAGGTCTGACCATTATCTTCATCGCCGCAATAGCCATCGGGCCCTGCGGCATACAGCTTGTCCATCACTTCCCGTGCCCAGTATTGGGCTTTCCACGGCTCACCGGCATAGTTATATAAATAGACCATATGTTGAATCGGTTGATTGCCGTGGGCATACTGCCCCATATTCATTACTTGCATTTCACGCATTTCATGGATCATGGATCGGCTTTTCATGCCTTTGGCACCGGGAATGATGAAAACGGAGTCGAGCATGTTTATAAAAGCCGGCTTGCCGCCCATTAGGTCAATCAATCCCTGCGGGTCGTGAAAAACCGACCAACTGTAGTGCCAACTGTTGCCTTCGGTGAAATCACGGCTCCAATCGGTGCCCTCAAATTTCGCAGGGAAACTGCCATCGGCTTTTCGACCTCGCATCAATTTATAATGAGCATCGAAGACATTTTTATAATTCATGGCCCTTTTTGCGTAAATGCCTATCTCTTTTTCGGGTTTATTTAACTTTTTTCCCAATGTATAAATTGCCCAATCATCATAAGCATATTCCAACGTCCGTGCAACATTTTGAGTAATATTAACATCATTCGGAATATAACCATATTGATTATATTCTTGATAACCTTTACGTCCGGATGCGGAAACTGTAGGGTGTACGTTGTTGGCTCCATGTTTTAATGCCTCCCATAAGGTTTCTATATCATAACCCTTTAAGCCTTTAATATAGGCGTCCGCCACCACCGAAGCGGAGTTGTTGCCCACCATAATGTCTCGATGCCCTGGGCTGGCCCATTCAGGTAAGAAGCCGCTTTCCTTGTATGCATTAACCAATCCTTCCTGCATTTTTGTATTCATGGATGGATACAAAAGGTTTAGGAAAGGAAATAAAGAGCGGAAGGTGTCCCAAAAGCCGGTGTCTGTAAACATATAGCCTGGCAACACCTCACCATTATAGGGACTATAATGGATGGCTTTTCCCTGAGCATCTATCTCATAAAAGCTTCTCGGGAAAAGAACGGATCGATAAAGGCAAGAATAAAAGGTGCGGAGGTTGTCTATATCCTGATCAGCAACTTCAATTTTTCCTAGCGTGTCATTCCATGTGCGCTTTCCGTCAGATACAAGTTGATCGAAGTCGCTATTGCCCAGTTCTTTCAGGTTAATGGCTGCTTGTTCAAAGCTGATGAAAGAAGAAGCTACGCGGGCATGTACGTGTTCTCCTTTTGCGGTTGAAAATCCAATAATAGCCCCGCTATGGTCGTCCTCTATTTCTAAACGCTTTTCTGGAGTTGCTTTTTGCCGATGGTTGCTTGGTAACTGAAATCCTTATCAAACACGATTACGAAATAATTTTTAAAGTTCGCTGGAACGCCGCCGCTGTTTTTGGTGGTGTAACCAATTATCTTACGCTCTTCCGGTATTATTTTTACATAAGAACCTTTGTCAAAAGCATCGATGGTTACATAAGAATGTTCAGTTTCGGGAAAGGTGAACCTGAACATGGCGGCCCTTTCCGTAGGCGTAATTTCCGTGACCACATCATGATCGGCCAAATATACTTTATAATAATAAGGCGCGGCTATCTCTGCTTTGTGGGAGAACCAGCTGGCACGTTGTTCCTCGTCAAATATCGGTTTACCCGTCATTGGCATGATCGAGAATTGTCCATAGTCGTTCATCCACGGACTGGGCTGGTGCGTTTGTTTAAAACCCCTGATTTTGTCGGCCGTGTAAGTATAAACCCATCCATCACCCATTTTTCCGGTTTGTGGTACCCAAAAATTCATACCCCACGGCATGGCAATTGCCGGATAGGTATTACCTGTAGAAAGTTCAAACTTGGATTGTGTGCCCATCAATGGGTTCACATAAGACACCGGGTCGAATTTCTCTTGTCCCACTGCAAGTGTACCCGCAAAGAGTTGCATTGTCAGAATAAGGGTCGTTTTAAGACGTATTTTCAGTTTCATTGTAGCTTATTTGGTATCTGATATAGAGATTAACAAGGAGTAGGGTTAAGGCATTTCAAGACTTACCATAACCGGAAAATGATCGGAAGGTACGCGGGCACGGTGGTCTTGTAAGCGTACTTCTTTAGGGAAATTGCCTGACTGATAAGCTTCCTCTGGATGCTGTAAAGGAGAACGATAGCTGTCTGTTAAAATGCCATATTTCAGCACCCTAAAATCTGCCGTTAAAAAAATATGATCGATACGGCTGTCCGTTTTACTGTTCGGATTAAAATTATTAAAAGTACCATTCGTGGCGTACTTAAAAGGAGCAGCCTCAAAAGCGTCCTGTAAAATGCTTGATTCTTGTAGGACTTGATAACTGTCGCTATGCTGATCGACGTTAAAATCTCCCGTGAGAATGGCGGTGTGATTTCCCGCTAATTCTTTAACCTTACTTAAAATAAGTTTAGCGCTTTCTTTTCTGGCAGTCGTACCGACGTGATCGAAGTGCACATTAAAAAAATAGAGTGTCTTTCCGTTTTCTTTTAATTGTAATTTAGCCCAGCTGCAAATTCGTGGTAAAACGGCATCCCATCCTTTGTTAGGTTGATCGGTTTGCGTAGACAGCCAAAAATCACCATGATCTAATAAATTGAACTTTTCTTTATCGTAAAATATTGCGGAGTATTCGCCTGCCTGCTTTCCGTCGTCACGTCCAATTCCGGTGTAGGCATAGTTTGGTAAGCTTTTCTTTAGGTCTTCTAACTGGTGATGCAATCCTTCCTGCGTACCGAAAACGTCGAATCCATGAAAGCGAATCATGTCACTGATGATAGGGTACCGCTGTTGCCATCCATCACCACGTGCCGCATCTTCTTTGTTGTTATCATTGCGTATGTTATAACTCGCAACTTGTATGCGTTGTGCAAATAAACTGGTTGAAACAAAGCAGAGGCTGATAAACAGCAATTGACACCTTTTCTTGAGTAAATACATCATATATTTTTGTTTTTTGTAGCTAAATTGATTTAGCGTAAACGCCAAACTATTGCTCTTTTATTGAAACAATAGTAAAACGGGAACGATTATTTGGTTACGCTGCCTCAGGGCTCTACACAAAACTATGCATTTTGAAGTGAAAACAAAGCCGGGCGGCATGTTTTTGTTATTTGCCTAAAGCTTTGCGAACCGCCGGCGCTACTTTTGTGCCCAGTAGCTCAATAGTCTTCATCAGCTCTTTATGGGGAGGTGCGCCAACATCCGCATGTAACAGAAAGCGTGTCAAACCGAATAGCTCTTGGTGATAAAGAATTTTGTCGACGACTTGGTTTACGTCGCCAATAAAGAGTGCGCCGTCTCGGCTTCTGCCTCCCTCAAACTGTTCCTTGGAGTATGGTGCCCATCCGCGGTCTTTCCCGATACGGTCCATCTGTTGAGCATACAGCGGAAAATATCGATCAGCCAGTGCTTGTCCGTGCTCACCTATCAATCCATGCGAATGGGTAGCCACTCGCATTTGAGCTGGGTCGTGCCCCGCTTGTAGATACTCTTGTTTATACAAGTCGAAAAAGGGTTTGAACTGCACGGGCATACCACCAATAATGGCGATAATCAGTGGCAAACCTAGGCGTCCGGCACGCATAACCGATTGTGGCGTACCGCCAACGGCGATCCAAATGTCCAAACCACCGTTTGTCGCCCTGGGAAGCACTTGCTGCTCTTGTAAAGGTGCGCGAAATCTACCTTTCCAAGTAATTACTTCATGCTTGTTAATGGCGAGCAGCAGCTCTAATTTTTCCGCAAAAAGTCCGTTATAGTCGTTTAAATTATATCCAAATAGCGGGAAGGATTCCGTAAAACTTCCCCGACCGACAGTGATTTCAGCTCGACCGTTTGATATCAGGTCGACACTGGCGAAATTCTGGTAAGTTCGGACTGGGTCGGTCGAACTCAACACGGTAACTGAACTGGTGAGCTTGATCTGTTTGGTTACACTTGCCGCGGCCGCTAAGACGATTTCCGGACTTGATATGGCAAAATCGGGACGATGATGCTCGCCCAGACCGAAAACGTCTAACCCTACCTCATCTGCCAATTGAATTTCTTCCAATATTTCTTTTATTCGTTCTTTGGCCGACTGGAAAGTTTTTGTTTCCGGATTGTAAGCCAAATCGCCAAACATGCTTAAACCTATTTCCATTATTAGTATTTTAAAAAATTAAACGACTATGAGCTTTTATGATGCGCAACCCTGCACTTACACACTTAACACACTAACTTAAGATGTGTTCCTGTAAGGAACAGAAAACGGATAGCTTTCTTAAATTCTCAATCTCAAGGAATCAAAGGTAACTACTTATCTAGAGATCCGTTATTGATGTATGATAAGAAATTATATGAATCGCGCAAAGCGTCGGTTGGTAGTTCCGCAACGAATGTATAAATTTACGGTCTATGGTAGCTAAAAAATTTGCGCTTGCGGTCTTGTGCTGCTTCGTTCTTATCTCCTGGGGAAAGGCCCAGGAACGACCTAATATTATTTTTGTTCTGGCTGACGATTTAGGATATTCAGACTTAAGCTGTTATGGGAACCCAAGTATAGCGACTCCTTTTCTTGACTCGATGGCTGCCAACGGTATACGGGCTACCGACTATATGGTAACCAGCCCTTCTTGTACACCGTCTCGTGCATCGTTGCTGACCGGGCGTTATGCCTCACGCTATAATCTTCCGGATCCGATAGGTCCGGGTTCACCGCTTGGCCTACCTGACGAGGAAGTCACTATAGCAGAAATGCTAAAGGAAGTAGGCTATCGTACGGCCTTAATCGGAAAATGGCATTTAGGCGATGAGCACGACTTTCATCACCCAACTGCGCAAGGCTTCGATTCTTTTTTCGGTATGTTGTATAGTCATGATTACCGCGATCCTTATGTGAAAACAGACACAGCTATCAAGATTTTTCGAAACCGTAAGTCCGAAATTCAACGGCCTGATGATTCCAATTTAAGCCGAATTTACAGTGAAGAAGTCATCCGCTTTATCAAACAGCAACAACAGGATCAACCTTTTTTTCTATACTATGCCCACAATATGCCGCATTTACCGGTAGCTTTAGCGGCGGAGGCCGACCGTATGAAGCAGTTACAATTTGGAGGTGCACTGGGCGCAGTGGTAGAGGACTTGGATAAGCAGTTGGCGTTGATGTGGAAGGCTTTAGAAGCGCAAGGGCTGGCTGATAATACCATCTTTATTTTTTCGAGTGACAATGGCCCTTGGATAGAATATCCCGTTAGAATGGGCGGAGATGGCGTTACAAAAAATTGGCATGCTGGTACGGCGGGCATGTTTAGGGGTTCCAAGGCGCAAACGTATGAAGGGGGTGTACGCGTGCCGTTTATTGTTTATTGGAAAGATCATACGCCAAGGGGTTCGATGTTGCGCCATGCTATCAGTAATTTGGATGTACTGCCAACTATAGCCGATTGGACCGGCGCCCGGCTTCCGGAACAGCGAGAATTGGACGGGCAGTCAATAGCGCCCCTGTTAACAGGTGAAGTGAAAGAACGGTTTTTTGAACATCGGCCTATCTATTTGGTTAATCACGGTAAGGCAGAAGCAGTAAGAGTAGGCAGCTGGAAATATCGTGAGTTACCGGCAGGGGTGAATAATAATTCCGGAAAGCCTTATCCCGCTGCCAAGGAACTGTTCAATGTGTCCTATGATCCGAGTGAACGAACCAATGTGATCGATGAGTTTCCTGACAAAACAAAGGAGCTGAAAATATTGTTCGATGCATTCAACGCGACATCAAAGTAGCTCTTATTTCTACTCTTCTTTAAGGCTATCGACCGGATTGGCACTGGCTGCCCGAAACGCTTGAATGCCAACGGTCATGATTGTGATCAATAGCGCCGCAAAGCCCGCTAAGAGGATACTCCACCAAGGTAAGGGGGTACGATAAGCGTAATTTTCCAGCCATTTGTACATAATCAGCCATGCTAATGGAGAAGCAATAATAACAGAGAGCAGAATCAGGCGAACCGATTCTTTGGTGAACAGCTGCATAATGTCCACTACACTTGCACCCAGCACTTTCCTGACGCCGACTTCTTTCGTTCTTACCCGCGCGGTATAGGTGGCTAATCCAAACAAACCAAGGCAAGATATGGCAATTGCTATACCGGCGAACATTGTAAAGAGTGTCGCCGTGCGCTGGTCTGTACGATATTTTTCTTCGAATTGCTCGTCAACAAATTTGTAGTTAAAGGGAATGTTCCCTGCATATTTTTTGTAAATACTTGCTGTTGCTTTCAGCGCAGAGGATATATTGGTAGCAGTGCTGCGGACGTATAGTGTATTTCCCCTCCACCACGAAAAGAAAAGCAGCGGAGTTATTTTTTCTCTAAGAGGCCTGAAATTGAAATCTTTTACTATACCATGCAATACGCCTTTTCTACCGTGAAAGGTAAGTTCTTGTCCGATATAAGGGGCTTCAAGTCCCATTTCTTCTACAGCCCTTTCATTGACAATGTAACGGTTACTGTCGGCAGCTGTCCCTGTCAAATTGGCTCCTTCCAATAGTTGTATGTTCATTGTTGGAATGAAGTTCTTATCAATGGTTGCCTGTGAAATCAGAAAATTGCTGTTTTGGGGCTTGCCTTGCCACTCCAGATCGCTTGTAGAGGATTGTAAATTATGGATGTCCGAAATCTCTGATTGCGATACATTAATAATATCCGTACGTCGAATTAATTCGTTTACAATTGCATCGGCATGCTGCGAGACTTCATCGCTGAGGCCCACAGTAAACACGGCCGTCTTATCAAATCCGACATCCTTTTGTCGGATAAAGTCCAGCTGTTTTCCAATCGTAATAGTCGCCACAATGAGCATAATAGCGATGCAGAATTGGAATATCACCAAAGCCTTCCGAAAAAACGCAGTGCCAAAAGCTTGACCGTATTTGCCTCTTAACGTTTTGATAGGATGAAATGAAGATAAGAGGATTGCCGGATAAATGGAAGATGCTACTAATGTGCCCAAGGCAGCAAAACCAATTACTTTCCATAAGTGTTCGTTGTGTATACTAAAAGACAGATCTTTGCCGGATATTTGGTTATAGAGGGGCATCAACATAACAATCATAGCCAAGGCAAGTGACAGTGCAATAACAAAGAGGAGGCAGGTTTCAAGGATAAATTGTAAGAACAGTTGGAATTTGGGCGCGCCGACAATCTTTCGAATACTGACTTCATGCGCGCGCGTGAGCGCACGGGCGGTCGAGAGGTTGATATAATTAATAGCTGCTATGGCTAAGACTAATATGGCCACCAAAAAAAAGATCTGCACCATCTTGGCAGCTGCATCATTACCGTCTGCTGCAATAAGATGCAGCGTGGATAGATTTTGTAGCACATATAAGGTGCTGCTATCACCGTTTCGAGCTTTTTTGTAAGCAGCAGACAAAGATTCACTAACGACTGTCGGCCTTGCATCCTTTTGAAGCTTTACAAACGTTGAAAAAGCGTAATTGCCTAAATCCTGATCAATCGTCTTCCAATCGCCATTCCCTCCATTAGCGGTAAAGACCTCTTCGTAAAATCCCATTGGAACAAGCGCATCGTAGCGGAGGGATGAACTAGTGGGAAAGTCGGCGAGAACCGCTTTAACCGTAAAATTGCTACCGTAATATTGAAGTACTTTGCCGAGGGCAGGTGTATTGCCAAAGAATTTTTTGCTCATTGATTCGGTCAACGCTATTGCCTTATTGTCTGAAAAGAAATGGGCCGGATTGCCTGCTATGATCGGAAAATCGAATACATTAAAAAAGGTGCTATCTACACAGGCAATATGGAATCCGTCTAGAATTTTTTCTCGATTTGAGGAGGCAATAATTTGATTGTACTCGTCATAGATGCGGACCATCGACTCAATACCGGGGATCGTTTTACCATAGACGAATAAGGGGCCGGGCACTCCCTCCCAAACGGCGCCTTCGCCATTGTCAAAGTGCGCGTTGATTTTGTAGATACGCTCATAATCTTTGTGTTGTTGGTCGTAACTTTTTTCGTCTTGTACCCATAACAAGAGTAGGACCGCTGTTGCCAAGCCGATGGAGAGTCCGCATATGTTGACCAAACTATAAAGTCTGTTGGATAGCATATTACGCCAAGCCGCTTTAAAATAGTTAAGTATCATATAGAGCAGGTATTTCTTGTCTGTTCCTCAAGTTAACTGCCAAAATGAAAAATGGGAGTTGAGTTGCTGTATGGGAGTGATCCTTTCCATGTAAGTGTTCGATAACGGA
This sequence comes from Olivibacter sp. XZL3, assembly GCF_004368405.1. GTDB lineage: Bacteria > Bacteroidota > Bacteroidia > Sphingobacteriales > Sphingobacteriaceae > Olivibacter. The sequence continues at coordinate 66,790 of NZ_SBJH01000033.1, forward strand.
CACTTGCTATACGGATACGAACAATAATGTGGCATAGCCCCGAGTGAAAGCCCACACAATGAACTGCATAATTATGTAATGCTATTGCCATAAAAAGACGGATGAAGGATGAATTTGTCCGTTTCAGCGATTTTTAAAGGATAAGTTGTTCGAGGTAAAATTATCTTTGTCTACAATGAAGATAGATCTCCCTGTTCGTAACGTTATTAAACAAAGTTTGTTGTTTACTGGCATGGTATCCACCTTGGTAATGCTGTCTGCGATAATGGAAGGTGTGCCGACGTGGCAGGTGTTAGACAAGTCGATCTCTTCCTTTTTTGCGATCTTTCTCGTTTGTTTACTTAACATCTTTCTTCATTTAGGTGCCAAGCCGGAAGATCCCTTGAAATCACCTCTGTGGATAAAAGTCCTTAGCTTTGTGCTCAGTATACTGGTTGTTTATATAGTTAAGGCGATTCATGATAGCCTTTTAAACGACGACTTGTTCGATAAGATTCAGTTAGCCGGGCTTCATGGAGGCTTGCGATACGTCTATCTTGCCTTGCAGGCCTGTATGTTAAACCTGGTGGTTTTACTTTGGTTGTACTTTGCAATGGCCCAGCATGCCAAGGTCCAGCATGAGTTGGAGAGCTCACGATTGGCAAAAGCAAGAACCGACGCCGCAAATCAACTCTTAAGACAACAGATTCACCCACATTTTCTTTTTAACGCCTTAAGCACTTTGAAAGCGCTGATCCGAAAGGATAGTGCAACGGCAGAGGTGTATTTGCTTCGGTTGTCAGATTTTTTGCGCGTCTCCGTCACCGCACATCAACAGGGCTTGTCGACCTTAAAGCATGAAGTGAAGTTGTGTGAGGATTACTTGGAAATGCAAAAGATTCGCTTTAAAGGCGCTTTAAGCTATCAAATCGATTTATCTTCCGAATTACTTGAAAGAGGGGTGTTGCCCCTTTTTTCCTTACAGCCCTTGGCGGAGAACGCGATTAAACATAATGGGTTTACGAAGGAAATGCCTTTACTTATTCACATTTTTCAAGAAGACGATTTTATCGTAGTGAAAAATAACAGAATTGAAAGAAACTATGTGGTAGAATCGACCGGCAGTGGTCTTTCTAATTTAGCAGAGCGCTATCGAATGATTTCGGAAGATGAAATTAAAATTGAACAGTACCCGGATGCTTTTTTCGTAAAAATAAAAATACTCGCAAATGAATATCTTGTTGATAGAAGATGAAGAGCTTGCCGCTGATGATTTGCTGACAGCTATTAAACAATCAGACGGCGAGGCAAATATTGTAAAAGTACTCGTTTCGGTAAAGGAAGGGATTTCGTACCTAAAGCAACACATTTTGCCTGACTTAATTTTTTCGGATATTCAATTGGGGGACGGGCTGAGTTTTGAAATATTTGATGCGGCTCGTATCGAGACCCCCGTGATTTTCTGTACGGCCTATGACGAATACATGTTAGATGCTTTTCGCACTAATGGCATCGATTACTTGTTAAAACCAGTCACAAAAAACGCGGTATCAGACGCTTTAGCGAAATATTATGCGCTGAAGCGAAACTTTACGGCAAATTTGACCTTGCCACAAGGTTTCTACCGCGATCTATTAGAAAAGATAAACCAGAAACCGATATCCTTATTGGTTAATCAAAAAGATAAAATTATTCCCTTGCCTCTACAACAGATAGCGCTCTTCTATATTGAACACGAAGGTACCTTTATTTCTACTTTTAGTGGGCAAACGTATACGGTAGGAAAGTCACTGGAAGAGTTAGAGCGTGTGATGGGAACCGATTTTTTTCGCGTTAATAGGCAATACCTGCTTAATAGAGAGGCGATTAAACATGCTTCTTACTCTTTGTCGCGCAAGCTCATCGTTTATTTGACGATTTCACACCAGCGCACCATTACAGTGAGTAAAGAGAAATCACCGCTATTCTTGTCGTGGCTAACTGGGGATTTCGGTAGAGCGCTTTAAAAACAATCCAATCAGCTTTTTATTTCTTTCCAAGACAAATTTGTCCGCTTCGGCCCTTTTTAACTTTCCTTTCGAAGTTCTTTCCGGCATCTTTGAAGTAATGAGACACTTAGTTAGCATTCAAAGCCTGCTGTTTAGTATATCGACCCTCTTTCCGCTGTTTTCGCCGGCGCAAATAAAAGATAGCGTAGCGATCCCGAGGTTACCGAGCTATCCTTTAATAAGGCCGCTCATATTGCAGTATGAGCGTGTAAATAATGCCGATTACACACAAAGAGACAGGAACAAAGAAATCCTTGGAGAAGGACAGGCTCAGGTCACTCGCTTTAGGGCTTTTGCGTCAACGCCGGTGTATCAACAGAAAAAACTGACCTTTTCTACCAGTATATTATATACACATGAAGATATCTCGAATTATACACGAGAAGCCCCTTCTAATCCGCTTGTTAAAAACACGATGCAGGTGAATGACGTTGACTTAACATTGAGCGGTATTTACCAGGGTGTTTTATGGAGGAAACCGGTCATCCACACGGCTAGTATAATACTGTCAAGTCCCAATCTTATTCATATTAAAAGAGTATCAGTAATTGGCTCCTCTTCGGTCATATTTGTGAAGGGTCTGCAAACCCGTTATTCACTCGGTCTTTTGTATCTGCTCGACCCTTCTATGGCTTTGCCTATTATACCGATGTTTACCTATTGGCATCGATTCAATAATCCTTTATGGGAAGCCGATGTCCTTTTGCCACAGAAGATTATACTTAGAAAAGCCGGCTTTTTGAATGGTTGGCTTTCGATTGGGACGGAATTGTATGGAAACGGTTTCTTTGCTCCTGAATCGACGCAGTTGATCGGTAATTACGAGTATCGTTATACTGATTTATTTAGCGGCGTTGGCTACGAGCGGATGTTCGGGAAACTTATGCTAGGTGTACGTACGGGCTTTCGTAGTACGATCCAGGCAAGGATGTTGAAAGTATACAATAGAAATAGTGATTATCTTTTTGATACTAAAAATAACACAGTGCCTTATATTAATTTCCATATGTCATGGGCTATGCCGTATCTTTTTAAACCGAAAGATGGTAGTGGAAAATAAGTTTGTTTATTGACCAAGCTGTGCAGCGATAACCCGGCTGTCTGGTCTTAAAATGATAAAGAGATGAAGAAAGAGATTTTAATATTTAAAACATCCATCTCTTCCGTCGAAGAGAAAAGGCGTATCGCCGCGATCATGAATAAGTTTCCGGAAACCGCTAGTTGGACGGTGGATTTGGAAGATTGCGATAAAGTCCTTCGCGTTTGTGCGGAAAGGGATATTTCAGCGAAAATCATCGACGCATTAACGGAAAAGGGCGTATTTTGCGAAGTGCTGACTTGGTGATTTTGCCTGTGCTGGAGGGGAGCGGGGCTTACTGCCTATTTAATACCGATTTGCAATTGCCTCAGTATTTCGTCAGTTGTCTGTGATATAGTCACTTTGTTTCCGTTAACAAGGTTTAGGATGGTCTGTTGGGTAGGAGAGGGATTTTCTAATGCATAGAAGGAAAAGATTTGATCAACATGTATCCATTCAATCAATCCGGTGGGATGTACTATTTTGAGAAACTTTGTCATACGTTTAAAATCTGAGACGGTAGCGAAAGCGATAAAGATAAAAATTTTATTGAGCCAACTGAAAAATTTATGAATATACCGCGCCCTAACGCTTGTCTTTTCGCTTGTTCAGCGTTCTTATAGGTCTTTTTTGTTAAAGATAGGGTGTGATTGGTTAAATATTAAGAAGTTTTACGATTAATGGTGTTATAAATTTGCTGTTTTTCGTATCCTTATGCATATAAACGTCGGCATGGTTATGCTATTCATAACCTTTTTCTCCAGTGTGCTAGTAAAAGCGCAGGCACCCCTCCCGTTTAACCCCTCACATGCGGAAATAGTAGACCGCTATAAGCGGGCAATGAAGTTAGACAGTTTGACGAAGAACATTGTTTTTAAATCGACAGTGGAGGCGCACTGGTTGAACAAGGGAACATCTTTCTGGTATCGGAATGTTCTTCAAGACAGTACGACTGAATACGTCTATGTAGACGCCATAACGGGGCGAAAGCGCCCGCTCTTAGATAAAAAGCGAGTCGCTGCTGCTTTGAGAAAAATCGATGTCAAGGCAGACGAACAACGCTTATGGGTATCCGATATAATGCTGCCCGAAAAAAATGAAATTCACCTGGAGATAGAAGGTAAGTGGTTCGCATTCTTACCTAGAGAAAATAGATGTTTTCCGATTAATGCAAAAGTGAAAACAACCGATCAAACTGCGCCCGGAAGGCGAGCTAACAGGAGATCGCATGGTTTTCGGTATAGTAAGCAATCGCCTGATAAAAAGTGGGAAGCCTATATCGAACACGGAAATTTGTTTGCAAAGCCCCTCGACGGAGGTCAGCCGATACAATTCACCTATAATGGTTCCGATTCAGTGCCTTACGGTGCTATTCAATGGAGTCCCGACAGCAAGTATCTGGCGGGCTATCACATCCATCCCGTCAAAGATTCGTCCGTATATGTTATTTTGACGTCAGTGCCGGGAACCACCCGCGGCGTATTGAGCGCCCAACCGTATAAACAGCCGGGCGATCCCTTTACGAGCTACGACTTGTTTGTTTTTTCGATCGATCAAAAGAAAGCAAGTCAGGTGAAAACGGAGCGTATTGATTTTCCTAATAGGCCACCAGAGCTACATTGGCGACATGACGATCCGAACTTTTTTTTCTACGAAAAGTTTGATCGTGGCCATCAGCGGTTCCGCGTTATGGAGGTAGACGCTCGTACCGGACAAGCAAAACCAATTGTCGATGAAAAGAGTGATACATTCATCTATTTGGATAGGCAATACACCTATTATCCCGAAGGGACAAACTGGTTAATTCGCTCATCGGAAAAGGATGGATGGCGGCATCTCTACCTTGTCGACCTTGTTTCGGGCGCCGAAAAGCAGATCACTAAAGGCAATTGGGTAGTTCGGGGAGTTGATAGTGTGGATGTGAATAAAAAAGAAGTATGGTTTTCCGCCAGTGGTATGGAAGCAGGCGAGGACCCCTATTTCGTTCATCATTATCGGATGAGCTTCGACGGGGAGAACCTGCGCAAACTCAGTCCTGAACGCGCTAATCATGAGGTGACATTTTCTCCGGACAAAAGGTTCTATATAGACACCTATTCTACTTTAAATACGGCGCCCGTTACGAAACTGAGACGAAGTAGCGATGGCAAAGAGCTTGCCGTTTTAGAAGAAGCGGATGTTTTACAATACGAAAAAATCGGACTGCGTCAGCCGGAAGTTTTCGTTGCAAAGGGTCGAGACGGTAAAACCGACATCTGGGGCATGGTAAGCAGGCCTTCCGACTTGGATTCGACTAAGAAGTATCCCATATTGGAAAACATTTATGCAGGACCGCACGATTCCTTTGTACCCAAGTCGTTTGTACCCTATAGCGAGATGCAAAGTTTGGCCGAATTGGGCTTTATCGTTGTTATGATTGACGGTATGGGAACGGCCAACCGATCGAAGGCTTTTCATGACGTGTGCTGGCAAAATATTGCGGATGCCGGACTGGAAGATCGGATTTTATGGATGAAGGCTTTGGCGGAAAAATATCCGCAGGCCGATACCTCCCGCGTTGGCATTTATGGAACTTCGGCCGGCGGTCAAAATACGGTTTCAGCCCTGTTATTCCATTCCACATTTTACAAGGCCGGCGTTGCCGCTTGCGGCTGCCATGATAACCGCGTGGACAAGCAATGGTGGAACGAGCAGTGGATGGGCTATCCGATCGGTAAGCATTATGCAGCACAATCTAATGTAACTAACGCGCACAAATTACAGGGAGATTTGCTGCTAATTGTTGGAGAAAACGATACCAATGTGCCACCTGAATCGTCATACAGGGTAGCCGATGCTTTAATTAAGGCAGGGAAAGACTTTGATTTTCTCGCGGTGCCAGGTATGGGGCATAGCGACGGCGGCGCCTATGGACGTATGAAAAAACGGGATTTCTTTGTGAAGCATCTGTTAAATGTAGAACCACCCCGCTGGAATGCGGGTGAGCTGTCTTTTAAAAACGAGATGGGGCGAGAGCGTTGGTCATTTCAATAACAATGCAAATAAATCGGTCTTTAGTAGATGAGTCAATGGCGCTATAGCACTTGCATCATATTTTTATACGTTAAAACTCTTTAAGTAGAGAAGCAACCGTTATATTTATGCTTTGCAAATTTCGTCTCTGTTGAACGAACGAAATTGTTGCTATAAAGCTGCGACTTTGCTTATATGGACTATGTTATTGCTGTAGATATCGGAACCACTAGTACAAAGGCTTTGGCCTTCGGCTTACGCGGACAAGTATTGGCCGAACATCGTATATCTTATTCAATCATTTCACCGCTGCCAGCCTATAGTGAGCAAGATCCTGAAGTCTTGTTCGATGCGGTGGTTAACGCTATTAGGGAGGTGAGCCAAATGATGGACAAAAGTTCCATTAAGGGCAGCGTACTTGGTGTCAGTTTTAGTAGCGCTATGCATGGCTTGTTAGCTGTGGATAAGGAAGGAAAGCCGTTATCCAATTGCATCATCTGGGCAGATACCAGAAGTGAACGGTTCGCTACGCAGTTAAAAGGTACAGCTTTAGGTCATGATATATATTTGAAAACGGGGACCCCGATTCACCCAATGTCGCCGCTTTGCAAATTGGGTTGGATGAAAGAAAACAGGACCGATATTTTTGATAGTGCACATAAATTCATTTCCATCAAAGAATATGTGTTTTTCAAATTATTCGGACGATATCTTATCGATGTATCAATTGCCTCCGCTACAGGCTTGCTCGAAACGGACAAACAACAATGGTATGGCCCCGCTTTGTCTTTGGTAGGCATTTCCAGCGACCAACTTTCAGCGCTGGTACCCATAACATATACTCTCAGGGGGTTAGATGTATATTACGCCAATTTAATGCAATTACCGGCAGATTTGCCTTTCATAATCGGAGGAAGTGACGGTTGTTTAGCGAATATTGGCGCGCAGGCCACCAGGCCTGGAGTTGCATCGGTTACAATTGGAACGAGCGGTGCAATACGTGTCGTATCGGCAAAGCCCGCCAGAGATGCCAAAGAACGGATTTTTAGCTATGTAATATCCGCTGATATGTTCGTTTTGGGCGGTGCGGTTAATAACGGCGGAAATATTTTGCAATGGTTTCAGGAAGGCTTTATTTCATCCGATGGACAAGCATTGGAAGAAGCTATTCCGTTACTGACAAAAAAAGCGGCTTCGGTAGCTCCGGGGGCCAATGGCTTGGTTTTTTTACCTTATTTATCGGGCGAGCGCGCTCCGCATTGGGACGCAAAAGCGAAAGGCGTGTTTTTTGGTGTACAAATGCAGCATACGCAAGCACACTTTATACGCGCGATGATGGAAGGAATTCTTTTTGGGCTATATAGTGTAGGCAAGGCCTTGGAAGACACTTCCGGCCCCATTGATCGCATTTTCGTGAGCGGTGGTTTTGCTAAATCTGAAGACTGGATACAGATGCTCGCCGATGTGTTTAATAAACATGTGCTTGTTAGGAAGACGGTAGAAAGCTCGGCGATGGGAGCGGCTATTGTTGGCATGAACGCCTTGCAAATAATCGAAGGCTTTGAACTTTATAATGATCAAGATGTGACAATCTCGTCCTTTGTACCAAAACCGGCGAACCATGCCGTATACATAGAGAACTTTAAACTTTTTGAGCGATTGTATACCAAGTTGAAAGACGAATTTTGAGGCGATTTAAGCTCGCCGTATTGCACAGGAATGTAGAACCTAAGAAGGGTTTGGACCCATATATTAAGCGAATACGAGTTATGAGTAAGGTGTTGATTTATGTAGGAAGCCTTCTGATTATTGTTGGATTGGTTATGCACTTTGTCGACTTTAACTGGAACTGGTTTGGCAGGCTCCCGGGCGATATTCGCATAGAGAAGCCGGGCTTTACCTTTTTTATGCCTGTCACCAGTATGATTATTCTTTCTGTGGTGGTTAGCCTATTGATTTGGCTATACCGGAAATTTCTAGGATGAAATTAGGCCGCTTCGTGTTTTTCTGGCAATAAATAAGGTCATTAAAAAGCTTCGTTTAAGCCAAGGAAAAAACCGCGCGCACCATACCGACCAAAAGCGTAGTCAAGACAGAGGTTGGTACGCGTTGCTTTATTGAAAAGTACCCGTAAGCCCGCGCCACCACCGGGTTGCCAGCGTTGAAATAATTTGGTGCCTAAATCGTCATTTGCTGTTTGTACATGAAAAAAAGTGACGCCACTGAGAAACTTATTGCGGGTAATGGGAAAACGGTATTCAACTTCCGAATAAAAATACAAGGGACCCTTAAAATAAGAAACGGTATAGCCTCGGCCACTTCGGAAACTGGGGTCTTTTCCGGTTCCGGGAAGCTCCAAGTAGGGGAGTGCACCACTTAATAAATAAGATCCCCAGTTCCAAAATGCAATAACGTGTTCCGGATTGCGATCGGAGAGGCTCCAATACTTACGGAAATCGGTGGTCAGCAGCACGGCGCTTTGGCTACTACCTATCCACTTTTGATTAACGCGGATACCAACGTCCGAGTAAATGCCATTGTAAGCCCGATTCTGGTTGTCGCGCGTTGTATATTGCACATTGAACAGGAAGCCATTCGCCATATAGTCTTCTTGTTTAAAGCCATATCGCTCATTGTAAATATGATAAGGAGTCAGTCCTTGATCTATTTGCCTGTCTACAATCTTTCTGCGAATATCAAAGGAGACACCAGCTCCCAGAAACAGATTCTCCTGAATCTGCTTATAGATTTTTTCCCTAAAATTATAGTATTGTGCGTGTTGGGTGTATCCTCTCCGTTCAGGATTGGTTAATATGCGATCTTCATCTGTTTCGCCTGCGGCTCGACCAATTCCGATACCGAAGTCGGGCGATACCGTTCTCGCTGCTACCAAACTGCCTTGCAAGTTCCATTTATTACCCGGCGTATACACATTATGGCTCAAGTAAAAATAGATGATTCCTTTAGTGGTGATCGAGGCGGAAGTAGCCGCAACCGACATGAGCGTGTTCGGATCGTTGCCTAAAACCTTTCCTGCCACGGCTTTGACCCCAATCTGTGCTCCAATGCTCGGATTGTAAGCTATATTGGGCATGGGCGTAATGCCGGATTTTTTCTTGAGCGAATCGGGCTTCCTTTTGGGATGAATGATGTTTCGTATTAAATCACCTACATCGTATTGATAGAAGGTCGAATCAACTTTTGGCTTAGGTTCGCCTATTCTTACTGCTGTGGTGTCCTGCGCATAGCTATTTAGGTATATTTGGAGCAACGCAAAAATGCCCAGGCAAATCTTTAGCATATAAAGGACCGGCTTCCAAGAATTAAACGAGCTGTTGAATTTCAAAATGATGCTATTTGTTTTTAAACATGTTCCGGATGAACCTAATCAATTTTCAAACCAAAATTCCAAAATGGCCTTAGTTCGAGCAATATCCATAACATTGAATTGATTATTTATGTTTAGATGAACTGTGTAATATTTCCATCGATAAAACAAGCGGCACGAAGAGAAATCATAGCCGTACGCTTTCATTCTAGTCGCCAACTCACTTGGCGAATCAGGCTTTTGTGTATATCGCAGCGGTTTAAAAGCTAAAGGCTATGCGGTCATAACAGTGCAAGGCAGAACTTGACAACGTTATTGCCAAACATTGTTTGACCGATCGATATCTGGAATTTTGTGCTCCGGATCCAGCTCAACGGAAACTATTTTAGATTCGGTATCGACGCTAAATTTCGCTTCAGCACCTCGTTGCCAAACTTCCACAGGAACACTGAAATTATGAACAGCCCCGTTACTTTCTTTAACACGCACTAAGATGGGCATAGCCATTTGCTGTTTATTTTCGACCGTAATGAGGGCCCCCTTTTGGGGCTCGTTGTCTACATAACTAACCTCTTTAATGGCTTGGTCCAACTGCCAGTTATGGTAATACCAGCCCCGCCAAAACCAGGATAAATCCTCACCGGTGCCGTTCTCCATGGAGCGGAAAAAATCAGCAGGTTGTGGATGTTTAAAAGCCCAATGATGAATATATTGCCGAAAGGCGTAATCGAATTTTTCGGGCCCAAGGATTACATCTCTCAATAAGACCAGGCCGAAAGCAGATTTAAAATACGCTAGGGGATGTACATACTTGCGCTCCATCGCATCGGGAGGCGTCATTAAGGTATTAGCTTCCCCACTTTCTGCAATTACCTGAATAATTTCGTCTGCGGGATGGCCACCGCCTGGGGCGTATTCGCCGTCTCGTTTAGGCGCAAATTCTCCATTATTGAATTCCTCTTGCGCCAAAATATTTAGAAAGGTGTTGAATCCTTCATCCATAAAGGGGTAACGGCGCTCATTCGATCCGACAATCATAGGGAACCAGGTGTGTCCGATTTCATGCGACGCCAAAAGATACATGGTATAGGGCTTGGCTTTATAGCCGTTAAACGCCATGCCGGGGAACTCCATCCCTCCAACAGGCCCTGCCACACTGGTAGCTACGAGGTATGGAAAAGGAAACCATTTTTTGGAGTAATGTTCTACTGACGCCTTGATCATTTCTGTAGACCGCGGCCAGGCGATCGAGTCGGCCGTCGACTCGATGGGGTATACCGACTGTGCCAAGGCGGTTTTGCCTTCAGGTAAGTTAATCCGTGCGGCATCCCAAATAAAGGCGGTAGACATTGCCCATGCTGCATCGCGGGTATTCTTCATGTTAAAATGCCAAGTCGTTGTACCTTGCTTGGTTTTTGTTGGCCGTTCCTGAAGTTCGGATGCCGGTCGAATCATAACGGTAACGTTCGAATCCTGGGCCTGGGCGAGTCGACTAAGTACTTTTTCAGTGAACACTTCTTCTTTGTTGATAAGATCACCTGTACCAACAACCAGCGCGCCGGATGGAACGGTGACCGAAAAATCGATGTCGCCATAATCGAGATACATTTCTCCGCTGCCCATAAAAGGGAGCGTATTCCAACCGGAATAGTCGTCGTACACGCAGAGTCGGGGATACCAGTAAGAAAACTCAAAAATCTTTCCATTTTTAGTGTCGAGATAGCCGGAGCGACCGCCTCCGCTGCGCTTTTGCAATACGTAGGCATACTTGATAGCCAATTTAAGCTGTTCGCCTGCTTTTAGTGGCAGATCAGCCAGACGGACCTGCATTCGCGTGTCGTCTATTAGGTAGTCGGCATTTATCCAGGCTCCGTTTCGTTCGATTTTGACTTCGCTGATTCGATATCCTTTATCTTCATCTGCGGGCTTTGTCGGAGCGTTTAGTCTATTCCCTCTGGCAGTCGGTAAGCTATTGTTCTGGTCCAGTTGCAGCCAAAGTGCATCCAACTCGTCCGGACTGTTATTATAGTAATCGATTTCTACTTCTCCCTGTAAGCGGTAATTCAAGGTGTCAAACGAAGCTTTAATGCGGTAGTCGGCTCGGTTTTGCCAATAGCCGGGACCAGGTTTACCACTTGCACTTCTATAGTTATCGCCCTTATAAGTATAGAAGTCGGGTCCGAAAATCTTTTCTGGACGAAATTGTGCGAAGGCACTGGTGCTGATCAATAAAAGGCAGGTAATGACAAAGGTTATGGAGGATTTCATCGAAAAAAAAATTATAATAGACCGCTTTTTGTGTTTAAACAGTCTTATGTTACCGTTTTTTGGTAAAGATAAACAGACTATGCAGAAAAAAGCATAAAGATTATTTTTTTCTTTTGCTTGCAGATGGACGGAAAATTAAACGAAGTGTCGGATCATTTGTAATGAAGGCCCACATCCAACTGGATATTAACTTCACTTTATTGCGGAAGCCGATTAGCGGTATAATATGGATAAACAGCCATAGTAGCCAAGCAAAAAAGCCTTTAAAAGAAAACTTAGGTAGATCGGCAACGGCGTTATACTTGGAAATGATAGCCATACTACCTTTATCTTTATAGCGGAATGCTTTGGGTTCTTTGTTGCTTGCGATGCGTGATAGATTCTTTGCCAGCGATTTTCCTTGTTGCATGGCCACTTGAGCGAGCTGTGGATGGCCTTCCGGGAAATTTGGATCGCTTGTTTGGTAGCACAGATCGCCGATGGCATAAATATTCGTGGTATGCATTACTTTATTAAAGGCGTCCACCATAATGCGACGCCCCCTTGTAATTGCATCGGCGGGTAGCCCAGGTACCTCCCGGGCAATAACTCCGGTTGCCCATATCAGTGATTCAGTTTCTATTGTCTGCCCATTGGAAAGAATAACATGCCCATCCACATAATCTTTTACCGCAGCATTCAGAATGACATTTACACCTAATTTGGTCAAAACCTTTTCTGCCTCTTGTTGCGCGGTTTTACTCATGGGACCCAACAATACCGGGCCTGAATTGACCAAGTAGATATGCGATCGAAGGTCTTTTATTTCCGGATATTCCTTTACGGCTATATAACGGCCCAGCTCGGCCAACATGCCGGCGAATTCAACACCTGTCGGTCCACCGCCGGCCACGACAATGTTTAATGGCTTATCTCTGAGGCTGGTGTTTTGCATCCGAACAACTTTCTCCATATTCAGCAGAATATGGTTACGCAGATACAGTGCTTCGTCTATGCTCTTCATCGGAAGCGAATCTTTTTGTACCGATTCCATGCCGAAGTAATTCGTTTCGGTGCCAAGGGCAAGAACAAGGCAATCATAGCTTAGCGTGCCTGTATCCGTTTCTATGTAGTTTTCTTCAGCGTATACGCGAACCAAGCTGCCCATGTGGAAACGTAGGTTCTCTTTTTTCTGGAACATTCTTCGAAATGGATAACTTATGTTGGACGGTTCAATAAAGGCAGAGGCAACTTGATAGAGAAGAGGTGGGAAAAAATGATAGTTGTTTTTATCGACGAGGGTGATTTCAAACCTTTTATCAGACTGTATTGCTTTTATAAAATTAATGCCGGCAAAGCCGCCGCCAACAACAACTACTTTCATGTACGCGAAATTTTTAATTTAACAAACAAGACCCAATAAGTTGCAGGGAGCCACTGTAACGAACAACGGTCTGCCATACAAGGGCGTTATACTAACTTTTACAAGTTACGTATTGTTTTATTTTGAAAAAGAAAGCACTATTTCCAGAGATGAATTTATTAAGTTACGATGACTAATCGATAGAAAAAGTGGAAAAAATCGACTTCGACCTGAAATAGCGGCAGTCATACTCCGGATCATTCCGTAATAACACTGTGTTTCGTCAGCTTCTGTTTATTCAGCTGCAATGCTTCTTCAATAATAAGGAAAGCATCCCCCTGATATTCCGGAAGTGCCACAATTTCTCGGAAATCCTCAATATCTACATTAATCGGTACAAATATACAGGGCTGTTGCAGATTTTGTCCTGCAGCAAAGAGAATAGTAAAATCACTTTCGTGTAGCTGCTTCAACAGGTGGTGTGTTAAAGTTTGTTCCATTATACAAACATAATGATTTATACTGGATTACAGCAAAGCCTTAGATAAAGCGATAATAGTCCCTACTCGCTTTTACGCGCCGCGCCGTGCGTTATTTTACGTTTTTGAAAAAAAATGTTATAAAACCCGCAAAATTTGGCGATTTCTTTCTAAATTGGCTCCACCATTATAAACAGATCTTAAATCAAGGGCGCTTTTTTGTGTTGTTCAATCATATTTTAACGTGGTTTGATTGAATGTGTATAGATTTTATACGGCGATTAGACATTCTAACTATCATTAAATTAATATGCAAAAATTGAGAGACCTTTTATTGACTTTTCTCGTGCTCGGTGTGTTCACTGCTTATGCGCAGGAAAGAACGATTCACGGCAAGGTGACCGATGTAAGCACAGGAGAGAGCTTGCCGGGTGTGACAGTGGCTGTGAAAGAAACCGACCAACGAACGCAAACCAACGCAGCGGGTGCTTATGAAATTAACGCTCATGTCGGAAACGTCCTGGTCTTTTCCTACATCGGGATGGAAACTTTAGAGCGAAAAGTAGGCGAGGAAACACAAATTGACGTGCAGTTGAATCCGGCTGCTTCAGGGCTCGACGAAGTGGTGGTAACCGCTTTAGGCATCAGGCGAGAAGAACGGTCGCTCGGTTATACAGCGCAAAAGGTGACCTCTGCCGAGCTGAATTACAATAAGCAGCCGAATATGGTCAACGCCCTACAGGGCAAGGTGGCGGGCGTAACCATCAGCAGCACCGGCGGAGCACCGGGGCAGGGCGCTCGTATTCAAATAAGGGGCATCAATTCCCTGGACCCAGCGCGGGATAACCAACCTCTCTTTGTTATTGATGGTGTATTGATGGATAATAGTACGTCGACACAGGGCGAAGGAGCAGACGGCCGGGGCATGAGCAACAGGGCCGTTGATGTGAATCCCGACGATATAGAAACCATTAATATTCTTCGAGGAGGAGCCGCTACAGCGCTGTACGGTTTACGAGGTGCAAACGGCGTAGTGGTGATCACAACAAAGTCGGGAAAGGCCGGTAGCTTGAAAGTTGATTATCAGGGAACTGCCGGATTTGAAAATGTTGCGCGTTTTCCTGAGTTGCAGCACACCTACACGCAAGGATGGCAAGGGGAGTATGATCCGGAATCGTTTTGGCCTTCCTGGGGCCCAACGGTGGCAGATGCAAGAGCTATAGACCCAACTCATCCTGACCAGATATATGATCACGTGAAGGATGCTTTTACAACGGGAAGCCAGTTCAAAAATACGGTCACCTTATCAGGAGGATCGGAAAAGATCACCTTCTTGTCGTCCTTGTCTCAACTCAACCAAGAGGGAGTGTTGCCGGCAACGGATTTTAAAAACTATCAGGCCAGATTGAACACTACATTTAAACTAAGCGAGAAATTCAGCGGTGGGGTGAACATGAATGTGAATAATTCGGGCGGCTATCGGGGCAACGCCGGTAGGTATATTGAGCAATTGATTTACTGGTCGCCACGTCACGACGTAAATGACTATTTGGAAGAAAATGGTACCATGCGTTCCTATGGCACCACCACAAATCCCCGCTATGTGGCGGAAACCAACCGCTTCAAAGACGATGTGTTGCGGTTCATCGGGAGTGCTAACTTTTCCTATAATCCGCTTAGTTGGCTGAGTTTTTCTTATCGCGCGGGGATTGACACGTATCGTGACAATCGGCTAGGAACAGCTTTGGGCTTTAGAGATTTGGTGGGCGAGCGACTGGTAGAAGAGAATGGGACAAGTGCCAATCCCGGAATGGGCTTTGTACGCGTATACAACCAGAATTTCCGCTCGATCAATAGCACTTTCGTGGCGAGCGCGGATCACCAGTTTTCGGACGACTTCAGTGCAACATTACGTGTTGGACATGATCTGTACGATCGCTATATCAGAAGGGAAAATACCGAAGGATCCAACCTTACTATTTTCGATTGGTTCGCAGTGCAGAATGCGAAAACCATTCAGGGCCGTAGCTACGAAGAAAAATATCGTTTAATGGGCATATTTGGAGAGCTTTCATTGAACTATAAAAATTATTTGTATTTAACGGTTACTGGAAGAAACGACAAAACCTCGTCGCTGCTTTCACCCCGAAATTCTTTCTTTTATCCTTCAGCAACATTAAGTTATATTTTCTCAGACCATTTGGCTTTGCCGGAAACTATAAGCGATGCTAAATTCCGGTTTTCTTACGCCCGTATCGGTAAGGACGCAGAGCCTTATTCAACCAGCAGGGGTTTTGATTCTTATCAACAGCTTCCAAGCGGTTATATCGGATTTACCAGACCTGTTCTGCTCGGCGATGCAAGCTTAAAACCGGAGTTTACCGACACCTGGGAGACTGGTTTAAGTATGGGTTTTTTACAGAACAGGCTTAGTTTCGATTTTAATTACTATCGTTCTGTTAGCAAGGATCAGATCATTAAGATTCCGGTATCCGCCAGTATCGGCTATGTCAATGCGGCCATTAATGCAGGCAGTATGCGTAATCAAGGTATTGAGCTTTCGATTAATGCTACACCTGTTCAGGCAACTAATTTCAGTTGGGATACGCGCTTCAATTTTTCGATGAACCGAAATAAAGTGCTGTCGCTGCGGGAAGACCTCACACAGATAGAGGCCGGCAATGAATTTGGATACTTAAGCTCCAATGTATATATGTGGCTCATTCCGGGCGAGGCTTATGGCGATCTATACGGTAGAGCCTTGAGACGTTACTATACGCCGGAAGAAATAGCCCAAGGTCTGGACCAATCAAGCGATATCGACCCCAACCGGCCTTTGCTTATAGATGACAATGGTTTTCCGCTGTTGGATGCCGTAGCTAATAAAAAGAAGTTGGGGAATGTGCAGCCCGACTGGTTAGGCGGTTGGAGTAATACCTTTAACTATAAGGATCTGTCTTTGTCTTTTCTTATAGACGCGAGGGTGGGGCAGGAGCGGTATAATCAGCTGGGAAATTTTTACTCTGCTTTTGGCATGGCTAAATACACAGAGAATCGAAACGATCATGTAGTATTTGATGGCATGCTGGCGGATGGTACGCCTAACACCCGGGAGGTATGGCTAGGCCAGGGTGTTGATCCCGCTACCGGCGTTGATTACGGTGATGGTTATTATCGATTGATCCATCGCGGCGATTCAGAGAACTTCGTGGAGGATGCATCGTGGGTACGCCTGCGCTCCGTTTCAATTGGATATCGACTTCCAGAAAAGTGGCTGCGGAACAGTTTTGTAAAAAATGTTCAACTGGCTGTTACTGGAAATAATCTGGCCTTATGGACCAATTATTCCGGTTTCGACCCCGAAAGTACCACTACTAATAGCGGTTCGAATGTAGACGCTTTTGCAGGGATGACGTATCCTTCCGTTAGAAGCTTTCTGTTTACTTTAAATGTTGGTTTTTAAGCGTACAACCATGAAGAAAATAAAGATACCCTTGATGTGGATAGCTTTTTTCGCTATCAACTTATGCGCTGGATGCAGTGATTATTTCGATCTCGATGAGAATCCCAATTTAGTGCAAGATCCGCCTGTTAACGCACTGCTATCTACAGCGACGCATAAAGCTGCAGTTAATATGCAGCAATTCGGACTGATAACCAGCTATTATACGCAGTATTTAGCCAGCCCATCGGCTAGTGGAGCTGCCGACACCTATCAGGTGACGGACGACTCCTATCAGTGGAATACCGTTTATTATGCAATGGCTGATTTATACGATATGATCCAAAAAGCGGAAGGAACAGCGGCGTATTTGCACGCCGGCGTTGCCAAAGTGCTAATGGCTTATCAATTGGGTTTGGTTGCCGATGTATGGGGACCAGTACCTTATACCGACGCCTTTTATGGAACGAATACGCTGACGCCGACGTACGATAATGAAGAAAGTTTGTATAACCAATCGCTTGCGTTAATTGAGGAAGGGTTGAATGATCTAGGTCGCTCCGATTATGCTTCGGAACTCGACGCGGCTTCGGATTTGATGCACCACGGAAATGTGGACGACTGGATTAAAACAGCCTACGGATTAAGAGCAAGGCTGCTTAATAAGATCACTAAAAAGGCTGATTATGATCCGAATGCCGTGCTGGCGGCTTTAGACCAAGCCTATACTTCGAACGAAGATGAATCATCGATGAACGTATTCCTGGGCGTGAACCCTTGGGCACAGATCGCTATAAGTAACGCCAGCAATCTATTAGGTGGTTGGCTGTCCGATAATTTTGTTAATCACTTGAACGGTGTAACCTACGGTTTCGAAGATCCGCGCATCGCTAAAATTACGGATAAAACGGTTAACGGCAATTACGTCGGGACCCGTAATGGCCAAGGCAATGTGGGGGGGCCGAACACCGTACATGACGAGTCTTACATCAGCGTCAACTCACCCCTTACAGCGGAGACTGCTCCGCTCGTCATTATGACCTATGCCGAGCTCAAGTTTATTGAGGCAGAGGCGGCCCTAAGGGCAGGGGATAATAGCCGCGCCTATGACGCCTACCTAACCGGTATCCGGGCTCATATGGATAAACTGGGCGTTGCAGCTGCTGATCGAGATGCATATATACAGCATAGCGCGGTGTCGGTGGGGGCGGCGAACCTTAGTTTAGCGCTTATCTTTAAGGAGAAGTATGTGGTGACTTATTTGAATCCGGAAGCATGGAATGATATGCGAAGAAATGATTATCAATATAAAGATTTTCGGATGCCGTTGAATGCCTATTTAAATAACTTTATCAGAAGAGTGGCCTACCCGGCTGATGAGCGCGGGCGAAATAGCAGCAATGTGCCGGCAGACCAACCTTTGGATACGCCGCTTTGGTGGGATCAACCTTAATAAAAAACACAGAATACGCAAGAGTAGAAAAAACAGTATATGTATTTAAAAAAAGCCGTAAGCATTTTTCTTTTTGTTACTTGTCACCTTTTCGGTAAATCGCAGGAGTTGACCTTAGAAACATTGACATCCTATCCTTTTCCTTCTTCCTTGGTAAGTGCGGGTGCAGGGGATAAAATAGCGCTGACTATTAATGAACAGGGAAAACGAAATATTTGGGTTGCGGAGGGAAGTCATTTTGAACTACGGAAGGTGACGGATTTTAAAGAGGATTACGGAGAAGAATTGAGTGGCGTTACGCTATCGGCCGATGGTCAATGGGTAGTTTATGTAAAAGGTGGTGATCATGGCGCTTTTGACGAGAGTGAACCAAGAAACCCGGCCTCGTTGCCGATAAAGCCGAAAGTAGCGGTCTGGAGTGTGCCCTTTGACGGGGGAACGCCGATCTGCCTGGGGGAGGGCGACTACCCGCTTATTTCGCCAGATAGTAGAGAGGTCTTATTTGAGCAAAACGGACAGCTGTGGACGGCGCCTATTGACGGTACAAAGAAAGCCGCTCCGCTATTTTTTGCAAGAGGCAAAAATAGCAGTGCACAGTTTTCGCCGGACGGTTCCAAAATTGTTTTTGTATCCGACCGCGGCGACCACTCGCTCATTGGCGTGTTCCGCGATAGAAAGACACCCATTCAGTGGCTTGCACCGGATTTTTGCAGAGATGTCTCGCCCCGTTGGTCGCCCGACGGCGCTGCGGTGGTTTTTGTCCGTACAGCGGCACGGGGTGGGGCTCCGGATTCTTTGACAGTACAGAAACCACAACCCTGGGCAATATGGCGTAGCGACCTGGCTAATGGAAAGGGCACTGAGATTTGGTCCTCGCCAAATACGCTTGAAGGCTCGATCCCAACTACGCAGGGCGGATTTAATTTGCACTGGGCTGCTAAAGACCGTATTGTTTTTTTATCTTATCATGATGGTTGGCCACACTTATATAGTATCCCATCGCATGGGGGGGAACTGTTGCCGCTCACAGTAGGCGACTTTATGGTAGAGCATGTGCAACTGAGCCGCGATGGCCAATGGCTGCTCTTTAGTGCAAATACGGGCGAAAATAAAGATGACATTGACCGTCGGCATGTATATCGGGTGCCGGTTGATCAAGCGCAATTAGAAGCTTTGACAAAAGGGAAAGGCATCGAAACGTTTCCCACGTTCATAGGCGATGGCCAACACCTTGCTTTTTTTCAATCCACTGCCCAAAAGCCGCCTACGCCGTCAATCATGCCTTTTAAACCCCATGCAACAGCGCGGGTTATTGGAGAAAAACTGATTCCTCAATCGCTTCTTAATGCCTCTTTGGTAGTACCCAAATCGGTTAGCTGGAAGTCCACAGACGGAAAAACGGTATATGGACAGTTGTTTGAACCGGTGGGCGGATCGGAAAAACGGGCGGCAATTGTGTTTGTCCATGGCGGCCCACAACGACAGATGCTTTCGGGATGGCACTATGGTGATTATTACGCAAATACTTATGCCCTGAATCAATACCTGGCGAGTAAAGGCTTTATCGTACTGGCTGTTAACTACAGACTTGGCATCGGTTATGGTTTTGATTTTCATAAACCGGCGAATGCAGGCCGATTCGGCGCTTCGGAATACCAGGATGTTCAATCAGCCGGTACATGGCTTGCGGAACACCCTCGTGTCGACGCAGAACGTATCGGGATTTACGGAGGCTCGTACGGCGGTTATTTGACTGCTTTAGCACTCGGTAAAAATTCCGATTTATTTGCGGCCGGGGTTGATATACATGGCGTGCACAATTACCTCGGAAGGGTCGACCTTCATGCTGCTGAGCCGGCGCCAGACGCCGAATTGGCCATAAAGCTCGCCAAAGAGTCGTCCCCCATCTCGTGGACAGACAACTGGAAATCACCTACCTTAATGATACATGGCGACGACGATGGCAATGTCGATTTCCATCAAAGTGTCGACCTGATCTTGCGGCTAAAGCAGAAATCGGTGCCGCTCGAAACGATGATGATCCCTGATGAAACACACCATTGGATGCGCTACGAAAACCAGTTGCGCGTCGACCAAGCGGTTGCAGATTTCTTTCTAAAAACTTTAATGAACACAAAAAAGTGAGAATATTTATCCGAAAAATCAGCTGTGTCCTCTTAACAAGTAGCATTCAACTTATTGCATTTTGTCTTTTATGCTGTCCGCTGCTGATAAACGCACAGCAACGTCTATTGCCCGAAGGTTTTGATTCTTATGTAGATCAAGTGCTAAAAACTTTCGATGTGCCTGGTTTAAGTGTAGGCATTGTAAAAGACGGCGAAATTATATTAACCAAGGGATACGGCGTAAAAAAATTAGGCGAACCCGATCCGGTAAATGAAGAAACGCTTTTCAGTATCGCCTCTAATAGTAAAGCTTTTACCGCAACGGCTCTGGCTATGCTGATAGAGGAAGGGAAATTGAAGTGGGAGGATCGAGTAACGCAATACTTGCCCTGGTTTCAGCTAAGTGATGATTACGTTACGAGTCACCTCACGGTACGCGATTTACTGGTACACCATAGTGGTCTGCCGGCCTATGCCAATGACTTATTGTTATTTCCACCATCTACTTTTAGTCGGCAGGAATTATTACAAAAACTGAGGGATGTGCCTCTTCAGTACGACTTTCGTTCTGTATATGCTTACGACAATATTCTCTATCTAGCAGCAGGTGAGATCATAGAAAAAGTTTCCGGTTTGCCTTGGGAGGAGTTTATTAAGAAAAGAATCTTTGATGTGCTCGGCATGAAACATAGTATTAGCCGCTTTTCGTCTCTTAAGAAACAAGACAACGTGGCGTATGCACATGCGAAGCGGGAAGGCCAGTTGAAAGTGATCGCCAGCTTTTTCGATCAGAACATTGGTGATGCAGGGGATCCTGCGGGCGGAATCGCTTCCAGCGCCTTGGATATGACGAAGTGGGTCGCCATGCACCTCGACTCGGGGCGAACCACTAATGGTGGCCGTTTATTCAAAGCCAATGCAACCGAAGAGCTTTGGAAAATTATAAGACCTATGCCGATACCGAAAGAACCGGCTTGGCTGCGCCCGGCACAAAAGAATTTTTACGGATATGCGCTGGGATTTAGAAAATACGACTATAGAGGTTATCAGGTAATTGGCCATGGCGGGCTGTTAACCGGTTTTGTATCTCAGATTGCTATGGTACCTCAAAAGCGGCTCGGTATTGTGGTGTTAACTAACCAGCTGTCGTCAGGTGCCTACTGGTCTATCATTAACTATTTGCTCGACTATTATCTGCAAGCGCCCGCTTTTGATTGGATCGGCGGTTATAAAAAGGAGGCGGATCGCCTACAGTCCAGGAGGGACTCAACAGAAAAAACGCTGACGCCTGATTCAACATTAAGACGGAGCCTGCCGTTGAACGCTTATTGCGGTGCCTACGTCAGTAAATTATTAGGGAATGTCCGAATTCTGGAGGAACAGGGCCTTTTATCATTGAAATTTATAAATGCACCCCAATTAAATGCATCTTTAACGCATTTCCATGGTGATATTTTTAAACTCACTTTCGATAATCGGGATCGAAGTACAGCCCCGATGTTGTCCTTTTCCCTTAATCCGGATAAATCAATACGCGAAGCAAATTTTATTTCTTCTTTTACCGATGCGGATTCCGATTGGGAATCTGTTGTACTTAAACCAGCGAAAGAGGCGGTAACCGATACCCTTATGTTGACGAAAAAAATAAACGAAATCTTGCAAACCGGAGCGCAGGGGACTTTTGCCATTGCCTTTAAAGATCTGTCTGACAACGATACTTATTTTTATAATGAACACGAAGTGTTCCATGCGGCCAGCACGATGAAGACGCCTGTGTTGGCTGAAGCGTTTAGACAAATGGAACAAGGTAAATTCAGCTTAACCGATTCGGTTGAAGTGTATAACAAATTCAAAAGCATTTATGATGGAAGCCCCTATAGCATTCACGCAAGTGATGATAGCGAACAAGGGCTCTACGCCTTATTAGGCACGAAGGTCACTATTGCGGATCTCCTGCATCGAATGATTACACAGAGTAGTAATTTGGCAACCAACATAGTGATCGATTTAGTGGGTGCAAAGAATGTGATGAAAACCATGCGTCAGCTAGGAGCAAAAGAAATGAAAATCCTTCGGGGCGTTGAAGACAGCAAGGCTTTTGCCCACGGGATGAACAACACGGTGTCGGCTCATGATCTCTTGCTTTTGTTCGAACAGCTTGCAAAGGATAGCATGGTTAGCAAGCAGGCCAGTGAAGAAATGGTAGCCATCCTGATGCAACAGCATTTTCGCGGCACCATTCCCGCAAAACTACCCGGCACGGTTAAAGTTGCCAATAAAACCGGGTCGATCGATAAGGTATTTCATGACTCAGGTATTGTTTTTTTGCCCGACGGCAGACGATATGTGTTGATACTTCTTTCTAAGGGTTTGGAAGAAAAACGTGCACAAGAAAGTTTGGCCGAGGTCTCCAGTGTTTTTTATCACTATATGACGAATAAAATTAGAACAGAATGAGGTGTTAAAGTCTATTAGAGTTGTAGATTTTTAACTTTTATTCTACCTTTGCGTCTCTATTTATAGAGCGGTAACCTGTTTTTGATAGTCGGTAAAACACATCAGAACATCGGCAGCTTTACGGGGCGGTAAATATATGATTGAACTAAAAAATATCAGCAAAGTCTTCCGAAAGAAAAACGTTGACGTTAGGGCGCTCACTCAGGTCGATCTGACCATTTCGGAAGGCCACATATATGGGATAATTGGTTCGTCGGGCGCAGGTAAGAGTACGCTGATAAGGTGTATTAATTTGCTGGAAAGACCCACTCAAGGGCAGGTGTTAATCGATGGCGTTGATCTGACGACCCTGTCTCCCAATAAGTTGGTCAATGTCAGAAGAAAAATCGGTATGATTTTTCAGCATTTTAACCTGTTGTCTTCCCGTACGGTTTTCGAAAATATAGCGTTTCCACTCGAATTGATTCATGCCCCTCAGGATCGGATTCGAGCGAAAGTGGAAGAATTACTGGAATTGGTAGGACTGGAAAAGAAGAGAGACGACTATCCCGCCAGTTTATCGGGCGGACAAAAGCAACGGGTGGCAATTGCGAGAGCTTTAGCCAGCGATCCCGCAGTTTTATTATGCGATGAAGCCACCAGCGCACTCGACCCAGCTACCACGCGTTCGATCTTGAGCTTGTTAAAGGATATCAATAGGCGCTTGAATATCACCATTGTATTAATTACGCATGAAATGGATGTCGTAAAAGCAATCTGCGATGATGTAGCTATTTTATCGGAAGGGAAAATCGTTGAGCGGGGAAGTGTACGCGAAATTTTTTCCGATGCCAAAACGGATTTAACACAACAGTTTATCAACTCATCGCTCCACGTGGATATTGCACATGAATATTTAAATCGCTTAACACAGATGCCCGGGGGCGAGACAAGGGACTTATTGCTCAAGTTGCGATTTAATGGCGCAACGGCTAATGAACCTGTACTTTCTTCCATGGTGAAGCTATATGATGTAGATTACGAGGTGCTAAACGCGAAAATGGACACCATGGGAAGCATGCAGGTAGGGGTGATGTTGCTCAAAATCAGCGGAACTGCAGCTAGCACAACGCAGCTTGTTGATTATTTTAAAGATAAAAAATTGGAGGTGGAAATAATAGGTTATGTCTGATGCAATGTTGTGGATGCTTCTGAAAGGGACGTGGGAAACAATTGTTATGACCTTTGTCTCTGGATTTTTTGGTTTTTGTTTGGGTTTACCAACGGGCGTGTTGTTGTTTATGACACGTGATGGGCAAATGCTGGAAAACCGTAAGGTGAATAGAGCGCTTGCAATTATCGTAAACGCTTTTCGATCCATTCCGTTTATTATTCTTATCGTTTGGATGATCCCGTTTACCCGGTTAATTGTAGGTACCTCCATTGGAGTGGGAGCTGCCTTGGTTCCCTTAAGTATAGGCGCCGCGCCGTTTATTGCCAGAATGATCGAAAACTGTTTGTTGGAAGTGCCACATGGGCTGGTTGAAGCAGCGAGGGCTATGGGGGCAAAACCGCTTCAGGTTGTCCGTAAAGTACTGCTGCCAGAGGCCTTGCCGGCAATTATCAACAGTGCAAGCATCACGTTAATCACCTTGGTCGGCTATTCCGCTATGGGCGGTGCTGTAGGCGCCGGGGGCTTAGGACATATTGGTTACCAGTATGGATATGTAGGCTATGACGCCTTGGTTATGAATGTCGTATTAGTATTATTGGTCGCCTTGGTTTTTATCATCCAGTTTCTGGGTGATTTAATGTCCAAGCGCGTCGACCATCGAAAATAAAAATGAGCATGAACATAAGAAAATTTAAATTGCTTGGAGCAGTGGTGGCTATGGCTTTTGCATCCTGCGGAAACGCCTCCAAAAATGATCCGAATCAGATTAAAGTAGGGGTCGAGGCCGGGCCTGAATATAGCTTAGCCGAGGCAGCTCAAAAGGTTGCAAAAGAGCAATACGGCTTAGACGTTGAACTCGTTCAATTTAATGATTATGTGATGCCCAATGAGGCCCTTCGTCAAAAAGATATTGATGTAAATGTATTTCAGAACAAGCCTTACCTGGATGTTCAATCCAAACAGAGAGATTACAATTTTGCGATTGTCGGCAATACTTTTGTTTTTCCTTTAGCGGGCTATTCAAAAAAAATAAAGCGTATTGAGGAACTGCAAGAAGGCAATACCATTATCATTCCTAATGATCCTACAAACGGAGGTAGGGCATTACTGCTCATGGAGAAAGTAGGTCTAATTAAATTGAAAGAAGGCGTAGGCCTCCTACCTACGGTAAACGATATCGTCGGCAACCCTAAAAAATTGCGCATTCTCGAATTGGAAGCGCCTCAGCTGCCGCGGTCCCTGGACGATGCCCAGGTGACGGTTGCTATTATTAACAATACCTTTGCCGCTTCTATCGGATTGGTCGCTAAACGCGACGGAATCTTCGTTGAGGATGAGGAATCTCCTTATGTGAATATCATTGTTTCGCGCATCGATAATCAAAATGACGAAAAGGTAAAGAAATTCGTGAAAGCGTATCAGTCGGCAGAAGTAGAGGCCGTCGCTGATAACGTGTTTAAAGGTGGCGCCATAAAAGGTTGGTAACAGGGCTATCCAAAGGTTTTATTTCTCCCTTAGGATTTCTTGATAAAATTTGATATCATTCTCCAGCTTGGAAATATAAGTTTCTTTTTCCATTAATAATTTATGGTAGAGCTCTTTTTCAGTATCTTTCTCGATTGCTGACCCGCCGGTTGGATTGAAGAGCGAACTTAAATTTAGATCGATCAGGGCGGCTATCTGTTTTAATCGCTCGATGTCTAAACGCGTTAAACCGCTTTCAATGTTTTGATACGTTTTCAAGACGATGTTTAGTTTGTTCGCCATATCGCTTTGCGATAATCCCTTCGCTTTACGATGACTCTTTATCGTGTAGAGTAATTCGGTGTTTGTCATAACGTTCGGATTGATCTTCAATAAGCGGAATTCTCCGTCTTTGTTACTTTCCAAAAGTAAACAATAAAGTCTAGTGAATCAATAGACTTTATTTGTTTTTTTTATCGTCTTCACTTCACATGGCTCGACTCGGGCGTGGTTCGTTATAACTGCAATCATCACCGTCCACAATCTTTTTATACTGTCTTGGTTTGTAGCAGAAAGTCTATAGTTCTTGTAGATTTTTAATTTTTTCTATTAACTTTACCGAGCATCTTATTTAGCAATGAGTGATCTACAATGGAAGTAACAAACGAATACCAACTGGATGGGATTTACAACGATTTTATCGTCGATCTCCCGTCTATTCACGAGGCACAAAACGCGATAGGAGGTAAATGGAGTTTAAAGTTGATTGTTGCCTTAGCGCATGGGAATAGCAGGTTTAACGAAATAAAGGATTACGTCGGCACGATTTCTCCCAGAGCGTTGTCAAAAGAACTGAAGGGACTGGAACAGCATGGCTTGATAAAGAAGAGGGCCTGTCGCGATAAACCAATTTACACCGAATATCAATTAACTCCCTTGGCTTACCGATTAAAGGGTGTAATTGAAGAGATAAGCAATTGGGGCAGGTATTTTCAAGAAAAGAAATTGAATCAACTTAACAAATGATAAGATTTTTATTTGTAGGGTTAATAGCCGCGACGATGGGATGGGCCTGTGCCGGCAGGGAAGAGGAACAAAAGAAAACGGAGGAAACGATATCGGTATCGGGTGCCTTTGCGCTTTATCCAATGCTCATACAGTGGAGCGAGGATTTTAAAGAAAAACATCCCAACGTACGTTTTAATATATCGGCAGGCGGTGCCGGAAAAGGGATCGCTGATGTATTGTCCGGCATGGTGGATATGGGCATGGTATCGCGCGATATTCACCCCGAGGAGTACGAGAAAGGTGCCTTCTTGGTCAATGTTGCAAACGATGCGGTAGTGGCTACTTTCAATGCCAATAATCCCGCAGCCAAGCAAATTGTAGAGCGAGGGCTCACAAAAGAGGAATTCATCAATATTTTTTTAAAAGCACAGACTACGCGTTGGAATCAGTTAAGCGGCATTAATGGCGACTTCGATATGCATGTATACGTTCGTTCCGACGCCGCTGGCGCGGCAGAGACATGGGCCAAATTTCTAGACGCTTCCCAGGAAGACTTAGTGGGAATCGGCGTTTTTGGCGACCCTGGACAGGCCCAGGCGATTATGCGCGACCCCTTATCGATCGGGTTTAGTAATCTCAATTATGTTTATAGCCTGAGAGACCGGAAACCTCAACCCAATGTGCAAATTATTCCTATCGATTGGAATAATAATGGAAAAATAGATGCAAACGAATATTATTACCAGAGTTTAGACAGCTTAAACCAGGCGATAGGCGATGGAAGATATCCGGCACCGCCGGCCCGCACGTTAGGTCTATTGTTTCATGGCAAACCCAAAAACAGGGTTCTGGTTGCCTTTCTGGAATATATATTGTCCGAGGAAGGGCAGTCGCGTTTGCCCGAAAACGGTTATGTAAGTCTGAGTAAAAAGGCAGTTTCCCAAGAATTAGCAAAAATAAAATGAAGATACGCTTACTAAAGGACAAAGTGATTGGAACGGGCATGTTGACTTTTTCCATTTTGTCCGTTTCCATGGTATTATTGATTGGAATCGGACTATACTGGAGGTCTTTACCCATTTTACAAAATTATTCGGTTTGGGAACTTATTAGCGCGGATACTTGGCGGCCCTTGAAAGGATCCTTTGGCTTCTTTCCTTTCATAATGGGCACCTTATGGGTTACGGGTATGTCTATCGTCATCGCAATCCCTTTGTGTTTACTTACCGCCATTTATCTTTCGGAATATGCACCGACGCGTTTTAAAAGTATATTCTTACCAATGATTAATATGTTGGCAGGTATACCGCCGGTGATTTATGGCGTGTGGGGCGTTTTTTTCGTTGTGCCGATCGTTCAACGCTATATAGCTCCTTTTTTTGTTGATTTCTCGACAGGTTTTACGGTTTTAGCCGGAAGTGTTGTACTCGCGGTTATGATATTTCCGCTTATTGTCAGCATTGTCGTAGAAGTATTGCAAACTATTCCGAAGGAATTGCGGGAAGCCTCGCTTTCGCTTGGCGCCACTAAATGGGAGACCATTAAGAAAGTCATCCTTCGTAAAGCGATGCCCGGTATTATAGCCGCGGTGGTCTTAGCGGTGTCGAGGGCTTTCGGTGAAACCATTGCTGTATTGATGGTATGCGGCAATGTGCCTATTTCCCCTAAATCGATATTTGATCCGGCTTATCCTTTGCCGGCTCTGCTAGCGAATAATTTTGGCGAGATGATGTCGGTGCCGTTGTACGATGCGGCTTTGATGTTTTCAGCCTTGCTGTTATTCGTGATTATTTTGATTTTCAACGTGATATCCCGAATGATTTTACAAAAAATAAGTATCCGAAATGCGTAGAAGAAAGATTGAAGAATTCATATTTAAAGGGCTTATGATCGCTTCGACGGTCGTAGTCGGCCTCTCTTTATTCTTAATTATTGGCACCGTGGTCGTAAAGGGATTGCCTTACCTCAATTGGGACATGCTTACAAAAACGCCTGATGGTGGCTATTATTTCGGTCGTTCTGGAGGTGTCTTAAACGCGATCATCGGGTCTGTTTATATAGCCGGAGGCGCTACGGTACTTGGAATGATAATTAGTTTGCCGGTGTCTATTTATCTAAATATCTACTTAAAAAAAGAAAATCGCTTTGCGCGTTTGGCGAAACTGTCCTTCGATGTATTGTTTGGAATTCCTTCCATCGTTTATGGTGCCTTTGCCTTTAGCTTGATGGTTTATCTCGGTGTCCGTGCGTCTCTATTGGGAGGTGTTATAGCTGTTACTTTATTGGTAATACCCATTATGGTGCGGACCTTGGATGAAGTAATTATCCAAGTGCCAAAGGAATTGAAAGAAGCGGTTCTTTCCTTAGGAACGACCCGCTGGGAGATGGCAAAAATTTACTTTCGGCAAATAAGAGCGGGTCTGTTAACCGCCGTTTTGTTGGCTTTTGGAAGGGGCGTAGGGGATGTTGCCGCCGTTATGTTTACTGCCGGTTTTAGCGACAATATCCCGACCTCGCTGAACGAGCCCGCCGCTACGCTGCCCTTGGCTATTTTCTTTCAATTGAGCAGCCCGATTCCGGAAGTGCAAGGAAGGGCCTATGCTTCTGCACTGATTTTGTCGATCTTCATATTGATCATTGTGACTTTAAGCACGCTACTTACTAATAAAAGACGTAAAAACTCATGACCCAGACTCCTCATATCAGCGTAAAGGATTTGAACGTCCAGATCGGTGATAACCACTTACTTAAGAATATCAATATAAATATTCCGGATAAATGTATAACGTCTATTATCGGGCCCTCAGGTTGCGGAAAAACAACCTTGCTGAAAAGTCTTAATCGCCTATTGGACGATATACCGGATGTGCAGATTAGCGGAAGCGTATTGGTCGACGGAGAAGATATTTACGGACCGAAAACGGAGGTGACGCACATAAGAAAAAAGATGGGGCTTCTTGCACAGCGACCCTTTCCTTTGCCTATGTCGATATATGATAACATTGCTTATGGCCCGCGCATACACGGAATCAGGGGTAAGACAGAACTGAACAGACTTGTTGAGCACTATCTGAAAGCAGTAGGCTTGTGGGAAGAGGTGAAGCACCGACTGCATGGGCCAGCGAGCGCCTTATCGATCGGACAGCAGCAGCGCCTCTGCCTAGCCAGGGGATTAGCAGTTGAACCGGAGATTATTTTAGGTGATGAGTCGACCTCGGCGCTGGATCCAATCTCTACGAAAACCATTGAAGATTTGTTGATAAAGCTTAAAGAAAATTACACTATTGTACTCGTTACCCATATTCTGCGCCAGGCCAGACGGGTATCGGATTATATCATCTTCGTATACATGGGGCAAATTATTGAGTTCGGGCCTACGGAGGAGGTCTTGTTGAACCCAAAAGAAGAGCTCACGAAAGATTATGTTAAAGGATTTATCAGCTAGTTCAAATTTTTCCTAAAACATATTAGCATAAGCATAAACGTGCATTTTTCTCAAAAAACAGGCGAGATATTCAAAATATTCATCTATCTTTAGGGCGAACAACCAACACGCCTAATATGCGTATGCATGTCACATTAGGCCGTTAATGATAAACTATTCTGATGAAACATTTTGAAATTCAAGAGCAGGACCAAGTATATGATGCCATCATAGTTGGTTCAGGAGCCGGTGGAGGCATGGCCGGCTATGTGCTCGCTAATGCCGGACTGAAGGTTTTGATGTTAGAAGCCGGGCCGTTTTTTGATCCTGCCAAAGACGCTCTTCAGCTCAGGTGGCCATGGGAATCTCCCCGGCGTGGCGCATCGACCGTCCGTCCCTTTGGCGACTTTGATGCCGCTTAC
The DNA here is from genome assembly GCF_004368405.1 of Olivibacter sp. XZL3. Classification (GTDB taxonomy): domain Bacteria; phylum Bacteroidota; class Bacteroidia; order Sphingobacteriales; family Sphingobacteriaceae; genus Olivibacter. The sequence goes on from NZ_SBJH01000033.1 coordinate 97,273, forward strand.
GGAGGCTGGCAGTTAGAAGGAGAGCCCTATTCGACAGTGGATGGTACCGACTTCCAATGGTTTAGGGCCCGCATGCTCGGGGGAAGAACAAACCACTGGGGGCGAATTTCACTGCGAATGGGGCAAGACGATTTCAAGCCTACTGATGGTGTCACGGATGAATGGCCTATTACTTATGAGGAGGTGAAGCCTTTTTATGATAAAGTCGACCGCTTGATCGGTATATACGGTACAGTGGAAGGCCTACCTAATGAGCCGGATGGCATCTTCCTGAAACCACCAAAGCCACGCCTAAATGAACTGTTCATTAAACGGGGAGCCAAAAAAGCAGGCGTCACGGTTATTCCCGGCAGGGGCTCGGTACTGACAGAAGCGCTCCCGGGGATGAAAGGGCGTGGAACCTGTTTTTACTGCGGACAGTGTGGCCGTAGCTGTAAGGTATACGGCGATTTTTCATCTTCTTCTTGCTTGGTGATTCCGGCAATTAAGACAAATAATCTGAAGGTTATTGATAATGCAATGGTACGTGAAGTGTTGACCAACGAAGAAGGATTGGCAACTGGGGTGTCCTACGTGAATACAGTAGACTTGAAGGAGTATAGTGTGCGGGGTAAATTGGTCATACTCGGTGCAAGCGCTTGCGAATCTGCTCGTCTTTTGCTGAATTCAAAGTCAAAGGCACATCCGGGAGGACTCGGAAACAGCAGTGGGCTGGTGGGAAAATATCTCCACGATTCGACCGGATCCAGCATGTCTGGTTTTATTCCCGATCTGATGGAAAGAAAGCGTTATAACGAGGACGGTACAGGTAGCGTACATATATATTCTCCATGGTGGCTCGACAACAAGAAGCTTAGTTTTCCACGCGGATATCATATCGAATACGGAGGCGGTTTACATATGCCTTCATACGGCTTTCTCGATTGGGTGCCGTCGGTGAACGGGCAGGTGCCCGATAAAAATGGAAATAAGAAGGAACAAGGCGGTTATGGTGTTTCGTTAAAAAATGATTACCGTCGTTTTTATGGCGCTAACGTAGGGATGGCGGGCCGTGGTACCGCTTTAGCGCACAAGCATAATTATTGCGAAATTGACCCTGGTAAGGTGGATAAATTTGGCATTCCGGTGTTGAGGTTTCATTATAAATGGGGAAAAGAGGAGGTCGCGCAAGCTAAACATATGCAGGAAACTTTTCAGTCCATTATGCACGAAATGGGCGCCATTATTACATCTCCAACTTACGGGCCCGAAACGTCTTATGGCTTAGAAGCACCAGGTAAAATCATTCATGAAGGCGGAACTGCCCGCATGGGTAATGATCCGAAGACATCCGTGTTGAATAAATGGTGCCAATCGCATGATTGCAAAAATCTGTTCGTTGTGGACGCGGCACCTTTCGTTCAGCAGGGCGACAAAAACCTTACCTGGACGATTCTAGCATTGTCTATGCGAACCGCGGAGCATATTTTAGAACAGAGGAGTAAACTTAATATTTAATAATAGATGAATAGAAGAGAGTCGATCAAGGCAATTGGACTTACTACGGTAGGTACGGGCATCTTATTAGAGTCTTGCACACAGGAAGATTCCAATAAAGCCGGTAAAGCGACCGAGCCGACGTCGAAGAAGCTGCCCGGTGTACAGGACTTTGAGCATGTCCGTAATACGCGGTTAAGCAGCGAACAGTTTTTTACTGATCACGAAATGGCAACAATCACGGTGCTTTCCGATATCATCATCCCAAAAGACGATTTTTCCGAGAGCGCGTCAGCAGCGGGTGTGCCGGCTTTTATCGAGTTTATGGTAAAGGATATTCCGGACTATAAATTGCCGATGAGAGGTGGCTTAAAATGGCTGGATGTGCAATGTTTAAAACGGTATAATAAGGTCTTTGTTGATTGCGACGAAAAAGAACAGCTGAACATGGTAGACGAAATTGCCTACCCGCTAAAAGCAAGACCTGAAATGCAACAAGGAGTGGCCTTTTTTAATCTGATGCGGAGTCTGACAGCCTCCGGTTTTTTTACCAGTGAAATAGGGGTGAAGGACATTGGGTATGTGGGGAATCGCCCGGGACCTTGGGATGGTGTGCCGGAGGATGTGCTGAGCCAATACGGGTTTACAGGAAATGAATAAGTTGACAGCGGTGATTGTTCGAATTAAAACATTTTTTTGTCATATAACAGGCCGATGGTGTACAAAGAAGTTATAAATCGAACAATTGCTGTAATTTGTTTGTATATTGAAAGAAGTGGCCTGTATACGCCCGCTTCACTCATGCGGCTAATAACAATGAATCGGTACAGATGAAATATTTACTGCTCTTTTGCCTTGTTTTTACATCGTTTGGGGAGAATTATGCACAAACGCCGTCGACAATAAAGCAACAATTAAATAAAATAACGAAGATGACATCTATAACATTAAAAGGTAATCAGGTACATACCGTTGGCACATTGCCAACAGTAGGAACCGAAGCACAAGACGTTACGCTGACAGCGGTTGACTTGTCAGAGAAAAAATTGAGCGACTTTAAAGGGAAATATGTAATATTGAATATTTTTCCGAGTATTAATACGGGTGTTTGCGCAGCATCGGTCCGTAAATTTAATGAAGATGCTACCAGTTTGCCAAATACCACCGTATTGTGTATATCAAAGGATCTTCCTTTTGCACAAGCTCAGTTCTGCGGCGCAGAGGGCATCGAAAATGTCGTTATGTTATCTGATTTTCGCTCCAATTTTGGAGAAGTGTATGGAGTAGAGATCGCCGATAGCCCGATGAAGGGCCTGTTAAGTCGCGCTGTAGTGGTAGTCGATCCGGAAGGGAAAATTGTGTATGAAGAGCAGGTGCCCGAAATTGCACAAGAACCGAATTATGAAGCAGCCTTAGCGGCGGTCAAATAGCGTATTTTTATGAGCGCTTCGATATGAGCGCATCTACTATTACTATTGCAATAAGCCGGTTAACGTTCAACCGGCTTATTGCATTATAAGGAGGAGGGTTTACTTAACGAATAATCTAATCAGCTTTATGAAGATAGCTACTTATAATGTGAATGGAGTGAATGGGCGCCTACCGGTATTACTGCGCTGGTTGGAAGAAACTAAACCTGATGTGGCATGCCTGCAAGAATTAAAAGCCCCTCAAGAGAAATTTCCTGAACAAGCAATTCGTGAAGCCGGGTACAACGCGGTTTGGCACGGACAGAAGAGCTGGAATGGGGTTGCTATTTTAGCACGTAATCTCGAGATTGTGGAAGCCGGACGGGTACTTCCCGGTGATCCTGACGACAGCCACAGTCGGTATATCGAGGCAAACATTGAAGGAATTCATATTGGCTGCCTCTATTTGCCGAACGGTAACCCGGCTCCGGGGCCAAAGTTCGACTACAAATTGCGTTGGTTTGAACGCCTTAAAAAGCATGCGCAGGAATTGCTCGATAAGAAGGTGCCGGTGGTATTGACAGGTGATTACAATGTAATGCCAACGGAACTGGACGTGTATAAGCCTGAACGATGGCTAGATGATGCCCTCTTTCGTCCGGAAACACGCGCCGCCTTTAGCGAACTCGTCGCGCAAGGCTGGACGGATGCGATTCGGCACCTATACCCAAACGAGCGGATTTATACGTTTTGGGATTACTTTCGAAACGCTTACGGACGCAATGCGGGATTGCGTATAGATCATTTTCTACTGAGCCCCCAACTGCGAGGTAAGCTCATTTCCGCGGGGGTAGATCGCCATGTCCGTGGATGGCAGAAAACGAGCGACCATGCGCCGGTCTGGATCGAGCTTGCAGCTTTGTAAAGCTACCGAGATCCGCCATGCTTTTTCCTTCTAAAGTGGGGGCTTTGTCTATAGCTTCCTTTACTGTATTGCTACAACCATTTTTGTCTGTCACTCAGAAGTTTTCATTGTTTTTATTAAGTAACGATACAGGTTAAAGACTCAATTATTTGTAACGTACTATTTTCACAAGGGGCATAGTTTTGCTGCTTAAAGCGTTATCCGACTTGCTTTCCTATGGAAAAAGCAGCAAGCTTTACTCGTTTTTCCGTAAAGCCTCTTTCTTTTAATAGCAGACATAAAGTAAAAGTTCTAATAATTATTATAAACCACAGATATACACGGAATAATATTTTTCTGCTTTTAGTTTCGAATAGCTCGATGCCATCGATATAGCACAAAGAGCGAGAATCAGTAAATTGTACCATTACCTGTGTAAACAGTACCATGCGCCAATAAGCGGCGACCGTATCTTTGTCTGACAATACAGGAAAGCCGTAGCAGAAGGCTAAAGCGGCTTCATTATAAATATTAGCTGATCACATGGAAAGCATAAAAGAAACTAGTGAATGGAGTGCAGCAATACATGCTCTATGTCCGCGTTGCCGTACAGGAGCCATGTTTACCGGTAGCGCATACGGATTTAAAATTCAGAAAATGAATGAAAGCTGTCCGCATTGCAAACTGAAGTTTGAAAGAGAGCCAGGATACTTTTACGTGGCCATGTTTATAAGCTATGCAATGAACGTAGCTGAACTGATTGCAGCCTGTGTAGGAACTTATTTACTAACGGGCAACTTGGAGTCGCCTTGGCTTTATTTGGGAGCGACGCTGGTAACTGCGTTTCTGTTATCACCACTGAACTATCGTTATTCACGCGTTATTCTTCTTTTTTGGCTGACTCCCGGACTGCGGTACACGCCAACTATTAACGGACGGCACAAAGAGCAGGCGCTCAATAATAGAGCTTAATGCCTTTTGCTTTGTAATAAGCAATACCTTTGCAATATGAAAGCTTTTCCTGTATATGATATAGTCGGCCTGAGTGTAACGCAAAAAGATATTTTAGTAAGGCCTTTTGCACCTTATATCCAAGAGCATCAAAAGTTGTTGGTACCTCATCGGCATTCGTTTTTTCATATCGGTTATTTTACTAAAGGGGAAGGGATACATACAATTGATTTTGAGCAGTTTGAGGTAAAACCCTTTCAGATTTACTTTATGGTGCCCGGACAGGTACATCATTGGGATTTCCAGGGTGATGTAGACGGATATGTGCTGAACTTCTCCGACTCCTTTTTTCAGTCGTTTTTAATGCGACCCAATTATCTGGATAATTTTCCGTTTTTCCGGGGAATCGCACGGGAGTCCGTTTTAGAAATTCCACCGTCCCATCAAGCAAAAATTCAAGCCATTTTTGAAGAAATGGTCGGCCTTCGACTGACCATTAATCCGATGAACTTGGATATCTTGCGGGTAAAGGCCTTAGAGATATTCCTTTCTATAGCAAGCTTGTCTTTTGGTAATAGTCACGAACATTCGCTAGTTAACCAAACCGTGCTCAGGAACTTTCAGCTATTGGTTGAACAAAACTTCCAAACCCTGCGGATGCCCAAAGACTATGCTGCGCTGCTATACGTCACGCCTAATTATCTGAACGCTTTGTGTTCAGATATGTTAGGGATATCCGCCGGCGAACTGATTAGAAAACGTGTGGTATTGGAAGCAAAACGATTGCTTGTAAATTTAGAGCTTCCTATTTCGACGATTGCTTATGAATTGAACTTTAATGATAATTCCTATTTTACCAAATTCTTTAAAAAAAATGCGGGAATTACTCCCGAGGAATTCAGAAAACAGTTTTTGAAATAGAAGAGAACCGCTTTGAATCGGCTATTCGGCCCGGTTTGTTTATGTTTTGTTTATTGAAATTAAGATATTGTTAATATATTTTTACTGTTTATGACGGTTTGTTGTGTTTCTTTTATTTTTTTAGGCGAAATATAGGATATACCCTGTACCTTTTGGTGGGTTTTCCTCTAGTTAATCAATTATTTCTCACCGTCCTTTGTGTAGTATTTGTTTTACCACCTTAATATGAAAAAATATGGAAAAGCATTATGGTGAAATCATCGAAAGGACTATCCGTCGTAACGGGTATAGCATCAGTGAACTGTCCAGACTAATGAAAGTTAACAGAAGATCGATCTACAATTGGTTTAACCAGCCGAAGTTTAAGCCGGATATCATTTTCAAAATCGGTTGTGCCTTAAAGCACGACTTTTCCAATGAGTTTCCTGAGCTATTCTCCTCAGATGAGTTTCAGAAGGTGTTCAACGATACGAAGAAAACGCTACAGGTACGATTTCTAAACGAAGAGCACGAAAAAGTAAGCTATTGGAAAGATAAGTACATCAATCTATTGGAAGAATATAATCAGATTCTGTCAGTAAAGAGCGGCAACACAAGAACAGCGTCTATGTCTGGACTTTAGCTGGCAACTTCATCGGCAGCAATGTGGTGCCTTTATTTCGGGGCATACTAATGGCATTCAACTTTAATATTTAGGGTGCTGGTTCGTTCATCCAACCGGTTAGGAGAGGTACTATCCCAGTGTCATAGAAGTACTAAGGTATAGCAAAGGTAGTACCAAACCTGTGTCGTTCCTGTGTGAAAGCAGTGTCAACCTAGTACCATTCCTGTGTGAAAGCAGTGTCAAAGCAGTACCGTTTAGTACAGTTTCAGTAGGTTTACTGTAGCTCTCAGTGTCAAAAACGGGATTTTTGGCTTGCCTCCAGCCGGTATGCCTTTTTTATTATGCGCTCTTAGGGTGGCGTCTTTACCCCGTCCTATTGATCCTGATCTTCCCAAGAAAGAAAAATTTGATCCCAAAGCCTTATATTAGCGGAGAAATGCGATCTGCAACGCAAGCATCCATGAACTCGTAAACGGGTAGCGTCTTAGTCAACAGCTAGTCGGGGTCGATCGCATTCCCCAAGTTCAAAAAGTTGAGATTCCAAGATTGCTAATGGAGAAAAATTTAAAAGAAGAAAGAGCAGCATTGTATGCGCGCTGCCGGGAAGTGGTGGAAGAACGGATCCGGCATGCAGAACAGGCCATTCAAAATGCAAAAGACGCCGCAAAGGATGATACAAAGAGCAGTGCGGGGGATAAATACGAGACGACCCGCGAAATGATGCAGCAGGAGATTGCAAGAAACGAGCGGCAATTAGCCGAGGCAAACAAATTGAAATATCAGTTAGACGCGGTGCCTGTACCGTCGACAAACGAAACTATCCAATTAGGAAGTATAGTAGAAACAAGTGCTGGCTTGTTTTTTGTAGCGATCGCGCTCGCTACGGTAGAAACAGCAGCGGCTAGTTTTTTTGTTATTTCTCCAGCTTCCCCGGTTGGACAACTTCTACTGGGAAAAACGGTGGGAAGTGACCTCAGCTTTAATAAAAGAAGCTATCGTGTCCTAGCGATAGTATAAGCGAATCAAGAAGATTTATTTTTGTAAATGAAACTAGCTGCGTGCTCTTGCCAAAGAGACATTTTTGTTTACCTTTGCATTGTTTATAATCAATCTAATTAATAATAATGGTAAACGATTATGTACAGTACGGTGTTTCTTTTGCTTTTTATAGCTTTTTACCTTCTATATAATCTTTCTGAACGTGTGGTGCTCAAAGATAAACCGCGCTTGTTGGCTTATTTCAGTCAACGAATCTGGTTAACTCGTGCAATCAGTTTGCTTTTAACCCTGATAGCTTCGTTTTTGCTCATTTGGCAATTAGGAGTGGGATCGGGCATTTTTAGCATCGTATTGGTATTGATGGCCTGTGGCAGCCTCATCGTAGTATTATCTCCACTGCGTTATGTCCGTTTGCGCCATCTTCTCGTATTTTATTGTTGTTTAATTGCTTTCGAAATCTTTGTTTTTTAACATGCCTGCCAATAAGAAATACTTAACGTCATCCCCATGGCAACGCTGGATGAAAATTACCGCCGGTTTTTTTGGCGGATACGCTGTAATGATCTCTTTTTTCCTGATGTTGACCTGTTTTTTTGAGAAAAAGAACGTGATTATAACCGGAGCGGTGATAGGTTATGTCGTATGGGCGCTATTGTTGCTGTTTGCTTTCCTCGCTAAATCGTGGTGGAAGCCCTGGGTAATTTATCTATTGTTAACGCTATCTTTCTTATTACCCTATCTGCTAAAGTAACTTGGTTATGAAGAACAGGAATTATAATATTTACTTCCATACACACACGATCAGCGGGATTATCATCGCGTCTGTACTTTATGTTATTTTCTTTGCCGGTTCCTTTTCTTTTTTTAAGGATGAAATCAGTGCTTGGCAAAGTAATAAATCGGCTGTGGAAAATGGGATGCAAAAGCCGGTCTACGACTCACTATTAGATTCGCTGGATTCAAAATACAACCTGGCGGGGCGCGACATTAATTTTTACTTTTATCCGGGTAGCCATCTTTGTTATGTCAATATGGCGACTTCAAAAGATACTGTTCATAATCCGAAAGCAAATGAGCGTGCCTATTTCGGGTACGATTTTAGTAAAAAAAAGGAAACAAGTTATGCCGAATCGTATGATATGGGGGAGTTTCTGTATCGCCTACACTTTTTAGCGCAGCTCAATCAAGCCATACCCGTAAATATAGGCTATCCGGTCGGGTATTTGATCGCGGGACTTGTAGCCTTCCTTTTTTTATTCGCGTTAATTACCGGCCTATTGTTGCATTGGGATAAATTGGTTTCGAATTTCTTTCTATTCAGACCGTGGTCCAAATGGAAAACAATATGGACGGATCTTCATACGGTTTTAGGCGTAATCGGTTTCCCTTTTCAATTCGTTTTCGCGCTCACCGGTATTATTTTAATAGTGAATACGGTTTTTCTTAGCCCCTTCAGCCGGCTGCTTTATAAAGGCAATATGGAAAAGGTTTTTGAGGATTTGGAATATGCCGCCGCGGTGGAAGCGCCTTTTACAGGAAAACCTTTAACCGAAGTTCCCGACATTCCGGCATACATCCAGCGTACGCAGGAAATGTGGCCCGGCGCTGCCCTTAACCGAATAACTATAAAAAGCTACGGCGATGAGGGGATGCGTTTAGCGATCGAATCGGAAGCTGATCACAAGCGAAGTTTCGCTGGAACCGGCCTAATTATCTACGAAATGAAGACCGGCAATATATTGAAGCATCGCTCGCCTTACGACGATGCCACTTATATAGGAGCGGTTAAGAGCTTTATATATCGGTTGCATCTGGGAGACTATGGGGGCTATTTTGTGAAAATTGTGAATTTTATCTTAGGCGTTGCAGGTTGTATAGTGATCATCTCCGGCATTTTAATCTGGCTGGTGGCACGCGACAAGAATAGCGTAGCAAACCATAAACGGAAATTTAATTTTTGGCTGTCCAACATCTTTTTAGCGGTATGCTTAACCATGTTGCCCGTGACGGCCTTTTCGTTTATCTTGATCAAAGCCCTTGATAACGTAAACCAAACAGTGATCTACCAGATTTATTTCTACAGCTGGTTGGTCCTTGCGCTTTATTATATCGTGCGGAAGAATCTCAGACGCACTAACGGCGAAACCCTATTGCTGGGTGGTGTATTAGCGCTGTTGGTGCCGGTTGCTAATGGCTTTTTTGCGGGAAACTGGATTTGGAGTACATGGAGTAGACGTGCTACCGATATCTTTTTGGTTGATTTACTTTGGTTGGCGTTAGGATTAGCAGCTCTTTTCGCTTTTGTAAAAATTAAAAAGCGTAATTCCGTTAATCAAGTTGCATAAGACAGCGTGTTCTGCCGACTGTCTTAAAAATAGTCCGTTACATATTTCGCGTCTGTTGCGAAAATATGTTGAGCAAGATGTTTTCCATACAGTTATTCTCTCTTTTGATTGAAAAACAGGAAAAACCCTGTGCCTTTTTGTGAAAAAGCCTCTAGCTTGTATCATTTTTCTCTCGTTTCTTTGGATCGAAATTTAGCTACCAAATAAAAGAGAAAACGATGAATAAGCATTACGGTGAAATAATTGAAAGAACGATCAGACGAAACGGTTATAGTATCAGTGAACTTGCCCGAATGATGGAGGTGAATAGACGGTCGATCTATAATTGGTTCAGTCAAGCGAAACTGAAAGCAGATATCATCTTTAAAATTGGCTGTGTGTTAAAACACGACTTTTCAAATGAGTTTCCTGAGCTTTTTTCCTCCGAAGAGTTTCAGCAGGCATTTAACAGCGGTAAGTTTACAGCTACGCCGCAGATAGAAGAAATCGAAAAGATCAACTACTGGAAAGATAAGTATATCAGTTTGTTAGAAGAATATAACCAAATCCTTGCCGACCAGTCTGCGAGCTTAAGCTCTAGGTCCTATGCTACCTACTAAATAGCGATAACGGAGCTGTCACAGCGCTATGTATACAGCCCCCGTTTGCGAGTTGAACGGTTAAATGTTAAAATATGTTAACAGCCTTGCACAGATGCCAACGATGGCGTAGATTTGTGCTATCATAATTTAGGTTTATAATTGGTTAATAAAGCCTTCAATCTCCCCGGTTGAAGGCTTTTCTTTTTTCTGCCATTGGCCTTTCTCTGCATCAGTAAGCGTCACTTATACCGATGATGAGGGATGGAAGTTTTCCAATTTGTAGAACTGTGATTGTAAATCATATAACCCGTGCTAAATCGATTAAGTAATTCTAAATGGATAGTGCAGTTCCCAAACGGAATCTATATATTTGGAGAGCCAAGTATAAAAAATGAGACCTATATGGACTGCCAATCACGAAAGAAAATGAACAAACCCTCCAAATTGCTTACGGTAGGCGGGGTCTGCCAGCCATTTAAAAACAATTTATGCTAATGAAACGCCAAATGAAAAACCTAGTAATTCTTACACTGATTATATTCTCAAATGCCCTTTTAGGTAAAAGTCAAACAAAACAAGCCTATACCCGCTACGTGAATCCTTTTATAGGGACAGCCCCGCTTACAGATCCGAAGATTCTGGGTTATGAACTCCCCGATGGATGGAGGTCGTGGGCCGGACTTACTTTTCCGGGAGCGTCATTGCCAAATGCAATGGTCCAATTAAGTCCTATAACGGAATATGGTTCCGGAGCGGGTTACGAATACGAGGATTCTGTTATTTATGGTTTTACCCATACGAACAAGGGGCATTGGAACCTATGTAACGTACCGGTACTTCCTCTGTCAAACGCAAACGGTTCTTTTGGTTCGAGCTTTTCGCATGCACGGGAACAAGCTGCCCCGGGCTATTACCAGGTATATCTAGACGACTATGAGGTGGACGTTAAATTGAGTACTACACTTCGGTGCGGCTACCATCAGTACGAATATAAAAACAACACCAATAGGCAGATACTTTTTGATCTCGCTAAAGCGAATAATAGGGTGTCCGACTGGCAAATCGAACAAATTGATAAGCGCACCTTGCAAGGCTTTCAGCAAACAGGGGAACGCATTTACTTTTATGCTTTACTCAATACGGACGTTGAAAAGCTCGAGAAGAACCAGCCTGAAAAAGGAAAGGGCTTTGCCATCGTCCACCTTGCAAACGGTAGCAGCGCTCCCGTAGCGCTCAAGTTGGGCTTGTCGTTCGTGAGTGTCGAAAACGCGAAGCAAAACCTTTTGGCGGAAATTGCCGACAAATCGTTTGACCAAGTTCGAAAGGAGGCTACAGAGCAATGGGAAACAAAGCTGTCGGCAATAGAGGTAACAGGCGGCTCTGAAAAGCAGAAGGAAATGTTCTACTCATGTTTATACCGATCATTGTTATGGCCTGCCTTACGCAGTGATGTGAATAAAGAGTTTAGGGATGCAAAAGGAGCGGTAGTTCGTGCAGACTTCAATTATTACACCGAGCCGTCTCTGTGGGACACCTATCGAAATAAAGATGTACTTTTAGGCCTGCTCTCTCCGCAGGTGGCCCTCGATGTCATTAAATCCATGAAAGATGTGGGAGATAAAACAGGCTTCATACCGACATTCTTCCATGGAGACCACGGTGCTTCCTCTATTGTCGGCGCTTATTTACGCGGAATCGACAATTTCGACGTCGAAGCAACCTATAAGCTGTTGCTGCGAAATGCCGATGTTTCTGGCGGCGCACGTCCATATATTGACGAATATATACAGAAAGGCTATATATCCGATCCTGACATAAAGAACCCGCATGTAGAAACAAAAGGAAGAGCAGGGGTTTCCAAGACCCTTGAGTATGCATACGACGACTACTCCCTCGCGCAACTGGCGAAAAGGTTGGGCGACGATGTGAATTATAAGCGCTTGATGGCCCGGTCGAAAAACTATAAAAACGTGTTTGATCCTACTACCAAGTTTATGCGGGGCAGATTGGAAAACGGCGACTGGATCGACCCCTTCAATCCGCAATATCCTTATTACGAATATATGTATAGGGAAGCCAATGCTTGGCAGGTGTCTTTCTTCGCCCCACACGATATGGAGGGACTGATTTCGCTGTATGGTGGAGAGAAAGCTTTCGAAGCTAAATTGGATTCCTTATTTTCAGTTCCATGGAATCCATCCTATATTGCTAGAAATGTAGAAACAATGATTGGGCAGTACTGTCACGGTAATCAGCCCGACCACGAAGCGCCTTTTGCTTATTATTTTGTCGGCAAACCCGAAAAATCGCAGCGAATCGTTGATTATATTCTTAATAACCTTTACGGGATCGGCGACGAGGGTTTAGCGCTCTGCGGGATGGATGATGCCGGAGAGATGTCGTCATGGTATGCCTTAAGCGCTTTAGGATTATACACCTATTCGGCAACAGATCCCAACTACTTGGTTACGGTGCCGCTTTTTGATGAGGTGAAATGGCATAGAAACGACGGAAAAGTACTCATGATAAAGAAGGTTGGTGAGGGGAGAGCCTTACAGACGATCAAAGTGAATAATCAGCTGAATGAGGGATATTTCGTATCGCATGACTTGTTTATTAATGGCGGTGAAATAGAAATTGAAACGAAAAGATAGTCGGTGTACAGTAGTCTTTACACTGGATCGACTTTGATCGGAAGCACAATTCTTATTTCGGTGCCTTTGCCCGTGGTATACGCGGCATAGAGACTCCCTTTGAGCAGGTTGATGCGATTGTTTATCGTAGAAAGACCCGTGGTATTACTGCTCTGTTTGTGAATATCGAAGCCGATACCATTATCCGAAACGATTATATTGAGGTGATCGTTTCGGATGAAAATCTTAATGGAAGCTTCTGTTGCCTGCGCATGTTTCACAATATTCAAGGCTAGTTCTTGCACAATTCTAAAAATCGCCAACTCAATTTCTTTATCTACCGATGGCGGGATTTTTTCGACCTCAGGCTTGAAAATACACGGCCCGGAGAGCTGGCTGCAGATATTTTCAATGGCTGTTTTTAGTCCGAAATCTTCCAGAACGGTGGGCATCAACTCATGCGAAATGCGTCTGCTTTCGCGAATACAATCCGCTAGAAGCGATTCGGCATTTTTTAGTTTTTCGATGTTTTCCTCCATCGGCCTTTTGGCATTTTTCAAGTCTATCGCGTCAAGGTTGAGCTTAATACTAAAAAGCATCTGGCCAAGGCCATTGTGTAAATTTTCGGAAATGCGTCGCCTCTCTTCTTCCTGTGTGCGGAGCGTCACCCGAAAAATTTCTCTTTGCTGCCGCTCCTCCATCTCTAATTGCTTGGCCCTTATCTGTTCACTTTTTATCTTCGCCTTTCTGCGCAAAGTGACGTCGTCGGCTATTACGATCAGCAGATCGTGGAGTTTGCTTGCCTTAAACCGAAAGCACCTATTCGCTCCGTTTTGCACATACCAACGTTCGAAATCGATTGGTTGGCCGGTATATATGACTTCCTTAAATAGATCCAATATGTCAAGCTTGGATGTATTGGGGAACAAATCACTGTAGCGTTTGCCGACAATCTCCTCTTTGGGCAGATTTAATGACTTTAACATCAAATCATTGACTAAAAACATTTCGAAATTATCAATCGTGCCATCCGCATGATAAAGCGTTTTGTAAACCGAAATGGAGTTGGGAACACCATTAAAAACCGATTGAAAGAGCTCTTTGCTCTCTTTGACCGCATGGTATGCCTGATTTCGTATTTTTCGCAGCTTAATGTGCGCTTTAATTCGCGCCAACAGCTCCGGCGCCGTGAAGGGTTTCACCAGGTAATCGTCAGCCCCGGCATCAAAGCTGTCTATTTTCGTCGATTCGTTCGCGCGCACCGAAAGTAAGATAACGGGTATATCTTGTGTCTGTGGATCGCCGCGAAGTGCCTCCAATAACTGCATCCCATTCATTCGGGGCATCATCACGTCGGTTAAAATCAGATCCGGAGGCCTTGTGCGTGCTACCTCTAAGGCCGCGACTCCATCTTCCACGGTGAGGATTTCATAATCTGCTTTTAGTAGAAAACGAACATAATCCCGCATGTTTACATCGTCGTCGGCAAACAGAACAAAAGGGCGTTTTCCATCATTACTTGAGGTATCCGTTTTATCAGGTGTTTCTAGTTGTTCTGTTAAATCCTCGCTGATCTTATTTAGTCGCTTTTGCCCGATGGTAGGAAGCCATTTTTTCGCCATGGTGAACCGATCTGTTTTAACCATAACAATGCTGGCTTTCGAAGGTTTCTATCGCGGCCAGATATCTTGCCGGAAAGTCTATTTTCCGGCTTCATTATAATTGATCATCCAACACACACCGAATTTATCTGCAAAAGAACCGAAATAATCGCCCCAGAACATATCGGCTAAAGGCATCTCCACTTCTCCACCGGCAGATAAGCCGTTAAATAGTCTTTCCGCTTCTGCACGACTATCCGGCGAAATAGATATATAATTGTTATTCCCTACAGCTAACCGCTGCCCCCTCGAGGCTACGCAATCGGATGCCATTATAAATTGGCCGTCACCTAGGGGAAGAGAAACGTGCATCACGAGGTTTTGTTCGTTTTCTGGTAGGCTTTCGGTGCCCGGCGCCTCTTTCATCTTTTGGATAAACAGTTCTCCGCCGAATACCGACTGATAAAATTTGAACGCTTCTTCCGCTTGTCCGTCGAAGTTTAAATAAGGATTTAATTTCATAACCTGGATGATTTTATGTGTTACAATCTGTAATTGTCGGTTAGCCGCTCCCTTCCTGTCCTGCAGCTGTATGACAAAAGTACCACTCTTTTTGATAGCAAAGAGAGGTGCTTTATGCCATTTATAGGGGGCGTTTAAGACAATATGCGTGGTGTCTTCGGGCTTATTGATACAAGCGCGTTTTTATTGATTGCTGCGGATCAAAAAAATGATTTAATGGGCCGTTTCCTCTTCCGGTCAGCACATCCATTCCGTTCATAATGGCCTGGTGGGTATAAGCGAGTCCGGCTGTGACCGATTCGTGCATCGAAAGCCCTTGTGCCAAATAGCTGGCGATTGCGGACGACAGCGTGCACCCGGTACCGTGTGTGTTGTTGGTTTGAAGTTTTGAAGAGTCATAAGCGTGCACATGACCATTGTGGTCGAAGTATAAGGAAGTGATCGTGTCCGAATCCAAATGTCCGCCTTTCAGCAATACGGCTTTGCATCCCAGTCTTCGTATTTTTTCGCCGGCAACATACATGTCGTCTGGCGTCCGGATTGGCATCTCTGCCAATACAGCGGCTTCATCGATATTTGGGGTAATAAGATCTGCGATCGGGAATAAGTTGTCAACGATGGTCGTTATCGTTTCACTCTCTATCAAGCGATGTCCGCTAGTGGCCACCATCACCGGATCAAAAACAAGCGGTACCTTTGGATGTTGTGCGAATGCTTCTACAATCGTTTCTACAAGCGCTCCGGTATGTACCATACCTATTTTTATTGCATCAGGAAATATATCTTCCAATATAGTGGTCAGCTGGTCGTCTACTGCCTGACATGGAATCGGATAAATCGATTTTACACCTTGCGTGTTTTGGACCGGAAGTGCCGTTAGTACGGATGTGGCAAAACAACCCAAGGCGGAGATCGTTTTTATATCCCCTTGTATACCCGCCCCGCCACTTCCGTCGAACCCTGCAATGGTCAATACAGTCGGATATTTATAGGCCTTCCTCATTTTACGATTGCATTTAAGTTCGAGGCCGAAACAGCTCCGAAGACACCGGGTGTATTATTCAGTACCAGAAACTCGGCAAGGGTATGAACCAGCAGTGACTGCTGGTTAACGGTTTGGATAGCTTGTTTCCAAAGAATCTTTTCCATGTTGTTTTGCTGAAGATATACATATGGCTAAAGCAGGTTCCTTTGGGATTTGAAAAGGTACAATATAAGCTACCTGTAGATGAATACTTTTCCCTACGCCGGTATTAACCGGGTCAGGTTCAAAGGGACTCTCTCAATTCTTTTCAGAATACCCCTAAAGCCACTACGAATGTACAACTATTCGGCGAAAGTCCCAAGCCGTTTTACGGATAATGCGTTGGATGCTCTTTCGCAGTTACGGAAATAAACTGCTCCGGCCGTTTTGTGTTTTGCAATAGCGGGGTCTGAAGCGTTTTGTTTTTGTTTAAAGCAATCGCGGCCATCATTTGATCGCGCGCCTTCAATAGTTCCGATAAATCTTTTGTGGTTGTTTGCATGTTGATATACCTACACTTGTAAATTCAATAAATAGGCTAAGTAGTCGTTACAAAAGTTCAAAGTTTCTTTTAGCAAATCTTTAAGGCAATGTTATCATAGCGTTCGTTGAAGTGGAAACAAATACCGCTATGCTGTGCATGAGGGGAAAAGTAATAAGGAATGATGAGGTATAGTGGGTTGTTTCTCTCACCTGTCAGCGGGCCGTTTCGTCCGTTGTAATCTACATTTTTTAACAAAAATAGGGTTTCGTTTCACTTTTTATTAAAAACTTATTTTGATTTGTTCATTTTTGGTATATATTTGCCAGCCTTATTAAAAATATAACAAAACAACGGCGCGGTTAGCGATTTTTAATGCTTGTTATTTGAGTTTTGTTGCTTTTTTGCGGCTTACCTTACTTTTTTCAATCAATCGATCGCTGATTTTGCCAAACCCTAAACAAGAACATGATGCATTTATCCAAACTAACAGCGTATGTGAGGAATCCTTACGCTTCAACAGGAGGAGCTTCGCTCGGGCGGAAGTCTAGGAAGGCTCCGCTTATCGTTAGAAACGCTCGTTGTCCAGCCTTGGCTGCTCTTTTAATGTGTAGCTTTTTTACGGGCTCGGCTATTGAGAACAGCGGCAACCGCCAAACCTTAGCTGTCCACGTGTCAGACGCCGTTCAAGATCGGATTGTCGGCAGGGTAGTCGACGGGCAGAATATTCCTCTTCCGGGTGTTTCTATTGCTGTTAAAGGTACGACCATCCGTACGCAAACAGATCGTTAGTTTGAAACTTTAAAAATGAATACAAGGAAAAGCATCATGTTAAGAAGTGTTACTTTGGCATAAATAG
>NZ_SBJH01000006.1 GCF_004368405.1 Olivibacter sp. XZL3
AAAAACATAAAAGATCTGTATCCGCAGAACTATAAACAAATTATGCTCAAATCAAACACGTAGTCCATAGGACGGATACAAAGAGATAGATATCACTCTCGATGGATATTCAGAAGCTCACGATTTGAGACGGCCAATTAAAAATACAGCGAATTATTCATCGTATGATATAATAGTTAGAAATTTATGTGAGATCACTAACTTGGATATATTTGATAAAGAAAATATCAGACTGATAATCAGAACGAATATTGATAGAAAAAACCATCAAGAAGTTGTCCCACTTGTCGAGGATCTGATTGAAAAAGGATTAAGAGAAAAAATCCATAGTTTTTATTTGGCCCCGATTCATTCCTGGGGCAATGATGCTCAAAAAGATTCACTTGACAACGAAAGTTTCAGCAAGTTGGAAGTGGAGTTCATGGTGTATTTGCAGAACAACAAATTCAAGATAGGAGTATTGCCTAACTCAGCTAAAAAGCAAGTTTGTATGTCGCTTTCAAAGCGGGGAGAAGTATATGATGCTTTTGGGAATATATTTAATTGTACTGAAATACCATACGTTGATATCTACAAAAAAACAGATTATTTCATCGATTCACTCAAAGAAGATTCTGTGACTAAGGAAAGAAGTTTTAATGGGTGGATTGATGATATTGAAGCTGGAAAATTTCCATGCACAAATTGCAAAATACTTCCCATATGTGGTGGATCTTGCCCAAAAGCATGGTATGAAGGAAATCCTCCTTGTCCGAGTATAAAATATAACCTCAAAGAGAGGCTGTTAATATTTGCACAACAGACATTTAATAGACCATAATTTTAATACATGAAAATACTATTACCCATATTAGTTATCGTTTCTTTTTTTCCGTTATCTACTTTTAGCCAAACCGACAATTTCAGAAACGCGGGAAATGATACGCTGAAAAAAGTTCAACTTCAAGAGGTAGAGGTTACTTTAAAAAAGAAAGCTGTTGAGCGTCTGGCGGATAGAGTAATCTACGACTTTTCACAGCAATCTATTCTTAATTCTGGAAGTATGTTGGAAGGTCTTAAAAAAATACCTGGTCTAATAGCCTCTGAATCTGTTGACCTAATGTATCAAGGAAAGACGCTAGACGTTTACATGGATGGCAGGCCGTTAAGGATTAGTGGAAACAGTCTGATTTCCTTCTTGGAAGGACTTCCCGCTAATTCAGTGGATAGGATAGAAATCATTACAAATCCAGGAGCTGAATACGCAGCGACCTCTGGAAATGCCATAATAAACATTATATCTGCTACGAAGGCCTCCGATTACACCTCTATTACATACTCTGGCAATTATTCATTTTCCAACTACGATAAATTTAGGAATAAGACTAATAACGGGATTTTGCTGGCGTCTAAATTCGGAGCCGTAAATTGGAAAGTCAATGTTGGGCAAAGTTACAAACAGAGTATGCTGGACAATGAGATCGTGGATGTGGCAAATTTACGCTATGACAAAGCATTGAAATACAATTATATCAGGCCCAGTTTAACTTTCAATATTGGAAAGTCAAAGCTGGGGTTGGACTACGACTTTAGCCATAACACCTCCAACAATGATATATTTGATAACAGTACCAACGATAGAACCGAAAGTAAACTCAGTCGAAGTGATATAGCAGCTACATACCAGAAAATCTATGAAAACCAACAAAAAAAGTTTAATGCTAAAATAATATATTCAGCATTGAATAACAAATTTTGGCAAAAAGCTATCCATATGGAGAACGTTTCGAAGGAGGATGTGTATTCTTTTAGCGTGGATTATGGCACTCCATTTAAATTTTTGGATGGAGCAAAGGCTACTATTGGTGGAAGATATGATAGGGAGGACATGAGTGTCGATAATAATAATATTCAATCTCTTGAATTTTTAAGAAATACGCTTTCTGGTTATGCAGAAGTCCAAACAAAACTTAGAAAGACTGATTTTATTCTGGGGCTAAGGGGTGAAAATTACGATCACAAAGGCGAATTTGAAAACGATAAAATAATTTATAACGAATTCAAGGTTTTTCCCAATGCTGCTGTCCAATACAATATCATGAACTCAATTTTTTTGACGGCAAATTACAGCCGTAAGATAAAATTACCATCGATTAATAGCCTGAATCCAAATAACGTGATCTACAGGAATCCAAATTTAACCTATAATGGTAACCCCTATTTGCGTCCTACCTTTTTTGATAATATCGGCATTAAGTTCAGTGCATTCGATTATGCAACCTTATCATATGACGTGAGTTTTGCAAAGGATGATATAATGTTTTTAGTGGAAAATACCGACGGAAATGTCAGCTATTTATATCAAAATGTACCAGATCTAAGAGTCAATACATTTAGCGTAGGTTTGCCACTTCCGTTACTGCTCTTTACCAAAGGCTTTGACGAGCTTATGAAATTCAATTTCGATATCAATAAAATTGATATATTATATTTTTACTTGGATTATCAAAAATATAACAGTGCAATGATTGGAGATCAAAAAGGAATCTGGTCGTTTTTCGTGTCCGGGCAGTTTATTTTGCCGAGCGATATTAACACTCAGCTAATATACAAAATTACAACTCCGGGGAACTACAGATACTATATGATCGATAAACCTTTTCAGCACACTTTTGACTTCAACATTTCAAAGAAGTTTTTAAAAGACAATTTAACACTATCATTATTTGCGAATGACATCTTTAATACAAACCGTACGATAGCAAGAACCTTACCGCTGGCAAATGGCGTTTCCACAATGCAAAAACTTGACACTCGTTCGTTTGGAATTTCGCTGACTTTTAAGATAAAAAATGCAGTAAAAGGAGGGAAGAGTCCAAGTAACGTACTAGATGAAAAAGATACTGGAGGAAATGATATCATAACTCCTTAATGTATGAATTGGAGTAGGTTAACTGTCTATATAGATCAGGTAATGCGTATCAATGAAACATGGAAGTTCCGGTCCGCAAAACCGGATGGCGACTACGTGGGCTTAC
The DNA here is from genome assembly GCF_004368405.1 of Olivibacter sp. XZL3. Lineage (GTDB taxonomy): Bacteria > Bacteroidota > Bacteroidia > Sphingobacteriales > Sphingobacteriaceae > Olivibacter. The sequence continues at coordinate 3,018 of NZ_SBJH01000006.1, forward strand.
TTGGAAATAAGAAACTGTTCATCCTGTCAAGCAGGGGCGACACCGGTTATGGAGAAAACGAAAAGAATGAACATATGAACTTCCAGACAACCTATCTGCGGTTTATTTTCGGTATCATGGGCGTAAAGGATGTGACAACCAACGATGAGAACGAATATTGTTTGTGATCGTCATATTTGGTACACAACTTTTGTGGTTCACCTTTTCAGGATGAACTCCACCCGAGATATGCTACGTTTTTGCTGAACATTAGTTGAAAAAGCAACGACACCTTAATAAGTTTGAGAACTGCTATTGCCAATCAACATTTGGAGGGTGTCGAAATCGAAAGAGTAAGGAACGTATTCATCAATCGAAAACAAACAATACATGCAAAAAATAATAATAACAATAACTTTCATCTTTATACAGGCCACCACCTTCTCACAAGAAAAGATCGTAAAAACCTATTCTGTTGAAAAACTGCAGCAGGACTTTGACTTAATGATCAATGCTTTAAAAGAAGCTCATCCTGGACTGTACTGGTATAATACAATCCCTCAATTTGACAGTGTTGTTTTGCACGAAAGGGAACAACTGAAACACAACATGGACTCTTACGCTTTTTTCCGTATCGCATCAAAGATAGTCGCTGCGACAAAGGAAGGACATTGCCGTATTGGTTCACCAAAAGACGTTGGTAAGTATTTCAGCCAAAAAGCGTTGATTCCACCAATATTGGTAAAAATGTTGAATGGGAAACTGTACCTTATCAATAATGTTGAAAATCGCCAGACCAATGGGCAGATACTTAATAAAATCAATGATGAACCGATAGACAGTATTATCAACACCATTTTTTCATACAGTCCGAAATTTGCAGATGGCCATATAAAGACAGGGAAAATCAGATACAGTATAGATTATGCAGGCTTGGCGTATAATTATACGGACTACTTTGAAAACAAACCATTTTACACACTGGAATTGCTCAATCCCCAAACCAACCAAACCACAACTATAGAGGTGAATGCGGTTTCGCTGCGAAACTTTAAGGATATAGAGAATCAAATAGCTTATCCAAGATTTGAGAGCCCTATCGAGTTATATATCGACCATCAAAAAAGTATCGCTCAATTATCCTTACACTCATTCAGACACACATATCATGACAAAAAGGGCGATGAGACAATTGCCTTCGAAGTCTTTTCCTCAAAAATTGATAGTGCCTTTGCGGTCATTAAAGAAGCCAATATCCAGAACCTGATTATTGATGTCCGAAATAATGGCGGAGGGACAGAGGGCTATGAGGATTATGTGTTTTCGCATTTAACGGGCCAACCCTATGTAAAATATAAGTATGTACAAGTAAACTCTTTATCCTTTTCTTTTTTAAATCATACTCAGTACAATACACCCCAAAAACGAGACGCTTTCGAGAGACTCATGAAGGATGAGTTTCATCAGGCGAATGATGGTAGATACCTGCGCAAAGACAATTTTATGCAAGTAGCACCTCCGAAACAGAATCCATTCAAAGGCAAAATATACGTTTTAATATCCGGCAGAACCTATTCCGGAGGTTCCGAATTCGCCGGATTATTAAAGGCGAAGACGGATGCTGTTTTTGTTGGCGAAGAAACCGCAGGCGGATTTTACGGTCAAACCAGCGGGTTTGGGCTCAACTTAACTTTACCCCATACAGAGATCAGGATAAGTATCCCTTTATTAAAATTTGTAACAGCTTTCGAGAGTGATGATATACCTTTTGGCAGGGGTGTAATACCTGATTATGAAATACAACCGACTTACAAAGAATTTGTTCACCGAGTTGATAGTGAACTGAACCTTGTGTTAGATTTAATAGCCAATAAAAAAGAACGATAGCTGTATACTTTATAGCACTTTCAAGATCAGTTATAAAATTGGGATTAAAGGTATATCTGCTTTTCGGCCAGTATGTACAGAAAACGCTACCATCCAGCATACTCGTTCCTTTGGCCATAGCGAGAATTGAGGATATATACAGCATGCTTGTAAAGGATCTTCCGGTAGAGCGCAATATCAGGCAACGACGCGGCGGTATTTCAGGTACAAATTATAAAATTATAGACCATTGGATAACGAACACCAGATAAGGGAAGCGCTCGATGATATGTGCAGTTTGATTAACGACAAAGAGGATATATTTGAAAAATCCCTGTTGGCACTGTGCTGTTGTCCTACATCCAAGCATTCAATGATGGCAACAAACGGACTGCACGGATCATCAGCAATGCCATTCTGATCGCCAATCAGTACAGTCCGATCTCCTTTAGGACGATAGATTCCGTTGAATACAAAAAGGCGATGCTGATCTTTTACGAGCAGAACAACATCAGTGTTTTCAAGGAAATATTTATAGAGCAGTTCCGGTTCGCGGTTAAAACCTATTTTTGATGCTGTAATACTAAATGACCTGGTCTTTCTCATCAAAGATCGAATGCAATCTTAGATCGGTAAGGTCTACAATGAGTTGGGGACTGAATTGATGTCATACAAAAAAATGCTTAGGAGATTGAAGCAGGTCGAAATATTAAGGGGCGTTTAACCTACATAAGGTGATCACTAGCATTTAAAATAGCACCACAATCCTCTGCAAAGTTCGACTTTCGGCAATCCGACTCTACTTAAGGAGACACCATATATTGGTTTTCTCCTTTTTTATGCCAATAAAAATCTGTGAGCCAAACTGGAATTACAACAAACGGTTCCGCAATGCCCGCAGGTCAGCCATAGACCAATTACCGGACCTTCTGTTTCCAGAAGTGTCATTTCAAGGGTAAAGAATCAGTTTTTACGCCATTGGTTATGACGAAATTCATGTGGGGAAACACTTGTACGTTGCTTAAAAAGCTTGTTGAATGATTGTGGGTGCTCAAATCCCAAACGGTAAGCAATTTCTGCCGTTGTTAATGTCGTCTGGTTTAGCAAGCTTTTTGCTTTTTCAATCAATATTAAGTGGATGTGTTGCTGAGTCGTTTTACCTGTAAGCGCCTTGAGCATATCGGAAAGATAACGTTGTGATACACCCAGTTGTGTCGCAATATCTTGCGGAGATGGCAGTCCGGTAAGGGCGGTATCTGCCCTATCAAAATATTCGTTTAACCAGGAAGTCATACGAGATATCAATTCATGATGCTGGCTTTTTCGGGTTAAAAACTGGCGGTTGTAAAAGCGGTTGCTGTGGTTCAATAATAACGCTAACTGTGAGACAAGCACATCCTCGCTAAACGGATCAATATTACACGCCAATTCAATGGAAACTGATTGCAAAATGGTTTCTATGATTTGCTTTTCTTTCGCCGCCAGAAACAAAGCTTCTGATACAGTATAGTCGAAAAAGCCGTACCGTTGGATGTCCCTTCCCAATGAGTGGCTGGTTAACAATTCAGGATGAAAGTACAAGGCGTAACCCTGATGATCCGCTGCATCTGCTGTCATTTGTACCGTTTGACCGGGTCCCAAAAAGGCCATGCCGCCTTCTTTAAAATCATAAGTTCCCGCCCCATACTTAAGGCTACCGTTGAAATCCTTTTTAAATGTGATTTTGTAAAAGTCCAGTATAAACCAACTCCCTGCATCACGCAAATTGATCTGTTCTTCATCATAATTGACCAAAGCGATTAAAGGGTGCGCAGGCGGCATGAGACCAAGGCGCCGCATCAGATCACTTATGTTACTGAATTTTAACGTATTCATTGTTATCTCGTTTATCGTATGGTACTACATCCCTTTAACCCTGAACAGCTGGACGGATCACAATGTCGCCCACATCGACATTGTCCGGTTGTTCTATGGCATACGCAATGGCCTGCGCAACCGCCGCTGCGGGTATCGCTATTTCATCGGCATTCCTCTGAATAACATCCCTTATCGATTCGTTTTTAATATTACTGACAAATTCGGTTGCAACATAACCTGGCGAGATACCGGTCACCCTCCAGCGGCCTTCTGATTCCTGACGCGACGCTTCGCTGATGGTACGAATTGCATTTTTGGTCCCTGCATAGACGCCCATGGTGGGTGTTATACTAATGCCTGCAGTTGAAATCACATTGATGAGGTGCCCTGAACCCTGAGCTATGAAAATGGGTAACGCTGCTGCAATGCCGTATAATGTTCCTTTTAGGTTTACGTCGATCATTTGTTCCCAGCCTTCTACATCAAGTTCTTCCATTTTATACAGTTGGCTGATCCCTGCATTATTAATAAGGACATCAAGTCCGCCGAATTTCTCGACAGCCAATGCTGCGAGCTTGTCAAGATCTTTCCGGAGAGTCACGTCGACTTTCAGAAAAGCGGCCTCTCCACCGTTCTGATTTATAGTCTCAACGATCGATTCTAACCGGTCTGTTCGACGGGCTCCTAAAACGACTTTCGCGCCCTGCGACGATAATAATTCAGCTGTTGCTTTACCAATGCCACTACTGGCACCTGTTATTGCGATAATTTTACCTTTGATTCCGCTTTTCATTTTATGTATGTTTTGCTGTTAGCAAAGGTTCATAAATGGAGCAAACTTACTGTAGCCGATTTGGCAGGTCATGGCTCAAGCTGAAATGGGATGTTACATGTTAATGGACCTTCTGATCCGGCTTAATGATGATTGTGTAATACCTAGGTAGGAAGCCAGGTGGGAAAGTGGTATCCGGTTGGCAAGTTTTGGGAAACGGGTGAAAAAATTGAGGTATCGTTCGGTAGCATCCTCAGCCATCATCATACTGATCTTACCGACCTTTTCTGTAAGTGCTTTAGCAATGATCTTATTTATGATCTCGTCCCAAACGGCTATCGTCAATGATAAATCTTTCATAGCGTCCCGGGACAACGTGATATAAGTACAATCCGTCACGGCTTGTATGTATTCTGGTGACGGCTTGTTTTGATGATAACTTTCCAGATCGACCACAAAGTGATCTTCATCGAGAAAATATTTTGTCACTTCATCTCCCTTATTATTATAGTAGCTCACCCTGAAAACCCCTTCCGACAAAAATGCGAATTGCTTTGGCGTCCGCCCCGCTTCCTGATAGAACTCATCCCTTTTTAACTGATGTTCCACACACTTACTCAAGACAAATGCGATCTGCTGTTCATTGAGATCGCCAAAAAGAAGGAGGTAATTAATAAGTGCGTTCATAAATGTAAGATGTAGTAATGCAAATATAATGCTTTTGATTGTTCATAATATTGATGCCTCAAGCAAACTAAAAGTTAATAAATAGCTGATTTGTCATTTCAGGCTTTCCTCATTGAAGCGGCCGTCGATATACAACAACATCCGGTCAACGCTTAAATGCTTCGCTAGGTTGGGGAACTTCTCCAGGTATTGGGATGCTGCAGCTTCCGGATCATCATCGACCGGGCGCAGGATCCGGCTGCGTTTTTCGGCAATAGCTTTTTGTGAGATCTTCCTTACCATGTTATCCCAATTGGATACGGTAGATGACAACTCTTCCATACCTCTTTTGTCAATTACCGATAGGGAACATTCGGTAATGGCCTGTAAATAGTCGGAATGGAGGGCCGGCAGGTGCGACGGGGCCGCGCCTGCGACAAAATCGCCTTCACCTATCAGGCCGCTGGTGATATTCTCCGCTTTGCGATTGTAATGATTGTACCTTAATATTCCTTTTGCGACAAAGGCAAGCTGTGAACAAATGTCGCCCGGTTCGGCGAAGTATTCCCCTTCCTGCAAATGGACGTCTTTTGTAATGTCACGGATGAGTTTCACCTGCTGTTCGGTCAGCCGATCGAACAATAGCAGATTATTTATAAGGGTTTCCATACTGATTTAAAATTCATTTTAATGCTGACCACGTTTTATAAAATATTGACGGGTTAACAGCACAAAATTGCAGTTAAACAACCTTTTAATATTTGTCATTTGGCAAAAAGCGATATCTATATCAGGGCCGTTATGCCCGATGTCATGGAAAGGCACCTCAATAAATATTTTCTAGAATACGCACTATTTGCCATTTGGCAAATGCTATCAGGATCGGGCTGCTGACATTTGTATCGTCATCAAGACGTAACAATAAATCACTTAAAATACTTTCAAATGAAAACAGCAATCAAAAAAACAGAAGTCCGCAGGAATCCGCATACCACCATTATTGCGACCATGCAAGCTCCTATTGAGCAGGCGTTCGATTACATCGCGCCGATTTACCTTCCACATATATTTCCCGGAACCGGGCCGATCGCCGGTATCGCAGGCACCAGCGTTGATGCTGGTTGGAACAAAGCGGGTCTGAGCAGGACGATCTATTTCACAGATGGCACGACCACCAAAGAGACCATGTTGCAATGGAATGCGCCAACACACTTTGCTTACAAGAACGAGGAATTTACCTCGCCAGCGCTTAAATACACGGCAATACGTGTCGAAGGCGAATGGTTCTTCACCAGGCTGGATGATAATACCACGAAGATCGAATGGACCTACAGGGCGATACCGAAGAACTTTCTCGCAAAGTTCTTCATCCGCTACGTGCTGATGCGCTTCATCACACGCATGCTGCAACAGGCGATGGACATTGCTAAACATGACCTTGAAACAGGTGATTTGGCTGGTGCGCAATTCCCGCCCGTCCCCGTATCAACGATCGAGTAGCCAGCGAGCAAATGAAAGATATGAGCGTGGTGCTTTAAATTTTACTCCGTGGTCGGATCCGTCATAATTATTTCACACAATCTTTAGGTCTTAATAACAAAGCAAAAATGAAAACAGTATTAATTACAGGAGCCAATAAAGGTATTGGTCTTGAAACAGCAAAGCAATTATTACAAGCAGGATATAAGGTATTTATAGGCAGTCGTGATCAGAATCGCGGACAACAGGCGATCAGCGAATTGGAAGCCGTAGGTCATGCGGATGTGGAAATCGTAACGATTGATGTTACGGATCCGTACTCCGTGAAGCAAGCCGCTCAGGAGTTATCGTCAAAAATTGCTCAGCTCGATGTGTTGATCAACAATGCGGGCATAGCCGGTGATTTTCCACAGGATGCAAGTAATGTGACACAGGAAAATATTCGCAATGTGTTTGAGACCAATTTTTTTGGTGTTATCCAGACCACTCAAGCTTTTCTTCCGTTGTTGAGAAAATCGGATGCACCTCGCATTGTCAATGTTTCCAGCGACCTCGGATCATTAGGCCGCCATAGCGATCCAAATTACGAGCATTATGATACCAAGCTGACAGCCTATTGCTCCAGCAAAACAGCGTTGAACGCTTACACGGTAATGCTGGCGTATGAACTCAGGGGTACAAATTTTAAGGTCAACAGTGTGAATCCCGGATATACCAAGACGGATTTTAATTTCCATCAGGGACACAAGTCCATACCTGAAGGCGCCGCCCCGATAGTGCAATATGCCACAATAGGGAACGATGGCCCTACTGGTAGCTTCCTGAGCGATGATGGCGTAACACCGTGGTAATGATCATAGGTAGCCGGCCCTGAGATTTAGCTATAGGAGAATAAAGCTTGCTGGAGCATAGGCTCTAAGCTCAAATTCGAATTTGCCAGATATAATTTTTATCGGCTCCCCGATTTTTTCTCCCCGCAAATCGACGGGTATTGCCTTTTGTGCTTTCAGCCCATTTGGTAATGTCGCGGTAATTTTTTCTGAAACCCCGGCTTGTTCCCATACTCGTAAAACTGTTCCGTCGCCGTTTGGGTTTTTCCCGAATGCAGTAACCATTATGCCCTTTCTAGATAACTGAATGCCGGCAGCAGATGCCGGCAAATCGCCACCAGTAGTATTTATTAAAGCCGCTAAAAGCGGAGAGCGGGATTCTTCAGAAGGGGTAATAATAGACTGTTCATTATTAAAACGATCTGTAAACCACAAATTAATCCGTGCAGACCATGAACCTTCGATCCATTCGGTAAAATTGGTGCCCCACAGATTATTATATAGATTGACGAAAACATTGGTTTTTTTTGGGATAAAATCCCCTGAATACTTCCATAATCCGGGTCTGTCGAGGCTGATTCCAGGTGCATCCGGTGTGGCAAGTCCGATTCCCTTTCCGTCCTTGTTAACTATAGACATACCTGAATTAAGGAAGAAATAATCAAAATTGCTTCCTTTAACAAAATCCCGGATGGGGTCTACTACGCCACCCAACCTTGCCAATTTAAATGTCGGATCGTTGACATGGAAGGGCAAACTTATCCAGCCCGCTTCTGGCCAAGGCTCAGCAGGCTTGCTATTGATATTCCAAAGGAGTTCGACAGTAGATGTATTTTTATATAAAGTTACTGTAATGCTATAATCGTGCGGCAGACTAGCGGACGCTGAAAACAGCATAGTAGCGGTTACGGAGGTCGCATTTTTTGAAAAAGCAATTTTTGCGTTGTTTCCTTTCTCTGTTACATGTGGTTCATCCGTTAAATTCGGTCTGGTTAATTGTCCCCCGCCCCCTCTTTTTATGATGCTTTTAACGTAGCTGTCGGCATCGTCCTTACTAAAGCGTTCGTACAAATATTGACCAAATCCATATTCACTTTTTTTATCAACCATTTCCCTGCCTGATTTCTTTTCTAAAATCGAGCTTATACTTCCCTTGATTGGATCAAATTGTATCTTTACATATTCGTTCTCTATGGTATTGGTTGATTCATTGATCAAAAATTCGTTTCCAGAATCTAATGGCACCTCATCGGTCAATATGTAGTTGCGATAACCTGAAGCTGGTATATCCTTCGCAACAAACTGAAGGATGTTTTTTTCATTCGAAACCGGTATGATTTCACCTGTTTCAACATCCTTAACTGCCGTGCCTGGATTGGATGAACTATGCCCTTTAATGGTCACCAATCCACTTCTTTTCCAGGGCAGCGAATTATAAACGAATATCCTTTTTCCTTCAACATTAACCTCTTGAGCCAATTCTCTTAATTGCCGGTTCAATGATGGCGTTACCATTTTATCAGCCGAAAACACGCGGTCTGCTTTTTCCTTCCATGACTTTTCAATGTCATCATACACGCCTTTTGCCCGTTGTATTTTAAATTCATCTCCGTAGCTCCATGTTCCATTTTTGCCATGACTCATAGCCATTCCAAATGTGTGCTCATCAAACAACAGATTGTTCGTATAGGCTTCTGTCAACAGATTTGAGATGTTATATCCTTTAGACGACCATATATTATATAAGGTATTGAGTGACTCCAATGCAAAAAGATCTTTGCTAACTCTACGTGAGTCTTTAACCTCTCTAGGCATAGACATAAAACCATAGATCCATGTATCTGGCATATCGCCACGAACGACAGGTAATTTGGGGTTTTCTTTAATAATAGCATCATAAAAATCAGACATTCGTCCAATTCTGACTTTTGCATTCGGTGCTTGTTTATGTACTTCTGCTAAGACTTTTTCAACAGTTTCAGGTGTTGGCGGTCCTGAGTTATCGCCATTTTGTACAATTGCCAGCCAGCTTTTATATGGCCAGTTTGGAGGAGGAAGCAATGATGTGCCGTAACCTTTTTCCGAATACATCGTCATCAATTTTGAACCGTCTGGTCCTTCCCACCAGAATAACGCCGGGACATCAGGAGATTTAAAAGCCCCGTTGCAACCGATTTGAAGGAACTTCACTCCGGCATGTGTTAAAAGTGTCGGTAACATCCAAGATTGACTGGGTATGTCCGACATTTTTGCATCATAAGGTAGAGGTAAACCATAGCGCCGTGAAATAGCAGACGAAATGTTCATACCGCGTACCAACATTTCAGGATCGCTGGACTCTGTCTGCATATTAAAAGGTAGGGCATGTGTTACAAAACGGCCTTTAACAAAAGCGTCCTGTACTTTAGAGCTGATTTGAGGTGAACTTTGATTGATCATTTGACCCATAGGCCAGCCGGGAACTGTCCAGACAAATTGTTTTTCAGGAGTGAGCTCTTTGCTTTCTTCAATAATATTGAAAGTGCTTTCCATCATAGAAGTACTATACTTTTCCACAACGGCTTGGGCAAAATCCGTATAACCGATGTCAAAATGTGTTTTAAATACGATAACAATTTCCCTGATAGAAGTATCTTTCTGTTTCTGAGCGAACAAGGTCGAGCTGGTAAAGAACAGCCAGCAAAGTAAAAAAGTCTGTTTCATCGTACTGTATATTGTATCTTATAAAGGGCAAGCAAATTGAGTAATTCAAAACAGGACAGGGAAATATTTCCCTATCCTGTTCATATTTATTGATATTTTCATATTGATCAATATCCGGGGTTCCGATACATTTTCTCGGGATCCAATTGATATTCGTCATAGGGCATCGGGAAACACTGGTCTTTGTGCCGACGTTGTTCAGGTTGGCCAGACCGTAATCGTTTTGGTTAATAAGCAACGATTTCCTCTAAATCTTTTTTGTAAATACATATCAATACTTTGTGCTTTAAGTTAGGTGGGTATATCCTTTATACCCTTTATGTATACACAAAGTTATGTTATAAGTGTTATTTCGATATTAATTTTATATTAATCTAAGGTTGTATGTGTCATCCTTATCAATATAGAGAAGTTTTGCTAAGTATTTATGTTTATACATATTGATATACAAGGATGGGGTAACTTTGATAGCTCTTACAATTTGAAAGTATTGATATATATCTGCTTAAACTAAAAGAAATACTGTTCATACTGAAAGCAGGAGATTTAGTGAGGTTCAATCGAAAAAATTCTTTGCATTTAAAATGGCTTCATTGTTGTCTAACAGGGTTGGTGTTCGGAAAGCCTCACTACGATGAATAGGGGCTAAAAGTATAAGTTTTTGTCATTTCGAGCGAAGTGAAGCAAAGTCGAAAATCTATCATGTTGACTATGAGATTCTCTGTGTCCCCGAAGTCTCGGGCTTCGCCAGATGGCGAAGCGGACTTTTTTAGACACCTCTTTGTATTTAAGCCGATAATTTTTGAAGCTCCTGTGGCGCTGTTAGGAAAGGCAAGTTTTGGCACTAATTATGGCCCGCTTTTATGCATTTCCTTTTTTATGTAACGCAGTTATATTGCATATCAAAGAGAATTTATCTAAGTTTGGCACAAAATTAATTAGATAAGCATCTAAATAGGTTTTGAGACGTCTTTGTACATATATTCTATTAGTCGCGTTGACGCTGCAATCATTTTATCGCAGTATCATGACTGTGGAATATCAGATACATTTACCCGAGTATCTTGCGAAATGTATCAATAAGGATCGGCCTGAGCTCCATTGTAATGGTCAGTGTGTGCTAATGAAGAAAATAAGGGAAAAAGAGAAAGAGGAAACAAAAAAGAATTTAGTGGTATATGAATACAGTTCCCTCTACGTGCATAACGGACGCACTGTTTATACTATGCAGCAGCCGAAAGAAGAAACCTGTCAAAACCATTTTTCACCTTATCTGATCGATTACCGATTTAACTACCATACGTCTATATTTCGTCCTCCAATCAGCTAAACCCCTATCAGCGCGTAACTCAACGTGGGCTTGACACTGCTTATTATTTGGACCCAATTTCCTTCTTTTAGAACCGACTCGGAAAAGAACGTCCTTGCATGAAGAGGCTATGATAAGCGCGCGGCCGCGGGTTTCCAATCATTTTCACAAAAATATTCGTCAACAGCGATGAATTTCGGCGTGATTAAATAGTCATTTGACCTAGTGTCTAATGATTATTTATTCACAGATTTTAAATGGCGCTTTTGTGGTCATGAACCCTTCAGGGTTTAATCGTCACAGAGCCCGACCTACGATAGGCAGGGCGCTAGCCAATGCAGAACAAAGATAAACAGATGAACAGAATACTATTTTTCCTTACCACGGTATGCTTTACGGTAATGTCCTGTACCAAAGAAAAAACGGATTACGAAGCGGAAATAGGTGCGGTGGTTACCGAACACGAGGAGTTCAAGGAAGCTGTGAGCATTCAGCATGACGGCTATGACATCCGTGTTGAGGTCTTGAACGGCACTTTCTATAAAGGATACAACGAAATCCGATTAAAGATTACGAACAGCCAGACCACGGAACAAGCTGATGTTTCTGCTGTAACGTTTCTCCCTATCAGGACGGATACGGATGGAAGTACAGGCTCGTGTCCGCATCAATACGATTTGGGAGACCGATCGAACGGCGATTATTTTTCCGGCTATTCCGTCTTTACCAGTGAAAGCAATGGAGATGAAAGTTGGGAATTATATATCGGCTTTACCATTGGTGGTCAAACCCATACGGTGAAGCAACATATCGCCGTTCAGGAGCAGCCCAACAAAAACTTGAATATGACGGCGTTTACGGGGAAAGACGATAAACAATATGTCATCGCTTTGATATCGCCGCAAAAGCCAAAAGTTGGTGAAAACGACTTGGTTGCCGGAATTTACAGATTCAATAAACCCCTCAATCCCTCATCCGGCAGTTTTCCAGACCCTTCCCAGTTTTTATACGAGGAGGTGCGCGGTTATACCTTGCAGTTAGATCCCCGGATGCCCGAGCCTTCCATGGGGAATCATTCTTCGCCCAATAACAAGGATTTAACGCAGCAAGGAGATGGTTTGTATCACGGGCTTGTTAATTACACCATGACGGGAAACTGGACATTGAATCTCATCATGCTGAACCAAGACGGAAGAATCCTCAAAGGAACCGAAGTGCCGACTGATTTTACACCGGGCGTTGAAGGAGCGAAAAGTGAACTGTATATTGATATTCTATTCTAAGATGATGAAGAAGCTAAGTATTACCTTTTTCGTTCTTTTTCTTGGAATGAATGCTAAGGCGCAGACCGAGCCGGCCCAAAGCGACAGTACCAAGGTCCTTGAAGAGGTAGAAGTCACGGCTATTGCCAAGCGGAAAATTGAGACGGAGCTGAAAATGTCAGTTTCTGTGGACGAATTTTTAGCGTCTTCCGACAATATCAGTTTCATTAAACGTGGCGCCTATGCGTGGGAACCTTTGCTCAATAACATGAGTACGGAGCGCTCGACCGTTACCATCGATGGTATGCACATTTTTGGTGCTTGTACAGATAAAATGGATCCCGTCACTTCGTATGTTGAAAGCAACAACCTTTCTACCATCGATATCACCTCTGGTCAGGAAGGAAGTTTGCACGGGGCTACCGTTGCGGGAAGCATTGATCTGAAAAGGAAAAGTACGCCATTTGGCCTAGCAAGGAAATGGAGTGGTGCTTACCAAACGGGGTTTGAGTTTAATAACAAACAGTTTTTCAACCTCGGGAACCTCTCTTATTCAAGCGATAAGTTTGTGGCAGATGGAAGCATCGCTTTTCGAAAAGCCGGTAATTATTACGATGGAAATAACGATGAAGTTCTCCATTCGCAATATAATAAATTCAACAGCTCATTGGGGCTTGCGTATAAAACAAGTTCCTTGTCTTCGGTAAGGGTAGATGCCATCTTCGATATGGCAAAAGATGTAGGTTTCCCTGCACTTCCAATGGATTTATGGCTTTCCCGGGCGATTATTACATCAGCCGCTTACAAGAAGTTATTTGAAGAAGGGCTGGTGAGGGCTTGGGATACGAAGCTTTATTTCAATGCAATCGAACATTATATGGATGATACTAAGCGTCCTGAAAATCTGGTTCACATGGATATGCCGGGTTGGAGCACCACCTATGGACTGGTGTCTCGAGCCAATTTGAAAAGGGGCGAGTACAGCGGTGATATCCAGTTGAATGTGTACGAGAATCTATCTATTGCTGAAATGACCATGTATCCGCAGGACCGGAGTAATAGGACGATGTTTGCGTATAGCTGGCCATGGGTTACAACGCGTTTTGCAGGACTTTCGATGAATAATTCATGGGATATTTCGGAAGCAAGCCGGTTGAACCTGGGAGGATCCTTAGGCTGGAATTACAATCGGTCCAAATATGTAGAGTTCAACTGGATTTTTCATCCCGGCACGCCACAGGAAAAAAACAGAATCTTGCCGGGTTTGCATGCTAGTTATCAGCTTAATATCAAGCAATTCGATTTTTCCGTGGGTGCAGGCTATGGGCATAGAGCACCCTCTGTTTCGGAAGGCTATGGGTATTATATCTATAACAGTTTTGACCGCTACGATTACATTGGAAATCCCGATTTGAAAAACGAGATTTCTTATGAAGCCAATGCGAGTGCCGGGTTCAGAAACGAAAGAATGGGCATTGAAGCAACAGCAAACTATTTCCACATTCAGCATTATATCGTAGGAAGGATTTTAAGTTTGGGAAGTCCGATGAATTATCAATCGGTTGATGTGAAAGGCTACACTTCATTGAACTACGCTACACTTTTTAATATGGCGCTGAATGCAAACTATGATATTTTGCCACACTTACATTGGAAAGGAACGCTTAGGTATGCTCGAGCAACGGACGACAAAGGGGGGAATCTGCCGTTCATTCGTCCGCTGAGCTATCAGACGTCCCTTCATTTTATGCATAGGGAATTTGGTGTTCAAACGTCGCTGAATGGCGATTTCGCACATGACGACTATAGTCCCGAATATGGCGAAGACCTAACGCCGGCGTATAGCATTTGGAATATCTCTGCCGATTATACAATCAGCTTCAAAAATTTTAAAACGGTCTTGCAGGTTGGCGCGGAAAACCTTTTCAACAAGTATTACAGCACTTATGCTGATTGGGGCAACATCCCAAGAATGGGGCGTAATATTTTCACTTCTATGAAATTCAGTTTTTAGAAAAGTAAATGAGAATTAAAAAGTAACAATTAAAAAGTAAAAAAAATGAAAACACAAAAAAGCTATCTTTTATTCCTGGTATGTTCACTTGCATTAATGTCTTGCAGCAAGAACGATGACAATCCTGTCGCTAATAACATCACCTTACATTTCAACAACACGTTTAAAAATACGACTATTGTGCTTGGCGATGCTAGCTCTTCCACTGCTACGGTGAATACTTCTGCCGAAGGACAGGTTCACCATTTTTCAGAACTGAAATACGTGATAAGTAATATCCGTTTGATAAAAGCAGATGGGAGCGAAATCCCTTACAATATTAATGACTTGGATCAGGGAGCAACGGTTGTAGACCATTCAAAGCCGCAGACTTTAGATTATGTGCTCAGCAATATCCCGGTAGGTGAATACGGGCAACTGAAATTCGGCCTCGGTGTCAGGCCGGAACTAAACACATTGGATGAGGTAAGATTTCCTGATTTTTATGCAGCGGCGGGGGCAAACGACACCCAAATGCATTGGGAATGGGGTACGGGATATCGTTTCACTAAAATTGAAGGTTTTTATGACACCGACCATAAGGAAATGTCTGTTCATACCGGAAGTACCGTGGAGGGCACAAACGGAGAGCCGGATACCTACACGCAAGGGGTTGATGCCTACAGGGATATTACTTTGACCCTCCCTAGTCATGCGATCGTCGGTGAGCATGCTCCACGAATCACGATTAATGCAGATTTCGACAAATTATTAAGTGGAAAAACCAACACGATCATCTTAGGGACGGGAAATGCGAAGCCCAGTACGCATACGGCAGCTAATATGGTGTTGTTTGTCGATAACTTAGGCGGAAATGGATCGAGCGATCTTTCCGGGATGTTCTCGGTCGGTAGCGTAGAGAATTAAATGGGCACCAAAAGAGCCGCCCAGATTTTCAGACAGCGGTGGCTCTTTTCTTTAATCTGTATACTTCCAATGGTCGCCAAGAGCCCTCATCCTGTCTTAATGGATGCAGATATTGACGGGAAGTATGGAAGTGGCATGCAGATTTTTTCCAAACTATTTTTACATACATGGAAAGAGTACTCCTGTTTTTATCCGGCTTGTTGCTGTTGCTGTCCTGCAACAGGGAAAAGGTTATTGAGCCGATACCTTACGACAACCCTGAAATACCGTTGAATATACCCGATGGTTTTCCGTCATTGAATGCTTTCGTAGGCGAAAATAAGCCCACGAAGTATGGCGTGGAATTAGGTGAGAAATTATTCCACGAGAAAAAATTAAGTGGCAACAATACGATTTCCTGTGCCAGTTGTCACAAGCAATCGAGTGCTTTTGCCGATAATAACGTGCAAGCGATAGGGATTTATGGCAGAGTCGGACTTCGTAATACGCCGCCTCTTCAAAATTTGGCGTTTATGAAGTTCTTTAACTGGGATGGAAATATATTGCAATTGGAAAAGCAACCCTTGGTTCCCATCATCACACATGAAGAGATGAACTCGTCAATTTTGGAAGTCATTGGAAAAATCAGGGATGACTATGAATACAAGGATTTGTTTAAAAAGGCCTTTGGCGATGAAAATGTTACCGCCGACGGAATTTACCAAAGTATTGCACAATATGAATACACGCTTATTTCTGCCAACAGTAAGTACGATAGAATCAGACGGAACGAAGGTGACACATTTACAGAAAGTGAAGCACGAGGGTATCAGGTTTTTCAGCAGAAATGTATGAGCTGCCACAGTACCGAGCTGTTCACCGATCAGCGTTTCCGAAATGTCGGTTTTCCTGTAAACCCCAGTACAGAAGAGGCGGGGCGCGCCAGAGTAACGGGAATTCCTGCTGACCTTATGAGTTTTCGGGTTCCCTCTTTAAGGAATGCCGAATACACGGCACCTTATGGAAGTTTCGGCCAGTTTCCGACGTTAAAGTCTGTTTTGGATTATTTTGACAACGGTGTTTTGGATGCCGATAATCTCGATCCTATTCTAAAAGATAACGGAAACAGAATACCTCTAACCGAACAGGAAAAAGAAGATATCATCTCCTTTATTAAAACGCTAAGCGATAGCACCTTTGTTGGAAAGTAAAGGCATTGCCTGCAACACCTCCCGCCACTTATAGGCCGTTTCCTTTGTTTACAGATTCCTAACACCAATGTCCATTTTATATCGCTTCCAATAGTGCTAAAACATGCTTTATGGGGTCAATAACCGTTATTTTGTAAATAGTATACTAAATATGTAGACTTTATATTGTTTTGTTGAATTTTTCTTATACATTTGTCAAACATTCAACCTCTGAGGATAACTGAACGTAAAAGATGAAAAAAATGTTGATAACGATTTATATGGGCACAACGTATCGATGTTGCGTATGATCAGGTGTAAAATATTCTTTTAGGAAGTAAACACGTCGGCTGTCGACCGGCGTTTCAATGAAGCCAAACGGTTAATTAAACTTAAAATTTTATGCAAAACTACTCAAAGATTGCACAGGGTGCTGTGTTGTCTTTTCTATTGATCTGTCTTAATATTTTTGTGCAAGCACAGGAGACCAAACCGCTAATTAACTCTACTTTAAGTGGTGTCGTGCGAGATTCCCTGACGAAAGAACCACTACCAGGAGCGTTGGTGCAAATACAGGGAGTTACCCATAATGCCTCTACAGATGAAAATGGGAAATTTAGCTTCGTAACCGGACAAAAGTTTCCTTACACCTTGATCGTCAGTTATATAGGTTACGATAAAAAAACAGTTGTGGCGAACGACGCGCAAATAGAAATCTTATTGAAACCAGGCTTCAATCAATTAAACGATGTGGTTGTCGTAGGTTATACTACCCAACAGCGCAGAAACCTGATCGGCTCGGTCAGCAAGGTAGATCCAGCGGAGAGCAAAGATATCCCCGCAGGAGGTTTTGATGCGCAACTGCAAGGTAAGGTGGCAGGTGTGCAGATATCGAGTAGCACAGGGGTGCCCGGAGAGGCGGTTAACGTCCGCTTACGTGGCGCTACTTCCATTAATGCGAGTAATGATCCGCTCTATGTGGTCGACGGGGTATTCTTGAATACCAATAGTTTGCAAACCGTAAATACAGGTGGGAAAGCCACTTCTCCGATTGCCGATATCAACCCCTCGGATATTGAAAGCATTGAAGTATTGAAGGATGCCGAAGCAACCGCTCTTTATGGTTCGAGAGGTGCCAATGGGGTTATTTTAATTACGACGAAACGTGGTAATTTCAATCAAAAGCCTAAAATCGATGTAAACCTATCTCAAGGTTTTGCGAAAGCGGTTAAATTGTGGGAATTGACCACGGGGCCCGAGCATGCCGAATTGGTAAATGAATATAATCGGAATATTGGTCGTCCCGAGCCTTTTAGGCCGGTAAGTGAAGTGATCGATGGCGTTCCGGGCAGAGGAACGCCGGAGGAGCAAGAAACTTACGATCGTTTGGGAGAAGCCTTCCGAACGGCGTCACTTACCAATGTAGACATCGCATTAAGAGGAGGTTCAGCGTCTACGCGCTACTATTTAGGAGGCGGATATAATAAACAGGAGTCTATTTTAAAACCCATTAGTTTTGACCGAGCAAGCTTTAAAATTAATCTGGATCAACGGATAAATGATCGGATACAGGTCGGTACCAGCAATACCTTGGGCAGAACAGGGCGTAATCAAGCCCGCGCGGGCGACGGCCCTCAGGGTGGTTTGCTACAGGCAGCTTTACATACGCCTACCTATCTTTCGCCTTATAATGAGGATGGTGTGCTGGTAGGGCGGGCAGGTTTCGATAATCTCACCTTATTATTGGAAAACTATGACGTGAGCTCAACCAGTTTGCGCTATATAGGCAATTTGTATGCTGATATTAATATTTTACCCGATCTAAAATTCCGCACCACCTTCAGTATCGATTATAATAACTATAATGAAAGCGAGTATTGGAATAACTTGCTGATTGCTGGTAGCCCAGACGGTTTGGCTACCTCGGCCATTGGGCAGGCTACTACCTGGATCAATGAACAAACATTAACCTATCGTAAACGGTTCAATGAGCAGCATAGCTTCGGTGTGTTAGTGGGTAATACTCTGCAGGGGACTACTTTGGAACGTACCAGTGCGCAAGGAAGGGGCTTCGCCAGCAATGATTTTAAATTGATTTCCTCTGCAGCAACGAGCACAAGCAGCCAGGCTTGGGAAAAATCTAACTTGGCTTCTTTTTTTGGAAGGGTGGATTATGCTTTTGCTGATAAATACTTAATTGATTTCTCTATCCGAGCAGATGGTTCCTCCCGCTTCGGCTCAGCAGACCCTTGGGGGTACTTTCCTGCGGTTGGTGCCGCTTGGCGCGTAAAACAAGAGTCCTTTTTGAAGGATGTTGCATTTATAGACGATTTGAAACTGCGGGCAAGCTATGGGAGCACCGGAAATCAGAACGGTATCGGCGATTTCGCCGCCCGTCGATTATGGTCGGGTATTGGCTCTTCTTATCAAGGGGTGCCGGGTATCGCTCCGCAACAGTTGCCTAATCAGCAATTGCGCTGGGAACGTACCGATCAGCTGAATATAGGTTTCGACGTTTCGTTGTTTAAGCAGGTGCTGGATATTTCCCTTAACGTGTATGATAAATATACAAAAGATGGTTTGTTGCCGGTCACACTCGCGGCTACAACCGGTTATGATAGCTACACCAGCAATGCCGCTGAAATAAGCAATAAGGGTTTTGAATTGGCTATCAATAGTTACAATATACGAAAGCAAGATTTTACATGGCAAACTAGTTTTAACATCTCCCGAAATGTCAATAAAATCGAGAAGCTCGACAAGCCCCTGAATTACGGCAGTCGCGATCTTATTCTTTTCCAGGAGGGAAGTCCGCTTTACTCTTTTTGGGTATACAACCAACTGTATGTGGATCCGCAAACCGGTGATGCGGTATACGAGGATGTAAATAACGACGGTAGGATTACTACGGCCGACCGGAAAATTATGGGAAGTATCTGGCCTGACTTTTTTGGTGGACTAACCAATACATTGACTTATAAAGGTTTTGATGCTTCAGCCTTTCTCGTTTTTTCCTACGGCAACGAAATTTATAATCACAACCGCTTCTTTGGTGAGGGTGGAGGTGCTCGCGATGCCGCCCGTGTCATCTTTGCTTCGAATTTAGCTAGATGGCAGCAACCAGGAGATATAACGGATGTACCACGATCGGATGGCGTGAATGTCAATAACTATCGAGATGGTGGTAGCAGATGGCTGGAGGATGGCTCCTATTTGCGACTGCGCTCTTTGACCATCGGTTATACACTGCCAAAGCAGGTATCTGACAAACTGCATCTGGAAAAGCTGCGCTTTTACCTGCAGGGCAATAATCTTTTTACTTGGACAGACTATACAGGTTTAGATCCGGAAGCGGCAGCCAGTAGTTCGCAGAACGAACAGGGGATTGATTTGGGTACGCCGCCCCAGCCACGAAGTTTTCAATTGGGAATTAACTTAACACTTTAAGCGAGGTCATGAAGAATATTCTAACTTACATAGCAGCTTTTTTTTCCATCATCAGTTTTACTGCATGCAATAAATTTTTGGATGTGCAGCCGCGGGCATCGATCTCGGGCGAGAATATTATTGTAGATGAAACGTCGGCTAACGCAGCGCTGAATGGCGTTTATAGTGCCTTGCGGTCGTACTATAGCGTAGATTTTCAGTCGATAGCCTACCTGTCAGGCGATAATATTGAATGGACGGGTTCGCAATCGCAAGTCCAGGAATTTATCAACCATCAGGTGAATGCTGAAAATTCAACGGTTGGCAGTACATGGAAAGGTATCTACGTGGCTATTAACCGGGCAAATCAAGTTATTAAAAATGTATCGGAACTAGGGGAAGACGTAATTTCTCGGAATGTTCGTGACCGGATTGCAGGAGAGGCTTATTTTATCCGTGCCTTAGCTTATTTCGATTTGGTGCGCACCTGGGGAGGTGTACCGCTCATTACCGAACCGACCCTGGACGTAGACGACAATGCCGGCATTGCACGTAGCTCGGCGGAAGCGACTTATGCACAGGTATTGGCCGACCTAAATCAGGCGGAAGCATTACTTTCTGAGTCTACTAACCGCTTTCAGGCAACACGGAAGACCGTTTGGGCGCTTAAAGCCCGCTATTACCTATACAATAAAAATTGGCAGGAAGCAATCGATTATGCTACCCGACTAATAGATGATCGGGCAAACTATGAGCTATTGAATCCGTATTATGCTTTTTTTGCGAACGGCGTAACCGGTACGCGCGAGTCCGTTTTCGAGATTTTTTATAATGCCAATGAGCTGAATCCGCATCGCGGGCAATGGCAGCCTCAGCAGAATGGCGGTACCCGGCAATGGGCACCTAATACGACCTTCGTTAATCTCGTGAATGATCCGGAAATAGGCGGAAGCCGTAATGCGTTGGTTGCACGGGATAACCAGAACCGTTGGTATGGCAACCTGTATTACCGGAGTCCAGCTACTGATCCAACTTATGTGATCCGGATTGCTGAATTGTATCTCATAAGAGCAGAAGCCTTTAGCGAGTTAAATGAAATAGAGGCGGCACGGGCAGACTTGAATGCGGTGAGAACAAGAGCGGGGCTTGCCAACACGAATGCCGCGAATCGTGAGGATCTATTGCTGGCGATTGAAAACGAGCGACGATTGGAATTTGGCTTGGAAGCGCATCGCTGGTTTGACCTGGTACGCACGGGTAGAGCCGCGAGTGTACTGAATATAAGCGATCCCAATAAATTGCTTTTGCCTTTACCGGCAGAACAGTTATTGACGGATGATGCATTGGAACAAAACCTTGGTTATTAAGGATATTATCAATAAGCTTATGATTGACAACAGCATTTATGAACAACGCGATTGGAAAGGATATGAAAGGATTCTTTTCCGCTTCCTCTTCGCTTATTTCCTGCTACAGATCGTACCGGTCGACTGGAAATTCTACGAAAGATTATCTCAGATCAATTGGCTACAGCTAGGATTGGCCGATCTGTTTAATATCAGTCGCTATACCCGCCAAATCGTTGAAACGCCTACCTCGGCTGATTTTTGGGGGATTCATACCTTTGCCGACTGGGGCGTTATGGCAGTGATTGCATTCATTGTGGCTGCTGTATGGTCTTTTGTAGATAAACGGAAGGAGTATGACCGCCTCTATTATATACTGCGTGTCATAGTGCGTTATCGACTGGCAATAGGCGTGATTGCCTATGGTTTCCTAAAGCTGTTTCCTTTGCAATCGCCGTATCCTGCTTTGAGCACCTTGAATACAAATTATGGTGACCTCTCTGCATGGAAGATCTTTTCGCTTTCGCTCGGAATAGCACCTTCTTTTGAGGTGTTTTTGGGATCGGTTGAAATATTGGCAGGTTTACTCTTATTGAATAGAAAAACGGTTTTCCTCGCATCGTTTATTATCCTGTGTTTTACCGGTAATGTATTCCTTTCGAATTTAGCCTATGAAGGGGGAGAAACGGTTTATAGTTTATACTTGATTCAGTTGGCACTTTTCTTATTATGGTACGATGCCCCCCGCTTATTTACGCTGCTATCGCTCGAGAAACCTGCCCATCCCAATAAGTTTAAGTGGGTTTATACGAAGAGACAATATCAGGTGAGGCTACTTTTAAAGGGATTGTTCGTCTTTACTTTCGTTATCTTCTACGGAGCAAAGGCTTACAGCGTCTATCGGCAAGGAGGGTATCAGTATCCCTTGGCAAAAGGGCCGCTGCAAGAAGGCTTTTATGAAGTAACGCATTTCGTGTATAATGGAGATAGCATCGCTTTCAGTAACAGCAACCGCCTACGTTGGCAAAATGTGGTCATTGAAAAATGGCCAACGCTCAGTATCAAAACCGGGAAATACAGCGCTTCGCATAGCAGTAACGTAGAGATCATACATACCGCTGATACGGCGAGAGATTACGAATACAGTGGTACTACTGCGCGGCAGTATTACCGTTATCAGCTCGATACGAATACCCATAAGCTGGTATTGAAGACGCTGAATGATAAACGGGAACCCGATTTATCATTCACGTTTAATCGACGGGACGATCGGACAATCACCTTGACTGGGCGCAATACTACCGGCGATTCACTGTATGTTGTGTTACAGCAAGTAGACAAAAAATACTTATTGGAAGAAGCTAAAAAGGCCGGCAGAAGAAGCCGTCTCGTACTATAACAATAAATCTTTTGCAATGGATACCCATGTTAAATCATTCACCGAAACGGCCGCTCAAGCAGGTGGCCGGGAGGCGTCAGGCAAACAAGCTCTGGGAGGCGGCGATTGGAGCTTTGGTAAAAAAATCGGCTTCCGGATCGTTTTTTTATTCATTATACTCATGTCCATACCTTGGAACTGGAAATGGTATACCGATCTGTTTCATGTTGACTGGACAGCTTTGCATTATCGGGATTTATACGATATAGCCCGCTTCCAACCTTCATTCCGGGTATTGGGGCAATGGCTTCCTTCTTGGTATGGCTATTCAGACTGGATTGTGGTATTGTTAATAGCGCTTGTTGGTGCCGTCCTATGGACCGCAATTGATAAGAAAAGAAAGAACTACAATAAGCTCTATTATTGGCTACTGGTAGTGGCTCGCTATCGTGCAGGAATCGGGATTATTGGTTTTGCTTTCACCAAAGTATTGCCTGTACAGATGCCTTATCCTTCTGAAGGAATCTTGAACACAGATTTTGGCGATCTTACCCAGCAAAAGATCTATTGGCTGTCCATCGGTATCGTGCCCTGGTATCAAGTGTTTACCGGCGTGGTCGAATTAATGGCCGGTGCTATGCTTTTTTTCAGAAAAACCACTTTTTATGGCGCGGCGCTGCTGACGGGTGCTTTGGGTAGTATTACCTATGTAAATTTTGCCTACGAAGGGGGGGTGCATGTATATGCTTCTTACTTTGTATTGTTCGGTTTGTTCATTTTATCCTATTATATCCCCCGTATCTATCGGTTGATGATCCGCGAAGAATACACGGTGCCTGTTAATTTCTATCCTGTATTTGATAAAACCTGGCAGCTCGTCGTGCGCTTCGGATTGAAAGCTACAGTGATTGTCGTGTTCCTGGGTGTTTTATTTTATGTGCAGTTGCTTAATTTCTGGTACGATCCCTATAAGCAGCCGTCTTCTCCTGGGGTAGCGAAGTTAAGAGGTTATTATGACGTTAAGGCTTTTTATCTGAATAATCAGCTCCTTCCGGAGGCCCCCAATGACTCGGTGCGCTGGCAGGATCTAACCTTCGAAAAATGGACGACCATGACCTTTAAAGTGAAGAAGACGCAAGCGCTCGATCTATCAAACGGCGGAGGAAATCCTATTCGGGATATCGATCGGACTTTTGAGATTGCCGGTGTCGGCGGGGGAAGGCGGGTGTTTCATTACTATGCCGATACAGTGGATAAGGTACTTTATCTGCAAGATAAAAATATAGCGACTGCCAGTTTTGTTGGCGGCAGAAGAGGAGAGGGCGAGGGCTATCCTAATAGGCAAGAGAAGCCGGCTGGAAAAATAGTGGATAACTATCCAAAAGATTGGATCAGTGAGCAGGCTTGGCAGCATATTGGTAATGAAGAAGCGATGATTGATCCACGTGGTGCTACCACGCGACGTAGCCGGGGATTTGCTGAAAGACCACGGAAGGTCATCCGTAAGAAGATGATGCTGCATTATGATACGAATGCGGACGGATCAGAGGTGACCTTAGTAGGCTTAAATGAGAATCGGGACTCCATCCGGGTGGTGCTTGAACGGAGAGACCGTCATTATATCTTAACGAAGAGTACATTGGATGCTGGACAATATGGTGGTGTTTCTGCGAAAGATGAGAACTGAAGTCTTTTGTTTCTGCTTCCTCTTTTTATTGTCCGCATGTTCGTCAGAAAGTAAAAAGCCGACTCCGGCACCACCATTGGCTGTGCCCGAGCGGCCTGATGAGGAGGGGTGGCCGAATCGTTTCGGTTTTGGAGAAGAGGCCGATGAGGCATTAATTAACAAATGGAATATGAGCATCGCGCCGGATGGAAAGGGATTACCGGCAGGGCGAGGTTCAGCCAAGCAGGGAGCTGTAGTGTACCAGGCAAAGTGTGCGTCTTGTCACGGACCGAAGGGGTGGGATGGTCCTTTCGACCCGTTGGTGATAGAGGAAGGCGCCATGGCCAAAACTATTGGAAACTATTGGCCTTATGCGACTACTATTTTCGATTATATACGGCGTGCTATGCCCTATAATGCACCCGGATCACTCTCTAACGAGGAGGTTTATCAGCTGACAGCATTCTTATTATATGCCAATGGTCTGCTGGGTAAAGACCAAGAGCTGAATGCAACCACGCTACCCAAGATTGAGATGCCCGCCAAAAAGCTTTTTGTCCCGGACGATCGCAGGGGTGGTCGCGAAATAAGATGATTGTGCTATGAAAGAGAAAAAAATACTGGAAACGCAAATACCAGCGGTTGTTCCCACAATGAAGATGAGCCGCAGACGGATGCTTGGGGGAGCAGCAGCTTTGGGATTAGCGCTTGTGCAGGACTCTTTTGGTAAGGTGGTGCAAGAGGCGGAGCCGCTATTTGATGTGCCAAAAGATCCCACCAAAATATTGGGTGTGCCTCCAGGAACTATAGGCACGCGTTCTCCTTTTGAGCAACCAAAGAAAATCCCATCCATCACTTCTTCCAGAACGCCGCTTCAAGATTTATTCGGAACCATCACCCCATCCGATTTACACTTTGAACGAAATCATGGTGGCGTACCTTTCATTGATCCTGAAAAATATGAACTCGTTATTCATGGGATGGTGAAAAAACCGATGCGATTTACGCTGCACGATTTGAAGCGCTTTCCGTCTTTTACACGCATCTGCTTTATAGAATGCTCGGGAAATTTCCGTACAGGAAAGGCGGAGTTGACGCCGCAGGAGATTTGTGGTTTAACCAGTCAGAGTGAGTGGACGGGTGTGATGTTGTCCACCGTTTTCCGGGAGGTCGGTATTGACCCGAAAGCTACCTGGTTTTTAGCAGAAGGGAATGACGCTGCGGTCATGACACGGAGCATACCAATTGAAAAAGCATATGAAGACGCTATGTTGGTATATGCTCAGAATGGGGAGGCCTTGAGACCGGAACAGGGATATCCGGTACGGTTATTATTATCTGGATGGGAAGGGAATACACAGATCAAGTGGATTCGGCGGATTGAGCTGACTGATCAGGCTTTTATGACGCGTGAGGAGACCTCAAAATATACCGAAAACATCGCCGGGGGTAAAATCCGGCAGTTTAGCCTGCTCATGGATGCACGTTCAATCATTACTTTTCCGTCTTATCCTTTACAGATTCAAAGAGGATGGGTAGAAATCCGCGGTATCGCTTGGAGTGGTCGTGGAAAGATCAGTAGCGTAGAAGTGAGTACAGACGAAGGGAAAACGTGGTATCCAGCAGCGCTACAAGAACCTGTTTTAAGTAAAG
This sequence comes from Olivibacter sp. XZL3, assembly GCF_004368405.1. Classification (GTDB taxonomy): domain Bacteria; phylum Bacteroidota; class Bacteroidia; order Sphingobacteriales; family Sphingobacteriaceae; genus Olivibacter. The sequence goes on from NZ_SBJH01000006.1 coordinate 29,299, forward strand.
CGCATACTGCCTTTCGGTTTTTATGGCAATGGAATGGAAAAGCAACAGTCATCATGAGCAGAGCGATCGATGAAACAGGATATTATCAACCCAGTTACCGGGAATTGGCGGCCGCCCGAGAGAGCAAAGGAGGCTATCACTTCAATCCAATTACCGCTTGGGAAATTAAAAGTGATGGCCATGTATATTTAGTCAGTGATAGAACGTAATTTAGCAGCAAGTTATGCGAAATGAACAGAGCGAATATGATGCAGTGGTTGTCGGTTCCGGCCCGAATGGATTAGCGGCGGGCATCCTTTTACAGCAGCAGGGTTTGCAGGTATTGATTATTGAGGCCAAGAAGGAAATAGGAGGAGGGATGCGCAGTGCGGAGCTCACCTTGCCGGGATATATCCATGATGTTTGTTCTGCCGTTCAGCCCATGGCTGCGGCATCTCCCTTTTTGAGTAAACTTCCTTTGGAAAATTATGGTTTACAATATATTCAGCCTACGGTACTAGCGGCGCATCCATTCGATGATGGTACAGCCGTAGCATTGTATCCCAACATGCAGGAAACGGCAGCAGCACTTGGTGCCGATCAGGATACGTATCTACGCCTGTTTAAGCCACTGGTTGAACAATGGGGCCAAGTTGCAGATGATTTATTAGGACCTTTTGGTTTTCCCAAAAATCCTGTTGCATTTGCACGCTTCGGACTATCGGCCTTATTGCCGGCGCAGGTTTTGGCCAAAAGATTTAAAACCGAACATTTACGGGGTTTGTGGGCAGGTATGGCAGCGCATAGCATGTTGCCGCTCTCTAAATTAACAACTTCTGCTATTGCTTTGGTACTCTCCATCAATGGTCATCGGAAAGGTTGGCCCATTGTGCGGGGCGGGAGCCAATCCTTGGCGAATGCCATGGCGAGTTATTTTACGAGCTTGGGAGGAGTGATCGAAACGGGGATAACAGTTACCAGTCTAAGTCAGCTGCCCAAAGCAAAAGCTGTGCTATTTGATACCTCCCCCAAACAATTGCTCAAGATTGCCGGACATACCTTCTCCAGCTTATATAGGCGACAATTACAGCGTTATCGTTATGGTATGGGCTTGTTTAAAGTGGACTGGGCCCTGGACGCACCTATACCCTTTAGGGCAGCGGCATGTAGGTTGGCGGGAACGGTTCATATTGGTAACACGTTGGCAGAGGTGGCTTATTCAGAGCGTGCAATTTCAAAAGGAGCGTGTCCTGATCGCCCCTTTGTTTTACTGGCACAGCAAAGTCTTTTTGATTCGTCCAGAGCACCGGAAGGCAAGCAGGTGGCGTGGGGCTATTGCCATGTGCCAAATGGTTCAACAAAGGACATGACGGAAGCAATCGAAAAACAAATCGAACGTTTTGCTCCCGGATTCAGAGAACGCATATTAGCGCGGCACACGACGGACACGGAGGCCTTGGAGGCCTATAATTTAAACTATCATGGAGGAGACGTAAATGGGGGCGCCTTAGATCTAGGGCAACTCTTTACCCGACCAGCTCTACGTTGGTCACCCTATCGAACAAGTACAAAGGGCTTGTATATTTGCTCTGCGTCGACTCCTCCGGGAGGCGGTGTACACGGTATGGGCGGATATCATGCTGCCAAGCGCGCCTTGAAAGACATCTTCCATATTAGCCTTTAATCCGCTTGTCCGGTTTTTTCTTTATTGTCCGGTTAGGATAGGGTAAAATGAGCGTTTCTCAGGCTTAGATTTCCTCTATGTTGCAGATGAGCGACAGCGCCTGTGGAATCAGTTTGGCTTCCACATGTTTCACCTTCCCGATATATTCGCCGTCCACTTGCAAAAAGGTATTCTCCCGGGTACTTAGCGTCACCTGATCCGTTTGTACCGTCTCTGTTTTGAAGGGGTTGAACGACGCTTTGAAGCGCAAACACATGCTCAATAGCTCTAATACAGAACGCCACTTGACAACCACTACTTCGAAATGGGTGTCGAATAAGGAGCCGCATTTGTTTATTTTTAGACCTGTTCCGTAGCTTGTTCCGTTTGCGATGACAACCATGTCCGCTTTCCTCGACCTGCTTTTACCCTGAGTACGAATGGTGACATGCATTTTTTTATGTCTTTTTAGTACTTGCCAAGCAGCCTTCATATATCCTGTCATCCCGCGTTCATGCAAAGATTGAAATTTCTTTACAATACGCGCATTCATGCCGATATCGGCTAAATGGATGCTCAGTTCGCCGTTTATTAACAGCGCATGTATAGATTTGGCTGTGCCGGTTGCTGCCAGTTCAAGGGCCGCTTTGATGTTGGTTTTCAGGTTGATTTCTTTGGCCATTCCGTTGGCAGAACCAGCGGGTATAATAGCAAGTGGGACGTTTGTCCCTAATAAGCATTCAGCTGCCAGTTTAACCGTGCCATCACCGCCAACCGCCAAGAGCCTGTGAGGATCGAATTCGCTTATATCTTGCTTGATCTGTTCTGTGGAGCATTTTTTCGTCAGAACGAAAAAGTGTAGGGTGTAATCTTTGTCTTTATAAAAATCGTTGATCAGTTCCTCCCAATCGAGCTCTTGATTCCCCGCGCCAGGATTGACGAGGACATATAATCTTAAAGAGGTGTTTGTGTTCATTATGCAGTGTTGACCACAATAAAACCAATAAGTGTTTTATATGTTTGATGGTTGATGGGGCGATCGGTTGAAATAAAAATATACAGTGGTTATGGCCATAGTAAGAATTTAGTGGTTTACGGGCATGTGCTTCAACGTAAGCCACGAGCACCTAACGACTTCCGGGAAAGCGGATGGCGACATACGTGGAGTTTAATGAGACTCTTCTTTGTAAGGCCGGTCGGAGGCGTTCGGTTAAGGCTGCACTTTTATAACCAAGTTATCGAGACAGTAGCCCAGTCCGATGGCTTCTTTAAGTTTAAATGGGCTACCGACAGGCATCTAGAGGCGGGCTTACACAGTGTAAAAATCGAGTTGATAGCGACGGACAAGCTTCAGGGCTGCGCTTCGGGAAAAGTATATGTGCCTCAATCTACTCAATACGTGTTCGTTTCAGATATTGACGATACGGTTTTGGTATCCCATTCAGCAACCGGTTGGCGACGTCTTCGGGAGCTTTTAGTAAAAAATGCTTATCGAAGGGAAGTTTTTGCCGATCATGTCGTTTGGTATAATTTACTTTCCCGATCTGGAGCCCCATCTCAGCAGCTCAATCCATTCTTTTACGTTTCAAGCAGCGAATGGAATCTTTATGATTATCTTCAACGCGTTTTTGATCACAATGGATTGCCACAGGGGTCCTTTTTATTAAGTCATTTCAAGCGTTGGCTCGATTTTTTTAAGGCCGGAAAAACCGGACATGAGGACAAATATCGGAGAATAAGCAGGCTCCTCCGGGTTTTTCCGAAACAAAAGTTTGTGTTAATTGGCGACAATTCACAGCGCGACCCAGAGATATATACTGCTTTAGCGAATAACTACCCAGATCGTGTCGCTGCCGTGTATATACGGAATATAAAAAATAAAAAAGCTGCAACGACTTTGCAGCTTTTTAAAAGTTTTAAAGACAAGGGTATTCGTACTTGCCTATTCAATACGAATAGGGAAGCGATTGAACATTCTGTATCCATTGGCTTGGTGTCCCATGGAAGTGTGCAAGAATTAACCGGTTTTTAATGCCACTTCCGATGAAGAAATCATCTTTCTAAGGTTATTCAAAGCGTAACGCATTCGCCCCAAGGCGGTGTTGATACTGACGTCGGTAACCTCGGCAATCTCCTTGAAGCTCATTTCGCCGTAATGCCGCATAATAAGCACCTCCTTTTGATCGTCCGGGAGAAGTTGTATCATCTTTCTGAGGTCTCTGTAAGTTTGGTATCTGATCATACGTTCTTCCGTACTTTCGTCGTAGAAAGGCAGTACATCAAAGATGTCAAAGCCTTCGCTGTTAGCGATCAGCGGAGTACGCTTTTCTTTTCGATAATAATCAATAACTAAGTTATGTGCAATCCGTAGCGCCCAGGGAAGGAATTTCCCTTCATCGTTATATCTGCCGGCCTGTAAAGTGCTGATAACTTTGATGAATGTGTCCTGAAATAGATCCTCGGCTAAATAAGGATCTTTTACCAGTAAATAAATGGAAGTGTATATTTTTGATTTATATCGATATACTAACTCTTCAATTGCGGCGTTGTTACCCGCCAAATACAAATGAATCAGTTGTCTGTCTGTGTTTTTTTGCAGTGTCATGCTATGCTACTTGGTCTTTTTTTGATGGTAAAAAAGTATATTAAGTAGTTTTTTTCTCTATAGCAGTCCTCCTAAAATTTAGTAATTCGCTGGTTGAACCAGTTTGATACGTTAATAAATTTTTTCAAAGCAAAACATTTTTTTTAGAAAAACAAAGAAAAAATATGAAAATCGTTTGTTGTTTCTTTATTCCGTATTTTTGTTCACTTGGTTTTATGCGAGTAAAAACAGAACGGGAATCGTTCAAAAAAGGTAAAATTACAAGGAATTCATGACAAAAAAAGTTGATTCGAACGCAAAATCTCATATACTTATTAAGGGGGCTCGAGTTCATAATCTAAAAAATATAGACGTATCCATACCGAAGAATAAGTTAGTCGTTATCACGGGGATGTCGGGTTCGGGAAAATCTTCGCTAGCGTTCGATACGCTTTATGCCGAGGGGCAGCGTAGGTACGTCGAGAGCCTATCTTCTTACGCACGGCAATTTATGGGACGAATGAATAAGCCGGAGGTAGACTATATAAAAGGAATTGCTCCGGCAATTGCGATTGAGCAAAAGGTAATTACCAGTAATCCGCGGTCAACGGTTGGTACCTCTACTGAAATATATGACTACCTGAAGTTGTTATTTGCTCGTGTGGGTAAAACGATATCGCCCGTGTCGGGCAGACAGGTAAAAAAGGACACGGTTACCGACGTGGTGAATTTCGTTTCGTCGTTGCCCGCTGATACGCAGATAACGATCTTCAGTCCACTACACCCACATAATGAACGGAAACTGAAGGAAGAGTTGGCTGTTCTTCTTCAAAAAGGCTTTGTACGGATAGCATACTTAGGGCGTATCGAGAAAATCGAATCCTTGCTTGCGGATCAAAAAGTTGCGAACACCGGCATTGCTTTAGGCGATTTGCGTATCGTAATTGACCGCGTTCGCGTCGATCAGGAAGACGAAACGTTAAGTCGGATTGCAGATTCGGTCCAGACGGCCTTCTTTGAAGGAAAGGGCGACTGCTATATCCACGACGGCGAAAAAGAGCATTTTTTTTGCGATAGGTTTGAGTTGGATGGGATGGTCTTTGAGGAGCCGACACCCAATTTTTTTAGCTTTAACAATCCATACGGCGCCTGTAGCCGATGTGAAGGCTACGGAAGGGTGATTGGTATCGATCCCGATTTAGTAATTCCGGACAAGAGCCGGTCGGTATATGACGGAGCTATTGCGCCGTGGCGCGGCGAAAAAATGGGCGAGTGGTTAAACCGCCTTGTTAAGGCGGCCGTTAAATTTGATTTTCCGGTTCATCGCGCCTACCGGGATTTAACTGACGAACAACAGCAGGTGCTCTGGACGGGCAATAAGTACTTCAGAGGTTTAGACGATTTTTTCAAGGAGCTGGAAGAGCAAACCTATAAAATTCAATACCGCGTTATGTTATCTCGTTATCGGGGAAAGACAGACTGTCCGGATTGTAAAGGAACGCGTCTCCGAAAAGATGCTGCTTATGTGAAAGTAGGTGGCAAGTCCATTACCGATATGGTGTTGATGCCGCTCGACGACTTATTAGGTTTTTTTAACCGTCTTTCACTTGACCCGCAGGAAGAAACGATTGCCAGGAGGCTGTTGATGGAGATTAACAATCGGGTTCGTTTCTTAACCGAGGTGGGGCTCGGCTATCTTACCTTAAACAGACTTTCAAATACACTGTCGGGCGGCGAGTCGCAACGGATCAATTTAGCGACTTCGTTAGGCAGCTCCCTGGTGGGATCCATTTATGTGCTGGATGAGCCGAGTATCGGCTTGCACCCCCGGGATACCCAGCGCTTAATCGGCGTGCTCAAATCATTGCGTGATGTAGGGAATACGGTTTTGGTTGTTGAACACGAAGAGGAGATGATGCAAGCTTCCGATTATTTGATTGATATTGGTCCTGCGGCGGGCGTGCACGGCGGTGAGCTTGTTTTCTCGGGAACCTATCAGGAGATTCTTCAGGATAAGCAGAGCCTAACAGGAAAGTACTTGAATGGTACCGAAGTTATTAGCTTGCCCAGTACACGGAGGAAATGGCAACACGCTGTAACCGTGAAGGGCGCGCGGGAAAATAACTTAAAAGGCATTGATGTGAGGTTCCCTCTTTACACGTTTACGGTTGTGTCCGGTGTATCGGGGTCAGGTAAGACCTCTTTGGTGAAACGCATTTTGTATCCGGCCTTACAAAAAGCAACCGGCAATTATTCCGGAGAACAGACTGGTCTTTTTGACGGTTTGGATGGCGACCTGAATCTGGTTGAACGGGTCGAGATGGTCGACCAAAACCCGATAGGAAGGTCTTCGCGTTCTAATCCGGTTACTTATGTAAAGGCCTGGGATGAGATACGCGCGCTGTTTAGCAGCCAGCCGGCAGCAAAAGCTGTAGGCCTAAAGCCAGCCGCTTTCTCTTTTAATGTGGAAGGTGGCAGGTGCGATGTTTGTCAGGGAGAGGGAGAAGTGAAGATCGAAATGCAATTTATGGCCGACATTTATCTCACCTGCGAGGCCTGCGGTGGCAAGCGATTCAAACAGCAGGTGCTCGATATCACTTGGCAAGATAAGAATGTGTACGATATCTTGGAGCTCACAGTCGAGGAGGCACTGGTATTTTTTGAGAAACAGCCCAAAATCTTGAATAAAATTCAGCCTTTAGCGGATGTAGGGTTGGGCTATGTAAAACTTGGGCAATCGTCCAATACCTTATCTGGAGGGGAAGCGCAGCGTATTAAGCTGGCCTCGTTCTTAGTGAAGGGAAATAACAGTAAAAACACCTTGTTTATTTTTGATGAACCCACTACGGGACTTCATTTTCATGATATCCGAAAACTGTTGAAGTCGTTCGACGCGCTAATAGCACAAGGAAATACCATTCTGGTGATCGAACATAACATGGATGTAATTAAATGTGCAGATTGGGTGATTGATATTGGCCCTGAAGGTGGAGAGAAGGGTGGCCAACTCGTATTTGAGGGGACGCCTGAAGAGCTGGTTAAGGAGGAGACGTCTTATACCGGGCAATTCCTTAAAAGGCATATGCAATAGAAGGGAGACCATCGGCCTTTATATTTAATGGGAGAAAATTCGTAATTTTACAAAAAAGCAAAGGAAGAATATGCTATCAAAAAAATCAAAATATGCCATTAAAGCTCTTATCGTGTTAGGAAAAAACTACGGGAAGGAGCCGATGCAAATCCTAAAAATTGCTGAAGAAGAGAATATTCCCAAAAAGTTCCTTGAGCAAATTCTGTTGGAGATGCGCAATGCCGGTATATTGTATAGCAAAAAAGGTGCTGGAGGCGGCTATAGTTTAAATAAAGATCCAGAGGATATCCGCTTGTCGCAGGTAATCCGGTTGACCGACGGCCCCATCGCCTTGTTACCTTGTGTTAGTCTGAATTTCTATAGAAGGTGTGACGAATGCAAGACGGAAGAAACGTGCGGGATTAGAGATACCTTCGTAGATGTGAGAAATGCGATGTTACAGATCCTTAACGATACCAGTATCGCCGATATTATTAAAAGAGAGGAGAACCTCGCACTCGGTTTGTAAGCTAATAAAGGGCGTTTTTATACGGATTAATCAATTTTTTGCATTTTTAACAAAAAAGTCTACTAACTTGATATATTTTATCTATATTTGTATTGTTAATAATGACTGAAGCATGAGACCCACTAACTTATATATGAATTGCATGTGTAACTTGTCAACAAGTTAGGGGAGGATATGTATAGCATTTTGAAAGGCCTCCCCAGCATCTGGGGAGGCCTTTTTGTAAATAAAGATGGTATAATAAATAAGGTACAATATGGAAAGGCAACAATATTCTGAGCTACAAAAGCTGTATGTCGAACCGAAAATCACCTTGGTAGGCGCAGGGCCCGGCGATCCGGATCTAATCAGTGTAAAAGGCGTAAAGGCCCTTCAAACGGCCGATGTAGTCATATACGATGCATTGGTAGATGAAACGTTGTTAAACTACGCGCCAAAGGAAGCGACGCGCGTATATGTTGGTAATCCCTCGGGAGACGAGAACTTCTCCCAGGCGACAGTAAATCGGTTGATGGTTGATTATGCGCTGAACTTCGGGCATGTTGTTCGCTTAAAAGGCGGTGATCTTTTTGTCTTCGGAAGAGGTTACGAGGAAGTGGAATTTGCAGCATCCTATAGCGTCGAAACGGAAATTATTCCCGGTATAAGCAGTGCGATCTCCGTACCGGGGTTACAGGGAATTCCGGTAACTCACAAAGGAAACAGCGAAAGTCTTTGGATTCTGAGCGGCACGGATAGCGACGGGTTACTTAACTCCGAAATTAAAGAGGCCGCCGACAGTAAGGCCACGGTTGTAGTCCTCTTAGGATTCGAACAACTGAATGAAATCGTATCAATCTATAAAAAATTAGGGAAGGGACGTTTGCCCGCTGCCGTGATACAGAACGGTTCGATGAAGAACGAAAAGATCGCTATCGGTATTGTCAACACCATAGAAGAGGTCGTTGAGGAGCAATCGATCGACAATGCCGGACCGGTTTTACTGATATTCGGGCAGGCAGTTACCTTACACAAGGATTTTTCTCGCATATTAAATTTTCTTGAACAAGAAAACTATTGAGTATTTTCGATTCGCCTTAATAATTGCTTGTTTTTAATGGAGCGTTGTTCTTTTTTGATCAACGCTTTTTTATGAGCGGTACGCTGATTATTACAAACAATTGAAATAAAAGTTTCTAACTAATTGAATTTTGTGTTAGGTTTGAATCGACAATAAAATCAGCATGGAAGAACAAAGTAGACTAATACGTAGCCAAACACAACGTTCACAGCATCGCGAGCATTCGGTGCCTTTATATTTAACTTCAAGTTTTGTCTTTGACGACGCGGAACAAGGGCGCGCCATATTTGCAGGAGAGGAAGACGGGATTGTGTATTCCAGGTATTCAAACCCGAACACGAATGAATTTATACAAAAAGTTTGTGAGTTAGAAGGAGCAGAAGCCGGTTTAGCCTTTTCGTCCGGAATGGCGGCTGTTTTTGCCTCTTTTGCTGCGCTGCTAAAAAGCGGCGACCATATTGTGGCGTGTAGATCTGTTTTCGGATCCACCCATCAGTTGTTTACCACCGTGTTCCCGAAATGGGGTATTACCACATCCTATGTTGATGCAAGTAATCCGGAAGCGTGGGAAGAAGCTATTCAAGAGAATACACGGATGATCTTTTTGGAAACTCCTTCTAACCCCGGGCTTGAGCTGGTGGATTTAGCTTGGTTGGGCGCTTTCAAAGAAAAATATCCGAATATTATTCTGAATGTCGATAATTGTTTTGCAACACCTTACTTACAGAAGCCTATTCAATATGGTTTCGACCTGGTAAGTCATTCTGCCACCAAGTATATGGACGGACAGGGACGTGTACTCGGTGGAGTTGTCGTTGGAAAACAAGAACTAATGGATGAAATAATGTTCTTTATTCGGCATACGGGGCCGGCGATGTCTCCTTTCAACGCATGGGTTATATCGAAAAGTTTAGAGACCTTGCCTCTTCGCATGGATAGGCATTGCAGTAATGCTTTGGCAGTAGCCAATATGTTGGAGGCGCATAATGAAGTGGAGGTTGTAAGGTACCCTTTTCTACCTTCACATCCGCAGTACGAACTGGCGAAAAAACAAATGAAAGCCGGCGGAGGCATCGTAACTTTTGTCATTAAGGGCGGTTTTGAACGAGCCAAACGCTTTTTGGACAACTTAAAAATGATCCTGATTACATCCAATCTCGGGGATTCCCGTTCCATTGCTACGCATCCTGCTTCTACCACGCATTCTAAGCTGACCGATGCCGAGCGAGAACGAATTGGAATTTATCCCGGAACGATACGGATTTCTGTGGGGTTGGAAGATAGTAGTGACATTCTTGCAGATCTGAAACAGGCATTAGATAATAGTAAATAGTCGTCAGTTTTGGAAAGTAGCTCTTTTAACAAAAAACGCAATACGGTTTTAACCTTAGAGCTGAAATTTTTATATTAAAAACAAGAAAATAAGCTGACAGCTGAAAGCTAAGAAATGAAAGTAACAATAAAAAGAGTAAACGAAGCAGTTCATTTTGAAGGGGAAAGTGCCTCTACAGATGTTAAGATACATATCGATGGCTCGCCCGAAATAGGCGGCGAGGCGCTGGGAGCGCGTCCTATGGAGTTGGTATTAATGGCTTTGGGGTCCTGCAGTGCCTTGGATTTTATAAATATCTTGAAGAAGCAAAAGCAAGAAATTGTTGACGTAAAAATCGACATCGACGGCAAGCGAAAAGATACCATTCCGGCTGTATTTACAGACGTCCATTTGCTGTTTAAGTTAAAAGGTAAAATAGACGCTGAAAAGGCTAATAAAGCAGCCGAGCTGGCTGTTAAGAAGTATTGCTCTGTGCACGATATGCTGGCTGCCGGAGGTGTGCAAATCACCTATGAAGTGGTCATAGACGCGGTATAGTCATTTTACCTCTTTTTCCGAAACATTTTACGCTCTTTACTGTTCTCTGTGAAAAAGGGAGAGAAAGTTATGGCTACCATATGGAAAGTGGATCCAGCGCACTCTGAAGTGCAATTCAAGGTTAAGCATCTAGTTATTTCTACTGTTGCGGGCAATTTTAATAGTTTCGATGGTCAAATTGAGGCTGAGCAAGAGGACTTTTCGGATGCACAGGTTCAGTTTACCATTGATGCGGCCAGTATAGACACCAATAAGAAAGACCGAGATAACCATCTGAAATCAGCCGATTTTTTCGATACCGAAAACTATCCGACCTTGACATTCCAATCGCGGTCTTTTGAAAAGAAGCAAGATAATGAATATGTGTTGAGCGGCGATTTAACGATTAAAGGCCACACGGAGCTTGTGCAATTCAAGGTTGCTTTTGGCGGGACGGCCACAGACCCTTATGGTAATTATAAAGCAGGTTTTGAAGCCGAAACCAAAATCAGTAGGAAAGCCTTCGGTTTGAAGTGGAACGACTTGACGGAAACAGGGTCGGTAGTGGTAGCGGATGAAGTGAAAATCGTATTGAACCTGCAATTTGTGAAACAAGTGTAGGTTAGCGGTGATCTGTCTTCTTTAGAAAGCTCCCGCGCCATATTTTCTCGGCCTTGCGTCCGATAATCCAAAAAGATGCGGCTAGTAGCATGAAGAAAATAGCGCGGTTTACATTGTCCCACAGGTATTCAAAGAAACGGGTATAAAGATTGATCAGGAGGAAAGTAATGCCGAATTCTCTGGCGATTATATCGTTCTTTTTGAAGCCATACCAAGCGAAGGCTAGGGAAACCAGGCTAGATAAAATTCCCCAATAGAGGATGTGATATTGTTTGGTATCCGCCCATTTGTCCAAATCACTATAATTTCCGAAAATGGATAACAGCCACAGGGAAACCAACAGATATAGTATTCCTATTATATAGCTTAGCTGTTGAAAGCTTTTGATCGAATGCCATCTATGGTGTAATACCATGGTAAAGGCAGTAAGCAGCGCTCCAAAGACAGTAAACCGTAAGGGGTAATTCATACCCCAGAATTTAAAGCCCCAGTTGCTGTGGTAGGCAGTTTCTGTGGCAAACCAGATGCCCATTGCAATAAGCATGAAGGCCCAGATTGTTTTGGACGAAAGTCGAATAGCCAGTACGGTATAAATAACTATTGACAGAAAAAATAACAGCGAATATATGCCGTCGCCCTTGTCTATAACTTTTCCTAAATAACCGATAAAGGTGGCTGTAGAAAAGACACCTAATACCATCAAACTTTCGCTGGTGAACGACTTTTCGGGATGCTTTTTTTTATTGATATAGCCTAGGTAATAAAATAAAGAAGAAAGGAAAGCACAAAAGATACAAATGATTATATCGGGCGTTTCATAGAGCGTGGATAACAATTGCCGAATTTCTTGATCAACAAATAAGGACAAGAAAGCCATAACAATACACGAAAGTGCAACCCAGAACGAATATTGCGCTAATCGTTTCCAATCAAATCCTTTCACCTCATAGGACCCCCTCAGTTTGTCGGCCGTTTCTCCGTCGATCAAATGTTCTTCTTGCCAATGTGCAATGGCATTGTCGATGGTTTCCTGTTCGTTTTTATCAATATGGAGCTTCATGCCGAATTCTCACGTGTTAAGAGTCACTCCAACAGCAGCTCTTTTATTTTCTTTTCATCTTGAGCTAGCTGAGCGGTCATTTCTTCAATGCTGTCGAATTTATGATCATGACGAACAAAATGCAAAAAGTGAATTTGCAGCGTTTTGCCGTATAGCTGTTCGTCGAGGTCGAAAAAATTAATCTCAATACTCCGATTCACACCGTTAACGGTAGGCCGTGTTCCTATATAGCCCATGCCTTTTAACATAGGGCCTTTTTTTACGGGGATATATACGCCCGTTGCCATTTCGTTATGTTCTATAACGGTAGCTTGTACGGCATATATGCCGTAAGCCGGTATTAATTTATAGCTTTCGGGCACTTCGATATTTGCCGTGGGATAGCCAATGGCTCGACCTAATTGCTGGCCTTTTACTACTTTTCCGGTAATGTGGAACGGATAGCCGAGGTATTTATTGGCAATAGCAATTTCTCCGATAATAAGTGCCTCGCGTATTTTTGTTGATGAAACGGCAACATCATTAATGTCCTGCTCAGGAATCTCCTGTACCGTATAATGGTATTGCTCTGCAAATTTCAATAAATCAACCAACGATCCCTTTCGATCTTTGCCAAAATGGTGGTCGTATCCTATGATGATTCGTTTAGTCCCTATTTTGCTCACTAAAATCTCGCGGATATACTCCTCCGCCGATTGATTCGAGAAGTCGCGCGTAAAGGGCGTAATAATGAGGTGGTCTATTCCGCTTTCGGCAAGGCGATCAGCTTTTTCCTCGATGGTGTTAATGAGGCGTAAACTGTCGTCATCTGGATGCAAAATCATCCTTGGATGCGGAAAAAAAGTCAAAAGCACCGTTTCACCATTTATTTTTTGAGCGTATTCGCGAAGGCTGCTTATTATTTTTTGATGTCCTATATGAACGCCATCAAAGGTTCCAATCGTTACCACAGCATTATCAAGCGGTATAAAATCTTCAATGTTTCTGTATATTTTCATCTAACTATTTCTTTTTATTTGCCGATGCGCGCTCGAATAAATAATAATTGTTCTGTGCGTCAATATTAAACTGTATACCACTTATATTCGGAATGGACTTCATTTCGCTATTGTATGTGATGTCTTAGGCTAAAAAATCGATGTGTCGCGCTTTCCTCCAAGATACACATTTATTATAAATTGGCGATGGCTTTGTTCGAGAATTATGAATGTTCTTTCTCTTTATGCAGTAATAATCCCTTTTCTTTCAATAAGCGTATATGATTGGCCAGTGCCAGCACATCCCAAGCATTTTTTACATGAAAAGAACCGCTACGCGTTCTTCTTAAGCTACGGAGATAGGCGCCTGCTCCGACTGCTTTTCCAAAGTCATGGGCAAGCGAGCGGATATAGGTTCCTTTGCTGCAGACGACCCTGAAATCGACCTCCGGAAGGGCAATACGGGTTAGTTCCAGCTCAAAAATGGTTACTTTACGCGTTTTTAGTTCAACCGATTCCCCTCGCCGGGCTTTTTCATACAACCGTTCGCCTTGCACCTTCACCGCCGAATGCGCAGGGGGGTATTGATCGAGCGCGCCAATAAATTGTTTGCACGCATTATGCAGATCTTGCTCCGTAATGTGCGCGATATCAAAGAAATAATCGGGCTCCGTTTCCAAGTCATAAGACGGCGTGCTCGCGCCGAGCATAAAGGTTCCGGTATATTCTTTTTCCTGCGCCTGAAGCTCATCGATTGTTTTCGTGCGTTTACCCGTACAGACAATTAATAAGCCTGTTGCTAAGGGATCTAAGGTGCCTGCATGGCCTACCTTAAGCTTCAACGGCTTTAAGGAGTTACGGATTTTACTCACAACGTCAAAGCTTGTCCATTCATAGGGCTTGTCAATTAAAAGTACTTCGCCCTGGGCAAAGTCGAACTCGGGAAAAACGTATTTTTCTTTTTCGTCGTCCATTAAAGCACTGATAAACTGTGACCGCTTAAAAGCATCACAATAATAATCCCACCGACTACAATCCTGTACCACCCAAAGGCTTTAAAGCCGTATTTTGTCACATAACCAATGAAGCTTTTGATGGCAATAACCGCTACAACAAAGCCGACTACATTACCCATTATCAGCGCGTTATATTCGTCTGCTGTGAATTGATTACCCTCTTTATAAAAATCCAGCAATTTTTTAGCCGTAGCACCAAACATGGTCGGTACAGCCAAAAAGAAAGAAAATTCAGCGGCGGCTTTGCGCGAGAGCTTTTGCGTCATCCCACCAACAATGGTGGCGCCCGAGCGGGAGGTGCCGGGAATCATCGCAAGGCATTGGAAAAGGCCTATCTTAAAGGCTGTAAAATAAGAGACGTCATCTGAATCATCAGTGACGGGGGCGTTAAACCACCGATCCACAAATAATAAAATTATCCCCCCTAAAACTAAGGTTATAGCTACTACCATGGGGCTTTCAAGCATGTTGTCTATCACATCGCTAAACAACAGACCAAAAAAGGCCGCCGGTATAAATGCAACCAATAGCTTCAAGTAGAAAGACCACGATCGAAAGAAGCGTTTGAAATACAGAACCACAACCGATAAGATGGTTCCTAGTTGAATGGCTACTGTAAACAATTTTACGAAGGCCGATGGCTCGATGCCCATTAAAGCGGTAGCGATGATTAAGTGGCCTGTGGATGAAACGGGCAAAAATTCAGTAAGCCCTTCTACAATGGCTAAAACAATCGTTTCTATTAAGGTCATCTATGGATTATTTTGTTGGGTTTTTTAAAATCGCCACAATACCCAGCGCAAAGCCTGCCACCACCACAATAGGAGCTAAGGTGATTTTCGTAAAACTGTAGATATCTGTTTTTCCTGCCATCAATACAAAGCCAATGATAACGATAGCGATGCTTAATAACATTAATTGATAGTTTAGTTTCCCGAAAACAAAATTTGATTTCTGTTCATTTTGAGCTACTTTCTTTTTTTCTTGAGGCATAATGCGAAGATTAAATTAAAATGAAAGCGTATTACCGATAAAGATCGTTCATTCGCAAGCGCAGGTATTTGCTGACCGCAAAGTAAGTACTGGCGCTGGAAATGATGATACCTAAACAGATAACACCGATAAAGATCAGGGCAAATTCAAAGTAATTGCGGAGAATGACGATTTCCGGAATTTGCTCTTGTGCGAAATATAGGGTGAGCAATAATAAAATAATCGCAATCAGGGCTCCCAATAAGCCGTGGAGTATACCATAGCCTAAAAATGGACGGCGAATGAAGCCTTTGGTAGCACCTACCATCTGCATACTTTTTATCAAAAAACGTTGTGAATAGATGGCCAAGCGAATGGTATTGTTTATCAGTGCTACAGCGATAATCAATAGGATGGCGGCAAAAGCCAATATAATTAAGCCGATAACGCGAATATTCTTGTTCACCATATCAATTAACGAATCTTGATAGACTACCTCTTTCACCATGCTGTTGCCTGAAACCTGCTTCGTGAAGGTTTCTACTCCCGCCTTATTGGCGTAGTCAGCCTTTAAATAGACATCAATGGAAGAAAGAAGCGGGTTATAGCCCAAAAATTTCACAAAATCCTCGCCTAAATCGTTCTGAAGATTTCTGGCAGCAAGCTCTTTACTTACGTATTGTGTGCGAAGCACTGCAGGATTTCCGTCGAGTTCTTTTTGCAGACTGAGAATGTCAGCCTCAGTGACGCCATCGTTAACGATGATATTCAGTACAATGTTCTCTTTTACATAGTTGGAAAGATTTTTAGCGTGAACGAGGATCAATCCCAGCAATCCCGTCATCAGCAATACCAACGCAATACTGATCACCGTGGATATATAGACGGATTTTGTTCTTCTTGATGATGCACTTACTTCAAATTCTTCCATATGCAACTAATTGAAATGCGAAATTAATAATTACATATGAGATATAGGACATGAGATGTGAGATTTTTCGTACTTTCGCAAGTCATACTGTAATGTGTTATAATGGACTATCAATTTAAGACTATAGAGAAAAAGTGGCAGCGATTTTGGGCTTCCAATCAAACATTCAAAGTTAATAATACGTCGGATAAGCCAAAATATTATGTGTTGGATATGTTTCCCTATCCTTCCGGAGCAGGTCTTCATGTGGGCCATCCGCTAGGCTATATAGCTTCAGACGTTTTTTCACGGTATAAGAGGCTGCGTGGCTATAATGTGTTGCATCCAATGGGATATGATTCGTTTGGGTTGCCGGCCGAACAATATGCTATTCAAACCGGGCAACATCCGGCAATCACAACAGAGAGGAATATTAATCGCTATCGCGAGCAGCTAGATAACATTGGTTTTTCATTTGACTGGAGCCGAGAGATAAGGACCAGCGACCCGTCTTATTATAAATGGACCCAATGGATTTTTATGCAGCTCTTTAATTCGTTCTATAATACGGCGAGTGATAAGGCAGAGCCTATTGATACCTTAATTCATGTTTTTGAGAAGGAGGGAAGTGCTGGCGTCCGTGCGGTATGCGATGAAGATGTACTAACTTTTTCTGCGGATCAATGGCGACATTTTTCGGAACAGGAAAAGGCGGCCGAGTTGCTGAAGTATCGATTGGCTTATTTAAAGGAAAGTACGGTAAATTGGTGCCCTGCTTTGGGCACCGTACTAGCAAATGACGAGGTTAAAGATGGCGTTTCCGAGCGCGGCGGCTATCCGGTCATTCAAAAGAAGATGATGCAATGGAGTATGCGGATCACCGCTTATGCTGAGCGGTTGCTTCAGGGCTTGGATACGGTGGATTGGCCAGAGCCGTTGGTTGAGATGCAACGTAACTGGATTGGAAAAAGTATCGGTGCGAGCGTAAAGTTTACTTTGGCCGGGATGGATGACCAAAGCATTGAAGTATTCACTACACGGGTGGACACCATTTACGGGGTGAGTTTTCTTGTACTGGCGCCTGAACATGAACTGGTTCCGCACATTACAACAGATGAACAACGTGGGCATGTCGACAACTATATCGAGCAAACAAAAAAGAAGTCGGAGCGCGACAGGATGGCTGATGCCCGGTCCGTTACCGGCGCTTTTACGGGAAGTTATGCCGTTCATCCATTGACTGGCAAGCAGATTCCCGTCTGGATAGCTGATTATGTGTTGGCTGGCTACGGTACGGGGGCTGTTATGGGAGTTCCCTCAGGCGATCAACGTGATTACCTGTTTGCTAAACATTTCCAATTGCCGATCCTAAAGATTCTCGACACCCAAGCGATCGAAGAAGAGGCTGATAGCCGAAAGGAAGGGGTTTATATTAACTCTGAGCTTATTAATGGCTTGTCTTACCAGGAAGCTGTTCCAAAGTTAATTGCCGTACTGGAGGAGCGCGGTATCGGAAAGGCAAAAGTTAATTATCGGATGCGCGATGCCATTTTTGGGCGGCAACGTTATTGGGGGGAGCCGGTGCCCGTTTATTTTAAAGATGGCTTGCCTCATTTAATAAAAGAAGAGGAACTGCCTTTACTGTTGCCTGAGGTAGATAAATATCTGCCAACTGAAAGCGGCGAGCCTCCATTGGGTCGTGCTGTCGATTGGAAATATCAAGGAAGCTACGAATACGAGTTGAGTACAATGCCCGGGTGGGCTGGTTCCAGCTGGTATTGGTATCGCTATATGGATGCACATAATTCGGCTCACTTCGCTTCAGAAGAAGCGATAAACTATTGGCAAGCGGTTGACCTTTATATCGGCGGATCGGAACACGCAACGGGGCACTTGCTGTATAGCCGGTTTTGGAATAAGTTTCTGAAAGATATTGGAAAAGTACAGGAGGAAGAGCCCTTTAAAAAGTTAATAAATCAAGGGATGATACAGGGACGCTCCAATTTCGTGTATCGTTTATTAGATGAAAACGGTGTAGGTACCAACACTTTCGTTTCTTTCGGACTGAAGGATCAGTATAGAACAATCGCCTTGCACGTGGACGTCAATATTGTCAACAATGATGTTTTAAATTTGGATAAATTCAAAGCATCCCGGCCGGAATATGCGCAAGCTGAATTTATTTTAGAAGAAGGCAAATATGTTTGCGGACACGAGGTCGAAAAGATGTCCAAATCGAAATTCAATGTGGTTAATCCAGATGATATCATAGAGCAATACGGAGCAGATACCTTGCGGATGTATGAAATGTTCTTGGGGCCTTTGGAACAAAGTAAGCCGTGGAATACCAATGGGATTGAAGGCGTTCATAAATTTTTGCGTAAATTTTGGCGTCTGTTCCACGATGCATCGGGCAATTTTTCCGTTTCAGATGCGGCTGCAACAAAGGCGGAATTGAAATCGCTGCATAAAATAATAAGAAAAGTGGAAGACGACATAGAGCGCTTTTCATTCAATACATCCGTTTCGAGTTTTATGATCTGTGTGAACGAACTGACAGACCTAAAGTGTAATAAACGCGCTGTTTTACAGGATCTCGTTATTGTATTATCGCCTTATGCACCGCATATTTGCGAAGAGCTGTGGTCTTTGTTAGGCAATGAAGCGGGCACTTTGTCCTATACGGCTTATCCGACGTTTAATCCGGAATACTTGGTAGAAGACGAGTTCGAGTATCCGATTTCTTTTAACGGGAAAATGAGGTTAAAGATCAATATGTCGTTAAGTCTGGACGTAAAAGATATTGAGCAGGAAGTATTGGCCAACGAGGATGTTCAACGTTATCTGGATGGCAAAACGCCTAAAAAGGTAATCGTTGTGAAAGGAAAAATTGTGAATGTCGTTGTTTAAGACCTTCTTTAAGCCCGCTGTAGATGAAAGTGCCCACAGCGGGCTTCTATTTATTAGTTCGCTTCCAGCGTATCTTCCACCTTGCGTTCTCCAATTTGCTGGCGCCACATGGCATAATACAGGCCTTTGAAAGACAGTAAGTCCAAATGGTTGCCGGTTTCTACTATCTTTCCTTTTTCCAATACATAGATTTTATCCGCATACATGATTGTTGATAGCCGGTGAGCGATCATAATCGTTAAATGTTGTCTTTGCGCTGTAATTTCTCGAATAGTGTTCGTAATTGCTTCTTCTGTAATCGAATCCAAGGCGGACGTTGCCTCGTCGAAAATAAGCAAACGAGGTTCTCTCAACAGAGCACGGGCAATAGACAAACGCTGTCTTTCGCCACCCGATAATTTTAAGCCGCCTTCGCCAATAACCGTCTCCAATCCTTTTTCCGCTCTCGCCAGAATATGCTGTCCCGATGCTTTTTTTATCACGTTCAAGATCATTTCATCCGTTGCAGCGGGATTTACAAAAAGCAGGTTTTCTCGGATGGTGCCCGAGAATAACTGAGTGTCTTGGGTTACAAATCCTATTTGATGCCTCAGCTCCTCAAAGTCTATTTCGTTATCTTTAAAGTCGTTGTAATATACGTGTCCGGCTGTTGGGTGGTAGAGGCCGACCAGCAATTTTACCAATGTTGTTTTACCAGAGCCCGAAGGGCCTACAAAAGCGATCGTTTCGCCCCGGGCAACCTCAAACGAAATCCCATCAAGCGCCGGTCGTGTGGCAGATTGATGTTGAAAATGTACATCCTCAAATCTCAATTGCCGAATGGCATCAATTTTTTCGGGTGAGCTGGGTTGGTATTCTACTTTTCTGTTTAACAGACGCTGAAGGTTATTCAACGATGCTTCCGCTTCACGATAGGACATAATGATGTTGCCTAATTCCTGCAGCGGGCCAAAAATAAAGAACGAGTAAAACTGCATCATCATCATCTGGCCAACAGTGATCTTATCACGAAAGACAAAAAACAATAATGCAAACATGATACACTGTTGTAAAAAGTTGACAAAGGTTCCCTGCACAAAACTTACGGATCGAATGCTCTTTACTTTTTTCAACTCCAATTGGAGGATTTTCATAGTGGTATCATTGAGCCGGCTAATTTCTTGCTGGGTAAGGCCGAGGCTTTTTACCAACTCGATGTTGCGTAGCGACTCCGTTGTGGATCCCGCCAAGGCGGTGGTTTCGCTCACAATATTCTTCTGGATGAATTTGACTTTTCGACTTAAAACACTCGTTAAAATAGCAAGGACAACGGCGCCCACTAAATAAATCAAGGGTAATAAGGGGCTTAATTTAAAGGCCACGATGACGACAAAAACGATGCCCACTAAGGTTGCGAATAAAACATTGACGAAGCTTGTGATGAACTTTTCGCAATCAGCTCTTACTTTTTGCAGTACAGAAAGTGTCTCACCGCTACGTTGATCTTCAAAATCCTGAAAAGGTAAACGGAGGGCGTGGCGAAGACCATCGGTATAGAGCCTTGCTCCAAACTTCTGTATAATTACATTGACCACATAATCCTGAAATGCCTTGGCTATCCGAGAGATCATGGCTACGCCAATAATCATTAACAGGCCGATTACAATCCCTTTAAAGAAGGCATTATCTGCGCCGGTTTCCCTAAATTGTTGGGCTTTGTTGGCATAGGGATCAATAATCAAGTTCCCGAGGATGTAAGGGTTCAGCAAAGAGAAAACCTGATTAATCGCTGCTAAAACCAAGGCCAGGAAGATAAGCCATTTATGTCTACTTAAATACTTAAGGAGTAATCTCATGGTAGGATAAATATTAGGAGGTAAAGATAGATCATCTTTTATTATAAAATTGTTATGAAACCGTCAAAAGGGAATTGTATTGGCTGCATGCCTTCTGAAAATGGAAAGTTCGTTTTACTTTCTTACCGAAATTCTATATTTTGCGCGCCAATACCGTTTTTTTAAAACAATATACATGAATTATTTTGGCAGGGCAGTATTTATACTGATTTTTAGTACCATGGAGTTTGCTGCTTATGCGATGAATGACAGCCTATCTGTCGACAGTCTTAGTGAACCGAAAATCACCTCAGACGCCATACGCTTTATTGACGGAGTAGCTCACACCGTATCCAGTCCCATTCGTTGGAAAGGAAATGACTGGCTTAAAGTAGGTGCTGTATTAGGCGGATCCGCTTTAATGATAACTTTAGACAAGCCTAACAGGACTTTTTGGCAAAACCGCGATTCGAAATTTTGGGATGGCATTGAACGCGCTGGCTTTCACTATGGTAAGCCTTATGCCGCCTTCATCATGACGGGAGGATTTTACCTCACCGGCTTCGTTATAAAGGACGAATGGGCTCGGGAAACGGGGCTTATGTTGGGCGCAGCCTATTTGACGAGTGGGGCCATACAGACCTTTATGAAAACCGCGGTAGGAAGAGCGCGGCCGGGAACCAACGTAGGGCCCTGGGCTTTTGATCCTTTTTCTCCCGATGCGGGCTATCATTCATTTCCGTCCGGACATATTCAAATTGCTACAGTCAGTGCGTTGGTACTGGGCCACCGCGTTAAAAGTCCGCTGTTAAAAGCCTTGTTTTACAGTACAGCCGGCGTTACGCTTGCCAGTCGGATGTACAGTGATTCACATTGGCTGTCGGACATGGCATTCGGAGGCGCTATATCGTGGTTCTGTACCAAAGCAGTTGTTCGTCGCATGGAAGAGAACAAGTATAAGAATCCGTTCAAGAAGCAAAATCAAATTACCTGGAATATTACACCCGCTCCACGTGGAATCGGCGTGATAGGAACGTTTTAGGATTAACACTTTACGCCGATTCGGATTGCTTTTAACCCACTTACGCCTTGCAGCTCCTCGAGCTCAAGCTCTTCCATGTCGTCTAATAAGATGTCCTTATTTTGAAGGTAATTAATATAGCCGATATACTCTTTAATTTCCCTTGCGTCATAATAGACCAAGGCAATTTTTCCGGGTTGAGTGAGCCTTTCGTAAGAGTCCTTTAAGTGTACTTTGTCTATTCTCTTTTTTATGATATGATATCGGATATTGTATGCACCTTCCACGTCGAAGCGCCTTTCATCCACTCTAAAGCTGATGTCAATGTCGTTTCCATTGATAAATATCAGCTGTGTTGTTTCCAGCGGCGTTTCCATTTGTTGCAGAAGGGTATGCGTTATTTTAGCAATAGAAGCCATCGAGGTGAGTTGCCACAGGCGTACATTCTTGAGGTAAAGCACGTCAAAGGGTTTTTCCGGCGCAATGGACTGACCGATATAGATGTCGTATTCAACGCCATCTGTTCTGAATTTCTCAAAATAACAGGGGTAAGATCGTTGTATTTCGTCATTTAAGAGTTCTAAGTATCCATTCACTGCCGTATTGATAGTGGCGATGGAAGATTCGAGCGCTCTGCGGTGTTGATAAGCTTTTCCGGTTTCCTCTACGATCTCTTGCTCATATTTTTCGATAATTTCCGTCAACGCTGAATGGCTGTTTTTGAAATGCATTAAAAGCATATACACTTCTTTCTCCATGAAGTCCTTCACCTTCATTTGCACCACGTCGATTGGACTGGCATCTAATTGCATGAGCCACTTATCACAATTAAATTCCATTTCGTCCAGTATGGCGATGCTGTAGATGCTCTTGATTTCTTGCAGTACTTGTTTGAGTAAACCCAATTGTGTTTTGTAGTCAGCAACCAGTGCTTTATTCCGTTCAATTGTAGAGTTTCTTATATCGATAGCGCCATATAAAGGATATACGTTTTTAAACTGAATATTCTCAATAGTCGGTTTTGGTTTTTGTGGGACGACTTTCTTCAGATACTCATAAGCGGCTTCATTGAATTTCCACTGAACAGCCGGTTGTAGGGAAGTGAATTTCTCTTTAATAATGGCATCGATGCGGGCATTGAATCTATTCGCTTGGTCGTACAGCAATTGTGCTAATAGCGGAGCAGCCCGGCGTAGTTTAGCGAGTGCTATTTTGTCGACCATATGTCCGTCGTTGGTATAGACCTCTAGTAATCCAATTACCGCGCTATTGTAATATAAAGGTATGCATACGTAAGAAGTAAGGCCTAAATCGGAAAGATCGTTCAGGAATTTAAAATTAGGATCTCCAAATTCGATGCCTATATTGTATACGATGATTTGCGGATTGAGGAGATAAGATTCCGTAAGGTTTGCCTCTTGACAGTGCGGCGTTTTCTTCTTAAGCAGGTCGGGTAATATACTCCCATGCATGTATACCTGATCTAATATAGGCTTGTTGTTAAGCTGTAATATGGGCGATAGCCCAAACTTGATATGGTGGTTTCCGGTTAGCGTCCGGAGCGATTCTTCCAGTATATCGTATGCTTGTTCGATTTCATCATCCGAATTCCGGCTGACAATATCCCTGATGTTTTGCATAACGCGATCTGGTGTGACTTCTTTCACTGTGATGATAGAAAAACCAGTGAAGGCGAATTGGTTAAGCGGGAGCATTTCACGCAGGAACTTCCATTCGAATTGCTGCACATTGCTTTGCCTAATTTTTTTATAGTCCAGTTCAGGCAGTGTTATTTTAGGCTTGATCTCTACGAAACGCTTGTCAATTTGGACAGCGTAATACCTGCGCAGGTTTGTCGTTTGATCTTTCGAAGAGAATTCCATGACTTCATCTTCAAAGGGTGGGATTTCATAAAAACGTTCCAGCAGCAAGCTATAAATAGATTGTTCAATTAATTCATGTTTATGCTTGCTTTCTTTAATGTCGTTAAAGGTCTCCTCACAGAACTCTTGACGAATTAAATTATAAAAACCCGTTGTGCCGTAAAAAACATTTTTACCCAAAGGAGTTGCTAGTGCCCAAAGCATTTCGCGTTCATCTTCCAGTGGAGGAACGAGCAAGTTGTAGACATAGAATAATACACGGCTGTAGTCGTTCAGATTTTCTTCCGTTAGCGGTCCGTAGACGGCTCTCGCTTCTACGAATTTATGAAGAAGAAATTCCAGCATTTCATGCTTTGCATTGTCTTCCGCGCCCGCCAGCTTTCTTAAGTGCTCAATAAAACCATCAATTGAAAGCTGTATATCTAGTTTGCCTAAAAGGTCTTTTTTATTTTCTGATAAATCTAATACTTGCGTAAACATGATTAATGTGAGGATTTACTTGTTAAAAACGGAATCCCATGGTAAAATAAGGATACCACCCTTCCTTTGAATGGCCAGCTACCAGTTGCAAAAGTGCAATTCTTGCCGGCGCATAATACAATCCTGCGCCGGTACCTTGATGCATCGACCGATTGTCTAGTCCATCTACCCAAACTTTTCCGATATCATAAAAAGCTAGCAGTCCAAGTTGTCCCGGCAAAATATAACTTCCTATTTGAGCCAGTTTAATTCTGGCTTCAAAATTATTAAAAAATAAATGTTCTCCGGCAAAGCGATATTGCCGATATCCCCACAGGTTGCCTTGGCCGCCTAGAAACAGCGATTGGTAAAAAGTCGTTTGCCCCAGGGTGGTTCCTCCGCCAAGTCGATTTGAAAAGGTGATCGCTTCGCTGCTAATACTCTTATAAACGGCAATTTCGGCTTTTGCCTGCAGGAAGGATTTGGAATACCCATTAAGTCCAGTCAGCCCCTGGATGTCCAATTTGACGTAGCCTCCTTCTGTAGTCAATATTTTGTCATTTCTGTTGTCTTTTAGGAATGACGCATTAAAACCGGCAAAAAGTTTATCTTTTGCGATCGTTAAGCTGTCGTATGTATGCAACTCGTTGGTATTGTTGATAAAGCGTCCGACGTTATCGTCCGAATCGTAGTAGTAAAGCTGCAAGGACGGTCCGACGGAAATGGAAGACGTTTCGTCCGGCGTCCATCGCAGTGCGGAATGTGCCTCGTATAAGTTAAAACGGCTTCGATAATACCTTACGGAATGGTTTTCTTTGTCATAACTGGAATTGTTGCCTAGTCCGAAAAAGTTTTGCGTATTATTCGGCGCGTATATATTCACGTCTGCGAGCAGATCTGCTTTTCCTACGGTTTCCTTCCAAACTCCTTTATATTTCACTTTAACGGCGCCAGTTGCGAGGGCTCCAGAAATTAAAAGCTGCTGTTGGTTTGCAAAAGGGCTTTTGCGAAAGCCTCTTTGGTGTGTATACCTAAATCCGCCCCCAATCATCACGCCATCGTCCGCATTAAAGCCAACCGTAACTAAGGGCATCCAGACGCTGTATAAATTTACAGGAACAAAAGCGAGGTTGGCACTATCTGTTGATAGGTGTTTTCTTAGCTTAGACAATTGCCCTGAAAAAGAAGATTGCTGCCCAGAGTCATAAATCTTAACAGGCCGTGCCGTTGAGTCGATATGATAAACCTTGCGGCCTTGTCCTCCAATAACCCGCAGTTTGATATGGGGATGCTTATTTTCGATATATACGCTGTCGTCGCCATTAGCCAAATAAATCCGAATCTCTTTCGTTAAAGAAGGGGCATACTCTTTTTCCATTAATTTGCCTTTCCTTTCCCCGTCTTTGTTTATTTTCCTGACAGTCACTTTTACGCCTTTATCCGTTCCGTCTTTGACTTCAACCCATTCGTGCTTATCACTTAATTTGATATCCACGATGCTATTGGTAAACTGATAATAGGTTTCCATCGCGTTTGAAATGGCGGCTCTTCTTTGCTTCAGTTCGCTGAAAAGCGAGTCGTGGCGGATGGCATAGGAAGAAGTGGGGAGTTTTTTAAGCGCTTCTTCTAGCACCTCATCGCTCATGTCGTTGACAAACTCATTCGTGATTTCCATCCACTCATCGTGAGTAAATTGATTTTTAGGATGCGCATTTAAGAAGTCGGATTTAAACAGGGAATATTTTGGGCGATCGATGGTGCTTCGAAAACCCTGTAATGTTGGCAGTGCCCAGCTACGGGACATGACATTTGGGAAGAAGCCCTCCACTTTCCTGAATGCTTGGTCTCTATCCCGGGGGACGGGTAAATAGTCCTTGTCTTTTCCCTCGCGTGTGTCATACCACCTCCATTGATCTTCATGTCTGTCCCAATCGCCTACCAGAAGATCTAGCATCCTGGCTCTGAGAAAAGTTTTTGCTTTATAAATGTCGTCATTGTCGTGGTTAACTTTATTCAGCATTTTTAGCGTATTATCGGAGTCGCCCAGCGGTTCCCGTTCCTCTATTAGGCATAAGGTATTTGCAAATACGGCGTTGTAGGCTCCGAGGGCACTGTCGGGCGCTATGATACCGATAATGGGGTTACTATGAGCGATTTTTACGGCCTCCGCCAATGGCGGAATCATCAATGCCGAATAGGGGTGTTGGGCGCTATTGGCATCATCGAGGAAATCGTGTGCGAAAGTTTGTCTCAACTCCACCGGTAGTAGTGCGTCCGTATTTTTGTTGACGCTTCGAATAACCCACTCTTTTCCGTTTTTGTCGGCCAGTCGCAGCGAGACCGTTTGCATTCCTCCGCCGCGCTTTAGGGGAGTCAGCCCCCCCTGGAAGGACGAGATCCGGATAATAGGCACCTTTGTTTGCGCGGCCCATTCTTGTCGGTAGTTCTCTCCAAAAAGCTTCCGATGAAGTTTTCCGACGCGGTTGTAAGTCGGGTTTGCTTGCACTAAGGTACTATCTTCGTTTGAGCTGCGGAGGAAAAGTGAATCACCTAAAGGAATGGGGTCGATGTAAGTCTTCTTGTAGCTGTATACTTCTCTAACCGTCCCATCGGTCAAAGCAAAAAAACGAATGTGTTGCGTCTTGTCCATCCACTCGTCAACGACAACGAAGCCCATTTTGCTAGCGGCAAATAGCGCTTTTTTTCCGTCTTTAATGAAGCTTTTTTTAGCGCCACCGCCGCTCACTATTTGTAAATTGCTTTCATCAAGCAAGAGCTGAAGACCATGTTCATGTCCTGCCATGTATAGCAAATTAGGGGAATTGTCTACTGTGGTTTTTATATCGCGCATCATACGCTGATAAGCGGGGTGGCTGATGTCTTCAGGATGTAGAAATACAGTCGACCTTAAAATGGGGTATAACGATCCGATTAAAGGTAATGGGAGATAAAGGCTCTTATTTAAATTGGTAAGCGGGAATAGATGATCCTTCCATGAAAAGTGGCCTCCATGTACTCCGTATGATAAAAAGGGATGATGAGAAGCGAGCAATACCGTTTTGTCCCGATTTTTATAGAGTAAACCTTCCAAGCGCTCGATGACATCCTCCCTGCTATTGCAATTGCAAGAAGTGTCTCGGCTGGACTTGCTGAAAGGGAAGAGCCACCATTCACTATCGTAGGCAATAACCGTCAGGTTGTCTGAAATATTAATTTCTACCGGGTCGGGACAGCCATTGCCGGGTACCATTTTTAGTAGGGGATCTCCAAGCGCTTGGAGAAAGTGCGACTGCGCTCTGATTTTTTCGAGTCCTTTTTTACCGGAGCGATCCCAATCGTGGTTTCCAGGCAGAAAATACACGGGGACCTGCTTGGTGCGAAACGGACTGAATTGCGCCTTTAGTATCTCTTCCGATTCTCCTTTTTCTGACGGGCTTAAGGACATTCCCCGGGGATAGATATTATCGCCTAAGAAAAAGACGGTTGTTTTGCTCTTGAGAACCTGTTCCGCAGCGCCGGCGATAACAGCACTCTGGGACGCGTTCACTTCGCCGGCATCGCCTATAAAAATGCTACGGCTCCTTATGAGCGGCTCTTGTGTATGGCCTGAAAGAAAGGCCATACATGCAAGTGCGAAAGAAATAAGTACAAGTTTGTTGTTCATATGCATTATTAAAATGCTTCTGTTGTTTCAGAAAAGAACGTGGTTGGCGTTTCCTTCCCTGTTACCCGGAGCCCTCAGTCAGTTATTGCTTTTGATAAACGAATTTCAGTAACGTAGCTTTTTCTGTGTCACCTGCTTCGTTGCTAATATAGAGATTGTTGTCCTTGTCGAAAGCCATCCCTTCCGGTTGATTGAAAAGCTTCGGATCCAATAAATGTGCCTCCTTTACCTTCCAATTATTGTCGGCAATCACTAAAAGTTTATTGATAGAAGATAGGATGTACCATTCGTTTGTTTTTTCGTTTTTGGCCAATGCTGAAGGTCGAAAGGCTTTGCCCTTTAGCTTTGTGTGTTTGCTAATCTCTTTATTGTCAATAACAAAGCTTTCTGTTCGTGTAAGTTTGCCGTTTGCTTCCAGTTTAATTACATAACCAGTCGTCTGGGATGTTTTTTTGTCAACATTGCATTGCTTACATAAAACATACAAACGGTTATCTGCGGTTGAAGTCGCCAAGCTTTCGTACTCTCCTTTAGGGAGAATCTTTTCAGACATTACCGCCCTGGTATCGGCACGATCAGGTTGTTGAAGAGGAAAAGAAAAAAAGGAACCATCGCTTCTGAGTAAAACGAAGTGCTTATTGTTAATAGTCAGGTCCTCATAATCCCCCTGTTCAGCAAATTTTATATAGTTGGCAGATTTATCGCCCGGGCGTAAATAGTAAAGATGTCCATCCTCGTCTTGCTGTGCAAATAAGGTGTTCGGATCACCGTTTAAAAAGGTTATACCGGATACCTCTTTTAATTCGGCAGGCAGTTCAATTCGTTCAGGTCTGTCCAAATGGTAATTTGCTGGCGAGGTGAACGATGCCTCTTTTTTTTGGGCGCAGGCCCCACAGGCCATCATTGCGATATATGCGGTAAATAAAGCTCTCATTGGTAATCTTAATTTTTATCCTAGCTATTGACGAGATCGCTGGACGAAGCGTTAATAAGCTCTTGTATTTTTTCTTGCGATCGTATTGTTTCGCCGGCCAGGGCGATATTGTTTCCGTCTTGGTCCAATTGAACGGCGGCGGTATTGTCTTCTAGCTGCAAAGCTATTATGTCTTTAATTTGATCTTTTAATAGTTCATCATAAATTGGGAAACAAACTTCTATACGCCTATAGATGTTTCGATCCATCCAATCGGCCGAGCCGAGAAACAGCTGTTCGTTACCGCCATTATGGAAAATGAAGATCCGACCATGTTCTAGATAACGGTCTACGATGCGGAGCACCCGGATGTTTTCGCTCACTCCGGGCAGTCCGGGGCGGATTCTGCAGATGCCTCTTACAATTAAGTCGATCTTAACGCCTGCTTGGCTGGCTTCATATAGTTTGTAAATGAGTGTTTCCTCCTCTAAATTATTTACTTTTAGGATAATACCAGCGGCTTCTCCGTTTAGCGCCTGTCTAATTTCGTTATCAATACGGTCGATGAAGACGGCGTGTAAGTTAAATCTGGCAACGAGTAAGTGGTGAAACAGCAGCGACGGGCATTCTTTGCCAAAATTTGGGCCGCTCAAGTAATCGAAAAGCTGAGCGGTCTCTTTTGTTATAGCCGGAGACGCCGTGAGTAAGGAGTGATCCGTATAAGTTTTAGCGGTATTTTCATTGAAATTGCCGGTTGAAAGCAAGGCTAATAAGCTGTGTTCGTTTTCTGACCGTAGCTTTATTAATGAAACCTTTGCATGCACTTTAAGTTTCGGATCGCTGTATATAATTTTTACGCCGGCACTTTCCATCCGTTTCGCCCATTTAATGTTGTTGGCCTCGTCAAATCGCGCTTTCAATTCGACAAAAACGGTTACTTTTTTCCCGTTCTTTGCGGCACTTATAAGGGCATGCACAATTTGCGAGTTTGTAGCGACTCTATATAAGGTGATATAAATTTCTTCTACCGCCGGATTTAAGACCGCTTCGTTAAAAAAACGTAGGATCGTATTGTACGAATTATAAGGTGTGTGAAGCAGTAAGTCCCGCTGTTTTATCTCCTCAAATAAGTTGCGCTGTCTGTAGCAAATTTCTTTAACGGGCAATTTTGTATATTCAAGTTGCGGATTCTTGATAGGGAAACTAAAAAAATCCCGTAGGTTGTGGTACACGCCTCCTTCAATATGGTTGGCGTGTTCGAGTTGCAGGCATGCTATCAATCGGTTTAGAACCAATTTAGGAACGCCCGGTTGGTAGAGGAGCCGGGTTGCCATTCCATAATCGCGCAAGTTCAACAGTTTCTCTATCTCGTTTGCAAGATCTCCACTGAACTCGTCTTGTAAATCGAGCTCAGCATCCCGCGTCACTTTAAAGGAGAATATACATGTCGGCGTATTCGTAAAAATATAAGGAAGATGCGCCCGGATAATATCATCGATCAGTACGATATAGTCAATGTCTTCCACGGTAACCCGAAAAAACCGGGGCACTTCATCGGATGGAATGTTTACCAGTGCCAGCGTATTGTCATGGTCGGCAAATCCGGCAGCCAAATAAAGCTGATTGTTCTTTGGAAAGAAATCGGTTCGCTCTGGATAATGAATTTCGATAAAAGCGGCGATGGTGTCGAAGAAGAAACGGTTTGTTTCTTCCTTAATAATTTCCGGTATTGCTTCGTTATAGATTAAACGGATATTTTGATTGTTTAAGGCAGGAATGATCGCGTCCTTTAAAATAGTGCCGAAATAAGCCTGTTGGCTTTCGATTATTTTTTTTGTTTTCTTTAAAAGGCCTTTTTTGATAAGCTTATTGGGAACGGCGTCTTGCTTTTTTAGCTGCTTCAGTGCCATCAGGACGGGTATTCGTACCCGATAGAACTCATCTAGATTCGATGAATAGATCGCGAGAAACTTTAAACGTTCGAGCAAAGGAACATCTTCTTTGGCGGCCTCCTCTAATACTCTTCCATTGAAAGAGAGCCAGCTTAGATCCCGGCTATTTAACAGCTTCTTCCTTTTTTTTAGCATGGCGACCGTTATTGAAAAATTAATATCGTTACGATGAAAGAAAGCACGGAGGCGATTAAGCCGTACATAAAGATATTATAGGCAATTCTAAGCAAGCGGTATTTTCTGCCGAGTACAACTCCTTGTGAATAAACGTCTTTAATTAAAGTGCCGTATAAAAAGTTGCGGTCTTCCATCACGGTGCGCATGCCCTCGTCGTATTCCTGCAGGCCCATCTTATAAAAATTGCCGAAAAAGAGTAAGTTTACCTTTTGCTCCTTCATATCTTCCGCTGAAAAAACGCCGTTAGGGATATAAGGACGGGTCGCCAAAATAGCTGTTACCATGGTCGACAAGCTCACTGCTAAGAGGACAAACGTAGGTAATACAAGGTGTTCATTGCTGTCCAGTTTTCGCAGCAGCAATGCAATAATGACCGATAGAATAATCGAATTTACGGTAATGAGGATGTTGCTTTTGTTATCTGCCATATCGCTCAACCGTTGATTATTGGTAGAAGTAACCCGAAACATCGTCTCAATTCCTCGATCAGGGCGTTTGTCTTTCTCTTTTTTATTCTTTTTATCGTCTTCCATAATTGAAGTACGGTCGGCTTTTGTTAAGGAGTCCAAATTCTTCCGTTTTTTGTCATTCAAGAAAAGGTTAGCATATTCGGTATGATAGCGGTGTTTTTCCATTAAATCAATCGTGCCTTTACGCCACGCCTCTTTGTCAATCGCTTTACCCCGGCAACGTTCTGCTTCTTTTCGCATCAACTTGTTTCGTTCGTTAAAACCATCACTTCCGAAATGGTATAGATCGGCGTCGCAAAGAATCTTCTCCAGCAAGTTTTGTGGATTTTGTGGCATTCGCGTGGCAATAATACAGTTCTTAACGGCGTCCACAAGGGCATCTTCCACCTGCCTTTCCCGTAAAAAGCGTTCGGCGATCTCGGCACTCCGTACCTCATGCTTATCGGGTGGCCCGGTGTAATAGCCCACATCGTGAAAGTAAGCAGCAATTCCGACAATAAAATTGTCTCGCTCCGATAGTTGGTAATACGCTCCTATTTTCTTGGTGGCATCCACTACTTGAAGGGTGTGCTTCATATCATGGAAACATAAGGCCGTGTTGTTCCGCGCATGGATGTAATCCTTGATCCAATTTTCCGCCTCTTGGGTAATAGCCTGGTAATCCATCTAATTTTTTTGGCATTTATGAACAAACTTAGTCAAATTGCGAGTATAATACAACGCATGTCAAAGCGATTTTAATGTGTCATTGGCTTAAATGTCAGTGCGGCTTAAGCCGGCTAGTTCTGTTGCAAAGTTTTTCCGGGCGTTCTTTTCGTATGGGGATAAAAAGGAAGGACTGTGGTAAACCAATCTCTTGGACAAAAACGTTTCCAAAATGTCGATTCGACCTTTTCGGTAAGCTCGGTCTGAAAACACCACATACTCCTTTCGTATCTGTTGGGCTTGTCCGCATACTTTCTGCAACTGTTTATGAAATCTGCTTTTAACATTCCATCTATCTGAAGGGATTCCGAAGGTAACAACTTGTCATAAAAAAAATGGTGCAGTGACATACTGTTGTCAGCCGCCGTTTTTTTCTTTGGTTTATTAAAATTTATCAATTATGATGCAAGAAAAAATAGGCTTCAAAAGCGAGTCGGCAGCCTTTACCACCTTGGTGAGAAATTACGTTGATTACAATTTATGGACCAATATGAAACTGATTAACTGGTTAAAAACAAAACCGGAAGAATTGTTAGAAAAAGAGGTGCCTTCCAGTTTTTCGAGTATTTACTTAACCTTGGATCATATGCGGAAGGTGCAAGACTATTGGTTTTCTGTAATCAGTAAAAAGGGCGGTTTCAGAGGCGAAGCGGGTTTGATTCCCCTTGATGAAACTATGTCGCGTTTGGTGGAGCAATCAGCCCAGATTACAGATTATGTGAATGCGCTGGAAGGAAGTCAATTACAGGAAGTGATTTTGGTTGATAGTCCTTGGTTTACCTGTGAGTTTTCAGCGTCCGAATACATAATACAGTGTGTGAATCACAACACCTACCACCGAGGACAGATTGTTAGCATTGGCCGACAATTGGGATTTATCGATGCTCCCATGACGGACTATAACTTCTACAATATAATGGGCCAATAATAAGACGGGCGGGGTGGTGTTTTTGGTAAGACGGCGATGCGAAGCGAGTAGACGTGGTGGTTTTTGTTTCTTTATTTCTCCAAATGCATGAGATTTTAATGGTTTTCTTCATTTTTGATGTGCGGTTTCCGGTAATTGGGTTATTTTTTGGTCGATTCCGGAGAAATGCCTTTGTTGGTAATAAAAATGTATATATTTACGCGACTAAATCGTATAAATGAAGTGAAAGTTAAACTATTCTTAAGATCTATTTTATTGTTTGCTGTCCTAATCAACGTCGTTCAAGCGCAGAACAAAGCGGAGAAATATGTTTTGGTTATACATGGCGGCGCAGGGACTATCGAGCGCGGGCGTATGACTGCAGAGCAGGAGCAAGCCTATAGGGATAAATTAAAGGAAGCCCTGCAAGTCGGTTATGATGTTATAAAACAGCACGGTAGCGCATTGGATGCCGTGGAGAAGACTGTAAGGGTGCTGGAAGACTCCCCTTTGTTCAATGCAGGGAAGGGGGCGGTTTTTACGCACGACGGGAAAAATGAGTTAGATGCTGCTGTCATGGACGGAAAGACACTAAGTGCAGGTGCGGTGGCAGGGGTTACTACTTTGCGGAATCCCATCAGTGCGGCGCGTGCCGTAATGGAAAAGTCGGAACACGTGTTGCTCGCCAGAGAAGGTGCAGAAGCGTTTGCTAAGGAAGTAGGTTTGGCAATAGTGGATCCTTCTTATTTTTATACAAAGGAGCGTTGGGACGGTCTCCAAAGAGCGCGCCAACAAGATGCGAAGAAGCAGGTAAATCATGCTACTGAGCGACTCGGCGGAGGCATTCAGGATTATAAGTTCGGTACGGTAGGGTGCGTAGCCTTGGATGATCAAGGTAATCTGGCAGCAGGTACATCAACGGGCGGCATGACCAATAAAAAGTTTGGAAGGATCGGCGACGCTCCAATTATCGGTGCGGGCACCTATGCCAATAATGAGTCGGTAGCAGTTTCCTGTACGGGGTGGGGAGAATTTTATATCCGAAACGTAGTGGCCTACGACATAGCTGCGCTTATGGAATATAAAAACCTGAGCGTGAAGGAAGCTGCTGAAACGAGCCTTGCCAAGGTGGCAAAAGGTGGTGGTAATGGCGGCTTAATCGCATTGGACAAAGAAGGAAACATGGCGATGCCTTTCAATACCTCAGGCATGTATCGGGGCGCTGTAACCGAAGAAGGTGTAGTGGAGGTAGAAATTTATAAAGATTAACTAGCCGGTTCAAAAAAAATGCAAAGCTACTACGGCTGCTTTAGCATACATCGCTCTTTTTTCAAGACTTCGATAAAATCCTGATTTTTAAAATCTGATTTTAAACGTTCACCTTCTTGCTTATAATAGCGATTCAATTCTTTCCGATGCATTGCCGTAATAAAGCGCTGTATTTCGATCTCATTTTCTAAGATAAGCCCGGGCACCTGAACGGGCTTATTTGTTTGCTCATCTAAAGCAACCATCGAAAAATAACTGGAATTTGTGTGTTTAATGGCATGTGTTTTTACATTTTCTGCTAGCACCTTAATACCTACAACAAGTGACGAATTGCCCACATAATTTACCGAGGCGAGCAATGAAATAATTTCACCCACTTCTACAGATGCTCGAAAGTCAACCAAATCAATGGAAGCGGTAACGCAATAGGTTTCAGCATGCTTGGCGGCACATACATAGGCCACTTTGTCCATGAGTGATAAAATAACCCCGCCATGTATTTTTCCGCCAAAGTTTGAATACGACGGAATCATGAGCTCAGTCATGACTGTTTGAGATTCAGCAACCTTTTTAAAATTATTCATAAATTAAGATCGTTTAATTAGTTCGACATCCGCTATGAGCGCTATTTCCTCCGACAGAACCATGCCGCCAGCTTCCATTAAAGGGTTGTAGCTGAGTCCAAAATGCCTTCTATTTAGGGTTCCAGACACTTGAAAGCCAGCTTTGGTTGTATTCTTCTCTTCCGCCATGCCTCCGAAAACTGCCAATAATGTTATTTCGTTCGTAACATCTTTGATTGTGAGCATGCCTTTTAATATAAATTCGCCATCCTTATCTTTCGGCTCTAAGCTCGTGGACCTGAAGGTGATATGCGGGTATTGGGCGACGTCAAAGAAGGAGGACGACTTAAGGTGATCATCGCGATAGGCTTCGTTTGTGTACACGCTGTTGGTATCGATGGTTAAGTAAACCGAGGCATGCGCGAAACTGTCCGGCTTTTCGGTATCGACCGTTCCCTCAAATGTGGTAAATAGGCCGGTCACCGTAGAAATAAGCATGTGTTTTACTTTGAAATGGATTTCTGAATGTTTGGTGTCGATTTCCCATTTTGTCATATGCGTCAACTGCAAAAAATAATTTATTAAAAAAGTGAACATAAAATGCTACGCTGCGGATATTTCTTGGCACGCTCGTGAAAGGCCTAGATGTAGTCCAAAAAATGAGATTGTTATGGACATCCACTTATAATCCTCACTTTTGTTGCAAATCCTATCCTGCTTATGAATAGCTTTGCTCAAGATAGGGAATATTGTGTGACCTATATTCATAAGAATGTTATAAAATGCCTTTTTTTTGATAAAATAATCGATTTGGGAGAAGCGGCTTATGTCATTGAAAACTTTACGGAGGAGCAGTTCTCGGCTATTTTAGTATAAGCATGCAGTCGGTTTAAGCCTCACAGAGGCGGATTATGTATTACCCCTCATCGATCGCTGGTGGAACCCTTCAGTAGAAGATCAGGCAATTGATCGCGTCTATCGAATCGGTCAGCGGGAGAACGTCATCGCCGTAGGGTTGATTTGCAAGGGAACGATAGAAGAAAAAGTACTGCAGCTACAGCAGGGCAAAAATGAGCTTTTTGGCAAATTATTGGATCTGAACCTGTTAGCAAAAACGGCCTTTTCAAAAGAGGCTCTATTGCGCTTACTATCCCAAGAGCCGTCTAAAACCTAAGTTAAGGTTTTAGGACGTGTTGCTGCTCTTTAAAGAGGCGGCAAAGAAAGGTTGATTTGGATATTCGTGCTTCGAGGATAGGCATGAACATACTCCTTATAGTAATACTCAGGATGTCTGTCCAGCGGGACATTCGCCATCAGTTGTATACGCGCTCTTCCCAAATCAACGTGAGCTAAGAAAGCCGGGACGCTTCGCGAGAAAACCCACCGGTTGCTAGACCAATATACATATCCTCCGCGATGTGGATCGTAAAACGTACAGTAGTCCCTAAAATAAACATGGTGCTTCGCTCGATAGCGATGGGCACTCGCCCATTTCGGATAGCAGTGGCTATAATGCTTTTGATGATATTTTATTTGCTTCTTGGCGTATTTAGGATTCTTTTTATAACGGTTCCCATGGTCTCTAGCCCTATTGCGATACGCATCGTGATGGTCATTTCTGTGTTGACGTTCCTGCGCACGTCTGGGAGCGTCGCGATGCTGTGCCATTGCATCAGAATAGCTCAAAATACTTAAAAGGACAAAACATAATGTAATAAATTTGGCTGTTTTCATAGTCGTTCATTTTACATCTTATTTGGAATGCGTACAGCGAAAAAGGTTTAAAATATAATCTTCGTAATCCGGCTGCAGGTTACCAAAGGAAATGGAAAATATTGTGAAGGTTCTTGATGGCTTTTGAATAAACATTTTTAGAAAAAAAAAGCCCCACTTGGGGAGTGGGGCCGAAACCTAAGTTTCAAATCAACCTAAACCTGCTCTGTATTTAACACATATCGTGCCAATAATATAATAAAAAAAGTTTCAAAACTACGGGGAAGCCTCTTATTTGTTTCTTGATTTAAGTGTTCTGATATATCTGGGTAGTTCTTAGTTTGTTATAAATTACACTAAAGATTTGATCTGATAAAGGGGGTGTTTTAGTAACGGATAAGTTACTCCGTTGAATGTTAAATCTACAGTAGTTGTTGTAACATTTGTCGTCGGGAAACGACTAATGTTCAAAAAATAGATCAGATGAGTAGAAGCAAGCAGTTTTTTGTATATATTTTGATGCAGCTTTTCGTTTATGCCGCGTTCGCGCAACAAGTAAATTTGCAAGGAAGGATAAAGGGGCAGGTGATAGATTCTTTAACGAATAAACCGATCGACTTTGCTACTGTGACACTTTTAAAAAGTGGCTCTTCGCAGTCGGTTACCGGCGCACTGGCCAATGAAGGCGGTACATTCAGTCTAGAAAAAATACCGGTTGGCAGCTATAAACTGATTGTAAGCGCCATGGGATACAGCGCAAAAACAATCGATCCGGTTAAGATCACCGAACAGGCCAGCTCCCTTGATATGGCCAACATCTTATTAAAGCCATCTGCCACCGAACTCCAGGCGGTGGAAATTACCGGTCAAATTCCTGTGGTAGAAAATAAGGTGGATAGACTTGTATATAATGCAGAGCAGGATGTAACGGTAGCAGGAGGGAATGCTGCCGATGTGCTAAGAAAAGTGCCGCTCCTTTCGGTCGATATGGATGGCAATGTATCGTTGCGGGGAGACCAAAACGTCCGTATTTTTATTAATGGAAAGCCATCAGGAGCCATGACAAATAATGTAGCCGATGCCTTACGTATGATACCGGCCGACCAAATCAAAAACGTTGAAGTCATTACCAGCCCGTCGGCGAAATACGATGCGGAAGGTACCTCGGGAATTATCAACATCATTACTAAAAAGAAAGATGTGGTCGGTATAAACGGCTCCATTTCCGGGGGTATTGGGACACGGCAGAACAACTTTAACGGGAACGTGAATATGCGTAAGGGAAAGCTGGGGGTAACGGCCAACTTAGGTACGATGTGGGGATGGCCGGTAACAACCGATGTAATGTTCGACCAGCGGTCTTTGACCGATCAGCCTTTGATTTCTCAGAATAGTGCCAGCACCACAAAGCGTGGCGGAGGAAGAGGAAGTGTTAGCGTCGATTATGACATCGATGATAACAATCTGGTAACCTCTTCATTCAACTACAATAAGTTCCGAATGGAGACGGATGGCGATATGACTTCCATTTATAACGGCCTTAACCAGATTCTCAGTAACTCCGAAAATGAAATCAAGTTTCATGGTTTCGATTGGAGTGCGGACTATACGCATAAATTTGCAAAGAAAGGGCAAGAACTTACTTTTGCAGGTCAGTACTCCAGAAATAACAATAATACAGATTATAACACTTTATACCGGCAAACGGGTTTCAGACCAAACGAGCTCGGTTATAATAACGGCGTAAATGATGAGCTCACTTTTCAGGTAGACTATACGCATCCTTTCAAGAAGGCGGTGCTGGAAGTTGGTGCAAAGGCTATCCTGCGGGATATTTCATCAGCCGTGACTGTAGATACCATGTTACAGGATGGTTCCTACATTAACCATATGCAGCGGTCATATGATTTTGGTTATAAGCAAAATGTTGGCGCTGGCTATTTTACAATTAGTGTGCCGTTCGCTAAAGACTATGAACTGAAGGCGGGTGCCCGGTACGAGTACACGCTTTTAGACGGCGATGCGGTAGCGGAGTTTCCTGCTTTCGAAAACAACTACCACAATTTGCTGCCAAGCGTGGTATTGTCAAAAAAGCTTGGGCAGATGTCCAGTATCAAGCTTAGTTACAATCAGCGTATTCAAAGACCAAGCTTATTCTACTTAAATCCTTTTAGAAACGAAGCAGACCCTGTGAATCAACGGCAGGGCAATCCAGAGTTGGATCCGGAATTGTCGCATAATATAGAATTTGGGTATTCAACAATGATCAAAAGTACCATTTTGAACGCGTCACTTTATTATAGACGTACCAATGATGTGATTGAGTCGATATATACAAACATCGGTACAGACGATCAACCCGTCGTCTTGCAGAGTTTTGAGAATATCGGCCGGAATAACTCCTTAGGTACAAATTTGTTCGCTTCGGTAAATCCAATTAAGATCTTAACCTTAAGAGGAAATCTTAACTTGTATACCTACGATATCAATCTGCAGAATGTTGATAATAGCTTGACGTCCCAAGCGGATAATGTTTATTGGATGTACCAAGCTTTTTTAAGTGGTACGGTAAATCTAAAAGGCGGATTCATCGCTGAAACCTTCCTTATACTCAATGCTCCAAGGCGTACGTTTCAAGGGTACAATCCAGCTTTCAATATGTGGAGCATTGGCATGAAAAAGGAGATTTTCAACAAACAGGCCAGCATTGGATTAAATATTATCGATCCGTTTAACGAAAAGAAGAATTTTAGATCGAAGATTCAAACTGCTAGTTATCAGCAAGAGTCGAACTTCGCCGTGCCGTTCCGCTCATTCGGGCTAACTTTCAGTTGGAAGTTTGGTAAAATGAATTACAACGCGAAGCCGCGAAAAGAGAGAGGCATCCAAAATGATGACCAGAAAGCTGGTGAAAGCGGACAGGGACAGCAGCTGCAATAATCATTTTAATCGCATAGTGAAAGCCGAGGCAAGTTTTTTGACTCGGCTTTTTTACTTATTATTGCTTATATTTTAAGTAATAAAGGCGTGGCGGGCCACGGAAGAATGTCGCCCATATCAAACTATAATTAAATATTTTCGCCGTTATATGTAACAAAGAAGGGGCAAGCCTGTCAAATATGAATATTTACTAAACCAAGAGCGCTTCCATAGCATCGCAACAATCGACACATATGAATAAAATAAAACTAGTGAAGGGCGGTTTATTACTTGGCATGCTTGGCTTTGCCGGTATGCTGAATGCCCAAGAGAAAATCCAATTCAAAGAATTCAAGCTGGACAACGGATTGAATGTCATTATGCATCAGGATAAAACCACACCGATTGCAGCTGTTTCGGTATTGTACCACGTCGGGTCAAAAAATGAAAAGCCGGATCGAACAGGCTTTGCCCATTTCTTTGAGCATTTGCTTTTTGAAGGTAGCGAACACATCGGTAGGGGAGAATTCATGAAAAAAATACAAGGCATTGGAGGGACGTTGAACGCTTATACGTCGAACGACCAAACGTATTACCACGAGGTGGTGCCGTCCAATTATTTGGAAACCGCCTTATATATGGAAAGCGAGCGTATGTTACATGCCAAAATTGATTCGGTAGGCGTGGAAACACAGCGGGAAGTCGTCAAAGAGGAAAAGCGTCAGCGGATGGATAATCAACCCTATGGCTCCATATTGACGGAAGTACTGAAACGCGCTTACCACAAGCATCCCTATCAATGGGCGCCGATAGGATCGATGGAACACCTGAATGCGGCATCCCTACAGGAATTTATGGACTTCTATAAGACCTATTATGTTCCGAATAACGCGGTCTTGTCTATCGCGGGTGATATCGACTACGACCAGACGGAAAAGTGGGTGCGCAAGTACTTTGCCGAAATTCCGAAGGGCGAAAAAGAAATTGTAAGACCTTCCATAGTAGAACCAAAACGCAACGAGGAAATCAGGGACATTGTCTATGATAACATCCAATTGCCTGCCGTCGTGGAGGCGTATAATTTGCCTCGAAAAGACAGCCCCGACAGCTATGCACTTAATATGCTGTCGACCTATCTGGCAGGTGGAAAGAGCTCGTTGCTTACCAAAGAAGTGGTAGATAAACAGCAGAAGGCTGTGCAGATTATGGCCTTGCCCTTAGACCTGGAAGATGGCGGCCTCTTTTTGTTTTTAGGTATTGCCAATATGGGCGTGAGCGCCGATTCACTTGAGATCGCTATTGATGAACAGATTGAGAAAGTTCGGACTGCGGGTATAACCGACAAGGATTTTGCCAAGTTAAAAGCACAGACTGAAAATGCGGTGGTTAGCCGCCATGCTTCAGTGGCCGGTATTGCGGAAAGTTTGGCGGAAGCAAAAGTCTATTATGGCGATGCAAACGATGTAAACAAAGAGCTTGCTAATTATAATAAGGTAACAAAGCAAGATTTACAACGGGTTGCCCAGGAATACCTAAACAAAAATGGCAGAGTTGTTTTACATTACC
The DNA here is from genome assembly GCF_004368405.1 of Olivibacter sp. XZL3. Taxonomy (GTDB): domain Bacteria; phylum Bacteroidota; class Bacteroidia; order Sphingobacteriales; family Sphingobacteriaceae; genus Olivibacter. The sequence continues at coordinate 70,494 of NZ_SBJH01000006.1, forward strand.
TGCCTAAAAAGGCTGAAACAAAATAGGTTTGTTTATCAATAAAAAAATAAGCTTCGATAGCGAGTAGCTTTCAAAAAAATAGTTATGAAAAGAATTTGTATATATACGCTGATATGTTTTCTATCGATTGGCCTTTCTCATGCGCAGGTTGATCGTACAAAATATCCTGAGCCGGGTCCCGCCCCTCAGATTAATATAGGCGATGCCGAAACATTTACATTGCCCAACGGCCTAAAAGTCTTTGTGGTCGAAAACCATAAACTCCCCCGTGTCACTTACTCATTGATGTTAGATCGTTCTCCTTTGTTGGAAGGAGACAAAGCCGGCCTCACCAGCCTGGTAGGAGATATGTTAATGGGAGGAACCAAAAGCCGTACCAAGGATCAAATCGATGAGGAAATTGATATGATTGGGGGACGTATCTCGTTCGGATCTACTTCCGCTAATGCGAGTTCGTTAACGAAGTATCAGGATAAGTTGTTGACCTTGTTTGCAGATATATTATTAAACCCGTCTTTTCCGCAGTCGGAACTGGACAAGCTTAAGAAACAAGCGATATCCGGTATTGCCAGCTCAAAAGACAGTCCCGATGAAATTTCAGGAAAGGTTTCTAATGTTGTATTGTATGGGAAAGATCATCCCTACGGAGAGTTTGCAACCGAGAAGACGGTTTCAAATGTCCAGGTAGCAGACATCAAACAGTATTATAATACGTACTTCAAGCCGAATATCGGCTACTTAGCGATTGTTGGCGATATCACCAAGCAAGAAGCTGAACGCTTAACAAAACAATATTTTGGTGATTGGCAGCAAGGAGAAGTGGAAAAGTCTACATGGCCGATTCCTGCCGCACCGCAGGGAAATGAGGTGATACTAGTCAATCGTCCAACAAGTGTGCAGTCGGTAGTAAACATAACGTACCCGCTTGCTTTAAAGCATAACGATGCGGATGCGATTCCTGCTCAGTTATTGAACAATATTTTGGGCGGCGGCTCGGCGGGTCGATTGTTTACCAATTTGAGAGAGCGCAAAGGATACACATATGGGGCTTATTCATCATTGTCGCCCGATAAGATCGTAGGGAATTTCAGTGCGAGTGCAAGCGTACGAACCGAAGTAACCGATAGCGCTATCTATGAGTTTTTGGAGGAGCTAAAAAGGATTGACAAAAAGACGATCACCGAGCAAGAAGTGGCCGATTCAAAAGCGATATTAAGTGGTAGCTTTGGACGTTCTCTCGAGCAGCCCGCCACGATAGCGCGTTTTGCTATCAATACAGAGTTGTATGATCTTCCAAAAGATTATTATAAAAACTATCTTCAAAATCTGAATGCAGTTACAGTCGAGCAGCTGAATACGCTGGCGCCTAAATACATCAAGCCCGCTAATGCCTATATTGTGGTTGTAGGGAATACCGACGCTTTCAAAGATCAAGTGGCACAGTTTGGTGCGGTGAAATATTATACAAACACAGGTGAACCAGAAGTGAAAACCAGTGTACAAGATAGTAGCTTAACAGCAGAAAAGGTAGTGGATAAGTATTTGGATGCCATTGGTGGCAAGGAAAAGCTGGCGGACGTTAAAACGCTGAAAAGTGTTCAGGAAGCAGAAATTCAGGGGATGAAGATTACGGCAGAACTTTTGGTCGATCAAACCAAGCCTATCGCGGTACAGTCGATGAAGATGGGGCCTCAGGTGATGTCTAAATTTATTATTTACCAAGACAAGGCTACCATGATCAACCAGGGGCAAGAACAAGAAGTACCAGCGGAGATGTTCAAGTCGTTAAAGAACGCGCTTGAGATTTTTCCGGAACTAAATTACGCCAAGAATGGAACAAAGTTGTCGTTGGACGGCATGGTGAAGGCTAATGATGAAGACGCCTATAAAGTAATTGTCACAAGTGCCGACGGTACGAAATCGGTGAACTATTACAGCGTGGCCAGTGGGCTGAAACTGAAGTCGGAAAGTGCAAGTGACGGCGAAGCGGAAATTAATGAGTATAAAGATTATAACGGAATTAAACTGCCGGCAGTCAGTACGATTAAGAGTCCAAATATTCCTGTGCCACTAAAAATGGTGGCGGTTGAACAGGTGATCAATCCCGCTTTTAACGAGGCAGACTTTCAATAGTATAAGATAAAAAGGTGTTATTGAGGCTTCCAATAACACCTTTTTTATTTGTTATTCAGTACATTGTTAATGATTATTGTTTTCGGTAATGAATTCGTAGTTGATATAGTCGGTCTTCCTAAAGCCGAACTTCTCAAACAATGTCTGCGAGTTGATATTGTCAACCTTTGTTGCCAAATATACTTTGCTTTTATTGGTCTTCTTGCTAAAGAAAACCGCTTCGCTTAATAGCGATTGTGCTACTCCCTGATGCCTGTATTCGTCGACAATGTAAATGTCGTTCAATAACCATATTTCCTTAATTCCGGCTGGCGTAAAAAATGGGAACAGCAAGGTAAAGCCGGTAATGCTATCGTCTATAATGGCGATAAAAATGATACAGTCCTTTTTTGTCAGACGATCTCTTAAAAACTCCCTCCCATCTTCCAGGTTATAACCCAATCCGGCAGTTGTTCGATACTCAGCAAATACTGCAGCCAGCGGTTCCAAGTCTTCCAAATTGGCTTGTCTTATTTTCATTTTTCTTATCTCTGATAAAAGCGCCACCTATAGCAAATGCAACTTTGCTTGAAAGATAACAGCTTCATGATCTAATGAATTATTAACCATCTTTCTTCTTTACTAATGGAGCCATTAAAAAGTAGTATGGTTTGCGTTCTCATAATTTAATACAAACCTACTATAAAATTCTGCGATTTCTGTCATATAATAAATAATTAATTGAATTTTAATGTGTCGCGCCGTGCTGCTTTGCATAACAGGGCATGACAGTTTCATGCAGTGGATGCTTTATCTTGCAGCACATGATAACCAACAAGAACCTTAGTATACTATGCAAGCATTATTAGGTGTAGTTTTTCATTTTATCGGCGGTTTCGCTTCGAGTAGTTTTTATATACCTTACAAAAAGGTGAATGGCTGGGCTTGGGAGAGCTTTTGGATCGTCGGGGGCTTATTCTCATGGTTAATTGTACCTCCATTGGCGGCTTGGTTGACCATTCCGGATTTCGGGCAGATTATCAGTCAAACTGCAGTCTCCACACTCGGGTATACTTATTTATTTGGCGTTCTGTGGGGAATCGGCGGCTTAACTTACGGCTTAGGGGTTCGATATTTGGGCGTGTCATTGGGCAGTAGCATTATGTTAGGCCTAAGCATGGTTATTGGTTCAATGCTACCTTCCATCTATTATGAGCTCTTTCCACAGGATGGCAAAGACACTATTAGCATGTTTTTTGCGAGTGCATGGGGTTTGTACACCTTGCTAGGTCTTGTTATTTGCATTGTCGGCATCTATTTGTGCGGTCTAGCGGGTGTTAGAAAAGAGCGCGATCTCGGTGGCCATAGCGACGCTAGCGGAAACAAAGAGTTCAATTTAAGTTTGGGTTTATTGGTGGCCATCGTTTCAGGCGTGCTAAGCGCGTGCTTTAATTTCGGGTTAGAAGCGGGCAAGCCCATGGCGATGGTTGCGAATGAGTTCTGGAAGGCCACGCACCCTGGTCAGGGTGAATTCCTGTTTCAAAATAATGTAACCTATGTGGTGGTACTTTGGGGCGGGCTTACGACGAATTTTATCTGGTGCTTTATTTTAAATCTGCGCAACAAAACATTTGGGGATTATGCGGACGCAAAAACACCCTTGCTGAAAAACTACCTGTTATGTGCTTTAGCTGGAACTACCTGGTATCTTCAGTTTTTCTTTTACGGAATGGGTGAAAGCAAACTAGGAAATGGCGCCAGCTCGTGGATCCTGCATATGGCCTTTATTATCCTATTGGCGAATGTGTGGGGGGTGGTATTGAAAGAGTGGAAAGGCGTTAGCAAGAAAACCTATGCGACGATCGTCGCGGGTATCCTGGTTATCATTTTTTCTGTTCTCGTGGTGGGCTTCGCCAAAGAAATGGGATAATGTATTGCCAAAATCATGTTTCGTATAAATTAATGGCCACAGCGCCTTAAAAATCGGAGTAAAAAATAATAAGAATATGTCTGAAGTAGAAAAAAGAAAATCATTTAAGCATGTTAGCTATCTATGGGATGACCAAGAGGCCGCAAAACTCGCAGGTGACGAAGTAGGCTTATTGATCTATCGTTCGAATCTTTTAGGTGCCGATTTACGACTCACCAACTACGGTGGTGGAAATACGTCGTGTAAGGCCATGGCGACAGACCCTTTGACCGGCGAGGAGGTAGAGGTAATGTGGGTGAAAGGCTCGGGGGGAGACTTAGGTACGCTGAAAAGAAGTGGCTTGGCAGCGCTCTACGTAGAGCGACTGCGCAACCTAAAAAAGGTGTATCGCGGGATTGGGCAAGAGGACGAGATGGTGGAGCTTTTCAATCACAGTATTTATGATTTGGCTTCTAAAGCGCCTTCTATCGATACGCCGTTGCACGGCTTTTTACCATTTAAGCACATTGATCACCTACATCCCGATGCGGCCATCGCCATCGCAGCAGCCAAAGATGGTAAGCGTATTACACAGGAACTGTTCAACGGGACTATCGGCTGGGTGGACTGGCAACGGCCCGGGTTTGATTTAGGGTTGAAGCTTAAGCAGTGTCTGGATGAAAACCCCGGCATTCGAGGTATTATGCTGGGCTCCCACGGACTCTTCACCTGGGGCGATACCGCTTATGAAAGTTACATCAATACGTTAGAAGTTATCGAAACTTGTGCTGATTACTTAGCGCAGCATTACGGGAAGAAAGGGCCTGTTTTCGGAGGACAAAAAATTGAAAGCCTATCATCCGAGCTTCGGAAAAAGCAGGCCGCAGCACTCGCACCGGTATTGAGGGGTTTTTGTTCTTCAGAACGTCCGATGATTGGCCATTTTACTGATGACGAACGCGTCCTCGAATTTATAAACTCCAATGATTTGGAGCGATTGGCGCCGATGGGTACGAGCTGCCCGGACCATTTCTTACGAACCAAAATCAGTCCCTTGGTTTTGGAATTATCCCCCGAAGAGGATCTCAGCGATGTAGAGCAGTTAAAAGCACGGCTTAGACCGTCGTTCGAAGCATATAGGGCGATGTACACGGATTACTATGAAAGCTGTAAGCATCCCAATAGTCCTGCTATCAGGGACAAAAATCCGGTGATCATTCTTTTCCCAGGGGTAGGTTTATTTTCCTTTTCAAAAGACAAACAAACCGCTAGGGTGGCGGCTGAGTTTTACATTAACGCCATTAACGTCATGAAAGGCGCAGAGGCGATATCAACATATACCTCTTTGCCGCGTCAAGAGGCTTTTAATATTGAATATTGGCTGTTAGAAGAGGCGAAGTTGCAACGGATGCCTAAGCCAAAGGCCTTATCAGGCAAAATCGCGCTCGTTACCGGTAGTGCGGGGGGAATCGGAAAGGCTATCGCCGTTAAGTTTGCAGAAGAAGGCGCTGTAGTGGTTATAAACGACAATGATGAAGAACGACTGAGAAAGGCGGATGACGAATTTAAAAATCGCTTTGGAAAAGATGCCTATATAACAGCTAAACTCGATGTAACCAGCGATGCGGAGATTGCTGCAGCCTATGATGCAGGAAGTTTGGCTTTTGGCGGCATCGATATTGTTGTTAACTGTGCCGGGCTCTCGATATCGAAACCCCTACAAGATCATACCGAAAGAGATTGGAACTTGCTTTACGATGTGCTGGTCAAAGGCCAGTTTAAAGTAACGCAACAGGGTGTCGCTGTTTTAAGAAAGCAAGCGATAGGAGGGGACGTTATTAATATTGTCAGTAAGAATGCCTTGGTATCGGGGCCAAACAACGCCGGATATGGTTCGGCCAAGGCGGCGCAATTGCATTTAAGCAGGCTGAATGCGGCTGAACTTGGAGGCGATAAAATCCGGGTGAACGTCGTCAATCCGGATGCAGTAATTTCAGATAGTAAAATATGGGAAGGTGCTTGGGCCGAAGGAAGGGCAAAAGCCTATGGTGTGAAAGTAGAAGAATTGCCTGCCTATTACGCAAAACGTACCCTGCTTAATGAGATTATTTTACCCGAAGATATTGCGAACGCTTGCTTCGTTTTTGTTGGCGGCTTGCTTAATAAATCTACCGGTAATGTGCTGAATGTTGATGGTGGGGTAGCGATGGCCTTTGTGAGGTAGCTGATTTTGCTTAATAGTAATTAGCTGAATATTGAATGCTATTTAGTAAATTCACGCATAACAGCAGATAACCAATAATGCGTATAAATTATGAATATAGAGAAATATAAAATAGAAGAGTATAATCAACAAGCAAATACAAAGCATGTGCGAAAGTTGGAAAGCCTTGTTGAAGAAATAGCTGATTATCAAGAAGTAATGCAGAAGCTCGTGGACTTCCAAATTGCTATCCCGAGTTGGGCCTTGGGTTCAGGGGGTACTCGTTTCGGGCGCTTCCCTGGAGGAGGTGAACCGAGAAGTTTAGAGGAGAAAATAGAGGATGTCGGTCTGTTACATGCTTTGAACAGGTCGAGTGGTGCTATTTCTTTACATATTCCGTGGGATGTGCCGCAGGACTATCAGGCAATCAAAACATTAGCAGCGCAATATGGTCTCAGTTTTGATGCGATGAATTCGAATACCTTCCAAGACCAGCCTGATCAGACACATAGCTATAAATTCGGATCGATGCAACATGTGGAAGCTGCTGTGCGTAAACAAGCTGTTCAGCACAATATTGAGGTGATTCAGCATGGAGTAGAACTAGGTTCAAAGTCGCTTACAGTTTGGCTATCCGATGGATCCTGTTTTCCTGGGCAGCTGAACTTTCGTAAAGCTTTTCAACGTACATTGGAAAGTTTGCAAGAAGTATATGCAGCCTTACCGTCCGACTGGAAGATGTTTGTGGAGTACAAAGCTTTTGAACCGAATTTTTATTCAACAACGGTCGGAGATTGGGGGCAGTCCTTGTTATATGCCAATAAGCTCGGGCCACAAGCCTATACCTTGGTGGACCTGGGGCACCATTTGCCTAATGCTAACATTGAACAGATTGTCTCCCTTTTGCTTATGGAAGGTAAGTTGGGCGGATTCCATTTCAATGATTCCAAATATGGGGATGACGACTTAACGGCAGGCAGCATCAAACCGTATCAATTATTCTTAATTTTTAATGAGCTGATTGAAGGCATGGACGCAAGGCAAATGAACCACACGACCGATTTAGGTTGGATGATTGATGCTTCGCATAACGTTAAAGACCCGCTGGAAGACTTGTTACAATCCGTTGAAGCAATCATGCTGGCTTATGCACAAGCACTATTAATCGATAGAAAGGCACTGGCTGCCGCACAAGAAGAAAATGACGTAACAAAGGCGCAAGAGATATTGCAGGCGGCTTTCCGGACAGATGTTAGGCCGCTCGTGGCGGAAGCCCGCCTACGTGCAGGAGGCGCGTTAAACCCGATCGAACTATATCGCTCGCTGCGTGTTCGCCAAGAATTAATCAAAGAAAGAGGTTCAAAAACAGTCGCTACGGGATTATAGTTTTGAAGACCTAAGGTTTGAGGTAAAAGCTGTAAGGTTGGATTATCAGAATCCGTTGCCTTATGCCTTCCGCCCTAAGCCTTGGACCTATAATGTAAACCAATAACGTACAACCAACGATGAAGATACCGGTTATAGCCATATTTGATGTAGGAAAGACGAATAAAAAGCTATTTCTATTTGATGAGCATTATCGAATCGTATTCGAGCGGTCGGCTAGATTTACAGAAAGGGTAGACGAGGATGGGGATCCCTGCGAAAATCTTGCCAGCCTTCGTCTATCTGTTTTCGACTCTTTGCATGAAGTGTTTAGAAGGGATGAATTTGAAATAAAAGCGATTAATTTTTCGACCTATGGCGCTAGTTTTGTATACATCGACGAAAGTGGTAAACCGTTAACGCCTCTTTATAACTATTTAAAGCCTTACCCGGAGGCCTTGAAAGAGAAGTTCTATACTGAATACGGAGGGGAAGAGCAGGTTGCTTTACAAACAGCTTCTCCCGTATTAGGAAGCTTGAATTCCGGTATGCAACTCTATCGATTGAAACATGAAAAGCCAGCGGTGTTTAATCAAGTATATAGAGCCTTGCATTTGCCGCAATACATGAGCTTTTTAGTGTCCGGTAAAGTGTATAGTGATATGACCAGTATTGGCTGCCATACCGGTTTGTGGGACTTTCAAAAGAATGATTATCACGACTGGGTAAAGCAAGAAAAGATCTTGGAAAAGTTGGCCCCCATTGTGCCGGCCGATTCGGTTTTTCCAGCTTCTTTTCCTGGGAACAATTACGCCGTGGGAGCCGGGTTTCATGACAGCTCGGCCGCTTTAATTCCCTATTTAGTAAGTTTTACCAAGCCCTTTGTGCTTCTTTCCACCGGCACCTGGTGTATCAGTTTAAATCCATTTAATGAAGCACCCTTAACGATTTACGATCTAAAATCAGATTGCCTGTCCTATATCCATTACCAAGGTAAGCCAGTCAAAGCTTCCCGTTTATTTGCCGGTTATGAACATGAGCAGCAAACGAAGCGAATAGCGGCTCATTTCAATGTGTCTACCGCTAAATTTAAGACCGTTGCATATGACGCTGTTTTGGTGGAGAAATTGAGGGAACCAACAAGATCGGATTTTAATTTAAGTCCGCAGGAAAGTTTAGCCGTATTCAGTAAAAGGGACTTGACTCAGTTTAACTCCGAGACCGAGGCGTACCACCAGTTGATGCTCGACTTGGTTAACGCGCAGAAGATTTCGACAGAATTGGCAATCGGTACTTCCACGGTCAAACGGCTTTTTGTAGATGGAGGCTTCGGGAAAAATGTAATCTACATGAACCTGTTGGCCGAAGCGTTTCCTCAAGTGGAGGTGTTTGCTGCCTCCATGGCCCAAGCAACGGCCATAGGCACAGCCTTAGCGATTCATCGCGCATGGAATAGCCTGCCTTTTCCAAATGATATTATCGAGCTGAAATATTACGCACCGGTAAAAAAGGTGGCCTCTTAGCATTCTTGGCAAACAGTAATCAACGCTCGGCTTGTGTTTCCAATTTTTTGATCGTATAGAACGAACACCATGCTTAATTACATTTCTGCATCCATCTTTTCCAATGCACCAGCATCCGGTATCTTATTGCTAACCAGCCAACGCTTAAACGCTTCGGCGTCATCGGCAATATAATGCACAATGGTACCGTCAGTCAGTAGCAGGGTGAACAGCTCCAGATTGCTTATGTATCTTTTTATTTTATGGGCTGGGTACACGAAACCCTCTAAGTGCGTATAGACAGTTTCCATAAGCATTGCTGGTTTTAATTATAGGCCTAAATTATAGGTTTTACTTTGTAAATACTTGGTTTATAAAATGTTGGTCAATTAACGCGAAAGTTTGTGTAGGGCTGTTTATTCGCTTGCAGTCAATACGACAACGGGCCTTGTTCGGTGCTAGCTTCCCTAACTATTTCCGTTAAGTATATTTCCTGTTAGGAAAAGGATGACTTAATTGATAGCCTATACTCAATAAACATAATAGTCGTTGTAGCGCCTATTGATGTAAACGGTTATAGGCGCTAAAGTTGTACCTAATAGTTTATCAATTGTATATGAATTTCTATGATAAGTGGTAAATTGCTCGCTAAGCGAATAAGCCAATGTCTCATATCAAAAATTATGAAGTATTTTTTAGCTACATGCGGTCTCTTACTCGGTTTAATGTTTTTTAGCCCCTGTGAAGCTCAACAGAACGGATTCATTAATTATGTCCAGCCCCTTGCCGGAACGGCAGCCAGTACAACAAGTGCTGCAAAAAAGCACAGCGAAGCGAACTCGGAGCAATACGCCAATACAGTTCCTGCGGTGGGAACGCCTTTTGCTATGACGCAATGGACACCACAAACGCGAAAAAAGGAGCAAAAATGTGTTGCTCCCTACTATTACAGTGATTCCTTGATAAATGGCTTTCGGGCCAGCCATTGGCTGAGTGGGTCTTGTACCCAAGATTATGGCAGTTTTAGTATCATGCCGGTTAGTGGTTCTTTACAGAAAGCGCTGCAGCAAGCTGAAAGCCCTTTTTCACACAATAGCGAACAAAGTAGCCCGGCTTACTACCAGGTCATATTAGACCACTATAAGCTAAGGGTGGAATTGACCGCGAGTTCGAGATGCGGTATTATGCGTATTACCGCTTTAAAGAGCGACAGCGTCTATGTATTGGTAAACGCGAATAGCGACGAAGAACAAGGGCAGCTTCACATTACTGAAAATAATGAAATCGTTGGAAAGAATCCGGTTTATCGCATTTATCAGGGTTCCGGCGAATATGCGGGTTTCGATGGGCACCTGTTTTTTAATGCGGAGAAAGTGCCGCAAAGGAAGGGAAGTTTTAATAAGGGAACGCCGGACGGAAAAGTTAGCGTAAAGGGAGGCGAAACAAGCGGTGTCTATATGGGCTTTTTCTTGAAAAAAGGCGAGACCCTCTGTCTGAAAATGGGAACCTCCTTTACCGGTGCCCAAGGTGCCGAACAAAATTTGCGACGGGAAATACCCTCTTGTGCATTTGAGCGTGTTAAACAGAGATCGACAGATTTGTGGGAGGAAAGTTTGGAGAAGATTCGTATTCGCGACAACGATGAAGGCCGCAAACGGATTTTTTACACGGCAATGTATCATGCTATGCAACACCCACGCTTGTTTAACGACGTCGATGGACGCTATCCCAAGTTTGCCCACGATAATGAATACGAAAGAATCAGAAATGGCGCTTATTACGACGATTTCTCCATGTGGGATATTTATCGTGCACAGATGCCCCTATTAGAGATTGTGGAGCCACAACTGGTAGACAATATGGTTGCTTCGCTGCTGATAAAGGGTGAACAAGGCGGCTGGTTACCCATTTTTCCCTGCTGGAATAACTATACAGCAGCCATGATCGGCGATCATGCGGTGTCGCTCATCGTTTCTGCTTACCTAAAAGGAATCCGGCAGACCGAAGCGGAAAAAGCCTATGCGCTCATGCGGAAGAACGCATTTGTTGTGGCCGATTCACTTGCCTATCACCAAGGAAAGGGCAGACGTGCCTTATCATCCTATCTTCACTTTAACTATATACCTATGGAAGACAGTGTGCCCGTTGCTTTTCATAAAAAAGAACAAGTAAGTAGAACACTGGAATATGCTTATGATGACTATGCTTTGGCCATGTTTGCACAATACTTGGGAAAAGAGACCGATTATGAGCAACTGCTCATACGGGCAAAAAATTATCGGAATGTTTTTGATAAAGAGGTGGGTATGATGCGAGGGCGATTTGCCGACGGAACCTGGTATGAGCCTTTTAATCCCGGAAAAAGGGAACCCTATATCACCGAAGGGACTGCCCACCAATATACTTTCTATGTGCCGCAAGATATCCCCGGTTTGGCGAAAGTAATGGGAGGACAAGTGAAGTTGGAGCAATGTCTTGATCGTTTGTTCTTGGGTGGGGGCTATTGGCACGGTAATGAGCCCGGACATCAGATACCCTTCCTATACAACTATACGCGTTCACCGTGGAAAACGCAGGCGCGCGTGCGACAACTGTTGGAAGAAGAGTATAGCGATGGTCCGGGTGGACTTAGTGGCAATGACGATGCCGGACAAATGTCGGCTTGGTATGTTTTTGCTTCGCTTGGTTTTTACCCGGTGGATCCGATCTCAGGTAGTTATCTATTGACAAGTCCTTTTTATAAGGAGTATGAAATGTTGCTGCCTGACGGTAAAAAGTGGATAGTAACTTGTGATAAAGACCCGGAAGACCATCCCTATATCCGGTCGGTTAGATTAAATGGACGAGATCTTGGGAGAAATTATATCCGTTACGAAGAGATCATGAGGGGTGGACAGCTTGAATTTTACCTTGCAAAAGAACCTACAGCGTGGGGAGCTAATGAACAAGAACAGGTAAAAGGACTTGCGGAGCGGTAGACCTAAAAAGAGGGGGGCTAAAAAGGTCTAATCTTACGTCATCTCGAGTGGAACGCAGTATAGCCGAGAGATCTAACATATCGATTTTCGGTGATATAGATTTCTCCATTTTGCTTCGCTCCAGTCGAAATGACGGCTGTTTAAGAGTTTTTAGTCCCCCCTTTGAACATCATTGTCTTTTATAATGATAGACTAGCTATTTCGATTAGTTAACGCCTGTTCGCGTATCCCACCACATTTGCTGTCCCCAAACATAATCCGATACGTTGGTTAATGCCGCATCGAGATTCTCTTTATTATAAAGATACTCGTTGTTTGGATAAGGAAGACGGAAGGGCTGATCGTTGTGTGCGTCTCCATATATTGAATTTAAGGACGGATAATTCGTAGAAGGAATACCCGTTCTACGGTATAAGGTCCACGCTTCAAAGTTGTTTTTAAATTGTGCGACCCACTCGTCCCACCAAATCCGTTCTGTGGTATTATCCCATTTGCCCTTGCCGGCAAGGTAAGCGTCGGTAGCAGCCTGGCTTATGCCATTATCTTCCATGGATAGGCGTACTGCTTTTTCGTACGCATCCTGCGCACTGATGCCTACATTGTAACCAAGCATCGCAGCTTCTGCGATTATGTAATAGCTTTCGCATGATTTAAAGAAGGGTGTGAAGCCTGCGGCATTATTCATATAGCGGTCGCCAATAAATGAAATACTCGTCAATATCGGTGGAGCGCTCGCCGCACCGTTTTGATAGCCGCGGTACTCGCCGTCTGATGCCACATTGGCTACACTACCGATACGCGGATCTTCCATCTCTTTTAAATGATCAATAAAGATGTCAGCCATGCCAAAGTTGTCCACTCGTTTGCCGACATAACCGTTGTTATACCAAGGCTCATAATAAGGCGCCGCGCCTGGCCAAGTTAAGTAGCAGTTGTGGGCATTTGCATCTATTACCGGATATTTATCGGGATTAGTACAAATTTCTTCAATAGTTGTTCTTGCTAACTCCGGCGATACGGAAGAGATATGTATGGCCATCCGTAGTCGTAGCGAATTGCAGAAGCGTTGCCACTTTTGCATGTCGCCCCCATAAATAAAATCGCCATCGCCAATCTCATCTGTACCAAAGCCACCGGTCATTTCGTCTGCAATTGCTTTTAAGCTAGCCATTACTGCTGGATAGATGTCTTCTTGTTTGTCGTATTTTGCTTTTAGGATATTTCCTTCACTTTCTGGGCCCTTGAGGGCTTCCGAGTAGGGTACGTCACGCCAGCCATCAGTCAAGTATTGCCACATATAACATTGCCATAAGCGGGCTACTAACCGAATGTTCTTATAGGCATCGGCGGATTCTTCAGTTTTTGATAAAAGATCCTTTAGTTGGGTGTTGTTATAATAGCAGGCTGCCCATCGGTTGCCATAGGTGTTGTTAGTAGGAGTAAGTCCCGCCATATAGTCCAAGTATTGGATCTTAACAATATAACCGGCAAACGTACCATATCCATCCACATCACCTCCGAATTGTTCACCCGTATTCCGTATAACGTTTGCCAACATATTCGTTGCAGGGACTTCCGAAAGAGCGTCTGGATCTGTATTGATCTCTTCGAAAGATTTTGTACATCCACTTAATAGGCCAAGCACGGCGAAGGTGGATATTGCCATAAATCTGTTTAATATTTTCATGATTTTTATGTTCTCCTGTTAAAATGTGATACCTAACTTCAATCCAAAACTGCGTGAAGTGGGAACCGAAGCTTGTTCAAAGCCCACGCCTCGACTGTCGCTGGATACACCACCGGTTTCGGGATCGAGACGCATGGTGTTCGACTTATCTACCCAGAGTAAGGCCAAATTAGACCCGACTAAAGAGATATTTGCTCTTGAGATACCTTTTATTCTTTGTAAGTATTTTTGTGGTACCGTATAGGTGATGGATGCTTCCCGTAGCTTAAGGAACGATCCGTCAAAGACATACGTTTGATCTACACCGCCACTCTCATACTAACTTTGTGCATTTGTGGAGATGGTGTTCTGTACCCAAGAGCCATCTGCCGCTTGCATCGCGAAGCGTTCTTCTGGCATGACGTCTACACCGGCTACAATAGCGCGCTCCCGTACACCATTCTCCGCAGTAATCGAGGCCGTTCCTGCGACGTAGCTATGGCTCATGGTTTGCGACCAGATATCGCCGCCTTTACGCATGTCTAAAAGAAAACCGAAAGAAAAGTCCTTAATCGTAAAATCATTACGCCAGCTAAGTAAGAAGTCTGGGTTAACATTACCTAAATCTTGACTTGCCTTGGTTTGAATTAAACCATTCGACTTGATTTTAATTGCACCCTGCATGGGACCTTCCTCGACACGATCATATCCGGTACCAACTAATGTGCCCCAAGGTTCGCCAGCTCTTGCCATATTAGCAATGCCCCAAGTCCATCCTATTTGATAACTGTTTAAATCTAACGCAGGATATAGTTCAATGATCTTGCTTTGGTTTTTTGCAAAGTTCACTGTGCTTCGCCAATTCAAACCGTTTTCCCGCTTAATGACGTCTCCATACAGTTGTATTTCAATACCCTTGTTTTCTATTTGACCGGCGTTCAGAATCATGGAACTAAAACCGACAACATTTGAAGTGGTTACGCTTAGGATTTGGTCTGTAGTAGTCTTATGATAATATGTGAAATCGGCGTGTAAACGGTCGTTCAAAAAACCGAGTTCGGTACCTACTTCCCATGTCCTGGTATTTTCAGGTCTTAACCCTTCATTGGGATAAGTCATACTTTTATACATCTGAGCTACTCCGTTAAAAGATTGAGGTTGTGCATAATAGTAAGCTCTGTTTCTGTATGCCGTTGTACCCGCACCAATTTCAGCCCAGCCGGCACGCAGTTTCCAATAAGAAAGCGCCGTTCCGGTTAAATTGGTAAAGGTGGTGGTTGGCAACCAGCTTAGACTGACAGAGGGATAAAAGAAGTCGTCACGAATGGTTGAACTCCAGTCATTACGCGCACTTGCATCGAGGTACAACTGATCTTTCCATCCCATCGAAGCCGATGCATAGGCCGAGTTCGACCTAATATGACTATGATCCATCTCTGTTATAGCATCGCCCGACTTATTAGCAATAGTATAAATTCCCAACACGGTCAAGGCATCCGCTCCTTGCATAGACCTAGACCATTGTACATCACGGTAATTAGCGCCTGCAATAGCCGATAAGCTGAAGTCGTTAAAACGCTTATTAAAAGAAGCGATGAAGTCAAGATTTAGCTCCGTATTGTCCGTTTTGGAGTCTCTGAATCCGCCATAAGGAAAAGCGCTGTTGAAGTAGTTTTTTTCGAATGCTTTTGATCCATAATAGTCAAAGCCGGCTCGTCCCTCGAACTTCAGGAATTCCAGTGGTTGGTAATAAATAGAACTTTTTCCGAAAAAGCGGTCTCTTTGATAGCTATTGGTATTTTCATAGACATTAAAAAAGGGATTAACGTGATAATTGGTGTTCCAATTATAATAAGTGTAGTTGCCTGCAGCGTCTCGTTGATCCCAATTATTTTTTAAGCTCTGTGTGTTCACTTGACGTCCAAACCATATAAAACCGTTCATTGGATTATTGCCGTCGTAGCCTTGGCTTAGTATATTGTCGCTTTCTGTACGCGAATAGTTCGACATTACATCGTATGAAATCTTGTCGCTGATTTGCATGTTATTGTTCAGCTGTATCCCATATCGGCGTTGATCAGTGTTTGGCACCGTTCCTTTTTGATCCCTGTATGATAAAGAAACCCGTGTAGTCGATTTCTCTGTGCGTGACAATAAGGAAACGTTATGGTTCATAGAATAACCGGTTTGGAAGAAATCCTTAACATTATTTGGATGTGAAACCCAGTCGGTGGGCTGTCTAACGCCATCAATAACAGGGCTGTCAAATTGAGCCAATTTGAGTCCCGCATCCAAACGAGGGCCCCAAGATTCGTCGTAACCATCATAAATGCCTCCGCCGCTGCCGGTGCCGTCGACATAAGTGAAAGAGTTTTGAGCAGCGTAGTCTTGATAACTTAAACCCTCTCCGTTTAATCCGTAATGGTATTCGTCACCATTGTAGCCCTGCCCGTACAGGTTCTGGATCTTAGGGAAGGTGGAAGCCCTATCAATGGTGAAGTTCCCATCATAAGCGATGCTAACCCCATTTTTCGCGTTTTTTCCGGATTTAGTTGTAATGAGGATAACCCCATTGCCGGCGCGCATGCCGTAAAGCGCTGCAGATCCACCCTTCAATACGGTAATCGTCTCAATATCTTGCGGGTTAATGTCATTTAATCCTGAACCATAGTCGACGCCGGAGTAGGTATTATCGCCAGACCGTTGGGTGTCATTGGAAATTGGAACACCGTCCACAACGATTAAGGGTTGCTGGTCGGGGTTCAAAGATGAGTTTCCTCGTATGGAAATACGGGACGAGGCACCGACCGTTCCTCCAAACTGATTGATTTGCACACCCGCTACTTTGCCGGAAAGGGATCCGGTTACGCTCAGTTGACCGGCCTTGGTGAGCTCTTCGGATTTAACCTCCTGCAAGGCGTATCCCAAAGATTTTCTTTCACGCGAGATACCTAAGGCGGTGACAACAACTTCGTCTAGCGCTTGTTCGTCATCATTCAACACAATTTCCAAATTGGTTTGCTCCGAAATGGAAAGCTGCTTTTTTTCATATCCGATTGCGAATATTTTTAACTGGCCTGGCTCATCGTAGGTAATGGAAAATTCTCCATCTGGCCCTGTTGATGTGCCTTTGCCGTTTCCAAGGGTGACGGAAACCCCGGGGATTGGCTTTTTGTCTTTGTCTACCACGATTCCACGCAATACCGTTTGTGCGTAGAGACTGGTAGATAAGAAAAAGCTAGAAACCAAAAGTGTAATGGTTTTTCTTTTCATGGTGTTTAGTTTTTTGTTGAATTGGGTTGGTCTTTTTTGTTGAAAAAAGGATTTTCAAATTTATTCTTCTACTCCCTCCGTAGTTGCCCGTATTTTAACCTGTACTAATTTGTTTTTAACCTTTTTTTAATCTTATTTTAATTTTTATTGCAAAAACATGGATAATGTTGCGTAATAGCTGCGTTATTTGCTGCTTTACGGAGGCTACGTGCTTGGTTGGGCTGTTTGCGGGATGCTAATATGCTGTTCTATGCTTTATTTGTCAAAATATTGCATGAAGGTTGTCTTTTTTGTGACATGAAAAGTTGATGCTAATTGGTTTTAGCAGAAGAAACGCTTTGCACCTTTGAATAAAAGTGCAAGTGCCGAGGCTAGCTTATATCGTTAGCGCTTTTCCGGGGTTGTGGAACGTTCAGTAGGAAGAACTATCATGAAATGATAATCCAAAACAAGCCTTAATAGTTCTGTATCCTGAGGAGAGGCGTTAAAGTGGGAGATTCCAGCAGACCCGATGCTTTGGCCTTCCAATTTTTAGCGGTAAATTTGCCATCGGCTCCTACATTGACTTTTTTTCTAGCATTGAAATTTGTGTTATAGAAAATGCGCCATTGTATGCCTTTTTTATCGAGATCGATGATTCGATTGGCCATCAGGTTTGATACCTTTATCTCGAGCTCATCTTTACCTTTTAGCAGCTCGCCCGGGATTTCTGCACTATAAGGGCTACTGAATAAGGTCGTCAGGTATTTACCGTTTAAATATATGGAAGCACTTTCATGTACTTCGCCCAGATCCAAGCGCCAGGCGTCGGCTTTTATTGGAAGCGAAGGGATTTGCGTTTTATAGGTAGCAGTGCCTGAAAAGCGGCTATAGCTTTCTCCATAATTCGTCCACGATTGCAATTCGCGGGTTTGTATAGTGGGCGGCAGGGTCGGACCGCCTTTTATAAATTGGAGCTGCCAATCGCCGGTGAAGGCGACGGGATCACCGGCAATGTCATAATAGGGATAAAGCTTGCCTTTATATTGGCCCTTAAAGGTTTCAACTACCAACGATTCTTGTGGTTTTAACTGCAAAAATAGTTCCGTCTCTCCTTTTTCTACGCGTGTTTTCGCATAGCCGTCCGTCCCCGTCATCAAGTTATATAATGCCGCAGAGCTGTATTCCGCATTTATTTTTACCCAGCCTTCAAATGATGTTGTCGACGGATTGTTAACAAAATAATAGTAGTTGCCGTCTTCTTTTAATCGTCGAATGCAGCGCAGGCCTGATGTGTACATGTTTTCAGGTTGGACATCAGCATAATTTTTTAGCGCAGACAAGTCATCAGTTAAGACGATCTGCCCTTTTCCACACTTTGCTGATTGACCGCTCTTGCCATTTGTGAAGGAAAGTTTTTCCTTCCGTAAAGCCATCCGTCTTCTGACTTCTTCCAGGTTGGTGAGGCCTGGCACATCTGAAGGCAGGCTTTTATAAAATAGGACGGTTGCACCCGCATCCGCAAGGCTCATTAATTTTTCGAAAGTTTCAATAGGCATGTAGCGCGTTTCTGGAACCACAATCGTTTTATAGCTATTGCCGCCGCTAAGGAGTGTTGCATTTTGATAACGCACATTCGACAATTGTTTGTCGCTGATGGCGTCCCAGCTATAGCCATGATCGCTGAGATAATTTCCGCAGGCTTTCATCGATAGTTCATCGAAAAACCGATTGGAATGAAAATGATGGAGCATGCCTTTGCTAGGTTCAGACCACAGGTCCGATATACCGAAATAAAGTAAGACATCATTCGAGGGCTTCCCAGCTTGTAGGAAAGCCTGTCCTCTTGTAATATATTGATTGAAGGCGCCAAAATCTTCCCAAAGGCTGTTCGTAGGAGTGAAATGAACGGCTGCATAGAATAGCCAACCGGGCCATTTGGCGGCTTGCGGCGAATAAGCGGTACCGTGGTAAAATACGTGGTTGACACCCGCAAGCCATAAGTTATCAACGGCGGTTTTGACGTCACCAAGATTCGATTCAAAATGCTCATTCAACCAAGTGGCCGATTCAGAGGAAATTAAGTTTTTCCCCGTAACGTGGCCTGCCGATGGAGCACTTTTGAGATTTACTATTTCTGTACCTTCAATTTCCGGAACGTCACTCGCCGCATACAGGTCGAGCACATTGGCAGGCGAGCCATGTGCTTGGTTCCGGATTCCTTTACCGTGTTTTGCCGCCCAAGTTTGCCAATTCTTTGTGTATTCCTCCAACAACAGGTCACTGATCGTTATTCGATAATCGTATAAGACGCGGGCGTTCTTTTCCGCTGAGTCGAGCCCCAAGAGGGCGGGAATATGGTTTTTCAGATCATAGCCGCGGAGTTTTTCGAATGCGATAAAGAAGGCGGGAGTCCAGTTCGCTTCACCTTGTGCATCGTCCACTTCATAAGAGTCGTTAAAGAAATAGCGAAGGTAACTCAGATCCCTTCCTTTAAAGGCCTGATCAAATTGCCGCAGATAGGCATTAAGTGCTTCGGCAGAAAAATGGTCGATCACATTACCTTCACCTCCGGGGCCGGCTCGCTCTACCATCTTACCATGATCTCCTTCGAAAAGTGCGCAGACCATCCATTCACCTTCCGGTGCTACCCAATCCAGTTTCCCGTTTACTACCTTATTGGTCAAATCAATCACTTCCCCAAAGCCGTTGGGTCTCACGTTATTTGCAGTTACAAGAATAAGCGGAAGCTCTTTCTCATGGCGTACTTGATCGAAGGCGTATTCCTGTAGGTTCTTATTGGCGGATATGGGTGCTTTTATTTCCGTAATCGATATTTTTTTGTCGCCGGCTACACGAACAAGCGGGGTCTGTATGTACTTTATCGACTCTTGGATACGTTGACCGCCAGCGACGCGAAAAGTTTTGGAAACCATGTTTTTACAGGCGATGCTGTCGCCTACCCACGGGCCACCGAAGGGCCAGCCGGAAGCATTGGCGAGATCGACCCCTAAGCCTAGTCTTTTGGCTTCCCCTAAGGTATAAGTCAACTTGTCCATCCATGCAGGTGAGAGAAAGCTTATAAATTGATCTTCCGTCCCGCGGACGCCGTATATAGGCGTTATTTCCACGCCCCCTAACCCGGCTTTTTTATAGGTTTCCAAGGCGGCTGTTAAATCGGCTTCCGTTACCGCATTGCCAAACCACCACCAGCGGGTCCACGGTTTCATCTCTTGCTTAATCTCAGGCCAATGAATCTGTCCGCTTTCTCTTTCTTTTACGGAGTTTTCCATACGAAAGCTTAATAAGCCTATTGTCAAAAGGGGCAGCAACATTGCTTTTCTCCACGTAGTTAAAAACAGTTTGGACATCATGAGGACTTATAATTAATAGCACACCATCCAGTCGGATAAGATCATATTGTACAATCGGTTTGCATTGGTATTGCCCAAAATAAGCGCTTTCAGTGCTTATTCGCATCCTGCACTGTTATGGACGCTGCACGGCTGATATACCGGAATCGTTTGCGTAGATTTTAACAGCTGAAAGCTTCGGAATAGCTAAAACGTTTCGGGGACTAATGGGAGTCTCTTTTCCGCGCCCATTGGCAAAAGAGGCAGGATAGAGCAGGTTGCGCCATCCTTCGTAATATTGTTCTTTCGTAGCATAAATGTTTCGCTAACATTAACGAGACTAGCCAATACCAATTATTCACTAATTAATCAACAATGAAGAAAAACCTATCGCAACCTAGTGCTTTGCTAATGACGTTGTTTGGCATTTTTTTGATGCTGCTTACTTCGGCGAGCATTGCGCAGCAAAACGCACAAATTTCGGGGCAGGTAAAGGATGCTTCGAGTGGTGAGCCGCTGGCTGGGGTAAGTGTTTTCCTGAAGGGAAGCAATGCCCAAACGCAAACAGATGGTAACGGGAATTTTATGATAGAAGCTGCACGCGGACAGACACTAATATTTAGGTACGTCGGTTACGAGGAAGTGGAGCAGATAATCAACAGTGCTGTTGTCCGGGTGACGCTGACGAGCAACTTGCAGCAGCTGGATGAAGTAGCCGTTGTAGGGTATAACGTCGTAAAAAGGGAAAACCTTACAGGAGCAGTCGCCAGCATCGGAAGTAAACAAATTGAGCAGCTTCCCGTACAAAACCCCTTACAGGCGATGCAAGGAAGAATCGCCGGCGTCGATGTAACGGCCAATGCTCGCCCTGGTGAAATGGGAAGTATCCGCGTCCGCGGTAACCGGTCGTTGTTGGCAACCAATAATCCTTTGTATGTGGTTGACGGTGTCCCGCTTTCCGCAGGTGGAATCGATGCCATTAATCCACACGATATCGAGACGATTGATGTGTTGAAGGATGCCTCAGCAACGGCCGTTTACGGCTCAAGGGCCGCTAATGGCGTCATCATGATCACGACAAAAAAGGGGAAGCAGGGAACTGCACAAATCAATTACAACCTCATCAATACTTTTGAACGTATTAATGATCTGAACACCATGTTCAATGCAGGCGAGTATGCCGAATACCGGCGCAACGCTTACCGCTCTGTTTCAACCACCAATTCGGAAACCGGTTATACCACACCTTACCCCAATCCAGTTCAAGATAGACGTATCTTAGGTGTTGATCCTTATGCATGGGAAAATATAGCAAAGGGCTATACTTGGGTAGATAAAGACAATTTGATTGCACAAACGCGACCTACCACGGCAGAGGAAAAAGCAAGATGGGGCGTTGACGAGGTGCCAATGTATGATGCAAGCCAAATTCCCACGACTAATTGGACCGACTATGTTAGCCAAACCGGCTTTACCACGGATCACACATTAGGCGTATCAATGGGATCGGAAAAAATGACGGCCAACTTCACCGGCGGCTATCTCAATCAGAAAGGGACGAATAAAGGGCAGGATTATAAACGCTATAGCGGCCGGGTTGGGCTGGAGCTCCGTCCAACAAATTGGTTTACATTGGGCGCTTCGATTAACGGAACCTGGTCCGTTCAGAATTACGGTTACACGGGTTCCGGAAGCCGTGCGGCCAACGCAATTTATGGTGCTGCCCAAGGTATGTTGCCTTATGCCGTTCCCTATGACGATCAGGGAAATTACATTTATCTACCGGGCGGAGATATCAATATTGTAAATCCTATTTTGGAACATGAATATGTTATAAACGAACGAACTGCTCTACGTGCCCTGGGAAGCTTCTACGCCGAACTTAAATTGTTCGACGGATTGAAGTACCGCATGAACTACGGGCCGGATTTCAGGAATTTCAGGAACGGTCAGTTTCAGGATGCCCGATCTATTCTAAGGGGCGGTGGTGCCGCCACCTCAACAAATTATGCACGACTGAACCAAACGCAGAACATAGCCTGGACCTGGGACAATTTATTGTATTATAATAAAACCTTCGCCGAAAAGCACAATATAGACCTAACTTTATTGCATAGTATGACGGCCAACCGCTCAGAAAATTCGGATATGAGCGCAATCGATTTACCCTATAACAGCCAGTTATGGTATAATTTATCGTCTACATCCAGGGGCGAACTGCAGGGATGGAGTTCCGGTTATTCAAAAAACACCTTGATGTCTTATATGGCCCGCGTCAATTATACCTTCGCGGATAAATATATTTTGACAGCCTCCAATCGCTGGGACGGAGCCTCTGTGTTGGCGCCTGGAAATAAATGGCAGTCGTTTCCAGCAGCGGCGCTCGCATGGAGAATGGAACAGGAGCCTTTTATCCAAAATGCAGCATGGATTGATCAATTGAAATTTCGAGTCGGACTTGGTACGACCGGAAATTCGGCAATTGATCCCTACACAACAATGGGCGGCCTGATCGAAATGCCTATTGTGTTCGGTAATCAAGTGGAGATGGGATACATTCCATCGGATCCCAAGGCTTCAGACCCCGGCACTATGGCGAACCGCGACTTGAAATGGGAGCGAACTACCCAATGGAATGCAGCCGTTGATTTTGGCCTGTTTAAAAATAGATTAAACGGTTCACTGGATTTTTATATGTCGAAAACCAGCGATTTATTGATGAACCGTCCTATACCTACCGTAAACGGATTTACAACGATGTATTATAATGTGGGCAAAACAAAAAACAGAGGCGTTGAATTGACTTTGTCTACCATGAACATCGATCGGCCTAATTTTAAATGGTTAACGGATTTTAATATCGCCACCAATAAGGATGAGATTGTCGAGCTATTGGATGGGCAATCTGATCTTCCTGCTTCTAGTTTCTTTATCGGTCAGCCCTTGTTCGTTTACTACGATTACGAAAAGGTGGGGATCTGGCAGTTAGCCGATGCTGAGGAGATGGATCGATTTAACGCAAATGGCGCAACCTATAAAGCCGGTGACATCCGTGTAGCCGATTTGAACGGAGACTATATAATTGACAATAACAACGATAGGAAGGTATTAGGTAATCAGTTTCCTCGATGGACTGCCGGTATTACCAATACATTAAATTATAAAAACTGGGAATTATCTTTCTTCTTCTACGCTAGATGGGGATTCCTGATAGAGGGCGGGGCAGTTGATATGCAAGGGCGCTACGCCTCCAGAAAAGTGGATTATTGGACGCCCGAGAACGCTACCAATGCCTATCCGCGAGCGGACTTTGGCAATGGTGGACAGCCTATACATTATTCTGCCATGAACTACCAAGACGGTTCTTTTATTAAGCTGAGAAATGTATCCTTGGGGTATAATTTTGCTCCCGATATGTTGAAAACGCTTCATATGAGTAACTTAAAGATATATGGCCAAATGATCAATCCTTATATTCATACTAGAAACGGCTTTATAGATCCGGATATCAATTCGTCAATTTCATCTAGAAGTTTTGTCATAGGACTTAATGTAACTTTCTAATCAGTGCTTATTATGAAATCACTTAATAAAAAAATATATACAGGCTTGCTGTTGACAAGCGCCCTTTTACCCACTTCCTGTTCCAAGTTTTTGGAGGAAGAGGTTGTCGCAACCTTAACGAACCAGCACTACCAAACCGTAGAAGGTTTAGAAAGTCTGGTTGTAGGTATGTATGATGGTTTACGGTTTCACTTCAATTACGAATGGGCTTATACGACCACCAATTACGGGGTAGATGAATTTACAAACGGCGGCGGCTTGGACAAAGTGCATTTTAATACCTATTCCAGTGTGTTGGATCCAACCGTTGGCGAATTCGCTAATATTTGGGATAATATGTATGCCAATATCAATACAGCTAATACAGGGATTAAAAATATTCCCGACGTATATTCAGATGGCGAGCAGAAAAACACCCGATTAGGAGAATGTTATTTTATGCGTGCTTTTGATTATTTTAAGTTGGTAAAGCAGTTTGGAGGAGTGCCTTTGAAATTAGAGCCTTCCGAAAGCCTACAAACTGATTTTGTCAGGGCTTCGGCAGAACAAGTTTACGGACAGGTGATTAGTGATCTCAGGGCGGCCGTCGATCTGTTACCTACTACCGCTGCACAAGTGGGCCGAATTACCAGGGCCGCCGCACAGCATTGTTTAGCCAAAGCTTATTTATACCGTGCAAGTGAGCTAAATGCCTCTTTTAGTAAGCCTACCGATTTGGACAGTGCTATCTACTACGGGGAACAAGTCATCAATAATTCGCCAAACAAATTGGCTACTGATTATGCCGACTTATTCCGGTACACCACGGTGAACGATGCGAATGAGACCAATCCGGAAATCATTTTGGCAGCGCAGTTTGATAATCAAGATGCTTTGGCCGGACGATATGGCAATCAAACACACCTTTATTTTCTCTCGATTTATCAAACACTGCCGGGCATGGTGAGGGATATAGCAAACGGACGGGAGTTTCAACGGCTAAGACCGACCGATTATGCACTCGATGTTTTTAACAGAAAGATCGATTCGCGCTTTTACAAGAGTTTCAAATTTTCTTATATCGCGAATAACGCGAATACGCTTCCGGTGTGGGCCGGAGATAACGCTCCCAGCTCGGATCTGGTAGGTCAGCCTAAATTTAATGTCGGCGATACCGCCGTCGTTTATATCGTTAATGACAGAAATGATACGCGTTTTACTGCGGAGACAATCAATAGGTCGGCACCTACGCTCTTTGTTCGTTATTATCAAGATAATGGAGAGATTAAATCCAACTGGACAATCAGTCAATACTTATCCTTGTCAAAATATATTGATCCATTTAGAACAACGGTCTCCAGTCAATTGGGTACGCGCGATGGTATTATAGCCCGCATAGGCGAAACGTATTTGATTGTAGCCGAAGCATACGGACGTAAAGGTGATTATGGCTCAGCGCTAAGATACATCAATATATTGCGGCAGCGGGCAGGATTTAACGAAGGGGAAGATCGAACACCTGTGTACTATCGCGCAGAAGACGTGGCGGCCGGCACCATAAGCTCTACAAAAAATGATATGCTAGTTACGGAAGCCGCCTTTACACCGGGAACGCCACAGGCTACTGCCGAAATGTATCCGCCAACGGCCAACTCAATGGCTCAGTGCTTTGTTCATTTCATATTAAATGAGCGCGCGCGTGAGTTACTCGGAGAGTTCCATCGATGGGAGGACTTATCGCGCACCATGACCTTAGTGGAGCGGAACCAACAATTTAATCTCGAAGCGGCACCAAACGTACGCGAAAAGCATTTGCTCCGCCCCATTCCACAGAGTTTTCTGGATGCAGTGCAACGGAACGATGCTTCCCTCACTTCGGAAGAAAAACAGGCGATGCAGAACCCAGGATGGTAACAGGAAGAAAATTGTTTTGGTTTATGTTGGTTTAACGAAGCTGTCATAGGCAGCTTCGTTTTTAAAGCGGATTACTGTCATGTTCTGTTATACAAAATTTGTATCATACAGGACGGTACAGGTTGCCTTTAATAGAGGAAATCCTTTCATTTGAACGAATATCAATTATATATAACCAAGAACCAATTTATAGAAATTAGAAAAAATGCAATACAAAAAAGCCACCATTTTCGTTGTCGTGTTACTCTTCTATCTCCCTGTCTTCAAAAATGTAGGGAATGCCTATGCACAAAATTTCCCCGATGGAACAACCATTCCTGCTTGGTTCGCCGACACCAGTACGATTAGAAGTAATGCATTGGGAATGAAATATATTATCACCGATCAGGGGGTAAAGGCTGATAGCACAATTGTACAAACTAAAGCGATCCAGGCAATTATAGACAAAGCATCTGAAAACGGCGGAGGTGTTATTGTTGTTCCGAAAGGCGTTTTCCTCAGCGGATCGCTATTTTTTAAGCCCAAAACACATTTGTATCTAAGCGAAGGAGCAACGCTTAAATGCAGCGATGATATTTCGGATTTCAAGGTGCTGACTACCCGTATTGAGGGACAGTCGCTGAAATATTTCGCTGCCTTTATCAATGCCGATGGACTGAATGGTTTTACCATTTCGGGAAAGGGGACGATTAACGGTAATGGATTGCGCTACTGGAAAGCATTCTGGCTTCGTCGCGAATGGAATCCTAAATGTACGAATATGGACGAACAGCGTCCAAGGCTATTGTACATATCGAATAGTAAAAACGTGGAGGTGTCAGGCGTGCAGTTGCTTAACTCGCCATTCTGGACTTCACATTATTATAAATGTGAAAACCTGAAGATTCTTGGTGTGCGCATCCTTGCAGGTTCAAACAACGGAAGTGAGGTCCGGGCGCCAAGTTCGGATGGCATCGACTTGGATGTATGTCAGAATGTGCTAATAAAAAACTGCTATATATCAGTGAATGATGATGGCATCTGTTTAAAAGGTGGTAAAGGGCCAATGGCCGACAAAGATCCCAATAATGGAGCTAACCGTAATATCATCATTGAAGACAATACGATTGAAAACTGTCCGTCTCTTACATTGGGTAGCGAATCGGTTTATAGTGACAATATTATTATGAGGCGTTGCGTGGTAAAGAACACCTCGTACGTGCTCCGATTGAAAATGCGCCCCGACACACCGCAAAAGCATAAGAATATATTGGTAGAGGATGTTAGCGGAACCGCACGCAATTTTCTTTCCATAGATGCATGGACACAGTTTTTTGACTTAAAAGGACAACCCGAACCGAAATCTTCCGTGAGCTATTTGACCATGCGCAACTGTCAGGTAAGCTGTGATCGTTTTCTACATATTAAACCTTCTGCGCAGTACACGCTTTCCGATTTTACATTGGAAAACTTAAATATTTCGACACCAAACAAAGCGAATGTTACATTTGATTTCATCAAAGATTTACAATTGAAAAATATCATTGTAAATGATAAAAAAGTGGTGAAATAAAAGGAACGTTTTCTTTAGTCACTTTTTGAGGAAAAAAGTGACTAAAGAAAACGTTCCTTTTTTTAAAGCGAAACCCCTGAGTCAGGACGGCGCAGGTTGCGATCGAATAAATAATATGTGTATGTTTGTTTTAAGTCATATACAGCAAAACCAATTAGAGCCAAAGTAACCAGTATGAAATCATTCCCTGTCGCGATCCAATTATGTTTATGGACTTGTGTCTCTCATGTCTTATATGCACAGCTACCGCCTGTATTTGATTCAATAGACAAAGAAGATGCGCAGAAAGACGAGTTAGCGCGTGTATTTATATCACCGCAACGCGTGCTATGGAAATATGCGGGAGACGGTACCTTGGTAAGTCGCGAAGAAGAGCTATTAAAGCCCGGTAATAGCCAGACCGAACTCGGTAAAAAAAATATGTGTGAAATGGTGAGTACCGAAAATGAAACGGCATCCATCTTATTAGATTATGGGAAGGAAATACACGGTGGTTTACAGCTTGTATTGGGAGGCTCTACACGTCGCGAACCATCTTTGGTACGCATTCGCTTTGGCGAATCGGTAGGAGAGTGCAATAGTCAAACCCGAAATTACGAATGGGGTGTCGGATATGCTACGGACGACCACGCAAAACGCGATATTACGATGGAAATACCCAGAGACGGATTAATTGAAATTGGCAATACCGGATTCCGCTTTGTTCGTATCGATCTTTTACAGAAAAATACAACCATCCATGTTAAAGAGGCAAGAGCAATTTTGCGATACCGTGATATACCTTATTTAGGGTCATTTAAAAGTAATGACGACCGCCTAAATAAAATCTGGTTGACCGGGGCTTATACCGTACACCTGAACATGCAGGAATATTTGTGGGATGGTATTAAACGGGATCGTTTGATATGGCTCGGTGATATGCATCCGGAAGTATCTACCATTGCTCGAGTGTTCGGTGACAATGATGTGGTACCAAAAACACTGGATTTGGCTTGCCAACAATATCCCTTACCCCAATGGATGAACGGGATGAGCGCTTACTCTTTGTGGTACCTGATTATTCAACGCGATTGGTATAGATACAGCGGCAATATTGATTTTCTGAGGAAGCACCAAACCTATATTATGGGTTTGATTGATTTAATTGACAGTAAAGTTGATGCTAACGGTAAGGAAGAGTTGGCCGCAGAACGCTTTTTAGACTGGCCGTCGACTCCCAATAAGGAAGGGGTAGAGGCTGGATACAGAGCGCTCATCGTTTGGGCGATGCAAGATGCCATCAGATTATGTGAAATTTTAAAGCAACCGGCTGCAGCAAAGAAAGCGGAAGCTTGTTTGGTGCGCATGAATAAATATGTAAAAGATCATCACCATTTGAAGCAAGCAGCCTCCTTAATGGCAATTGCCGGGCTTATTGATCCGGAAAAAGCCTGTAATGAAGTGGTTTCAGTTGGTGGAGCTAAAGATTTCTCTACCTTCTATGGTTATTATATGTTACAGGCGCAAGCTAAAGCCGGACAATTTCAACAAGCCATCGATATCATTCGCCAATATTGGGGCGGTATGTTGGATATGGGGGCTACCACCTTTTGGGAGGATTTTAATTTGGATTGGACAAAGAATGCCACTCGTATTGACGAGGTACCGGTACCAGGTAAAAAGGATATACACGGTGATTTCGGAGCCTATTGCTATCCCGGGTTTCGGCATAGCCTGTGTCATGGTTGGGCATCCGGACCTACCGCTTGGATGAGTGAACATATACTTGGTGTGAAGATTTTGGAAGCTGGTTGTAAGGTTATTAAAATCGAGCCACATTTGGGGGATTTGCAATGGGTAGAAGGTGCTTTTCCTACACCTTATGGGCTGGTGGCAATTAGGCATAGTAAGCGGGCTAATGGGACGATCGAATCAACGGTAAAAGCACCGAAAGGCGTTAAGGTCATTAAATAAGCTATTAGCAGGACGCTTCAGGACAGTCTTTTAATCCCATTCTTTTATTTTTAACGGATATAACCAATGCATATAAATAAATGCCGGAGCTTGTCTATGTCACATAAAATCTTCTTACTCTTTGCTTTCATGACCTTAGGGCTGTATACTGCTTTTTCCCAGGAAATAGAAAAACAGGTTCAGTATCTATCCGGTACAGATAATGAACATACCGTGGAGTGGGACTTTTGGTGTTCAGGTGGACGGAAGAGTGGTAAATGGGGGAAAATCGCCGTTCCTGCTCATTGGGAACAACAGGGGTATGGGGATTATAATTATGGTAGGGATTATGTCACCTATGGAAAAAATTTTCGCTTTCATGATGAGAAAGGGGTGTATCGACATACTTTTTCAGTCAATGACCAATGGAAGGGAAAAAAAGTTTTTATTGTATTTGAAGGCGTAATGACAGATGCCGAGGTAAAAATAAATGGCCAATCTGCCGGTCCGATCCATCAGGGGGCTTTTTATCGCTTTCGGTATGATATAAGCGACAAACTCCGCTACGGAAAGGACAATCAACTAGAGGTAACGGTTAGTAAAATGTCTGCCGATCCCTCTGTTAACAACGCCGAACGGTTGGCCGACTACTGGATTCTCGGCGGAATTTTTCGTCCCGTTTATTTGGAGATTGTGCCTCCGTCTTTTATTGACTATGTGGCCATCGACGCCAAAGCCGACGGCTCCTTTCATATGCAAGCCCATATCGGGGGCGCTTCGGAAGGGCTAACACTTAAAGGGGAAATTATCGACAAAGAAAATAAAAGGGTAGGGACCCTAGATGGTGTGCTTGACGGAAAAGATTCCATTTTATCGTTTAACACCAAGGTGAGCAAGCCTGCCTTATGGACGGCCGAGACGCCTAACCGCTATACCTTGAAAGCATCACTTTATAGGGATGGTGCTTTGCTGTACGTTATGCAACAGAAATTCGGTTTTCGCACCATTGAAATACGTAAGCAGGATGGTATTTACCTGAACGGTACTAAAATAAAAATGAAAGGCGTCAACCGACATGTTTGGTGGCCCGAAACGGGACGATCCGTGAATGCCGATATTGATCTAGCGGATGTGAAGCTGATGAAGTATATGAATATGAACGCCGTCCGTTGTTCGCATTACCCTCCGGATCAGTCTTTTTTGGATATATGTGACTCGCTCGGTCTCTATGTACTTGATGAATTAGCCGGTTGGCAAAAAGCATATGCTACGCCAGTCGGCTCCAAACTGGTAAAGGAAATGGTAGTCCGCGACTTGAATCATCCTTCGATTATTTTCTGGAGTAATGGAAATGAGGGTGGACACAATTTTGATCTGGACTCCGTGTTTCATCAATATGACTTGTCTAAACGACCGGTTATTCATGCTCATCACCGGCCTGGCAACGCCTTCAACGGAATCGATTGCAATCATTATGAGGATTTTTATAGTACGCAAAACATATTAGCAGATACCAATATTTATATGCCCACTGAATTTCTCCATGCACAAGATGACGGTGGCGGCGCCGCTGGTTTAGCGGATATCTGGGAGCTGCATTGGAATGCAAAAAAAGGAGCGGGTGGTTTTCTTTGGGCATTGGTAGATGAAGGTTTGGTCCGTACTGATGAAGGTAATATCATTGATGTGAACGGCGTGAATGCCCCTGATGGTTTAGTTGGGCCCCATCGTGAGCATGAGGGCAGCGTCAACGCCATTCGAGAGATTTATTCTCCAATCAAAGTGCAGTTCGAAAAGCTTCCTGTAAACTTTGATGGTCATATCCCTTTGGAAAACCGCTTTCACTTTACCAATTTGAATCGATGTACGTTTGAGTGGCAGCTTTTAAATTTCGACACGCCTTTACAGGAAGGAGCAGGTTTTATACCGGTAGCGAGCGGAACAGGAGCCTTTCCGAATATTGCACCATTGAAAAAAGGAACTTTGCGCCTCAAATTACCTGTAAATTGGTCTGATCAGGATGCTTTGGCCCTGACCGCCTTTGATCCCGAAGGAAACGAAATTTATCGCTGGGTATATAAAGTGAAGCCGAATAGAGAGTTGGCTATTCGTCGTTTTGACGAGCCGATCGGTAAAACGGTTGAGCTGAAAGAGCAGGACAGTCTAATCGAAATGACAGCGAACGGCATAACGGTGGGAATCAATAAGCAAACAGGGCGACTGGCGCGGCTGGCCAATGCATACAGCAAAGATCTTTCATTTAAAGATGGGCCGATTTTGGTGAGTGGCGAAGCAAGGCCTGTTGCAGTGAACTATTACAGCAGCCAAGATACCGCAGTGGTGGAAGCAAGTTATGAAGGCGATCTAAAATATATCAAATGGAAAATGGATAAAACGGGATGGCTCGAAATGGACTATGCTTATGCTTTATCCGGCGACCAACAGTTTGCGGGTGTCAGCTTCTCTTATCCCGAGAATTATGTTTTAGGGGTTAAGTGGCTAGGCAAAGGGCCTTACCGCGTTTGGAAAAATCGACCGCAGGGCACTACCTATAACGTTTGGAAAAATCGGAACAACAATACGCAAACAGGGAGTTTCCCTTGGATTTTTCCCGAGTTCAAAGGCTATTATGCCGATGTCACTTGGATGGAAATGAATACGGTGGAGGGTAAATTCTATCTGTCTTTTCCGTCAGAGGACCTTTATGTGCGCTTATTTGACTTCTATGGATTGACAGGTATAAAACCACACCCCGATTTGCCTGTCGGTAATGTCTCTTTTTTAGATGCAATACCTCCGATAGGCACAAAGCTCGCACTGAATATGACTACCGATACAAAGAGGCTGGGGCCACAAAGTGAGTTGAACCACCTCGACGGAAAACTTGTCGAAAGAAAAGTCTATTTCTATTTCGGAACGCCAAAAGTAAAAGGAGAAAACAAGCAATTTGAGATGCCAAAAGTAAATGTGTTGACAGATTGATGTAGCAGCGTAGGCTGTAAGGCTTTACGCTTTAGTGAACAAGGGAACCATTTGATAAAGTAAAAATTCAAAAGTAAAAAAGCTTGTCTGTGCAATTCATCTCTCATAACTCATCACTATTTAACTATTTCCCTGCTTCCTATTAACTACTCCCTACTCAACAGCTTCTGTAACTCTTTCTTTACAGGTTTCGGAAACGATTGCGCAGATTATTTCAGATCTTAAAAAACGCCTTTTCTGTTCCTATAAGCGCTTTTTATAGGCTATTTCATTTCTTATACAGGACACTACAGGATGCAGGCATTTCATGTGCTCTTTAATATTGTATTGGCGAAGAAAGCCAAACAGGCCTTTATGCTAACCAACGAGTAAATAACTCACATTAAAAACGCAGATACACAACGAACAGGCTTACTAAAGAAGTTTTTATCGGCTTCCTAAGTAAATGCACAATTTAACCAAGTTTAATATGAACCAAGAATCAGAAAGAAACCGGACACGGAAAAAACAGGTATCCCCACTTGTAACCGAGAGAGAGATAAGGTTGCTTTTCTTTTGCCTGATGTTGTTGTTTACCTTTCCTCTGTACTTACAGGCGCAGGAAACGATAAAGGGAAAAGTAGTAAGTGCGCAGGACGGACAAGCCCTGCCAGGGGTATCAGTACTTGTGAAGGGAAAACAGGGCGGCACGAGTACCGACGCCAATGGGAACTTTGTCATCCAGGCCACAAAAAATGAAATCTTGATCTTTTCATTCGTAGGGCATAAACCGAAAGAGGTAACTATTACCGGCCCTGTTGTAAATGTCACTTTGGATCAGGATAGCCAAGGCTTAGATGAAGTAGTCGTGGTAGGATATGGACAACAGAAGCGGGGCAACATAACCGGCGCGGTGACAACAATGAATACCGAAAAGTTGACAGAACGGCCGCTTGTTCGCGTAGATCAGGCTTTAGTTGGGCAAATGGCCGGCGTGAGGGTCAAACAAACAACAGGAAATCCAGGACAAGGGCTGAGTGTACAGGTTCGTGGCGTGGGCTCTATATCTGCGGGAAACGAACCGCTGTACGTATTGGATGGATTTCCCTTATCCGGCGCTACACCTAACCAAAATGGCGGCTATTCCACTGGTAATCCACTCGACAATATCAACCCAAACGATATTGAATCCATTCAGGTGTTAAAGGATGCATCATCGGCGGCAATATACGGTTCGCGAGCAGCTAACGGGGTGGTTATTATTACCACAAAGAAAGGAAAGTCAGGAAAACCGTCCATTAACCTGAATACCTATGTGGGGTATAACGAACGAAGTAAAAAGCTCGATATGTTAAGCGGCCCGGAGTGGATTGATAGGGCTATTGAAATGATTGACTATGCCTGGGTAACCTCTGGTCCGGGTAGAACGGCCGACCAAAGCTCTGAAGAAAGAAGGCAAATACTGGGACTGACGGCGGATCAAGTGAATACAAATTATATGATTGACGACCGCTGGTTACAACCCGGCTATCCCGGACTGAACATTATCGACTGGCAAGATGAGACGTTCCGGAAGGGCTTGGTACAGAATTACCAGTTATCAGCTAGTGGTGGTACCGATGCGGTTAAATATTACGTTTCGGGTAATTACAATGGGCAGCAAGGGATGGTGAAAGAACAGGATTTTACGTCTTATGCCGCACGGGCAAACGTAGAGGTGAAAGCGAATGATAAACTTACTTTCGGAATAAACCTGACCCCCACTTATTCCATCAATAATGATCCGGGCGTCGAAGGAAAGGATAATATTTTACATCAGTTGGTGTCCTTTACGCCTGTGCAAGAAGCTAGTGCTGGCTTATACCCGAATACCGGCGATAACCCGCAATATCGTTGGAGTACTTCCGCTAATAGTCCGGTAGGAAAATTAGAGCAAACCTTGGCGGAAACTAAACGTTTTCGTACCGTTGGATCTTTGTTCGGGCAGTATGAGATTATTGATGGACTGAATTTTAAAACCACCCTTAACTTGGATCATGTGGATAATACTTTTAAACGTTATATCCCCTTTACGATTACCGGTAGTTTACCTAATAGGCAGTCGGATCTCACAAAACGTACTTCGGGAACCTATAGTACTTTTCGCAGACAAACACTGGTCAACGAAAATACATTGAATTATAATAAGATGATCGCTAACGATCATAATATTTCAGCGCTCTTGGGCTTTTCTTATAACTCCGACAAATTGGACGACGCAACGATGTCATCGCAGAATGGCTACGGAAGTAGTACCATTACAACCTTAAATTACGCTCTTGGCGTCACTGGTAGCACAAGCGAGACAAAGAATGTGTTGCTGTCCTACTTCGGCCGTTTACAATATAGCTATCAAGATAAATACTTAATGAGTGTGTCGGCAAGGCGTGATGGCTCATCCCGTTTTGGGGCGAATACCAAATGGGGGTGGTTCCCCTCGGCATCGGTGGGATGGCGCGTCTCACAGGAAAACTTTATGGAGGGAATCAAAGAAACTTTGAGCGATCTCAAGCTACGTGCCAGCTGGGGTAAATCGGGTAATTACAACATCGGCGATTATAGCAGCTTGTCGGTTCTCGGTAACTATGCGTATTCTTTGGGCGGACAGCTCGTTACGGGCTTGGCGCCGAATGGTATTGTGAACCCCGATCTGACTTGGGAAAAATCAAACACTTTTGACGTCGGGATGGACCTCGGTTTCCTTAGCAATCGTATTACGGCCACCATTGATTATTACGACCGTAAAAGTACAGGGCTGCTCTTGAATGTACCCATATCCCAGATTACCGGGTTCGCCTCTTCGTTGGACAATGCCGGAAGTGTGCGGAATAGAGGTTGGGAATTCGAAGTCAACAGCCAAAATATAACAGGTGTTGCCGATGCCTTTCAGTGGAGTACTTCCGTCAACCTAAGTCACAATAGCAATAAATTGATCTCATTACCAAATGGGCAGTCTCAAATCTTAATACCCTCGTCTTTTGATATTTCACATAGTATTCTTCGGGTGGGCGATCCAATGTACAGCATTTATGTGGTTAGGCAAGAAGGAATTCTATCGCAGGCCGACATTGACAACGGGGCGGCTTTGTACGGAAACCAAACGGCGGGCGATCCCAAATACTTTGATGCAAATGACGATGGAATCATTAATGAGAACGATCGGGTCATTGTAGGGCAGCCAAATCCGAAATATACCTGGGGTATTACCAACACTTTCCGTTATAAAGGCTTTGATCTGAGTGTGTTGGTTCAAGGGCAATGGGGAGGCGGTATTTACTCCTTATTCGGCAGGGCGGTGAATAGAACGGGTACTGGCATTGTCGATAATGTTATAGGTAGCTGGCGCGATCGCTGGCGTTCACCGGAAGATCCCGGCGCGGGTGAAGTGGGAAAGGCCACTGGCACATTCGGGCGGATTAAGAACACTGATTGGTATTACCCCTCGGATTACATCCGCGTACGAAATATTACATTAGGCTACGATCTGGGACGGGTCATTCCAAAGACTACGTTTCAAGGAGCGCGGATATTTGTTACGGCCGAAAATTTCTTTGGCCGTGATAAATACGATGGCGGCTTTAACCCGGAGGCAACCAATACCAACTTAAGCGGTAGCACCCAATTCCCGGAGGCGGGCGATTATGGCGGTTTGCCTATTCCTAAGTCATTGATTTTTGGATTGAATGTGACGTTTTAATGGCCGACTTGACGGTGACAGTGTAAAGTGATAATCATTTAGAAAATAGACAGATGATGAATAAGATTTTTTTAGTGCTCTTGGTGCTTGGACTATTAACCGGCTGCGAAAAGGAACTCGATCAACAGCCGATTTCCGACCCCACAACCGAAACTTTTTATGCAATCCCTAACGACTTTATCCAGGGAGCAAATGCAATATATGCGGCCTTACGGGAGTATCCCGATCGTCAGCTAAACTTGTCGGAAACGCGTTCGGACAACCTATATGCTGTATCAGACGGTGGCGTGCGCGATTGGGAGGGAATCAATGGCTTTCAGCGTAATTTGGCGGCGAATCCCTATGTCGCGGAGGCTTGGTTGGCCAACTACAATGGGATCAACCGGGCCAATGTGTTACTGGAGCAATTAGAGAAGAATGGAAATATAGTAACAGACGAGAACCTACGTGGCCGGTTACAGGGGGAAGCCCGTTTCTTACGTGCTTTTTTCTATTTTGATCTCTTGCGTTGGTTCGGAAGAGTGCCGCTCGTCGATCGCGTTATCACGGCTAGTGAAGCTGCGGCTGTTCCGCAAAGTGACATTGCCGCGATCTACGATTTTATTATTGCAGATCTTCAAGCGGCCATTCCTTTGCTTCCAGCGAGAAGTGAATACGCCGGTGTCGACCGAGGCCGCGCTACGAACGCTGCAGCGCAAACACTCCTGGCCTTGGTGTATATGACGCGTTCAGGCCCTAACTTAGGAGTAAACGGCACGGGCTTGGCTGGCAACGATTGGCAGGAAGCGGCGTCCCTATTAGACGAGGTTATCAACTCTGGCGAATACCAGTTTTTAGAAGGGAATAATGCCTATGCGTCCATTTTTTCATACGACAACGAAGAAAATGAGGAAGTTGTTTTCGACGTACAATATCTTACCGGACAGAACCCAGTTGCGGGGGCTACCTTTCCTTGGTTATTGGCGCCCGATACTTGGTTCAATACCAATGGGCACCCGAATCAAGGAGGGCTGACCATCAGGCCTGTTTCAAACGATTTGCTGAATTCTTATGAGCCCGAAGATATTCGAAAAAGTTTTTCTATCCAGACGGGTTATGTGTTTAATGGGGCAGCGGAACATCGTTCGTTCTTTAAAAAATACATTGACTTGTCCCGCGTTCCGAATAATCGCGTGGATTGGCCTATCAATTTTATCGTATGGCGTTTCACCGATGTGTTGATGTTGCGCGCAGAGTGCACCCTACATGGTGCGTCTGGCTCTCAGCAAGAAGTGGATCAGGTGGTTAATCGTGTACGCGCGCGTGCCGGTTTAGCGCCCACCAGTCAAGTCGATCTCGCCGGTTTAATGGAGGAAAGAAGAAAGGAATTCGCTGCAGAAGGGTCAAGGTGGCACGACTTAATAAGAAGCGGCTTGGTAGAGTCGGTAATGACGAGTTGGATAGAAAATGAAGATGTGCAGTCACGCATTGATCCCTTCCAGTTGAATTATACACTTTATCCCATCCCACAGGCTGAGTTAGACGCAAAACCAGGCGTATATACGCAGAATGGGGGGTATTAAGGTGTAAGGTAAAGGCTTAAGGTGTAAGGAGTAATAGAATTTCAGCTATGAGCTGCGGGTTGCGAGACTTTTGTTAAAATTAGTGGCAGAGGCAGTAGCACAAGCTAACCTTACACCCTAAAGCTTATCGCTTACAGCCTGTTTGAACTGAAAGCTAATGGCTAAAAACTAACATATGAAACAGCTTTTATTGATTTTCTTTTCTTTGCTGCAGGTAGCGATCCTTCCTGCGCAGCCACTGCTCGAAACCGGTGGAAAGAAAATGCCGGATGAATGGATTGACGATGTAACGCATCACCGGGTGATACGTTTAGTGCGGAGGCCCGGTATTAATCTTAGCTTCTATTTTCATAACAATCCCTTTGTAGGAAATGAGATGGTCTTTTATGGAAGTAATGAGCAGCAGAAAGAAAGTTATGCCGGCGAACTAAAGAATAAAGCGCAGGAAATCTATAACCTCAATGTAAAAGATAAGCAGCTTTACGCAGTTAATTTAGAAAACTTGAAAGTTCGTCAGTTAACGCAAGAATCCGGAAAAATCCAAGGCGAAATCGTGCATCCAAAGACCGGAAAAGTTTATTATCAGTGCCAAGATAGCGTGTTTAGCGTTGAAGTGAAAACAGGTAAAAAGGAATTGATTTTTGTTTTTCCCGTTGATTTTAAAGCGTCCATTACTACTATTAACGCAGATGCTACGTTGTTGGGTGGCGCTTACGCCACAGAGAAAGAGAAGGAAATTTCGAAGCAATATCCAGAGAAGAGCCAGTATTTCAATCGCATTTACGAAGCGAGATTACCGAGAACATTATTTACCATCGACATCAAAACGAGGCAATTGCAAAAGGTGTTTACCGATAGTGCTTGGTTGAATCACGTTCAATTTTCTCCGACAGACCCAAATTTATTAATGTTCTGTCACGAAGGGCCGTGGCATAAGGTCGATCGGATATGGACGATTAACGTCAAAACAAAAGAAACCCCCACGCTTATTCATAAACGCAGCATGGATATGGAAATTGCGGGGCACGAATGGTTCAGTAAAGACGGTAAATATATATGGTACGACCTCCAATTGCCCCGTGGACAGACATTCTTCGTTAGCGGGACCGACCTGCAAACCGGAAAAGAGATAAAATATCAACTAGAGCGGAATGAATGGTCTGTCCATTACACCTCGTCCCGAAATAATGAAACTTTTGCCGGAGACGGTGGAGAACCGTCGGCTGTTGCGAAAGCGCCGGACGGCAAGTATATCTATCTATTCAAGCCAAAGGGCGATCGCTTCGAAGCGGAAAAATTGGTTAATATGAAACACCATAATTATAAGTTGGAACCGAATGTACATTATTCTCCAGACGGGAAATGGATTATCTTTAGGGCCAATTTTGAGGGTTTCGAGGGCGTATACGCTGTGGAAATAAAAAAAGAAGGAAATGACGGCGGTTAGTAGAAAGAAATTTATTCATTCGGTAGCGATGTCCTTGGTAGCGCTACGCTTTCAAGGATCTCAGGGATTTTGCGCATCGCTAGAAAATGGTATTCAAGAATCTGATTTTTGCAAAAAGTTGGTGCCCATTGGCAGGGCCTTGGAACTGCCCGGTTACTATGTCTGGTGCAATTGCCCTATTGCAGGTGCAGATGGGAAAATACACGTCTTCTTTTCGCGATGGAAGGCGGACTTAGGTATGAGTGGATGGATTAAAGGCTCGGAAATTGCACATGCAGTGGCGGAGGCGCCAGATAAGCCTTTTGAGGTATTGGGGACGGTGATAGCTCCGCGCGGGACTGGCTTTTGGGACGGCACAACCTGCCACAATCCCTTGATCAAAAAGATAGGCGACACCTATTGCCTCTTCTATATGGGAAATTCAAACGGAAAAACGAACACCAAACGTATTGGTTTGGCTACGGCATCTTCTCTTCAGGGTCCGTGGACACGTACCGACGAACCCATTCTCCTGCCCGGAACTGAGGGTGCCTGGGATGATCATTGTACCACCAATCCGGCTTGGGTGAGCGGAAAGGATGGCAGAAATTGGATTTACTATAAATCGTGGAATACGCGCGACTATGAGACGACAACAGGGCCAATCCGAGGTAACCGAAAATATGGAGTGGCATTCGCCGATACGCCAGCAGGTCCCTATGAGAAATATGAACATAACCCGGTAATTGATTTTTCTGACAGGGGTGCTAATCGGCAATTCGAAGACGCTTTTGTCTGGCGTGAGGGAGATCGGTTCAAAATGATCGCACGCGATATGGGCGTTTTCAATCATGAGGTAGGACTTATCATGGACTCGGCCGACGGACTGCATTGGTCAGAACCGCAAATTGCTTTTCATCCACTTAGCTATTACGTGCAAGAAGGGCCAGCTCCCTCACACCTGAAAAGGTATGGACGTTTAGAGCGCCCGATGCTTTTGCTCGAACATGATGAGCCTGCATGGCTTTTTGGAGCCTCGCAAGGCGGAAAGTATCAGACATCCAGTGCTTTTATTTTTAAATGCGAGAGATGAAAACAACAGGTTTTTTATGGTGAAAATTACTGTAACCTGTAAGCCCACGGTGCATTCAACTATAACAAGATCTCAGGTTAGCGAAATTCAATGCGTTCTACTAAACGATTAATCAATGTATAACAAGCGACACACCTCGTATTTTTTTCTTAAAAACGTTTCGTTTTTAAAGGCGATTCCCTGCCTTTTTATGTTACTATGGCACGTTCAAGGCTATTCACAACAAGGGGCATGGACCTCCACTAGCCAGCCCGAGCAGGAGATGAAAGTGCTTAAGCTTCAAATCAAGGCGCCGACGTTTCCGAAAAGGGATTTCCTGATCACTGATTTTGGTGCAGTGGGTGACGGACAGACAAAAAATACCGAAGCCTTCAAAAAAGCGATTGAGGCTTGTCATAAAAGTGGCGGCGGACGGGTTGTCGTTCCTTATGGAAAATTTCTTACAGGGGGTATCTATCTAAAAAGTAATGTAAATCTCCATCTGGCTGACAGCGCTACCATTTTGTTTAGCCGCGACAGCTCGGATTACCCCATTGTTTTTACGCGTTGGGAGGGTATGGAATGCATGAACTACGCCGCTTTTATATACGCCTATGGCGAGGAGAATATTGCCATTACCGGTAACGGGATACTGGATGGAAATGCTAATAACGACTATTGGTGGTGGTGGTGCGGAGCTAAAAAATACGGATGGCGGGAAGAGCTTGGTAAGCAAACCCCGGCGCGCAATGCCTTGCATGAAATGATGCATGAAGAAGTTGATCCGAAAAAGCGAATCTTCGGCGATAAACATTATTTACGGCCTAATTTTGTGCAACCTTACCATTGTAAGAATGTGTGGATTGCGGATGTGAAGCTAATCAATTCGCCGATGTGGAATCTTAATCCGGTACTATGTGAAAATGTATTGATCGAAAAGGTAAAAGTCATTAGTCATGGCCCCAATAACGACGGTTGTGATCCCGAGGCCTGTAAAAATGTATGGATTCGCGATTGTTATTTTGATACCGGGGATGATTGCATTGCCATCAAATCCGGGAGAGACGAAGATGGTCGCAATATCGGTCGCCCGGCCGAAAATCATATTATCGAAAATTGCGTTATGAAAGATGGTCATGGCGGCGTGGTAATTGGCAGCGAAATAGCGGGAGGAGCAAGAAATATTTATGCCGTTAACTGCGAGATGGATAGCCCTAACCTGGATCGCGTATTGCGGATAAAGACGAGTTCAAGTCGTGGAGGGATCATCGAAAATGTCTTTATGAAAAATGTAAAGGTAGGTACGTTCAAAGAGGCTGCGGTTAAGTGTAATATGTTTTATGAGAAGCCGGGCAATCACATTCCTACCATTCGAAATATCTGGGTGGAAAACCTAAAGGTGGAAAAGGGAGGACAATATGCTTTAATGGTCGCGGCTTATAAAGAATCACCAGTGACAAATCTGCGAATGATTAATTGCGACATAAACGGAATTAAAGAGCCCTTTAAAATCGATCATGTTAAGAATCTCGTATTTGATGACGTGAAGATCAACGGAAAGGTGATGGAGGCTCCAAAAGGAGGTGAATAGTTATTGGTTGTTGGTTTAGCGTGTAGGCGGCCATATATAGAATTAGTGTTTGAATTTTTATTTGATATTTTGTTGTTTGTTAACACATATGGAATAGTCGAAGGAATTAACTTTCATATAAATAAAGATCGGCCTCAAAAGGTTCGGGTGGCAAAAGCTAAGTAATGGTAGATACATTCAAAGAACGTTTTAAGCCGAGAGCTTTCTTTGTTACTTTCTTTCGCGGAGAAAGAAAGTAAATAATTAGTTATGATTAAAAAAATACATTTGCTGTTCTTAGTGACCGCGATAAGCCTAAGCTTATCAAGCAATTTATCTTACGCGCAACGAAATGAAAATAAGCACCTATGGCATGGCATAGAGCGAGCTATACATTATAAACCCGAAGGGGAAGATTTTGTCCTTGTGCAGGGAAAGCGGCGATTTAATCGCGCACTATATGGCACCAATACCGCTTTTCGCGTGGAAGCCGGCGACTTGCCTGAATTTGCTCTATACTTACCCGGCATGGGGGGCAATTTACAGTTTGTACTGACAGATGGAACGAACTATAAAAGGCTTATTGATGCTGATCATATCGAAACACGCTATCGTCCGGGAACAATGATTTACCGGATTAAAGACGTTCTGTTGGGCGATGGGGAGTTGACGGTACAAATTTTGGCCCAAGCAGAAAGCGAAGGTTTGATTCTTCGTGTGAAAGGAAAAAATATAACCCGTTCAACCAAACTATGGGCTGTCTATGGAGGAGCTAGTGGGCAAAATTTTAGTCGTGCCGGTGATATCGGAGCCGATCCGGAGTCGAGCTTTTATTTATTGCCCGAAAACTGCGTAACGAATGTTTTTAATGTGCACGGCAGAACATTCCATTTGAGTTTTTTAAACAAGAAGGAACAAAAGCAGGAATTATTTGGTGCTTTTTCCGGCAAACCTTCCTTGAAAGTGTTGGATGCAGGTAAGTTGAATGAGTTGCCGGGATTATGGACGAGTTCGCCCAGTGATAGCCCGCTGCTCAGCGCAAAGTATGTGCTAAAAGATCAACCTCTTATTTATATTTCAATCCAAAGAGAGAAAAATCAGACGCCATTGGAAGTAATTTTTCAGCGAGCGGAAGAAAGACGGAAAAGCTTAACGGAGCGCGTGAAGCTCAGAACTCCCGACCCTTATATCAATACCTTGGGTGGCGCTTTGGCAATCGCAGCAGATGCTATCTGGGAATCGCCGACATATCTACACGGTGCCGTGGCTTGGCGCATGCGTCTAAATGCCTGGAGAGGGGCTTATGTGGCCAATCCCCTTGGATGGCATGATCGAGCTAAGTTGCATTTTACCGCTTACCTTGGCTCGCAGGTGTTGGAGCCAGCGACAGGGCCTGTGGTACCGGATACCTCACGACATTTGGCAAGGCAGCTCGAGAAGATGGGAACGGCTGTGTTTTCCAGTGGATATATTTCAAGAAATCCAAACGATAATACAAAGCCGCATCACTATGATATGAACCTGGTGTTTTTTGATCAGTTGTATAGTCATTTCCAATACACGGGCGATACCGCCTTTGTAAAAGAAAGCTGGCCTGCTGTTAAAAGACATCTAGCGTGGGAAAAAAGGAATTTTGATCAAGATGGCGACGGACTGTACGACGCTTATTGCGCTATTTGGGCCAGTGATGCCTTGCAATATAGCGGAGGTGGTGTAACCCATACCTCTGCTTATAATTATCGAGGCTTTGATATGGCGGCGCAGCTCGCAACCATTGTTGGTGAAGATCCAAGGCCTTATAAGCAGGAGGCAATCAAAATCAAGGAAGCGGTAAATCAGCACTTGTGGATGAATGACAAAGGCTGGTATGCCGAGTATAAGGATCTTCTGGGTGAGGGACTAAGACATGAGCAACCGGGTCTGTGGACGATCTATCATGCGCTCGATACGCGGATTGCTACGCCATTTCAGAAATATCAGGGCTTGAATTATATCGATCAGCATATTCCGCATATCCCTGTGCGGGCACAGGGCTTGCCCGAGCAGGGACTTTATACGTTGTCTACCACCAATTGGCAACCCTATACTTGGTCGATCAACAATGTGGCACTCGCCGAAAATCTCCAAACAGCACTTGCTTATTGGCAGGGCGGCAAACCGGAAGAGGCCTTCCAGCTTTGGAAGAGCAACCTGGTAGAAAGCATGTACCTAGGTGCCAGTCCGGGCAATTTTCAGCAATTGTCTTTCTACGACGCGCAAAGGGGAGAGCTATACCGCGATTTTGCTGATCCGATCGGCATCGCGGCACGAACATTGACGGAGGGCCTATTCGGCATTTTACCCGATGCATTAGCTGATACATTAACCATACGGCCCGGCTTACCCTCCGCTTGGGACAAAGCAAATTTGGATATTCCTGATGTGAGCTTTTCATTTGAGCGCTCTGGATGGCTTGACCACTACGAGATTACCCCAAGATTTCCAAGAAATATGCATCTTAAGCTGTTATTGCGCGCGAGGAAAGCAGCAGTGCGCCATGTAAAGGTGAATGGAAAGGAACTTACTTGGAATTGGGTGGAAGAATCACTCGAGCGACCGACACTTCAGGTATTGGTGCCGAAGGCGGCAAGCTACCAAATCGAAATTGAATGGGCTGATAAAGAGATTGTTGAACTAAGCTATCAAGACAGCGTCGCTTTAGGCGAAGAACTAAATTTGCATATCTCCGAAGCGCAGATTGTGGATGTATATGATCCTCAACAGGTGTTGGCGGATTTTTCAAATGAGAAAGGAACGTTTTCATTGAGACGGATCGGTAAGTCGATGTTCTTTGTAAAGCTTAGGCAAGAG
This sequence comes from Olivibacter sp. XZL3, assembly GCF_004368405.1. Lineage (GTDB taxonomy): Bacteria > Bacteroidota > Bacteroidia > Sphingobacteriales > Sphingobacteriaceae > Olivibacter. The sequence goes on from NZ_SBJH01000006.1 coordinate 114,952, forward strand.
AATGCACAGTGGTGGGTGCCCGTGAATGTGCGTATTAAAGATGCCTATCGCCGTAAGAGTCCTCCGGAAAAAGTAGACAAGGCAAAGGGTAGATTCGAGATGTTAAATCTGAGCAAAGAATTCAATGGAAAAGTAACGGAGCTGTTTAAACAACGTTACCTGAGCCCGCGACCGGGCGCGCCAACCTTACAACTCCCTTGGCAGGGTGTCGGTAACTGGTGCTATCCATTGATTGAGCCCGTTTTAGATGATCAGGGAATTAAACGGCTGGCGAAGGCGCAAGGTCATATACTGTTGCCGAATGACGTACCTATAAAGGTGTCGGCTGATGGGAATGACATCATGCTTACGTCGCAATGGGATAACTATCCAACAAAGAAAACCTTTGCATTATCTGGCAAAGCGTCACACGTGTATTTTTTGGTGGCAGGAACAACCAATCCCATGCAAAGTCAATTTACCAATGGAATGTTGACTATTGTTTACGCTGATGGAACAAAGGAAGAGCTGGAATTGCGAAATCCAGACAATTGGTGGCCAATAGAACAGGATTATGAGGACGATGGTTATGCTTTTTCCTTACCGAAGGATAAACCCTATCGGCTCCATTTGAAAACCGGCCGGGTCGTGCGTGGTGGAGAAGGAAGCTATTATGAAATCAAAGGATTTACAAAGCGGGCGATAGACGGAGGTGCTGCCACACTATTAGAGCTCCCGCTCGATCCAACAAAGGAACTGAAGACACTTGAATTGCGAACGATAGCCAATGATGTGGTAATAGGCCTGATGGGAATGACATTGGAGGTGGTTGAGTAGTCTAGTGATGAGTTATAGAGGATGCCTGCCGGAAGGTAGGTAAGTAGCAAGACATAAGACAGTAGAAAGAGATCATGAAGTGACGCTTGTCCTGATACTTTTGTATTGATACCTAAAAACTAACAACAAACAACCAAAATGAAGAAACACTATCTATGGATGTTGATTTGTAGCTTGATTGCGATTACATCCTGTAATCAACGGCAGGAAAAGGAGAACGGTTCCATTGATCGGAAAGCTGTTGTAAGCCGACATAATGTTGTTAATGAATTCATTGATTCGTTGAGCTCCTTAACGGTCGGCAATGGCGAATTTGCTTTTACGGTCGATGTAACGGGTTTGCAGACTTTTCCCTTATTATACGAAAAGGGGGTGGCCTTGGGAACACAATCGGAATGGGCTTGGGATAGCTTTAAAAATGAAAAAAACTTCCGCTTTGAGGAAACATTGAAAAGCTACGATTTTAACAACGAAGGGAGAGACGCTAAATACAGTGTGCAGTGGAAAGAGCCTCAACGAAATAAAGAAGCCACTGATTGGTTCCGCGAGAATGCACATCGACTTCAACTGGGAAACATCGGCTTTGAGTTATATAAAAAAGATGGCCAGCGAGCCCAAGCGAAGGATTTAACTAATATTCGTCAGGAACTGAATTTATGGACAGGCCAAATCCACAGTTCCTTCCAAGTGGAAGGCGAGCCGGTTGAAGTGTATACTACCGCACATCAACAGCAAGATCAAATAGCGGTTAAAGTGCAGTCTCCCCTAATTAAAGAGGGCCGTCTAAATATCTATATTCGTTATCCCTATCCAACAGCAAAATTTTTGGATGAAGGTACTAATTGGAAAGATCCTGAACGTCACCAAACTAAAATTGAGGAGAACAACGCACGTTTTTCCAGTATTAGTCACCAGCTCCAAGGAACGCGCTATGAAACAAGTCTCGCCTTTACCGAAGGTAAACTTAACAAAGGTGAAGAAGACCATTATTTCGTTTTTCAACCAGCGAGAAACAGTAATCAAATGGAGTTCAGCGCTGCTTTTTCTCCAAAAAAAGCGGAGGAAGGGAGCGTGCCTTTATATAACGAGACCTTAGCCAGCAGCACAAAAGCTTGGGCCGAGTTTTGGAACAGGGGGGCAGCTATCGACTTTGCCGGTAGTAAAGATCCACGGGCCAACGAACTGGAGCGACGCGTGGTGCTGTCGCAATACTTAACGAAGGTACAGTGTGCGGGGCATTATCCACCACAAGAAACGGGGCTTACCTTTAATAGCTGGTTCGGTAAGCCACATACCGAGATGCATTGGTGGCATGCGGTGCATTTTGCACTTTGGGGACGCGTCGATTTAATGGAAAAGAGTTTACGGTATTATGCGAATACGGTAGAAAAAGCAAGAGGAATTGCGAAACGTCAGGGATATGAGGGGGTAAGGTGGCAAAAAATGTCAGATAATGAAGGCAATGAAAGTCCTTCTTCCGTGGCCGCTTTCCTTATTTGGCAACAGCCGCATTTTATCTATTTAGCGGAACTGGCTTATCGGGATAAGGAAGATCCCAAAGTCATCGAGAAATATAAAGAGCTGGTTTTTGCAACGGCCGACTTTATGGCTTCGTTTCCGACTTACGATAAAGCCAAAGACCGTTATAATCTAGGTAAAGGCGTAATCCCGGCACAAGAGGTGTTTAAAGCAGCTGAGACTTTTAACCCAACTTATGAGGTGGCCTATTGGGATTGGGCCTTACGCATCGCACAGCAATGGCGTAAGCGCGCAGGCATGGAGCCCGATAAAAAATGGGATGAGGTGATTCAGAAATTGGCAGCCCTACCGGTTCAAGGAGGTGTTTATCTGGCAACCGAAAGTGCAACAGACTCTTATACCAACCCGAAGTGGCGTACCGATCACCCCGCTGTATTAGGTGCATTAGGCATGGTTCCCGAATCGCCTAAGTTAGATAAAGAGATTATGAAGAGTACCTTGGATACCGTTTGGAAAACCTGGTCGTGGGCCGATACCTGGGGATGGGATTTCCCCATGACCGCTATGAATGCTGCCCGTCTAGGCTTGCCTGAAAAGGCACTCGATGCACTCTTTATGGATATACAAACAAACACCTATCTTAAAAACGGGCATAACTATCAGGACGATAGATTACGCATCTATCTGCCGGGCAACGGAGGGGTACTAACGGTGGTGGCCATGATGGCCGGTGGATGGGACGGAAGTGAAGGTGAGCTTCCCGGATTTCCAAAAGACGGCTCTTGGCAGGTGAAAACGGAAGGCTTTAAGAAAATGCCTTAGTTGTTAGGTGTAGGGTATACTAAATTTGCTTTGTAATTTGACCCTTGTTGGCAGGAAAACGGCCTTGGAGAATACGGCCCCAGAGAAGAATAACAGGATACCACAGGTTGCCAATGTCGCTTGAATGATGTATTATAGTAAAATATTAGACTAACTAAAAAACCTATGCATCCTTTTCAGCTGCATTTTTCTTATTACGCTATCTGTATGTGGTGGCAGATAGCCCTTTATATAATCAAAAAGATAAGGAGTTAAAAACTAATGGATTTACTAAGAGTTAACTCATTTGCAAGTGTATTGCTATTTTTACTATTAGCAATGAAGCCCACGGATCAAAAACCTGCTTTATACATCATTGGTGATTCGACCGTAAAAAACGGTAAAGGAGATGGTAGTAACGGCCAGTGGGGGTGGGGAAGTCTGTTACCAACTTGTGTCGACACAGCGAAGTTGACTATAAAGAATTATGCGCTAGGCGGGACGAGCACGCGGACTTTTTTGACAAAGGGTCTATGGGCCAAGGTATTGGCGCAGTTAAAGAACGGCGATTGTCTTCTCATGCAATTTGGACATAATGATGGCAGCCCGTTAGATGATACGGCCAGGGCACGCGGAACGCTGAAGGGTATAGGCGATGAAGAGCGCGAAATTTTTAATCCAATCACTAAGCAACAAGAACGCGTATACACCTATGGATGGTATTTGTCTACATTTATTAGAGAGGCTAAAGCAAGGGGCGTACAGGTAATTGTGTGCTCACCTATACCTCGCAATAAATGGGAGGGTAACAAGATAGCACGCGATACAGATGGGTACCCGAAATGGGCAAAAGAGGTGGCCGCTCGTGAACAGGTAGCTTTTATTCCACTGCATGATTTGGTTGCTGATTATTATGATCAAATAGGAAGGGAACAGGTGAATAACTTTTTTCCGGACGATCATACGCACACCGATCTGAAAGGCGCACAAAAGAATGTAGAGCTGCTTGCAAAGGCAATGAAAAAGCTGCCTCAATTGCGCTTGAAAAAAGTTATCAAGCTTTAGCTGCGCATACAAGAATATAAAACGAAAATAAACCGATATCTGATTATTGAAAGCTAATAACTAATCAATGATGAAAAATAAACTAAAAGATAGAAATCTGTGGAAAACGCTGATAGCATTTTGCTGCATGTTGGCAATAGGCCTGCCAGGTTACGGACAGAAGCTGCCCAAAAAAGAAGAAATATTGCAACAGCTTCGCTTAGCCAATAATTATTTTATGGAAAAATGGCCTGATGCAGGGAAGACGATCATTACCAATAAAGAACGTCCGGCGAATATCTGGACAAGGGCCGTATATTATGAGGGATTAATGGCATTGCATACGATCGATTCCGATCAGCGTTACCATGACTATGCGACTCAATGGGGCGAAAAGCACCAATGGGCGCCCGCCCGCGACTTGTTTACGCGCAATGCGGATAATCAATGCTGCGGTCAAACGTATATCGATCTGTATCGCCTTGACAAACAACCCGTACAGATTAAAGCGATTAAAGATAATATCGACGCGATGGTAAATAGCGATGAGGTGAACGATTGGGACTGGATCGACGCCATACAAATGGCGATGCCGGTGTTTGCTAAATTGGGCGTAACCTATAATGATCCGAAGTACTTCGATAAAATGTATGCCCTTTATGCACATACGAAATATAAGGAAGGGGGGAATGGCCTCTATAACCCGGAAGATAAATTGTGGTGGAGGGACAAAGATTTCGTACCTCCTTACAAAGAACCTAATGGAGAGGATTGCTACTGGTCGCGCGGCAACGGCTGGGTGGTGGCTGCGCTCGTACGGGTCTTGGACGAGCTGCCTAAAACGGATCCACATTATCAAGAATACCTGACCGACTTAACGAATATGTTAAGCGCTTTGGCCCCTTTACAAAGAAAAGACGGCTTCTGGAATGTAAGCTTGCATGACCCTACGCACTTCGGAGGGAAGGAGGCGACTGGAACAGCCTTGTTTACCTATGGGATGGCCTGGGCAATCAATAAGGGCTTAGTGGATAAAAAGGTATACTTGCCTGTCGTAAGCAGGGCCTGGAAAGCACTGTCAACTGAATCCTTGCACAAAAACGGTTTCCTCGGTTATGTACAAGGCACCGGCAAGGAGCCCAAGGATGGGCAACCGGTTACTTATACAAGTAAGCCCGACTTCGAAGATTACGGCTTGGGCTGTTTCCTGTTGGCTGGAACGGAATTGTATAAGTTATTAGCGAACGGCCTTTAGGTATAAGGTGATAGGGTTTGAGACGTAGTAAATAGGGAAATAGTTAATGGGGTGTAGTAGTTGAGCAGGTGTATGATTGTCTGAGTGATGAATTTTGTGTTGATAGTGGGAGTTGCGCAGGCAATGGCAGGAACAGGGCACGGACGTCATACTGAGCGTCGCATAGCAGAGCCGAAGTATCTGTACCGGAATTATAAGTGATGAACAATAAACGATGAATGTGTGTTGAGTAATGCCTGCGATGGTCAGGAAAGCATCTGGCCTAGCCTTATACACAAAGCTTATAACCAAACGCATATAGCTTATAGCAAGAAATAATATCGTTAGTTTGAACTCTGAAGGATAAATACAAGAAATGAGAATAGATCGTGAAATATATCTTTGGATAAAAAG
>NZ_SBJH01000095.1 GCF_004368405.1 Olivibacter sp. XZL3
CTTGATCCAAGAGAAAGAAATTTAACCGGCTCCGAAAAAAAGTAGCCCAAAAACTTGTAATTAATTAGAGTATATGAAAAAAGCAGAGGCAACACGGCTAACAATCTTACAAAAAGCATTCGAACTCATTTACATTAAAGGTTATCAAACAACCAGTATTGACGATATCATTGCTACCACGCAAGTAACAAAGGGCGCATTTTATTACCATTTCAAAACAAAAGACGAAATGGGAATTGCCATCATCAACGAAATCTTAAAGCCTACACTCACCAATAGTTTCATTGAACCATTGCAGCGCGAAGAAAACCCGATAGATGCCATTTACAACTTAATGCATCACCTATTAATTGAAAATGAATTTTTGAAAGTTGAATACGGTTGTCCGGCTTCGAATTTTACGCAAGAAATGACCCCTTGGCATGCCGACTTTAATAACGTATTAAATGAACTGACACAACAATGGACAAATGTAATGATCGCAACCATTGAAAAGGGAAAGAAAAAAGGACTTATCCGTGAAGACGTAAATCCAAAACAGGTAACAACCTTTGTGGTCTCCGGCTATTGGGGCATACGAAATTTCGGAAAATTAGAAAACAGCAAAAAAGTTTATTTCCCTTATTTAAAAGAACTTAAAAGCTATCTAAACACGCTGAAATAATTTTTTTCTTTAAAAACATACTATTTAGTATGTTATCATTTATCTTTATTCCGAAAAACAAAAAGTATGGACACTTCTCATCATATGATTCCCGAATTCACCTGGATCAATGCCGTTGTTGCAATATGGATTGCATTTGCATTCATCTCCATCATGTCGTTTGTAAAAGAGCCGAACAGACAGAAATTAAACGCGATAATCATTGCTGGCGCAGGCGGAGTTTATTGGGACGGCGGTTTAGGCGTATGGGAATTTGTGTTCGGGTCGGTCATGTTATTTGTGGCTTACCAAGGATTAAAACATTACTATTTTATTGGTATTGGTTGGTTACTTCATACAGCTTGGGACCTGCTACATCACTTATATGGAAATCCAATCGTTTACCTGGAACCTGCTTCTTCTGCGGGCTGCGCCGTTTGCGACCCAATTCTTGCCCTTTGGTTTTTCTTTGGGGCGCCAACCATCTGGAACGTATTCAAGAAACATCCCTTAATTACTACATAAATGTATTCGACGCTTTTATCCCTACACTCGTTAACCCGTTGGTTTGTATTGGCAAGTTTACTTTTTGCTCTCTTCCGCGCTTACAGCGGTTGGCTATCTAAAAGGCATTTTTCGAAATCCGACAATGCTGTGAGGCATTGGACTGCTACCATTGCCCATATTCAACTTATACTAGGTCTTTGGCTTTATTTTGTTAGTCCGATTATCGATTATTTCCTACATTATTTCAAAGACGCTGTGCATCAACGTGAAATCCGCTTTTTCGGAATGGAGCACAGCTTAATGATGCTAATAGCCATCGTGGTGATCAGTATCGGTTCGGCAAAAGCGAAACGCAAAGAGACAGCTATCGAAAAATTTAAAACAATGGCAATATGGTTCACTATAGGGCTATTGATTATACTATCTTCGATTCCTTGGGCCTTTTCGCCGCTTACAAGTCGACCTTATTTCCGACCTTTTTAAACTTTTATCTTCCGCTTTTATACCTGAAAAGAATTCACGATTTGGCTACATCATTCGTTGATTGAGCTACGTAACACCCGTCATTCTTAACCACCTTTGTATTATCATTCAACAACAAAAACGTTAAGAAAATGGAAAACATCAAAGGAAAAGTGATCGCCATTACCGGAGCAAGCAGTGGTATCGGGGAAGCAATTGCCCGGCATTTAGCAACGCTAGGTGCAAAGCTTGTATTAGGGGCCAGGCGTGTAGACAAGCTAGAAGCGATTGCCGCATCTATTTCATCGAATGGTGGAGAAGCAGTTTACAAAAAGCTGGACGTAACGGATACAGAAGATGTCGCTGCGTTTGCCAACTATGCGACAGCGCAATTCGGCACATTGGACGTATTTGTAAACAATGCCGGATTAATGCCGCTCTCTATGATCAATAGCTACAAAATAGACGAGTGGCACAGGATGATCGATGTAAACATCAAAGGCGTCTTGCATGGCATAGCAGCTGCACTTCCCATTTTTGAAGCGAAAGACAGCGGCCAGTTCGTGAACATTACTTCTGTTGCGGACCGCTGGGTGGGACCAACCTCTACCGTTTACAGCGCCACAAAATTTGCTGTACGAGCTCTTTCCGAAGGCTTACGTCAGGAGCTAAGCGACAATATCCGTGTCACCTTAGTGGCCCCGGGAGCAACAGAATCTGAACTGGCGGAAAGTATTTCAGACCCAGAGCTGAAGCAATTGGCCATTGAAAAATTCAGGACAAATTTACTTCCTGCGGCGGCCATTGCCAGAGCCGTAGCTTATGCCGTATCGCAACCTGCCGATGTGGATGTCAACGAAATTGTTGTACGGCCGACGGCACAAAAATCCTTTTAACGAAAGGACAATAGCATTCAAAATCAAAAGAAAAGACCATGCATCAAACAACAGAGGAAACCAAAGCATATATCGGCATGTGGGTAACCAAAGACGGCCACATCCGCCACGAATTGCTGCCAAATAATCGATACGATGAAGCCCGAGGCAATCGCAAAAGTGCTTATCAGGGTACTTATCAGGTTACCGGAAATCACATCGACTATAGAGACGATACAGGTTTTACAGCCGATGGTGAATTTAAAGATGGGATATTGTATCATGGCGGCATGGTTTTTTACAAAGAAAATAATTAAGTAAATTAGCTTTTATGGAAAAGACATTCCGCCTTAATTCGATCGCAGAATTTCATGCATTCTGTAATCTTCCTAATCCCGAACATCCGTTGATTAGCCTGATCGATTACAGCAAGGTTTCGTATCCCTTCGATGAAACGAATGTGAAATGGATCCAGAATTTTTATACGATTGGCTTAAAGCGGAATGTCAACGCCAAATTCAATTACGGGCAACAGCAATATGATTTCGATTCGGGTGTGTTATCCTTTATCGCACCGCTTCAATTTTTGAAGATTGAAATCAATCCAGAAATGGTAGTGGAGCCGGCAGGTTGGCTGTTGCTCATTCATCCCGATTTTTTATGGAACACCCCATTAGCGAAGAAAATAAAGTCATACGATTTTTTTCAGTATGCCGTCAATGAAGCACTTTTTTTGTCTGACAAAGAAGAAAACGTGATCGTCAGCCTTTTGCAAAACATCGAAAAAGAGTATCAGTCCAACATCGACAAATTTAGCCAAGAGCTCATTATTGCCCAACTGGAAATGTTGCTCATTTATGCCGAACGCTTCTATGAGCGTCAGTTTATTACCCGCAAAAAATCAAACTACGAACTGTTAGCACGTTTTGAGCAGGTGCTTTCTGAATATTTTGTAAGCGGAAAATTACTGAAAGACGGCATCCCGACGGTAAGCTACCTCGCAGATCAACTGCATATTTCGCCTAACTACTTAGGTAGCCTTTTACGCATGTACACTCAACAAAACACCCAGCAACACATACAGTACAAGCTGATTGATTATGCTAAAGAACGCTTAAGCACCACGAATATGTCTGTTGCGGAAATTGCTTACGAACTTGGTTTTGAACATCCGCAATCATTCAGCAAATTGTTCAAGCAAAAGACCAATCAATCTCCTATGGAGTTCCGTGCCAGCTTTAACTGATCTCCTCTACTGCTGCCGTTAGCAATTTTTCGGGCGTAACGGGCAAGTCGCGCATCCGCTTTCCGGTAGCGTTGAAAATGGCATTGGTAATCGATGCCGCCACACTGGTAATACCTAGCTCGCCGATGCCTTTTACGCCCATTTCATTGGCTATCTTATCTTCTTCAGGAAGAAACACGACCTCAATATTGGCCATGTCGAGATTGACAGGCACATGATAATCCGCAAAAGATCGGGTAATAAAGTTTCCATAATTAGGTTCAACACGGCTCTGTTCAGCGATAACCATCCCGGCACCCATGGTCAATCCGCCGATAATCTGCCCAAAGGCAGTTTTAGGGTTCAAAATCTTGCCACAGGCACCCACATTCACCATCCGCTTGATACGGTACATGCCAGTGTCTTTATCTACCCAAACTTCCGAAAAATTAGCTCCGAAGGAATATACCGAATGCTTTTTAAACGCCTCGGAAGGTTCTGCAGTGCCCTCCGCCTCATAGCGCGTAACCTGATTATCGATCATCAAGGCTTCAATGCTACCAGCCTTATCATGGCTATTCAGTTTCCGCTTCAATCCATCGATCGCATTTAAACAGGCCATTCGGGCACCATTCGCGTAAGACGCAGCTCCCCAGGAACCGCCCGAACCGGGAGTTACCGGAAAGAGGGAATCGCCAATCTCTACCGTAATTCGCTCTACAGGTATTCCCAAATACTCCGACGCTGTTTGCGCAATAATCGTATAACTTCCCGTGCCGATATCAGTAGCATCCATCTGAACGGTGGCATAAAGCGTTTTGTTTTTAAGTTCTAGAAGCACCTTCGAGGATGTCTTTTGATAAGGAGCAGCCCTCGATGCAGCACTCACACCATAACCGATCAGCCAGTTTCCCTGACGATTGGTGCCGGGCGTCATTTTCCGTTGGTTCCAACCAAACTTGTCGGCACCAATACGCAAACACTCTTTCAAGAGACGGGAAGAAAAGGCCTTATCATTACTCAAATCTGTTTGCGTATCGTTTAAAATCCGGAAAGCAATGGGATCCATTTTAAGTTTCCAAGCCAATTCGTCCATAGCCGACTCGAGGGCGAAGCTGCCTGTGGCCTCCCCCGGTGCGCGCATAGCGAAGGGCGTTTGTATATTCATGGGGATCAATCGATGCGTAACCCTATTATTAGGCACATTATAAAGCATTTTAGAAACACTTCCACAGGGCTCCTGATATTCTTCATAAGTGGATGTATGCGAAAGTGTATCATGGGCCAAGGCGGTAAGCTTTCCGTCTCTGGTAGCGCCGATGCTTATTTTCTGCTCATTATGCTGTCTTAAATTGGTGTTCGTAAACATCTGTTGACGGGTTACCGTCAGCTGCACGGGTCGCCCTGTCATTTTCGCCGCCATAACGGCTAAAATCACATGCTGCTTTGCGTGCAACTTAGATCCGAAGCCTCCACCTACGTAAGGCGCTATTACGCGGACGTCTCGCTTCGGTATCTGAAAAGTTTCTGCAATCGTAATAGCCGCATTATCGATCATCTGTTGACTGGCATAAGCCTTTACTTTTCCGTTATCCCAAGTGGCTATAATGGCATGAAGTTCCATCGGATGTTGATGTTCAATGGGCGTGTTGTAAGTCGCTTCCAGCTTGACCTCTGCTTCAGCCATACCCGCATCGATATCGCCGCGCAAATGATCAGATTGTTCGTTAGGTTTATAAGCTTCACCCCGCGCCTCCTCAAAATTTATTGTTGGGGCATCTTTTTCATACTCAATTTTAACCAAACGGGCGGCGTATTGTGCCTGCTCAAAAGTGTCGGCAACCACCAGCCCGACGTATTCTCCATAGTAGTGAATTTCCGGACTCTGCAATACGGGCTGTATGCTCGATACCGAAAGGACTGGACGTTCTTCATCGTAAGCTTTCAGTTTCTCTGCATTTAAATGGGTAAGAACTAAAATTACCCCTTTCTGCTTTTCGGCCTCCGACGTGTCGATTGAGACAATTTTTCCCTTTGCTACGGTACTGTTGATCGCCTGTGCATAAGCCAGGTTTTCCACAAAAAATTCCGAAGCATACTTAGCCATCCCGGTTACTTTTAACCGGCCTTCCACCCGATCAATCGCATTACCTATTCCTGATGATGTGGCTGTTTCCATGTTGATCTTTCCTTTAGATTAGTTTACGCTGTCCGCTCATAGGCCTGAGAAAGCGCTCTCACAATAGCCTTTTTCCCCATTTCAACCTTAAATCCGTTGTCCGAAAGTGGACGCGCCTCGCGCATAGCTAGGTCCGCAGCCGCTTCAAAATTTTGAGCACTCGGCTTTTTACCCTTCAAAAAAGATTCTGCTGCTGTCAATTTCCAAGGCTTATGGGCAACACCACCCATCGCAAGGCCGACCTGGGCAATCGCTCCGTCCCGTATTTGTAATCCGGCCGCTACTGAAACCAGTGCAAAGGCATAACTAGATCGCTCACGGATCTTTAAATAATAATAATGATCTGAGAAAACAGGCGCAGGCAACTCGATAGCCGTAATCAGGTCATTAGGCTGCAAGGTATTGTCTTTTTCAGGCTGACTTCCGGGTAAGCGGTGAAAATCAGCAAAATCAATCGTTCTCATACCGCTATCTGCTTGCTGTACGTGCACAACGGCGCCAAGTGCAGCTAAAGCAACACACATATCCGAAGGGTTTACCGCAACACATTGCTCGCTCCATCCGAATAGGGCGTGCTGGGCGTTCATTCCTTTTATTGCGCCGCAGCCCGTGCCGGGTGCCCGTTTATTACAGGGCATGGAAACCTCATAAAAATACGGACAGCGGGTACGCTGCAATAGATTACCACCGTTAGTCGCCATATTCCGGATCTGCGCCGTCGCTGCAGAAAGCATGGCCATAGAAAGCAAAGGATAGCTTTTTCTAATTTCGGGATGATTGGCCGTTTCGGCGTTATTGCACATTGCCCCCAATAGAAAGCCGCCCTTTCCGGTCGCCTTGATTTCTTTAAAGTTTAAATCGGCAACTTCGATCAGTTCCGCAGGACGTTCGACATCCTCCTTCATCAAGTCAATTAAATTCGTACCGCCCCCAAGGTATTTAGCAGCGCTATTGGCTACAGAGGCCGCCAACGCTTCTTGCGGATTTTTCGGTTCTATATATACAAAGGGTCTCATTGTTACATTATAAGAGTGGAAAGCTTAACGATTCAGTTCAGGAAGACGAGGCTTTTTGCATCTGCTCGGCCGTCGCAAACTGCCATTTCTCCGTTTCGTCTTTGCCCGTTTGCACTTCTTTAATCGCCTCGACGATATTGTTATAGGCACCGCAACGGCAGATATTACCCGACATACGCTCCCGGATTTCTTCTTCAGAAAGTTCGATATGGTGTTGAATATCCCTGATATTTTCCGTCACATAACTCGCTTCGCCATGCTCCACTTCGGCCAACAGCGCCACCGACGAGCATATTTGACCCGGGGTGCAGTAACCACATTGAAACCCGTCATGTTTTAAAAAGGCCGTTTGCATAGGATGCAAACCGCTTTCATCTGCTAAGCCTTCTATGGTGGTAATCTCCTTGTCTTTACAGCTAGCGGCCAGTATCAGGCAGGAGAGTTTCCGCTTACCGTCAACCATCACCGTACAAGCACCGCACTGTCCGTGGTCACAACCTTTCTTTGTACCCGTTAGCTGTAAATGTTCCCGAAGGGCATCCAATAAGGTCGTCCGCGAGTCGAGATGTAAAGGCTTAACCGTATGATTTACGTGTAGCTGAACCTGCACTTCGTTTACCAAGGCTTCGGAAGTTTCCGTTATTGGATGCGCCTTCTCACAGCCATAAGCTTCTAAGGAAAAATAAGGAGCCGCCAAAACACTTAAACTAGCTGCGGAAATTTTAGCGATAAACCGGCGCCGCGACTCGCCGAAAAGCCCTAGCTGATCGAGAATTTTATTTTCATCCGCTGACAACTTCCTATCTTTTGGGTACTCCTCCTGATCAAACATTTCCATAATCGTGTTATTGGATTCAATAGTTAACAGATAATGTATGTTACTAACAATCACTTAAAAAGAATAGTTTTGGAGAATGCGGGCAAAAATTTCTTGGCTGTAAGCTGCAGAAATATTGTTCACCTTAAAAATCGCCTATGCCACTCCGTACCTTTACGCTCACTTATTGGGGATCGCCCGGCGTTTTTCACCTTAACTTTTTCTTAAACAACCGATTTTACAGCCCCTCGCCCAAGTATTTGAAACAATTGACGCCCAAGTTAATACAATGGATATATGTCTTCTATTCGGCCTGAACAGCTGCTCCATCATTTTGGATTCGCAACTCGTTCCCATTCGTCCTATCAAACTTGGTCCGGCGAGCATCAACGCCGGGTAACTCCTAAAACGGTAACAGTTATTTTATATGTCCCGGGAATAAAAACCCTGAAAGAGAAACGAGCATTACAAGAGTATGTGTCATCCTCTATTCCTAAGTCTTCGTCAAAACGAACATACTGCGTAGGAATGCGATAATAATAATTAAACCCGTTGCCGAGAGAGTTTAAAGGAAATGGAACGACACCGTAAGCAAATTCCATTCTACCATCGAAAGATTCATACCCCAAGGAATAATCTTGCATTGTCTGTAACCAACCGTCAGTATTCCCCCCTGCAGGTCTACGAGCAATCTCGCCTGCCGCCGGATTAAAAGGTACGCCGTTCTTATCGACAATTTCTACAATGATTCTATTTTCATGATCATTTATCCTTTCAACGGCTATCGTTCCCGCTGGTAGCGTTTTGGTGGTAGATTCCTCTCCCACCTTCATGGCTACGGTGCTTCGAACAGCAGGAATTTCATAAAAAGGCGCATCAACAAGGTCGAAACGACCAATTTTTTCGAAAACTCTCGACCCCGTACTGTTGGATATCTCTAAATCAAAAAGATACTCACCTACCGGCAGTTCTAAGGTATTAACATTCGCTTCTAATTGGCCACTTCTTTCGTTTACGGTTATAGCTGTCATGACGGTATCCTTCTGCTTAGCAGCGATCAACTCCAGTGTGGTGTCTACCGATGGATCATAGAGGCCGACCCACTTTTTTATCGGATATTCTTCCATAAAAAGGTCGTCTACCAAAGCACCCGTTTTTTGGTCATAAACATGTAGTAACTTGACCCTTAGGGGTTGGCTTGACCCCTCCAATAAGAGGGGTGTACTAACCTTTGTCCTCCCCTTCTCTACAGTAATAGGGTATTCAGTATACCGAATGATATCACTCAAATAGCCGTTCGGTACTTTTTTACACCCGTGAAAAATGAATATCACTATATTTATCAATAATGCACTGACGCATACACGTATAATTCTATAAGCTTTCATTGTCAAGTATATTTATCTGGAAAAAAACAAGATATGCCCATTACCTAATACATTTACAAATCCTGTAGTAGATCGTATTCCCGATGTCTGCACAATAGTTCGTGCACCGTCGGCGCTGCTGATCTAACTGGCTATAATAGGAGGCGTTAAAGGATTATAAAGGTAGGTATAATACATTACCTGAGGCAGTAAGGAGCTGGTGCTGTTATGGCCCAAATCTTCAGCATTTGTCGACTCGTACGAAATTATAGTACTGGCGCCGGCCTTATTCGTTTCAAATACCGATCCGTTTTGCGTAAGATCTTGATACGAGACAAGTCTTGGCACGATATAAATATCAATAGAATCAACGACCTTGTCGATCTCGTATTTCAATAGAGAATCGATTGTCCACCGTCTAAAAGGGTCGATCTCCTGCTCTTCTATTGCCCTTTTCGTGAGGTAATTGTTTATTGAATAGTCGGTGGGTGCAAAAAAAGTAATATTTTGTTGGTTGATCTTTTCTTTCAGTCCTGCTGAATCGACGATTATGAGCAAGGTATCGAAAAGCCCCCGACTGTTGTTCTTCAGAAAATCATAGGTAGTCATATTTACATTAGGATCATGCAAACTTCCTCCTACGAAATAATTGTCCTGTTTACACGCCGTATGCATTAATAATGTTATGACGAATACAATGAAAAAGTTTCTATATTTCATATCCATAGCTATTTAAATCGACAAAACAGTTGCGTAAACGCTGTCTAGGTTCCTATTTCGAATGACAGACAACTGTCTTTTAACCCGGTAATAATTATTTTAATAATTGGATCGCCACCTCGTTCTGCGTCAGCAAAGGAGCTTGCGGCAATAGTGCATTTAAATCTAACGGCCAATAGTATCCTTTTTGTGCGATCCTACTTGCCGTATAAGAATTGGGGAAAAGACGTTGTAGCTGTTCCATTCGAATCGCATCGTATGCGAAAGTACCTTCACCTATTAACTCACGTCTTCTCTCATCCAGAATCTCCTCAAATAAGGATTGCGTTCCTCCCGTGAAGTCGCCCAATCCTGCTCTACTTTTGATGGTATTTAGGTCTGACAAGGCTCCTCCTTCGTTCCCATTCTTAAACCTAGCTTCGGAACGCAATAAGATGATATCTGCAAGCCGGAGGAGCACTAAATTATTACTAACTACATAGGTGTTAACATTATTTGGATCGTAATAATCAACATTATCATATTTGACTAGGATGTATGCGCTTTCACCGAAGACTGGTTCTATGATCTGTGGATAACGAAGATCGCTTTCCACGAATAGATTCCTTATATGGTCTCCAATATGGAACACCGCTGCTATTTGTCTGTTACGCACATACGGTTCAGTAAGAAACACATTAAAAAACCCATCCGTAGCTTCATTACTTACGGGATCAAACTGCATAAACAATTCAAAAATATTTTCCCTCGAGTTGCCCCTCCAAATGTTTTTGTAGGTCTGAATATCCTCCAATGCATATGTTCCGGAATTGATTACCTCATCACAATACCGCTCGGCATTTTGGTAATCATGTCGCCATGCGTAGATTTGTGCTAATAGAGCCTGAACGGCGCCTAAATTAGCATGTGTGCTGGACGAGTTATTGTCCAATAGCTCTAGAGACCGATTCAAATCCGTTAGACAGAAATCCAGTGCTTCTGCCTCAGGAGAACGCCCTAGCGAAGGCACATTACCAGGGTCTGCAAAAGACTCTTTTACCAAAATAGGGTCTCCCCATGTACGGACCATGTAAAAGTAGGTATAGGCCCTTAGAAACCTAGCTTCTCCTTCGAAGCGCTGTTTTTGGGTTTCACCGCCGCTAAATAACGACGAATCGATATCCCCAATATTTTCAATAATCAGGTTGCATTGATTGACAATGGCATAGAACCGCGTCCAGTTATGCACGGAACCTTCCAAATAAGATGCGTTGGAAAAACGCAAGCCTCCCTCATCCCTGAAACTTGTGTAATTCCATAAATCACCTCCAATTAAAAAGTTATCCCCTGCAAGATCGCCTGTGATAAAATAACTGCGGTCTAACCTAAATGCATTTCGTAACATCCCATATGCCCCGGAAAGTGCTTTTTCAACATTGGAACCATTTACCCAAAACACCTCATCGTAGGTGGCGTTAATGGGTTCCAGATTCAAATATTTGTTGCATGACGTTGCGCTTGTAATTGCAAAGAAAACGAGCACTACTATTTTTCTGTATTTCTTTCTCATACTACCAAAAATTAAAAGGTAACCTCTAATCCAATTGTGTATTTTTTGGGCAACGGATAAGCCCCTCCGCTATATTCGCCTTGAGGCGTCACTAACTCAGCATCTGGAACTGAAGAAGACTGGAGAATAAACAAGTTATCTATCATGCTATATACGCGTGCATTCTTTAGCCCCAGTCGGCTCAACAGTTGTGGCTTAAAATTATATCCTAAGCTGACCATTTTTAACCGCACGAAATTCCCATTTTCATTCCACATCGTAGAAAAAGGTAAAAACTGGTAATAGCTGTTACCATAGGGGTTCAAAGAAGGAAAATCTGCTTGATAATCGGGGTTCTCTGCCCTCGAAGGTGTCCAATAATTTATACCGTCAAAATCAGGCAAACGACGATTGGCATAACTATTTATGTTGCCGTAATTCCATACACCAGCATATTGGTTAGCCATAAAATTGTTAATAATGTCACGGCCCAAAGTGAACGTGAACAACGCCGATATCGAAAAATTCTTATAGGAGAACTCGTTATACAATCCTCCAGTGAATGTTGGATTCGGGTCGCCGGTGGGTTGTAGGTCTTGCCGGTCCCATACATCATAATCTCCGTTAACGTCTTGCCATATGGGATCGCCTGGTATCACCTGACGGTTTCCCGTCCAATACGTCAACTTCTCCCCCGTCAATGGATTAATGGGGATTTCACCTAAATGTGAATACACTCCCTCATAAACCATTTGCCCCCAAGTGTAAACCGGACTTCCAACATTAAATAGTAATTGCTGATTGTATCCCTGAGAACTTGTAAAAAAGCCCCTGTTGCCCTGAGGTAGGGAGGCCAGTCTATTCCTATTGTAACTCAAATTAAAGTTAGTGTTCCATTGCAGCGCGCTTGAACTTGGCAAATTCCTTGTTTGAATCAACAGATCCACCCCTTCGTTAAGAATATTGAGCGGAACGTTATACGTTAAGGTTGTAAAACCGGTGTAAAAAGGGTAAGGAAATCCCATAATAGGATTAATGGTTTCCTTCCTATAGGCATCAACTGTTATATTTAATCTGTTACTAAGCAAATACATATCTGCCCCCACGTTTAGCTGTCTTGATTTATTCCAAGTAAGATCAGGCTGGGTTATAGGATTCGCAAAGGAAGGCGTTGCCATGGTAATGCCGTCATAGGTTTCTGTTGTTACATCCCATACATTAAAAGGCGCATAAAAATTATCAGGTAATGTCCCTGAAAGACCATAGCTTGCTCGAAACTTAAATAAGTTTATCCAGTTAACGTCCTTCATAAACGTTTCCTCGGAAACTAACCACCCTAAAGAAGCCGCAGGAAAATATCCCCACTTAGTGTTGGCCCCAAAACGGGAGGACGCATCGGCACGCCAAGAGGCACTTAATAGATATTTTCCCTTATAGTCATATGCAAGCTGTCCCATATAAGAAAGCAAACCTGCCTCGCCAAAATTGGAGTTGCCGAATAAATCCCGCTGTGCGATTCCTGTCACAACCTGAATATCGTCCGTTGGCACGTTGTTACCACCGACATACGTGGAGTTCCTGGCATCATATTGAAACGATTGCATACCAGTAAACACCAAATTATGCGTATTGCTCCAGCTATTGGTATAAGTCAATACATTTGCTAAGTAGTACGAACTGTAGCGGGAGGCATTGCTAAATGCGTTTGACACGCCATTTGCATCGAGTTCAGCGGGAAAAAAGCGGTCGCGATTATCAATGTTCGCAGAAATAGATCCCTGAAACGAATATTCCAAGCCCTTAAGCAATTTAATATTCGTTTGAGAATATAAACTGAATGCATCGGTTATATTTTTATCCCGCAGTCGATCATACAAACCATAGTAAAAGTCGTAATCATTCTGGCCCAAACGTACAAATGATGAGGGTAACTGTGTTGGATTAATCGGAAGATTTTCATCTACGAGTCCCCTACTTCTTCCCAATCCTCGTTTTCTGTCTGTCCGTGACGCGGATATAACCAGATTAGAATTTAATTTCGGTGAAATTTTAAAGTCAAAGTTACCCCGCATCGCATATCTTTTGAAGCCCGTATTCCTGATAATCCCGTCTTCATTGTAATGATTGAAAGAAAGACGATAATTCAAAACTTCGTTTCCCGAGGATATATTTACATCGTAGTTTTGGACAAGGCCTGTCTGATAAAACAGCTCCTGCCAGTCGGTTGCATTATTATAGGAAGGATTAAGGCTGTCTGTCAACATTTGAGGTATGTTCTGAAGCTGATTATGACTTCCATATTCTTCCAGCAATCGCATTTTTAACCGACGCTCTTCCGCTCCTGCGTAGGTTCGCTGAAGCTCTGGCCGTTGTGAGACACCCGCATACGCAGACAGCCGAACTTGCGGTTTTCCTGTTGCGCCCTTCTTCGTATTGATAACAACAACTCCATTTGCACCTCTTGACCCCCAAACAGCAGTTGCTGCAGCATCCTTTTGCACCACAATGCTTTCAATATCGTTCACATTAATTCCGGCCAAAAAATTCGTTCCAGTGGTAGACGATCCTTCGAGGTCCGTTATTGTAAGTGGTATTCCGTCGATGATATACAGCGGGGTGCTCATTGTCCTGGCTAGATCAAAATCTTCAGTATTGAAACCAGATGAGATTGTCGAGTTTCCACGAACCGTAAACGTATTCCTCACGCCAGGAGCTCCCGAAAAATTTTGGATATTTACCCCAGCTACTCGTCCTTGTAGTAGTGCTTCAAAACTGGGAGCAGGAAGATTCTCAATTTGCTTACCCGAAACTATTTGTACGGCACTAGTCGTTTTCCGTAATGACTGCTGCTGATATCCAACCACCACCACTTCGTCTAAGTCCTTATTCTCATCCAGTTGCATGGATAGGTTCAGTAGATTTTCTTGCACTACCAGCGTTTCTGTTTTATACCCGACGAAAGAGAAACGTAAACTATCTCCTTTTGCCGCATTAATTTCAAAAGCGCCCTGCTCGTTGGAAACCGCATATAAATTTTTGCCAACTACTCGTATTGAGACCCCTGCAAAAGGCTGATTCTTTTCATCCTTTACTGTACCCGATACTTTTTGCTGTAAAAACTTCGTCCGCAGTCTTTTCACCACAACAGTACCGTCATGAATCTGGAAAGAAAGGTTTTGGTTGCGAAAAGCTTCCGTTAGTAGCTCTTCTAACGTAACATCCCTTAAGTTCAGCGAAATTTTTTCGAAACCGGTCAATAGGTTTTCTTCGAATATAAAACGGTAGTCGGTTTGCTCTTTAATTTCGTTAAATAATTGTTCTAGAGAAATATCTTTTTTTGAAATGGTAAGCTTTTGGGCCAACACACTTGCCTGCAAACTCAGGCTAAATATCAACACAAATACCAATGTCAGCTTCGTAATTAAAAGTTTTTTTCGACAGGTCAATACGAGGTCATACCAGCCACGATACTGACCGTTAGGAAATTTATCCATATATTTGATTTGGTAAGGTTATTAATCTTGTTAAGATGATTTCATTCATGCCTTGTCATTCCGGAAGTATGGCCGTACTTCCGGTTTCGTTTAGCATACAATCGGCTCGGTTGGTTTAGATCATAAATACTCCTTTCTAATTTCTAAGACTTTTTACAATTAGCTTTTTGCCTTCGATCGAAAAGGCCTTTCCGCTTAGATCGGTCAACACATCGCACACGTTTGCCAAAGTGACGCTGCGCTTCATGCCTCCCCGATACTTCTTTTTAGGCATTTCGGTCTCGTATTCTACTTTTACATCATACCATCGAGCCACCTCCGTCAGTATCTGTTGTAGATTTTTGCCATCAAAGTAGAAATAGCCATCTTTCCACGCCAAGGCCTCTTCCATATCCACCTCTTGCACCGAAAGCTTGTCTGGAAAGGCCGTTACAGCATAACCTGCTTCTATAACTTGTTGCTCCTCTCCTCTTTTTACTTTTATCTTCCCCGCTGTTAAAATAGCCTTTGACCTTCCGTTGGTATAAGTATTGACGTTAAATGCCGTCCCTAGTACCTCCACTTGAAAGTCGCTGCTGTAGACTAGAAAAGGTGCTGTAGCTTGCTGAGCCACTTCAAAGTAAACTTCTCCTTCCAAGAGCTTTACCCATCTGCTGTCATTTCCAAAAGCAACGGGAAATTCCAAAGCAGATTCTGCATTGAGCCACGCTTTGGTTCCATCCGATAGCTCGACAATGTAGGTGCCGCCTTTCGGGGTACGGATGGTATGATGCCGCGCGGTGTCCTGCTCGTCGCCCTTAATATAATTAACCAGCTGTTCGCCAACTGCCAATTCAGCGTTTCCGTCTTTTATTTGGCCGTTATCTATGCCTAACTCAACCTCTCTTCCATCGGACAGCGTCAGTATAGCACTATTTCCTCCCGGCAATACATCATTTTTGTGTCCATATTGAGTGTCAGGTATAATTCCGACAGGAACTGGCGTATAGATTTTCCATAACCAAAATGCCCCACTGATTATGAGAAAACAGGCCGCAACCCACCAGCCTATCTTAGCTCTCCAAGTGAACGTTGTATTGTGAAAAGGTACCGTTGTCTCCTCTTGCTTTTTTAGCATCAGTTGCCAATCTGCTTCTTTGTCCACACTATCCATAAAAGCAAGGTCTTCGGCCAGCTGTTCTCCATCTTCATACTGTTTCAATAAGCGATAAATCACCGGGTCTTCTGCAGCCCGAGCCAGCAATTCGGCCTCCTCCTCCGGATTTAGTTTGCCTTGGAGATAGCGCGAAATACGTTCTGCCAGCTCAAAATGTTCCTTGCTCATAAAAGAATAGTAACGCTTTTTATAACTAAGTAACCTGAAAAGTAAAAAGGGGTGAAAGGGAAGTAAATATTTTTTATGACTATCGGAAAGTTTACCTAAGAAGAATTTGCTAGGCAGATGTCGGTCGTTAACGATAAATCCGGCCTAGAAATATCCGGACAGAAGAGGCACGAAAAGGAGGCCTAATAAATCTGATTGATTACCTCCACAACAAACAGAACAGCACCGACAAAGCTTGCGGCGACAGCCTGCCCCTCAATAACGTCAAGGCACGCTGCTTTTGGGTCTTCACCGTATTGATGCTGACATCCAACGACTCAGCGATCTCCGCATTTCTCATCCCCTCCAAATAACTCATCCGGCAAACGGTGGCACAACCCGCAGGCAGACTTTCCAAGGCAGCATGCAGTTCTCCGAGAATTTCTGCATGCAACATCGCCTGCAATACATGTGCTTCTTCGGCTTCCTCTAATGGATGTTCTTCATGGACGCGCCTGACGGTCTGTTGATGCCGTATTCGATTCAGTGCCGCAAACTTAACCGTACTATAAAGAAAGCTTTTAACACTGCCAACATCGTCTTTAGCGAGTAAATGACCGTTCATCAGCACCACAAAGGCGTCCTGGGCCAAATCACGAGCCGTTTCCTTACAATTTACCAATCGAAAAGCAAAGGTACACAGTCGGGTATAATACAAATTAAACCAATGCTTCACTTCTTCAGGCGTCATTTTGTCCATGATATCCCGTTTTTAAAGTAATAATTATCCCTATACCCCTTAGTAGTTCAGTTTTTTATTGGTTAAAGAACCCGTCTGTAGCGGATTTCAAATCAATGTTAACGGATAAAAACGAAATTAACAAATTAGTTACAAACGCAACCGTTTGCGTAATTTTCGGCAGCTAGCCAACATAAGTAATAACCTACCTGTGTCTTAAAACTTCGCCTTATCAGCACACAATGGGTTGTAATTAGAATGCTTTCGACACAATTGGGCGCCTGGACAGGATTCCTTCACTACCAGGAATAGTTTCCATTAATCTCATTTACGGTAAGAAACTTTTTTCATCAGTCCCCCAACTGATATAACATTCACTGTTGAATGGAATTTAGATGGCGTACCGCGACGCCTCTAAAGGAATCAAACCTTTGTCACCCAAGCCTCATTTTTCCCGCCATTTTTTTTATTCCTCTTGCTTCGCAAATCCGCCCTACAAACTCTGTATCTGACAGTTAAACATAAAATCCCCCGCATTATTACATACGCATGGTTTTTTAAATGGACCTAAGCTTATAGTTTTAGGCGGTTTCGCCAATGTTTTCTTTGTGTTTCGTTAATAATTAGTAATATGAATAACCGTAAAATTACCCTTTTTGAATATCTCGTATTAGGCTTTATCTCGATCGTCGTTTTAGTTGGCGTCGTCGCTTCGAGAACTAATTTATATTGGTTCGAGGAGGTATATGTGGTTGAAGACGGTTTTGTGGAGAACCTGACTGTCTTACCGCTCATAGGAATTATAATTACAGGATTTCGTTACCTGAAGCAATTTGGAAAAAAAAAGGGCTTTCAATTCTGTACGCTGGTAGTTTTAACTATATTGGCCAGCATTTTCGTAGCAGGAGAAGAGATAAGTTGGGGGCAACGGATTTTTAATGTCCGAAGCTCTGAATTCTTTCAAAGGCATAATGCGCAAGGCGAAACTAACCTTCATAACCTCGTTGTCGGCGGGAAGAAAGTGAACAAAATTATCTTTTCACAGCTGCTCGTTTTGGCAATTGCTCTTTACTTACTAGTGCTTCCTCAATTGTACAAACGGAAACCTCGTGTGCAAACTTACTTAAATCACATCGGCATACCCATTCCGCGCTTTTATCAAATTATCGGATGCATCGTCCTCTTTGCTTCAATTACCCTGATTCCCTCGGGAAAAGATGCAGAAATATTAGAAGTGGGTATTACGCATCTATTTTTTCTAATCTACCTTTTTCCAGAAAACAAGGAGGCTTTTACCTCGTCCCCCTATTCAAAAGAGAAGAACTCGGCATAGGCCTGGGGTCGTTCGCGTATTGACATAACAGCAGTATTTTTATATTTTAGACATTTATTCTATTTTTGTCGAGTGAATCGTCATCAAAATACAAAATCAGTTGTTATTCAAGCATCCATGGAGGTGTTCAAGCGTCGTGGTTACAACGACATCACCATGGACGATATTGCTAAAGCATGTGGAAAAGGAAGGAGCACGCTCTATCATTATTTTAAAAACAAAGAAGAGGTATTTGAAGAGTGGGCAATGGGTGAGTTTTTTAAGCTTTATGATAAAGCTGCAGCCCGCACCTCTTCGACGCTTAATCTGGAACATAATCTACAAAGATATTATGAGGCAATGCTTATAGAAATCTCCATGTTAATCAAAGAATATCCTAAGCTTCATGCCGATCTTAAAACGCTGGATGTCCCCTTGTTGAGGATACAATCGAAGGCAACGGGATTTGAGCGAAAAAAAAATCAAACAGTTATTGGAGTGGGCTGTTGAAAACAGGGAAATCCAGCCGAAGAACGACCGAGATATGGATTACTTGTCTTTAGCCACTGTAACCGCGTTGGCTAGTTTGAATATGGAAATGATTTTATTCGGTTCGGTAGAAGATCTCACATCTAAGTTATTTTGGATAATTAGCATATTGGTAAAAGGCTTACAATAAATAAAGCAAAGTGGACATTTTTATAGAAAATGTCCATTATCTTAATAATGGCAATAATGGAAACTAAACGCAGTATCATCAGCATCCTAGCACTCGGCCTACTCTGCAGTTCTTGCAATGAAAAACAGCAGTCTCCACCGCTTGATCAACAGCCGGTAGAAGTCAAAACGCTTGCTTTATCAACGGATAATGAGGCTATCCGTCCTGTTATTTATAGCGGTACCGTAACAGCAGGAAAAACGATAGACCTGAGTTTCTTAGTATCCGGAAGGCTACAACGATTTCCCGTAGAAATCGGACAGTATATAAAAAAAGGCCAACTGATAGCCGAAGTAGACGACGCCGTCTATAGGAGTCAATATCAAGGTCAAAAGGCTCAGGCTACACTCGCAAAAGAAAACTACGACCGCACCAATCAGGTATTCCAGAAAGGCAGCATTGCAGAAATAAAGCTATTGGAAGCGAAATCCCAATACGAGCAAGCACAGGCAGCGGTCAGCGCGGCACAGGAAAATCTTTCGTACACCAAGCTATATGCACCCGTCAGTGGTTATGTTGGCAATAAATTGGCAGAAATCGGTAATACCGTCGCTCCCGGCCATCCCGTCATCCAACTGCTCGACATCTCTTTCTTGAAAGTAGAAGTTTCAATACCCGAAACAGAAATTAACCGCATCAAAAAAGGCTCCCTGGCATTAATCCGTGTGCCATCACTTCAATTAAATGATTTGGAAGGGGTGGTAGACGAGGTTTCTGTAATTGCCGGCCAAGGAGTGCCCACTTATAAGGCTAGTGTCTTATTGAAATCGGCTGGAACCGGGTTGAAGCCGGGAATGGTTGCCGAGGTATCGCTCAAATCAGCACTCGCAGACACCCTTGAAAGAGAAACGGACAGCACAAAGTTTGCACCATTGGTTGTTCCTATCCAGACGGTGCAGATCGATGAACAAGGACAACAGTTCGTTTTCGTTAGCTCAGCCGACGGAAAAAGGGCTGAACGAAGGCTGATCACGACCGGAAAATTGTACGATAACGGAATTGCCGTGCTAAGCGGGCTCGATGCTAAAGACCGACTTATTGTAAGCGGCTATCATAAATTGACAGACAGCACCCTCATCCAACTTGCTAAATAATCCAATCGTCACATGAAGCATAACAAGAATTTAATAGATTGGGCTATGCATCACAAAATCGTGCCTTTGTCGGTGGCTTTTGTGCTGGTAGTATTCGGCTTTTATGCGCTTTTCAATATGCCTCGGAATGAATTTCCAGAGTTTACCGTTCGTCAAGGTGTATTAATAGGATTTTATCCCGGAGCTAATGCCCAACAGGTGGAAGAACAACTTACCACTAAAGTAGAGGAATACCTCTTCAACTTCAGTGAAGTGGATAAAAGTAAAACTTATTCCTATTCAAGGGACGGAATGATGTACATCTTTGTGGAAGTTAGCGGAAAGGTGAAAGACAGTGATACCAAGGCATTTTGGAATAAGCTGAAAAACGGTGTACTCATTTTGCAGGCCGGTTTGCCAAAAGAAGTGAAAGGCATTATGGTTAATAGTGATTTCGGAAGCACTTCGGCCATGCTGTTATCTGTGGAATCCAAGTCGCGCCCCTATCACGACCTACTGAAACATGTAGAAGAAATTGAAGATGAACTGCGAAGAATCAAAGAGGTTTCTAAAATAAGTCACACCGGTGATCTTTCTGAACAGATTGGCGTCTATGTCGACCACAATAAACTCGCTCATTACGGGCTTTCGGTAGGTAGCATTATGCAGGTGCTGCAACAGGAAGGAGCCATCAATCCCGCCGGAAATTTGGAGGGGAAGGTTATTGATCGGCCTATTTACCTGTCTACTTTCTTTCGTACGGAAAACGACCTGGCTA
This sequence comes from Olivibacter sp. XZL3, assembly GCF_004368405.1. GTDB lineage: Bacteria > Bacteroidota > Bacteroidia > Sphingobacteriales > Sphingobacteriaceae > Olivibacter. The sequence goes on from NZ_SBJH01000095.1 coordinate 20,757, forward strand.
AACAGATTATAAAAAGCGATAACCAAGGAAATACTGTTCGTTTAGGCGATGTAGCAACCATCCGAAAAGAATACGGCGATCCAGATTCCTATGTAACGACCAACGGAACAAAAAGTATCATCATATCCATGGAGATGACCAGTGGGAAAAACATTGTTCACTTTGGGAAGGAGGTAGACGAGCGCTTGGAGCGCATCATAAGCCAGTTGCCTTCAGACATTGTAGTGACCAAGCTAGCTGATCAACCGGAGGTGGTGGGAGAATCAATTAACCATTTCATGAAAGAATTTGGCTATGCGTTGATCGGTGTTATCTTGGTTACCATTCTGCTCCTGCCTTTCCGCGTGGCTTCGGTTGCCGCCGCAACCATTCCAATAACCATTTCCGCAACCTTAGCCATTATGTATTTATCCGGCATTGAGTTGAATACGGTCACGCTGGCCGCTTTGGTAATTGTATTGGGGATCGTCGTAGACGACCCAATTGTGGTGATTGATAATCATATAGAAAAGCTAGACCATAAATTCAGTCTATGGGAGGCGGCATCCAGCAGTGCGAAGGAATTGTTCCCTTCCGTCTTTACGGCAACACTGGCCATTTCTGCGACTTTTACGCCTTTAATATTCTTTATGGAAGGGATCGCTTCCGACTTTGTAGGGGATTTCCCGATCACAATCATTATTGCGCTCACTTTGTCGCTCATTATATCCATGTTGCTGGTGCCTTATTTTAACACCTTGTTTATTAGACGTGGTTTACATGAGGAGAAAGCCAAAAAGAATTCAGATAAAGCCTCTATGCTCGATAGGCTTCAATTGTTCTTCAACAACCATATCGGCAACGCAATAAGCCATTGGAAACTGACTATTCTTTTCGGTGTCCTATCGGTTGTCATCGGCGTTTTCTTCATGGCATCATTGCCTCAACAGCTCTTTCCGAAAGTCGAGCGGAATCAGTTTGCCATAGAAATCTATTTGCCGAATGGCTATCGCCTGGAACAGACAGCCGAGGTCGTGAAAGAAATGGAGGCCATCATGACCAAAGATGAGCGGATAACTAACTATACCAGTTTTATTGGTGCCAGTTCGCCGCGCTTCCATACGCTCTATGCACCCAACTTACCCACTAAAAATTACGCCCAAATCTTAGTCAATACCACTACGGAAGAAACAACGGAGGAAGTATTGTCGGAGTATCAGAAAAAATACAGCGATCGTTTTCCACAGGCTTATGTCCGTATGAAACAGCTAGTCATGTCGGACGCCCAGGCGCCTATCGAGGTACGTATAGCAGGTAATGATATTGCTAAGTTGAAGACTGTCGGACAGCAGATCGCTAAAATCGCCAAACAAACGGAGCAGGTCATTTGGGTGCGTACCGACTACCAGGAGTTGCTGGAAGGCATGACCATCAAGTTAAAAAAAGATGAAGCTTCCAGATTGGGTTTAAGCAAAACGGACGTCGCCAATGCCATCGCCATGAATACAGAAGGTCTGACCGCAACCCAGGTATGGGATGGCAAATATCCGCTGGATGTAAAGGTCATGGAAAACAAGCATCAGAGCCTATCGGTATCCGACCTCCAGGGGCTAACCGTCGTTTCGCCTGTTACCGGAGCAAATGTCCCGCTACGACAAGTGGCTGACATCACCCCTAGCTGGCATGAAGGTCAAATTGTACGGCGCAATGGGATAAGAACCTTAACCGTTAGGGTGGATATAGAAAAAGAGGCCGTAGCGGCAAACGTCTTACAAAACATTAGGCCTACGATTGAAGAATTAAATTTACCGGAAGGGCTTTACATCGAATATGGAGGAGATAAACAGTTACAGGACGAGAATATGGGACCGATGGGGCTGTCGCTACTGTTGAGTATAGTGGTACTTACCCTCATCCTGATCTGGCATTTCAAGAGCCTTAAACATGCGCTGATCAGCATTACTACCATGCCTTTGAGTTTGTTCGGAGCCGCCTTAGGTTTACACTTGATGAGCTATCCCTTCGGCTTTACCTCTTTCATCGGCCTGTTGGCCCTATGTGGAATTGTCGTGAGAAATGGTATTATTCTAATTGATTTTGCAGATGAAATCAGAAACCACGAGCATTTATCCGTAAAAGAAGCTGCAATAGCTGCCGCTGAGAGAAGAATGAGGCCGATATTCCTGACTTCCTCTGCAGCTGCAGTAGGTGTCATCCCAATGATTATGAGCCGCTCTACGCTGTGGGGCCCGCTGGGAACGGTTATCTGCTTCGGACTAATGGTGTCGATGTTGTTAACGCTCTTCGTGCTACCGGTGTTGTATTGGCTGATGTTCCGAAAACAAGATCAAGAGGTATCACTAAATAAAGAAGACGCTTAAAAAAGGTTTAACGAAATTGATAATTTCATGAAAGTATCTTGGATTAACTGGATTAACTTTTTTCTGTTTTGTGTTTTTTCGAAGACATTGCTGGCACAAGAACAACGGACCATCACGCTCGCCGAAAGTAAAAAAGCGGCTTTGGAATACAGTAAGCAAATCAAAAACAGCCAACTGGGTATCCAATCAGCTGAAGCAGGAAAGAAAAGTGCCGCCGCGAACTATTATCCATCGGTAAGTGCCACGGCTATCGGATTGTATAATTTCAAAGACTTCGTCGGCGCAATTCCGCCCATATTAGAGGAGGGAATCGACAACTTTTATTTTGCAGGTGCTACCGCGACGGAAGTACTTTATGCGGGTTCTAAAATCCGAACAGCTAATGAACTGGCCTCACTGGAAGTGGAAATCAACAAAATCCGTGCAAAACAGTCGGTCGACTCCGTACTTTTACAAACGGAACAAAAATACTGGAACCTGGTTAATCTTCAAGAACAGGTTAAAACCTTAACGGCGAATGAGCAATACCTGAATGGTATTCTAAAAATGCAGGAAGACCTATTGGCTGCTGGTTTTATTGCACGTAATGACTTATTGAAAGTTAAGGTACAGCATAGTAAATTGTTGCTGAACAAAAGTAAACTGAACAATGGAAGGAAAGTAGCACTCCTCGACTTTTGCTTTTTTCTAGGGATACCTTATGATACTACTTTGGTGGCCGCTGATGGACTGGATACGGCCCATATGCCACCGATTCAAGATACCGCACCGACGCTGGATTTGACGGGGAATAAGGACTACCAGCTACTGGAAAAATCGTTAACGGCAGAGCAGCTGCAAACACGTATGGCAAAAGCGGATATGCTTCCTACTGTTTCCGTAGGGATGAGCGCAGGCCAAGCGGGCGTTATCAGCAACAACTTGGGAAGCATGTTCGTCCCCATGGCCTTTGGAACCATTAATATACCGATCTCCTCGTGGTGGGGAAGCGGTAAACAAAAGATGAATCAACGTGCCGTTGCAGAGAAAATTGCAGCTAATCGGTTCGAACATGGCGAGCAGCAAATAAAAGTGGGCTTATTACAAGCTTGGTACACACTGGAAGATGCACAAAAGGAAATCGCCTACGCCAAAGAGAATTTTAACCAGGCTACGGAAAACTTAAAGGTTACCCGCGACAACTATGAAAGCGGACTCGCAAACATAACCGATCTTTTGGATGCCCAAGCGCAAAAACAAGAAGCTGAAAGCGAACAGATTAAAGCCCTCGGCGCTTTTTACATGCAACAGGCCACCTACCACTATTTAACCGGAAAAATTACACAGTCGGATCTTTAACCTTTTCGCAAAAAAGAAATATTGCGTCTTAATCCAACGGCCGTACTACAAATTCATACTCGTAATGTGCGTAGGGCAACTGGTATTTTGGTAATGGCCAGGCGCCCCAGGTATTGATTCCGCCTACCCCCATCTGCTTCCAATCTATATGCAGTTGAGTCAACGGACGCGGAGCGATGTCCGTAGCATGCCTTTGATGTTTCCTGTCGCCATCATCCAGATCACCATCTAAATAATGCAGCGCACTCATACTCAACAAAGAGTCTGAACGGATTTCCAAGCCTTTCTTTTTCCTGTCCAAGATCTGGAAATAGCGGATATCTGTCTTGTTACCGTTTTCCTGCGGCCGTACATAGGGATAATATTGTGCTTCCACACTTTGCTTATAAAGTCCTACATATGCGGCGGCCTTCCTGTCCGCGTAATTCTCGAAGGGGCCTCGCCCATAGTATAACACGTCGTCAAAACCTTTAGGCATGATCCAAGTCATACCGAATCGAGGCAAAACGCTCACCTTTTGAGCCGTATCCACCTCCAGTCGCTGCTTTACTTTCATCTCGCCCGCGCCATTCAGGACATAAGTCAATGCCAGTTCGGCAAACACCGAGTCCAGCGCATAATGGGCTTCAATATAAGCAAGGTTCTCTTTCACTTCGATGGAAAAGTCGGTTAACCTCGGCTCCGCACTTGCATATTTCCAAGCTTTCAGCTGCCTTTGCAAATGCGCACCATAGTCGTTATCGTTCATGGCTCGCCAGAAGTCGGGTTTTAACCCATACGCCGTATCCAAGAGGTCGGCCCCCTTATAGCGGAATACCTTGATAAGGCCGTCCTGTTTATCCCACCGTACACGCAGGGTTGAGGACTTGAGATAGTGGCTTGCTGCGTCTTCCTCTTTAGAAAGGTTGCCTTTCGCCAATACTTCGGTTTGCTTCGCAAAGGCGCCGCCTAAAGCCAGCTGCTCCGAAGCGATTAGATGCCCTTTCGCTACAAGCGGCTCGGGCGCTTTTAATAAAAATTGAAGGTTCAAAAACTTCTCCCCTTTTTCGGGCTGCTTCAGCGGAATGGAAAACGTCCTTTTCTGCTGCGGCGCTACGTTCACATCGCTTAAATTCCCCTGCTGAACGATTTCGCCGTTCACCAACAGCTGCCACTGCATTTCGATGTTCGACAGATCGGCAAAAAACCGCTCATTAAAAAGCTCAATAGTATTGTTACCCCGCCACGACGCGTGGATATCCTGTTGCACCTTCTTCACTTCCCATACATGCGGATTCGGATTCCGGCTCACTGTAAACATGCCGTTAGCCGAAAAATTACCATCGTTCTTCACCCCTTCAGGCTCATAGTCGCCTCCATAAGTGAAGGTCGTATCCCCTTTTTCATCAACCCGCACAAATGTCTGATCTACAAAATCCCAGATAAATCCGCCTTGCAGGGCATGCTGATTTTCGCGTATCAGTTGCCAATAATCACTGAAATTGCCCAGCGAATTTCCCATGCCATGAGCGTATTCACACATAATGAGCGGTCTGCTTGGCTTGGGATTACTTTTGACGTATTGCGCCAGTCTGTCCGGACTGGGATACATCGGACAAATAATATCCGAATCAAACTCCCACTCCAGTTTACCATAATCGCTAACCGCTCGCTCATAGTGTACCGGCCTACTGGAGTCGCGCTCTTTCATCCACAGGTAACAAGAATAAAAGTTGTAGCCATTACCCGCCTCATTGCCCATACTCCACATAATCACCGAGGCATGGTTCTTATCGCGTTCGATCATGCGCTTCACACGCTCCAAATGGGCCTGCAGCCACGTCGGTCGGTTGGCCATTGTCCGATTGATATCATAACCCATACCGTGCGACTCGATATTAGCTTCATCAACGACATAAAGCCCATACTGATCGCATAGCTCCAGCCAATAAGGATCGTTGGGATAATGGCTGGTCCGAACCGCATTGAAATTGTATTGCTTCATCAATTGAATATCCCGAAGCATATCGGCCTTAGTCACCACCGTACCGGTGTTCATATTAAACTCGTGCCGGTTTACACCTTTGATTAAAATAGGCTGGCCGTTTACCAGCAGCTGACCGTTTTTAATCTGTATATCCCGAAAGCCTATGCGCTGGGGAATCATTTCTACAAGGTTTCCTTGAGCGTCATAAAGCGTCACGAGTACATCATACAGGTTTGGCGTCTCAGCGCTCCAAAGCAGTGGTTTTTTCAACTGGATTGTGCCGTCACCTACACTGTCGGAAAGATCTAAGTCTGCCCGACTAAGCGTTTCGCCGCCCCTTTGCAGCTGTACCCTTGCCTTCAATGCCCTTACTGGCTTCTTGTTTAATAATAGCTTGACAGCCAGATCGCCGTGGTCAAATGCAGCATTGAAACTGGGCTTCAGTTCGATGTCCGCTATATGCTCAGGATGACGCGCCAAGAGATAGCAGTCGCGGGTGATTCCGCTCAAACGCCACATGTCCTGGTCTTCCAGATAAACGGCATCGCACCAACGCATAATTTTCAGCACGATGAGGTTCTTTCCTGGCCGCAGAAAAGGTGTTGCATCAAATTCCGAGGACAGTTTACTATCCTCTCCATAGCCCACATAGCTGCCATTGATCCATACTGAAAGATTAGATTTTGCTGCACCGATGTGCAGGATAATCTGTTTCCCGTCCCAGTTGGCCGGTAATTCAACTTCTCGTCGATATATAGCGGTCGGATTTACATCCATCGGCGTATAGGGAGGGTTTGGCCTCAACAGGTGCGTAAATTCAAAGCCGGCGCTGGAATACATGCGGTAGCCATAACCATTCATTTCCCAATTGGCAGGAACAGAAAAGTTTTGCCAGTTGGCATCCACAAAATCTTCCTTCATAAAATCCGCAGGAAGTGCTGCCGGCTTTTCCGACCATTTGAATTTCCACGCTCCGTTCAGACTCAAGTAATTGGCCGACTCCGCCCACTTGTTTGCTTCCGCCTCCCGTTCATTTGCATACACGAAATAATCGGCATGCATGGGCAGTCTGTTCTCCTCGGTAATCTTCTCATTGTTCCAGGGAAAACGATCAGACATAAGCGTGGTATCTACTGCAGTGCCTTGGCTGCCGGTATTGAAAACCGGGCTCGACTGTGCAACTGCCTGTGCGGAAGGCAGACCTCCAATGGCAAAAGCGACTAAAACTCGTTTGAAGAAGGTATTATTCATCTATTCACGTGTACATTTATTATTTGAACCAGTTTAACTCCCACTCATCCATCCATTCGATGTAAGGCACTTCTGCATCCAGGCGCACAGGCAGCCAGATATATCGGCTATCCTGCAAGTTTTTGGGTCTCCATATGTCGGCCATGAAAATAAAGGCGTCTTTCTTTCCCTGAACGGGCAACACATAGGTCGACTGTCCACCGAAGGTTTTCTCTGCATCGGGACCGCGCATCGGATCGCCCAGCAGGGTGTACGGTCCCCTGATCTGATCGGCTACGTGTATCGAAGCTTGGTTTGGCGCCCAACCGGTACAACCGCTCGTAATCAGGTAATATTTATTCTTGTACTTGAATAAAGCCGGTGCTTCCCGCTGCCTCCTGAACAAAAAAGTGTCATCGGTGGTGGCCGACAGGAAGTCGTCGGATAATTTCACAATACGGAGGTCCATGTTTTCGTCCGACGAATAAATATGATATGCACTACCGTCGTCGTCTACATAGAGGTTCATGTCTCTGGACATATTCCCATTGGGCCTGAAACTGCTGACGAACCGGAACGGCCCGGTAGGCTTCTCGCTTACTGCAACACCGGCACGGGCGGCAGCATAGCCCTGCCCTTTAAGCTCGAGGTGAAACCACATCACATACTTATCGGTCTTTGAATTGTAAATTACCTTAGGCCGCTCCATAATGCATCCAAGGGTGATGTCGCTTTCAGGATCATTAGATGGAGATAGCGCAATCCCCTCATTTTTCCAGTCGTACAAATTAGTGGATGAATAGACGGCCACCCCGCCGGAGGAAGTCTTATCCCCCCGCTTTTCTCCATACCAGTAATAAGTGCCTTCGTGGAATAATATCCCCCCGCCATGCGCATTGATGTGTTGCCCATCTGTATCCGGCCAAATGGCTCCCGACGTAATGACCTTACCCTCCTGTCCGAAAGACCTCAAAACGCCGCTTATTAACAGCACGAACAGCGCGGTGAGCTGATATCGGTAGTATTGTTTTTTCATTGTTAAACTGTTTTTTTGCCTGAACTATTTCTTTTATGTATCCGAATTACTTGCTTGCAAGAAAGCGAAACTCCTGCAGGCTCGCGGGTTGCAAATTCGTAGAAAACAGGGGAGAAATTCGACTTCCCTTGACCCAGAATGAGTTTTAAGCTATATGCGGTAAGCAATAAGCATTAGGCTATAGCTACTGAGCAAGCCAGTACTACGGCAACTGCTACTGCTACTATTTTATCGCTCGCAACCGATAATCAGTTGTAAGCTTTAAGTTATAAGCTATATGCGGTAAGCAATAAGCATTAGGCTATAGCCACTGAGCAAGCCAGTACTACTGCAACTGCCACTACTACTGCTACTATTTTATCGCTCGCAACCAATAATCAGTTGTAAACTTTAAGTTATAAGCTATATGCGGTAAGCAATAAGCATTAGCCCCAGGCCAGTGCAACCGGCTACCAACAACTCGCAACTGACAACTGGCAACCAACAACTAATAACAAAAATAAACATCTCGTTCCTTAAGAATACCCGGAATTTAACCAATATATAGCAGCAATTAACTAGGTAAGCTATATGCGGTAAGCAATAAGCATTAGGCTATAGCTACTGAGCAAGCCAGTACTACTGCAACCGCCATTGCTACTGCTACTATTTTATCGCTCGCAACCAACAATCAGTTGTAAACTTTAAGTTTTAAGCTATAAGCGGTAAGCAATAAGCATTAGCCCCAGGCCAGTGCAACCGGCAACTGACAACTGGCAACCGGCAACTGAGAACTGGCAACTGACAACCGGCAACTAATAACTATACTTCTCCGCCCATTAAAGGATCTGTCTTCGAAATTTCACCGGTTTCAACATGCCCGGCAAAACGCTCGGACCAGGAGGCATCATCTGCTAGCTGAACAGTAAAATCATACCATTGATGACTGTCTTTTAGATCCATCACGACGTCAACGCTATCGCCTGCTGGCACAACACGAGTCACAGCCTTCCTTTTATAGCTATTATCCGCTATAGAAACCGTCCTTGGCGTTTCGCTGTTATTCATCAGTTTAACCACGACATTTCCGGTTAGTCCCGCTTGCCTACCCTGCTGCTCATAACCGCAGCTTACGGCTATACCGGGATGCTCATCATTTCCGACGAACTCGCGATAGAAACCGTTCGGTGCATATACCCTTAAATGGTATTGACCACGCTCAAAGGACGGCAGTTCCCATTGATCTTCGAGTGCATCGCCCGCTGTGACGGCGTATTCCCAAATGCGCAACACTTCGTTTTCATATGGTTCCATTGCATAAACGAGAAAAGGCGCGCCTGCTGCTTGTTCACCAAAGGCCGTTTGGTCAGCCGCAAAACGAATTGCATATTGCCGTTTCGTCGCATCGTAGCTTCCATTTACAGACAGCTCATAGGGCAAAGGACAGGCCGGTTTAGTGCCCTTCTCCTGCTTCGGAAAATAAGGCGATTGATTGGGCGCCTTATTAATCTGTTCGATCTCCTGTTTGTTAAACGCTTTGAAATTATTCGGAATCTCTTTAAACTGCGCCTTATGAATATCTTCCAAAAAGGCTCCTTTGTCCAGAAACTGCGGACGCTCGATTTGCTCCCCATTATACGGACGGAAAACGGAGGTCAAATCGCCACAGATGGCACGACGCCAGTTTGTAATATTTTCTTCCCGAACCTGCTTGTTATATTTCTTAGCAATAAAGTGTTCCAGAAATTGCAGCGACGAGGTATGATCAAACAGCTCCGAATTGACAAAGCCGCCCCGCGTCCACGGAGAGGCAATAACCAGAGGCACACGATAGCCTAAACCAACCGAACTCTCCCGAATCCGATCCTCCATAGCCGAAGGGTTCGTTTGCTGATCCCTCGTTGCAAAGTCCATCCGCCCGTCGATGTTCGCTGAAACCTTGCCCCGGTTCGCTTCATAAGGGTTCGGCACGGCATAGGGTGGCACGTGATCGAAAAAGCCATCATTTTCATCATAGGTCATGATAAAGATGGTTTTTTTCCATACTTCCGGATTTTCCAAAAGAATTTCCATGACCTCGTTGACGTACCAGGAGCCGAACCAGGGACGACCTGGGTGATCGGAAAAATTGGCGGGTGTCATCAACCAGGAAACGGTTGGTAAGGTACCGTTCTTCACATCCTCCCGGAATTGATGCAGTACATCTCCTTTGGGAATGCGCAATTCCCGTTCCGTTCCGTTATCAGTATAATTTAAGGAGGTCAACTCGTGAAAATCAGGATCTCCGCTATTGACGGTAAAAGCCTTACTATTCAAGGCCTTTTCGGTATCCGACAGATTTCGGTACGCTTCCTCCCGATACTGCAATTGATCCGCCTCGACCGCACGCAACACCTTTTTGGCTGCGGCCAGCCGTTGTTGGTTTTCCGCCGAGGCCTCTGCTCTTTCCAAACGGGCAATCTCTTCCATCATCAGCTTTTTCCGTTCCTGCAAATTCGCTATGCTACTTGGATGTAAGCGCACGTTATAAGCCTGAAAATACTCCATCACATTGGTCCCAAAGTTGCTCAACCAGGCACTTTCCTCGCCCTTTAGTCCAAAACCCATGGTCAGCTCGTTCTGGTAAATACGCCAGGACACGCCATGCTCTTCTAAACGCTCCGGATAGGTTTTCCAGTTCAGCTCCGGCTTATTGTAATTGCTTATATTCCATACATGCGCTTTTGCATCCACCTCATTCCGTTCACGCACCGTCCCTGTCATCCAATACCAACGATTGGGGTGTGTTCCGGTGATGCTCGAACAAAAATGCTGGTCACATACCGTGAAAGCATCGGCCAGCGAATAATAGAAAGGAAAATCCGATCGATCGCAATATCCTAGCGTGAGCGGTAGGTCAGCATATTCTTTATTGTAAGGCTTTTTTACTTCCAGCCAGCGATCGTATTTACCCTTGTTACGCGCGTCTGTCTGGTCGGCCCATCCATGCGGGGTGGAGCCCATCCACGGCACTTTTGTTTCCTTGGTATTCAGGCGAAAGGGCACATAGGTTTTCCCGTCAGGGTTTGACTGCAACCAAACCCTGTTTTTATTCGCTAGTTGAATGGCCCGTGGGTCATTAAAGCCCCGCACGCCTCTTAATGTACCATATAAATGGTCAAACGATCTATTCTCCTGCATTAAGAAAACAATATGTTCCGCATCGTAGAAGGTGCTACCCTTTGCTGGATTAATTGCCAACGCTTTTTGGATGGCAGGAGGCATCACATGAGTTAAAGCGGCAGTTCCCGATAGGAGCGCCGCTTTTTTCAGAAAATCTCTTCGTGAATTATGCATATTAAATGAGTTTACTCTGTTTTTTGTCAATTGATGGGTATTTAAAGTCCTTAAAAACTATACCGTAAGCCCAATTGCATTTGATACGGGTTGCCCGACAAAGTGGATACACCTGCGTTGGGATTGACTTGATAGATATAGCTATTCGATTCAGGGTCAAAACCACGGATGGTCAGCAAGTTCTGTTTACCAAGTGATTTATTAACGCCCCAATCTTTATTCAATAAGTTAGCAACGTTGAAGATGTCCGCCGAAACTTCCAGATTATGACTACCGAATAAATTAAACTTCTTGCTTGCTCTTATATCCCAAACACCATAAAAACCATTGGCTACCCCATTGCGCTCAGCCAGTTGACCTAAATGGCTTCCCAAATAATCCTTAAACCGCTGGTCGGCATCCGGATTGTTCAAGATAGATTGGATCCCATTTCGGATGTTCTCGGGATTACTTAGGTCGTTGGGATCGAAAATGAAAGCCAGGTCGTTACTGCTTACAAAGTCGCCATTAACATTTCCATTGACGGCGACAGAATAACGTTGTCCACCGATGCCCGAATACCGGACACCGATGCTGATACCATAAAAGCTTGGTAGAGTACCATATACCACCACCTTGTGACGGAAGTGATTGTTGGAATAGGCCATTCTGCCTAAATAACGAGGATCATCTGCCACCATCAGGTCCAAGGTAGCCGTATTCGCTACATTACCATTATAAGAGGTGTTATCTTTTGTGTCATTCCAAGTATAGCTGGCAGAGATTTCACCATCTTTATAATAACGCGCGGCACCATCTATTACGAAGGCATATTGATTGATTTTACCGTCGCTCACCAGTTCCAATACACGGCTGACATCGGTACTCTTTCTCCCCGTCGTCCAATCGGCTGCTCCATTTGTTGGATCGATTCCGGTAGCCGGTACAAAGACGCCTCTATTGCCTTCGTTGGCCAAGCGGAAATAGGGTTCGTCCACCATGTTGCGGTCTATATACATATAGTTATTACGTGCAAAGGACATGAGAAAAGTTGCGCCAACGCGGAAGCGATCGGAAATAAAGCGGGTGTAAGATAAATTCGCTTTATATAAGGTCGGCACTTTAATATCTTCACTGTTCATGTTGATGGTACTAACCCTTTCCACGCCGGGCAGATCAAACAATTCCCGACCAGGCGCCGTTTGTGGATTAACCCGGTAGCCCGTGAAATCCGGCGTTGGCACCAAGGCGCCGGAAATATCTACAGACGCTACTTTCGTACCATCATTCAGCATATTATTTACCATGGAATAATTATTCAGGTTAGAACCGAATATACCGCCACCGATGCGGAAAATATCGGTTTGCCTTTCGCCGATATCCCAGGTTAATTGAAAGCGTGGTTGGAGTTGAAAGGTAGAAACGCCATTGTCGGTGCGTAGACTTAAGGCATTATAGACGGCTTGGTTAAACACTGGGTGATCAAAATAATAGGTGTAATCCGCACGCAGACCGACGCTCAGATCCAAACCGGTTCCAATATTTGATTGTGCCTGTGCATATAAAGCCCCATTTAGTACACTTTGGTTTACCGTAGCGTCGTCTACCAAAGCCACTTCTCTTGCATAGCGGTAAGGTCTCATTGCCTCAAAATTCTCGAGGCCGCTGAAGTAAAAACGGCCGTTCATTTCACTGGTGGCCAGTGAACTCAACTTCGTGAACATCAAATCGGTACCGAAAGTATAGTTGATATTACCTTTGGTAAAATAAACGTTGTCTACCAACTGGAATACATGGTTTTTAAACACCTCCGGCAGATAGCGTTGTCCCCCAAGCTGAATAGTCGTATTAACTGGATTCCCATCTATAGTGGATTCCACCTGTTGCACAATGGCACGGGGAATATTTTGAGCGGGCAGTTGGCTGCTAGGCCTACCATCGTCCAACGTATATAAATATTGTAACTTCAATTCGTTTGTTGTACGGGCGTTTAGCGAAGTACGAAGCGAAGCCATTAAACTGTTATCCGTCGACAGATGCGAACCATACACCTCATATAGGTTGATCGCGCTGTTGTCGCCCACCCCCTGGTTGTTCATATCCCGCACGTAATTATTCCGCACCGTCAAGAGGTTCTTTTCATTTAGCTGCCAATCAATACGGGCAAACAAAGTAGTAGTGGGCCTTTTCCGGTCAAATGCACCTGTTTGCTGTGACCCCGCCACGCCATACCTACTTCTTGCGATGTCCAGAAACTGGTCGAGTGTCGGTTGGGTAATATTGAATCGTGCCTCATCTTCCGGCGTACGGATGTCGGCAATATAGAAAGGACGCGAATCCGCCTGTCTATCGAGCGTTACGAAGAAATGCGCTTTATCCTTTACAATAGGGCCGCCCAGTGAAAAACCATATTGGTAGGTAGAATAATCTTGGTCGATCCGATTTCCGCGGATGTCATAAGGACTGGCCAACCAGTCGGTACGTCCATAACCAAATACACTTCCGGTAAAGGTGTTTGTGCCCGACTTGGTCACCGTACTGATGGTTCCCCCGCCCGCGCGTCCATAAGTGACATCGTATTGGTTCGTCGCAATTTCAAATTCGCGGATTGCTTCCATGGAAACAGAATAGGGACCGCGGTTGGTAGTACCGCCCGATAGTGGGCCGCGGGAAGTCATACCATCTATTGAATAGTTGGTGGAGCTGCCTATCTGTCCGGAAAGGTTGCTACCTGAACTTAAAGGAGAAAGATCAATCAACGATGTGAAGTTCCGTCCGTTTACCGGCAAGCGCTCCAAATCGCGCGAGGTAACCGCAGTGGAAGCTCCCAGATTGCGGATGGTGTTTTTCATACTGTTTGCTGTAGCCGTTATTTCTACCGCATCGATATTGATCGTGGATTCCTTCAAGGTGAAATTTAAACGCAGTTGATCGCCCTGATTCAAGGCATAGCCTTGTTGTACGACTTCCCCAAAATTTAAGTGTTTAACGCGTACGGTATAAGGCTTTCCTAAGGGCAGCTGCTTGAACAGATACTCCCCGTTATCATTTGTTGACGTACTGGTGGCAAATCCCGTCGACTCGTTGCGAATGTAGACCGAGGCCCCTTCCACCGGTCTGTTACTACCATCTGTAACAACACCAAGCATACTGGCGTGGGTCGCCTGTGCCATCGATCGGTTAAATGTTGTTAAACATATCAAGAGCGATGCTAGAAAAATAGATAAATACTTACTCATTTGGTTATTTGATTATTTGTTGTTTTATTCTTTTTTACTGATTACAACCTGATCCTTTTTCATGGTATATGTCAGACCATTCCGCTGGCATAGTTGTGTGAGAACGGAATCCAGCGAGGCTATTTCGCGACTGCCGTTAAGTGTTAGGCGTCCGGTAAAGGTCTTTTGCATCAAGGCCTCTGCCTCGTAGATAAATTTGACGGGATAAGCACTTCCAAGCTGCGCTAAAACGGTCGTTAAAGGCGTTTCGTCAAAATGCAAGACGAGGTTCTTGGCTGCTCGCGGCGGCTCAGCTTGGTCGGCGTTCGACCGCAGCTTATCGGCTACAAGGAGGTCGGCACTTCCTTCCTGCAGATCGATGCGTAACTCGTCCCCAGGCTTTAAGCGTTGCTCCGGGAAGCCGCCTATACTTTTGTCTTCCGCCCGTACAAGCACTTTACCCGACAATAATTTGACCTGCATTTCCCCCTCCTTTGAGGTGTTTACGGTAAAAGCAGTACCCAATGCGGTGACGCTATAGCCTTTGGCCACTACCGTGAAAGGGCATTCCGCTTTCTTTTTGACCTCGAAAAAGGCCTCTCCAATCAAGGAAATCCGTCGTTGCGTTCTTCCGAAATCAGCAGTATAAGCAAGCGAGGCTTGGGGTTCTAATCGAACCTCAGAACCGTCGGGCAGCATAACGAGGAGTGGTTTATCGCTTGCATTTTCCTTTATTATGGGTTGGGGCAGCATGAGCGATGCCGTTGAAGGGGCGGTTGGTTGTAGTTCCTTATGAATAGCTATTACCCCAACGGTGAAGAGGAGGACAACAGCCGCTGCCATCCCAGCTAAGCGCCATCGATACATCCTGCTAACTCTTGGCTTTTGCGCACTTGGGTTGATTTGTTCATGTATTTTCTCCAATAGGAATGCATTGCGATCGCTACTTAATCGTTCTGCGGGTTCTGGTGGCCGACCGCTATTATAATCTTCCCAAAGAAAATGGCTGAACTCGTTTTCCCTTTGTTCAAGCTCCCTTAAAAGGAACTTTCTTTCCTTGTGAGAAGCTTCCCCCTTCCAAAATTTGTCGATCAACTGCTGCAGGTATTCCATTTTATATAAAAACTGGAATACTTGAAAAAGGGGATGATTTTAGCTGTTAAATAATCGTGAAGGTTTTGTTAGCTAAAGGTTTTCGATCATGCGTCCTCATCCATGTTTTGTACATAAGCATTGATCAGCGAAATGCATTCAAGTATATGGTTCAGGTAAACGACTGGTGGCTTTTTCATTAGGTCAGACCAACCGGATTAATATTCAAGTGAACACAATGGCACACAACAAGCCACCGGATATACTATAAGGATAATGGGTTAAGATATAATCCCGTATTGCTTTGTTAGACTGTTTAAGATAATCAGCAACCGAACCGGGCGATATACCCAATAGGAAAGCTACCTCTTCTTTCGATTTACCTTCAAAGCGACAAAGCCTAAACACTTCTTTCTTCCGCTTTGGCAGTGCATTTACGGCTTCTTTCATCATCATGACCTGTGAAAGATAAGCCGCCTCATCCTGCTCTTCTTCCAAAGCGAGGTCTTCGAAGAGGCTGTAGTCGTCTACGTATTCTACGGACAATTTCAGGCTCCGTTTTAGGCAGTCCATGGCCTTGTTATGACTGACAACGAATAACCATCCGGCGATTGATTTATCACTGAGCTTGTTTCTGCTTTCCCAAAGCGACACGAAGACATCTTGTAAAAGATCTTCCGCGTAGGCGGGCTGCTTAACGATTTTTAAGATATTGGCATAAACGAGGTGATGGTACTTATAATAGCATTCGTTAAAGGCCTGCAAGTCATCAATGGCGGGTTTGGTTTTGCCGTCGGTGTCTGAAAAAAAACTGGCCGCTGTCATCATTGTACGATCGAATTAACAGCGCCAAAATTATCCAGAAAATTAAAAGCTAGCTTTATATCAATATTATTAAATCATTAACTCAATGGTACACCGCGGCCCCCGCCCTCCACTTTGACGAAAAAGCAACGGTCTTAAAAAAAACCGAGGTAATAACTTTTGGAATAATTACTTTTCTTTTTGTTATGGCAGTAAAGGTAGGCATGAAAGGATCCTTCTTCAAATTGAACCGGCAGCTCTACTTCAATACGGCCGTCCTTACGATACCAAACCTGATCATTCTTGGCACCGATGCCGAGTTCAGGACTGATTACAATTAATACCAGCTCATCGCTGTCTTTCGCCATCGGGTGTGGATCATTCGTAAATAAGACTTCCAATGTACCGGGCGACCGAACAACATCGGCTATAGCAGGCAAGGGTAAAGTACCCATACTGATCATAATATTTCCCGGAACGAGCATTTGATCAGGATAAGCACCCTCAATGCCCTCCTGAATCGCCTTCTTCAGCGCCTGTCCGAACGCTTTACTCTTCTTACCATCACTATATTGGCTCCACCCTTCATTAATAACAGGCCTTAAGGGATTCAAAAAAGCCATGGCTAAGCGCATTTTTTGCTGACTGGCGAGTTTTCCATAAGGTTCCTTCTCTTTTTTAGGCTTATGGGCGTCAAAGAAAAATTCCATAAAGATTCTACTAGCGATTATTGGTGATAGATAAATAAACCGTACGCGACACGCGTTTTCTTTCGCTGTCGCTCAGAAACAACCAAAGGTGAATCAATTCGCCTGCCGCTGCACTGTGTGTAAATTGCACCTCCCCTTGATAACGTAATGGAGGATGATCGGGGCCGTCCATGCTCTTCCAACTTTCTGCATAATACAGGATGTGCACCTGATCATCCAAGGCCCCGCTCAGTCCATAGGTTTTAGGATTCCAACTCACCTTCAGTTGATTATCGTCCAGCAGTTCCAATTGTTCGGCCCCGGCGGTAAATAAGGTTCCCTTGCTAAACTGGATGGCTGGGTAGTTTAACTTCGGTTCATTATTTTCATCCATCTGGAAAGCGTGATCAAAATTCTGTTGAAAGGCGACGTTTCGAGCAGTAGCGCTACTTAAATAATTCCCGAAACCTATCTTCAACAATTGGGAAAGAGGCATGAAAAACTCATTGAGCAACTTGAATTTCTTATGATGTAACATTTGCTCTTCACTGGGCTTACCTTTATTCTTGTATCTTCTCGGAAAACCTTTGATATAGTCGACATCTTTCCAAGAACTACCGATAATGCTACCTGTTTTACCCCGAAAGGGACCGTTTATTCCATTTTTATAAGTTCCCATAATTTAGTTTTTCAAAAAAAAAGACCTAAGCCAACATTTATTCCATCACAAGACCATTTATACTTCTAAATATATAAAAAAAAAGGTTAAAACTAACAAAGATATCTAGTAAAAGAACAACTTTACCGTAAATTCATCGTTTTTTTACCGTAAATCTACCGTAAAATATACGGCTGATTTACGGTAATTTTACGACACATTTACGGCTAATGTGAAGATCTATCTATAATCCTTCCTATTTTTCTAGTAAGTTTTTATACATTTTATGCCGAACTTAGGCATAAGGTTATTTTTAGTCTTCATCTACACTACCCTATGCGCTACCGATCATTTTGAGAAATTTTAATATCTTAGCTTTTGTATTAAGATCGACATGCAACTTGAACGGGTTACGACCTTCCTTTTAGATAAGTTAAAGCGCGAACTATCGCCTGTTTTCACCTACCATAATGCAGCACACACGAAGGATGTCATGCATGCAGCAGAGCATATCGGCCGACAGGAACACATTGGTGAAAACGAATCGACGATCTTAACTACGGCTGCTCTTTTTCACGACACAGGTTTCCTGGTTTCGGCGGACAATCATGAAGCGCATTCCTGTGAGATAGCTCGCACGCAGCTTCCTCATTATCTTTATAATGAACAGCAGATTGACCAGGTTTGCAGCTTAATTATGGCAACAAAAACACCGCAACAACCTAAAAATTATTTAGAGCAGATTATTTGCGATGCCGATTTAGATTACTTGGGCCGTGAAGACTTTTTCGATATCAGCGAAAGGCTATATCAAGAAATGACCCACTTGGGAACGATCACTTCCCACAAAGAATACTTGGTTTTACAACTGGATTTCTTGAGCGAACATCAGTATTTCACCCGTACCGCGAGAGAACTCCGTAACGAAATAAAAGAAAAGAATTTACTAAAAACAAAAAGCTTTTTGTATCCCTAACTATGAACTCAAAGTCGATAGCTGTAATCCGTGACATTGTTTATGTAATAGCCGGTATTTTATTCTGTGGTTTTGCCTTAAAAGGCTTTTTAGTTCCCAATCAGTTTTTTGACGGTGGTATAACCGGTATTTCCCTGTTGATACACGAGCTATATCACGTAAACATTGCCTATGTCATTGTATTAGCCAATCTTCCACTTATCATTATGGGCGCCTTTCAGGTAAGCCATAAATTTGCGCTGAAAACGCTCGCTTGTGTCATACTATTGGGTGTTTGCTTGCTATATGTGCCCTACCCTATCATTACCTCTGATAAACTGCTCGTTTCCATTTTTGGGGGCGTTTTTATGGGAATAGGCGTGGGGTTGTCCATGCGGGGAGGTTGCGCGCTGGATGGCATTGAAGTGCTGGCTCTTTATACGCTTAAACGAAGTAGCTTTACGATCAGTGAAATTATTTTGGGCATCAACATCATTATCTTCTTAATTGCTGCCGTACATCTCGGTCTACCAACCGCTTTATATTCCATTTTAACATACTATACCGCCTCACGAACGATCACTTTTGTCGTCGAAGGCCTTGAAGAATACACAGCGGTTAATATCATATCGAGCCATAGCGAGCACATTAAGGAGAGGCTCGTGAAAGACATGGGCAAGGGAATCACCGTGTACAAAGGCGAGCGCGGTTTCTTGAAAGAGAGCTTTGACGTCAGTCATCCGGTTGACATTGTCTTCACCGTAGTAACGCGTTTTGAAGTACGGCGATTAAAGAATATGGTGCATGAAGTTGATCCGCAGGCATTCGTCTATACGCATACCATTAAGGAAGCTGCCGGTGGAATCCTAAAAAGACGGGCTGGCGAACATTAACAGTCTGCCGCTAAGCAATCACCTCGTAAATATTCACCGGATTTGCTTTGTTCTTCAAGCTTACCGTGCCGAGCGCGGAGAAACCGAAGGATTGTTTGGCCTGTTCATAAACATGCTCTGCAACGATAATTTGCCCTGCCTTGGCTGCCGATTGTAACCGCTGCGCTAAATTGACGGCATCGCCGATAACCGTATAGTCCAATCGTTTGAGGGAAGCCGATCCGATATTTCCGGAAATGACCTCTCCGGTATTTATTCCTATGGACACCTGAGGCTTAAAACTGTGATCGCCCGATCGAATGGAATCAATAGCCGCTATCTTCTCTTTGGTGGCCAATGCTGCGTCAATCGCTCGGTCGAGGTGATAAGCACCTTTAAATACAGCCATGACGGCATCGCCCATAAACTTGTCCACATGTCCACTGTAACTGATAACCTCTTTTACGATAATATCGAACAGATCGTTAATCATTTTTACGACACCGTCTGCCGCAACCGTTTCGGTGATTGCAGTAAATCCACATATATCGATAAAAACGATCGTAGCATCAATCGTTTCGTTGATTAACAGGCTTTTTTCAAACTCCTGACGTGTCATAAAATTCAGTACATTCTCGTCGACATACATCTTGAGAATATTGTTTTCTTTGATTGCTTTTAAGGTGTTCTTGATTTGCTCCACATGACCGAGCGTTTTCTCGATAGTGACATCGAGATCCTCAAAATTCACCGGCTTACAGACGAAGTCAAAAGCGCCTCGATTCATCGCCGTGCGGATGTTTTCCATATCTCCATATGCCGATACCATCACCGCCTTAATCGCCGGATTAGCTTCCGGAAGCTTTGTAAGCAAGGTCAAGCCATCCATGCCCGACATATTAATGTCGCTTAAGATTATATCGATATCATCTTCGGCCTTTAACAATTCGAGCGCTTCCAGTCCGTCTTTAGCAAAAACAAAAGTGTAAACCTGTTCCCGGATTTTCCTTCTGAATTTCTGTCTTATCAAAAGCTCAAGGTCTGCTTCGTCATCAACAACTAATATCTTAGCCATGCTTTTCAAGATTTTTTAATTTTTCTTTTAACAAGTTGAAATCGAGCGGTTTTGTCAAAAAATCGTCTGCACCTAACTGTATAGATTGGCGATAATTCTCCTCATCTCCATAAGCAGTGATCATCATCACAAAAGGAGGCGTCCCGCCGTGTTCCTGCCGAATATGGGAAAGGAGCTCTAAGCCACTCATCCCGGGCATATTAATGTCAGATAAAATAAGAATTACCTGCGAACCGTCGCGGTGAAGATATTGAACGGCCTCTTCGCCTGAAGAGGCGAATTCAAACATCACTTCACCCGTTTTGATTTCTTTGCGAAATCGCTGTCTGAATAAAGGTTGGATATCTATTTCGTCATCAACAACAAGCACTTTCATGGTTTAACAGGTATGGTAATGGTAAATTTAGCATATTCGCCCTCTACCGTTTCTACTTTTAATTCTCCTCTATGCGCTTTAGTAATGATATCGTAGCTCATAGATAATCCCAAGCCCGTACCTTGTCCGGTCGGCTTTGTGGTAAAAAAGGGTTGGTATATTTTTTCCAAAGCCGCATTGGGTATCCCTAAGCCGTTATCAAAGACGATAATCCGAATAGGTCCCTCACCGTTGTCTTCCATAAGCTGCGCCGTAGAGATCGTCACTTTCGGCACAAAAGCCTCGCCGAGCTGCTTTTTTTTCTCGTTGACGGAATAAAACGCGTTATTAAAAAGATTGAGTAATACCCGTCCGAAATCTTGAGGAACGACTTCCACCGGCGGCAAGTTTTCCGCGAATTGCGTTTCAATGTTGGCGTTAAATGATTTATCCTTCGCTCTCAACCCGTGATAGCTTAATCTGACATATTCGTCGGCCAAGGCATTGATGTCCACTTGCTCTTTTTTCCCGCTGCTACTCCTGGAATGTTGAAGCATGCTTTTTACGATGCCATCCGCTCGTTTTCCATGAAAACCGATTTTATCCAAGTTCTGCGTGAGGTCTGCAATAAGCTCATCGGCTTCTTTTTGGTTGTCTCCCTCAAGCGCTTTCAGAGGCCCTTCTTTCAGCTCTTCCAACAATTCGATACTCACCTCCGAAAAATTGTTAACAAAGTTTAGCGGATTTTGGATTTCATGTGCAATACCTGCCGTGAGCTCGCCTAAAGAAGCCATTTTTTCAGATTGAATAAGTTGCGCCTGCGTATTTTTTAGTTCATCTAAGGCTGTTTGCAGCTC
The DNA here is from genome assembly GCF_004368405.1 of Olivibacter sp. XZL3. GTDB lineage: Bacteria > Bacteroidota > Bacteroidia > Sphingobacteriales > Sphingobacteriaceae > Olivibacter. The sequence goes on from NZ_SBJH01000095.1 coordinate 42,556, forward strand.
TTCTTTTTGCTTAACCAATTCCGCAGTACGCTGTGCTACCTCTTGTTCCAGATTGACTTTCAGCTCCGCCATAATACGATTCTGTGCCTCTTCCGCTTCGCGCCTAGCCCGCTCCTTTTCCAAGGCTTTCCGCTGATTTCTGTTGACCAGCCACATGCCTACATACCATAGAATACCGAACAACAGGGCACTATCAAAAAAATCGTCATTTTCTTCGTAAACCGAAGGGAAGAATTCGCGCATAAAAGACGTGATAAAAGACAGAACAGCATAGGGTAGCATAGCATAGACCGTACTTCTTCCAATTTGCAATTCGGGCCTTATATAAACGGCCGCTAATAAAGCAAAGAAGGATAATTGTATCAATAACTCAATGGAATAAGCACTGGAAAGGATATCAAGTATAATAGCCGCGATACTGGCGTAAAAGCCGATCTGAAGATACTTTGCCAAACTGTAGCTTACTTCTCGATAGTCGACCCTTTTTTTGAGAAAAGTGATCAAAAGCAGTGCAAATATGGGCTCTAATGACATAAAATGGAGGTTTAGCCTGCAAATAATTGCTAGTTAATATAAACACGAACTAGTTATTCAAACATAGATAAAATCGCTATCACCTACAACAGCAATCTTGCTAATAACTAAACTTTTCCTGATAACTCTTGTTATTGTGGGTAGTAGCAGGCGGAAAGTCGGGACGGTGAACAGGTAAACCGAGTAAAACGTTAAAAATAAAAAGAGACATGTTAGAAAGATTTGCAAAATGGGCGGAGGAAATCGATCGGGAATGGACCGGGTATTCTACGACCTACGACAAGGAATCCTTTATTGTTTTTGATAATCTAAAGAATGAAGTTGCACGTGTGGACTACAATGACGGTCGCTACGATGTTTCCGGAAATAACACGCCTATCGTAGAGCGACTAACGAGTATAACCCAACATACGCATTAGCCGGTTATTGAGGCCCGACCTTTAGAGAAAAAGTGAAAGGACCATTGTAGGGATCGCCCGCCATCTGATTTTCGCTGACAACGATACGGTAGATCCCGGGTTCATTTAACTTATATTCCATTGTTGGACCAAAAGGGCCGTCCGCCTCATTGTTCGGTAAAAATATCTGTGCGATCCTGACATTTCCATTGGCTTCCCCGGGTTTAACGGAAGCGGATAGTTGTCCTGCTTTTTCAACATGGAATACGAACACGACATGTTTTCCTTTTTCCATGGTTGCCTCCTGCGTCGCTTCGCCATTTACCAATTGAAGGTTTATAGAGTCTCTATTTTCCGATTGCTCAGGAACAGAAGGCGACGAAGCAGTGCCATCAACAGCGGTAGTATCGGCCCTATCGGCTCCTCCTAACTGCGTTCGCCCTTCCTGATTACAGGCGGCAAAGGAAACTGACACGATCACAAAGAAAAGGTATAAAGCACGGGTTGCGTTCATGGAGCTAAAGCATTGATCTGCATTTCAAACAATGTATGCGGAAGATTGTTTTGGCACAGATCTTTACAAGTGAGCAAAATTGATTTGCCCCTAATTATTCTTCCCTGATAGCCGCTATTGGGTTGTTCATCGCCACCCTGATCGCCTGAAAAGAAATGGTTACTTGTGCAATCAGTATGGTAGCAAATGCTGTTAACACAAAAACCCACCATGGTAAGGTAATACGATAAGCAAAATGATGTAACCAATCGCTCATCACAAGATACCCTACTGGTATGGCGATGCTCAAGGCAATAATGATCAATTTGATAAAATCGAAGGAAAGTAATTGAACGATCTCACGGACGGAAGCACCTAATACCTTTCGGACACCAATTTCTTTCACCCTCTGTTCTACTGCAAAAATCACCAAACCAAGTAAACCAAGACAGGAAATGATGATGGACAGCAAAGAGAAAGCTATGGACACGTTTGCTATCGTTAGTTCACTTCTATATAGCTGATCGTATTCCTGATCTACAAATTGATAAGTAAAGGGGTAGTTTGGATTGATTTCCGTATAGAGCTTTTCTAACTTCCGTATCGCTTGTTTCGTTTGTCCGGCTTTTATTCGAATAATTACAAAACCAAAATATTCATATTCTTTCACGTCCAAAACTATTGGTTTAATAGGGTCCCGAAGGGATTGGGTATGAAAATCTTTCAGTACTCCAATGATATGGCCCTTTTTATTCCAAGCAGAAATCCATTTTCCGATCGGATCTTTCATGCCCATTTGTTTCACAGCTTCCTGGTTTACCAAAAATGCGTCTGCAGAGTCCGTTGTCACCTCTTTAGAAAAATCCCGACCTTCCACTACCGTTAATTTCATGAGTTTGATGAAATCGAACCCTACAGAGGCCGGTTTGAAAGGCACCACTGCCTGCGCTGGTTTGCCTTGCCATTTTACCGGATCGGTTACTTCAAATCCCATCTCGTGAGGTGCTTCGGTACTACGGTCGATCCGTTCAATTTCCGGCATCCGTTCCGCTCGTTCTTTGAAAAGACGATAGGTATTATAATTAGCGAGTTCACCCTCAATACGGATATACAAGAGATTTTCCCTGTTATAACCCAGATCCGTTTGCTGTATATGATTCATTTGTCTTGAAATAACAATCGTAGCCATAATAAGTAAACTGGAGAGGGTGAACTGAAAAACAGTGCTAAACTGCTTAAACCGGATGGCGCTTTGTTTGGAACGGATAATGCCTTTTAAGATCTGAACCGGCTTTAAATTAGCTAAATACAAAGCGGGATAGAGGCCGGCTAAAGTTCCGGTAATCACACCGATCTCCATCAGGTGGAACCAAAAGGAAAGACGGGAAAAAGGATAATTTAACACCTTCTGTACCAATACATTAAAAGCTGGCAACAAGATAAGCAAGAGGAGAGCGGCTAAACAACTGGCCAATAAAGCGAAGAGAATAGATTCTCCCAGAAACTGGATGATGAGTGAAATACGTTTTGATCCCACCACCTTTCTTAATCCAACTTCTTTAGCTCTTTTTACCGATTTTGCCGTAGCCAAGCTCATAAAGTTGAGACAGGCCATCAATAAAATAAAAATGGAAACGCCGCTGAATATTCGTACATATTCAATTCGCCCGTTTTTGGGATGTCCGTTAAGAAAATGATTGTAAAGGTACTGATCGCTAAAACGCTGCAAGCCGAATTGATACGTAACACCAATCTGTTTTTCTAAGCGTTTGGTAAGAAAGGTATTTAGTTGATCTTGCACTTGATGGACATCCGCTCCTTCAGCAAGCTGTATATAGGTAAAGAAGTCGTTTGAAGCCCATTCCAAATCGTTCTTTTGTCTTTCCCAATTGAGTAAAAAATCAAACTGTAAGGAGCTTCGCTGGTCGACATTCTCAAATACAGCCGTGATGATAAAGTCCATTTTATTTTCGTAACGTAACGTTTTACCCATTGCTTGCTGCGGGCTGCCAAAGAATATTTCAGCCATCTTCCGGGATATAGCGATTCCATTATTATCTGTTAATGCCGTTTTTGCTGAACCGGCAAGCAGCGGATAGCTAAATAGTTTAAAAAAATCCGCGCTAGCTCTTGAACCTTCCAGTTTCACCTTTTTTTCACCTACCTGAAAAGTTTCCGGATGACCCCAGGGAAGTTCATAACCCGTCGCATAAAAAGATAAGCCGGTAATTTCCGGGATAGACTCCTGTATATCTTCTATCAAAAAAGATAACTGTCTTGTTGCTGCAATCGAGTCTCGATAGACAGTTATAGGGCCAGTATACGTTCCCTCCGTCTTTCCGTCGGCAGTGACGGCCGAGTAGACGGTATATAGCTGATCGACATTTTGATGGAAATGATCTTTTTCACGTTCATCTTCTATCCATAAGTTGATCAATAGGTAACACGTGATACCTAATGCAAGCCCAACAAGGTTTATTAGGCTGATAGTTCTGTACGCGAGCGCATTCCGCCAGGCGATTTTAAAGTAACTCCGGAACATAAGACTATTTTTTACTCACCTTTATATTTTTAAAGAAACCGTCCGAATTGTTGCCCACCCAAAGTCCTAACCAGCCGGTTTTAGCACTACTCAATTGTTCTACTTTCAGTGCCGGCTGAGCGGAATCTTCTACATATACGGCGATATTAGGGTGTTCGATGACAATACGTACATGAAACCACTTGTTCGGATCCAAATTCTCCGGTAAACTAGCCTCATATTTTCCTGGAGAATCCCTCCTTAACTTATCCCAGGTATAATGGTCGTGGGCAACATATTGTACACTATGATCCTTCCGTTCTGGATTTTGGAAATTAAATGGCCGAAAATAAACGGCATCATAGGTGCTATCGTTCACACCGTGGAAAGCGACGCCAACAAAACTTTCCTGAAAGGCATTCTTCCCTTTAATATCCAGTTCAATCGTACCATTGCTAAATGACAGGCTATCAAAACGTAGGTGACCATCTCCAGGTCGTTTATCAAGATGAACTTCATTGGCAGTGAAAGTTGCCTTTCTATTATAGACGAAGGTTTGTGCTCGATCTTCGCTGGGGTTAAATTGCCAGTAATTCTGCTGAGCCGAAGCGATTAAAACCCCGATTATGCTACATAATAAGGTAGTAAAAGATTTAGTTTTCATGATGTTGGAATTTGTATCTTTGTTTTCGTTGAATTATGTGATTTACAGACACCAAGGTATAAACAGGCTTGTAATTATCATCAGGAATGCATGTTCAATATTGTTCAAATTGGTTCACGGTAGATAATGCACGATAAATGACTGACACCCAAAGGCAACATAAAGAGCGCTGTTTGCAGCTTATTGAGGATCGACTCGGTTGGGGGTCATCTGCTGACTGGTCAAATATGGATTTTCAGCGCCTGAGCGATTTGATTTATGAAGAGACCAAGGTATTGCTGAGTGCAAGTACATTAAAACGATTATGGGGGAAGGTAAATTATGAGGGTAATCCAGCACCGTCTACCTTAAACACCTTAGCTGTTTTCCTGGGTTATGAAAATTGGCGAACGTTTGTCTCACATGAATGTTCAACCAGACCGGCCCATATCCCTCCCACTGTTCCACATGCAAAAGCAAGAAGTATAAGTTTTTGGAAACCAATCGTTTGGTTAGTCATTGTTGCAATATGTTTATGTTTTGCTTATGCTTTTCTTTACCAGAAAGACAACCGAAAAATATTGGAAAAACAGGGCCTGTCGGCAACAGATTTTTCTTTCAGCAGCAAGCCTTTAGCCAAAGGGATACCAAACTCGGTTATATTTACGTACGATGCTTCTGAAGCGCCTGTTGATTCTCCCATCTATATTCAACAGAGTTGGGATGCTAGGAGGCGCAAACAGGTAGCAAAAGATCAACACCAATTTACGTCTGTTTATTACGAACCGGGCTTTTTTACCGCAAAGTTAGTAGTAGGTAAACAGGTTGTTAAAGAACATCCGCTGTTGATTCCTTCAGAAGGCTGGCTGGCCACTATTGTCAGGAATCCCGTTCCCATCTATTTAGAACGAACTAATTATACTAAAAAAGACCAGCTTTCTATACCAGTTAGCCTGATTGAAAAGTATAAAGTCAGCCTGATGCCGCAAGCCCCGACCGTGCGATATTTTAATGTAGGGAATTTTAAAACCTTAGCAGTGGGCGATTTCTTTTTTGAAGCGTGGATGAAAAACAATTATCCCGCCGGAAACAATGCCTGCCAATTTTCGCAGGCTATGCTGATTACGGATGGAGCGCCTATCACCATTCCTTTATGTATAAAAGGGTGTGTTTCGGAATTAAGTTTAATGAGTGTCGATCAAATGGTATCAGGCAAAAACGCCGATTTATCCGGTTTTGGAGTTGATTTTGCCAATTGGGTAAAAGTCAGTTGTAAAGGAAATAAGGAACACATCCAGTATTTTGTGGACGACCGTTTGGCCTTCGACGTACCACTCTCATCCCAACAGACACAGATTGTTGGCCTGAATTTTACCTTTATGGGAACAGGCGCTGTAAAAGGCATTAAGCTTGGACATGCCAATGAAGTGGTTTATCAGGAATTTTAACCGCATTTTGTTTATAATTGTTCTAAATAATTCGCATATTAGCACAAAAAACAACTATGAGAAAACTATTTTCTACGACCTATTCCCGTGTTGCTTTCAATTTTGCTACCCTTGTCCTACGAATAGGATCGGGAATCTTTATGATCCCACACGGTTATGCCAAACTCCTTTCCTTTGGAGAGCGAAAAGACCAATTTATGTCCTTTCTTGGTTTGAGCGGGTCCGTATCGCTTGGGCTTGCCATTTTTGCCGAATTCTTCTGTTCGATATTATTTATTGGTAGTCGGCCTTTTCACCAGATTAGCAACCATACCTTTAATCATCACTGCATGGGTGATTATGTCTGTTCATCATTGGGAGCTTTTTGGCAAACATGACTTAATCTATTTATTTCTGACCAGCTATTTAGCTGTCCTGCTCTTAGGCCCGGGAAAGTTCAGTTTAGATGGATTGATCAGCAAGAAATGAAACCCTGCAATTTTCACTAATTCCTACTCATAAATAATTTGCAGTTATGCCCTGATTTACTATCTTTGCCGACACCAAATATTGGGGGTTTAGCTCAGCTGGCTAGAGCGCTTGCCTGGCAGGCAAGAGGTCACCGGTTCGACTCCGGTAATCTCCACAAAATGTAAAGCGACTCGATGAGTCGCTTTTTTGCGTATAAGACTTTTTCGGAGCTATATGGACCTATCACCGTACGGACGGAAAGGAACCAAAAAAAGTCGTTCTGGCGAGGCCGAACGACTTTTCTTATTGATGTCTTTTTTCTCTATTAATTCAACACATACTTGAATCCGAGACTGAAACGAGACGGCTCAAAATTTGACCTATTTGAAAGGTTCCACCAGGGTTTCCAATCGAAATGGAAGGCTAAAGGTGCAGAAGGCACCTTATATTCTAATCCTAAAGCAGGACGAATGGCAAAATAAGTTTCATTTACAGGCCCGAAATCAATAAAGCTCAATTGAGGACCGACGCCGATATACCAGTTTAGACCTGCGGCGCCACGAACCGGAGCGTTATAAGAATAGTCAGCTCCAAGCACTACGTGATTATCGGCAAACAACACCTGCACATTTCCCGCGTCATTCGCGCTAAAAAAGTGTTTCAACTGTGGCCCTACCAAGGTGCGACCGTCACCTAGGTCAATTCCAAGGCCTAGTGCTGTACGGTACTGTGCCTTTGATTCCTGAGCAAAAAAAACGAATAAAAAAATTGTTAATAAAGATAAAAATCTTCTTTCCATAATGTATATATTAACTTTTTATAAAAGCGTCCTTAAAGAGACGCAACAATTGCCGTTCTAAAGCAAATTTCTTGCCAAACATACAGGCGACGTCTTTTTTTTTGCGATTTTCACCATTCTTTACTTTTACGCTGTCTTTTCCAAGACATGTAAAGGGGATAGAACAAGGGTTGGAAGTAACTCCTATGGAAGCAAGCCTGTAGGCATACCGCCGGCTTCTCAATTAAAGGTACACTGTTCGATAACCAAAGAAGCAGCACCTATGAGCTGCACTTCCTTCGGGAAGTCGGAAACGGCAATCGTAGTTTGCTCCGCTAAGCGCGGAATACAAAATTCGTTGATCGCCTGATGTATCGGTGCGAGCCAGATCCTACCCGCTGCACCGCCTCTACCGCTGAGCACTATTCTTTCGGGATTCATAATGTGAATTAACGTCGCCAAGCCTTTACCGATCATAAATCCGCCTTCAGCCAATAGCGACACCGCGAGGGGGTCACCTTGTTTCGCAGCATTCAACAAATGTTCTCCCGGGTGGTCCGATTCGTCTAAAAACAGCAGCTCCAGTTTAGACTTAGCGCCCGTTATCATTTCTGACTTCGCCCTTTCTACCAAGACCAACAAAGACGCGTCAACTTCTAAGCAGCCTCGCTTTCCACAAGAACAGAGATTGTTGCTGTTGGCTAAAGGTATATGGCTAAATTCACCGGCATAACCATTATGTCCGGAAAAAAGAGAGCCGCCAACAATCATTCCCAAGCCGATCCCCCAACCAATATTAACCACCATGACATCTTTATAGCCCTTTGCTGCCCCGAAATTCAGTTCGGCCATAGCGATTGCGCGCGAATCGTTGTCAATATAAACCGGGAGTCCTATTTGTTTACTTAAATAGGTTGGCAGATGCTCTTGAGCAGGAAAAAAAGTGTGATTAACGCCTTCTTTCATGTTGTAAACACCGGGCATTGCAATGCCGACACCTAAAATCTGGTCGGCAGTCAGGTTACTTTCAGTAAATACTTGTTTAATATACCCTACAAGGCGTTCTATGGCATCTGACGCGCCCGCAATTTCCAGACGAAATGACTTTATTGGTTGAACCAATTCATTGCCCAAATTATAAATACAGATGCGTGTCTCCAATTGATCAACCGCTACCGACAGCAGGTATATCTTCTTATTCTTGTTTAAAAGGTAGGTATTGGGCCGCCTCCCGCCCGTCGATGGCGCCAGCCCGTATTCTACAATATATCCTTCTTCTAATAATGCAGCAATGGATGACGACACGACGGGCAAACTTTTATTTGTCATGGTACATAAATCTGCTAAAGATAAAGCGCCGTTATAATATAATTGCCTAAGAATAGCCTTTCGAAGATGTTGCTGTTTCAGTATTTTCCCTGTCAAACCGGTTAGTATTTAATAATTATCCTAAATTAAACAATAATTGCATATCCTCCTAATGTTAATTGTCTTCTGTCTGCTTCGCTCTTTTAATACCCTCAGATTATAAAGTTGACAGCACTGCTTGTCGCGGTTTATTTTAGTACCGGTTAATTGGGGCAGAAAAGCACAAAAAAAAGAAGGGCTGAAACTTCAAGCCCTTCTTTACTATTTTTTGCTGATGGATTATATTAAATATTTTCCTCAACCAATTGATGTAAATCCAATACTTCGCTGCTCTTTTTGCGTGTTTCATTCGCAAGCTTTGCATCGCTTGCCAGGGATTTTCCGTAGGATGGAATCATCTCCCGGAATTTGGCTTCCCAATCTTTTACCTGCTGTGGAAAACACTTGTGCAACAGTTTTACCATAATAGACACAGACGTAGAAGCCCCGGGTGAAGCACCCAGTAGTGCAGAAATGGTACCATCCGCACTGCTTACCACTTCCGTACCGAATTCCAAAACGCCACCATGTACTGGATCTTTTTTAATCACCTGCACTCTTTGTCCGGCAACTTCCAACTCCCAATCTTCCTTACGGGCTGTCGGTACATATTCGCGTAGGGCATCAATTCTGTCGTCTGGCGACTGCCGAACCTGATCGATTAAGTATTTGGTGAGCTTCAGGTTATCTAAGCCTGCGGCCAACATCGGCCGAATATTATTAATCTTAATGGAAGCCGGCAGATCCAACCAAGATCCATTTTTAAGGAACTTCGTCGAAAAACCCGCATAAGGACCAAAAAGCAAAGCCTTTTTACCATCGATAATACGGGTATCCAAATGCGGAACCGACATCGGTGGGGAACCCACTGCAGCTTTTCCGTAAACCTTTGCCTCGTGTTTAGCAATTACTTCGGGGTTGGTACAGCGCAACCATTGGCCGCTTACCGGGAAGCCTCCGAAGCCTTTTCCCTCTTTGATGCCAGACTTTTCAAGCAGCGGCAAAGCCCCACCACCGGCACCGATGAAGACAAATTTTGCAATGACCGTGCGCTTACGTTTTGTTGTGCTATTCCTCACCTCAATTTTCCATCTACCATCAGGCAAACGTTCTAAATCGCGCACTTCATGTGCTAAACGAAGCTTAAAATTAGCTTGCTTCTTCAGGTATTCAAACAAGCATCGTGTAAGTGCACCAAAATTAACGTCCGTTCCGATATCCATTTTAGTGGCCGCAACCGGCTGGTCGGCTTTTCTGCCTTCCATTATTAACGGAATCCATTCTTTAATAAGTTGCGGATCTTCTGAATAGCCCATCCCTTTAAAAAGGTGGTGGTCTTTCATCGTCTCATATCGCTTTCTCAGATAACTGACATTGGTATCACCCCACACGAAGCTCATATGAGGAACGCTCCGAATGAACTGAGCCGGATTTTTCAGCACGCCCTTGTCGACCAATTGCGCCCAAAACTCTTTTGAAACCTCGAACTGTTCAGCAATGCTGATCGCCTTTTTGATTTCTATTGAACCGTCAGCCAACTGGGGGGTATAATTTAGTTCGCACAAAGCGGAATGTCCCGTTCCCGCGTTGTTCCACGCATCTGAGCTTTCAGCTGCTACTTCGTCTAAACGTTCAAAAACTTCTATACTAGCGTCTGGCCGAATCTGGTTTAACATGATGCCCAAGGTAGCGCTCATGATTCCCGCACCTATCAATACAGCATCCTTTTCCTGAATGGTGTTTTTGTTACTTTTAGTCATTTCAATCTATGGTTTGCAAAAATAACACCATCTGTTTACATTTTCTTAAAAAAAGTCAAAAGAATTCAATTATTTACATATATAGTACAAAGTAAGTTCCGGTTTAAAGGGACTATTATCGATACCTGCCATCTTTTTATTCGGAGGAGCAGACCTATACGTCAACCACTTTTTTTTCAGCCTCTACCATTCTTTTTCAAACAATGTCTTATATTCGTTAACTACATAAAAACAATTAGAATGACCAAGAAAATTGCGGTGCTCTTCGTTTTATTAGGCTGTTTTATCCTTGCGAGCGCCAACACCGAAATAGGCGCAGAAAGGACGCAGCAATCGGTATTGTTAAAAATGAACCTGAAGAAAGGGGCTTCTTACCTTTTTAGCACCAACATCGATCAGCTCGTCAACCAAGAGGTGATGGGAAATAAAATGGACATCAAGCAGCAAACGCAGGTCGACTACCTGTATCAGGTGCTCGAAAACAACGCGCAAGACATGAAAATCAAGTGCACCTACCAAAATATGTCCATCCATATGGAGACGCCTCAAGGGGACTTACATTTTGATTCCAAAAGCGCGGAGAATGCGGAAGGGCCATTAAAGCCCGTGGGCAATATGGTTGGCAAGAGCTTTTTCATGTACCTCAATCCGGAAGGAGAAGTAACAAAAGTGGAAGGGATGCAAGAGATCCTAAACGCCATCGGTGGGGACGCCACTACGCAGCAAATGCTGAAACAACAATTCAGTGATTCGGCCTTTATGAATATGATGAATATCTCCCTAAACATTTATCCGAATAAAGAGATGCAACCGAATGAAACTTGGCAAAAAGACTTTCAGATGCCGATGGCCGGCATGATGGAAATGGACTTACAAAATCGTTATACTTTAACCAATTTAAGTGGGAAGCAAGCTGACATAGCCGTCCAATCCGACATTAAACTAAGTCCGCTATCAGGCAGTCCTTTAGGAGCCATGGAATTTAACCTTACAGGCACACAAACAGGTGCTATTCAGGTAGACACCTCAACCGGCCTCATCAATACCAGTAAAATACATCAAAAAATCAATGGCGACATTTCCGCACAAGGCATGAAAATACCGATGCAGATTACTTCTGAAATTACCTTAACCGGCAGGGAGTTGTAGACGTTGGGCTGTTGGCGATAAGCTTTAAGCTGTAGGCTTTAAGCTCCAGTGCTCCTGCCACTGCAACTGGACTACAACTGCTACTATTTAATCGTTCAAAACGAACAACCCGCAACTGGCAACCGGCAACTAATAACTAGCTAAGGAGATCAGTTGATTGCTATAGGGCAAAAGACGTTGTCGTCCGTTTAAAAAATCAAGACTTATAACAAAACCATATCCTGCTACTATTCCGCCGAGTTGCTGAACAAGCTTGCTGGCAGCCACTACCGTTCCGCCGGTGGCCAGCAGGTCATCGTGGATCAGCACGCGCGTACCCGGTTCAAAAGCGTCTGTATGGATCTCAATCGTTGCTGAACCGTATTCTAAGTCATAAGCTTGTTTTGTGGTGTGGGCGGGCAGCTTCCCCTCCTTTCTTATCGGAATAAAAGGTATTCCCAATCGATTTGCCACCATTAAGCCGAATAAAAAGCCTCTACTTTCAATGCCCGCAATCACATCAAAGGAGATTCCACTTAAGCGCTGTACAAACTCCTCTGTCACCAGATTACATAGGTTTGCGTCTTTAAGAATCGGGGTGATATCCTTGAATACGATACCGGTTTTCGGGAAATCAGCCACATCCCGGATTGTTGCTTTCAGCAGATTCTCTATCATCTGTTAAAATTTAAATAAGGTGCAATTTTACGTAAATATTTTTCATCGAATACCGGAATCTTAGACAAATCTTCCAAAGCCGCATAAGCTCCATGTTGCTTTCTATAGGCTAGCATTAGCCGCGCATACTTTGTACTGATGTAAGGATGTTTCCGTAATTCGTCAAAATCTACCTCGTTAATCCGAATACGCTTCACGTCGGCGCTATCTACTTGTAGGTAGCGCTCAATCTGCTGGTACTTTGCCGTATCCAAGCCATACACCTCTTTCAGTTGTGAGATAGCATGAAAGCCACCGAGTAAATCTCTATAACGGACAATTCGAGAGGCGAAGACCGGACCGATGCCTGGTAGGGCCAATAAAGCGAGGCTGTCGACCTTGTTTAAATCGAGCACTGGAAGATCCGCCGTCACCTTGCCGAGGGCGTATTCTTTCGGCCGACTGACTGAATCGTTCCGCGCAGGTATCACTATGGGAGCTGCGCTAATTTCAATATAAGGTTCAAGACGTTTATAGTCGTTCTGCGACAATGTGTATATTTTGCGCAAATCCTCTTTCTTTCTGAAGCTGCCTCCCTTTGCTTCGAAATTTTTTATGTTTTTAATTTGTTTATCCGTCAGGCCCAATTGCTGCCATTGGGCGGTTGCTAGCTTATTCGGATCGAACTTGAAGTAATGGACAGCTGTGGCCGACAACGAGGATTCCTCCGTCACTTCTGTCGGTTCGAAATTCGTTAGCCCTTCCAAATCGTCCTCCAACAACTCATGAATTTCAGGTTCCGGTTGGTCATGCAAGCTGTAAAAAAGCGGCGCAATCCATACCACCGTAATCAGCAACAACAAAACAGCAATACCATTTAACTCCTTTTTGTGAAAGCCGAAATGTTTTTGCAGTTTCCTCAGCATTTTCTAGTCCTTTTTAGCAATCAAATAATATATCGGAATCCCGATTAATACGATAATCAAGCCTGGCCAGGTGAAAGTCGGTTGATAGATCAGCAAGCCAATACAGATGGAGAAAGCGGCAATGACGTAAATAGCGGGCAACACCGGATAGCCAAAAGCCTTATAACTTCGCGGTATATCAGGACGCTTCTTCCGAAGTATAAACACCCCAATAATGGTCAGCGCATAAAATATCAGCACGACAAAAATAACATAGTTCAGGAGATCCCCATATTTGCCCGTCAAACAAAGGACAGAAGCCCAAATACATTGGGCCCACAGCCCCCAGCCCGGCACTTCAAATTTGTTTAACTTCCCTGCGGACTTAAGAAAGACTCCATCATTTGCCATCGTGTAATAAACCCGCGCTCCCGATAATATGAGTCCGTTATTACATCCGAAGGTGGAAATCATAATCATAACAGCGATCACGATAGTGCCTACATTCCCAAAAATCGTGTGGGAGGCGACGACGGCCACGCGATCGGCCGGTGCAAAGGCAATATCCGGTAAAGAGACAGTAGCCAGATACATAATGTTGGTAGAAACATAGATCACCGTAACAATCAATGTTCCTAAAAAAAGACTTAGGCCGATATTGCGCTCCGGGTTTCTTATTTCCCCGGCGATGAATGTGACATTATTCCAGGCGTCGCTTGAAAACAGGGAGCCTACCATAGCCGATACAACGGCTGCGAAAAGGGCGGCTCCGCCGATATCGACAAAGGTTTCCCGATTAACATCCCAGGTTTTCGGCACCCAGGCATCTGTCCAGTTCAAGTTCCATATATCGGCCTTGAAAGCGGTCATAAGGCCTAAGATTGTCAATCCGCCCAGCGACAAGATCTTAACGATCGTCAGCACAGTCTGCAAGATCTTTCCATTTTTAACGCCTCTTGTATTAAGCCAGGTAAGCACTACGATAACGCCGATGGCAGTAATTTGTGCAGCGTTCAGCTGAAACACGCCCTGCTGATAGAGTATATGCTCGTCACTTACGACCGGAAACAAATAGGCTGTAAACTTGGCAAATGCGACACCAACGGCCGCAATCGTTCCGGTTTGAACAACGGCAAACAGCGCCCATCCATATAAGAAAGCCACCAAGCGATTATAGGCTTCCCGTAAATAGACATACTGCCCGCCCGCCTTCGGAAACATCGCGGAGAGTTCGCCATAACTCAATGCCGCCGTTAGCGTGATGGCACCGGTCAGCAGCCATATTAGTATTAACCACCCTGCACTGCCTACTTGACGAACGATATCGGCGCTGACAATAAATATCCCCGAGCCGATCATGGAGCCTACCACTAACATCGTGGCGTCCAGCAGACCCAGTTCTTTCTTCATATGGTTTTCGGAGGGTATTTGATTCATGACGGTTGTGGGATAACAAAAAACGAATGTAGAAAAATATTTTCGTGATTTTTTAAAAAAATAAATTTGATTATTTCGATAACCCTGTTTATTTTCAACGAATTATTTACCCTTTTAGGTAAGAGCACCTTTTATATAGAACCTTTTATAAACGTTATAAATTCATTTAAATTATGGACTTTCTACACAGTAATTTAGCGTACATCATACCGGTGTTCGGGCTAATTGGGATTTTAGTAATGATTGGTAAATCAAGGTGGGTCATCAAACAAGATGCGGGTGATGCCAATATGCAGGAGCTGGCTGGTCATATAGCCAATGGCGCTATGGCGTTCTTGAAAGCCGAATGGAAAATACTGTCCTATTTCGTCATCATTGCAGGCATTTTGCTGGCGTGGTCGGGCACCCTGAGTCCCTATTCCAGCTGGGTGATTGCAATATCCTTTGTTATTGGGGCCATTACCTCTGCATTCGCCGGCTACATCGGCATGCACATCGCAACGAAAGCCAATGTGCGCACGACACAAGCTGCGCGCAGCAGTTTAGCGAAAGCCTTAAAAGTTTCCTTCACGGGAGGTACCGTTATGGGGCTGGGCGTGGCTGGTTTAGCGGTTCTCGGGCTCGGTTCACTTTTTATTGTTTTTTATACCATTTATGTTGTCAACACCAATGGCGAGGTCAACGGTATGGAAATGGAGAGAGCGCTGGAAGTGTTAGCGGGGTTTTCACTAGGTGCCGAATCCATTGCCCTATTTGCGCGCGTTGGCGGTGGCATCTACACCAAAGCCGCCGATGTAGGCGCCGATCTAGTAGGTAAGGTAGAGGCCGGGATACCGGAAGACGATGTTCGCAACCCGGCCACCATTGCAGATAATGTAGGCGACAATGTGGGCGATGTAGCAGGTATGGGTGCCGATTTGTTCGGCTCTTATGTGGCCACCATTTTAGCAACCATGGTATTGGGGAGAGAAATCGTTTCAAATGACGATTTTGGCGGCATCGCTCCTATTCTGCTGCCTATGCTTATCGCAGGCTTAGGCCTTTTATTTTCTATCATCGGCGCTTCCCTTGTAAGGATTTCCGATGAACAAGGAAATGTTCAAAAAGCACTGAACATTGGCAACTGGACTTCCATCGTATTGACGGCGGTAGCCTCTTTCTTTGCCGTGAACTGGTTGTTACCCGATACGATGAACATCAGGGGATTTGAATTCACCAAAACGGACACCTACATGGCGATTATTGTCGGGTTGATCGTAGGCGCCCTGATGAGCATCATTACGGAATATTATACCGCCATGTCAAAGCGCCCGGTGCAATCCATTATTCAGCAATCGTTAACCGGTCATGCCACCAATATCATCGCCGGCTTAGCCGTAGGCATGGAGTCGACCGTACTTCCTATCCTCGTTTTAGCATCAGGTATCTATGGCTCTTATCACTTTGCAGGCCTTTATGGGGTAGCGATTGCGGCGGCAGGGATGATGGCTACAACCGCCATGCAATTGGCCATTGACGCATTCGGCCCCATAGCCGACAATGCGGGAGGCATTGCCGAAATGAGCCAGCTTCCGGAGGAAGTTCGCGGACGGACAGATAACCTAGATGCTGTGGGGAACACAACGGCAGCAACGGGAAAAGGTTTTGCCATCGCTTCGGCTGCCCTAACCTCCTTGGCTTTGTTTGCCGCTTTTGTGGGCATTGCCGGGATTGACCGCATAGATATCTATAAAGCCGACGTGCTGGCCGGTTTATTTGTCGGCGGTATGATACCCTTTATCTTTTCGGCCCTGTGTATTGCTGCTGTAGGGAGAGCGGCGATGGACATGGTGCAGGAAGTAAGAAGACAATTTAGGGAAATACCCGGCATTATGGAATATAAGGCAAAACCCGAGTATAACCGATGTGTAGAGATTTCTACGAAGGCTTCTATACGGGAGATGATGTTGCCGGGCGCCATTGCGCTTATTGTGCCTATTGTGGTCGGATTTAGTTTCGGTCCGGAAGTGTTAGGTGGCTTACTGGCCGGCGTTACCGTGTCGGGCGTACTGATGGGCATGTTTCAATCAAACGCCGGCGGGGCTTGGGACAATGCCAAAAAGTCCTTCGAAAAAGGGGTCGAAATCAGGGGCGAAATCTATTACAAAAAATCCGATCCGCACAAGGCATCGGTTACCGGCGATACCGTTGGCGATCCTTTTAAGGATACGTCCGGGCCGTCTATGAATATTTTAATTAAGCTGATGTCCATTGTGTCGCTGATCATTGCGCCGCACATACACGTCAATAAAGCGGCACTCAGCGAAAACCGAAGGAGTCCCAAAACCGAGCATGTCCATCAGTCGATCCACGCAAAGCATGTAACAAATCCGCAGAAAAACCAGCTATAACTTTCCGAAGGCGCTAAAATAAATAGCGCCTTCTTTGTTTATCAAATAAAAGTTGTAGGTTTGACTTTCTTTTAATAAAAAGCGATGATTTTAAACAAAAAAGACATCAACCTGCGCAAACATGCTATCATTTTAGAAAAAACCACACCCTATTTTAAAATAAATTCAATTCAAAGTACTTCAAGTAAAAACTAGTTTTTATGTTTTATAAGAAATCGATCCCCTCACTGATCAAAGAAGCACAAGAAAGCGGAGAAGGCACTTTAAAAAGAACCTTATCCAGCTATCATCTAGTAGCTTTAGGGGTTGGAGCCATCATCGGCGCCGGACTTTTTTCATTAACGGGCATTGCCGCCGCGGATAATGCCGGACCCGCAGTTATCCTGTCTTTTATTATTGCAGCAATCGGATGCGGCTTCGCTGGTTTGTGTTATGCTGAATTTGCCTCTATGATTCCCGTTGCAGGAAGCGCTTATACCTATTCGTATGCTACGATGGGTGAGTTTATTGCCTGGATCATTGGTTGGGACCTCGTGCTGGAATACGCGCTTGCAGCGGCAACGGTATCGGTGAGCTGGTCACAATACTTTTCTCAGTTCTTAGCCGAAATAGGTGTCCATCTGCCAGCTTCACTTTTGCATGGCCCCTGGGAGGGAGGAATGATTAATGTACCTGCTATCGTCATCGTTTGCTTGTTATCACTCCTACTTATGCGCGGGACACAAGAATCCTCTTTTGTAAATAACGTATTGGTAATCGTTAAGATTGCAGTGGTCCTGGTTTTTATCGCCTTGGGATGGAAATTTATCGATCCAGCCAATCACAGTCCATTTATCCCAACTAATCCGGGGGAAGAGGCCTTAAAAGCAGGCCAAATTGGCTTCTTCGATTTCTTCAGTAGTCCGGAGTTCGGTCATTTCGGAATCAGCGGCGTATTAAGGGGCGCGGGCGTTGTCTTCTTTGCGTTTATCGGTTTCGATGCGGTTAGTACTGCTGCACAAGAGGCGAAAAATCCACAAAAAGGTATGCCGATCGGCATCATCGGCTCGCTCTTGGTATGTACTTTATTATATGTGTTGTTTTCCTATGTCATGACCGGCTTGGAAAACTATACGGCCTTTGCAAACGATGCAAAACCGGTAGCCACTGCCTTTGCCAAGACAGGCTATACCTTCCTTAATTTAGCGTTGATCATTGCTATTCTTGCCGGATATACATCGGTTATCTTGGTGATGTTGTTAGGGCAAAGCCGTGTTTTCTATACCATGAGTAAAGATGGCCTGTTGCCAAAGTTCTTTTCTGACCTTTCTAAAAACCAGACGCCTTGGAAGTCGAACCTACTTTTCATGGTTTTCGTCAGCATTTTTGCCGGTTTTGTACCCGTATCTGATTTGGGACACATGGTAAGTATAGGTACTTTATTTGCATTCACCTTGGTTTGTATCGGCGTGATTATATTACGCAAGAAAGATCCGCATATGGATCGCCCTTTTAAAACCCCGCTCGTACCGCTTGTACCTATTTTAGGTATTGTGATATGCGTAACGATGATGGCCGGTTTACCGATAGAGAGCTGGGAGCGCCTAGCCATTTGGATGGCGCTCGGTATTATTATTTATTTTGCCTATAGCAAGAAGCACAGTCTTGCCCGCTTACAAGCAGAACGTAATAAATAACACACCATAAAAAAGGGCCTCGGCCCTTTTTTTATTTACGGTTATCGACGCTTTCCTACATTAGGCTTAGCAACGGAAAAATATAACTTTGTATATAACATAAGATTTACATAAGTTTGACCCGCTAAAGTCATCTGCATGTTTTTCAATATAAAGGAAATTGCGTCCGTCTCCATGATCCTCTTCGCGATCATCGACATATTAGGTTCTATCCCTATTATTATCGACCTGCGCCAAAAGGCGGGAAAAATAGAGTCAGGGAAAGCCAGTATTGTTGCCATGGTGCTGATGATCGCCTTTCTATTCATTGGTGAGAGCATGTTGAAATTAATCGGCATTGACGTGGCCTCATTCGCTATTGCCGGTTCTTTGGTGATCTTTTTTATCGCCATGGAGATGGTACTCGGCATGACTTTCTTTAAAGAAGATAGTTTTGAAACCGCTTCCATTGTACCTTTGGCCTTCCCCTTGATCGCCGGAGCGGGGACGATGACGACCATTCTCTCCCTGAAATCGGAATACGCCACACAGAATATTATTGTCGGTATACTCGTTAATATCGCTATTATATATGTGGTATTAAAGAATACGTATAGACTTGAAAAGTTATTGGGGCGTACCGGACTCGCAGTGCTAAGGAAGGCTTTTGGTGTTATCTTATTAGCGATTGCCATTAAGCTTTTTAGGAGTAATACGGGGTTGTAATAAATTCAAAAGTAAAAATTCAAAATTCAAAATTCAAAAGTAAAAAGTAAAAAGTAAAAAGTAAAAATTCAAAAGTAAAAACCCCGAAGGGCTCATTGATGCCTTATTAAAATAAGCAAGACATCAATAATTCAAAAGTAAAAAGTCAAAAGGCTTTGCTGAGGGTGACGACTGGAGGAACACCTGCAACTGATAACTGACAACCGGCAACTGACAACCGCAACTGACAACTGGCAACTGGCAACCGGCAACCGACAACTATCAAGATCTCTTTATCAGCCTAGCCACGAACATGGTATCGGCTCGGTGTTCATAGCCTTTCAACAGGGTCATACGCTCTACGGTTAAACCCAGTTTTTCGGCAAAAGCTATCTGCTCTTCATTTTCTTGTCTATACATGGAGCAGGTAATATACACGAGCGGCTTATTGGCCTTCAAGTGTCGAACGGTATTTTCCAGAATAGCGCGCTGAAGTTCCACAAAATACTGCAGTCTTCTGCTATTAAAATGCTGCATCATTTCGGGGGTTCTACCCCAGGTTCCGGAGCCCGAACAAGGCGCATCCAGTATAATCCCATCAAAGGTTTCATCACCAAGTATGACGGATGGATCTTTGGTAAGGTCAATAATTTTCCTTCGATAGTGCTTAATGGCAGCCTGCTCAAAGCGTTCATCCAAGTTTCTTAATATACTGGACCTTACATCACTAACAAGCAGGTCGACACCGGGGTATGTTTGCATTAAAAGAAGCGACTTTCCTCCGGAAGCGGCACAAGCGTCCCACCATTTCTCTCCCGCTTTCGCTTCAAAATAGGTACTTGTTTGTTGGGAAGAGCGATCTTGCACTTCATAAGCACCTTTTATTTCTGCATATTGATCAAGTTTGACACCATTATCGAGTGCCAGACAGTGGCTATCAACTGATTCGTAGTGCAGGTTGTTGCGCGTCAAACAGTTTTTAACAACGTTCTCCGCCCCCGGGTGGATCCGTATAAAAAGTTTTGGTTGCTGAAACAAACTTTTCAGAAAGCGCTGTGGCTCCAAGCCCGTCGAAGCATCCTTTATTAAAGGAAAAACATCATCTATATTAAAAGGGAACAATTCGGATAAAAGGTGCAGCTTTTTGTCGATCTCTTCTCCTATGGAGTCAGCCAAAACCGGATTGAACAATGCTACTACATCACTTTCAGCCGCGCATAAATATTCAGCAACCGTCAAACGTTCTAAAAATGGCCAATCCGCAAGTGCCTTACCCAGTCGGAAATAATTATAGACCCAACGCGAGAGCGTACGTCTATCATTGGATCCCATTTGCTTATTTTCTTTAAAAAAAAGGGTAAGGAACCTCGAAAGCGGCTCTTTACCCTCATAGGTGTTCAACAAACGTTCGAAGCTTCTTAGCTGTTGTGAAACACGCTTTTCATTCATTCCGATTTTTCTTTATAATGGTCTGTAAGACTGACCATTAAATTGCAATAAACGCACACTGTTATTGACATAACCGGTAGCGGGATCACGCACAAATTCAAAGCCTATTGATACCCCTTTGTGTTTTTCTTTGAGTAGTCGGTCGGCGTAATCTTTTGGATACATCGCTAACAACCTGCCGAAGAACACGCCCGTATCATAGCCTTTAAAAGCGAACTCGGTGGGATTAACGTTAAACGAAGAGAAGTAATCCCTTTTAAATTGCTGTACTTCCAGATTTTTCTCATCAACAAAGTAAGAAGAACTGATAGAAGTACGAAGGGCTGCCAGGTAATCCGGGTTCAAATCGAACCGGCTCCAGTTCGGGTGACCGATTAAGGAAATATCGTAGGCACTTTCCGTTTTCAGTTTATAGAGGCCTGCCAGCAGCTGTGCTATAAAAAACTGATTAGTAGAAGCGTTTACAACGATGTTCCTTCCGACGGTGTTCAAATTTATTTCGATTTCACCTAAGTCGGTTACCTCATTATACTTCACATCTAATTTATCCAAGCTGGCACGGAGTGGAACGAGCAGCTTTTCACTGTCTTCATCTATGTTATTTATGATGACAACATGATCCCCAATCTCAAATTCGGACGCAATATAGTTGGCCAACACCTGTGCATGAACGCCAATTGGCGGTGTAACCGTCACCAGCTTATTCGTCTGATATTGAGAAGGACTGCGGGCCGCCAAAGGCGAAATCTGCAACTTGCCAGCCAAGTTTGCCGCCGTGCTGAAAGCATCGATTTCTGTTGGAAAGATCGGGCCAACTATCAAAGCCGCTTCTTCTACACTTTTTCCAACCGCTAATCTTTTTACTTCGCCGGCATTGTCGCGACTGTCCAGCACCTCCAGTTTAAAATTATTGCCATTCCTGGTCAGATTATCCAGTCCTAATTTGAAACCCTGATAAAAATCCAATGCCAAGCTAGCGCGCTCTACATCTCTTTTGCCAGGCAAAGAGTCCACTACCTTATCCAATTGGAAAGGCAGTAGCAGGGCGATATTGTTGAAATGCCGCTTCTCGACAATCTCCTTATCCCGTTCCTTACGCTCCTCTTTAGTCGGCGCCTCTTTGGAAGGCTCTTTTGTATCTTTGCTACCTCCTCCAGGTCTTAAAACCTTGGGAGCGCAAGCTCCGAGTGTACCTAAAAGCAGCACAAAAGCGAGTATTTTACTCCCACTCAATGGTAGCCGGTGGTTTTGAACTAATATCATAAACAACTCGGTTTATCCCTTTTACGTGATTAATAATTTCGTTTGATATCTTCGCTAAAAGATCATATGGAAGATGGATCCAATCAGCCGTCATTCCATCCAGCGAACCGACGGCCCTCAGTGCAACGACATACTCATAAGTACGTTCATCTCCCATGACACCTACAGACTGCACAGGCAAAAAGATTGCCCCTGCTTGCCAGACTTTATTATACCAGCCCGACTCGCGTAGATTTCTAATATAAATAGCGTCGGCCTGTTGCAGGATGTTTACTTTTTCAGCGGTAATTTCACCGAGGATACGGATACCTAATCCTGGTCCGGGAAAAGGATGCCGGCCCAGAATCAAGGGATCGATCCCCAAGGCTGCTCCGACGCGGCGCACCTCATCTTTAAACAGTGTATTTAACGGTTCTACCACCTTGAGTTTCATGAAGTCCGGAAGTCCGCCCACATTATGGTGTGATTTGATGGTGGCAGAAGGCCCTTTAACGGATACTGATTCAATTACATCCGGATAAATGGTGCCTTGACCCAACCACTTTACTTCCACACCTTCGGGCAGCTCCTGCTGTACCTCATGGGCGGCGCTGTCAAACACTTCGATGAAAGCTCCTCCGATGATTTTTCGCTTCCTTTCCGGATCGCTTACGCCTTTCAGTTTATCATAAAAAAGCGCTTTGGCGTCGATACCTTTTATGTTTAACCCCATATGCTTATACGAATCGAGCACCTGCTCAAACTCGTCTTTGCGGAGCAAGCCATTGTCGACAAATATACAATGCAGGTTTTTTCCAATGGCCTGATGTAAAAGCACCGCTGCTACAGACGAATCGACTCCTCCAGATAACGCAAGAATTACATGATCGTTTTGTAATTTTTCTTTTAACTCGGCAATAGTCGTTTCAATAAAGGTATCAGGCGTCCAATCTTGGCTGCATCCACAAATATTTATCACGAAATTTTCCAGTAATTTCTTCCCGTCTAAACTATGGGTAACTTCCGGGTGAAACTGAATCCCGTAGGTATCGGAATTCTTAATATGATAGGCGGCTACTTCGACTTTATCCGTACTGGCAATGATCTCAAAGCCCTCGGGCACCTGTTTGATCGTGTCACCATGCGACATCCACACCTGTGAATCAAGCGGAACGCCCTTAAGCAAGGCGCTTTCTTGATTAACGAACAGTAGATTCGCCCGGCCATATTCCCTTATTTCGGAAGGAGTCACCTCTCCACCGGAATGTTGAGCGATATACTGAGCGCCATAGCAAACCCCCAACAGCGGAACCGTTCCGTGAAACTGATTGAAGTCTATCTGCGGCGCGCCTTCTTGGCGAACTGACGAAGGGCTGCCCGACAAAATAACGCCTTTTACATATTCGTCAACGGCAGGAAGATGGTTGAAAGGATGTATTTCACAATATACATTTAGCTCTCTGACCCGGCGAGCGATCAACTGTGTGTACTGCGAACCAAAGTCAAGAATAATAATTTTTTCTTGCATGGGCCAAAGTTAGGTATTTTTTTTACTTTCTTCCGCAGAAAGTAGATTTACTCCACGACAACGCCCATTGAACAGAATTTTTCAATCCGTTCATTCACCAGTGTTTTGACGTCTTTCGAGCTGAGCGCAAGAATATCTTTTACCACTTGGTCTTTTATCGTTTCGGCCATTTGAGTGGGGTTTTGATGTGCACCTCCTAAGGGTTCGGGCAATATCCCATCAATGAGGCCATTGCTGTACATGTTTTCGGCTGTCAGTTTTAAACATTCAGCTGCCTTTTCTTTATAATCCCAGCTTCGCCACAAAATAGATGAGCAAGACTCGGGGGAAATGACCGAATACCAGGAATGCTCCAACATATACACCTTATCACCAACACCGATACCGATAGCGCCACCGGATGCACCTTCGCCAATGATAATACAAATAACCGGCACCTTCAGCACAGACATTTCCAGCAAGTTCCGGGCAATTGCTTCTGCCTGTCCGCGTTCTTCGGCTTCGATGCCTGGATAAGCGCCCATTGTATCAACAAAGGTCACAACGGGTTTGCCGAATTTCTCTGCCATCCGCATGAGTCGCAAAGCCTTCCGATACCCTTCGGGGTTAGCCATACCAAAATTGCGAAATTGTCGCTCCTTGGTATTCTTACCTTTCTGATGACCAATAACCATGACCGAATGTCCACCCAATTTAGCCAAGCCTCCCACAATCGCCTTATCATCCCGCACATTGCGGTCGCCATGCAGTTCCACAAATTCGTCACAGATCATTTGAATATAATCTAAGGTCTGCGGTCTGTCCGGATGACGTGCCATTTGCACCTTTTGCCAACCGCTGAGGCTGCTATAGATCTCCTTACGGGTTTCTTCCAGTTTGCCTTGCAATTCGGTAACGGTTGCCGACATATCTACTTTCGTCTTCTCGGCCACTTGGTTTACCTTCTCAATCTGCATTAAGAGATCCGCAATCGGCTTTTCAAAATCAAATGTTGTTTCCATAAAGAAAATTTGGGGCTGCTAAGATACAGATTATTTTTTTATACCATAAAAGCCTGTTTAAAATTCATCTTTGCCATGGATTCTGTTTGATCAGTGGTGCTTCGGTATTTGATCTTTTGTCAACACTTGCTTTTCGCTCAGCAACTTTTCTTTCAACAGCGTATAGGGAACATCCTGTATTGCCAATTGTTTATCGATCGCAATTTCGGCCGCCAAGGCGGCGCTCTGTCCGAGGATCATAAACACCGGCTCCATCCTGATGGAGCCAAAGGCTATGTGGGAACTCGACATACATACCGGCACCAGGAGATTGATGCATTCCTCCTGTTTAGGAATAAGTGAGCCATAGGAAATCTGATAAGGTCCCTTTTTCGGTGTTACCCCGATATCCCCTTCGTTTTGAACATAGCCATCCTCCTTAATATAGCGTTGCACATTATGTGAATCCAATGCGTAGGATCCCATCCCCACGGGATCTTTTATTTCCCTTTCGCTGAAGGTATCGTGTTCGGTCATGACGTATTGTCCGATCATCCTACGGGCCTCCCGGATATACAGTTGATGAGGCCAGTGATCATTATCGGTAAACTCATCCTTTGCCAGTCCCCACTGCGCCATTTCTTCTCGAACATGTTCCGGCACCTTCGGGTCATTTGCCAGGAAGTACATCAATCCTTTTTGATATTGCTCATGCTCCTCGATAATTTCTTTTCTTCTTTCATAGCTTGCCTCCGGATAATCGTAATTCATGCCGATGAAATCCGTACTGAAGGGTCCATGGTTATTGGTATCCGTCTTCCTGTTTGGAATCATGTCAAATTTTTGGAACGTTTCGTTCCAACCCGCAGCAAAGACCCTCGCCAACAGTTCATAATTTTCCGCCTGATAACCTGGAGGCTTTGGAAAAGGCACCCGATTATCCGGATGATTACTTAAACACATCCTGAAACAGTAAGCTTGGACACGCCGATCGCCCGCGCCGTATGCTCCGGGATCTACTGCTGAAACCCCATAGAGTAAGCCACTGGTTGAGTCGCCCGGCACTTTATACGGACTGATATTTGTATCGAAATAATGGCGATGATGCAACACCCCCGTTTGTACCCCATTCCATTGCTCGCCATAAACATTCTTAGCCTCCCGGCCAACATGATAACTCACACCGGCTGCTGCCATCAAATCGCCTTCATAGCTTGCATCGATAAACATCTTGCCTTGGTAAGTTTTTCCACTTAAGGTGCGTATAGAAATAATCCTACTCCCCTCTTTTTCTACGCCCGATTCCCGATCCAGCCATTCATTCCGGTGTATTTCCAAAGCGTATTCTTTTACATAATTCTCAAAAGTCTGCTCGGCGACATGCGGCTCAAAAATCCACATCGTACGGGCGGCGCCGTCCATTGCCGGCGTACCCTGCCCTTTGTTGCCATATGCACTATGTTCTTCCCATTTCCAGGCAGCGCTGTCCTGATAATGCTGATAAACGCGATGGTAAAAATCCCTCGCCAGACCACCGATAACCGATTTATCACCGGTATCGGTAAAGCCAAGTCCGCCTGCGGACAAACCGCCTAAATGGGTGTCGGGAGCAACGACAATGACCGATTTCCCGGACTTCTTCGCTTGCACCGCCGCGCTGATGGCAGCCGAAGTGCCTCCGTAAATAACGATATCTGCATCATAGTTATGCGGATCCCTCGCTTTGCAGGCCAACAGGCATCCGGCAATCAAAAACAAAATAAAAAATCGTGTATTCATCATTCGATTTACAATTTAAGGTTATTCTTGGTCGTCCTTAGGAACAAAGAGGACCGCATTGGCGGCTATTACTCCTTTTTCTCCACTTGCACGCATTTCCACATAAGCGTCTTTACCGGTATTCGGCTGAATGCTCACTGTGGCCAGTTCGATCCAGTCGCCCGAGGTCTGCCCCTCTATATTGATTTTTGACACATCGATTTGCTGTTCGATCGTATCATTACCGTTGAAAACACTCAAGTTCAGCCGATTTGCACCTTCTTTTAATTTAGGAAAATACGTATAAAGCCTGTAATCTCCTGCTTTTAGTTCTTTTGCAATAAAACGGAACTTCACGTTGGCGTCAGTATTATCGGCCACGAGGTAGGCCCTACCAAAACCGCCGCTATGCCGCAACTCCCATTTACCGCTTCGTGTTATCCGACTGCTATCCTGACTGTCAATCAATACGTCCGCTTTTCTGCCATCCGCTTTTGGGTTTGCGGCGACGGTCCTTCGTATTTCATTTACATCAACATCCTGTACCGCTTTGCTTTCATCGATGGCGAGGCAGGCGGCCACCGCAGCAGACTGGCCCAGCACCATAAATACCGGTTCCATACGGATCGATCCGTAAGCAATATGGCTGGCAGATAAACAAACCGGTACAAGCAGATTTTCAGCTTGCACTTGCTGCGGCACCATAGCGCGGTAGGAAATTGGAAAGGGTGGAAAGCCGCCAACTTCCACGTTCCCTTCGTTTTTCACCATCCCGTTCACCACCAGTCGGTCGCAGTTATGAGAATCCATGGTATAAGCGGCAAATGCCACCTCATCATCCACCCGTTCCCTACCTTGGCAATGATGTTGTGTCATCACAAGCGCTCCAATCATTCGGCGGGCTTCCCGTATATATAATTGAGGGCTCCAGTGGTTGTTATCCAAATACTCGTCTTTCGGATAACCCCATTGCAACA
Organism: Olivibacter sp. XZL3; assembly: GCF_004368405.1. Lineage (GTDB taxonomy): Bacteria > Bacteroidota > Bacteroidia > Sphingobacteriales > Sphingobacteriaceae > Olivibacter. The sequence continues at coordinate 69,799 of NZ_SBJH01000095.1, forward strand.
TTTCATCGCGCACCTTTTGTGGCACCGAAGCATCATGTCCTACAAAGTAGAGCAAGCCTTTTGTATAATCCTCGTGCGCTTTGATGATTTCACGTCTACGATTATAATCGGCTTCCGGATACTCCCAATTCATTGCAATCATATCCGTAGAAAAACCATTCCGGTTATTAATATCCGTTTTCCCATTCGGCATCAGGCTCCATATAAAGACATCATTTAAGCCTTTCCATGGATTCTTCTCCTTTATTCTTTTCAGCAATTCGTATCGTGTGGGATCGTAATTTTCAGGCTTTTCGATTGCTATGCGATTTTCGGGCACATTGGTTAAGGTAATGCGGTAATTATAAGCCTGTACCTTTTTATCGCCGGTACCAGTCGCTTGTAAACGGCTATTGCTGATACCCCAAAGCAAACCACTGCTTGAATCGCCGGGGATCTTATAAGGGTCAATCCCATCCGGTATTTGATGACCGGTCATTAGCTGCACGCCATTTAGCGTTTCACCGTACACCCGGTTATCCTCCCTCCCAACGTGATAAGCTACGCCCGACCGAGCCATCAAGTCCCCTTCATAGGTGCAATCCAAGTATACCTTTGCCTTAACCAAGGTCGATTTCGACGCTCCGCCCGTCGGAGAAAACCGGACTTGTTGTATGACACCTCCCTTCTTCTCAACCTCCGCCAGCTGCTGACGATATAATATGGTCACCTCACTTTTCTTCATATATTGCCGAAAGATTGCTTCCGCTACTTTAGGTTCAAAGATCCACTGCTCAAATTTTCCATAATGCAGCCCGAGCTTCCGATAAAAATCAAGTGCCAAACCTTTCACAACATATTTATTACCGATATCGGTATAACCGAGGCCACCTGACGACATACCGCCCAAGCGACCGCCCGGTTCTACCAAAACGACCGACTTACCTGCTTTTGAAGCCGTATAAGCAGCGATCACCCCTGCTGATGTACCACCATAGATGCAGATATCGTATTCTTCTTTTAGGGATTGAGCCTTTAAAAGAGAGCAAAAGAAAAGTGGCAGTAAACAATAAATACTTAAAATTCTCATATTATTTCATCATTAGTATCCAAGATTCTGATCGTTTGCATCCAAGGCATTGTTATTATCCATTTCGGCCTTTGGAATTGGCCATAAAAACTGACTATCGCTTACTTCTTTTCCTTTGGCTGTGCGGATAATTTCTTTAACACGGTCGTTCCCGAGACGTTTGAGATCATTCCATCGCTTCCCTTCTACCATAAACTCATAGGCACGTTCTTCGAATACCGCATTCCTAAAAGCCGCTTGGTCTAAGCCCGCCAGATCGATTGCTGGATTAGCAACCTGCGTATTTGCTCCGTATGCGCGCCTTCTTACTTGGTTAATAGCCTCAAAGGCTGCCGGACTCGGCCCGCCCTCTGCCTGACTTGCCGCCTCCGCATAGATCAACAGCACATCCGCGTATCGAAGTACCGGCATATCATTCCCGCTAGCATCTACTGCTACCGAAGACAAGTCCGAGAACTTCTTAAATTGATAAGGCTCATTGGATGGCAGCTGCACGAGGGCACCGCTATTTCGATGGACATAAGAGCCGTATAAATTGAACGCTTTCCGAAGGTCGTCGTCCGACCAATTCGCTATGAGCGGAAAAGTCTCGCGCGCATAGATGGTTCGAAATCCATAAGGCGCGTATAAGGTATTCTCCCCATGAATATACACAAGATATTGAAAGCCTTGTCCGCCCGAGGAGGAATATTTAAAGGAGAATATTTCTTCCGGACTACTCGTGACGCCGGCCCCGAATAAATTATCGAAATCTTCTGCTTCGGCTACCGGAACGAGTTGATAGGTTCCGGCGCGGATTACCTCATTCGAAAGGTCGCGTGCCGCTTCCCAATTTTCCAAGGTCAAGTAAACATAAGCTAACAGCGTTTTGGCCGCCAGCGCGCTCGGCCTGCCCGGTACCGTTGCTATATTGGGTAAATCGTTACCGGCGATTTCCAAATCGGCAATAATAAACTGATACACCTCCTCCACGCTACTGCGCGGCATGTCGGTCGGGTCATTTAACGATTGCCTCAAGGGTACACCGGCAAAATTTCTTACCAGATCAAAATAAGCCAAAGCCCGTAAAAAGCGTGCTTCGGCCAAAAGAGCGGCCTTTCCAGCTTCATCCATGGCAATATTCGGCACCTTATCCAAAACCGTATTGGCTCTTAAAATAGCACGATAGGCTAGCGTCCAAATGGTTTCTGCCCGGGCAATATTTGCACCATCCAAGCCATTGTATTCACTTACCGGTGCAAAGGAGCCCCTGCCATTTGCATAATCGGAACATGATTCCGTTAGCAACATATAAAAGCCGCCATAATACCCTAACTCGCGAAAAGGCGCATAAATTGCATTAACCGCAGCTTCGGCATCTTGCTCGGTTTGATAAAAATTTTCTTCCGACAAGCGATCGCTTGGAACTTCTTCGAGGGTCTTTGCACATCCCGCCAAAAAAAGCATGACTATAAAGAGATATTGGAATGGTTTCATTGTGTACATAATAAAGATTCAAAAAGTTGTGAATACCTTTAAAAACTAGCCTGTAGTCCGAACGTAAAAGTTTTAGCAACCGGATAACTGGTTTGATCGATTCCGATGGTGGTTGCTGATTGGTTCGTACGGGTACTTACCTCAGGATCATACCAAGAATAGTTGGTACGCGTCCATAAATTCTGGCCACTTGCATATACCTGAAGCGCCTTAATAAAGGAAAGCTTGCTCACCGGAAAATTATATCCCAGCCGAATGTTTTTTAGGCGGATAAAAGAGCCGTCTTCAATGAAACGATCTGATTCACGGAAGCTGGAAGCGACACTGACCATGGGATTAGGCGCATTTGGATCCGGATTCTCCGGCGTCCAGCGGTCTAAACTACTGCGCACCTGATTCTCTCCGAAATTGAAGGCATTGGCATGATTGGATAAGTTAAAATTAAACACGTCCACTCCCTGCGTTCCCTGAAAGAAAACATTAAGCGTAAAATTCTTGTAGCTCAAATTATTGTTAAATCCAAAAATAAAATCAGGATTTGGGTTGCCGATAATGGTGCGATCCAAATTATTGATTACGCCATTATTATCTAGATCCCGGTATTGAATACGTCCTTGTTCATTCAAACCATCTTCTTCAAATCCAAAAAACACACCCACGGGATGGCCTTGCCTTACTAAATTCGGACTTACACTTAAAGGTATGGAAAGCGCCTGTCCGAAAACGTCCGCGTTATTCGCCAGTTCCAATACCTTATTTCTATTGGCCGAAAAATTCAGGGAAGCGTCCCACTTAAAATCGCCTCTGAAAAGATCTGCCCCTAGTTCAAATTCGACTCCACGGTTACGGATTTTACCGATGTTCTGGAACTGAGAAACGTAGCCAGTGGAGGTTGGCTGCGGAACACTCGCCAACAGATCACGCGTATTCTTATTATAAAAATCGAATGTAAACCGAATGCGTTCGTTCAGCAGGCCGAGATCAAAACCCACATTGGTTTGCGTGGTGGTTTCCCATTTAAGGTCAGGATTTGGACGGATATCCTGTGGGGCGAAGCCTGTATATAAATTATCACCAAGAATGATATTAAAGCCCGACAATACATTGAGCGACCCGTAGGGATTAATGGCCGTATTACCCGATTGCCCCCAACTGGCCCTGAATTTCAAGTTTGAAATAGCTTCCACATCTTTCAGAAAATCCTCTTGGTTTATCCGCCAGGCAAAAGCCGTTGATGGGAAATACCCCCATTGGTTGGTCGTTCCAAATCGCGAGGAGCCATCTGCACGAATACTCGCCGTGAACAAATACTTACCTTGGAGGGTATAATTCGCCCGCAACAATCCTGACAGCAGTTTCCACTCCAAAACGCTGGCCTGCGGCGTTCCGATTACCGTTGCTGCTTGCAGGTTATTGTTTTTCAGGACATCGGTGGTAAAGCCACTTGCGGTCTGACTGTTATTATGTACAATCTCCGATTGATAGGTGATTCCTCCGGTAAGGTCTAGCTGATGGATGCCAAAGGTCTTATTATAGTTTAAAATGTTTTCATTCAGAAAGTTCGTCCGCGTATAATAAGTGGTACTGGCATTTCCGGCCGGTGTGGAACGGATTAAGCGCGAAGAGTAATAATCCTGTTTGGAATTTGCATAGTCGATCCCCGCGGAGACACGCAAGGTTAACCCTTCTACAAAGGTATAAGAAAGGGCCAAATTGGAGAGGACACCACTTCCCGTTGTTTTATTCAAGCGTTCATAAGCCAATGCTACCGGATTTTCTGCTGCATTGGAGCTAAACGAGTACGGCACAACATTGGAGTAGTTACCGTTTTCATCGTAAACCGGCACCGTGGGAGGGGCAACCAGCGCGGCGGAAACAACACCAGATCCTCTCGACTGGTTATCATTGGTTAAAGCATCACTGATGGTCCGGCTTAAAATCGTGCTTAAGTTCACCTTGAACTTGTCGGAAACTTTCTGCTCTAGATTGGATCGGATAGAAGCTCTTTTATATCCCGAATTAATCACGATGCCGTCCTGCCCGAAATAACTACCCGAAACAGCATAGCGTGTTCGATCATTTCCACCGCCGATACTCAAGCTGTGATTTTGAATGGGAGCCGTACGAAAGATCGCGTCCTGCCAATCGGTTCCCTCTCCAAAAGCGGCGACCTCCTCCTCCGTAAAATAAGGTGTTACACCATCATTCCGCGCACGTTCATTGGCAATGCTTGCGAACTCTTGGGCATTCAGCATATCCAGCTTCTTGATCACGTGTTGAAAGCCGAGATAGCTATTAAAGCTCACTTGATTCAGGTCTTTCTTGCCTGCCTTTGTTGTAATAATCACGACACCATTGGCACCCCTAGACCCATAGATAGCCGTTGCCGAGGCATCTTTCAATACTTCCATCGACTCAATGTCGGCCGGATCCAGGATGGTGGGGCTACCGGAGATAGCAAAACCGTCCACCACGTAAAGCGGCTCGTTGCTTGCCAACAAAGAATTCCCGCCACGAACCCGCACATTGATACCCGAGCCCGGGGCGCCAGATCCTTGAATCACCTGTACGCCCGCACTGCGACCGGTAAGACTTTGCATCGCATTAATGGACGGCAAAGCCGTAATATCCTCCGATTTTACGGAAGTGACCGATCCTGTCAGATCGCCTTTGCGCACCGTTCCATAGCCCACCACCACGACCTCATCCATGTTTGCAACAAGCTCCTTTAAGGTCACATTCATCGTGGCACCGGCCTGTACACTCCGTTCCTCTACCGTAAAACCGACGATAGAAAACACCACGGTACCGCTTTCCTTGTTCATATTTAGCTGATACTGTCCCGCAGCATTTGTCATCGTCACCTGTGACGTACCTTTCAAGGCAACGGTAACCCCTTCCAAGGCATTGCCTTTGTCGTCCGTCACTTTTCCTCTTATGAGGAATTCCTGTACTGTCGGCGTTCTGGGATTTGAAATCTCCTTACGCGAGATCAACACCCGATTTTGTCTAATCTGATAATTAAGCGGTTGATCAGCGAAACAGTACTGTAGAATCTCTTCCAAATCCGTTTGCTTAAAATCCAAGCTTATCGGATGCGTATCCCGCAAATCCTCCGTTAAATAAAGGAAATGGTATCCTGTCTGCTTCCGTAATTCACTAAATACTTCTTTGAGCGTTATCTTATTCGCTTTAATACTTGCCTTTTGAGCAAAGACCTCCGCCCCCGCTTGCGAAACGGTAATCATTAAAAGCAATAGCGAGATTTTTAACATTACAAGCAGTTTAAGCAGGACATGTGCAGTGTCCTTGCCATTAAATGCAATCAATTTTTTATACATTTGTCATTCAGGTTTTAAAGTTTAATGTGGTTTAGCGACCCATATTTAAGACCTAAAGCGATATTTTTATCGCCTTCAGCCAGAGGTGTTAGCCGCACTTCTGGTTTTTAGGCCTTCGGACTCTTCGACTTTATGTTACCATATAATCCGCACCTCCTTTCCTTTTTTTTCAAATTGCACTTGTCCTATTGTACTCAAGTCATTTAATAATTCATCAAGACCTCCGGTCATCGGAAAAGTGCCACCAAACTGTTTAAACGGCATTTTTCCCTCCACGACGATCTGTATATCATACCATCTGGCCACATTCTTCATGATGGAGACGATATCCATATTATCGAATATGAAGTAGCCGTTTTTCCAGGCCATGGTTTGTTCTATATTCCCGACACGCTTTTCAATTCCCTGTTTTCCTTGATAAGTCGTAGCTTGATAACCCGGGCCAAGCGCTACTTGCTTTTCGTCTTTATATACCCGGACGCCGCCCTCCAGCAATGTGGTGATTACTTTTTTATCAGAAGTATAGGCTGATACGTTAAAGTGCGTACCTGTTACCTCGATCTCCGTCTCCAAAGCCGTAATCTTAAATGGCCTGGCGGAATTAGGCGCTACCTCAAAGTAGGCCTCCCCCTCTAAGGACACCCGCCGTTCTCCACCCGTAAAAACGAGTGGATAGCTTAATTTACTTGCTGTATTCAACCAAACTTGAGTGCCATCTGGCAAACTCAGCTGAAACTGCTTGCCATTGGGTGTTGAGATTGTATTTTGTGCAACCGCTTCCGCTGCCATTGGCGAAGCGTCTCCATCGGATTCATAAACAAGCAAACCATCGCGCGTTTTTCGGATCGACACCCCCTGTTCTTCAATAAGCGCTCCTTCTTGTTGATCGAGGTTTATCTTGGTTCCATCGGCCAGCGTTAAAACGATGCCGTCTACTGCATGTGAAACCGATTCGTTAATAACCAGTCGATCTATTTTCTCCTCTTTTTTCTGTTGATATTGTGCTATCCATAGATATCCTAGCAACAGTAAGAAAGAAGCGGCCACGCCTTTGATCCATAAACGCCTAATTATTTTATCTCTTTTGGCTAGTCGTTGCCTATCAATATTTTTCTTGATCCGGAGGCCCATTTGGATCTTTTCTTCCTCACTGCTCCAATCCCAAGCACCCGCTATAGGTTTACGAAGCATCTTGTCTTCGAGCCATTTTTGCTCTTGTACCGTGCACTCGCCAGCAGCATATTTCCGTAAAAGTTCGCGCAATTTTTCTGGTTGCATGGCTTCGTTTGATAATTGGATAATCGGTCTTTTATAGATAAGAGCTTTTTACCACTGCAAAGTAGTAGAGGAAATTTATTTTTTTTGCAAGAGGTGGCGTCCGTTCTTCAAGCGCCTAGTCAGCGAGCAAGATCAATGATGATGAGCAAGACTAAATAGGGGATATATTCCTCATCGATTTTTAAGCGGAGGCTTTTTAACGCATTGTTAATTTGCTTCTTGACAGTTAAATCGGATATCTGCAACTTTTCGGCGATCTCCTTATAGGAAAGATGCTCTTTCCGGCTTAACAGAAACACTTCGCGCATCCTTTCCGGCAGTTTATCAATTTCAGCATCTATGAGATTGGCAAGCTCTTTCAAATCGAGATTTTCCTCCGGGCTGTTTAAAGGCTCGCCATAGAAGATTACCAGTCGATCTACGACCTCCGTTCGTTTTAAATGCTCACGTAAGCGCTTAAAGGCAAAATTGCGGGCCATAATAAAAAGATAGGCTTTTATCGATCGCACGCGATGCAAATTATTGCGCAGTTCCCAAAACGAGACGAATGTTTCCTGTAAAACATCGGCAACCTCCTCCTGTTCGGGCAGAATACGCTTCACAAATCTGAACAGTGCTTCCCAGTATTCATTGTATAAAGCGGCAAAAGCCTGCTCATCTCCCTTTTTGAGTAGGCATAATTGGTCGTGATCGCGTTCCTTTGCCATAAAATGGTGAATTAGGCTTCCTTGGTCTATACTGCAATAATACAAAATTCCGTAGAAAAAGGAAGTCGTTCTGCGTAGACCTTGATCCCTATGCCTTTATCTCCACACCTGTTTAGAACATTTCCAAATAAGCGCTTAACCGCTAAACATACACCTTTCATCTCTTTTTTTTCTTAAATTCGCCTCGCTTTAACAGCTGAGAATGAGCGCAGCAGAGCAATATAGCTGGGTTTGTTGCTCCATCACAGCCCCTAAAGCGTTGTAACATCCAAAACAAAAAACATATATAAAATGGCATTTGACATAGACATGATCAAAGCGGTTTACGGACGCTACGAAAGCCGTATAGCAGCGGCCCGCAACGCTGTTGGTAAACCTCTTACTTTAACTGAGAAAATTTTATATGCCCACCTTTGGGATGGTGAAGCAAAAGAAGCGTATGGCCGTGGCAAGTCTTATGTAGATTTCGCACCCGACCGTGTAGCGATGCAAGATGCAACGGCGCAGATGGCTCTTCTTCAATTTATGCAGGCTGGCCGTCCGCAAGTAGCTGTTCCTTCAACAGTACACTGTGATCACCTGATTCAAGCGAAAGTGGGTGCTTCAAGCGATTTGGCGGTAGCGACTGACCAAAACAAAGAGGTGTACGATTTCTTAGCATCTGTGTCAAACAAATACGGCATTGGCTTCTGGAAACCGGGAGCGGGTATTATCCACCAAGTGGTATTAGAAAATTACGCATTCCCAGGTGGGATGATGATCGGAACAGACTCACACACGCCGAATGCCGGTGGTTTGGGTATGATTGCCATTGGTGTGGGCGGTGCGGACGCTTGCGATGTGATGGCAGGACTTCCGTGGGAGCTCAAATTCCCTAAGCTGATCGGGGTAAAATTAACGGGCAAATTAAGCGGTTGGACAGCAGCAAAAGACGTGATTCTGAAAGTTGCAGGCATTTTAACCGTAAAAGGTGGCACCGGAGCTATTGTTGAATACTTCGGAGAAGGTGCCCGTTCTTTATCTGCAACCGGTAAAGGTACCATTTGTAATATGGGAGCAGAGATCGGCGCTACGACTTCTATTTTCGGTTATGACGAAAAATCAGAAGCCTATTTGCGCGGTACCGATCGTGCGGACATAGCAGACTTAGCAAACAGCATCAAAGATCACCTTACTGGCGACAGTGAAGTATATGAAAATCCTGAGCAATATTTTGATCAAGTAATTGAAATCAATCTCTCTGAGTTAGAACCACATATCAACGGTCCGTTTACTCCGGATCTTGCTTGGCCAATTTCTAAATTCGCCGCTGCCGTTAAAGAAAACGGCTGGCCTGAGAAATTAGAAGTAGGACTGATTGGCTCTTGTACAAACTCTTCTTATGAAGACATCAGCCGCGCTGCTTCGCTGGCTCAACAAGCGGTGGATAAAAACTTAGTAGCTAAATCGGAATACACCGTTACGCCAGGTTCTGAGCAGGTTCGGTATACGGTAGAGCGCGACGGCTTCCTTGATACTTTCGACAAGATCGGTGGCGTTGTTTTAGCCAATGCCTGCGGACCTTGTATTGGACAATGGGCTCGTCATGGTGCAGAAAAGAAAGAAAAGAACTCCATCATCACTTCTTTCAACCGCAACTTTGCAAAACGTGCCGACGGTAACCCGAATACGCATTCGTTTGTAGCGTCTCCAGAAATTGTTACCGCTATGGCGATATCCGGCTCTTTGTTATTCAATCCGTTAACCGATACGCTAACCAATGAAAAAGGAGAGCAGGTTAAATTAGACGAGCCACAAGGATTGGAATTACCGATAAAAGGTTTTGCCGTAGAAGATGCGGGCTACCAAGCGCCTGCAGAAGACGGAAGCCAAGTACAAGTGCTTGTAAGTCCGACATCCGATCGTCTGCAACTGCTTGAACCGTTCAAAGCATGGGAAGGCACTGATCTAACCGGTTTAAAATTGCTTATAAAGGCAAAAGGTAAATGTACCACGGATCATATCTCTATGGCAGGTCCTTGGCTCAAATATCGCGGACATTTGGACAATATCTCCAATAATATGCTGATCGGCGCTATTAATTATTTTAACGATTCCGCCGATAATGTTAAAAACCAACTTACAGGAGAATATGGCCCGGTTCCGGCTACGCAACGTGCTTATAAAGCTGCCGGAATCAACACCATTGTTGTTGGAGACGAAAACTATGGAGAAGGTTCTTCAAGGGAGCACGCAGCGATGGAGCCTCGCCACTTAGGGGTTCGGGTGATATTGGTTAAATCCTTTGCACGTATCCATGAGACCAACCTGAAAAAGCAGGGAATGTTGGCGCTCACATTCGACAATCCGGCCGACTACGATCTTATTAAAGAAGATGATACCTTCGACATTGTTGGCTTAACTGAATTTGCTCCTGACAAGCAATTAACCGTGGTATTACATCATGATGGAACGGAAGATCGCATTCAGGTAAATCACACTTACAATGCGCAACAGATTGAATGGTTTAAAGCCGGAGGCGCTTTAAATATAATTCGCAAGAATCAAAGCCAACAGGCTTAATAAATTGAGTAGGAAGATAGGGATTAATTCCCTATCTATCCTTTCACACCACGCTGCGTACCGTTCGGTACAGGGCGGTTCCTTAAGTTTTGATTCCAACCTTTTGGTAATCATCTGATAAGAACACAAAGAAATCGACCTCTTTATCTCTTTTTGCCCGTTCTTTTATTATACCAGATAAAGAATCCTGTTATGGGCAAGGAAGCGCATACCAGTGATATCATAAAGGCCAGGCATTTTCCTCCTATACCACCAATACGCCCAACATGCACATCGTAGTTATAGCGGCCTATCCAATCTCCCCCATTAGCCTGCTCTATATCTTTCTGCCAATAATGAGGCATGGAAATAGGCTTCAGCGAATACCGATCGAAATGGCGGATCACCGCTAGATGAGCCGTTTCCGGAGCCGGATTATCCGTTACGGTGACGACATCCTCCTCTTTATCGGGCATTACAAAACTTAAAGCGTAGTCAGGACGATGTTTATCCGCCCCCAAAAGTTGCCAAACCGAATCTACTGCGTCCATAGGGCTCAGATTGCTCCGCTCTTGCACGATGCTTTTGGGTAGTTCCCGCTTAGGCAGTTGTTTTCCACCAGAGGCGAGCCAATAGACCGAACCGGAGAACCAGGATAAACTGATAAAAATACCGGTACAAGCAATTACCAGGAAAGGCAAGAAAGCATAAAAGCCCGGCACATTGTGGAGATCATAATTTACCCGCTTTGGCCCCGCCCCCCACTTCATGGTCAAGGCATTTCGTAAGAGCCTTTTGTTCCATTTCTTTGGCCACCACAAAACCAATCCACCCAACAACAAAACGATGTACACCAATGTTGCATAAGAAATAATCGCATGGCCAATCATCCCCGGCAATAGCAAGTTCACGTGCAAATGCAATACCACCGGAAAGAAACTGATTGTATTCTCTTTAATTTTCAATATCCGGTGCTGATAAGGATCTACGAAAGCCGTCCTCGGCTTCCCTTCCAACACAAAATCCATCACCACACTCCGCCCCTTTCCTAGGTAACGCAGCCCTCTGATATCACTCTTGGGCAGGGAATCCAATAAGATGGCTCCCATTTTCTTAGGTGATTCATGAAAGGCAGGAGCGCGTTCCACACGTCTCCAAGGCTCCCGGTAATCTTCAATTTCCGATTGAAAAGTCAGGATACAGCCCGTTATCCCTAAGATAAACACCACCAGCCCAGACAATAATCCGAGCCAGCGGTGTAAGAAAGCATTAATTTTCAACAATCTCTTTTTCAACGCCCCTTTACAATTTAATCCCAATACTCAAAATAGCTCTTCTCGACCACAACGGATAATAGCCTCCGTACATCCCATAGGTATAGCTTTTTTCGTCGGTCAAATTCGTGACATTCATCCGGGTAAAGAAGTTTTTAAAGCCATAAGCTACCGACAGGTCTACCGTACCGTAATCAGGCACCAGTTCTGTTTCCCGGTTATAGCTCGTTGCATAATTCTTCCCTCTGAACGAATAGCCGCCGCCCAGCTCAAAACCTTTCAAGGCCTTTTGCTGGAATTTATAGTTTAACCATAAATTGGCGATCACTTTGGGCGAACCTCCCAACTGATTGTCTTTGGGATAAGCGGGATCATCCACAATGGTGGCATCGATATACGAAAAAGCCCCGTTGAAAAATAAATTCGGTAAAATATAGCCGTTCATATCCAATTCCAGCCCTTTACTGGAATGATTGGCTCCCAGGTAGGTAGCCGTTCCCGATTCCGCGCTATAATAGCTATGTTCAAAAGTAGGTTCTTCTGTCAGTCCGGTTACATATCCCGTAATATTCTTCTTATCAATCTTAAAGGCCGCCAGGGTGATCCCGAATCGATCATCCAATAAGCTGCTTTTAATCCCCGCCTCGTACTGATGCGAATCAGAAGGATCCAGCAATTGCCCTGTGAACCGATCTTGCCCGTTCATCTCAAAGGAGTTAGTATAAGAAGCAAAGGCAGACATCCATGTAAGCGGTTTAAACAACACCCCAAAGCGCGGGTTGAAGATCGTCTGCTTATCCGGCACATAGGCTGCCGGAGCCGGACCGGTAGACCAAGTAGAAGACCGTTCCACGTGATTCAGGCGTAACCCTATGAGCAATTGCAATCGCTCCTCGAACAGTGAAATCTGATCTTGCGCATAAGCACCGAAGCGTCTCCGCTGCGTAGAAGGATCCCCTGGTGTTCCCCGATTGTCGATAATCAGGGTAGATTGCCCATACACCGGATGATATAAGTTAATGGCACTGTCTAAGGTACCCCAACCCGAAAGCGAACGGTCGCGATCATCATAGAGGTATTCCAGTCCTAATAAGACATGGTGCTTCGTGGCACCGATATCAAGCTTACCAAACAGGTCTAAGGTCGATCCCCAGCCCCCGTATTCGCCCGTTTCGGATGAATACGTTCGGTCAATATCTCCCGCCTCCGTTAAACTGGCCAAGGTAAAAGACATCCAGCCATATTCCCTCGTAGCCTTGGTGTAATAGGACATATTGCGTAAACGCCAGTCGTCCGACAGCTTGAACTCCAAGGTCGAAAAAATATTCTGGTCGGTACTCCGGTACACATTGGCCGGTTCCCCCAAAAAAGTCCCGAATCGCAATTTCGACAGTCCAGCATAGGTATTATCCGGAGAAATTACACCTGGATCCATTGTCCGGTCATCATCATAATACACCCCTTCTAGATTCCAGGTCAGGTTAGGAAGGACTTTCCAGGTTAGGGATGGTGCAAATAAAAAGCTTTTATTGCTGATTTCATCCCGGAAGCTATTTGATTTTTCCAAGGAAGAATTCAATCGGAACAGCACCGTTTTGCGTTCATTCAACGGCCCTGAGATATCGAAGGTCGGGCGCAGCAAGGAGTACTGCCCTAACTTCATTTCAAAACGTTTATAATCATAATCCAAAGGCTTTTTAGTCACCAAGTTCATCACCGATCCCGGAGCGATATCCCCATATTGGATGGAGGCAGGGCCTTTCAGCACATCGATCTGCTCAATATTATCGCCATACAACTGTCCGGCAGCATTGGATACCGCCACTCCATTACGCATGATATTCAGCGCAAAACCACGTCCTGTAAAACTATCATAGCCCCCAGCATAGGAACTCGCATAGGTTACGCCGCTGACATTCGTAATAGCTTCCCGAATAGAAGTCACCTGCCGCTGTTGAAGTTGTTCCTGCCCAATGATCTGCACCATCATTGGAAGATTCTCCAAAGGGATGTCACTTTTGGTCACCGAGGAAGTTTTTCTCTTCTGTCCCGTCACCTCCACTTCCTGTAAGGCCTGTTCAGAAGCTTCCACCGTAAAATTCACGGTACTAACTTTACCGGCCTGTACCTCGACCGTTTTTTTCTCAGCCGTTCCACCCACGAAGCTAATGGCAAGCGTTCGCTCGCCCGCCTCCACTCCGCTTAAAGTGAAATTCCCTTGGTCGTCCGTCATAGTCCTTGCTCCCCCAACGACCGAAATGGTCGCAAAACCCAAGGGTTGCCCATCCCGGGTGCTTACCTTCCCCTTCAAGTGCCCCTTCCCTTCCGAAGCCTGCAAGTTGATGCGATTTCCATTTACCGAAATCCGCGCGACCCCATCTCCAAAAAGCGTGGTAAGCACCTGTTCTACCGAAACATCATCCTGATCGATTGTAACAATCTTTTCCACGTCCAATAAGTTAGGACTATAAGTAAAGCTGCACCCGGTGGTTGTTTCAATCTCTTCCAGCACCTCGGAAATGGAAACACGGCTTCTATGCACGCTGATTTTCTTCTCTAATAAGGCCTGTTGAGCGGTGACACACAAGGTAAGCAGTGTAAAAAGAATAATTAAAAGGCTTGTTTTCAACGCACGGGAAAACAACGTAGTGCTAAGTAGCAAAAAGTTCATATTTTTGATAAAAGTAATGTGATTAAAAAACGAAAAATTCCATTGCTTGCGCCCGGTATACAATTTTGGCGATGCGTATGCCGGGCTTCTTCCTCTGTATTAACTATCTATATAAAGTAACCTCCTTGTCTTTAATTTTATAATGTATATGAAGTGAAAAAGCCACGTCTTGCAAAACTGCCGACAATGAAGCATTTTCGAAGTTTGCTTTCACACGGTAGGCCGCCAGCTGCGGGTCATCCCAGTTGATTTTGACGTCAAAGCATCGTTCCAGTTCTGCCGCCACCTCTGGTAGCGGTAGGTTATCGAACACTAGCCCACCTTGGGTCCAAGCTGTTTTCCGGTGGCTATCTACCTTTAATTTCAGCATCTCCGTACCGTTGAACCGGCCTTGAGTATTAACCCCAAGAATGAGTGTGTCTGATTGACCTGGCGCGGTAAATTGCACACTCCCTTCTGCTACCGTCAATACGTCGGCGTCATTTTCCCTACTCGTTAGATTGAATTTGGTACCTAACACCTTGGTCGTTGTCCTTTTAGTTTGCACCAAAAAGGGATGTTCCGCCTCCTTCGCTACCATAAAGAAGGCCTCTCCTTCCAGATAAACTTTTCTTTCTTTTTTCGAAAATTTCGAGGGGTAGCGAAACGTAGTGCCTGCATTTAAGTAGACCTGCGAACCGTCGGGAAGCGCCAATTTCATTTTTTTCCCATAGGGAACTTTTAACTCTTTCAAGGCATGGGCTTTTTCACCGAACAGATTCAACCCGGCAGATTGAAACACATAAACACCACCAGCCATCAGCAAGAGCAGCAAAGCCGCGACCATGGTTCTTTGCACCCGGGCAGGCTGAAACAGATTCCGTGTTTCCCTTACATCTTGCTCATTGGATTCTTGTTGTTCCAAAATACGCTGCCACAATTTTTCCTTCGTCTGCTCTTCATCGGTAGCATTCCGCAACTCATAGGCCACTTCAGGGACATCAGCAGTCATCCATTGCTCCACTGCTTTCCGCTCTTCTGTTGTACACTTACCAGACCAGTACTTCTCCAGCAAATGCTGATTCACTTCCATGCTATGCTTTTTAACATACCAGTCGGAGTTCGGGCCATTTACCCTTAGTCAAAAAGAAAATTATTTTTCGGTAAGCTGATTGGTCAATTTCGTTTTTAGGAAACGAAGGGCTTTAGTGAGGTGCGCCTCTACCGTCTTTTCAGAGAGCGAAAATTGTTGGGCAATCTCCGGAATGGTCAGTCCCTTGTTCCGGCTCAAGGTATACACCTGCTGACATTTATAGGGCAACCTTCCGACCTGCTCTTCCAGAAAATGATTCAGGTCTTTGTAAAATACCGCTTCTTCCGTATTATTAATGCTCTCTTGGAAATCGTTCGACAGCAGATGCCGCTGATTTTCCCTTTTAAATTTTTCGCGGTAATAATCGCTAATCCGGATGCGAACCGCACGAAACAAGTAATGTTCCATGCTGTTATTCACCTGCAAATGCTTCCGGCGCTTCCAGATGGAGCAAAAAACATCCTGCACCAGATCCATAGCAGCTTCGTCATCCCGAATATGGTGTTGACAAAAAGCGACTAGTGGTTTCCAATATTGGTCAAAAAGGGAGCGAAAGCCGACTTCGTCGATCAAATCATCCGCGTTAGCTTTCCTATGCTTTTTAAACGTTATCACCAGGTTGCTTTTTTTAGACGGCAACAAATATACTTTTTTAATTGGAATAATTCTAAATAGACTCTTTATTTATCTAAATAGCGTTATGCAAGGGCGGAGATAAGAAAGTTAGAAAGAAAGTCCTAATTATTGAAGTTTTTTACCACAACCGTCGGTAACCCTAAAGCAAACCATTTTTCTATTTTTTTTATTTCATTATCCCCAAACATAAGCGGTATTTACTGCTTTTTTATCAAAAAAAAAGATAGAAAATAGAAATAAAACCAACTTTTTATTCAAAACAGTTTGACATTATCAATATTTTAGCTAGTTTAGAAAAAAAAATCCAACTAAATCAAACAATCGATCTTAAAACAGGGATCGTCCATTTTTTTTGTACCATAAAAGAACAAAAAAGATATTTTATACAATACATGGGTTATATACAACAAAAACCCATAAAAACATTAACCAATTTTCATAAGCATTTCTATTAAACAGAGCCCTTTTATAGATATAAAGCCAAAAACAAACACCAATAGGCCTAAAATTTAGCTAAAAAAAGGGATAAGGGACAATTTGTACTATCAAAAAGGTAGTCACAGGGAGATTTGTGTGTCATTAACGAAGGTATTACATCTAATTCTTTATTATTATATGAACCATTAACCCAATAATCATGACAAATCGTTTATTAAATCTGTCCTATTTCTTATCTCTGTTAACTTTTATTTCCTTCGCTCAGCTTGCCTTGGCGCAAACAGCCACGCAAAGAATTACGGGTACCGTCACCGATTCCGTAAGCGGTGAGGCCTTGACCAATGTGTCTATCATCGAAATAGGCACAACAAGAGGCGTAGCAACCGATGCAGACGGTCGTTTTGCGATTACGGTTGCCCCCAACGCCAAACTTGTTTTCTCCTACATTGGGTATCAGCGAAAAGAAATCGCTATTGGCAGTCAACATGTACTTAACGTAAAAATGGTTACTGATGCCCAAGAGCTAAGTGAAATCGTAGTTGTTGGTTATGGCACACAAAGCAAGAAAGAATTTACCGGATCTGCCGCCCAAATTTTGGCAGACGAAGTAAAAGATGTTCCTGTCCAAAGTTTCGATCAGGCCTTATCGGGGCGTGCCGCCGGTGTCAATATTTCCATCCCGAACGGCCAACTGAACAATGCACCGGTCATACGGGTGCGAGGCATAAACTCTATTTCCCTAAGCTCTTATCCGCTCATTGTTGTGGATGGAATTCCAATCAATACCGGCGACGTGTCGGCCAGTTCCAATGTGGCCAATAATCCTTTGGCAGACATCAACCCGGCAGATATTGAATCCATTGATGTATTAAAAGATGCCGCTTCAACGGCTATTTACGGCTCGCGTGCCGCAGCGGGGGTTTTATTAGTTACGACCAAAAAAGGAAAACAAGGTTCTGCCAAAGTAAATTACCAAGGATGGGTGGGCATTTCGAATGCCGCGAGGTTGCCGACACAATTGGATGCTGAACAATATATGGCGATCAAGAATGAAGCAGTGTTGAACAGTAAAATACTCGGAGGCAATGAAAACAACGATAATGTCGCTTCTGCATTGTTCTTCCCTATGTATAATGAAGACGGTTCCCTGGTAAACACAAACTGGTACGATTATATTTATCAAACGGGCGTGTCGCATAATCACTCCATCAATGTCAGTGGAGCAAGCGAAACGACGCACTATTACTTCTCTGCCAACTCTACCGACCAAAACGGCATCCTGCGGACCAATGAATTCAACAGAAGAGGCGTCCGCTTTAATTTAGATCATCAAGTGACGCCTTGGTTACAAGTGAAAGGGAGCTTGAACTACACAAAATCCTTTAACCAATCGCCCAATACAGGTTCCAGAAGCGGACAGGCCCAGGCGATCGCCGGCGCTGCGAGGATGTCATACATCCTACCTCCGAATGTCCCGCCCTATAATCCGGACGGCACCCCTTATATCAATACGGAATCACCTGCCGGAACGATCGGCAATGGAAATAATGAAGTGACCTGGGTTTACTATAACCCGATTGCTTTTTTTGACCTCGCGAGGTATAGCTCGGCAAACGACCATATTATAGGGAACGTCGGTGCTACTTTGAACCTAGCCAAAGGACTCACCTTTACCACCAACTATTCCCTGGATCGAACCAATATATCAACGATCAGTGCAGTCAGCCCTGTTCAAGGATCGGGTTCTTCTACCAATGGTTCGGTTACAAACGTTTCGGGCGTTATGGATAACTGGAATTTCACCAACACATTAAATTACGACACACGATTTGGAAACCACCACCTCACCCTATTAGGCGGTTACGATGCTCAAAACTTTGAGGTAAATCGCTGGGGAGCGAATGTGCAGCAAGCAGCCGATCCCTTTTTCACTGATTACCAAGGAAACTGGGGCGCTGTAACACAGAGCGGCAACCGACTTGCCACGAAGTCCTTTCTCTCTTACTTCTCCCGGGTATCCTATGACTTTGGCGGAAAGTATTTCTTCACGCTCAACTTCCGAAGGGACGGTGTTTCTTCGCTGGGGGCAGACAAGAAATGGGGAAACTTCGGCGGGATCTCCGGCGGGTGGTTGTTATCTGACGAATCTTTCTATAAGAACTCTTCCTTAGCCAATGTGATGAATTCCGTAAAATTACGGGCCAGCTGGGGCCGTGTTGGAAATGGCAATGTAGATGAATATGCCGCACTGACCTTATTCGGTTCGGACCTTTATGGAGGTGCCCCAACCTGGGCGCTTAGTCAGGCCGGGAACGCAGACCTCGGCTGGGAAACCAGCGAACAAACGAATATTGGTGCCGACCTAAGCTTCTTCAACAATAAGATGCAGGTAGAGCTCACCTATTTCTACAACAATGTGAACGGCCTTATCCTCAGCGTTCCGCAAGCACCTTCTAAGGGTATTCCCGATAATTCAATTTTGGGAAATGTGGGCTCTTTGACCAACAAAGGTTTAGAATTCAGCATTAGCTCTGACAACATACGGACTTCGAAGTTCTCGTGGAACACCTCTTTCAATTTTACCTACCTGAAGAACAATGTTACTTCCCTGGTTAATGAGGGAGACCGGATTTTAACAACCTCCTCGGGCGATGCCAACATTTTCAATGTCACCCAGGTCGGCTTACCCGTAGGAACCCTGTTCGGTGCCATTACCGATGGAGTCAATCCGGATAACGGCCGACTCATCTTTGTTAACGCAGCAGGCGAACGCGTTCAATTCACCCATGTAGCAGACACGGAAAACGGCGATTATCGCTGGTCGTACCTCGACGGAACCGAAGCCCCTGCAATTACCGCTTCCGATTACCAGCCCATGGGCAACACCTTACCGAAGTGGCAGGGCGGTATCAACAATACGTTAAATTACGGTAGCTTTGACCTCTCCTTTAATTTCACCTACGGAGGCGGTTACTATATGTTCAACGGAAACAGGGGAACCTGGATTGATCAGCGGATGTTCAACAACTCGACGCGTGTACTCGACCGATGGACAAGCCCTGGTCAGGTAACCGACGTACCAAGGTTGGTTTATAACGACAATTTTGGCAGTGCCAATATCCCGAATATATCGGCCAATGTAGAAAAAGCAGATTTCCTGCGTCTGCAAAATCTAGCCCTTGGTTATTCCCTTCCAAAGACATTCTTATCAAAAGCACACATCAATTCACTCAGGGTTTATTTACAGGCAACTAATTTGTTCTTGATCACAGGCTATACCGGCCTCGACCCGGAGGCGAGTATTAATGGCAACACCACGACCTCGTCGGGACTTGACTATAATTCTTTGCCAAACTCACGCACTTTTACACTGGGCGTTAACGTAGCCTTTTAACCCCTATGGAATGTAAAGAATTATTGAAAGCAATTTTGAACTTTTATAACAAAGAAAAAATGAAAACAAAAAATATTCTCAAAATAGTTTGCTTCGTCTCCGTCTTCAGCACCTTACAGTTCACGTCTTGTAGCGAATCGGAATACCTCGACCGCGTCTCTCCCACCGAGCTGAGCGACGCCGATATTTTCAGCACTCCTGCCCGAATCGAAGGATTGGTTAATGGCATATATGCCGCTTTAAAGGACGCTAATTTCTACGGAGGTCGGCTGCTCATGTTTCTGGATGCCGGCGGAGAAGATTTTATCAATACCACCGTAAATTCCTTTACCGGTTTTGAAGCCTGGGCGCACACAGTGAATTCCGGATCAGCAGATGTGATTAATGTATGGTCGGCGGGCTATACCACAATCAATAACGCCAATATAGTGATCGATGGACTGAGTGATCCGGAAAACGCAGCCGTTGTTGGCGATCAGCTGGCAGCCCAATATATCGCCGAGGCGAAGTTTCTACGTGCCTTATCGTATTATACGATGATTACCCTATTTGCCCGTCCTTATATCGACGACAACGGAGCTTCTCCGGGATTGCCTTTAAGGCTTCAGGCTGAAACATCGACAGAAAACAACGATTTAGCGCGCAGCACCGTTGCGGAAGTGTACCAACAGATCATCCAAGATCTGGATGAAGCAGAATCCGATCTGCCAGACAACTATGCCAACGCTTTACTCAACACCACGAGAGCACATAGCAGCACGGCTATTGCGCTAAAAACCCGCGTTTACCTCAGTCAAGCTAATTGGCCTCGTGTAATTGCCGAAGCACAGAAAATCGTCCCTCAGGCGAGCGCACCTTTCTCGACCACCTTTGGCGTACAACACGCGCTACAAGCGGACCCGGTCAGCGCTATTATGATAGACATGACCACCACGGAATCTATTCTATCCATGCCTTTTACCAATTTAGACTATTACAGCGGCCAGAACGCCATTGGTTATATGTACGATCAGAATGCCGAATATTACTTAAACCCTGCCGGTATATTCGGAGATAGCCAATGGGCGGAGACAGATGCACGAAGGGGCTTTTTACGCTTAAACGCCAACAACGGGCGCAGTTTCCTAACGAAATTCGGAAATCAGTCTCCTTACCTCATCTACATCCCGGTTATCCGCTATTCTGAAGTTTTATTGAACTACGCCGAAGCGGCCGCTGAGACAGGAGATGTAACGATGGCCGCCAGTCTACTGAATGCCGTCCATGCGCGATCGGATGAATCCTATACTTTTTCCAATGAGGTGTTATCCAACAGTACCGGTCTGGTAGATGCCATTTTAAAAGAAAGACGCATAGAACTCTTAGGAGAAGGATTCCGTTCGAACGATATTAGGCGGCGCTTGCAAACGTTCCCCGCCAAGTCGGGGCCAACACCTGCTCAGGCTGTAGCGCCAAGTGCCAGCAATTATATTTGGCCGATTTCGAACAATGAGTTAGTAACAAATGCTTTGATCAATTAGGTTGTTAGCTTTACACGAGGCTGTCTTCTATATTTGCTTGGAACAAACATAGGAGACAGCCACGTTCTCCAAGATCAAGCCGAAGTTGAAACCGCCCCTTATTTAACCGAAATTTCACAGAAAATTAACCCGCAACTCATACGTGATTATAAAATTTGCTAAAAACAATGTCTACAACCATGGAAAGCTTCAACATCGAAATCACTGACAATCAATATTTGATACGTTTACAGCGTTCAGAGTTTGATCTGAACACTTTGTACACCTTGTTAAAAAATTTAGGTGCCGATATACCCTCTTTTAGGAGCAATCGCATTGATTTGGACGACGACATGATCAAAAGTTATCGAAACGAAGAGGATCTAGGCGATCGTTTCGACTATTTATTAGATAAATAATCGTTTAAACGCACAATATTTTTTCATTTTTTTATTGCACCTCTAAAAGATAAAAAAAATGCTGAAAGAGGCATTCAAGTCGCTTTTTAAACCAAAAAACCAGCCGTTGATAAACTATTTTTCTACCATTGTAAAAATCTATTTGCATTATTAGAAAATATTGATTTATATTTATACCGAATCGGAGAACTTAAACTTAAAGATTTGACAATGGGAGATTTTGACAACAAAGAACGGGAAGAAGTTTTTTCAAAAAAGGTAAGAGCAGGAAAGCGCACCTATTTTTTTGACGTGAAGGCCACGAGATCGAATGATTACTATGTAACCATTACAGAAAGTAAAAAGAGACTGGAAGATGGCGTGTTTGTGAAACATAAAATTTTCTTGTACAAAGAAGATTTTGAAAAATTTGCTGAAGGACTTAATGACACTGTCGAATATATTAAGGCCCATCAAGAAGTAGTTGAAAAACGTTATGAGTTCAGCGAAAACGGAGTGACTGCTGACTTGAAAAAAGACGACGATTTTTCATTCTAAAGACTGCTTAATTGACCGAAATCAGTTAAGAGCCTCAACGATTTGAGGCTTTTTTTTCTTAAAGTATCTGTTTAATAGCGGCCATCAATAATCTTCATGATCCTTCATCCCATGATTGTGCGTTCGATCATGAAGGTTTTGTTTTTAAAAAACATCATACACCAAATTGGACTATTATGCGCCCGAAAGGCAGAAGGGAAAGCGACAACTTTGAAGACCGCAGAGGGATGTCGGGAAGAGGTTGTGTAGAGAAGTAAACAACGATGAAATTAGCACAATCTGAAGATAAAATTGTTCAATCTACATGGAGCACGACAATCATTCCACTAAATTTATTCCAGCCTTTCCGGCAATGCTAAAAGGAAAATGCGCTCGCTGTAGGCGGGGCAACATGTTTAAGAGCTTTTTCTCGAGTGCTATGTATGAAGAGTGCAGCCATTGCGGCTTAACTTTTGAACGCAATCCGGGTTATTTCTACACGGCCATGTATGTAACCTATGTTTTTAATGTCGCCGAAATCGTAACGCTTGGCATTGCCACCTTTGTGCTGTCGGGCGGATCCGACAACCCTTGGTTATATGTAGGTATTATTATTCCGGGAATCTTACTTTTGGCACCACTCAACTTTCGGTATTCCCGTATTATACAAATGTATTGGCTAGACCCGACGCTCAAATACCGACCGGAGTTATCAGGCGACAAAACGGATCCGCAAGAAGCAAAAGACAATAAGGCCTAGCTAACTGCGCCTTGTGTTCCGCCTACGCGCCAAACCTAATACAAGTGCTACGATGGCCAGCACCAACGCTATATAAATCAGGTTTCCTACAGCGTACACAAAAGTACCGATTGCCCATCCTACCAATAATATAATTGCGATAATATAAAATAGTGTTCTCATAGAGTATCTGTCTGTTACTAGAACAACCGACGAGCTTATCCTTTTGTTTTTCAGCAAGGGATAACAATCGCACAATCATTGCATATAAAGCCAATTTTATCTAAGTTTGCAAAACATAAGTAATACTTCCATTAGCTTGAGGCAATTACAAAGATTAGCGGGGAAAAAGAAGAAAACAAGGTTTTATACGCTTAACCAAACAGATTTCTAATGCAACAATCTATACTATTAAGTGGTCCAAAATTCCAGATCACCATCCAGCGTCTTTGCCAGCAGTTAATCGAAAACCACCACGATTTTAAGAACTCGGTCATCATCGGTATCCAACCAAGAGGAATATATCTTGCAAAACGGATACGCGAGGAGCTCCAGCGGACATTAAAGGTAGACGACATTTTGTTCGGAGAGCTAGACATCACATTTTACAGAGATGACTTTCGGCGCAAAGAAAATGGCCCGCTTGTTCCGAACAGCACCAATATAAATTTCGTAATTGAAAACAAAAAGGTCATTTTGATTGATGACGTGCTATGGACAGGTCGGACTATTCGGTCTTCGCTCGATGCGATACAAGCCTTTGGTCGGCCCGAGAAAGTGGAATTACTGGTGCTGGTTGATCGCCGATTCTCTAGGCATCTACCTATACAGCCAGATTACATAGGCATACAGGTCGACTCCATTAACTCACAACGCGTGATCGTCAATTGGCATGAAACTGATA
The DNA here is from genome assembly GCF_004368405.1 of Olivibacter sp. XZL3. Lineage (GTDB taxonomy): Bacteria > Bacteroidota > Bacteroidia > Sphingobacteriales > Sphingobacteriaceae > Olivibacter. The sequence goes on from NZ_SBJH01000095.1 coordinate 93,773, forward strand.
CGCAAGACCAAATAATTCTCTTAACAGAAGAAAACGATTAAATTTTTGATTGCATAAAAATGGCAGAAACAGCACAACAGCTAAGCACTCAACACCTTCTCGGCATAAAAGATCTTACCACAGAAGATATACACTTGATTTTGGAAACGGCTAGCACTTTCAAAGATGTCATTAACCGCCCAATCAAAAAGGTGCCTTCCTTGCGAGATATTACCATAGCGAATGTATTTTTCGAAAATTCCACGCGGACGCGGCTTTCTTTTGAGCTCGCCGAAAAGCGCCTGTCTGCCGATGTCATCAACTTTGCGGCCTCCTCGTCGTCGGTGAGCAAAGGAGAAACGCTGATTGACACGGTCAACAACATATTAGCAATGAAAGTGGATATGATTGTTATGCGTCACCCCTATCCGGGTGCGGGCGTATTCTTGAGCAAACATGTCAATGCGCAGATCATAAATGCCGGCGACGGTGCACATGAGCACCCTACACAAGCCTTACTCGACGCCTTCTCCATTAGCGAGCAATACGGCGACGTTGCGGGAAAGAAGGTTGCCATCATTGGCGATATCCTACATTCGCGTGTTGCCCTTTCGAACATACTATGCCTGCAAAAATTAGGGGCCGAGGTGCTCGTTTGCGGTCCAACGACACTCATTCCGAAATATATCGCTTCCTTAGGCGTCAAGATAGAGCATGATTTACTCAAAGCGCTTCGTTGGTGTGATGTAGCAAACATGCTGCGGATTCAATTGGAAAGGCAAGACATCAACTACTTTCCGTCTTTACGCGAGTACTCCATGTTGTATGGTTTAAATAAAACCATCCTCGAATCGTTGGATAAAAAAATAACCATCATGCATCCCGGTCCGATTAACCGCGGCGTGGAAATCACCAGTGACGTGGCTGACAGCAAGCATTCGATTATACTTGATCAGGTACAAAATGGTGTCGCCGTCAGGATGGCTGTGCTGTATCTACTTGCCGGAAAACGAATTTAGACGCAGCAACCGAAAAAAATCACCGTGCACATTATTTCACAACTATTGCCGTTATAGTAAGAGGTTATTAACATTTGTTAAGTAATAGTGTACAAAACTTCATAACGTCCCATTAATTTAGTATAAAAGAATTTGAACAACATGTTTAATAAATTCACTCGTATTAGTCTAGCACTTAGTCTTTTTGCCAGTAGTGCAGTGGCCCAACAAAGTGCTTGGCAATCTCTCAACCAAGCTTACAAAACAGGTATGGAGCTATACGAAAAAGGGAAATATGCCTCCGCTTACAACCAACTGGGTAAAGTGGAAACCTTACGTACAAGCACCACGATTCAACAGGATGAAGGCGATCAAATTTCTTTGCTTAAAGAAAACGCACGATTCTACCAAGCCGTCTGTGCGCTGGAATTAGGTAATCATGATGCAGAAGGCTTATTCTTAAAATTCATAAAGGATCACCCAACGAGCGCTAATACCAAAGCGGCTTATTTTCAAGTAGGACGCTCTTATTTTGCAAAAAAGAACTACCCAAAAGCGATTGAGTGGTTTAAAAAGCTGGATAACGGAAATTTAAGCGGCGCCGAGAATACAGAATACCGTTTCAAGCTTGGCTATGCGCTTTTTATGACAGAAGATTATCAAGCCGCGAAACCGCTGTTTGAGCGCTTAAAAGAAGAGCGAGGGCAATATCAAGAAGCATCGGTTTACTATTATGCCTATCTTTCCTATCTGGACGCTGAGTATAAGGTCGCACTCAGGGAATTTGAGCGCCTCAAAGGGTCGAAAACGTACGAGAACAGCTATCCTTATTATATTGCAGCGCTCTATTTCCTCGACAAGCGTTATGACGATGTACTTTCTTATATACTTCCGATATTAGAGCGCACCAAACAGGAAAATGAAACAGAGATATTCCGGATTGTAGGAGCTACCTACTTTGCGAAGAACGACTTAGCAAAATCAAAAGAATACTATGATAAGTTTCAGGCTCGCGATCAAGGAAAAACCCAGAATAATCAAGACGATTACCAGATCGGATATATAGCTTACAAAAATGGCAATTATGAAAAGGCTATTAAAGAGCTAGAAAAGTTAACAGAACCCGATGCCTATTTCCAAAGTGGCATGATCATTCTCGGCGATTCATTTCTAAAGCTTGGCAATAAGGAAAGCGCCCGAAACGCCTTTTTTAGAGCGTCCAAACTTGATTTCGATCCGTCTATGAAAGAGCAGGGACTTTTGAATTACGCGAAATTATCTTATGAGCTGGAATTTCACCAGGTAGCACTGGATGCTACACAAGAATACCTGAAAACCTATCCCCGCTCGAAAAACGTCGACGAAGCGAAAACCTTGTTAGCAGAAGTTTTACTTAGCACGAAGAATTACCGCTCAGCTGTTGATATTCTGGAATCCATCCCGAAACGGACAAAGGAAGCGAATGCCGCTTACCAGAAAGTAACCTATTTCCGCGGATTGGAATACTATAATGAACGCGCATTTGAAAACGCGATTTCTATCTTTATGCGTTCTGAGCAAAACCCCTACGACCCCGAACTGCTTGCTCTGGCCACCTATTGGAAAGCGGAGGCAATGTATGAAGTAAGAAAATACGGAGAGGCGACCACCAACTTCAGCAAGTTTTTACAATATCCGGCTGCAAAGAATACCGACGTATACAACTACGCCAACTACGCACTTGCTTATGCGGCATTCCGCAATGACAATTACCGCACCTCCGCCAACTATTTTGCTAAATTCCTGAACAGTGGGGAACCGATTGAGCTTAATACCAGAAACGATGCGATTGCTCGTTTGGGCGATTCATATTTTATGCTGAAAGACTATGGTCGTGCCATGGAGCAATATAATAAGCTCATGAGTTCAAAAGCAAAGACGCAGGACTATGCCTTGTTCCAAAGTGGAATTATCAGAGGTTTGCAAGGCGATGCCGACGGAAAAATCGCTATTATGACTGATCTGCTAGCGAGATATCCCAATTCAAATTATGCGGACGATGCCAGCTTTGAGATACCTTACACCTTCTTCTTAAAAGGTGAAAACGAAATCGCTATTCAGGGACTTCAGGATATGATTGAAAAGTATCCGCGCAGTAGCTATGTACCAAGAGCGCTGGTAACCATTGGCTTGGTACAATATAACAGCGACAATAATGACGCCGCTATCAGAACCTTCCAACGTGTGGTTGAACAACACGCCACAACGGAAGAGGCAAAACAAGCGCTGAAATCCATACAGAACATTTATATTGATAAAGGTGACGCGCAAGGATTTCTGGATTATGCAAGTACAACCGCCATTGGTGACCTGTCCACAGCCGAACAGGACAATATAACCTTCCAGGTGGCAAACAACTATTTTTCAAGGGGAGATTACCAAGCAGCTATTGACGCGGTAAACGCTTACTTTGATAAATTCCCCAAACCCTTACAGGAAAAATTTGCACGCTTCATCCGGGCGGAAAGCTTGTACAAAACCGGGCATCCACAAGAGGCATTGCACGACTTCAACATTATTTTGAACGATTGGACCAGCGCTTATACGGAACGTACGCTATTGAGCGTATCTAATTTATACCTCGATCAAAAGAAATATAACGAGGCGATCGCTCCTTTGAAGAAATTAGAACTGACCGCCGAATATAAGTCGCACTACAGCTTTGCCATTAACAATCTGATGGTGGCTTACTTCCATATTCACGACTTCGATAATACGCTTATGTACGCACAGTATGTTAGAGAGTATGAGAAGTCGTCTGTAGAAGATAAGGCAAAGGCCGACCTATACGCAGCGAAGGCACATATGTTGAAAGGCGACTTGACTACAGCCAGAAAAGAATTAGAAAGTGCCGTGGCAAGCAGCCAAACCGTTGTTGGCGCGGAAGCAAAATATAATATCGGCAAATTGCAATATGAGGCAGGCGAATACAAAGCGGCTCAAGAAACTGCTTTCGACCTAATCAAAAATATGCCGTCATATGATTACTGGGTGGCCAAAAGCTTTATTTTGTTGGCCGACTGTTATATCAAGCTGAAAGATGAATTCCAGGCAAAGAGCACCCTACAAAGTATTATCGAAAACTATGAGGGCAAAGATGACATCATTCCGACGGCGAAAGAACGTTTAGAAAAAATAACCGGAAAGAAAACAGATAATAAGAAAGCAACAGATAGTGTAAAAACGAAAAGCGACTCTACTGCGGTAGACAGCGTTGAAACTGACAGCACGGTCGTAGAACCAGACAGCGTAGCGCTGGATTCGTCGGCAGTTGAGAAATAGGCTTTATAAATTTTAGAGATCATTCATACTATCTAAATAAAAAGAACCATGATATTGAATTCTTCAATGTTAAAATATACATTATTAATCGGCTTAGGTTTTTGCTCTTTCGCAGCTTTCGCGCAAGAAGAAGAACAAGTACCTCAAGAAGAGGCTAAAGGAAATTTAGGAGAAATTGAAGTCGTTAGAGACTATAGGCCTATTCTGGCTGACGCGGTTAAAATCAGGCAAAGTCCGGATCTCACGAACAACCGCAAATATTTGTCTAAACTCAATTATTCCACTTTCGACCGAAAACTAGACATCAACACGGGTACTCACCGTTTGGAGATACAGCAATTGCCGGCTATGCGTCCCGACGTATTAACCAATAATTACGCGAAGATAGGCGCTGGGAATTTTAACACCCTTTTAGGTGAGTTGTATATCAGTAATGGCGAGGATGAGGCCCTTCAGGTAGGCGGCTTCGTTAAACACCTGAGTCAAAAAGGTTCGGATTATGAAGGACAAAATTTCAGTGAGCAAAAGATAGGTTTATTTGGAAGAAGTATCCTCGATCGGATTACGCTAAACGGAGAGATCGGGTTTAATCGCTACGCGACTCGCTATTATGGTTTCGTACCCCTGCAACCCGATTTAAATACAGACCCTGTTAAACAACACTATAACGACATCTATATTAAGGGGGAATTAAATAGTAATCACGTAGACAACGAGGAGCTGTTGAGTTACTCATTAAAGGTAGATGGCTATCTTTTCGGAAATGCTTTCTCTTCAAAAGAGAATTCGTTTGCCCTCAGCGGTAACATCAATAAAAAGATCAACGCCTTTAATGTAGGAGCAAATTTATCTGGCGATTTCACCGGTTTAGAGAGCAACAATTTGACCTTAGGTAACCATATAGCCCGTTTAAATCCTTATATCCGTTTTCAGGGATCAAACTATAAATTGACCTTGGGAGCTACCTTTGTAAGCGAATTTGGCGGCGACGAAACGCGGAATAACATCTTTCCAAGCGTTGATTTCGACTTTGCTTTAGTGCCGGAATATGCCAGTATTTATGCTGGTGTGAAAGGTGATGTTGTTAAGACCTCGTTCCGAACATTAGCCAATGAGAATCCCTTTCTTACAGAAAGCCCATTTATCGACACAGCCAGTAATACGCTGGCGGTTCATAATATGCTCGAAAAACTGCATGTCTTCGGTGGGATAAAAGGAAATGCAGGTGCGACATTCGGTTATAAAATCGGTGTATTTTACAAGCAGATCAGCGATCTTCCATTTTATGCGATCCAGCCCAATGCGCCGTCGAGGTACGGTATCATCTACGACCGCGGAGAAAAAAATAAAGTCTTTGGTCTAGAAGGCGATGTCAACGTCCGCGTATCCGAGGCGGTGAGCTTAGGAGGTAACCTCCTCTTCAATGAATATGATTTGGAGAATGAGGCAGAAGCGTGGTTTATTCCGAAACTGCGTCTAGCAGCGAACACACGCATCAATATTAGCAAAAAAGTCTATTTGGATGGAGAACTGTTCTTCAACGATGCGATGAAAGCCAAAAGTTACCAGCCGTACGCTGGGATAGGTACGATGGATCCCACTGCGCCTGTAACAGTATCTATGCCCTCATTCCTTGATGTTAGCGCCGGATTGGAATACCGGGCTACGAAACAGATTGGTGTATATGTAAGGGGAAATAACCTGTTGAACAAAGGTTATGAACGATTCCTATATTACCCACGTTTAGGCTTTAATATAATAGGTGGCGTTAACGTTTCGTTTTAATTATTAAGCTTTTTAAATTTGCCGACTCAAACGAAAAAAGAATGCTCAATTTAGGCCAATACTTGTATCAGCTCTTACTCCTCCACCCACAGGTTGGTGTACCGGGTATTGGTGTTTTTTCAAAGAGCCGTATTGCGGCTCGATACGATGAACAATTGGAAAAGTTTTTGCCTCCAGCAAGTAGCTATTCCTTGGTTCCGCAGGCGGTGACCGACAGCCATTTAGTCGACTGCGTAGCGAAATCTCTTCATCTATCCAATGAAGAAGCCCTAGCTGCTATAAGCGAGGCGATAAGTCACCTACAAACAGCGATCAAAGAACAGGGCGAAGCTAAACTGCAGCCTATCGGTACGCTTAAAGAGACTGCCGGTATCTATACATTGGTTGCGGAGGCCGATCCAAGCTTTTGGGGATTACAGCCTATTGGCGACTATAAGAAGACGACTGTCTCCGAAGAGCTGCCTATCATATCGGAAGCAGAAGAAGCGAGGCCAGACGAAGTGAACGCGCCTATTCTTGAGCAAGAAGCACCGTTTGAAGCAGAGGCGGAAGAAGTACCGAGCCAAGCAGCAAGCAGTAAACGCACATGGCTCTGGGGTTTAACGGCTGTTGTGTTTATTGGCCTGATTGGTTTCTTGGTGTGGAAGCGCCAAAACGCCGTTATTCCGAATGATCCTGTCCAAACAGCTATAACACCAGTTGACACGACCGATCACGCAAGTGGCGACGGGCAGCAACCGTCGGCCATTGTACCGGATACAGCAACAACCGTTCATCCGGCAGATAGCGTCGCCGATACACTGCGTCAAGCGCCGGCACCGGAAAAGGAGCCGCTGGTGCGGAAAGCGTCTAAAGAAAGACCTTTTTCCATCGTAATCGGCTCATTCAAAACGCTGAGATTGGCCATTGAACAGGCTAAATATTTTAGAACGATCGGTATCAATGCATTTGTCCTGGAAAGCAATATGCCTAACAACAGGAAAAAAATATGCTATGGCTCCTACGCTACGAAAGAAGCAGCCAAAGAAGAGTTGGAAAAAGTTAGAAATGAGATAACCAAAGAAGCATATATATACCCTTGACATACAAATGCCGGGAATAAATTTTATCTTGGCACCGATATTAAACAAACAGTGTAAAACAAAATTATTATTTAATAGAACATGTTCTTATTACAAGTCACAGACACACCCGCAACATTGGATTCCATGCTGACAGCACCAGGGCCCTCTACCGCACCCATTGAAGATTTAAGTTTGTTAGATCTGCTTATCAAAGGAGGATGGGTGATGGTTCCCATCGCTATTCTGGCTTTCTTAGGCTTAGTCATTTTCATCGAAAGATACTTAACCATAAAAAAGGCATCGCGCTACGATTCAAACCTGATGATTCAGGTGAAACAGCACATTATGTCGGGCCGCTTAGAAGCTGCATTGGCGTTATGCCGTAACAGCAACGGTCCGTTAGGTGCTATGCTCCAGAAAGGACTTACGCGAATTGGCCGGCCGATCAAAGATATCGAGGGAGCGATTGAGAATGTAGGTAAATTGGAAGTATCGAAATTGGAGAAGAATATCAACGTTTTAGGTATTATTGCGGGTATCGCGCCTATGTTGGGTTTCGTTGGTACGATCATTGGAGTAATTACCATCTTTCATGAAGTATCTATAAAAGGCGTAATTGAAATTGGCACGGTATCCGGCGGATTATATACAAAAATGATCACCTCGGCTTCGGGGCTTATCATTGGTATCATTGCCTATGTAGGTTACCATATTTTAAATATGATGGTTGACCGTTTAATACTGCGCATGGAAACAGATGCCATCGAATTTATCGATCTATTAGATGAACCCGGAAGCTAAGCGAGGCTTCTTAAAAAAGATTTCTGATGAATTTAAGGAAAAGACACCATAGACCGGCCGCAGAAGTGCATACATCGGCACTGAACGACATCATGTTCTTCTTGCTGCTCTTCTTTTTATTAGCTTCTGCAGTGGCTAATCCGCAAGTCGTGAAACTCCTATTGCCACGTTCCCAGTCGGGAGAGCAATCCGTAGCGAAGCGAACGATAAGCTTGTCTATTAATAAAGAATTGCAGTACTTTGTAGAGGATAAACCGGTATCGCTGGATCAGTTAACGCCTACCTTACAAAATTATGTACAGGAGGGGCAGGAATTAACGGTTCTTTTATACGTAGACAGGACGGTAGCAATAGAAGACGTCATTCAGGTTATGGATATTGCCAACAAACTGAAGATCAAACTTGTTTTAGCTACCGAGCCTAAAGAGAAGAGTTAGCATTTAAATTGGAGAGCGCGTGATGAACCATCAGCATAAGCAAGAAAACAACTACCCAAAGGCATTTGCCATATCAGCGGGAGTATTTGCGGCATTCCTACTGATGAGTTTCTTTTGGATGTTGAGCCAACCGGCTATCGAGTTCGGAACAGGCGGATTGATTGTGAACTACGGGACGGCTGAGGAAGGAATGGGAGAAGATTATATGAGTCTAGACGAGCCTTCTATGGATCCGAATGCAAATCAAACGCGTCCGGACAAAGTTATCCCCAACGAAGAACCTACCCCTGTGGCATCTCAGGAAACCAACGATAAAACGGTGGTTACACAAGACGTAGAGGATGCGCCCGCTGTGGTAACAAAAGAAAAAGCAAAACCGACTTCGAATACGCCGACAATTACCCCAGAGAAAAAGGAAAGTAAACCAACGGTGAATCCTAATGCCCTGTACACCGGCAAAAAAAATAACGGTGTGGGTGTGGGTGACGGAACGGGATCCACGCCGGGGAATCAAGGGAGCTTACAAGGGAATAACATGGCCACGAATTACGGTGAAGGAGGATCTGGCAATGGCCTGGTAGGCTTACCGAACCGATCTTTTGCTGTCATGCCACAGATTGAAGATAAAGGACAGCTCTCAGGGCGGGTGGCCGTAGAAATCACCGTCGATCGAAACGGGGTTGTAACCCGAGCAAGGGCGGGTGCGAAAGGCACCACGTTATCGGATGCGTCACTGTGGGAAAAATGTGAGACGGCGGTTAGAAATGCGCGGTTAAATGCAACGGACGGAGGCCCCGAATTTCAGTCAGGCATTGTCGTGTTCAACTTTAAAGTAAAGTAAGGACGCTCGTTTTCCCGAACCATGAATTACCTCGAAGTAATAGATTATCTGTATAGCCGTCTGCCGATGTTTACGCGCGACGGCTCCGCAGCTTTCAAGAAAGATTTAACCAATATCCGGGCACTTTGTGATGCCTTGAAAAATCCGGAAAGAGCGTTTAAATCCATCCATATAGCGGGCACGAACGGAAAAGGGAGCAGCTCCCATATGCTGGCAGCGATATTGCAGACTGCCGGATATAAAACCGGCCTTTATACCTCGCCTCATTTATTGGATTTCAGAGAGCGAATAAAAATCGACGGCGAGCTGGTGCCGCAGGCCTTTGTAGTCGATTTCGTTAAAACCAACCAAGACTTGATTGAAGCCATACAGCCTTCTTTTTTTGAGGTGACCGTAGCGATGGCCTTCCGTTATTTTGCCGATGCAGCGGTCGATATCGCCGTCATTGAAACAGGTCTTGGCGGCCGACTGGATTCCACCAATATTATCGAGCCGGTAATGAGTTTGATCACCAATATCGGTTACGACCATATGAACATGTTGGGGAACAGCTTAACGGAGATCGCCGGAGAAAAAGCCGGCATTATTAAACGCAAAACCCCAATTGTGGTTAGCGAAAGACAGGAGGCAATCGATTCTATATTTATCAACCGGGCGCAGGAATTAGCCGCTCCGATCGTTTTTGCCACCGATCAATGGATCATCGAGGCGTGCTCCATGGAGGCACAGTCTCAACATTTAAAGGCAATACCCAAAGAAACAGGCGCTTTAAAGGCAATTGATATTCATTTGGATTTGAGAGGGAGCTATCAGCAGAAGAACCTCCCCGGCGTACTAAGTTCCATTTGTGTATTACAAGAAAACGGCTTCACAATCACCGAGCGTCACCTGGTTGACAGCTTGGCAAAGGTTCAAGCACTGACCGGTTTAATGGGGCGCTGGCAAACCCTGTCGACACAACCGCTGACGATTTGCGATACGGGCCACAATGAAGCCGGCTGGAAAGAAATAATCAAAGATTTGTCCCGTACGCCCCATCGGAAACTACACATCGTACTGGGCGTTATGCGGGATAAAGACATCGAACATATGCTTACCCTGCTTCCCAAAGAAGCAAGTTTCTATTTTTGTAGTCCGGGTTTTCAACGCGCTCTCCCTGCAGTAGAGTTAAAAGTGCAAGCCGTCGGCTATGCATTGATTGGGGAAGCTTATGATAGTGTGGAAGACGCGGTTAAGGCTGCTCAAGGCGTCGCATTAAAAGAAGATTTGATTTTCATCGGTGGAAGCACTTTTGTGGTGGCCGAAGCCTTGCCCCTTTTTCAATAATCTGGTCTATAGCAATGGTAAAAGGGCTTGTCTAAAACATGATCTTTAGACAAGCCCGATAATGTACTAGCTTATTGCTCTCTTGAGAGCGAATACGGCAAATCTGCATCCAACACGCCGCGCGATTTATTCGGTTGACTTCCCATGTCAAAATCAATCGTTGCTCCTTGTATTAACGCTTCATGCGAGAAGAAATTCCGCGTATACGAGTTACCATTCAACCGTAGGTTGTCGATGTACCTGTTATCCACGCTATTATTCGGCGCGTTTAATATAATCTCTTTTCCACTAGCCAATTTAATCTTAGCCTGTTTAAATAAAGGCGCTCCTATAACATACTGATCGGTAGCCGGTGCCACGGGGTAGAAGCCAAGGGCTGAAAACACATACCAAGCCGATGTCTGGCCATTATCTTCATCACCGCAATATCCATCCGGCGTAGGCAAATACATTCTATTCATGGTCTCACGAACCCAATATTGCGCTTTCCAAGGCTCATTTGCATAGTTATACAAGTAAATCATATGCTGAATAGGTTGATTTCCATGCGCATATTGCCCCATATTGGCAATCTGCATTTCGCGAATTTCATGAATAACTTGTCCGTAATAACTATCGTCGTAAATAGGCGGCAAAGTAAAGACCGAGTCGAGCTTATTCGCGAATGCCTTTTTGCCTCCCATCAGGTCAATCAGTCCCTGTATATCATGAAACACCGACCATGAGTAATGCCAGCTATTTCCTTCTGTAAAGGCGTCGCCCCACTTGAAGGGATTAAAAGGTTTCTGGAAATTACCGTCTTGATTTTTCCCGCGCATCAATCCCGTTTCCGGATCAAATAACTTCTTATAGTTTAAACTTCTCTTTCTATAAAGTTCAACTTCCTTTTTAGGCTTATTCAATTTTTTCGCCAGCTGGTAAATGGCAAAATCGTCATAAGCATATTCCAGGGTCCGTGCCGCATTTTCATTGATATCTACATCATAAGGCACATAGCCGAGCTTGTTGTAAAACTCAGCACCGGCCCGTCCAACGGCGGTCAGCGGTCCTGCATTATTTGCACCGTGTAACAAAGCCTCATATAGGGTTTCGATATCGTACCCCCGTAGTCCCTTAATATAGGCGTCTGCCACTACAGATGCAGAGTTATTGCCCACCATCACATTTCTGAGACCGGGGCTGGCCCACTCTGGAAGCCAACCACTTTCCTTGTAGGCGTTTACCAATCCTTCCTGCATCTTCGTATTCATTTCGGGATAAACAAGGTTCAGGAACGGGAATAAGCACCGGAAAGTGTCCCAAAATCCAGTATCAGTAAACATATGGCCCGGAAGTACTTTTCCATTATAGGGGCTATAGTGAACAACGTTTCCATTTGCATCGTATTCAAAAAACATGCGGGGAAATAAGAGTGTACGATACAGATTGGAATAAAAGGTACGTACTTGATCGATGCTGCCCCCGCCTACTTCTACCCTACTCAGTGCTTTGTTCCAGATGGCTTTACCTTCTTCTTTTAACGTTTCGAAACTCTTGTTTCCGATTTCCTTCAGGTTTAACGCAGCCTGTTCATGACTAATAAACGACGAAGCGATCTTGACGTTCACTTGTTCACCCGCCTTATCGGTTTTAAAATGGATCATTGCACCAGCGTGCTCTCCCTTCAATTCCACATCGTCCGGTTGAAGCTTATCTCCATCAAATACGGCAACATCATCAAAGGGCCTATCAAATTCCATCACAAAATAATTCTTGAAATTCTCCGGAACGCCACCGCTATTTTTGGTAGAATAACCGATAATCTTATTTTCATTAGGAATCACTTTAACATAGGATCCCTTATCAAAAGCGTCGATGACGACATATGCGCTGTCGGTTTTTGGGAAAGTCATTCGAAAGCGCGCCGCTCTTTCCGTAGGGACAATTTCTGTGGTTACATCATGATCGGCTAAGTAGACACTGTAATAATAAGGGGTAGCCACTTCTGCCTTATGCGAAAACCAACTGGCTCTATCATCTTCGTTAAATCGGGCAGCTCCGGTAACAGGCATAATGGCAAATTGCCCGTAGTCGTTCATCCATGGCGATGGCTGATGCGTTTGTTTAAAGCCTCGTATTTTATCCGCATCGTATGTATACATCCAACCGTCGCCCATTTTTCCCGTTTGGGGCGACCAAAAATTCATGCCCCAAGGGAGAGCAATGGCAGGATATGTATTGCCGGTAGATAAACTGTGTTTAGACAAGGTACCTACCAGTGTGCTTACATAATCAACCGGACTCGAAACTGTCTTTACTTCCTGCGCCCAAAGGCCGAAAGTAAACATAAGCATAGAAAATAAAGGGATAAAGCGTTTCATTAGATTTGTGATTTTGCTTGATTCAATATAGTGCTGACTTGGTTAATTTGAGGATTTTTTCCTCATGGGGCTAATATATGTAAAATAATTTATATAGCTAAAACGTTAAAGCTGAAATTGGTTTCTTCCTTGTTCCGTACTGGTGTAGTGCAACCGCCTAGGCGGTGACGGTTGGGCTTAGCGGCCACGATCAGATTTCAGAAGGGAATTTTTGTAGTCGGATATTAAGGGATACCAAGAAGTAGCGAGCAAGGCGATTGTTCTGCATATCCATAATGCTATTACCTATAATTTCGCGCCGCACACCCCTGTTCTTGTTAAAAAGATCAAAGCCTTGGAATCTAATTGCCAACATATCGTTTTGCAGAAAGGACTTTTCTATATAGACATTTAACAAGGTTGGATTTACATTGATAGAGCTGCTATATCCCGAATTGAAATTTTGTGAAAAATCGGCACTGACGACCCAGTTGTCCGGCAGATAGCCCTTTCCGCCAAAACCCAGACTAAAGGTATTCGCTCCGGCATCCATAAAAGACGGAATGTTATACTTTATCTTATTAAGCGTATAACTGCTTCGTAAATCTGCTTCGACTAAATCCTCGATTTGGAAGTTGACCTGTAAATTTTGTGAGAAGATCATATTTTTCGCGACGTTCCTTACATTATTGATGTAGGCTAAATTATTCGCATAGTCCATCGAGCCATTTAGGTTCAGTGTCAGCACTTTTCCTGCCAGGGGAGCGCTGTAATGATAAAAGCCCCGCAGATCGTAATAACCATTGGCATTCAAAAATTCGGTTTCCTGTATGGTGCTGTTCAGTGAACTTACCCGATTGGTTACCACCTTATCCTGTATATGCGTAAACGAAAAATTGGTAAAAAGCGAACTCCCGTTTTGTATGTTAAAACTTCTATACTGGAGGCTGACGGTGTTCATAAACTCCGGTTTCAAATTTGCATTTCCTACGACGATATATTGTGGATTGGAGACGTCCCTCACGGGTTGAATCTGGGTGAACGCCGGTTGATTATTTTGACCTCTATAATTTAAGGAAAGGTTACTGCTTTTATTAATCGTATATTGAAAACGGGCACTGGGAACGAAATTCAAATTATTTATATGGGTAATCACATCCCTCGAGGGTGTTTTGCCATCCAACTTGGTAGGTTGCAGGGCAAAACCCACTGTATATTTAAATCGTTCTAAACTTCCTTGATAGTTGACCCCAAATTGATGTGTTTGAAAGAGGTAGTCATAGTCAATGCTCAAGGAATCCACCAGAGATTCCCTGGATCGGATAGAATCGATGTCAAACGTGTTTCTAGCATTGGCTATAGAGTTGGATTCGTATTGGTAGTTGAGTTCCAAATAGCTCCGTTTCGTTACCGGCTCGGTATAAGAGATGCCCAACAAGGCACTGCGATTGTAGCTGAAATTATCCAGTCGCTGTTTAAACTGTTGGTAACCTACCTCCGGGTCGCTATACGCGGAGTCGATACTCATAGAGAAATCATCTGCCAGATCCTTTCTAGTCCGCTTATAGTATTCCATTTTTGCCGTTACACTTAAATTCCTTCCTCTTGTCGGAAAGCGATGATTATAAAAAAGGTCCAAATCAAAGTTCGGATCATTATGGGTTCCGGAGGTGTTATAATGTCTGTCGGTAAACACCCTGTTATCCGTAATTGCACTGCGGCTCTCACTTAGCAAGTCATTCGTATTATAGGAAGCAGTGGGCGTAATTTTCAAGTAATTCGCTGAATCTATATTGGCTTCAACCGTCCAGGTAAGCTTATGTTTCGTATTATTGGAAAGCGATCGAACTTCGTCGAGTGAGTTAATAAGTCGATTCTGATAAACACTGGTCAGTCTCGTTGTTCCGATCGTCTCATTTTTACGTTTTGTAAAGGTATACCCACCGTAGACAGACACACCCTTTGCAACCTCGTCGCGGTAATTAAAGCCAATAGAGTTTGTACTATTAATACCGTCTCCTCCATCGATCATGCTACTCAAGTCGCCTCCATTCCTGCTTCCGGCACCGCTGAGATCGCCAAAGCTGAACAAGCTTGTGTTGGTGTTATTGCTTGACCCTAAAATAGAGACCTGCTTATTTCCTTTAAACTTGTTCGCAGAAAAACTACCAATATACCGGCCGTGCACTTCATCATTCACATCCGTACCACCTCCCGCCGTCACCTGGCCGAAGGTTCCAAAGTTCCTATCCTCCTTAATGGTTACATTGAGCACCTTTTCGGGTTCGGTATTTCTAATGCCTGTGATATTCGCTTGATCTCCGTAATCGTCTATTATCTGAACATTTTCCACAATTTCGGCGGGCAAATTACGCGTTGCGGTAAGCACATCGCCGTCGAAAAAGTCCTTTCCATTTACCTTAACCCTCGTTACGCGTTGTCCCTGCGCGTCAATATTCCCATGCCTGTCTACCAGTAGGCCGGGCATTTGCTTAATCATATCCTCTAGCAGGGCGTTCTTACGCGCAGCATAGGCCTTTGCATTATATTGAATAGTATCTTGTTTAATTACGACGGGAACCACTCCATAAACTGCAATTTCCTGGAGTTCATGCGGCTGTTCCTTCAAATTTACCGTTACAAGTTCGGTAATAGGAAGTAATACATTGGAAGTATAATGCCTTTCATATAATTGAAAGCCGATTAAACTGAAAGCTAACTTAAAGTCATTTGCAGCGACTTTGTTAAAAATAAAACGGCCATGTTCATTGGTACTCACCATCATGGTGTCGTTTTTTGCGTAGAGCCTAACCGTCACGCCGACAAGGGGTCTACCGGTAGAATCCTGCACCACACCGCGCACCTCTCTTGTCTGAATCTGCCCCTTTGCACTTATAACAAAAGAAAAAATGACGATTATGCAAAAAAAAGCCCGCTGCATATAATACTTAATCCTACCGATGCTTTAATAGTAACGAGAAATAACTTTAAATCTTATGAACACCCTAATATAGCTGAATTAATGTTTATTTCATTGGATTATTTTTTTTATGCAGATCGCTAGTGGGAAGTAGGGAGTTGTAGCGGGAACAGTTAATAGTTAGTAGGTAATAGTCCGTTGGGAGTCGTAGTTACAATCAAAAAGAGCCACTAGTTTATCACTAATGGCTCTTTTTTTGTTTGAAACGCAGCACTTATTCCGCGTTATACGTCACCTTCGGTACATGTTTGTCAATTTCCCAACGACCGGTACCTTCCTCACCAATTACATCAAACATTTCCAAGATTCTCCTTGCTACATATTCTTCCTCAATCTGTTCTGCTAAGAACCACTGAATAAATTGAAAAGTAACAAAATCTTTTACTTTGAAACATTTTTCTGCTATTGTATTAAACTGAGCCGTTACATGCATCTCTTGTTCTAATGCCAACTCAAATACACTTCTGAACGATTCAAAATCTTTCGGTACGTTCACAATCTCAGGTGAAATCGCTTTTCCACCGCGATCGTTGATATAATTAAACAGCTTCAGCATGTGGTGTCTTTCCTCATCGGCCTGTTTAGCGAAATAGCCGGCGCTGAAATCAAAACCCTGATCATCGCACCAAGAAGACATCGCTAAATAAATAGCAGAGGAGTGTGCTTCCACTTTTACCTGTTCGTTTAATATGTTTTCTATTTCTTCATTTAACGAAGTTTTTAATCGCAATAGGTCTTTCATACTCAAATAATTAATAACCAATGGAGCCGTCGGCGCCATTCAATCTTTAACAAAGATAACAGAATTAACACTTAAGTTACTTAAAATAAAATCAATACGTATTCAGTCTAAATTACTGACCCTATCTCAGGAGGCGAAAGGAACGTATGTATTGGCAGGGATCTGGTTTATAACCACCTTTCGGCAGCTGAAGGTGCCGACATCGGAAATAGTCGTTTTGCCAATATTAGCAGCTTAGCAGGGAGGACACCTTTAAGCAATCCTTAATCACGCCCGGCAATTCCATCATAAACTTCGCACCTTGCAGCAGCTCCTTTAATCGCAGCACTTCGGTTACAGTAAGTACAAAACAACGTTGCGATCGAAAAGGCATTAAGATTGTTAAATCAGCGCTCGATGCCGGCGCATACAGCAATTCATCTACCGCTATATCGGCCACCTGCTTTCTAAAGTTCAAAAAATCGGCCACCTTAAAGGGGGTACAGTCGCCTGCAAATTCCAGCCAATAACAATTTTTATTGCTGCATTGCAATACCGCACCATGTTCTGTTCTATAAATCTCTTCTAAACTTGCAAGACCACAAAGCATATTCCGCAAACATTTTTATTTACCCATGCGAATATAGGGATTATGTATAATCAGTCCAAATTAATGGATATAAATTTTAAATGATCCCAAAAAGGGAGCCTCCTCGACTGCCGAGCCTATCCACGCGTTTTTCGATTTCGGGTACTTTCTCCAAAGTCGGCGCGTGATGAGGTTTGCTACGCGCATCGATGATCAAGGGGCCCCTACAGCCCCAATGCTTATGTTCGACAAAACTATCGACGCCGTATATATCGTGCGAAGGATTGCTTCTGGTAAAAGCTACCCAAACAAAATTGTTAATATGCTCGGCGGTGAAGGTCAAGTTATCACAAAGCACGATTAAGGCGATACCTTGCAGATCCTTGGCGACCAGTTCCTTTGTAAGGAACTCCAGTTCTTCAGCTACTTGTGGATAAGACGAAAAAGGCGGAGCCTGAACAGCCAATATGCCGGGAATTACCATTTTTTTGTGATTAAAAGGTCTCGGAAGATCCAAATCCGCAGCGATTTCCGTCCAGAGCGCCCTCTTAACCGTCCCCGCAGCCGCAAAAACCACTTTCGAGCCCGAATTCAGTCCGTCACCGCTATAATCAAGCGTATCAATGGTCGTCTGTGTATGAAAATGGAGATCTCTTGTGAAGTCTATTCTTTCGAAGACGTGGATAAAAAAGGCCGGAATATCATGTATATCCAGCGATGGATTGTCTTCCTTGGCAGTTATAAACAAATATTTAGCTAAACTCAACTGATTCTTCCCCAGTATCTGATTCGCGATGGTCAAGATTTCCTGCGGTCTATCAATTTCGAGATAAGGGGTATACCGTTCGGAGCCGACGGCGAATAGCAAAGGATGCACACCGGCAGCATCGACCGCATGGACTGCGTGGAGCCCATTGATTTCTTTGGGAATGGCCGGGCCACTGATTTCATGAATCAGTTCCCCGAAACTGGTATCCTCTTGGGGAGGCCTCCCTACTACAGTGAATGACCAAATGGCGTCTTTTCGATGATAAACATTATGCACGTGCATCAAAGGGAAAGGATGCGTAAGGCTGTAATAGCCGATATGGTCGCCAAAGGGTCCCTCCGGTTTATTTTCATTCGGGTATACCGTTCCTGTAATTACAAAGTCGGCATCGGCGGAAATACAAAAACCTTCGTCATCATAAAAATAACGGAATCGTCTATTGCCGAGCGCTCCCGCAAAAGTCATCTCCGAAAGGCCTTCGGGCAAAGGCATTACCGCTGCCAAGGGATGGGCGGGCGGTCCGCCGACAAATATACTCACCTTAAGCGGCTTTCCGAGCTCATTGGCCTTCGTTTGATGGATGCCGATCCCCCGGTGCAGCTGGTAATGAAGTCCGACTTCTTTATCCTTTAGGTAGTCGTTACCCCCAAGCTGAATGCGATACATGCCTAAATTGGCCTGCATGATCCCGGGTTTAGTGACATCTTCCGTATATACTTGAGGCATCGTAATAAAAGGACCACCGTCCATGGGCCAATTGACAATCTGAGGCAGGGCGCTGATGCTCGTCTTTCCATAGTTTATGGGGCTCTGCTTGCCAACCTTCATGGGTAAGGCTGCCAAGGCGTTCAGTGAGATTCCTGCGTATTTCAACGGATTTTTAAGCGCCCGCATGGGATCCATTTTGAGATCAACCATTAACTTCATGTTAGGAAGCGTATCCCTGAACATAAAACGCGACCGCGCCAAGGTACCAAACAGATTAGAAACTGCGGGAAATTTACTACCTTTTACACGCTCAAAGAGGAGTGCAGGTCCGCCATGCTCGTATACCCGTAAATGAATGGCAGCCATTTCCAGATAGGGGTCCACCTCTTCCTTTATTCGTATTAAATGCCCATGTTGTTCCAGATCCTTTACACATTCGGCCAAGCTGTTATATCCCATGTATTTTGTTTCTTTTCTCTCGCCGTCAAACTTAGATAAAAAGCCCTTTTTTCCCAAATGTTTAGGTTTTTTGATAGGTGAACACCAAGTGGTCAACAGCAGGACCCTTAGGCTAGGGTAATCTCTTTCGCGAGGTATACCTCTTGCACCAGGCGCAACAGCTCCACCCCCTCGCCGAAGGGGCGTTGAAAAGCTTTTCTACCTAAAATTAATCCTGTCCCACCTGCACGCTTATTAATTACCGCGCTTCTGATTGCTTCCGCCAAATCTGTTTCACCCTTTGCCTCGCCTCCGGAATTTATCAAACCGATCCGCCCGTTATATCCGTTTAATACTTGATATCGACACAAATCGATAGGATGTTCCGAGCTGAGATCGGTGTACATCCGCGCGTCACTTTTAGCAAACTGGACAGCGGTAAAGCCTCCGTTGGACTCTGGCATTTTCTGCTTCAGTAAATCGGCCTGTATGGTCGCCCCGATATGATTTGCCTGCCCCGTAATATCAGCAGCGGTCTCATAATTGATTCCGTCTTTCTTAAATCCACTATTTCTGGTGTAGCACCATAAAACGCAAGCCATCCCGAGCTCATGAGCTCGCTCAAAAGCCGCTGCTACTTCCACAATCTGCCTACTTGACTCCGCGGATCCAAAATAGATGGTTGCACCGACTGCTGTCGCTCCTAAATTCCAGGCCTCCTCCACCGAGCCAAACATAATCTGATCATATTTGGTAGGGTAGGTCAGCAGTTCATTGTGATTTATCTTGACAAGGAAAGGGATTTTGTGCGCGTATTTACGTGCTAAAAGCGCTAAGTTGCCGAAGGTCGTTGCAACGGCACTACAGTCGCTCTCTATGGCTAACTTGATGATGTTTTCCGGATCAAAGTACAAGGGATTTGCGGAGAAAGAAGCCCCGGCGGTATGCTCAATGCCCTGATCGACCGGTAGGATCGATAAGTAGCCCGTACCGGCCAACCGGCCATGTCCGTATAAAGAGGCGAGCGACTTCAATACTTGCGGATTTCGGTTGGAAGGAACAAAGACATCGTCAATAAACGTTGGTGAGGGCGTATGCATTTGCTGTTTGTCAATCGTTTTGCAAACGTGATTCAATAAGTCGTCCGCGTGATCGCCCAATATTTCCTGAATTTTTTGTAAAGCCATTGTCTTGAATTTTAATGAAGTTCATGAGAGTACATATTCTTTCAGAACACTTTAGGCGGAAGTTAGTTCTCAGAAAATTCACATTAATGCCTATCAATTGTTACCCCTTAAACTTTTCCTAAACTTGATTATTTACTATATTCGTTTTTCATAAAGCGATTGCTTTCGCTGTACTTATTATGAAGTACCAATAAATAGAAGCATTCTATGGATGAAATACGAAGGCGCTTTGGCGAGATATCCGAGAAATACGACCAAGAGCGCGAATTCCTAATCCCCTGCTTTCAGGACTTTTACCATATCAGTCTTCCACTGATACAAAGCCATCGTCATGCAGAAACACTATTAGATATCGGTGCTGGCACAGGGCTATTTTCTTATTTCGTTTATCAAGTTAACCCCAAGCTTAAGTACACCTTGCTGGACATTTCACCCGAAATGCTTGCCATCGCCAAAAGACGCTTCACCGGTTTAAGTAATATCTCCTACCTGGAAATGGATTATAGAGAACGTTCGCCTGTAGGAAAGTACGACATCATTATCTCATCCCTCTCCATTCATCATTTAACCGATCAAGAGAAGTCGATTCTTTACAAACGTATTTTTAAAGCCTTGAAGCCCGATGGCTTATTCATCAATGCCGATCAGGTTCTAGGTAGAACACCGGCGATTGATAATTTTTATAAAGAGCAATGGCGTCGTTCCGTTATCGAATCCGGATTAAGTCAAGAGGCGATACAAGAAGCCTTTAAAAGAACCGCTTTAGATAAGTTGGCCCCTTTGTCCTGGCAGCTAAATGAACTGCAGCGCATAGGCTTCAACGAAGTAGACTGCATTTATAGATACCATAACTTTGTCGTTATGGTAGGAAGAAAGACCTAAAACTTAACGGCACTTACGCCGAATCTATTGAGAAAGTCGACACCTTCGTCCGAAGCCAGCCCTTTATATTCGGCATAGGAATATTTATACAACACCTTCATAATACCGGCCGAATAAATTAAGCGAGCGCAGGGCAAGCAGGGCGATAAGGTGGTATATAGCGTTGCTCCTTGCAGGCCTGCTCCGTTCTTTACGGCATACAGAATGGCGTTTTCTTCAGCATGCAACGCCAAGGAGCAGCTCCCTTTTGAATCGCGGGCGCAACCATCCACCGGCCATTCCTGATCGCAATTATGCGTGCCCGACGGCGGTCCGTTATACCCGATGGAGATAATTCGGGTATCTTTAGCGAGAACGGCACCTACATGCGCCTTTACACAATGTGAGCGTTCCGCAAGCTCCAGGGCTAGGTTCATAAATATCTCATCAAAGCTGGGTCTTGCCATCTCTTTTCGGTTGTTACATTACAAAACTGTTACAGAGCTGATTAACCATTGAAAAAATATATGCTTAAGGCTCCAAAATGCGCGCTATACTGCGTTACAAAAATAGAATTAAAGTGCAGATTTCACGAAGCTTTTTTCAACACAAAGTACCATTTAATATTTTTTTACTATACTTGCAGTTCAACCAAGTAATGAAAACATGATTGAAGTAATCATTTCTGGTATCGGTTTGGGGATTATTTTATCTTTTCTCACCGGTCCAGCATTCTTCGCATTACTGAAAACAAGTATAGAAAAAGGCTTCCACGGGGGATTGTCTTTTGCGTTTGGCGTGTTCATCGCCGATGTCATGTATGTAGCACTTGCGTTATACGGATCTTCTTATATTGCTAGCGAAAAGGAAATTCTCCTTCCACTTGGTATTGTAGGAAGTCTGGTGCTGCTTGGCGTTGGTATCCATTATATCCGTAAAAAAGTCACTATTAAACGTACGAGATGCTTATCCAAAAGAGAACATAGCGGCTATTTTTTCAAGGGATTAGCGATGTGTATCTTTAACCCAACTCTGTTGCTCTATTGGATCAGTGTAACAAGCGGTGTGGTTTCCATCAGTGATACTTTTGACTTAAAAAGAATCATCCCTTTTTTCGCCTGCGTTCTTTTCACCCAATTGGGGATAGACTCCTTGAAAGCTTTTTATGCTGACAAGCTGAGTCATAAGATAGAGGAATGCACGCTAAATAAAATTAACAAATTTGCGGGCGCCCTTATCATTGTTTTCGCGTTGCGATTAATGTACGAACTAGTATTTACCCATACGATCGTTTAGGAAATAGGGAAGCGCAAGGGAATAAGTCAATATAGGGAATCTATAAACGGACTTTAACCTATGCCTGTGCTTGAGTGCCCCAAAGCGGCATCCGTTGATCCTTCAACAACTTCGGATAAAAAAAACGGGCTGGATAAAATTCCAGCCCGTTTCTACTATATTCTTTTAGTAAGCGAGACTAAGCCGAGTAATAAGCACGTACATTCTTACCTTCTACCCAGTTCATGAAAGCTCGGTTTACAACCTTATTTCCTCCAGGAGTTGGATAATCCCCGGAGAAGTACCAATCACCTTTGTTCTTGGGACAAGCCACATGCAAATCTTCCAGCTTCTGGTAAATCACTTCCACTTTGGCCTTGATATCAATAGGCGTCACAATACGGGCAATCTCAGCCGAAATTTCCTCATAAGTGAACGGCTCATAAATGGCCTTGACATGATTTGGAACCATGGTTTTATCCATATCCAAGGATTCTACACACTTTTGGTAAACATCGTCAATAATGTAATTCATGCCGTTTTTACGTAGCAACGAAATAGCCGCTTCGAAGGCGACGAATTCGCCCATTCTCGACATATCAATACCATAGCAGTCAGGATAACGTATTTGAGGAGCAGATGAAACAATGATGATTTTTACAGGATTAAGTCGATCAAAGATTTTCAGTATACTTTGTTTTAAGGTCGTTCCTCTAACGATGGAATCATCGATCGCTACAATCGTATCCTCTCCGCTCTTCACCACCCCATAGGTTGTATCATACACATGAGCGACCATATCTTGCCTATCGGCGTCTTGTGTAATAAAGGTTCTCAATTTGGCGTCTTTGATACTCAGCTTCTCAAATCGGGGCGAGATATTCAGCATTTCCTCCAATTCATTATCAGAGATCTTGTCCGACCTTTTCAACAGCGTGTCTTTCTGTAATTTGCGCACGTAATTATTAATGCCGTCCGTCACCCCGTAAAAGGCAACCTCTGCCGTATTGGGTATAAAAGAAAACACCGTATTCTTTATATCGTAATTGATTCCTTCCAAGATAGCTGGACACAGCAATTTCCCCAGTTGCTTCCTTTCCTGATAGATTTCGGCATCGCTACCCCGCGAAAAGTAAATTCTTTCGAAAGAGCAGGACTTTTGCTCTTCCTGCTCGCGGAACATCTCTTCGGTAATGGTCCCATCTTTTTTAATAATGAGTGCATGTCCCGGCTTGATCTCACGAATATCTTCAAACTTAATATTAAATGCAGTTTGGATGGCCGGGCGCTCTGATGTAACCACCGCGATTTCATCGTCATAGTAATAATAAGCCGGCCTAATTCCAGCCGGATCGCGCATAACGAAGGCGTCACCATGGCCAAAAATACCGCTTATTGTATAGCCCCCGTCCCATGTTTTCGCGGAACGGCGAAGAATGTTCGTCACGTCGAGATTTTTGGCAATTAGCGCACTTATCTCCACATTGGAATAACCTTCCCTTTTGAATTTATCAAAGAGTTCCTGATTTTCGGTATCCAAAAAGTGTCCTATTTTCTCCAAAACGGTAACCGTGTCGGCCTGTTCCTTTGGATGCTGTCCTAATTCGAAAAGCTGCTCCAACAACTCATCGACATTAGTCATGTTGAAATTACCTGCAATTACCAAATTGCGGCTCATCCAATTGTTCTGCCTCAAAAAGGGGTGACAGTTTTCAATACTATTTTTTCCGTGAGTTCCGTAACGTAGGTGTCCCAATAGCACCTCTCCTACAAAACTCATATTCTCCTTTAACCAATGCGGATCTTGAAATAGTTCAGGTTCAGTTTGCTGAAGGGCCGCGAACTTGCGCTGAACGTATTCGAAGATCTCTGAAACCGCACTAGAGCCCATGGCTCTATATCGGCTGATGTATCGATTACCTGGCTTTATATCAAATTTAATGGTCGCAATACCGGCTCCATCCTGTCCGCGGTTGTGCTGTTTTTCCATTAATAAATAAAGCTTATTGATGCCGTACAGCGATGTACCGTACTTTTCCTGGTAATAAGAAAGAGGTTTTAGCAAGCGAATTAATGCAATGCCGCACTCGTGTTTAATTGAGTCACTCATAGTTGGAATTGAGCATGCAAAATTACATATTTAAACAACTTTGCAAAAAGAAAGCCTCCTAAAAATAAACACCACTATGTAAAAAAAACAGGAGCCTCTCCATCAAGAGGCTCCGTGGTTTTAGACAAAGCGTGCCTAAAGATATTGGTTGGTTAATTAAAGCTTCTCTCCATGTTGACTGATATCCAGTCCCAGCTCCTCCTCCTCCGGAGAAACGCGCAATTTGCTAATTGCATTCGTTAGTCTCAGCAAGATGAAAGCAGCGATAAATGTGTAGGCGACAGATCCGATCAGACCAATGAGTTGAGCCCAAAACAAAGATGTTTCGCCAAAGAATAATCCGTCGGTAGCAACCGCAGAGTTTACTTGCTTGGATGCAAAAACGCCTGTGAGCAGCATACCGATCATACCTCCTACACCATGACTTGGAAACACATCCAATGTATCATCCACGTTTGAACGTGTTGTACGCCATTCAACCAGTAGGTTACAGATAATCGCTGTCACGACGCCTATAATGAGTGAATGTGGAACCGTTACAAAGCCCGCTGCAGGGGTAATTGCAACCAATCCAACCACCACACCAATCGAAACGCCTAGTGCCGAAGGTTTCTTTCCTCGCGCGGCATCAAAAAATATCCAAGCCAAAGCTGCTGCTGCCGAGGCCGTAGTGGTAGTCGCCAAAGCGGATGCTGCCAGGTGATTTGCACCAAAAGCGGAACCTGCGTTGAAACCGAACCATCCAAACCACAAAAGCCCCATACCGATCAGTACGTAGGTTACGCGAGCCGGGTCGTGTCCATTGCCGTTTCCTCTTTTCAAGAAGATAGCGGATACAAATGCAGTTACACCGGCAGACATATGCACAACCGTCCCTCCGGCAAAGTCCAACACCCCCATGCTGGCCAGTATTCCCTCCGGATGCCAGGTAGCATGGGCCAAAGGAGCGTATATAAAGATGAAAAACAGGCAAACAAACAAGATATAAGAAGTAAAACGAATGCGTTCCGCAAAAGCGCCGGTTATCAGCGCTGGCGTAATAATGGCAAATTTTAACTGATACATCGCAAAAATGGCTAGTGGAATGGTAGGAGCTCCCTCCCAATTCGGCCCGTCTAGCACTCCCTTAAACATGAAAAAAGTAGCCGGGTTCCCGACGATACCGTGCAAAGACTCGCCAAATACTAAGCTAAAACCAAATACTACCCAAATAACGGCCACGATGCACATACAGATGAAACTTTGGAGCATGGTCGAAATCACATTCTTTTTCTTGACCATACCGCCATAAAAAAATGCTAAACCGGGCGTCATGATTAATACTAAGGCTGTCGACGTCAACATCCAAGCCACATCTGCGCCGTCGTATTCCGCAGCCGCGTTTGCAGACAGAGGAACGGAGGGAAAAATCAGCGCCAAAAGCACCACAAGTAAGATAAAAATGAAAGGAATCGTTGATTTTTTCGAATTCATATGATATTTCGATATAACTGCGGGCCAAATATATATAATATTTTTAAAACAGAACAAAATGTTCTACTTTTTTAACAGATAAACCGAACATCTATTAAAAATAACATAAAACATTTCCAAAAAAGTGCCGATCAAACAGCAAAGCCGGCAAAAAGAAAGCTTTTAAACGGTGTCTGGAGAATAAAAAAACAGCAAAGAGTAGGAAAAAGAAATGCAATTTTCCGCCATAGCGGCAAGTCGATTGGATAAGTAAAAAAACTCAAGCGCTAAAGTAAGTCGAGCACCACAGCCGGGAAAATACCGAACAAAACAGTTAGCAGACACAAAAGAAAGGCCGTTATTAATAAAGCGTTTAGCGGAGCCTTTTGCTCGCTTTGTTCCGCAGCGCTTCTTAAAAACGCCTGTAGCGGAATTTTAAAATAAAAAAACAAAGCCACCACGGTTGTGATTGCTCCTGTGACCGCCAGCAGCAGCCATACCAAATCTGCCTCTGCCTGATAGGCGGTGAGCACTGCCGAAAAAGTGAGTAATTTAGCAACAAAGCCCGCCGTTGGCGGCAATCCGATAAGCGAAACCATTAAAATCGTTAGAGCGACCATTACTGCTGGATGAGATTTTCCTAAACCTCGATATTGGCTAATTTCGGTTAATCCCAATTTCTCTTCCAGATAATCGGCCAGCATAAACACCCCCATATTCATGATCACGTAAGAAGCTAAAAAAAAGAAAAGGATCGGAAAGGAACGCTCAACATCCGCTAATATGATCATCACTAGGAAACCCGTATGCCCGATGGAGGAATAAGCCATCATGCGCTTCATATTGTTCTGCCGGATCGCCACTAAATTCCCCACGAGCATGCTCGCCATAGCGATGACAGCCAAAAGGTAAAAAAGCGGCCTGGGTATAGCTGTATCTAGCGTTTGGGGCCAGGATAAAACAAAGCGTCCGAGGAGGACGATCGCTCCTATTTTCGGCGCGGTGGATAAAAAAGCAGTGACCGGCGTAGGCGCTCCTTGATATACGTCCGGACTCCAAAAGTGAAAAGGAACAAATGAGAGTTTGAATCCGATGCCTGTCAATACCAACAAAGTAGCCAGCATAAATACAGGAGCCGGCATTGCCAGAAGCCCTGTTAAATGGCGAGCGTCAACAAAACTAAGACTACCTGTATAACCGTAAAAAAAAGACAAGCCGTATAGCATAATTGCTGAGCATACCGTTCCAAAGAGCACATACTTTACAGCAGCTTCACTTTGTTTATTATCACGCGATAAATAGGCCACCATCACGTAAGAACCTATAGAAACCATTTCTATGGTAATATATACCATCAACCAATTCACCGCAATAGCCATCAAATTCAGTCCGATATGAACGGCGAGTAAAACACTCAGTAAATCATCCATCTTTTTAGGATGATTTCGCAAAGGTTGATTATGGTATACAAAAATGCAGAACAGCAGGCAAACAAAACCAATGAGCACCTTCAGCAAAGCGCCGTTTGCATCGGGTAAAATCATCTCAAAAAAAACAGGGCCCGCAGCAGGCGAAGAGCTTTGAAGAACCGCAGCAAGACCGGCAGCCACAATACCGGTAACGCTCAGCCACCAGGTCACTTTAGACTGACCTTTCGAAATTCCGGAGAATATGCTTAACAGAAAAGTAGTCGCTAATATAAATTCCGGCAACAGGAAGGGTAGCCCATCCAATACGCCATTTAACAACTTACTTATTTGTGGAATGTATTCTCTCATAAATAACACTACTTATTTTGCGCCACTCACCAATTCAATTAAAGAAAGTACGGAAGCGTTTATTTTATCAAAAGCCAGGGAGGGCATCAGACCGAACAAGAGTGCCAAAATCACCATGGGTACCAAAACGAACGTTTCCCTGCCGTCGACGTCCGTTAGCCGTGCCTTCCATTCATCTCCTCCTTTTAATCTGGTCTCTCCAAAAAACATACGTTGCAGTGTCCATAAAAAATAAGCGGCACTTAATAAAATTCCAATTGCGCCGCCGATGGCCATCCACCTCGGCAGCAGCCCGTTAACACTTTCCGCGTTGAATGCTCCGATGATGGTAAAGGCTTCCGCAATAAAAGCCGAGAAGCCCGGTAATCCAAGAGACGCAAAAAACGCGATTGCTACAAAAGCCGTATATTTGGGCATCATGGTTCCCAGACCCCTGAAGTTATAGATCATCCGATCATGCACCCGATCATATATTATTCCTACCAGAAAGAACAGCATCGCGGATAAAAATCCGTGACTGACCATTTGAAACATTGCACCACTCAGTCCCTCTGGCGTCAAAGAAGCGATTCCTAAAAGTACAAACCCCATATGCGAAACGGAAGAATAAGCGACCAAACGTTTCAAATCCTGTTGTGCCAAGGCATTAAGCGCCCCGTATAGGATGGAAATTACCCCAATAAGTCCGATCCACCACGCGCTGTCCAGTGCGATATCAGGAAAAATACTGTAGCATATCCTGATCATACCATAGCCCCCCACTTTCAGCAGTATCCCCGCTAGAATGATAGAAATGGGCGTAGGCGCCTCCACGTGTGCATCAGGCAACCAAGTGTGCAGCGGTACGATCGGCACTTTAATAGCAAAAGCGATAAAAAGAACGATAAATGCGAGCAGGCGGGCAGCTATGCCAAATAGTTGATAGTCGCCCGAAACCGAAAAGATGGAGCCATCTAGGTAGTTTTTACCGTCCATCATGTGCAATAAATTAAAGGTATGGTTTCCGGTAACCGGGTCGATAACCGAAAAATATAAGCCGACCATCACCAGTAACATGAATACCGAACCGAACAAGGTATAAAGAAAAAATTTCATGGCTGCGTATTCTCTTCTTGCTCCGCCCCAAATGCCTATAAGAAAATATAGCGGCAGCAGCATAACCTCGTAGAACACATAAAAAAGGAAAAAATCGAGCGCCACAAACACACCCATAACCGCCATATTGAGCAATAACAAGAGGGAGAAAAAACCTTTAGGCTGCTTATCAATCTTCCACGAAGCCACAACGGCTACGAACATCACCAAGGCGGTTAAGAACAAGAACAAAATAGAAAATCCGTCGACCCCTACGAAATAATCGACCTCCAAACTACCCAAACTGCCCAAGTTCAACCTAATCCAAGGGAGCTTCTCTACGAATTGGTAACTATCTATTGCAGAAACTCCAGCAAGCTTTTCGTCAAACGAAGTATACATATAAGCCGCGAGCAACAGCTGTACCGCACTTACGCCCGCTGCAAGGTATTTGTAGAGGGCTTTGTAGGCCGAAGGCACCAGCAATATAAGAAGCGCTGCAAGTAAAGGCAAAAAGATTAAAACAGACAATAAGCTCATATTTCCAGGTTAAGGACTAAAAATCTTTAATCCAACAAATAACACAATTAACAAAACTAAAAACATACTAAACAAATAGTATTGTATCTTCCCTTTTCTTGAACCGCGCAATACACCGCCCGCAAAAACGGCAGCCTTTCCGACTCCGTTTACCAAGCCATCCACCAAGGCCCGATCAAGCCATTGCGCCGTATTGGCAAACCAACGGACAGTACCTGCACCTGTATCTACTAAGCCGTCCACTATTGTGCGATCAAATGCGTACAACATCTTCGATACCTTCAGTAGCGGCTTAACGATGCCTTTTTCATACATTACATTGAGATACCACTGCGCAGCGGAAAACTCATAAAGCCTACCACGCAAGCTGCCCTGCGGATATTTACCTTGTGCATACCATCTCCAAGCTATAAAAATCATCACAATGGCCAGTCCATTGACTGCCGCTGGCACAACAGTATGATATATATTAACGCGTTCCAAGGTCTCCGGCAATTCGAAACCTTTAATTATCCAGGTATCTTCGAATAGGAGTGGATTATATGAAAATAGCGGAAAGAGAGAGCAGAGTCCCAAAAACAGCATGGGAAGCAGCATGCCACGGGGCGCTTCATGCAGATAGTTTGTCCCTTGACCGATTGCAGAAATCCTGGGCTTTCCATAAAACACCTTGAATACTAATCTAGCGATATAGAAAGCCGTCAAGGCACTGGTCACTAACAAGGACACCGGAATAAACTTCCACCAGGCAGACTGCCATTCGGCCCATTCGAAAGCAAAAATCAGAATAGCATCTTTAGAGAGGTAACCGGCAGTTAGCGGTAAACCTGCGAGTGCAAGGGCCGCCACCAGCGTTAAGCGGAAAGTATGAGGCATATACCGTCGCAATCCCCCCATATTCCGTATATCTTGCGGATCTAACTCGAGTTTAAGCGTTTCTTTTACGTGCTGCATCTCATGTATGACTGCTCCGGCTGAGAGGAAAAGTAAACACTTAAAAAACGCATGCGTAACCAAGTGAAAGATAGCCACGCCATATTGCCCGATACCTATGGCAACCATCATAAAGCCCAATTGCGAAATGGTAGAAAACGCTAATATTTTCTTTATATCCTGCTGCGTGAGGGCGATGGTAGCAGCCATCAGCGCCGTAAAGGCACCTATAGCACCGATGAGCAAAAGTATCTGCGCATCAAAAAGCGGAGAAATCCTTACGAGCATGAAAACACCTGCAGCAACCATGGTTGCCGCGTGAATCAAAGAAGAAACCGAGGTAGGCCCCTCCATCGCATCAGGTAACCAGATATGAAAAGGGAATTGGGCCGATTTCGCCATTGCACCTAGAAAGAAGGCTGCTCCTGCGATCGTCAACCAAAAAGCTGGCATAGCATGCTGCGCGTATCGCCATTCCACACCATCGTTAAAGGCTTCCCGTACCATTCCATGGTCTCCAAAGAGTGCGACTAAATCCAGTGTCTGAAACTGCGTATAAATAATCGCTATTCCGATAAGAAACCCAAGATCTCCTATCCTGTTAATCAAAAAGGCCTTTTTATTGGCCTTTATGGCGGCAGGCCTTGTAAACCAAAAACCGATCAATAGATAGGAAGCAAAGCCCACGAGCTCCCATCCTATATACATAAGTAACAGGCTATCGGCCATCACCAGGCCAAGCATGGCGAAGCAAAAAAGGCTGAGGTAGAGCCAATATCGATGGATGCCGTAATCGCCCTTCATGTAAACCATTGAATATACGTGGACGGGAAGTGCAATGGCACACACGAGCAACAACAGGAGAGCCGACAAATTATTCAGTAATATACCCGCTTTGAAAGAATGCTCCCCTATCCGGAACCAGGATGTTTGTTGATGGACTTGCTGCCCGTTCCAAACAGTGGCAAAGATAAAAATTGCTGCCAGCAGGCTTATCGCAATCGCCACTGTAGCCGGAATTCCGCTTCGTAACCGTTTTCCCGCAATGGCGGAGAGACCAAAAGAAATGAGTGGAGCACACAGCACAATAAGTGCCGCTAAAACAGGTGTTGATATCTGACTCAGCTGGTCCATTTAGTCTTTCAAATCGTTAATGTCGTCTGGATTAATACTCTTATAGTGTTTATATACATTCAGTATAATCGCCAACGCAACCGCTACAGCGGCGGCAGCCAAGACGATAGCGAATAAAGCAAAAGTTTGGCCTCCGTAGAGACCGCCGTCATATCTGCCGAAAGCCACCAAATTTAAGACCGCCGCATTAATCATTAGCTCAATGCCCACCAATACCAGAATAGCATTCTTCTTGGCCAATACAGCGTATAACCCGGTGGAAAACAACAAAGCACTGACCAGCAGGAAATGGGTTAGGCTTATCACGGTTCCTGATTCTCCTTCCTCGCCAAATGAGCAGCGCCCATCAATGCCATCATCAGAAACACAGAAACCACTTCAAAGGGCAATACATAGCGCGTCATGAGGTTAATTCCTAAATGATGTATGGTATTATCTTGATACCGAATCAACAGCTGTTGCTGCTTCGCCTCGGTGATCCACTGCGGCTCGTTTATTGCCACCTGCCATACGACACTGAGCAGCATCGTAAAAAAGCTAATAGCTATGATTCCTGCCTGCCAAGATGGCATCCCAAAAACACCCTTGACACCCGACTGTAAATCGCTCAGCAATACCTTATTTGACAACATAAACGCAAACAGCATTAACACTAAGACGCCGCCTACATAAACAATGACCTGCGTTACCGCCACAAAATCGGCCAAGGCAAAAACATAAAGACCGGCCACAGCAAACAGCGTTACAAAGAAAAGGAACAAGCTCCGCACTAGATTTTTCATGGAAACGATCAAGAGGGCAGAGCCGACCGCCGTAAACGCAAGTAAATAGAAAAGGAGTAAATTTAAACTCATGTTTTGCGTTTCGCTGCCTCCTTTTCAGCCTGAAATCGTGCCCAATCCGCACGTTTTTCTTCGATTTCCTCCTCTGTCATTTTAGAAAACTTATAAATGAAGTCGGATGGATCGGTGAAACTACGATCGTAATTATTGGTCATGGTAATGCATTCCGTTGGGCACACTACCGTGCACAGGCCGCAATACAGACATTTCGCCATATCGATATCAAACTTTGCGGCGTATAAGCGCTTCACACTGCCATCTGAAGTCTTTCCAATGGCTTCCGTCGCTTTAATTGCTTCGATGCTGATACAATCTACCGGACAAGCTTTGGCACATAAGTCGCATACTATACAGTCGTCAATCTCAACATCCAACTGATAACGGGCTACCTCCGGTATCGGTATTTTCTGTTTAGGGTACTGAATAGTCGTAACGCCCTGCTGTTTGTCAAAATAATTTTCCTGCTTAATATCTAACTCTTTACGTGCTGTGCGTGCGGCAAAAAAATGCCGAAGGGTGATTGTTAAGCCCTTAAGCGCAGTAGTAAATGCATGTAATGTTCTTTTTAACATATTATTTCAGCTTTAATCGGTAAGCTATAGGCTTTAAGCTTTACGCCGACTTAGTAAGCAGCCCCATTGGCTTTAATTCCCCTAGCGATGATCCCTGCCTATCGAAAACGCGCTACTTCTCCACTACCCTACCATTACCATAATTCGCCAGATACCGGAGATGACCATGCACAAGAAGGCTAAGGGAGTGAGCACCTTCCAAGATAAACTCATTAGCTGATCCACCCGTAATCGAGGGAGCGTCCATCTAATCAGAATCTGGATTCCCACTATTAATAAAGTTTTGGCTAACACCCAAAAAATTCCCCAGGCCATACCGGTAGTCCACGTTGCCAATTTCCAAGCGCCTATATTGGGCAAAGGACTGTTCCAACCACCTAAAAAGAGTACGACTCCAATCATGGAAACCAAGAACATCAGACAATACTCGGCCAAAAAGAAAAAAGCAAAGCGTAGGCCACCATACTCCGTGTGATAACCCGATACCAGCTCCGACTCGGCTTCCGGAATATCGAAAGGAGCGCGATTGCACTCGGCCAACGAAGCGATAAAATAAATAACATAAGCCAAAATAAGGTGAGGCGCTTGAAAAATATTCCATGCAAAGAAGCCCCCTATTTCACTTACATCCCAAAAACCTAAAAAGAGCAGGCGTTCATTGGTCAATATCCCCTGATTTACCGTAAGCTCCTGCATGTCGAGCGTCTGTGTTATCATCACCGCCGCAATTAAGGCTAAACCAGCCGGTATTTCATAAGAAATGATCTGTGCTACCGAACGGAGCGATCCCAATAGAGCAAACTTATTATTGGAACCCCATCCAGCCATTAGCACACCCACCGCTTCTACAGATATGATAGCAATCACATAAAACAAGCCAAGATTTAAAGCTGCCGGCGCTACATCCGGAGCCCAAGGCATTGCCGCAAAGCCCAAATATACCGCAACAAATACAACAACCGGTGCTGCGGCGAAGAGTATCTTATCTGCATTCGCTGGTGAGATAAACTCTTTCTGCAATAGCTTCAGGATATCCGCGATGGTTTGCAAACTACCAAACTTTCCCGTTTCCATTGGACCTAGGCGATCCTGCACAAAGCCAGCCACCTTGCGCTCCGCGTATACCGCAAAGAGCGTAAAGCCCGCTAAAAAAGCGAACAATAGGACGGCCACCAGAACATATATAACGTAAAAACTCAAGATCAACTTGCACTATGTGTAATTAATGCAAACTTAACGATTAAGCACGAAAATACTAAATGGAAAATAAACTTATTTTGAATGATTCTAATAACTACTTATGCAGTAGTGATTGGCTATCAGTTGTCAGTTACCCGTTGTGCGTTGTGCCGGTTGTGCGTTGCCTGTTGCCAGCTGCCTAATACCAATAGCCTAATGCCTACTCCCTACTTCAAAGCTACCGAATGACTTCCTTTAGATGCTTATAATTACTCTTTACAGTTTCGAGCACTTCATCCATTCGTCCATTCAGGATCATTTTTCCCATTGTGATCGCATAACCTTTCATTTGCGAGAACTCAATCTTTGGCGGCATTGCCAAGGCATTAGGATTCGTTTTTACATGCACCAAGACGGGCCCCTGATAGGCTAGCGCTTCTTTCACCCCGTCTTCCACTTTATCGGGTTCTTCAATGCATATCCCTTTCATTCCCATAGCCATCGCAACCGTTGCGAAGTCCGGGTTGTACATATCCGTTTGCCAGTCGGGCAAGCCGGCCACCTCCATTTCCAGCTTCACCATACCCAAGGAACGGTTGTCAAAAACAATCACTTTAATTGGAAGCTTATACTGAACAATGGTCGCTAAGTCACCCAACAGCATGGAAATTCCGCCATCGCCACAAAATGCGATGACCTGTTGATCGGGCCTGGCAAAAGCGGCACCAATTGCCTGTGGCATTGCATTTGCCATAGAGCCATGATTAAACGAGCCGAGCAGTTCTCTTTTACCTGTAGCCTGTATAAACCGGGCGCCCCAAACACAGCTCATTCCTGTATCTACGGTAAAGATGGCGTCATCTGCTGCCAATCGATCAATTGTATAGGCTAAATATTCGGGTGATATATTATCTTTTTTGCCTCGATCGTTCACGTAGGTCTGTTGTGTCTCCTTCACTTTCTCATAGACCTTCAGTTGGGCTTTCAAGAAACTATCATCCGGATTTTGGTCGAGTAAGGGCAACAAGGCTTGTACTGTGGGTTTAATGTCGCCCATAAGTCCCATTTTGAGCTTCGCTCGCCGTCCTAGGCGCTCCGGCTTTTCATCGATCTGAACGATATTGCAATTATCTGGCATAAAATCTTTATACGGAAAATCTGTACCCAACAGTAATAGCAGATCGGATTCATGCATGGCATGGTACGCGGAGGGTAAGCCCAAAAGGCCTGTCATCCCTACCTCGTTGGGATTATCGTGCTGCACATACATTTTTCCTCTAAAGGAATACCCCACTGGGGCGTTCAATTTCTTTGCAAGCGCTACGACTTCCTGATGCGCATCTTTACATCCGATGCCACAAAAGAGGGTAATCCGCTTATGGCCATTTAACAAAGTCGCCAGGTTTTGTAGTTCATCATCGCTCGGACGCACTAACGGCTTTTGATGGAGCAACCTTGTTTCTGTGACTATATCCATAGCATCATCCATTGCCACATCGCCCGGCATCCCGATCACGGCCACGCCCTTTTTGCTATAAGCGTGCTGCAAGGCCGCTTGAAGCATTCGCGGAAATTGTTTAGGGGTGGTCGCTATTTGATTGTAGACGCTGCAATCATCGAAGAGCTTGATGGTATTCGTTTCCTGAAAATAATCGGAGCCCATTTCATCGCTATGCATGGTAGACGCGATGGCCAGGACGGGAGCTCCCGATCGGTTTGCGTCATATAAGCCATTGATAAGATGTACGTGGCCGGGACCGCTACTTCCGGCACAGCAAGCGATGCCATTCAGCTCTGCTTCCGCTGCCGCTGCGTAGGCACCCGCCTCTTCATGGCGAACATGTACCCATCGAATTTTACCGTTTCTTCGAACTGCATCGTTTACCTCATTTAAACTATCGCCCGTAACGGCATAAATACGCTTAATTCCTGCTTCCCATAAAGTGTCGACTAGCTGATCAGCTACTTTTTTTGCCATGATAAAATCTAAAGGTTGCTACTAAGATTCTATTAATAACAACACAATGGCTTATTAGTTTGGATAGGAAGGAATAGAAGTTCGATCAAAATGACCGAGTTAGGCCAATTCCACCCAATTTCCATCTGCGCGAATGATTTCAATCAATTCGTTCAGCGCATTGGCAGAATGCACATTTTTCTTTACTACTTCTTTTCCCCTGTACAGGGTTACCCGATCGGGGCCCGCTCCGACATATCCATAATCGGCATCGGCCATCTCACCGGGTCCGTTCACAATACAGCCCATAATCGCAATTTTCAAGCCTTTCAAATGGTTGGTGCGGCTTCGAATCATTTGCGTTGTTTCCTGCAAGTCGAACAAGGTGCGGCCGCAGCTCGGACAAGAGATATATTCTGTTTTTGAGATCCTCGATCGCGTAGCTTGTAAAATCGCAAAAGAGGCAGAGACAAGCTTGTCGGTAGGCATAACCGGAGCGTCGATCCATATACCATCTCCCATACCATCAATCAATAGTCCCCCCATGTCGGTCGCCGCATATAATTGTAATTTGGAGATCGGCTCTTCGGGACTCATGATGTCTCCGATAGGGCCCTTAAAGTCCGAAGGATCATACCAGCGTTTGATGATTACCGGCACCGTTAATTGCCAGCTTTTCAGCTTTGCGAAAAAGGCCCGTTGATTGGCCAGACCATGCAGCTGCCGTGTTTCTAAAACAAAAACCAGCGTTTGATCTATAGGCAAGTTTTCAAAAGCCTCTCCTTCCAAATCTTCCGCACAAAGCCGCACCAGATTAAGATGCCTATCACGTTCAGCAGCATGTGTATATTCCTTGAGTGAGTATAAAGGATGTGCGTTCTCTTTGCGCAACAGCCGCTGCCAAGTACTAAAATTGTAGATTTGCTTTAAGTTGCCGGGCATGGTAAAGGCTGGCAAGCTATCGCCAAAGAAAACAAAATCCACCGATTGATCGCCCATATGATACTTATCCAACAGTGGATCATATATATAGCCGACGTCTTTTAAGATCATCGGATCCATTAAACGCTTCTGGGAAAGGTCGACCACCACACGCGGAACCATGGCGCCGCCGATAAAGGCATTGACCTCGGTGGTTTGGTATCGTTTAGTTAAGTTGTCAGCAATCAGTTGCGTAGCGGACAGGCTCTTTTCCGGAGCATGGATCTCCGAGGCCTTCTCCGCCCGTCTTAGGTAACGGTTTACCAAAGCCCTTGCCACGGGTGCCTCCAACTCCGGCTCCTCGGTTAAGGACACGCGTACGGTATCTCCCAAGCCGTCCTCCAGCAAGGTGCCTATACCTACTGCCGATTTGATTCTTCCATCCTCACCATCACCCGCTTCGGTAACACCCAAATGCAGCGGATAGTTCATGCCTTCGGCCACCATTTTTTCTACCAGTAACCGGTAAGCCTGTACCATTACCTGCGGATTACTCGATTTCATGGAAATCACCAGATTATAATAATGTAGATCTTCGCAGATGCGGATGAACTCTAAAGCCGACTCCACCATGCCTTCCGGTGTATCGCCATAGTGGCTCATAATCCGATCTGATAAGGAGCCGTGGTTCGTCCCGATTCGCATTGCCGTACCGTACTCCTTACAGATTTTCACCAAGGGAGCAAACTTGGTATATATTCTTTCCAGCTCGGCTTGGTATTCACCATCCGTATAAGTCAATTGATCAAACTTCTTTTTGTCCGCGTAATTGCCAGGATTTATCCGCACCTTTTCAACAATACGGGCCGCCACTTCCGCCGCATTTGGCGTAAAATGAATATCTGCTACCAAGGGAACTTCACAGCCCCTTTTGCGAAGTTCCTTTTTGATTTCAGCCAAATTCTGCGCTTCCTTAATACTTGGAGCCGTAATGCGGACATATTCACATCCAGCCTCTACCATTCGCAAAGTTTGCTCAACCGAACCCATGGTATCCATGGTATCTACGGTAGTCATACTTTGGATACGTATCGGATGATTTCCACCCATCGGCACGTCTCCAATATTTACCTCACGGGTAAGCCAACGCTCATAATGTGTCAAAGACTTACAATATTTTCCCGGAAGTGCTAAATTCTTCGCTAAATCCATAATGCATGTATGTGGCACAAAGTTAGGTAATTTTCCTATCTTTAGCCATGGATCAACAGATTACCTTACCAGTATTAAGCAATGAAGAGCAAAGGGTATTGGGCTCATTAATGGAGAAAAGCAAAACGACGCCCGAATATTATCCACTCACGTTAAACAGCTTAGTGGCCGCTTGCAACCAAAAATCCGCGCGCAGGCCAGTCGTACAATACGACGACGACACCGTAGTTGCCGCACTGGATTCATTAAGGAAAAAGGGCCTGGTTGCAACCGCTACGGGCGGATCAAGCCGAGCCATTAAATATAGGCATACATTAAGCGTTTTATATCCCATTATACCGGCGGAAGTCGCCATTTTATGTCTTTTGCTGTTAAGAGGCCCGCTCACCGTCGGCGAAATCAACAGCAATTCGGGTCGTCTTTACGCTTTTGAATCATTGGCAGAAATTCAGCAATACCTCGAAAAACTGAGTCAAGCGTCGGAGCTACCTGCAATGGTGGTCCAAGTTCCCAAAAAAGCCGGGCAGAAAGAAATTCGCTATATGCATCTTTTCGGCGGAATGCCCGATTTCGAAAGCAAGCTGTTTAACGAGGTGTCTGCGACCGCCACACAAGATGTTGAAGCACTAGAAACTCGACTCGCCCGCGTAGAACAAGAGCTCGCCGAACTGAAAGAAGCGTTTGAAAAGTTAATGAAGGAACTTTATTAGGGACTAAGGAGTTGTTGGTAGGGAGTAAGGAAAAGGGGCTGTATAGTTGACATTTTTAACTTTTGAATTATTGATGTCTTGCTTATTTTAATAAGGCATCAATGAGCCCTTCGGGGTTTTTACTTTTTACTTGGAGGCAACCGATAACTGACAACTGGTAACTGACAACACACAACTGACAACCGGCAACTAACAACTGACAACCGGCAACTGGCAACTGGCAACCGGCAACTAACAACTAGCCTACCACCCTGACTTCCGCCACTGGACTAAACAGATATATTCTACCCGTGGTCAATTCCTCACAGCGGAACCGGGTCCTGTTTCTTTCACCTTTCTTAAAAACCCTTCCGTTCGGAAGGGCAAAGGCGCTTCCAGGAGACAGTTCTTCCACCCTAATATGCCCCATTTTTGGTTGATCATAGCGCTGTAGTGTCCTATATAAGGTTAAATCGGAGCAACTGGATGCCGCCGGATTCGCTAAGTAATTTATCACCGCTTGTCGTATATCCTCGGGAAATATCTCCAATTGAAAGAAGGGCTGCATTAATGTTTTAAAATTCTGTTTCCATTCCAAGCCATGAGGTTTCGCTTTTGTCCTGTGTTCATTCCAAGTTTTCAGATGCGCGAATTCATGCACGGTAGTTATCAAAAAAGCATAGGGATTCAGGTTGTGGTTAACAGAAATGCGATGTCCTTTATCTCTGTACGGAGAACGATAGTCGCCAAACTTAGACATTCGGCCTTTACTTATCTTAAACAGGCATGGAGCTTGATGAATCCAACGAGCTATTATTGGAGCAGCCTGTTCAGGAAGATACTTTTCCAGGCTTAACCTTGTTTTTTCAATCATTTCCAACATGAAGACAAAAGTGTGGGCAAACCATCCCGAGCAGCAGGGACAGTTTGCATGTACGCGCATTATTTAAACAACTGGAACACCAATAAAGACGAAAAGTAAGCCAATGCAGTCATATAGGTAAGTTGAATAACCGGCCACTTCCAGCTTTTCGTTTCACGATATACGACCGCGATCGTGCTGATACATTGCATGGCAAAAGCGTAAAATATCATAAGAGAAAATGCCGATGCCACGGTGTAAACAGGTTGCCCGGTTATACTGTCCTTCGCATTGAGCATCTTTTCCCGAATAGTTGAGGTATCGTCCTCGGGCTCCTCCACACTGTAAATAGTGGCCATCGTTCCTACAAAAACCTCTCTTGCCGCAAAAGACGTAATCAACGCTATACCGATTTTCCAATCGAAACCCAAAGGCCTAATTGCCGGTTCAATTGCTTTCCCTAAAATGCCGACGTATGAATTCTCCAGCTTTTCTGCCGATTCCATAAACGTCAACTCCTCCTCCGAATAGTTATCGACATAGTCGGCCGTTTGATATTTCTGTTCCACCGCATCCATCCTCCCCGGGGGGCCATAGGTAGCCAATACCCATAATACGATAGACATTGCAATAATCACCTTTCCCACTTGTAAGACGAAGGTTTTCACCTTTTCGTACATGGTAAGAAAAACGTTCTTCCAACGGGGCGTACGGTATACAGGCAATTCCAATATGAAATACGACTTTTCCCTCGCTTTAATTATCTTTTTCATGGCCCAAGCAACCGCTATGGCGCCAACGGTTCCTATCAGGTACATACCCATCAAAGCCAGCCCTTGGAGGTTAAAAAAGCCCCAAATCTTCTCATTAGGCACAACTAAAGAAATCAACAAGGTATACACCGGCAGACGGGCTGCACAACTG
Source organism: Olivibacter sp. XZL3 (assembly GCF_004368405.1). Taxonomy (GTDB): domain Bacteria; phylum Bacteroidota; class Bacteroidia; order Sphingobacteriales; family Sphingobacteriaceae; genus Olivibacter. The sequence goes on from NZ_SBJH01000095.1 coordinate 134,371, forward strand.
ATCAAAGGCGTCACCATAATGGTGATCATCCGATCTTTCCAGCTTTCGATATTTCTGGCAGCCATAATAGAGGGTACCGCACAGGCCAGACCACCGATCATCGGCACGACCGACTTCCCATTAAGCCCCACTTTCCGCATGATTTTATCCATTAGAAAGGTGATCCGAGCCATATAACCTGTATCTTCCAATATCGCTATAAAGCCGAAAAGAATAGCAATTTGAGGGATAAATACCAACACACCACCGAGCCCGGCCAATATACCATCCAACAAAAGATCAGCCAAAACCCCTTCCGGGATGTATTGCCTTCCAATGCTGTCGAGCCAAGCAAAAAAGTTTTCAATCAGTCCCATCGGATATTCAGCCCAGGCAAAAATGGCTTGAAAGATGAGCAGCAAAATCGCGAAGAAAGAAACAAATCCCCAAACGCGATGGGTCAAAATACGGTCGATCTTCCCGGTAGGGGTCTGCGAAACGTCCTTAGGCGGCTGCTTGACCGATTCTTGCAAGACGGTGCTAATAAAATCGTATCGGGCGATTGTTTCCCTAGTCTGCGCATGTTGAGGCTGAAAGGCATTTGCTGCTTCCAGGGATTCAATATGATTACTTTCATCCGCTGTAAGGTAGTCCAATATTTCATGTTGATGCGCCAATAGCAAGGCGACATAATCTTGCTTTATACGAACGTCATGTTTTATTTGAGAAATCAACGCGGGCGCAATCGTTGAAACTTCAAAGCTCTCGGTTTGCAGTGCAATAGCAGGCGCATCAGCGATTGCCTGTTTCAACAGCACTATGTTCTCATTTTTCCGGGCGCTGATAGGCACCACCTGCACGCCCAATCTTTGCGACATTTTATCTACATCGATCAGGATTTTTTCCTTTCGCGCCGCATCGATCATATTGAGCGCCAGAATAACCGGAATCTTTAGATCCGCAACCTGTGTAAACAATAATAGATTGCGTTTCAGGTTGGTGGCATCCACTACTACAACAATAAGATCGGGGTGAGAAGGATTCTTTGGATTTGTAAGTACCTCCAGTACAATCGCTTCGTCTTTGCTCTTCGGATAAAGGCTGTAACACCCGGGCAAATCAATTACTTCTATTTGCTTTCCGTCAGGGAGTTTACTGGCACCGGTCTTTTTATCCACAGTAATGCCGGGAAAGTTGCCAATTTTCTGGTTGAGCCCGGTTAGACTATTGAATAAAGTTGATTTGCCCGTATTCGGATTCCCTACTAACGCTACTCTCATGAATATCTGTTCTTATCTTTTTTACAATCCCTCAACAATAATGGTTGCTGCTTCCTCTTTCCGCAAGCTAAGCTGATAGCCCGCTACAGATACGGCAATCGGATCGCCCAAAGGGGCTATCCGTTCAAAAGTAATTCGCTCTCCTGGTAAACAGCCCATTTCCATAAGCTTTACTGAAAGGTTTAAGTCCGTAAAATCCTTTATAATACCAGAACTTCCAATTTTTAATGCTGTAAGTTTCATTCGTAATTATTATTCTTATGGTTTAGCCTATACCATGCCGTCAGCGCAGGAAAGTCACGTTACTTTGCTCTTTGCGAAAAAGAAGCGTGATTGCATTCGCCCATAAATAAGCCCAAAGGTAAGCTTTATTTAGAATGATTCAAAAAAGATTCACTTATTCAAGGCTTAGCCGAGAACGAGGGGTAAGAAATAAGGAGTATGAAAACGGCTCAGGCTAGCGCCTTATAGCTTCTATGCAACACGATATACGAAAACAATCCCATACCGGTACCGGTCATATCTGCAAAGACATCCCACCAATCGCCGCTACGGTAAGTAAAAAACTGATACTGTAGAAACTCTGTCAGCAAAGCAAACAAAGCCGACCAGGCCAAGCTCTTCGCAAAAATGCCGAATTGAGGTTTATGCGTCTTCTTTTTCTGTGTGTATCCCAAACAAAGTAATACGGAAAAGACAAAGAAAAACCCGGTATGAACTAATTTGTCCATCCCTTCGAAATGGGGTACCTTTTCCGTCGTGTTGTTCATAGGCAAGCAAGTCAGCAACAAGACGACCACTGCCCATAATATGGCCCAAATAAAGTACTTCATGCTATTGTGCAGGGAATAACAAAACGCTATACTGTTGGATAAATAATATCATAAAAACAATCAGCCAGAAAAGTAAAAGCGATAGTTCACTATTGAAAAAGCGATCTATCGCTTATGCCTTAGATAAGCCAAGAGGCTAATTGCAATAGCTACTTAAGCTCCTACCAATTCTTGATAAGCCTCCGCGGAAAGCAATGATTCTAAATCGGCGGTATTGCTGATTTTAACCTTTATGATCCAACCGCCGCCATATGGATCGCTATTAACCAATTCAGGAGATCCGTCAAGCTCATCGTTCATACTTGACACCGTTGCTGTAACAGGCATGTATAAATCCGACACTGTTTTCACCGCTTCCACTGTACCAAACACCTCATTGGCTGCGACCTCTTCGCCGACAGTCGGAACTTCAATAAAAACAATATCCCCAAGCTCGCGCTGGGCAAATTCAGTGATCCCAATTGTTGCTTCATCCCCCTCTACACGAATCCACTCATGGTCTTTTGTGTACTTTAATTCAGCTGGAAAATTCATTTATTACTTGTTTAGTGCTTTAGTAAATCCCTTTTTCTCTGAAGGGACATATTCATGTTGCTTTTTTTGCCAAACTTAGATAAAATTGCTTTCAAATGCAATTTTCGTTTTTTACTGCACTAAGACACAACCTCCTTCCGCTTTTGTGCTAGAACGGTCATTAGGCTGTCAAACGGTTTGATAAACTTTTGAATTCCTTCTTCTTCTAATCGCTGCGTCACCTCGGCCAACCTGATGCCTACGATATCCTCTAGCTTGTAAAGCGTATAACGCGCATGCTCTAAATCTTCCTTTAAGCGAGCAGCAGGTTTACCATGGTCGCGGTAAGCATCGAGGGTTTCCTTAGGCAAGGTATCTACCGTTTGCGGACCGATTAATGCTTCAACGTACATCAAATCATCATAGTCCTTATTTTTAACGCTTGTGCTGGCCCATAGCAGACGTTGCGGTTTAGCACCTTTCGCCTCCAGTGCTAAAAAGCGGTCCGACATGAAAAGCTCGTTGTAAATGCTGTAAGCAACCTTAGCACTTGCAATGGCCACCTGTCCCTTTATCTGCTTCGCCGCAGTCGCTTTACTGGCATCTTTCGCACTAATTTCGTCCAACATGAGGTCCACCATGGTATCGATGCGACTTAAAAAGAAGCTCGCTACAGAGGCCACCTGTTCCAAAGGCTCACCTTTTTTTGCCCGCTCTTCCAGCCCTTCGATATAGGCTTCTGCCACTTCACGATAGCGATCTAAGCCAAAAAGTAGGGTTACGTTAATGTTAATGCCCTCGCTGATCAACTGTTTGATTGCGGGCAGACCTTCCTTCGTTCCCGGTATCTTAATCATTACGTTTGGACGATCGAGCGCGCTCCATGATGATCGCCCCTCGGCAATCGATCCCTCGGTATCTAAAGCCAAACTGGGCGAAACCTCCAAACTTACGTAGCCGTCGAGACCATTGGTATCCCTATATACATCCTTAAACACGTCCGCAGCATGTTGTACGTCTTCAATGGCCAATTGGAGAAAAATGTCTTCGTTTGACAAATCCGTCTTTCCCAATTCCGTAATGGTATCGTTATAATCTTCACTCCGAGCAATCGCTTCCTCAAAGATCGCCGGGTTGGAGGTAAGGCCTCTCAAATTGTCCTCATCTATTAATTTTTTCAATTCACCGGACCGGATAAACGATCGCTTGATGTAATCTAGCCATATACTTTGGCCAAAATCAGGAATCTTTGCTAATGGATTTTTATCTTTCATTTTTAAAATATTAATGATTCATTATTTATTTATATACTGGGAGCCGGATTAGGCAACAGCTTGGTGCTGCTATCAGCGGTTGAGGAGTTTTACCGCTCGCTCGTATACATTTGCCTCCGTAAACCCGAAATATTCCATCACGGCTTTGCCTTCTCCTGATTCGCCGAATGTATCGATGCCAATTACGTCGCCGTCGACACCCACATATTGATACCATAAAGACGTCACTCCTGCTTCCACGGCTAAGCGTTTACCTTGGCGGGGAGGAAGAACCTGGTCTCTATAGGCCTGATCTTGCTGATTAAACAATTCAAAGGAGGGCAGGCTTACTGCGCGTGCTTTAATGCCTTCATTCGAAAGGCGTTCTTGCACTCTCAGCACCAACTGCACTTCCGAACCCGTTGCCATGAGGATAATATCAGGAGCTCCTTCACAATCGCGCAAGATATAACCACCTTTTTTCAGGTTCTCTGCTGAAGCATATTGCTCCTGATCAATAACAGGCAATTTCTGACGCGACAGGACCAAAGCAACCGGCCCTTTTAATCGGCTCATAGCGATCTTCCAAGCCTCTATAGTTTCGCAGGCGTCCGCTGGCCGAATTACCGTTAAATTTGGAATTAAGCGCAAAGCCGACACATGTTCAACAGACTGGTGGGTAGGGCCGTCTTCCCCTAAAGCTACACTATCGTGTGTAAAGATATAAGTGACCGGTGCCTTCGTTAGTGCGGCCAGGCGGATAGCTCCCCGCATATAGTCGGAGAAAGTCAGAAAGGTACCCCCATATACCCGCGTACCTCCATAAGATGCTAAGCCATTCAATATGGCACCCATTCCATGTTCGCGAACGCCGAACCAAATATTGCGTAAGTCGTAATGCCCAGGCTGAAAACTTTCATCACCCTTAATGGGCGTGTTATTGGAGCTCGCTAAATCGGCAGAGCCGCCAATGAGCCAACTTATATTTTGTCGCAACATCTCGAGCACTTTTCCAGAGGCTTCTCGAGTAGCGAGCGTTTCTCCGGCCTTAAAAACAGGCATGTCGCGATCCCATCCCTCCGGCAATTGCCCGTCGAAGCTGATCGTTAAGTCATGCGCTTCCTTTGCGAAGTTTTGTTCATATCCTGCGAAGAGCTCATCCCAAGCACGTTGCAGCTCCATGCCCTTTTCTTCCACCTCTGCTAGGTAGTCTTTCACCTCATCTGGGATCCAAAAGCTCTTTTCAGGGTCCCAGCCGAAAAACTCTTTGGTTTTTTTCAAATTTTCCTCGCCTAAGGGACTACCATGTGCCTTATTGGTGCCCTGTTGTGGACTGCCGTAACCTATAATCGTTTTTACCGAAATTAAAGACGGCTTCTCCGTTTCCGCCTGTGCAGTTAAGATTGCCTGTTCGATCGCCTCCAAGTCATTGCCGTCCTCTACCGTGAGGGTCTGCCAACCGTAGGCTCTAAAACGCGCGGGCACATCTTCCGTGAAGGCTAAATTAGTGGGCCCGTCCAGGGAGATCGCATTATCGTCATACAGATAAATAAGTTTCCCAAGCTTCAAATGTCCGGCCAAAGACGCCGCCTCGGCGGCCACCCCTTCCATGAGGTCGCCATCGCTAACAATCGCATAGGTATAATGATCTATCAGCGGATAATCCTCTTTATTATATTTGGTTGCCAGAAACCTTTCGGCAATAGCTATTCCCACTCCGTTTCCAAAACCCTGACCGAGGGGCCCTGTTGTCACTTCGACCCCGGGGGTCAGCACAGACTCCGGATGACCGGGTGTCTTTGAGCCTAATTGCCTGAACTGCCGCAATTCGCTTAGGGGTAAATCGTAACCGTACAGGTGTAACAAACTGTATAGTAAGGCGGAACCATGACCAGCAGAAAGCACAAAGCGATCGCGGTTTGGCCACTTCGGATTTTTCGGATTAAACCGTAAAAACCGATTCCACAATACATACGCCATCGGAGCGGCGCCTAAGGGGAGGCCGGGGTGGCCAGAGTTTGCTTGTTGCACCATGTCGGCTGCAAGGAAACGGATGGTGTTGACAACTAATCCGTCTAAGGTGTTACTGCTTTCTTTTGCCATTTTTATTTATCTATAATAATTAACTTTCGCTGGTAGTGGTCAGCTCGCGCACAGACCTCCGGCCTTCGGCATTCCATTTTACCCTAGTTACCATAACAAATTTAAGTATCTATAGTGTTAGATTTCTTGACATTAGGTCATAAATTGGCAACTGATATGACAAGTAACACGGAAAGCATATTTTTCAGCATCGAGAAGACGGTACACTTTAGCAAGCCGATCGGCACCTTATTTGTGATGATTTCCAAATCCAAATCCAAACTATTGATAAATAGCCTATCTTTACAATCCATTTCAAAACAATAATGGCTTAGACTATGGGAGATACTTTTACATCTGCATCACATCGTTATTTTAGGCACGATGCCGGCTTTTCGCTTGATGATCTTGTCTACAATTCTGCTGTACCGATCTACGCCTGTAACCGGGAAGGTGTTATCACCTTTTACAATGCGGCCGCCGTTGTTCTTTGGGGCCGAACGCCGGATGTAAAAAAAGATCGTTGGAGCGGCGCTTATAAAATGTATTATAGTGACGGTAGCGAATTACCATTAGAGCAATCGCCTACCGCACTGGCAGCGACGGGGATGAATGTGCTTGTTGAAGCAGAAGTGATTATTGAGCGTCCTGACGGAACTATTAAGAAGGTATTAAGTTTCCCCAGAGCCATTCGTAACGCGGCAGGTCAAGTCGTCGGTGCACACACTACCTTAATAGATATCACTGAAAAAGCTTCATTAGAAGAACGGCAAGCTTTTCTTTCATCCATCATAGCATCATCTGATGACGCCATTGTCAGTAAAAGCTTAGAGGGCATTATCACAAGTTGGAATATAGGAGCCGAAAGACTTTTTGGTTATGCGGCAGAAGAAGTGATTGGAAAATCGATTACTATTCTAATTCCCAAATCCCGTTTAAGTGAGGAAGAATATATTCTCGGTCAGATACGTAAAGGAGAAAAGGTAGACCACTACCAAACAGTGAGACTAAACAAATATGGTAAGGAACTGCTCGTTTCCCTTACCGTATCTCCAATAAAGGATAAACAGGGGCGCCTCATTGGCGCCTCAAAAATTGCGCGCGACATCTCTGACGAAGTGAAGGTTCAAAATGCTATTTACCAATACACACGCGATTTGGAAGCCCTGAATTCGATTAGTCAAACCATCTCCTCGAAGTTAGATGTACAGAGTACGCTCCAACAAGTTACAGACGCCAGTAGAGAAGTTACGGGCGCCGCCTATGGTACGTTCTTTTATAACTTGGTAGATGAAGATGGTACTGCCAATATACGTTTTACGGTATCTGGCTATCCGGAAGAAGCGGCCAAACACTTACCGATACCTCGAGATACAGCTTTGCTCCACCCTACCTTTAACGGAACAGAGATCGTACGATCGGACGATATCACGAAAGATCCCCGTTACGGGCAAAATCAGCCGTTTTATGGAATGCCCGGCGGTCATCCGCAAGTAGTAAGCTATTTAGCTGCGCCGGTCGTTTCTGCAAAGGGGGTCGTTATGGGTGCGCTATTTTTAGGACATCCAGAACCGGGCAAGTTCAGTTTACACCATGAGAGTCTTATCAGCAATATTACGGCACAAGCCGCGGTGGCCTTAGACAATTCGAGGTTATTTGAAGAAGTCAAAGCTTTAAATGCGAAAAAGGACGAATTTATAGCCCTGGCCAGTCACGAGCTCAAAACTCCGCTAACGAGTGTTTACGGATATTTACAACTTTTAGCAAAAGGGCCCGACAGCAAAATGACCTCCTTGTTTGTCGACAAAGGACTCAAACAATTAGACAAACTGAACAAATTGGTGTCAGAGCTGCTGGATGTCTCAAAAATAGAAGCGGGAAAGCTTCAATTCAATACAGAATTTTTTGACTTAAATGAGCTTTTACACGAAACTGTAGAAGCGTTCAGCTTTTCGATAAATAGCCATCGGATTATACTTGACGCCCAAGAAACGCCTGTTTATATCAAAGCGGACAAAGAACGTATTGAACAGGTCATCATTAACTTCCTGAGTAATGCGGTTAAGTATTCGCCCGACGCCGACCGCGTGTGGGTTGGCTGTAAAAGGAAAGAGGGCTCTGTTGAGATTAGCATTAAAGATAAGGGAATCGGTTTGACGCCGTCCCAACAGCAAAAAATCTTTACCCGATTTTATCGTGCCGACAATACCTCTGGGATATCAGGCTTAGGCATAGGACTCTATCTTTCGCGCGAAATTGTGGAACGCCATGCTGGAACAATTCAATTGACGAGCGAGTATGGCAAGGGCAGCGAGTTTGTGATTTCACTTCCGCTTCCCAAAAATTAACCGATTACTGTTAAGATCAAGACGTCTTATGCCAGCCACACCCGGCCTTTGATGAGCTGCCTCGCTTGTGACTGGGAGATCAAGGTTTTGGCAAGGTTTTTTCTACGTCCTTTTTACCCTATAGCGCACTAGCCCATTTAATTCGCTAACGTCTTCTTTTCCCCAAGCTTCTAAGCCTCCTGATGCGCTTATCGCTGTGGCACAATATTCTCATGATCGTTTACATCGTTTTAACTTAAAGAAAGTCAGATATGTTTTTTCACGACAAGAGACTACAGTACAAGGTTAGGGTAGACAAGCCCAATCCGCAGTTTGCTCGCTTATTACAACAAGCCATCGGCGGTATCGAAGGAGAGATCAGAGTGTGTCTCCAGTATCTTTTTCAAGCTTGGGGCGCCAGAGGGCCTGCTAAGTACCGAGATATGCTTTTAGAGACGGGCACCGAAGAAATATCTCATATTGAGATGTTATGCACGGCAGTCGCGCTTAATTTGGAAGGTGCAAAAGGCTCCATCATTGACGAAGTCGTATCATCAAACCCTGTGGTCGAGCAGATTATGGGTGGCATGGACCCGAGACATTACTTATCTGCAGGCTTGGCAGCGATGGCAGCCGACGCTAATGGTGTACCGTTCAACGGTTCCTGGGTGGTGGCTAGCGGTAATCTGGCAGCAGATATGTATGCCAATGTAATGGCCGAGTCGACGGGACGCACCTTGGCCACCAGATTGTGGGAGTCGACTAGCGACCCGGGGATGAAAGACATGCTGGCCTTCTTGATCGCGCGAGATACCATGCACCAAAATCAGTGGCTAGCTGTTCTGGAAGAACTAGGCGGGCCAAGCGCACATCCGATACCGAACAGCTTCCCGAGGGACGAAGAAGTTAGCGCCTTCAGCTATTCTTTCATCTCAACAGATATTAACCTTCCGGAAAAACCGATCGCTCGATGGACCGATGGAACTTCCGTCGACGGCAAAGGCGTATTCACCTTCGAGCATGGCACCCCGATAGGAGAAGAACCCGTATTGGCGCCACCAATCCCAGAAGGCTATGCACAAACCGAGCAAATGGTAAATAAAAATCTATAGTTATGAAATTCATTAGCAGACGAGTTCACGCTATATTAGATTATATAGTAGGAATCCTATTAATATTCGCACCAGCTTTATTGGGTTTCTCCCATATTGCGGCTGCAAAGTATAGCGCTATTGTCGTGGGGATCTTAGTGCTAGCAGTGACACTACTTACAAAGCATGAAGGCGGGGTTGCTAAAATTATCCCTTTGCCGACGCACTTGGTAATGGACGTGATCTTCGGAATATTGCTAGCATTGTCTCCCTGGATATTAAACTTCAGTGACGAAGTATTTTTACCGCATTTGCTCGTCGGCTTGTTTTCCATTATTGCGGGCGTCTGCACGGCGCCAGCGAGTCAGCATGGGGTGAACCCGAAAGGTGTACTCAGCTAGACCGTACAAGCAGGGTTGAAAAACTCCTGCTTGTATTTTTTCTAACAATTACAGACAACAAATTGAATACTTATGTTAGTACGACTTTTTCCACGAATCTTGCACGCGATACTCGATTATGGCGCCGGCTTGCTGCTCTTAGCGGCCCCTTTTCTTTTTCATTTTAGCCAAGAACGACCCGCTACGGTTTTGAGCATTTTATTTGGTATAACGATCCTAGGCATGTCTTTATTGACGAACTATGAAGGCGGCATACGGAAAACCATTCCGATGGACATCCATTTATACGCCGACATTTTCGGGGGCGCTTATTTGGCTCTTTCGCCTTGGTTATATATGTTCTCTGAAACGACTTACGCTTTCCACCTCATTATGGGCCTTGGCCTGTGCTTATCCGGCCTACTCACCGTTCGGGAGTCGCAGCGCATCTATATGCACAGATCGGGAGAGCGGCATATTTATCATCGCTAAATTATAAATATGGTAACACTATTGCACAACTTTCCACCGCATGTGGCGGCCTATCGCGCACAGGGAAGCGTAAACAAAGAGGAATATAAAGACGTGGTAATGCATCGTGTGGACGAAGTGGCTGCCTCTTATCCACTCATCAACTTTTTCGTGTTATTGGAAACCGGATTTGAGGAATACAGCTTTATGGCCTTTGTGGAGTATGTCAAAGTGAGCTTCGAACACTTCACTAAATGGAATCGAATGGCAATTATATCTGATCAGAAATGGGTGCGAAAAGCGTACGACCTCTTAAGTCCATTAGTACACGGCGAAATCCGCACTTATCGAATTGAAGATCAAGAATTGGCGCGGGAATGGGTTTCGGCCCCCTTGGAAACTTAATCAGGTAGCAGGGTCAAACAAACCGCCCGTATTGAGGGATCGCCACTTTATCGAAATCGGCAACCAGATTGCTTAATCCTACATCCAATGCATCGCCTTCCATCGCCTCGCCATGTCCGGCAATTAAAACGCGGGGCTTCAACTGCTGCAGTTTGGCAGCCGAATCCCAGGCTGCTTTCCAATCGGTTGTTAGGTAACGTGGTGGGCCGTTGACTTCTTTTTTCTGGACTAACACCTTGTATAGTGCATCTTGCCTAACGGTAATAACGGCGTCGGCAGACAGCAGCATCCTATCACGTTCTCTGAACAGCGCCACTTGCCCGGGCGAATGGCCCGGGGTATGTATCCAACGCCAATCGGATAAAAAAGGCACTTCGCCCTGTTCCGGTAGAGGCGAAAGCCGCTCACCAATATCAATGGCCTGATGCGGATAAAGGACCGAAAGTTTGGCCAACATTCCCCCTTCTACCGATGTATCAGGTTCGGGATAATCCTTTATGCCGGTTAAGTACGGAAATTCCAAGGAGTGAGCGAAGACCGGCGTGTTAGCCCATGCTTCCAACAGAGAGACAATATTCCCCACGTGGTCGAAATGCCCGTGTGTTAGCAAGATTGCTGCGGGCGGATTGGCTCCAAAACGAGCATTTGCGATACCTAGGACTTCCTCTGCACATTTCGGCATACCCGTATCAACTAAAACCCATCCCTCCTTTCCTGCTTGGCCTATCATCACGATGTTAACGATCTGATTGGTGTAATAAAACACGTCTTCGGTTATTTCCCGACCGCTGTTACTATTCGACGAGGTAATCGGTATAAATTTATGATCCTTGCTCTGTTTCATGATAATGTTTTACGCCCCCTTACGGCAACTATTGCGGATTCAACTGCACGTTTAACGTTCTAGCGTCCTCCAAGTGCGCTTCCAAGGTTGGTATTTTTTCATTGGCCCAAGTTCTTAATGCACTATTCGGCACCCCGTTTTGGCTGGCAGCTTCTGTGAATAGCACTACCGCATCCTCATGCGACTTTACCATTATCTGAGCAAAAGCTTGATCGAAGGCTTCGCCGGTCAGAGCGGTCAACTGGTCTAAATTCGCTTGCTCTTTCGCCGCAAGTTCTGTGGGTACTGTAAAGCCTTGTGTCTCCGCGACTCCTTGCAACTCTTCGCCCGCTGCCCCGTGGTCGTTTACCATGTGCTCTCCAAAGTTCTTTACCGCTTCAGCATTTCCTTTTTCAATCGCTTGCGTGCCAGCCAAAATTTCAAATTGATTGCTGCTCGCGGCCGCCGAAACGAAGTGTTGATTATCCATCATATTGGGCGTGCTATCGTCCTCATCGTTGCACGACAACACCAAATGACTGACCAGCAAATACATGAACGCAAAAATCAGATACTTTTTCATCTAACTAAATTTGTTTTTAAAAGCAATGAAGTCCTGCCTACCGTAGAAGACAGGTTATATGAGTTGTTATTTTTTCTGAATAGAACTCAAGTGGTTTCACTGGTTATTTTTTTCTGTTACACACAGGACCACGCTCACCGCGCATGCCTGTATTTTCATATAACACTATCAAATGTTAAGCCGAAATTAACCATTTACCCCAGGCATTTTCCGAATCACTCTTTGGCAGGATTTTTTCTGTGTCCTAAAAAGATCATAACAGCGGCTTTAAGCGTGTTACATCGCTTTTTCACATGATCGTTCTCGAAGTACTTAAAATTCAAAAAAGCTTATTTTTTTATTATTAAAATATTTTGGAGAGGTTTTGTATAGATGATAGACGTCCTAGTATATCATCTATGAATCTGTACATTTTATTTATTATTTTATTTTACACATTAACGTTCAAACCCCATCCGCAGGAACCAAAGTTCGATCGACGCATCCTCGCTAAAAATCTCGCCGATCCGTGGGAGGTAAGCTATGGGCCTGATGATCACTTGTGGGTCACTGAATCTAAGGGATACCGTATTCTCCGGATAGATCCCGAAACGGGGAAGCAGGCCGTCGTTTTAGACCTAAATTCTGAGCGTGAGTTTCCCAGATACGACACCTTAAAAACAGCAGGTAAACCATGGCCGCAGGGTGGTTTAATGGGGATGGCCTTACATCCCTACTTTTTACGAGGCAAACCCTACGTTTACATTGCCTTTGTGTATGCTTTCGAAGGAAAGGACAAAGCAGGGAAGGGCTGTGCCCTTGCTTTCGGCGGTTGCTTCTTCCGCACTAAGATTGTGCGTTACCGATACAACAAAGAGCAGAACCAACTCGAAAGTCCGCAAACCATAGACGCAAATATACCGGGAAGCAACGATCATAATGGCGGACGTTTACTTATTGCAGCCCAGGGCGACAAACACTTTCTGTTTTATAGTGTAGGCGATTTAGGTGCCGGCCAATTCGATAATGGGGGGCGCACCAACCACGCACAAAACCCCGACATAAAAGAGGGAAAAATACTCCGTTATAATTTGGAGCCGGATGAAGACAAACAGCCTGAGCACCAATGGATACCCAATAGCAACCCCTTTAACCGGGAGGGAACGCAATATGCAAGCTACAGCGTTGGACATCGCAATCCTCAGGGCCTAACTTACCTATCGATAAATGATGCAGACAGAATCTATTCCTGCGAACACGGGCCCTTTTCGGATGATGAAATAAACCTCATCGAAGCCGGCAAAAATTACGGACATCCGTTGATAATCGGTTACGACGACGGCAATTACAACGGGCTGGCTGCCGGGGCATCAGATAAAGGAGAGTTGCCAGGGAAATGGCATACGACCTATCCCTTGATCACCGACGAGAAAAAACTCGCCGCGACACTCGGAGCCAACTATCGGAATCCGCTTTATGCATTTAATCCGACCGACAATACATCACTTAAAAATCTGTTGGAAGCCATTGTCTCTTCCAAAAGCCCGGAGTGGGAGTCGATCGCCCCCAGTAGCATCGAAGCGTATTCCGCAGCACAGATACCTGGTTGGAAGAATAGCCTGTTGATTACAACGCTGAAGGCCGGCAAGTTAATTCGTTTACAGCTTTCGGACGATGGCCGACGGGTAGTAGGCGAGCCCGAAGAATACTTTGCAGGAAAACTGCGTTACCGCGATCTGGCCATCTCGCCCGACGGTAGAACGATCTACCTGATTACCGACCGATCATCCGTCACCTCTGGTCCGACCGAAGAGAACCCCGACGAAACGGATTTGCGCGGCTGTCTTTTAGTATTCACCTACCGTTAAACCTCAAATTTTAAGGCCACAGTAGGAGCGCGCAGCGACATCTTCAAGACACCAACATGCATTATCTGCTATAGTAGTGTAAGTTATTCAGTACCTAATAAAAATCATTCCAAATATAAAATAGTTAGCGCTATCAGGCTTTTTAAAGGCCGCTTTCAAGCCGCTTATAGCCTGCAACGCAAAAAAACAAGGTATTTTTTGGTTGGCCGCTTTCGCGGTTATACAATGGCACTATTCTGAGACATAATAAGATAGTGCTTTTCCAAATGCATTCAAAATTAAATCGGGGATGAATAACATAACAGGTCAAAGACGGGTCTATATCAGCGGGGTTATGCCTACTGTTGATAATGGTGCCTATCCGTCGAAGGCGACCGTACATACTGCTTTCAATTTCACGGCCGACATTTTTGCGGACGGGCATGACCAGTTATCGGCCAGCTTGTTCATCAGGCATGAGAACGACAGCGAATGGCAGGAAGTCGGCATGCGGCATTTGATTAACGATCATTGGATTGCCTCTTATCGTTTTGAAAAGAGAGGCGTACACCTTTTCGCCATAAAAGCATGGGTAAATCATTATGACTCCTGGATAAGTGGTTTAGTGAAAAAGCTGAATGCCAATCAGGATGTCCGCGTAGACTTATTAATCGGTGCGAATTTGCTAGAAGAGGCCGCTGCCGTGCTCAGCACTCCCGACGCGAAACTTAATCAGTGGATAACCGCCTTACGGGAAGGCCATATAGACGAAGACTTACTAAAAGAATTGACCGAAGAAGCAAGGCTCATTATGCGCTTACACCGTCGAGAGGCGTTCACCTCTGTTACTCCGACTTACAAAATAGAGGCGGAGCGGCGTAAAGCGGGATACAGTACCTGGTACGAGCTATTCCCAAGATCAACAGCAGCAATACCGGGGCACCACGGCACTTTTCGTGATGTACAACGCTTATTGCCGCGGATTGCTCAAATGGGATTTGATGTACTGTATTTGCCGCCTATTCATCCCATCGGTGAGGTGAAAAGAAAAGGAAAGAACAATGCGCTCGTAGCCAATCCGGAAGAACCCGGGTCACCTTGGGCTATAGGTAGCCGCCACGGCGGACACAAATCGATCCACCCACAGTTAGGCACCTTGGCGGACTTTCAGGAATTAATAAGCGCCGCTAAGGACTACGACATAGAGATCGCAATGGACATCGCTTTTCAATGTGCCCCCGATCATCCCTATGTGCAGCTTCATCCAAACTGGTTTAAATGGCGGCCTGACGGAACCATTCAATACGCCGAAAATCCGCCAAAACGTTACGAAGATATCCTTCCATTTGACTTTGAAACAGCGGATTGGAAAAACCTATGGAATGAGCTTAAAAGTGTACTTGATTATTGGATTGAAGTGGGTATCAGCATCTTCCGGATAGACAATCCGCATACAAAAGCACTTGCTTTCTGGGAATGGGTAATTGGAGAAATCCGCAAAGAGAAACCGTCGGTCATTTTTCTTGCCGAAGCCTTTACCAGACCTAGAATTATGGAGCAATTGGCTAAAGGCGGCTTCAACCAGTCGTATAGCTATTTCACTTGGCGTAACACAAAATGGGAGCTTGAGACCTACATGCGCGAGCTTACGAAGACCGAGATGCGGCACTACTTTAGGCCCTGCTTTTGGCCCAACACGCCCGACATCCTGCCGCCTATACTGAGTGAAGGCGGAGAAAATGCTCACATCACACGCGTCATACTGGCCGCCACGCTCTCTGCCAACTATGGACTTTATGGGCCGGTATATGAATTTGGAATAAACGATCCTCATCCGGGAAAAGAAGAATATACAAATAATGAAAAATATGAAATAAAACATTGGAATTGGAACCGATATAGCCGAACAGGAGAAATTATCGCCCGACTTAACAGAATCAGAAAACAGCATCCAGCGTTGCAGAACACGTATAACATTGAATTTGCGGAAAGCCAAAACGATCAGCTCATTTGTTATGTAAAAGTGGATCATGAAGCTCAGGACAGATTAATCATTGCCGTAAATCTTGATCTATTTCATACACAAGGAGCTTTGGTCAAAATTCCGCTATCCGTGCTTCAACTCGACGAAAGCCGCTCCTATTACCTATTCGATCTGTTGAGCGGCGACAAATATGAATGGTTCGGTGAGTCGAATTATATTGAATTGAACCCTTATCTCATGCCAGCCCATGTTTTTTATGTAAACCAATAATTTGTTATGGAAAACGGCCAATTAGACAACCAGCTTCACTGGTACAAAGATGCCATCATATATGAGCTACATATTAAAGCGTTCCGCGATGGAAACTGCGATGGCGTGGGCGATTTTGATGGGCTACTCCAAAAACTTGACTATTTAAAAGATTTGGGTATTAACACCATTTGGTTGCTTCCTTTTTATCCTTCGCCGCTGCGCGACGACGGATACGACATTGCCGACTACTATAATATCAATCCATCGTACGGGGATATTAAAAAGTTTAAACGTCTTCTGAAGGAAGCGCACAAACGTGGCCTGAAAGTAATTACCGAACTGGTTATTAACCATACCTCCGATCAACATCCGTGGTTCCAGCGAGCGCGCAACGCTCCCAAAGGCTCTGATTACCGAAACTATTACGTTTGGACTGATGACCCCACGCAATATGCAGAAGCGCGTATAATTTTTCAGGATTTTGAGACCTCAAACTGGTCGTGGGATCCGGTAGCCCAACAGTACTATTGGCATCGTTTCTTCCATCACCAGCCGGATCTCAATTATGACAGTCCCTTGGTGCAAAAGGAAGTGTTCAATATACTGAACTATTGGTGCGCAATGGGAGTTGATGGCTTTCGGCTCGATGCGGTTCCTTACCTCTTTGAACGAGAAGGCACCAACTGCGAAAATCTGCCGGAAACACATGCTTTTCTCAAAAAGCTTCGTGCGCATATCGACCTCCATTACCCGGGCACCCTCCTTTTGGCAGAAGCCAACATGTGGCCGGAAGACTCGGCGGCTTATTTTGGAAATGGCGATGAATGTCATATGAACTACCACTTTCCGGTTATGCCGAGGATGTTTATGGCATTGCAAATGGAAGACAGATATCCCATTATCGATATTTTTGAGCAAACGCCCGCCATTCCAACCATTTGCCAATGGGCTATTTTCTTAAGAAATCACGACGAACTTACACTTGAGATGGTGACTGATGAGGAGCGAGATTATATGTATAAGGTTTACGTTAAAGATCCCGTTGCTAGAATCAATTTAGGCATTCGGCACCGCTTGGCACCTTTGATGGAGAACAATCGAAAGAAAATCGAACTGTTGAATTCTTTACTATTCTCCTTACCCGGCACCCCGGTGATATACTATGGTGATGAAATAGGTATGGGCGATAACTACTACCTGGGCGATCGGGACGGCGTCCGTACGCCCATGCAATGGCATCCCGACCGAAACGGAGGCTTCTCCGAGGCTAATCCGCAACGCTTATATCTCCCGCTCATTCTGGATCCTGAATATCATTACGAATCTGTCAATGTTGAACTCCAATCGCGAAATACCTCTTCGCTCCTCTGGTGGATGAAAAGAATGATCAGTACGCGTAAAAAATATAAGGCCTTTGGACGCGGCGATATTCAATTCATCTACAGTGAAAATGCCAAGATTTTGGCTTTTACAAGAAGCTATGAAGACGAAATTATGCTTGTCGTCGCCAACCTTTCGCGCTTTTCTCAGGCTGCAGAACTGTTTCTGGAAGCTTATAAAGGCTTTGTGCCGATTGAAATTTTAAGTCGCAACCGGTTCCCCATTATAAAGGAAGATGCCCCTTATTTTTTCACTTTGGGGCCTTATGCGAGTCAAACCTTTCTATTGGAGAAAGTCCATCCCGAAATGGAAAACGATGATAGGTTAGACCTAATTGAGATCGGCGACTGGAAAGAACTGTTGGAAGACCCCACTATTGGGCGGTTGGAACACGGCATCTTGGTGGATTACATGATGAAATTACGCTGGTTTGGTGGGAAAGGCAAAGGCCCTGAAAGCCTCCGCATTATCGACCATGCCACTATTGGAATGGAGGAAGGAACTTGTTTTGTGCTGCTAATAGAAGTGTCTTACCGCGACGGACTGCCGGAAATGTATCAGCTGCCTGTGGCATTCGGTAAAGGCCAATTTTCCTATCGACTACAAGACAACTGCCCACAGTCGATCATTGCTTTGCTAAAAATTGGCAATAATGAAGGTGTTCTGTACGATGCTATTTACGGAATCGAACTGCAACAGGCCATTATTTCCAACATGGTTGGAAATCGCCGCGCCAGTCAAAAAAACGGACAGCTCACCTTTTTAGGGAACAGGAAGGTAAAAAGCCATTTGATAGCGAATCCGAGGCCAAGACCACGCGTACTCAGTGCCGAACAGAGCAATACCTCCATTGTATACGACAATACCTTTTATTTAAAAATTTACCGAAAGGTCGATGCGATTATTAATCCAGATGTCGAAATGATCGCCTATTTATCAGGAAAAGCCCGGTTTAAACACGTCCCGGCCTATCTTGGACGGATACAGTGGGAGTTTAAATCCGGCCGTACAATGGTGTTGGCCATGATGCAGGAAATGGCTAAAAGCAATAGCGACGGCTGGGCTTATATGCTCGACCGCCTAAATGACTTTAACGAAAAAGTGCTGTCCCATTCAGATCCTAACTCATTGCTAGAGGAAGCGAAGGGAAATTTATTGCGCCCGCTCGCATTCGACCAGATACCAGAGAACATGCAGCTATTACTCGAAGGAAACTTGGCGGAGACCGTTAGGCTACTGGGCACAAGAACAGCAGAAATGCACCTAGCCTTATCGAAGCCAACGGAGCAGCCGGAGTTCAAGCCCGAACCGTTTTCTTTACATTATCAACGTTCTCTGTATTCGTCTCTGCAGTCGCTGGTAAGAGCGAGCTTCCAAAGCCTTCAGAAAAACCTCGGAAATCTTAACGAAGAAACGCAGGCGGAAGCAAAAGAGGTCTTGTCGCTTCGTGAGAAGGTGCTGAGCACTATGAAGCGAATCTATGGCCGTCGCATCGAGGCTATCAAAACCCGTATTCATGGCGACTACCATCTGGGTCAGGTACTTTTCACAGGGAAAGATTTTCTGATATTGGACTTTGAGGGCGAGCCGGCCAGAAGCTACAGCGAAAGGCGCTTGAAGTTCTCCCCACTGCGTGATGTGGCCGGTATGCTGCGCTCGTTACACTATGCCGCTTTTGGCAGTTTGTTCTTAGACAATCAAGTGCGAAAGGATGACATGAAAATATTGACGCCCTTTGTTGAGCAATGGTATCACTATATGAGCGGCTTTTTCATGGGGGCCTACCTCGACAAAGTGAAGGAGGCGGCATTTATACCGTCAGAATTGGATGATTTGAAAATAATGATGGACGTATATTTGCTACAAAAGGCCGTGTATGAACTAAGTTACGAGATTAACAACCGGCCCGACTGGTTGATTGTTCCATTACGCGGAATCAAGGCAATTTTAAAAGAAGTTTAGGCATACGAATCAATGATCATGAATACAAATCCGCAGACCGATTCCATACCACTATTCACAGCCTTCGATTTAGGCTTGTTTAAGGAGGGCAAACATTACCAGCTTTATAATAAGCTGGGAGCCCATTTAGTGAGCGAGGCGAATGGACAAGGCGCTTACTTCGCCGTATGGGCTCCTAATGCGGAACAGGTGTCCGTCATTGGCGACTTTAACTACTGGGACCGTACTGCAAATGTCATGTCTCGCAGACCCGACGACTCCGGAATCTGGGAATTGTATATTCCGGAAAGACGGGAGGGAGATCTTTACAAATATTATATTAAGGGATATAATGGCTATGAGGTTGAAAAAGGAGATCCTTATGCGTATAGCTGGGAAGAGCCACCGCGGACCGCCTCTCGCCTCGTCGACCTAAGCTACGTTTGGCATGATGAGCGGTGGTTAGAGAAACAAACCCATACCGACATTTTTACCGTTCCTTTGACGATTTATGAAACACACATAGGCTCTTGGAAACGGAAGGGAATGGAGGGCAAGAGCTTCTTAAGCTATCGAGAACTCGCTTTGGAACTACCTGCTTACTGTAAAGAGCTTGGCTTCAATTATGTCGAATTTATGCCGGTGATGGAACACCCTTTTTACGGATCGTGGGGTTATCAAGTTGTCGGCTATTTCGCACCGAGCAGCCGCTACGGGAGCCCACAAGACTTCATGTATCTGGTAGACACCCTTCATCAACAGGGTATAGGCGTCATTCTGGATTGGGTGCCTTCTCACTTTCCTACCGACGAACATGGATTGGGCTTCTTTGACGGCACGCACCTGTACGAGCATGCCGACCCGAGGAAGGGTTTTCATCCGGATTGGAAGAGCAGCATTTTTAATTACGATCGAAATGAAGTACGCGCCTTTCTAATCTCAAATGCTCTTTTCTGGATAGAGAAGTACCATATCGACGGCTTACGTGTAGATGCCGTTGCCTCTATGCTTTATCTGGACTATTCGCGGGAAGACGGTCAGTGGATTCCAAATAAATATGGCGGCAGGGAAAACTTAGAAGCGATTCAATTTCTTCAAGAACTGAATGATGCTGTACATGTATATTACCCACGAGCCTTCACCATCGCAGAAGAATCAACGTCCTGGCCAAATGTTACGGGTCCTATCCAAAGAGGCGGTTTGGGTTTTGACTTCAAATGGATGATGGGATGGATGCACGACACCTTAGCGTATTTCCAAAAAGATCCCATCTATCGTCGCCATCATCAAAGTCAGCTGACCTTCAGCATGGTCTACGCTTTTTCCGAAAAATTTGTTCTTCCTTTATCACACGACGAAGTGGTATATGGGAAGGGTTCGCTCTTGCAAAAAATGCCTGGCGATTCTTGGCAGCAGTTTGCCAATCTCCGCTTATTGTACGCGTTTATGTATGGACATCCAGGAGCTAAAATGCTTTTTATGGGCGCAGAATACGGAAAACGGGATGAATGGCAGCATGACGATTCCTTGAACTGGGACGAGCAAACCGGTATTGCAAACGCAGGGCTATCCCTATTCATTCGTGATTTAAATGACTTTTATCGGCGAGAACCGGCCATGTACATCCACAATTATGACCCAAAAGGCTTTGCATGGAATGCTATAGACGATACTGTAAACAGCGTCATCAGCTGGGTTCGAATGAGTGACGAGGAAGACGACAGCCTTTTCTTCATCGCAAACTTCACCCCTATTGTAAGAAAAAACTATCGTATCGGTGTGCATAAAAGCGGCTTTTATACTGAAATTCTTAATTCTGACAATCTCAGATATAATGGAAGTGACGTATTAAATGATGCGGTTATCGAAGCTGCACCGATCCCCTATCATGGTCGCACCCATTCGTTGTCGCTTCTGCTTCCGCCCTTAAGCGTTATCGTCGTGAAATATAAGCACGGCTATTATTGATCTCACGCTAATTCCGCTATATAACCCGAATAAGTCCCAAAAAAAGCCCCTTGTTATCTCTCGACAGCAAGAGGCTTTAGTGGAAAAATACTAAAACAACACGTCTCTTTCTATACGCAATAACCCTTCCATTATCTCGCACACAAACACTGAATCTAACAACGCACTCCGCTTGGATTACGAGGGAGCAGGCTCGCCTATTCTATGTATGTTTCATAAAAAAACCACGATGTCATCTCGACAACGTGGTGGCACTAAACTTTACAATTTAGAAGAATAATCTTTATCTATAATGCTTGCCGTTAAAAACGACCTCCTTTAGCCGTCCGTTATGGTCAACGAGTAGCTGTTCCAGACGATAAGTTCCCTCTTCGTTAAAGGCCAATGATTTAATCTCGTCTGAAAGCGAATGCAACACCCCATCCCCTTCCAACGCCTCCCTAAGTGAGGTCGTGACATTTAACGCTTCATTTTTCGCAGGTCCTTTTTTAAATACCATCGTAATAACTTTACTATACGAACCGCACTTTATCGTCGACTTAAGAAATCTTCGATATGGTAATCGTTATATATCCATTACCTCTGGGCACCACGGTTAAAAAAACTGGAATATCGACTTTGCTTAATCGCGTGCGAATTACACCCTTTTCTCTATTATTAATAGCCGCATTTACCGCTTGATGATGATAAGCGGGCAATGAGGCGCATAAAATGTCCCACACATTGTAGCCTATCGTTCTTTGCCGATCGAAACCTAGCAAATTCGCTGCTGTTTCATCCATAACCATAATGGTTTGATGCGGATCAATATCCAAAGATCCGGAGTCGGCGATCGGCTTCCAAGTCGTATTAGCTCCCAACTGCACTGGCGGATTATTTAAAGCAAGTCTATTCATATTCCTAACTAAAGGGTTAACTACCTTTTGCTAAAACCATTCCAAGAATAAAAGGCATTAAATTCTAGATTATTGTTAAAAAAATTCCAAAATTAAACAGTAAGTGCCTCAAAAAAACCGCCGATTGATCTATAAAAAAGACAACCGTGACTTTTTTTTAAAACAGCTGACCGGCTATTGGTCGGCTGGCTTCTGCATATCACCCATTCGCTCGGTAGCGGCCTCATCGGTACTTACATTGCCCATAGCCACAAACATCTTGTTCTTAAATCCTGTTACCACCTTATCTTTACCGGCCATCAGCGCTTCATACCCTTCCTTTGCAACGAAAGCCGGATCTTCCAGCTCTTGATCCTGCACTATTTTTGACTCCTCCATATCCGCTTTCCTAAAGAAATCTGTATCGGTTGCTCCGGGCAGCAACGACGTAACTGTCACGCCGGTATCTTTCAGTTCACTTCGGATTGCTTCACTGAAAAAGTGGATGAAGGCCTTCGTTCCGTGATATACCGCCTGGTATGGCCCGGGGATCTTACCGGCAATGGAAGACACATTCAGCACTTTTCCACTGCCGCGCTGCACCATATCTTTGATGAATAATTTACTTAGCACGATACAGGCACTCACGTTCAATTGTACAATGTCAAGCTCGCGTTGCAACTCAGTTTCGATAAATTTTCCGTATACGCCCTGGCCTGCGTTATTTACAAGCACCTCCACCTCAATCCCATACGCCTTTACTTCCTCATATACCGAAAAATGAGCATCTGGGTTAAAAAGATCGGCCACGACAGTAATTACCTCTCTCCCATTTGTGCGTAATTCATCTGCCACATTTACTAATTCCTGCTCGCTGCGGGCCACCAATACCAAGTTGTACTCGTCTTGCGCAAACAATTTGGCTAGTTCCAAGCCTATACCGCTCGTTGCACCCGTAATCAGTGCATACGATTTTGCCTCGTTTTCCATAATATCTCCTTTAATTTGCTACCGATCACTAATCCTTACTTATTTTTTTTCTTATCGTTCAGATTGCTGGCACCAAGCGATTCGTCTTCGTCGATAGGTTTTGTTTCGTCTCTGCCTTCCTGATTTTCGGCCAATGCCGAATCGCCAACGGATTCTTCTCTATCGAATTCGGTGCTTTCTGGGGTCTGTTCTTTTTCGTGCTTTTTCATATACTCTAATTAATTACAAGTTTTTGGGCTACTTTTTTTCGGAGCCGGTTAAATTTCTTTCTCTTGGATCAA
>NZ_SBJH01000059.1 GCF_004368405.1 Olivibacter sp. XZL3
CAAGAGAAATTAACAAAAATGTAAACGGCTCCGAAAAAATAGTGGCCTAGAAACTTGTAATTTATTAGAGTATATGAAAAGCAGAGGTGTAGAATTAACGCTTTCCCACCGAAAGGCGAAAGGAGATTTTACTTATAATTTGCGATTAACCGGCAGCTATACTACCAACAAAGTAACTAATATAGACGATCCTTCCAACGCACTCGATTATCAAATTCAACTCAATAGGCCCTTTCAATTCAGAACAGGTTATAGGTCATTGGGGTTATTCCAAAGTCAAGAAGAGGCTGACGCCTGGTATGGAGGATACCAGTTTGGACAAAAATCGTTGCCCGGGGATATACGCTACGAAGATGTCAACGGAGATGGGCAGATATCAAATATCGACGAGAGCATTTTGTCGTACTACAATAGCACGCCGCGCATCATGTACGGATTCCACGGGAGCTTCCGATGGAAACATTTCGACTTCAATTTTCTCGTACAGGGAGCAGCACAGCGTAATATCTTGTTAACCGAAACAGCGCGTGTTATGTTTTATAATGGTGGCTCCTCCAATTCCTTTGCCTATCTGTTAGACGCTTGGGCGCCTGATAATCCAGCGGCACAATATCCACAGGCCTGGATTGACCAACGTGCCATGAACAACCGTAACTCAGATCTATGGTTGAAGAAGGCGGGCTATGCACGCTTAAAATCAGTCGATATCGGCTATACCTTTTCAGCTGAGAAGCTAAAAAGTATGGGCTTACAACGCATAAAAGTTTTCGTATCCGGGTTTAATCTTTTCACCATAAGCCAACTGAAAGAGTTCGATCCAGAGGTAGAAAATGCGAATGGTGATTACTATCCTCAACAGAGTTCTTTTAATGTTGGTGTTAACCTTACCTTATAAATCCAATGTATCCGTTTACCATATTAAGTCTTATATTATGAGTTACACACATAAAAACGTATTTCTTTTCTTTTCAATCGTTGCTCTTGTCGTAGCGGCGAGTTGTAAAAAGGACTTTTTAAATAGGCAAAATCCAGAAGCCATTAGCGCGGATGAGGTTTGGAATGATGCGGATCTTGTCGGTTTATATGTAAACAAAATTTACAATGACCGCACCGAAGGCTGGGGGCAGCATTTCTATAATAATATTACAGATGAATCGCGTAGCACTTACCCGGGAAACGAGCCGAATCAATTGCTTATTGGACAATGGGATGATGTAAATAATCCAATGGACATTTGGGGCGCCGCTTATACCTCCATACGTCGGATGAATGAGTTTTTTTATCGGATGGAAACCTCCCCGCTTGCGGCCGAAATAAAAGAACAATTAAGTGGCGAAGTCTATTTTTTGAGGGCATTTATGTACTTCGATTTGGTAAAACGCTATGGTGGTGTGCCTGTAATTGACCATTTTCAAGGCATAGATGAGGATCTGGAAGTGGCGAGAGCTACCACAGAAGAAACCTTCGTATTTATTTTGGCCGATCTAGACCGCGCCTATGAACGGCTACCGGATACAGCTCCTAAGTCTAAAGCATCAAAGGCCACTGTGCTCGCTTTGAAAGGTCGAGTGCTTTTGTATTGGGCCAGCCCTTTATTTAATCCTGAAAATGAGCAAGAACGCTGGCAGCAGGCAGCTGAAGTTAACAAGCAGTTGATTGATTTGGGAGAATATTCCTTGTATGATAATTTAAATGATCTTTGGTTGAATACGTCGAATACCGAATCGATCTTTCAGATAGAATACAAATTGCCGGAGAAATATCATGATTGGGACGCTGTTGTTAAACCGCTTGTATTGGCTAATAATACCGCAGGATACGGGTCTATTTTGCAAAATTTAGTAGATGCCTTTCCCATGGTTAATGGCAAATCTATTCATGAAGAAGGTTCTGGTTATGACGCTCAAAACCCTTATGTCGGACGCGATAAGCGATTCTATGCTTTCGTAGCTTACAATGGCGCAAAGATGAAGGGAACGACGAGTGGGCCACCACTAAAGGAAATAACATTAGAGATTTATCGCGGTGGTCGTGACTATGATCAAGACCCATCTACCATTATTTACAATACTACCACCGGTTACTATACGATAAAAGCAGTCAATCAAGAAAATACCATTTATAGAGGTGGCTTTGGTAGCGATCAGCCCTGGATTGAATTGCGTTATGCTGAAGTACTATTAAATTTTGCGGAAGCCCAGAACGAATACCTCTCAGCTCCTGATCCTACTATTTATGAAGTCTTGAATCTCATCAGACGCAGGGCTGGTATCACCCAGGATTTAGAAGTAGGAACCTTTACAAAAGATCAGATGCGCACGATTATTCGGAATGAGCGATATGTTGAATTGTGCCTAGAGCATAAACGGTATTGGGACTTAAGGCGATGGAAATTAGCAACCTCCATACTTAATGGTCAACGCGGAATGGGCGTTGTTATTACAAAAAACGATGACGGTAGCTTTTCTTACGACTATCAGCCGGTGGATCCGCAACCTAATGTGTTTACCGAAAAAATGTACTATATGCCCATACCGAGGTCAGAACTAACAAAAAACCGTAAATTAGCTCAAAATGAAGGTTGGTAAAAGTAACTTCCAATAAGATACCCTGATTAAAAATAAGTCGTCAAATGAAGAGAACAATTCAATATCTGCTTTTTAGCATCGTCATACTCACTCAATCCCTACAAGCTCAGCAGTACCAGCCTACTTGGGAATCGATCGATCAGCGTGCCGTGCCGCAATGGTGGCAGGACGCCAAATTTGGGATTTTTATCCATTGGGGTCCTTATTCGGTGCCGGCATACGCGCCCATAAAAGAAGTGGAAGGTATTTATGAGAAATATGCAGAGCACTACGAAAATCGCTTGAAAAGTAACAACAAACTTTTCGTCGATTACCACAATAGAACCTATGGGCCGAACTTTACTTATCAGGATTTTGCACCACTTTTTAAAGCAGAACATTTCAATCCCGACCAATGGGCCGAGTTATTTAAAAAGGCAGGCGCTAAATATGTGGTGTTAACATCAAAGCACCACGACGGATTCTGCCTGTGGCCCAGTAAATTCAGTCCGAATTGGAACAGCGTCGACATTGGTGCCCACCGCGATTTGGCAGGCGATCTAACGAAAGCCGTCCGAAAATCCGGGTTACGCATGGGCTTTTACTACTCCCTGCTTGAATGGAGCCATCCACTTTACCAAAAGGAAAGCATCGGGGAGTGGGTCGACCGGCATATGATTCCACAGATGCAAGAACTTGTGCAGGCCTATCAACCCGAGCTTATCTTTGCCGATGGCGAGTGGGATTATCCCAGCGAAACGCTCAAGAGCACTGCCTTTTTGTCGTGGCTCTATAACGAATCACCGGTAAGCAAAACGGTGGTGGTCAATGACCGTTGGGGCAAGGAAACCCGCAGCAAGCATGGCGGGTATTATACGACCGAGTACGACTTAGTACACGATCAAGAGGGAATTGGCGACCAAGCTTCACATCCTTGGGAAGAGAGTCGCGGTATTGGCACCTCTTATGGATACAACCGTTTCGAAACTACCGAAGATTATTTCACTTCCAAGCAGCTTATTGATCTGTTGATAGAGAAAGTAAGCAATGGCGGCAATTTATTGCTCAACGTTGGCCCTACGGCCGATGGGATGATTCCCGTTATCATGCAGGAGCGTCTACTCGATATGGGGCAATGGTTAGCCGTAAACGGCGAAGCTATCTATGGTACACAGGCCTGGGCTTCGCGCCCGAAAAACAGCCAGGAAACGCATCTCTACTTCACCGCAAAAGGCAAAGATCTGTATCTGATCTGCACGGAATGGAAAGCCGGATCCATCCGTCTTCCGTTGCCCAAAAAGCCGGGTCAGGTAAGTTTGTTGGGTTATCAGGGCACCATTCAGTCGAGTTACAATAAGCGGCAAGTCACCATCAAAACGCCCGCGTTCGATCCCAATAATGGATTGTGTCAATACGCTTGGGTGTATAAATTAGAAGGCGTGCTGGAATAAGCAACCGGTTTCCCACTTGTGCCAATTTGTGATCACATCGGCTGTTTAAATACCTGCTGTTTAGTGCTTATCTCGTTTTTTTTACAAACACGCGTGATAAAGGGTTCATTTTATGGTGAGAAGTTGTGTATACAAGCGACGTATAATCCTTTTAAGTTTGTATCGCAACATGGATATCGTTGCGACGTTTACTAAACTTATTTTTACATTTTAAATCAACCCGATGAAATTAAAAGTTTTACTTTTTTTAGCATGCGTCAGCTTGTTTGGCTGTACAAAAGAGACGCCTCCACTTATGCCCGTAGAAATCACCATTGTCAGTAAAAGCGGGATCTTGGAGATACACTATATGCCTAATAAGATTGATACCTTGACGAAGAAACAGGGTTCAACCACACTCCAGGTAGTGGATGGCGACGTCATAACGATTAAGCGGATTTGCCCAGATGGCGGGGCGCTTGAATACAATGTCAAAACGCCTACATCCAGTTACCTTTCCATTCTTATGAAGGATGGGGATACGAATCGACACCTTATTCCAAAATATTAAAGCTTTGTCTTTAATTTGAAGTCTGGCGACGAAGCCGGTATAAACCCTATATTAAACGCAATAAAAAGGCATGACGGCAAGAAGCCGTTGTGCCTTTCCTGTTAATAAAAGCGCCTGATTTTAATAATGTGGATGTTTTTTTTGTTAAGTGCTTGATAATTTGTATTTTAGTTGCGTTTTATAGTTTTACCCAAACGCCTATTTATGATAAAACCGCTACGTTTCAAATTCAAGTTCCTTTTCCAAGAAAAACTGATCTCCGTGATCATCGCGTTTTGGTTGCTGATTGTAATATTGGCGCTGATAACATCGGTAAGGGAGGGGCTTTCGCTTGCCGCTGCAGCCATGTTGCTGGGAGCGGTTTTTAATATATTATTTCTCCTTCATACGATGCGGACCCGTCGGAAGTTCCACCGGTCACTCCAAAAAGTCGATGGAAAATACCTGCCGCCGCCCGCTAAAGAAGGCTGGGAAGATTAATGGAGCGGGGCTAATTGACTTTTCCGTATGCGCTGCTTTAGTGGCTATTTTCATCGTGTGGCGAAAAAAGTAAAAACTGCCCCAAAGTGCTTTGAGGCAGTCGAAGCTATTGTACTGATGTTGACAAGAAACATTCGCTAAATAATAGTCATCAAGAGATGATCCAACTGCTTTTTAATCGAATAGAGCAGTTATCCGGTTATCTTAATATAGCATGTTCGAGCGCCCAAAGTTTAGGCTCTACACTATTGCCCAGCATGCTCCATCTATACAGGCCATAGTGCGATTCAATATTGTTGAAAACCGGTTGGTCCAACAGCTCATAAATAACTGCAGCTGCCACACCGGGGTTGTTTCTACATTTTTGAATGAAAGTGTTGAGGAAATCCCGTTGCTTTAAATCCGATTCCTTACCGTCCGCATTTCTGATATTAAATTCCGTAAACCATATCTGCTTGGTGAACATCTCGGTCAGCAATTTGGTGATGTCCGGAATGTCATAATGTTTGGCTGCTGTTTCCTCCATATCATCATACCAGTGATAGGCAATGATGTCGAACTCCACACCGTAATTTTCAAGCATAAATAAATAGCCATAATGCAGCCACGTGGTATTTACCATTGTCTTGGCCGCGTTGTCTACGGCCCGAATGCCCTCTATTATGCCACGCAGGTTAGCGGCAATAACGGCGAATTTTTTTGCGTCGTAATGCTCTTCTGAAGTTCCGACGCTGTCGGGGAGAATACAGTCGATATCCAATTCATTACCCACATTGTAATAATCGAAATAATCCTTATAAGTCGTAGCAAAATTAATCCCTCGGCGGTAGCCGCTTTCCCGGGCTTCTTGCTCCGTCTCTTCAAAGGTTAAGTCGTCAATTGGCAGCATCGGTAAAAGAATAATCCCTGCCGAGTCGGCCAATCGGTACAGTTCCAAAAAGTTGTCATGCATTTTCATGTATCCCGTAGAGGGATCGACTGTCACATCAATACGGTAGATTTTCATTCCTAGGTTGGCTATTAGCTCGATCTGTTTCGCAGGGGTTAGTGCGAGATACGCTTCCTGATTGAGGGGATGTCCATTCACGCCCAACATTAACGCTGATTCCACCTTTGTTGTATCTTTGGGCAATTCAACAATGATTTCTTTTTCCGGGTTTTGCACCGAATCTTTTGAGCACGCCACTATGGCGCCTAACAAAGTAAGCATGTAGATGCTGTTTCGTTTTGTTTTCATAGGTTTACATAATAAAGGAATGTTGAGGGCCAGCTTTTAGGAAGCGGATAATAGGCATGGTTCGTATGTTCAAAAAAACAGCGTAACCCTCGTTATGATGAAAACGGAGATGTGTGACTTTTTGTTTTATTAATGGGAATTTTTGTGAACAAAATCGTGTTATTCTGTGTAGAAGTAGCCTCTCCGCTTTTCTCGCTCTGGAGTATTCATCATGTACGTACTTACCGATGGCACAGGGTTATTTCCGTAGGCATGGTAGGTTGCATAAAAAACGAAATAGCTGTTGCAAAAGTCAAAACAAAAAATTAAGTTTGTTATTACCTAACAAGATGTAAGATAAACCAATGAGGGGCTAACAAGCACAACAATTTTGCGGACTGTGGGGGTATTTTGAGGTGGAAGTATTTACCTCGTTTATAGCTAACTATTTTATTAAACTTTTATCAAACAGAACCAAACACATGACTACGCTCGTTTTTTTATCCGTACTTTTATTCGTCGCTCTTTGGGCATGGCTAGCATTCGAATATAGCCGCGCTATACCTTTAACGGCAGAAGAAGAAATAGAACAAGAAAACTGGATGGCTATGCCTCCTGCATCCTTTGAGAGTTCCTCTGTCGATTCCAGTAATTTAAAGACTGTAAATAAATAGTGTTTAATTCTTGCTTTTTTCCAAATTTTCCAACACTTCCTGCGTGAAACGTTTGGCGGCTTCAATTTCCTTTGGATGGTGAAGTTGTTCCTTGGTTGCTAGCACACGCACCTCGGCTAAACTCGAATCAATGGAAGTGTTGTTTACTTTTTCGAGATCGGAACTGAGTCTTCTAGAGCTTTTAACCGCGATGGCACGAGCACGCTGAATAACATGGATTCTGTTTACATTTCTTACCTCGTATATCCATAACATCATATTGAAGAATACAGTAGCTAATAAGATCAGCATCATCAATTCGGCGGTTTGCATTTGATGTTGGATAGAGAGGGCTAAAGAAACGATCATGATGTTGGCGGTCACTATAATACCGGAAGCCTGCAAATGCGTTAATCCTAGGTCGAGTAATCGGTGATGCAGGTGGTTTCGGTCGGCCATAAAAGGCGATTTGCCTCTTAGTACTCGGAGGGTAAAAACACGGAATGTGTCAAATATCGGCATGATCAATAACGCAATTGCCACTGCGGGCGCGGCGTGAACCCAAGGAGCCGGATTTGTTACGGCATCGAATTTATAAATCTCCACAAACCGGATTGTTAAGATGGCTACAATGAAACCGATAGAATAAGCTCCGGCATCGCCCATAAATATCCGTGCTCGTTTTCGCATATTATATTTTAAAAAGCCCAGAATGGCGCCTGCCAGACTAAAACTGAGAATGCACAATCCCTGTTCGTCTACAAAATAGAACAATGCTCCATAAATTAAGCTCACAAACAGTGAAATTGACCCCAATAAGCCGTTAATTCCGTCAATCAAATTGAAGGCATTGATGATAAACACTACAACGAAGCTGGTGAAGGTGTAACTTAATATTGGGCCAATTTCGTGGATACCCATTACGCCGTAAAAATTAGTAAAGCGGATATCGGCGAAATAGACTACAATAAAAGCCGTAATGAACTGAGCAACAAATTTCTTATAGGGATCGAGTGCTACCAAGTCATCCTTCAGACCGATCGTGAATATAATAATGCCGGCAGCAAATATAAAATTCGCTTTCGGCAACATGTTGTCATTAACGAACAGGCAGCTGATTAATGCGAAAGCGCTAAATACGGCAACACCGCCTAAATTAGGTACCGAATGTTTATGTATCTTCCTTGATTCCAGAGAAGGGTCATCCACTAACCGTTTGGAATAAGCGATTTTTATAATAGCCGGAATCGCGATTAAGGCAGTCAGGAATGCAAGAGAAAAAGGAAGTAGTGATGTTAGCATACAAATCGCTTTAGTTAACCATTCAATACCAAAGGTAAGTGAATTTATATATTCTACCAAAGATAGAAGATGAAATCAATAATGCTCTTATTAAATAAATTGCCTAATATGCAATATATTCTGTGAACCATGATTTAGTATATTGGAGCGCACCATCCATAAAAAGCTGGCCCCAATATGTATTTTAACCACTACGCAGAAAACACGAATTAGTTTTTAAAGTCATTTTGTCAAAGATATCTGTAAATAAAAGGTTTACTAATAACGGCCTTTCAAGTTGTTTTGCTACAACAATGCTGCCAAATTAGTCAATAAAATTCATTTTCTTGCAATGGCAGCAATAAAATAAAACTGGTTGACCTTATTGCAATGGCCTAAAAGTCCTGATACCAGTTTCTGAACGAAGCTCTTAAGCCTATATTAAGCAGCGTTGTCTTATTGGTTGCTATTTCGTTTTTTTCATGCCTAAAAACCCCTCCAATTTCAAACCGTAAATTATATTTAGGATTAATTAAATAAGCAGCACGAAGATCGAGGTATGTCAGATCGGTGGCAAGACCCTGACCGATGTGGTTGCCATAAAGCTCAACGTAGTTTTCGTATGATTTAAAAATATTCCCTCCGTAATTGATCTCATCGCTCGGGTCAGATCCATATCTGGCAAAATTTCCGTGAAATGAGAAATCGAACTTCCGATAGGAGTAGTTTAAGCGCCCGACAAATTCCCGAAAGTTGGCCCCTAAAATGTGGGCCAGTGGTTGATTGTAATTGGTGTAGGCTGTTATCGGTGTGAAATGCTGATAGGTATAGGGTCTGGCACTGTTGTATTCGCCAAGGAAATTTAAGTTTTCGATCCCGAAGGCGTCAAAACCGCGGAAGCCTAGTTGAAATGCATTCTTATTATTGATGTAGCCGCTGGAACTAAATAATTCTTTTACGTACAGTTCTCCCAATAATAATTGGCCATAAACCGACATATTATCTAACACCTTATATTTTGCAGTGGCACCGATGTGCACTTTATCAGGCGAATTGCTGTTGGCTGTTTCGATAGGGCGTAAAAAAATAATTGGATTAATGTAATTGACATCAAAGCCCCGATTACCTCCCGCGTTTTTCGGTGCCCATAAAATGGACTGAAATAGGCCAAGGGAAAGGCGGTTGTTTACATTCCAGCTTAAATATTGAAAGGCGCCCCATTTTCCTAAATCGCCCATGTTGTCGCGATTGTAAATGTCGGTAACGGTACTACTGTCTCTGGAGGCAAAAGGATCGAGCATGTAGGTCCACATGCTCATGTACTTTACATTTCCCAGCGTGCCGGTCAACTTTAAAAAGGTGTAAGGAGAAGAAACATCTGACAGCAACAGGGAGCGATAGCCATCGCCGATGAAGTTTTTGTCATAGCCCAGGGTAATGTTGAGGTATTTAATCGGCGTATAAGAGATATTCGCGGTGACGTATGCCCAATCTTGATCACGGCCGGTGCGTTGATCGTAAAGCTTGCCGAATTGGCCCGGGATTACTTTATTCTTTTCGATATAATCCGTTACATAATCAGGAAATAAAGCCTGGTTTTCATAAAAGCTTGTGTAGAATGAAAAATTATTTCCAATCGTCACACCTGCCTGAAAGCCACGCGTGTTAGTCCAAGGGTTTCGTTTTTCATTGAAAGAACGCGCAATTTGAAAGTCCGGGAGAAAATCTGCGTAAAAAGTATAATCTTCTTTTTTAATGTCAATCAGGTGCTCATTAAAAAGCTTTCGTCCTAGCCAAGTGTTCCGGTCCTTTACGCCCAAATTCATGAGTGAGTCATAGGCTGGTTGCAGGGTCGAATCGATAATCAATGGTTTAATGCTGGTATGCAGCCGGGTGTCTTTGCTATAAAGTGTTCGATCGAACTTCTGATATAACTGATGAGAAAATGGCACGTATTGAGCCTGCGCATTTGCGACGGTATTAAAAATATTCAGGGAAAAGAAGGAGATTAAAAAAATAAATAAGTATTTTCTCATGTTTCGAATAATAAATTCTCCTGGCAAGATACATGCCGAGAAGGCAAAGGTAGTTTTTTTAAGTATTTCTTTTGCTGTCTATTGTCAAAGCATATTCAATAAAAAGCCTATATTTCTCTGCAATTCCGCTCTATTTAGCCGACGTACCAAAAAAAGGTACTGCGTATTGCTAAGAAGGAATAATAATCTGCTTTATATCTAAACTAATATTGTTGTATATAAAAGCAATTATCTAAGTTTGTCACCACAATGGGAACCATAAAAAAGAATGCGCTATACAATATTCTTTTATCTGTTAGTCAGATTCTGTTTCCCCTTATTACTTTTCCTTATATTTCACGTGTGCTAGGGCCTGTCGGAATTGGAAACGTTAGTTTTGTCGATAGTGTTACACAGTATTTTCTTTTAGTAGCTGCTTTGGGCATTCCGGTATACGGCATCAGGGAAATCGCCAAATTGAAAGATCAGCCTCAAAAGCGATCTGAGGTTTTTAGCGAATTGTTGCTTATACACCTATCAACAACAGGCATGGCGGTGGCCATTTACATCAGCATTTTTTTTACGCTACCCTATTTCGCGGCCTATAGGCCGTTATTTTACTTGGGAGCCCTGGTGTTGCTTTTTCAACTATTTATAATCGAATGGTTGTTCCAGGGTATGGAGGAGTTTCCCTATATTACAAAGCGGACCTTATTAGTGCGTATCGGTTCGGTATTGGCCATTTTCCTGTTCGTAAAGGAAGCTGGGGATGAGCTGTGGTATTACGGGATTTCTTGCTTGGCTGTACTGGTAAACGCGCTTTTCAATGTCGCTTATGCGAGGCGCTTCGTTCGTTTTGTTCCTTCGAGAAGGATATTCAAAAAGCACGGCAAAGCGCTGCTTTATATCTTTTCGCTAGGCTTGGTAACCAGCGTTTATACTGTGTTGGATACCGCCTTATTAGGCTTGTTATCGACACCGGAGCAAGTCGGCTATTACGCTACCTCCGCACGTCTTGTAAAATTAGTGATCATGATTTTTATTGCCTTTTCAACGGTATTCATTCCGCCTTTATCGAAAGCATTTCATGAGGATGAAGAACAGCATGCATTTCTTCTGTTACAAAAGTCATTTGCTTACACTATTTTATTGAGCGTGCCAGCGAGCATTGGCCTTTACGTCGTGGCACCGCTCCTTATAACAATGTATGCGGGTGCGGATTTCAGCGAAGCGATCACCTCCTTGCAAGTACTGGCGCCCTCTATTCTTTTTATTGGTTTAAGTAATGTTTTCGGCATGCAGATCCTCAACCCAACCCATAATGAACGACTTTTTTTTAGGGCAGCTGTTATAGGCATGCTCATTAGCTTGCTAATGAACTTTAGCCTTATTCCCGTTTTGGGTCATATCGGGGCGGCACTTTCATCTGTTGTCACCGAGTTTTGTGTTTTAGTCCTACTCATCCGTTACGCTTTAGTTAAAGTGCGCTTCCGCCCCGCTTGGAAGCTCCTATGGCAAGCCGTGTTGGCCAGTTTGCCGGCCATTCCAATTTATCAACTTGTAGAAAAGACCGTGGATTCAATGGTCCTGCAATTGTTCCTCGTATTGGCTGCTACGACGATCGTCTATGTCTGTATGCAGGCTATTATATTTCGGAATCGCCATATATTCGCCTTGTTTGACCTAGTAAAGGCAAAAGTCGGAGGTGCAAAAAACGGATTAAAGCATTAATAATTGTAATTTTGAAGCAGGTAATGGCAACAGAACTATTATATATCGCTTTACGCCTCGATGTAACCGGTGATGGCGCTTCCATGTATGCAATGAATAACGTGTTGACTTTTACGTCCATTGCACCAACAGATGTTGTTACGCTCCAAGGGCCTCGCACGTCCTATGGGCGCGCGTTACTTAGCCAGTTACCCTGTCGTGTTTACGAGGTTCCTGCCGAGGCTATCCATCCTACCCGCGAACGCATCAGGCTCTTGCAAAGAGGACATAATATTTTTCGTGAATCTTCCGCTTTACGTCACATGGTTCGTAAAAAGCTGAAGGAAAAGGATTACGCCTTTATCGTATTGGAACTTTATTCAGCGTATCTCATACCGACGATTCGAAGCGTGCGCCCTTCCTGCAAAATTTTGCTCAATCAGCATAATTACGAGTATGCGAACCACCTCGAATATATGAATTATCGTATTCGTCATGCATTCAAGAGAAGGCTTTACCGCTGGGCAAATTTTCGCTATCGGCAAACCGAACATCAATTAATAAAAGAGGCCGACGGACTTATCGCTATTTCAGAAGAGGATAAACGTTTGTTTGACCATATCCGGCAGGATGATCAACACAGCTATCTGTTGTCGCCGGCATTACCATTGAAACGGGTAAAAGAGCAATATGAACAACAATGTCGACATCTTCTTTTTGTCGGCATGATGGATTGGTATCCCAATATACAAGGTGTATTGCAATTTGTGAAACAGGTATTTGAACCATTGCTTAAGCAAGACCCATCGTATCATTTTTATATTGTCGGAAAAAATCCGGTAGCGGAGATTCTGGAATTAAATTCGACCCATATTCACGTAACGGGTGCCGTTGAAGATGTAGACGTCTACATTAAGAAATGTGATTTGATGGTTGTGCCTGTCTCGTTAGGAGGAGGCGTGAAAGTGAAGGTGATGGAGGCCATTCAAAAAGGGATACCCTTGCTGTTACATCAGTCCAGCGCACAGGGATACGAAGGGATAGCCGACTATTTCGTTGTTAGCGATATGGCCGGATTTAGAAGGAGAATCGAATCCTATCCGGAAGAAGTTACCCATCAAATAAGGGCACTTGCTGAGGCACAAAGGGCGCTGGCAAAGAAAATGGAAAAAAATAAAGAAACGGCAACCCGGATTTTAACGGACTTCGTTTCTGTTGACCAAACTATCAATAAAGTCAGATCTTGATTTATATTATATTATATATGGTTCTTGGCGCCTTTGCGCTGTTAGATCTTGTTAAAAACGCAGAGAATATCAAGCGTCTTTTATTTTGGTTCTTCGTATCCGTCCTTATTTTTATAAGTTCCATCCGTTGGAATGTCGGTACCGATTGG
The DNA here is from genome assembly GCF_004368405.1 of Olivibacter sp. XZL3. Taxonomy (GTDB): domain Bacteria; phylum Bacteroidota; class Bacteroidia; order Sphingobacteriales; family Sphingobacteriaceae; genus Olivibacter. The sequence goes on from NZ_SBJH01000059.1 coordinate 13,320, forward strand.
TATTCCTATACCGATTACTTCAACAAGGTAGAAAGCTACGTGGAGAATCCGGAGACTAATATGATGGAACGCGGTTTTACCTATTTAAATTATGTAGTAAAGGTATTGACCGACAATTACTCGGTATTGCTCGCCTTAACGGCAATTCTTACCATCGGTTTGAAAGCTGCTTTTATCTATAAGCATGAGCAGATCATGCTGCTGGGCCTTTTTTTGTACTTCTGTTATTACCTGGCCGATATTTTTGCTGTTCGGCAATACCTGGCGATTTCTATTACGCTATGGTCTATTCCCTTTATTATCAAGCGGCGTTTCCTTCCTTTTTTGCTAGTGATCCTTTTAGCGTCGCTCATTCATGTAACGGCCATCTTTTTTATTTTCGCTTACTGGGTTTATCCTATGCAGTTTTCACCCAAACTGATCTATATATCGCTACTGGTAGCCCTTTTTTTAGGTTTTATAGATATTGGCGGACTCTTAGCGCGCTTGGCCATGCATGTGGCGGGCATCGATTCCAGAATAGGGGAAAAGCTGTTATTTTACAACGAGGAAACGCTCGATATGACGGGTAATCCCTATGTGGCGTTCGCCATCGGAGTCGCTAAGCGGGCGATTTTTCTGCCTATTTTTATCGCCTTTCAACCTCATATTGCACCGGTTGATCGGGCCAAATACACCGGCTATCTTAACTTGCTGGTATTTGGGAATCTTATTTATTTTCTGTTCATGGTAAGTTTGCCGGTTATGGCGCGCCTCTCCACAGGTTTTCTACTGTTTGAAATTTTTGTCCTGGCTTATCTTATTTTCTATTTAAAGGATAAAGGATTGCGCTTGCTGGCCTTTTTATTACTGTTGTTATTTGGCGCCTTTCGTCTTTATAACTTAATTTCGGTGTACTATGATTTATACGTACCCTTTGAAACGATTTTTGCACCAACAGATATAGTTCGTGAATAAGCAACAATTGTTCTATATCGAGCCCTTTATGCGCGGCAACCAGCATGCACCCTTCAACGCGGCCATGTTGCAGGTGTTTCAGGCTATTTATCCAATGGCTACCATTCGGTTGTGGTGTTCTTCAGACCATTTGCTTGCTTTAAAAGAGCAAGGTCAGATGAGTCGGCGGATCATTCACCAGCCTTTAAGGGTACCAAGGCTACGTAATGCCGATAAGCTTCGGTGGGTTTATAAACATTTGGCGGAATGTTGGGCTTTAACCAAGCTGTTAATACGGGCCCGTAGGCATCAGGTGTCTTTGGTGTATTTTGCCTTTTTATCGCCGCCCGCCCAATGGTTGTTAAGCTGTTATCGCGTCTTTTTTTTTAAAAAGCTTAACATATTGGTACAGTTGCATGGCTTGGAGCTGTTAAAAGTTTCGCGGCAAGGCAAATTCGTCGATCGTGTTTACGCGTCGCTCCTTCGAAGCGCTTTTCGACGGAAGCGGAGTCGCTTGTACTATATTACCATGGAAAAGGGCGCGCAGCGCTACCTGCAAGACCACGATCTGATCCCTTCCTCACATTTGCTATGTATACCGCACCCTTATCTTTTTAAGAAGCGGGATATGAAACAGGTGCAGCACCATATTCCTATCTTTGTTCACCTTGGCGTAGCCCGTTTGTCGAAGGGGTCGCATCATTTTTTTAAGCTGGCCGAGAAGTTTAAAGAAGAAGTCGTGCAAGGTAAGGCGATTTTCCAAGTGGTAGGTCAGGTGTTACCCGAGATGGACAACTACCTCAACCCCTACGTCGTTTACGCAGGGCGTGGTGACATGTTGCCGACAGCAGACTACTTGGCAGCCCTCCATGATGCCGATTATGCGCTGTTCTGCTATGCGTCGGATAGTTACGAGCTTACCAGCAGCGGCGCAGTCATGGATGCAATTGCTGCGCACAAGCCTATCTTGGCCTTACGGAACACTTCCTTTTCAGAGCTGTTCTCCCTTGTTGAACGTGCGCCGGGGCAATTATTTGATAGTTTAGAGGAAATGGAGCAGACTGTTCGATCCATCATTTATCAACAAAAGCATTTCCATGAAAATGGAGCTGCTGCGTTTGTGGCGCTGCAAGCGCATTTCAGCGTTGACAATGTCGCCAGAGAACTTGGCAAACAATTAAAAGGGATTTCATGCTAGCAAATCAAGAACAAGAGCAAGTGGGCACTAGATGGCCGTCACCATTGGTCAGCGTCGTTATTCCAATGTATCAGGCCGAACGCAGTATTCGGAAGACGCTTGCATCCGTCGTGAATCAGCGGTATCGGCCGCTGGAAGTGATCATCGTAAACGATGGATGTCGAGATAAATCGGTTCAAGAAGTACAAAGTTTTATAGAAACGCAAAGCGCTACAGCAATTTCTTTTCAGCTACTCAATCAGGAGAATAGGGGAGTGTCGGCCGCTCGGAATCTCGGCATGCGTAAAGCGAAAGGTGCTTTTATCGCTTTGCTGGATGCTGACGATGAATGGTTGCCGAGTAAGTTGGAAAGACAAATGGCCGTTTTGCAGGCAAATCCGGCAATCGATTTTTTAGGGACCACCCGGAACGGGGAGCATTGGAAGAGGTGGATATTTAAAGAGTTTCAGCACTTGACCCCCATATCCGCTCGGCTATTACTATATAAAACCTTTTTCGTTACACCTACGGTACTTTTCAAGCGAGAAATACTCGAAAAAACCGGTTATTTCGATGAGCAACAACGTTATGCAGAAGAGGGCAATTTTTGGATACGCGTATGTAAGCAGCACCATTGCGTTTTATTAAACGAAAGTTTGGTCATTACGGGTGACGGTAAACCCAATTTCGGCTTTTCGGGCCTGTCGTCCAACCTGAAAGAGATGGAGAAAGGAGAGCTTAGAAATATGCGCTTAGGCTACAAGCTGGGTATCGTGGGCTTTTTAGAATACATATTTTTGGTGTTTTACTCCTTAATGAAGTATATTCGTCGATTAGTGATCGTAAAGTTAAGAAGATAGCATGCTGAGGAAATACGGTTTTAGGGGCAGTATCAAGCTGCTAACCCACTTGATTCGTACAAAAATCTTTTATCCAAAGGCCCGTATCATACGTTTTCCGTTTGAGATCCGGAATGCGCGCTTTATTGAGCTCGGCGAAGGGCTTACCACCGGTGTAGGTTGTAGGTTGGAGGCGCTACCTATAAAGAAAGACGCTAGGGTCTGCATTCAGTTGGGTAAGCAAGTGCAGATCAACGATTACGTTCATATCGGAGCCATCGAACGGGTTTCTATCGGGGATGAAGTATTGGTTGCCAGTAAGGTTTTTATTACCGATCACAATCACGGTTCGTTTGACAGCGCTTGCGATAAACAGGAAGTGATGGCAGCACCGATCAACCGATCGCTTAAGTCGAAACCGGTGCATATCGGCAATCGCTGTTGGTTGGGAGAAAATGTGATCATCTTGCCGGGTGTAACCTTGGGAGAAGGCTGTGTTGTGGGGGCGGGTTCGGTGGTCACGAAATCGTTTCCTTCCTATTCCCTGCTTATCGGAAACCCAGCGAGGTTATATAAGAAGTTCAATTTCCATTCTGGTCAGTGGGAACTGGCTTAATCCAATCTGAAAAAGCCTATAATGAGAATAACCGTTTCCATTGTCCTTTACCATAACGATTTGTCGGAAGTAGGAGACGCCTTGCGTAGTTGCCTTTCCTCTACATTAGTAGAGAGAGTATACCTTATTGACAATTCGTCGAACGACACGCTTCGGTGCCTTGCTAAGGACGAGCGCGTAAGGTATTTGCATTATCCTGAAAACCTCGGTTTTGGTGCTGCACATAATCGGGCCATTCAGTCCTGTTCCGATTCCGACTACCATGTGATGGTAAATCCGGACATCGCTTTTCCAGAAGGCGTGCTGGAAGCGCTGGCTACTTTTATGGATCAGCATCCCGATGTCGGGTCGGTCATGCCTAAAGTCTTTTATAAGGACGGAAAGCTCCAACGTCTCTGCAAATTATTGCCGGGGCCTTTCAATTTATTTGGTCGTCGTTTTGCGTCAAATTGGGCTTGGGCACGGAAACTGAACGAGCAATACGAATTAGCCTTCTTTGATTACAGTCAAATAGCTGATATCCCCTGTCTTTCCGGCTGTTTTATGTTTACCCGTAATAACATATTACAGCAATTAAATGGATTTGATACCCGCTTTTTTCTATATTTGGAGGACGTAGATTTAATACGGCGCATAGGGCGTTTAGCCCGTACGGTATATTATCCACATGTTTCCATCACGCACGGTTATCAGAAGGAATCCTATCATAATCGCAAAATACTTCGTCTGCATATGAAATCAGCTATTCAGTATTTTAATAAATGGGGCTGGTTTTTCGACCGCGATCGCGAGAAGATCAACCAAAACACCTTAAAGAAATTGATGAGAAAAAATTAAAAAGCTTTATCTTCGCCGTGAATATCAATTAAGAAAAGAGAACTTGATCGTTATTGGCGATTGATATCGGCAGGCCCTATAATAGCGGGTCTAAAGCCTATACGATAGATTTATAATAAATGGAGCAAGACCAAGCAAATCACCAAATCACGCTGAACGAACTAACGAACAAAGTAGGCGAGATCGCCCATTACCTTAAAAGTCGTTATAAAATAATTATTGCGGCATTTGTTATAGGTTGTGTCGCAGGGCTTGCTTATTCACTTCTGAAAGACAAAGAATACAAGGCTGAATTGAGTTTCGTGCTGGCGGATAATGGGGGCAGCGGGGGTGGCCTCAGTGCTTATGCAGGGATAGCTTCTCAGTTCGGCATCGATCTGGGCGGAATAGGCGAGAGCAACGGCTTGTTTAAGGGCGACAATATCTTGGAGTTTATCAAGTCGCGTCGTATTATAAGTGAGGCCTTGCTTAGCGATGTGACCATCAATGGGAAAAGCGAGCTGTTGGCCAACCGATATGCCGAAGCGGCGGGCTTTAGACGGGATTGGGACAAAGAGCCAGAAACAAAAAGCTTTTATTTCCGTAAAGACCAACATGGTTTGCAAGATAGCTTAATTCAGGTTCTTTACCTGCATATTTTAAAAAAGGCGCTGGTTGTTGCCAAACCAGATAAAAAGCTAAACATCATTAAAGTGACGACGAGAAGCACTGACGAGTTGTTTGCGAAAGCCTTTACAGATGAATTGATCCATAATGTGATGACGTTTTATGTCAATACCAAAACAAAAAAGGAGCAAGAAAATCTCGACATACTCACCCACCAGGTCGACTCTGTGCGTAAGAAGTTATATGATGCCTTAGGGGGAGCTGCCGAAGCGAATGATAACAATCCAAATCCGAATCAGGCGCGGCAGAAGTTACAGGTTTTATCGCAGCGAAAGCGGGTAGATGCCCAAGTAAACGGAAAAATATTAGAAGAGCTGGTCAAGAATCAGGAGTTAGCTCGGATCAGCTTGCGCAAGGAGATGCCGATTATTCAGGTGATCGATGCACCCCTATTGCCCTTGCAGAACAATGCAATCGGTCCTATAAAAGGTGCCGTGCTAGGAGCGTTATTGTTTACCTTTCTTACTATCGCATTTTTTATGTTGAAGGTGCTGTTGCGGTCGATGAATTCCAGTCATGATTAAATTGGCGCTTATTACCGTTTTATATAAAAGCGATGCGGTATTGGCAGGCTTTTTTAAAACGCTTTCGCAGCAAACGTTCCAGCATTTTCATTTATATCTTATCGATAATGCCCCAAGTAAGGAAACCGACTTACTCCTTGAAACATTATTGGCCAGGTGGCCCGTCCCTTCCTACAGTCATATAAAAAACCCTGCTAATTACGGCGCTGCTAAAGGAAACAACCAAGGCATCGCCTTGGCGCTGCAGGAAGACTATACCCATGTCTTACTGCTGAACAACGATATCGAGTTTACTACTAACACCCTTTTAGATGAACTTATTCAAAAAGCAGTAATGGATCAGGAAGCGATCATTATCCCGAAAATGCTCTATTATGACAGTCGGAAAATCTGCATGGCCGGTGCCTATTTAAATACTGCTACAGCCGTGACCGAACATATCGGAGCAGGAGAAGAAGACCGGGGGCAATACGATCAGCCCATCTACGTCAATTACGGTCCGACGACCTTTATGCTCCTGGCAAGGGAAGTCCTCGAAAAAACAGGGCCGATGGATGAACGTTTTTTTGCTTACTATGAAGATACCGATTTGATTTACCGGGCTACCCAATTGGGATATAGGATTTATTATATGCCCAGTTTGGTGATTCTGCATAAGGAGAGCTCCCTGACCGGGGGGCAGCGCTCTGCTTTTTTTGTTTACTATATTAACCGAAACCGTCTCTTTTTTATTCGTAAACACATGCGTGGGTTGAGGAAGGTGAAGGCAATTATGAAAGCCTGTATTGACTTTTTGCGTCTGTTTAAGCACTACCAAAACAAGCAGCGAACCGTTTTGCTCCGGGCGATATGGGACGGCTTTTTTTTGTCTTATGCTAGGGGCAACAAGATAAAAATATAAAAATTTTATTTGTAGCAGATATTATTGTATTTTTCGTTTACATAAGGTGAGCAAATTAGTATATTTTTGTCACGAAAAATGGCCGCTTTATGGTTAACAAGCAAACACTAAATGAGAACAGCTCTATATATCCTTATTTTCTCACTTTTTTTTCTAGGTAGCTTTAGTGAGCGGTCGCGTGCGCAGGGACTGCCGCTGGGAACACCCGTTCTCGACGATTATTATCGCCGTTTACAGTTATTAGGACAGGTTGACTCCACCTTATCTTTTAATATTCGACCCATAACAGCTAGTGCGTTGGGTGTCGGCGACCTTTATTGGCCCGACAGTGCTAGCGGGCGCTCCCATAGTGTTGTTTGGCAAAAAGAAGGTGAGGGTATCGTGCAACTGTTACCGGTTATCTGGCAAAATCAATATACCAGCGGCTTTCCGACTGGGTATAACGATGGGCCTATGATTCCCAATGTGGGATATCAGACACTTTTTAGTGCCGGTTTTTACGCACAATATAAATTTTTGAGTATTCAGTTTAGACCCGAAATCGTATATGCACAAAATAAATCCTATCCCATTTTTACCGGAGGGAGTGAAAATGCCATGCGCGTTTGGTACGATTTCTACAATAATATCGACATGCCCACCCGTTTCGGCGAAAACGGATACTTTCGTTTTCTGCCGGGGCAGAGTAGTATAAGAGCCACGTTCGATCCGGTATCGGTAGGTTTCAGTACCGAAAATTTATGGTGGGGCCCAGGTATCCATAATTCCCTTTTAATGAGCAATACGGCGCCCGGTTTTCCTCATATTACCGTTAACAGCAGTAAACCGATACGCAGTAACATCGGGTCGTTCGAAGGGCAGGTAATTGCCGGAGGACTGACGGGTTCGGGTTTTGCACCAAGACAGTCGGATCAGGCTACTGCGTTCGATTATCTATATGAACCCAAGCCAGACGATTCACGATATATAGGTGGCGCTATCTTCTCTTATCAGCCTAAATGGGTGCCAGGCTTATCTTTGGGTGTTTCCCAAAGCTTTGTGGTGTACCGAGATTCCATGGGAAGTGGTCTGAACGATTTTCTTCCGTTTTTAGGCCCATCGTCCAGAAACAGCAGCAGCCAAGGGCCGGTCAGTCGCGAAGAACGCAGAAACCGTGACCGCTATTCCTCCTTTTTTGCCCGCTGGGTATTGCCAAGCGGTAAAGCCGAGTTTTATGCCGAGTATGGGCGTAATGAACCCGCTTGGAATGGCCGGGATAAAATGGTAGAAATGGACCACTCGAGGGCTTATGTGTTGGGCTTCCGTAAGTTAGTACCTATGAGGGCCGGTACGGAACATTTGCAAGTCGGGTTTGAATTGACCCAGCTTGATAAAACAAGAACGTATCGGGTGCGCCCTTACGAAAGCTGGTACAGCAATTCGATGGTTCGGCATGGCTATACACATTTAGGACAGCTTTTAGGAGCCGGGATAGGCCCGGGCAGTAATGTACAATCGTTAACGGTCAGTTGGTTGAAAGGCCTTAAGCAAATAGGCTTGTTGCTTGAACGGCAAGAACAGCAAACGGATTTGTTCTACGGACTGCTTTCTTATAGCGAGGATTATCGCCGCAATTGGGTCAATTTGTCGGCTACTTTAAATGGAGAATGGGATTATAAGAACTTTCTCTTCATTGCCCGTATGAAATTTATGAACGGCCTGAACTTCAATTATGATATAGAACAGGAGCCTGGCGGCGGCTTTTGGGACTTTATTCCTCAGGACAAGTTTAACTTCCAAGGGCAGCTTGGTATGATGTACCGCTTCTAATTTGGCAATTGCAGATTGCTTTTGCAAAGGATTAAGAACAACTAGCAAGAACACAAATGAAGAAACAAGATATACTTTTCATCGCTTTTCTTTTACTCGCGGCGCTGGACTTGAAAGCCCAGGTTCTACCGGTCGGTACGCCCATGCTCGAAGACTATTACCGTCGCTTGCAATTATTGGGGAAGCTCGATTCAACTATTTCCTTTAACGTGAGGCCGCTCAGCAACGAAGCGTTAAAACAGGAGAATATATATGATCCCGAGGGGACGCAAGTAAGCAGCAATAGTATTCATCGAAGCGCCGACGGCAAAGGGATGATACAGCTGATGCCCCTCTCGTGGCAAAATCAAATTAATAGCAACTTTCCATACGGCTGGAATGACGGAGGTATGATCCCCGCCGCGGGTTACCAAACCCAGGTAGCTGCCGGTATTTACGGTGAATATAAATTTTTAAGCATTCAACTGCGGCCCGAGTTTGTATTCGCTCAAAATAGTAATTTTCAAGGTTTCGAGGGCTCAGATAGAAATTGGTGGGCAAAATGGTATCGTTATATGAATGGGATAGACGCACCAGAACGTTTTGGTACCGGCTCCTATACGCGTTTTTTCCCGGGTCAAAGCAGCATTCGTTTAAACTTTCACCCCATTTCAATCGGCGTTTCTACGGAAAATTTATGGTGGGGGCCCGGCATAAGGAATAGTTTGTTGATGAGTAATAACGCCCCGGGCTTTTTGCATGCCACGGTTAATACTACAAGGCCTATTCAGACAGCTATTGGTTCATTTGAAGGACAGTTAGTGGCTGGGCGACTGGAGGATTCGGGGTTTCCACCGACACCATTAGGCAATCCCAATCATTATGATGATCTATATACGCCTAAACCGGATGATTGGCGTTATTTCTCCGGTCTGACCTTTTCTTATCAACCGAAATGGCTGCCCGGGCTAAGTCTAGGCTTCAATACGGTATTCACGGTAAACAGTAAAGATATGGGTAATAAATTAGGCGATTACTTACCCTTCTTTTCCTCGAATTCAAGTAGCCCGGTTTTAGATCCAAACGATATAAACAATATAGCCGATTTAGGTGCACAAGACGTAAATGTATCCCTTTTTTTTCGGTGGCTAATACCAGAGGCGCAATTTGAGATATATGGAGAATATGCAAGAAACGATCGCTCTTATGACCTGCGGGATTTGGCTGTTCAATTAAACCATTCGAGATCCTACATGTTCGGTTTGCGAAAGTTATTCCCGGTTCAAATCATCGATCATCAGGATATGTTTGAGGTTGCCTTCGAAATGACACAACTGGAACAATCAAAAAACGCCGATATCCGTCCCACTGAACCTATGTACTATCATTACATCGTTAGAAGTGGCTATACCAATCTTGGCCAAATAATGGGCGCGGGCATTGGCTATGGAAATAATGTTCAGTCGCTTCATGTCAATTGGCTGAGAGGCTTAAAGCGAGCTGGATTTCAGCTCGAACGTCTAGTGCACAACAACGCCTTGTTTTACGATTTGATCGCTGATCGAAGGAGAAACTGGGTAGACCTGAATGTTGGTGTCTACGGCGAATACGACTATAAGAACTTTATTTTTATGAGTAAATTAATTTTTACCAAAGCTTATAATTACCAATATCAAATTGGTGAAAGTACAAATTTATGGAGCTTTGGTAAAAAAGATAGTGGTAATGTTCATTTTCAAGTCGGTATGTTGTACCGCTTCTAATGATCTATTGCTGTTTAAGTTAGGCTGATACTTCGGTCAGGAATATATTTTTTAGGAAAAAAAGTGTTTCTTTGCAGATTATATTTAAAAATTATTAAACTCTATGCAATTTAAATCTCGGATTAGGTGTTTTTTGGTGTTTTTGGGTTTTCTTTGTTTTAGCACAGTCATTCTAGCGCAGAATATTAACACGCAAGATCTGAGTACGCTGCGGGTTGATGATATGACCGATAGTCAAATTCGGGAACTGATGAGCCAAGCGCAATCCGCGGGATTGAGCGAATCGCAGATGATTCAAATGGCCCAGCAAAGGGGTATGAGCCAAAGTGAAATCGATAAATTGAGGCAACGGGTGGAAATGTTGGGCGGACAAAGTCAAACGAAGCCCCTCGACACTAATGCGCAGCAAACCGGCGCTCGAAGCTATGAGAATGCCGACAGCATACGGTTCCTGAATGGTAACCTATCCGATAAAACTCCCGAGCAACTACGAGAGGATTCGCTTCGTGCCCGTATTTACGGTGCTAGTTTGTTCTTAAACGTTAACCCCGTTTTTGAACCGAATCTTAACATAGCTACTCCGCAAAGCTATGTCATTGGCGCCGGGGATGAATTGCAGGTAGACATTTATGGGAATTCGGAAGCCAGTCATACGCTTAAGGTCAGTCCGGATGGTAATATTAACATTCCTTACGTAGGTGTGGTTCAGGTGGGCGGAGCAACTATACAGCAAGCCACAAGCCGCATCAAAGCAAAAATGGCCCAGGTATACTCCGCCATGTCGAGTGGCGCAACAAAAGTGAATATCAGTTTAGGCAATATTCGAAGCATCAAGGTGATTATTACCGGCGAGGTAGTAAAACCCGGTACGTATACCTTGCCATCTGTTGCTTCCGTGTTCAATGCATTGTATAGTGCTGGCGGGCCAACCTCTAACGGTTCGCTACGCAGTATAAAAGTAGTGCGGGGTGGCGAATTAATAGCAGAGCTAGACTTGTACGACTTTTTACAGACCGGCAATATGATAGGAAATGTCAACCTTCATGATCAAGATGTCATTCAGGTTTCTCCCTATCTTTCCCGTGTTGAAATGATTGGCGAGGTCAAAAGGCCCCTTCTGTTTGAAACCAAGCCGGGTGAGACCTTTGATCAGCTTTTAAAATATGCCGGAGGGTTTACAGAAAATGCCTATACCGCTCGATTAAGCGTTATTCGTAATACGGGGAGGGAATACCGACTCGAAGATTTATTGGAAAGCCAGTTTGCTCAGTTCGAAACTAAATCGGGCGACAAGTATACGGTCGAAAAAACGCTCAATCGCTTTGCCAACCGGGTTATTTTAGAAGGAGCCGTGTTCAGACCCGGCTCTTATGAATTAAGCTCGGGCCTAACTTTATCCATGCTTTTAAAGAAAGCAGATGGTGTAAAAGAAGATGCCTATTTAAAGAGAGGGTATATTGTTCGATTGAAAGATGATTTTCAAAGAGAACAACTAAGCTTTAACGTCGCAGAAGTATTGGCCGGCACGCAAGAAGATATTGTATTGAAGCGGGAAGATATGGTGTTTATACCGTCCCTGTTCGATTTGCGTGAAGAATATATGGTAGAAATTAATGGTGAAGTACGTAAACCGGGCCGCTATTTGTTTTCGGAAGGGATGACCGTCCAAGAACTGATTTTGCAGGCCGGAGGTTTTACCGAAGCCGGTAGTGCCGAACGGATCGAAATTTCGCGTCGGGTGCATAATCAGGATAAAGACGCCATAAGTACTTCAGCGAAGACTGCCGAGGTGTTTAATGTAGATGTTGATCGAAGTTTGAACACGGATGATCATGCCTTTGAATTAGCGCCCTTTGACTTAGTCAATGTACGATCATCTGCTGGTTATGAGCGTCAGCGTACGGTTCGAGTGGAAGGGGAAGTGTTGTATCCGGGAGAATACACGCTGAGCCGTAAAGATGAACGCGTATCTGATATCATCAAGCGGGCCGGCGGGCTTACCGCCTATGCGTATATTGAAGGCGCTTCATTAAAGCGCAAGCCTCTTCAAGACACCATTCGTGACAGCACCAGTAAGTTAGATAAAGAGGAAAGATTGGCGCTTGAGGAACTAGAAGCTGAACGAATGAGTCGTCTTCAAAATTTACAGGCAGCCACCATCAATCCAGATGCATCAAGCAATTTGCCGGCGAAGCAGAACTACTACGTTGGGATTAATTTAGCGGAAATTATTGAAGACCCCGGTAAAGATGACGATCTCTTATTGGAAGGCGGTGATGTCATCCGGGTACCGAAACAGTTGCAGACGGTGAAAATTAGCGGTGAGGTTCTATCCCCGGTTACCGCCCTATATAGAAAAAAACATCGCTTTAAGGATTATATCTCACAGGCAGGCGGATTTAGTCAACGCGCATTAAAGAGGCGGAGCTTCGTGGTGTATGCCAACGGTTCTGCGCGTAGTACAACTAAAGTCTTATTTTTCAATAATTATCCGCGTATTAAACCAGGTTCGGAGATCTTTGTGCCGCAAAGGCTACCTAGAGAGCGTCTTGGAGCAGCACAAATCGTCGGCTTAGGGACGGGCTTAGCTTCCTTAGCTGCTATTATTGTTTCCTTATTGCGGTAATAAACATTTATACAAAAATAGATTATGCAAAATCATAGTCGTGCTCTGGGCAAAGCAGATAATGAAATAGATATAAAGCAATTTGTATTGGTATTATTGGAATGGTGGCACTATTTTATTTCAAAAGCTAAGATCATTACTGTGGCCGCAATTCTTGGCGGTATTTTCGGATTCGGATATAGCATTTTAAAAGGGACTACCTATACAGCTTCATTATCATTTGTGTTAGAAGAACAAAGGGGTGGATCGTCAAATGGCTCTATGTCTAGTTTAGCCTCACTTATAGGTGTTAGTCTGGGAGGAATGGAAGGTGCGGGATTGTTTTCAAGCGATAATATAATGGACTTTATTAAGTCCAGACGTATGGTTGAAAAGACGTTGCTATCTAAAATAGATAGGGAGAGCGGTGGCGAACTTCTTGTAGATCGTTATATTAAGATAAATGAGTTGGATAAAGATTGGAATCGTAATCCAAGATTGATAAATTTTCATTTTGAGCCAGGTGGCGCGGAAAATGTAATTCAGGACTCAATATTATCAAAAGTTTTTAAAGCGATAGTCGAGAATGACCTAGTTATTGACAAGCCCAACAAAGGTAGTTCAATAATGCAGCTAGACGTAACGAGCAGCGATGAGCAGTTTGCAAAAGTATTTACTGAGGTACTTATAGACAATGTTACTGAGTTCTATATTACTACTCGAACTAAAAAATCGTTGGAGAATTTGTTGATTTTAACAAAGCAAGTAGATTCAATTCGACGGGAGTTGAATAACGCTATAGGAGGGGTAGCGCACGCTTCCGACGCAAATCCAAACCCGAATGCAGCTTTCAAAGCGCTTAGAGTACCTTCTCAAACACGCGAGGTCGATGTACAGGCAAACGGAGCAATTTTGAATGAGTTAGTCAAACAGAAAGAACTTGCAAGGTTGAATCTTCGGAACGATAAACCTTTAATACAGATTTTGGACAAGCCTAAATATCCACTTGAAAAAAACATGCCTAATAAAGTGCTACTAACTTTATTAGGAGCTGTTTTAGCTGGGTGCTTATGTGCAACATTTCTTTTTGTAAGTCGGTTATTCAACATAACAATTAAAAATTAATTTCTTAAGTTCTAAGTCAGATAGTAAGACAATGGTGTTAAAAGGAAAAAGAGTATTAGTCACCGGAGCAGACGGTTTTATAGGTTCCCATCTTGTGGAAGAATTGGTAGCTGAGGGGTGTAATGTAGTGGCATTCGTATACTATAATTCATTCAATAGCTGGGGCTGGATTGATAGCTTACCACAGCAAACAAAAGAAGCAATCGAAATCTTTATGGGAGATATTAGGGATCCCAACGGCGTTCGAACAGCCATGAAAAATACGGATATTGTTTTTCATTTGGCTGCGCTCATTGCGATACCCTTCAGCTATCACTCACCAGACAGCTACATTGATACAAATGTAAAAGGAACTCTAAATGTAGTCCAGGCGGCTAAAGATTTGGGTGTCGAGCGAGTTCTGGTTACCTCTACGTCAGAAGTATATGGAACAGCCAATTACATACCTATAGACGAAGCCCACCCTAGGCAGCCTCAATCTCCATATTCAGCTTCCAAAATCGGCGCTGATTGTATCGCTGAATCTTTCTATAGAAGCTTTAATATTCCATTAACTATTGTACGGCCCTTCAATACATATGGACCCCGTCAATCGGCAAGAGCAATTATACCAACCATTATTACGCAGCTTTTGGATGGCATCGAAGAAATTAAACTAGGTGATGTGAAACCCACTCGTGATCTGCTTTATGTGAAAGATACAGTTCGCGGATTCGTTGAAATAAGCAAAAGCGACGATTTGATTGGTACGGACTGTAATATAGCGACCTGCTCTGAAATTTCCATGCAAGAACTTGCAAAGGGTTTGATCGACCAAATAAATCCGAAGGCAACTATTATAACTGATAACGCGAGGCTTCGACCAGAGAAGTCGGAAGTGTTTCGGTTATATGGGTCGAATGAAAAAATAAAGCAGTATACTAATTGGACACCCATTTATAGTCTAAAAGAAGGGCTTGCAAAAACAATAGAATGGTTTGGGGAACAGTCTAATCTAAAGCTTTATAAGCCGAGGTTGTATAATATATAATATCAGAATTATGTCATATAAAATTCCTCTTTTTGATTTAAACTTCGACGATGCCGAAATCAATGCAGTCGTCCAAACAATAAAATCCGGTTGGATTTCGACGGGACCGCAATGTGGCGAGTTTGAAAGAATGTTTGCAGACATGTTGGGAGTTGAGCACGCTTTAAGTGTTGCTAATTGTACTACTGCTTTACACCTGGCGTTTGATGCGCTCGATATTAAAGAAGGTGATGAAGTTATTTGTCCTTCTCTTTCCTTCGTTGCAACGGTAAATGCAATTCGATATGTTGGGGCCATTCCTGTTTTCTGCGATGTATCTAGTTGTGAAGATTTAAATATGGCACCCTTGACGATCGAAAAATTAATCTCGCCTAAAACCGCAGCCATAGTCGTGATGCATTTTGCTGGTTTTCCTTGCAAAATGAACGAGATTATGGATATAGCTAAAAGATATAATTTAAAGGTTATAGAGGACGCTTGCCATGGCCCTTTGTCTGAGTATGAGGGCAAGAAATTAGGGACAATTGGAGACGTAGGTTGCTTTAGCTTTTTTTCTAATAAAAATATAAGTACCGGTGAAGGCGGGATGATTGTCACGAATAACGGTGAACTGTCCGAGAAGCTCAAGCTCAAACGATCTCACGGCATGACAACGATGTCATACCAGCGTGCTTCTGGTCATTCTACTTCTTACGATGTCGTCACCTTAGGGTATAACTATAGAATGGACGATATGAGAGCTGCTTTAGGAATAGAGCAGCTAAAAAAGATAAGACAGGATCTGAATAGACGAGCGGAAGTGCGTGGATGGTATTTAGAAGAATTGCTCAAGTATTCTCATCTTCTCTACATCCCTTTTCGTGATCACAAAGATTTTTGTTCCAATTATATTTTTCCTGTCATTCTTAAAGACGAAGTAGCGAAGAGCCGAGAAGAGGTAAGAGATGAAATGCACAAACGTGGTGTTCAAACAAGTGTTCATTATCCTGCCATCCATCGCTTTTCAATTTATCAGGATTTTGTTAACACTAGCGATCTTTCGATTACTGAGTACGTCGCCGATAGAGAAATTACGTTACCTATGTATGCGGGTCTTACGAAAAGTAAAGTTGCTGAAGTTGTTAATACCTTAATATCTGCAATAAGTTGAAAGAGGAAATTATACTTATCGGTTTCTTTTCCGAAACGATCGAATTGATCCACTCGCTGGGGATAAGCATATGCGGAATCATCGACGGGAGAGATTTCCGGGCAAAGGATTGCGGTAACGGAGATATACCTTACATCGGAACCGATAATGTTCTTAACGACAGTACCTTCGTACAAAGGTATTTAAGAGTACCTATACATTTGTGTCCTGATTCGCCGAAAGTTAGGCATAAGCTGTATAGTCTTTACAAGGCGAAAGGATTTAAATTCGTTAATATAATTTCGGCGGATAGTAAGATCTCTACTTCGGCTAAGATAATCCAAGATGCATCGGTGAATATACAATACGGTGTGAATATATCGTCGAATGTTACTATTGCAAGAGGAGTACGTATAAATACCTATGCCAATATAATGCATGATTGCCGTATAGGCGAATTTGCTACTATTGCGCCTAATGCCGTGTTGCTCGGGAGAGTTACAATTGAGTCCCAAGCTTACATCGGTGCTAATGCAACGATATTGCCAGGGCTCAAGATTGGTCGAGGGGCAGTAGTAGGGGCCGGCGCGGTTGTAACCAAGGACGTGCATGATTATGAGATAGTCGTTGGTATACCAGCTAAGAGTATGAATAAGGAAAACAGATGAGAATTTTAATCATTGGCGATGCCTACAACCAATACAATATTGCGCTGGTTGAATACTTAAAATTATATGATAGGAGGGTAGTCGTTGATATCATAAACACAAGGGTAGTAACCGATCCAAATTCGGGTGATTTAAGATTCAAATATGATAATGTATATCACTATCGCGTTCTGGGGAAAATAGAGCGTAGGCTTCCAAAAATTCGTTCTTGGATTTTAAAATTTAGGGGGGCGCGCGTAATTAGGAATATTAATCAACAGCTGTTCTCATATGACGTGTTGTGCTTGCAGGGCTTTTGGTTCGATGTAATGAATGCTTTCCTAGAACTTGATGCTAAGCATATATTCACCATAGGCGCGTTTTGGGGATCCGATTTTTATCAGAGAGGAACTTTCGGTTCAAAGGTCGCGAGCGTACTTGATCGATGTGATCGAATAGTTATATCAACTAAGGAAATGGCACACGACATCCGTAGTGTTTATAACATTTCCGATTCAAAAATACGAAACTGTATTTTTGGATTAGCTCCTTTGGAGGAACTATATCGCATGCGAAGGGTTAGCCGCTCTGAGGCAAGGGCTGCGCTTAATATTGAACAAGATGCTTTGGTAATTACATGCGGATATAATGGTCGGCCGCATCAACAACATAGGCAGGTAATAAAATATCTTGCAACAATTAAAGATATACTCGAAAAGGAACGCGTATTGCTTTTGTTTCCTATGACGTACGCGGTAGAAGCAAATTACAAAGAGTCAGTCAAATCCTTATTAAGTAGCTTCGGCTTAAATTATAGGGTCCTTGAAACCTATATGACCGATCAAGAGATAGCTTATTTGAGAATAGCTACAGATATTTTTATCCAACTTCAGGTGTCTGATGCGTTTTCTGGTTCTATGCGTGAGCACTTATTTGCAAAAAACATTGTGATCACAGGAGCGTGGCTGCCATATCAATCGTTAATTGATGAAGGTATCTACTTTGAAGTAATAAATGATATCGAATCAGTTTCAAAGAAAGTACGGCATGTTTTACAGAACATAGAGAGTTACAGGGATGTTGTCCAACTGGCAAATTCGCACGAGAAGTTTGAAATGTCTCGGTGGCCAATTTGCATTGCTGAATGGCATAACGCATTTTCAGAATACAAAAGTAAAAACGATGGAAAAAAAGATCCTTTTAATTAATCAAAGAATGTCCATCATCGATGCACTAAAGAGGATGGATGAAGTAGGACAGAAGCTTTTGATAGTTATAGACGATAACGGCCTTTTTGTTGGTTTAATTTCCATTGGTGATATTCAACGAGCCATTATTGCCAATAGAGACTTGTCAATTGAATTATCCAATATTCTCAGGAAGGACATATTAACTGCGCGCAAAGGCGATGATATAGACACTATCAAGGCAATTATGTTGAAACACCGGTTGGTGTATATGCCGGTGCTTTCAGACCTCAACGAGATTACAGATGTGATTTTTTGGGAAGATATAGTCAAAGAAGATGTTTCAAGTTTTTCGTGTGGGCAGTTAGATTTACCTGTAGTTATTATGGCAGGTGGCTTTGGTACACGTTTAAAACCGTTGACTAATATATTGCCAAAACCATTGTTGCCTTATGGAGAAAAAACTATCTTGGAGACGATCATCGCTCGCTTTCAACAATATGGGTGCAACACATTTCATCTTTCGGTAAACTACAAGGCCGAACTCATACAGTATTATTTTGACAGCCTTAATAATAAAACCTACGACGTCTCGCTATTTTCCGAGGATAAGCCGTTAGGAACGGCGGGGAGCTTGGGGTTGTTGAGAGATCGAATTAAATCGCCATTTTTTGTTTCGAATTGTGATATTCTAGTCGATCAAGATTACGCGGCGGTTTATGACTATCATAAGGAACAGCAGAATGAACTCACGATGGTTGCTTCTTTGAAACACTATAGTATACCATATGGAACTTTAGAGACTGGTGAGAATGGCGAACTTCTATCGTTACAAGAAAAGCCGACGCTTACTTTTATGATTAATTGCGGGTTCTATATACTGGAACCTCATTTGTTAGCCGAAATTCCAGAAGGCACCTTTTTCCATATAACAGATTTAATTGAAGCTATTAAAGCGAGAAAAGGAAAGGTAGGAGTATTCCCTATCAGTGAAAAATCGTGGATTGATATTGGTGAATGGTCTCTTTATTCTAAAATTCTTATGAAATAGTTTTTGAGGATGAATTTAAGAAAGAGTGCCGTTAATGGTACGATTTGGACCAGCATATCTTACGGCTTTCAGGCTGTTACACAAATACTCCGCCTGTCTATCTTAACCCGATACCTTGACAAGTCGGATTTTGGTCTTGTCGCTATAGTTGTTTTAGTTTTGGGATTTACCCGTATTTTCGCTGACTTAGGCGTATCTGTTTCGCTTTTTTCAAAGGAAAAGATTTCTCGGACTGAATATAGTAGTCTATATTGGGTAGGGATTATATTAAGTATCTTCTTGTATGTTGTACTTATTTGCTTCTGTCCCCTAATCGCCCGATTTTATAGTCAACCGAGCCTGGTCCAGCTTATTCCGATTATGGGACTCGATTTAATATTTACAAGCGCGGGAAGACAGTTTAGAATCTTTCAGCAAAAAAGTCTACAGTTTAAGTTTTTAGCTTTTACCGATATTTTGACGTCGATTGTGTCCATTGGCGTTGCAATTGTATTAGCAGTAAAAGGATTTGGAGTTTATAGCTTGGTATATTCAACGATTTTTGCGTCTTTTTCTTCCTCTTTAGTCCTTATTATTTCCGGAATAAAGACTCATCCATTATTCTTTTACATAAATTTGAAAGAAGGCAGGAGCTTTTATAGGATTGGTCTTTATCAGACTGGGGCGCAGATATGCGACTACATCGCTTCACAAATGGATGTTATCATAATTGGTAAGATTTTGCCAGTTGGCGAATTAGGAGTTTATAACCTTGTAAAGCAATTTACGTTTAGAATTTATAATATTTTAAATCCGGTTTTAACAAGTGTATTCACACCCGTTTTAGCTAAATTGCAAGGCGATATAGTCCGTTTAAAAGAGAAATATCTAACGCTATTGCAAACAGTGGGGCTAATGAATGTACCGATCTACGCAACTGTTGCTATATTCTCAACACAGATTCTGACAATTATGTATGGAGCCGCTTACGCCGAATATAGTTTCATGTTGCAGATTTTTTGTGTATGGGGGGCGATACTTTCAGTTGCTAGCGTGTCTAGCGTGATAGCCACTGTTACCGGGAGAACGGACTTGAATTTTCGATGGACTCTTTTTCGCATAATATATAATCCGTTGTTTGTATTGGTGGGCGCTACATGGGGAGCTGTCGGGGTAGTTATTGGACAGTCATTTTATGCGTTGTCTGTCTTACCGCTGTATTGGTTTATTCTCATCCGAAAAATAATGCCTACGCTCGGTCTTAAGGCTTATTTAAGTGCGTCTATTAAAGGTGCAGTGATTAGCGCCGGCATTATCTGTATAGTTATATTTACATTTGACAGAATGCATTTTGCAGATTCAATATTACGCAATATTGTTATCTGGCTTATATATGTATCTTTATTCTTAGCTTTGAATTTTCGAGGTATTAAGAATATCTATGAATTAGTTCGAGAAAGAAAATGATATAAAGCCAAGGTGAGCGCCATAATCTATGATTACAGTAATAATCCCTACATACAATGATTGGCAGCGGTTGTCGCTGTGCTTACGATCGTTAGAACGGCAGACGCTAGACAAAAGCGAATTTGAGATTCTCATTGTTGATAATAACCCGTATCACAACTTGCCTTCCAATTTTTTTCTACCGGTTAATGCGCGGGTTTTTCATGAACCTATTCCCGGGTCGTATGCTGCAAGGAATTACGGTATACAGAAGGCAGAGGGTGAAATTTTTGCGTTTACCGATTCAGACTGTATTGCCGATAAAAATTGGTTATCAAATGGCTTATTGTTTTTACAAGAAAATAATGAAGTCGGTATAGCCGCTGGGAAAATAGAATTGATATATGCGAATGAAAAGAAAACGTTGGCTGAAATGTACGAAGAGGTGTTTTCCTTCAAGCAAGACCGCACAGCCAGTAAGGGGTTGAGTGTTACTGGCAATATGATGGCGCGTAAGCATGTCTTCGATTTAGTAGGTCCCTTCAATGCACAACTGTACTCAGGTAGCGACTTTGATTGGTGTCGCCGCGCAACTGCAAAGGGTTTTAAACTTTCCTATGCGTCTGAAACTGTGATAAGACATCCAGCACGAAGCGAAATGCTGAGTCTTATAAAAAAGTTTAAACGGGTCGCTGGTAAGGGTTATGAAAGTAGGTTGACAGCTATATTCATGCTGCTGAGAAGTTTTTTACCGCCTTCCCCACGAGATGCTATTGTTCCGATTAAAATATATGGCAAGGGCTTATCAGTTTTAAACAAGATCCAAATATACTTTTTGCATTATTATTTTAGGGTTATATTTGGGTTTGAAGCAACACGTGTGACGTTCGGGAAGCGGCCACAGCGCGCTTAAATTTTTTAAATTTGATGATGAAAAAAATTTTATACATATCTTTTGTAGACTATTTAGATCCGACAGAGCTGGGAGTGATAAAAAAAATAGAAGGTCAGAAGTATGCATTCGCAAAATTTGGATTTGAAGTTCATCACATTTATTATAGAAAGGGAACGATATTTTTGAATGATTCGGTAATAGGCACCATCGACGGTCCAATGAAAAAATATATATCTCAGCCGAATTATATCGTATCAGCTTTAAGAGGTCAAAGTCTCCATTACGATGTTATTTATATGCGGTATCGAATGATGCCTCCTAATTTTGCTAAGATATTTAAGTACCTCCGCTCGCATTCAGATAAAATTTACATTGAGTATCCAACATATCCATATCAAGTTGAGATGAGGCAGCATAAGTTGATCAAAAGTTTAATGATTTGGCTCGATTGGCTCACGCATAAAAAGATAGCACCATTAATTACAAACGCTGTTACAACGCAAGACTTTTGGACTATAAATGGGGTACAAACTCTTCGAATAAGTAACGGATACTCGTTTTCAGCGCAGAATCTAGGCTTTTCGTTGAAAACGGTCGGTAATGTGTTTAATTTGATAATGGTAGCCAACTTTGCTATGTGGCACGGCGCGGACCGAGCTATACGTGGGATAGCAGAATATTTACGAGAAGAAATTGATTCGAAAGTCAAGGTTCTCCTACACTTAGTAGGCGGTGGACATGAAATTGAGAACTTAAAGGTTTTGGTGAATGAGCTTAATCTTCAAGACTTTGTAGTCTTTCATGGTTTCAAATCCGGCGAGGCTTTAAATGAGTTATATAACCAAAGTCATATCGGATTGGGATTACTAGGTTTGCATCGTGTAGGTATGAGTAGCCGAAGTGCCTTGAAGGTCTTTGAGTATATGGATTTTGGCTTGCCGTTTGTGATAGCTCATGACGATTTGGAATTGACCGCTTACGATTTTGTATACGAACTTCCAAGTGACGACACACCTTTGCCTATTTTTAGTTTATTGCAGTGGTATAGCAGAATTTCGTCTTCGCCTCAGCAAATTAAGGATGTCGGTGTACGCAATTATAGCTGGGAAACGCAAATAGAAACCATTATCAGTTAAAATTGAAAGTAAACTCAGTCCCATACGAATTCTCTAATACAAGAAAGCTTCTCAATGATCTTAACTTGAGGAAACTTATTTGTATACTTTTGACTGTAGTTACACTTTTGGATTCATATATACTCTGGAGCCAGACCCATTTGGGAATGGCTGTTCACTACTCATTAAAAATTGTCAACGTTGTTTGGTTACTTTTCTTGTTGTCTCGAAATTCAAAGCAAAACTATGTTTTGTTCTTAATCTCAATACCTCTTTTGTGGGCGACAGTAGACGAAGAAAACGTCTTCAAATCGGTTATGTACATAGTTTCTATGGCTATGCCTGTTTGGACTTTCCTGCTACTTAGAAATGATGAAAAGGTGTTTATTGCAAGGCTCCTTCTTAAATGGATAGCTATTTTAATGGTGCCTGGACTTTTCTTTTATATTTTGTTTCAGTTTGGAATTGATCTTAGAAGTGGCGTGTGGATACGACCTTCCGATTCTAGGTCTTATATCGTGTTTTATCATCTTCTTTATTCTTTAGAGTTTGTGCGCTACAGATTTTTTGCCGTTTTTGATGAGCCTGGCGTCGTGGGGACCTTTGCCGCCATGGTTGTCTTTTATTATAGAAACGTCTTGCCAAAATGGCAATATCGACTTTATTTAGTGGCAGGAGTTTTATCCTTTTCAATGTTTTTCGTCGTACTTTGTTTACCCTTAGCGTATTTTTCGAGGATAGGCGTCGCTACTATGCAAGAAAAGATAAAAAAGATATTCTTTACATTTTTCTTTCTGGGAGCCTCTTATCTTCTGTTATGTTTTACTATTCCAATAATTAGTGCATCAAATCCAATCATTCAACGTGCACTGAATGATCGCTTGATATGGAAGGGCGATTTTATTGTAGGTTTGGAGAATAATAGGGAGGTCATGACAGAAGGGTATGAAAAATTTGTAACGGAAGGAGGGATGCAATACTGGCTTGGGAATGGCAAAGGATCTTATCGAGAAGAAACTGGTACCGGAAGTTTATCATACAGAGTTGCAATCTTCGAAAAAGGAATGCTTTTTACAATATATATATTGTCATTTTTTATTGTTATTCACCCTTGGCGCAAACAGTTTCTTTTCAGCCTAATCTCTTTGGGCGTGATCTTTTTAACCTATTATCAACGTCCGCTTTTGTATAAGATTGATATTTTTATATTATTGTTTGTAGGTATAATGCTTGCTCAAGGGGCGTCGCCATTAATAAAAACAAACGAGTTAGATAATGATGTGTAAGTTGGCATTTGTAGTTCCTTCTTTGGCTAACAAAGGACCTATTTTGGTTGTAAGGGATATCATTTCAAATTTAAATAGAGAACTGTTCCAAGAGATTGTTGTTTTCTATTTTGACGAAATTGAAGAGCCTATAGAAGTGCCCGCACAAAAGAGGCGAATTTCCTTTTTTGGGAAAGAGTCATTTTCAGAGTTTAATGTTATACATACCCACGGCCTTCGACCTGATTTGTATGTGCGGAAAAATCGGCGGTTCATAAAATGCTTTTGTCTGTCAACAACCCACAATATTGTCAAAGAAGAGTATAGCGTTAGCCATAATTTCTTGCTTGCATCTTTTGTTGAGAAATTGTGGGTATATGCATTGAAAAAACATGATTCCATCGTCACGCTCACCCACTATATGGAACGCTACTATAAAGCGCTATTGCCAAAGATCAAAACTGTAGTTATCCATAATGGTCGAGCATTGCCGGCTTCCTATAACAAGATTAGCAAGGAAGACGATTCAAAACTCAAAACACTCAAGGAAAGCAATATTTTGATCGGATCAACTTGCTTTGTTACTAGACGCAAAGGCCTTAGCCAGGTGATCAGAGCTCTTCCTAGTTTACCCGGGTATGCTTTCGTTTTAGTGGGGGATGGTCCGTATTTAGAAAATTTAAGACGGTTGGCAAGCCAGTTGAAGGTGGATGATAGGTGTTTATTTCTTGGTTCAAGACGAGAGGTATTACCTTATTTGTCTTACTTTGATATTTATGCAATGGTGTCTTACGCAGAAGGCGTGCCGCTCGCTTTATTAGAAGCGGCAAGTATTGGCCTACCGGCCGTTTGTTCGGATATACCTGTGCACCGGGAGATGTTTAATGATAATGAAGTAAGGTTTTTCAATGTAACCGACCTAATGTCACTGCAAAAAGCTATATTGTCGGCAAATGAATCAAAATCGAAACTTTCCGTAGTTATCAAAGAGGCTTATGATAATCGGTTTACGCCAAAAATTATGGCAAGCAAATATGAGAACGTTTATCTTGCAAACTGGAAGAATAGCTATTAGGGATACTGGTATGATTTATGATCAAAATTCTGAAAAGTTTTACAATTAAAGAAAGTTTTATGCATTTGAACAAGACGACTAAAACACTTTGCTTATTTTTTTTTCTATTCTTTGCCTGCTTTGAGTTAAATGCGCAGAACCAGTTTTTTCTCGTTAAAGGGGGGCAGTCATCTTATTGCATTGCCCTTCCGAAAGATGCTTCCTCAGAAGAAAAAAAAGGAGCGGAGGAACTTCAAAAATATCTTCAAAAATTTACAGGTGCGCAACTTGTAATTAATCAAGAAGGGGCCGTGGGAACGCAGAAAGCTATTTATATCGGCAATTCTGAAAAAGCGAGGAAAAGCGATATATTCGCTGGAGTCAAAAATGACGGCATCAAAATCGCAGTGCGGAATGGTGATTTGTTTATTGGAGGAAATAGTCGTAAAGCCCCAGTATATGCAGTTTATTCGTTTTTTCAAAAGATAGTCGGAGTAGAATATCTTGCGCCCAATGTGTGGCAAACGCCTAAATCGCGCGATGTTTTCGTTGACGAAAACTTTTCGTTAATCGAGAACCCGACATTTATATTCAGGGATATATATAATGAAATAGCTTATGATCCCTTATATATGGATTGGCATAAGATCACACATGCCCTAGATCGGGGTGCAGGTTATTCGGAGTGGGGAGCTTTTGCTCATACATCTTTTCGACTCGTTCCCCCTACGACATATTTTTCAAAGCATCCCGAGTATTATTCTCTTATCAACGGTAAAAGACAGGCAGTGCAGTTATGTTACAGTAATCCTGAAGTATTGAGCGTATTAAAACAAGCTTTAGAAAGGCAAGTTAAAAGCAAACCGAAGGCAAAGTACTGGTTTGTTGCTATGGAAGATGTTGATAAGGTTTGTCAATGTGATAATTGTAAGAAGGAGCACGATGTTTATGGAGTAAGTGGGCAATTAGTGCGTTTTGTTAATAACGTGGCCGCCGCTTTTCCGAGCGAAACCATAGTGACCCTAGCATACGACCAAACACGATTCGCTCCAAAGCCCGGCGTCAAACCAGCATCGAATGTCCTAATTTGTTACGCTCCAAGTGGTGCCTTTCATAACGTTTCGTATGCGTCCTCAGCCAATAGTACTGTGGATAAACATTTGCAGGGCTGGAAAGCGATAACCAATAATCTGATGATCTGGGATTATACAGATTTTTACTCAAATGTCCTACTGCCGTATCCAACGCTCCCCACTTTTAAAGCGAATATCAACTATTTTAAGGACAACGGTATAAAATACGTGTATGAAGAGGGTTTTGAAAAGCTTAAAGGAGGCGATCTGCATGAGCTTAAAACGTATGTTCTGGCAAAACTTTTATGGGACCCAAGTTTAAGTCAAGAAGATCTGGAGAAGAATTTTACTGAGGCATATTATGGGAAAGCAGGAAAGCATGTGTTAGAATATTTGAATGCCCTGAAAGCGAATGTGGCTAAAGAAAAATCTGCTCTCCGTTTTTGGGGCGGACAACAAGGGTATTTGAAACCGCAATACCTCGAGCAATACGATAGAATATTAGATAAAGCTGCGAAAGCCGTTGCAGGGGACTCGGTTTTACAAGAGCGAGTTGACCGCACGCGCATCGGTGTAGACTATTGTTTGCTGACTTCCGATCAGCCTACAAAAGGACTCGTGAGTACTATTTTAAAGAAAGTTTCAGCGAATGGAAGAAAAGAGCGGTTTTTGCGGACGGCAAAAACTCTAGGAGTCGAGAATATGAAAATCAACAAAAAAGCTGTTTCTTTGTCAGATCTAATAAAATAGCATTGAGAAATGGCGGTTTCCGTGTTGATGTCGGTTTATCATAAAGAAAAAAGTGAACAGTTAAATCTCGCCCTAGAATCCGTTATAAATCAGACTTACAGGCCTAAAGAGATTGTTTTAGTGAAGGATGGTCCGCTAGGCGACGCATTAGAGCGCACCATAGAGGGTTTCGTTCGACGATATCCGGATCTAATGAAGGTGGTTGCACTGAAAGAGAATCAAGGCTTGGGATCAGCTTTATCTATAGGCTTAACGAAGTGTAGTTATGAATGGGTCGCAAGGATGGATTCTGACGATATAGCGTTTCCGACTCGGTTTGAGAAGCAAGTCCAATTTCTAACAAAGAACAGAACTGTTGACATTTTGGGGACTAACATTGAAGAATTTAATCGTGTACCTGGAGATTTGAAGCGTTATAAAGTTAATCCAGAAACCCATGAGGCATTGATTAAAAATATTCAATTCCGAAGTCCGTTTAATCATCCCACTATTATGTTTCGTAAAGAGGCAGTTCTCGCTGCCGGCAGCTATTCTGGAGAGATTTTGCTTTTTGAAGATTATACATTGTTCCTTAGAATGATGAAAGCTGGCTGCAGATTTCACAATCTTCAAGAGGTTTTGCTGTACTTTCGTATAGGCGATGGTCTTGAGACTATCAAGAGGCGCAGTGGATTACACTATGCTAAAAAGGAGTTGAAGTTTGTTTCGTACGCGCTAAGGATTCAGGCTTTCAGTCTTCTGCAGGCAGCTACTTATGTCATAACCAAAATACCAATTCGTTTGCTTCCTCCTAAGATGGTCTTGTTTCTTTATAATAGCTTTTTAAGAAAGAGGAATATATAATATTATTAATTAGTGGTATGCGATTGTTATATACCGGTCCATCCGGATTTGTAGGAAGAAATCTTGCTGAAGTATTTGCGGGGAGGTATGAACTGTTTCCCTTTTCGCTTAACAGAGACGATTGGACTGGTAAATGGCCCAATGATGTAGATGTAGTTGTCCATCTGGCCGGTAAGGCTCACGACGTAAAGAAAGTGGCACGGCCGGAAGACTATATTGAAATAAATACCAATTTAACGAAACGCGTGTTTACGGAATTTCTAGCAAGCTCAGCTAGAGACTTTATTTTTTTGAGTAGTGTCAAAGCTATTGCTGACACGGTGGAGAATTCGCCTCTTACCGAGGAAGCTCCTCCAAGGCCGCTTACGCCATACGGTCGTTCTAAATTACAGGCTGAAGAGTACTTATTAAGTAAAGCCCTGCCACCAGATAAGCGTTTGTTTATTCTACGTCCTTGCATGATTCACGGCCCAGGAAACAAGGGCAATTTGAACCTACTATACAGCGTCGTCAAAAAAGGAATACCTTATCCGCTTGGCGCGTTTACCAATTTGCGATCGTTTCTTTCGATAGGGAATCTTTTATTTGTTATCGAATCGATCATTAACAAGTCGGAGATTCCAAGCGGCGTTTATAATGTCGCTGATGATACCCCATTGTCTACAACGGAGGTGATAAAGGTCATTGGGGAAGTCAGCGGCAAAAAAGTACGGATTTATTCCCCTAACAAAGGTTTAATAAGAGCATTGGCCAGAATAGGCGATATTTTACATTTGCCATTCAATTCAGAAAGATTAAAAAAGATGACAGAAAGTTATATAGTAAGTAATGAAAAAATTAAGCGTGCTATCGATATAGAAAGCCTTCCGATTTCATCTAGGGAGGGTTTAAAGAACACGATTAAAAGTTTCGACATTTAAAAGCACATGATCTATTTACTTATATTTCTGCTGTTGTTTTTGCTGATCCGGATCTATTTCCGACTTGCCGATCATTTTAATATCATCGATAAACCAAATGAAAGAAGTTCCCACACCGCCCTTACCATCCGTGGCGGCGGGATTGTATTCTACTTTGCCGCACTTTTTTATTTTTTTTGGTCGGGCTTTCAGTATCCCTATTTTTTTCTAGGATTAACCCTGGTCTGTCTGATCAGTTTTTTGGATGACCTCTTTACCCTCTCCAGTAAGTTAAGGATTGCGGTGCATTTTGTTGCTGTCAGTTTGTTGTGTTATCAATTGGAGCTGGGCACGTTTCCCTGGTGGGTTCTATTACTCATTTTGGTAGTCGTTATCGGTATGCTGAATGCCTATAATTTCATGGATGGTATTAATGGCATTACGGCCATGTACAGTTTTGCGGTGTTGTTTTTACTTTGGTATATGGATACCAAAATAAATTACATCGACGAGCGGTTTCTATACTGTATTGCACTCGGTAACCTAGTTTTTACATTGTTTAATTTTCGGACGAAAGCAAAATGTTTTGCCGGAGATGTAGGCAGCGTGGGAATGTCCTTCATGCTCGTTTTCATTTTATGGTGTCTAATTTTATATACACAAAACTTCATATACATATTATTTTTGGCGGTTTATGGCATAGATAGCGTCTTAACAATAGTACATCGGCTATTGAAAAGGGAAAACATCTTCGAGCCACACAGAAGCCATTTATATCAGTACCTAAGCAACGAAGCCAAGGGGAATAGGCTCTTAATCGCCTTTTCTTATGGCTTATTGCAACTTTTGATTGGCTTACTTGTTATAGAGTTTGCAGGTAAAGAGCTTGGTGTTCAGGTAGTTTTTTCCTTGGTGCTGTTACTTCTATTGAGTGCAGCCTATATAGCGATTAAGGGCCAGGTGTTAAAGCGGATCCAAGGTAAAGGCATTTGATATAGAATACGTATTCTTAAGAGCTATTTAGCACTGGAAATTTAGGTTGATTACAAATCGCTTGATTCAAATGTGGCAGGAAGTGGTTAATTTTGTTTAATTTTGTATCTTGGTGCATTGAGTTTCATAATTATGGTGATGGTGTAAAAGATTTCTATAAAAAGTTGGCTCTTTAACCTGTATGCAAAGTAAACAGTATATCGAATGAGGAAAATTTTAACCGATGACAAAGTACTTCCCAGATGGGTCATTTTTTTGGCCGATTTAATTTTGGCGAGCTGGGCCTTTGTGTTAGCCTATTTTATATCGGAGGAGTTTAGGTTTCCTGAAATATTGAGAGGTCATTTTTTCATTTATACCAATTCATTTGTTTTTGCCTGCATTCCGGTGTTTTACTTGTTGAAAACGCATACCGGACTGATTCGCTATTCAAATATGTCGGATATACTCCGCATATTTCTGGCCATGTTGTTCACGAGCATTTTCTATTACCTCTTATTGATTACCGTTGTACAGCCGTATTTCGGGATCCATTCCTTGCGTATTAAACAGGTGCTATTGGTAAACTTTTTTATAGGCTCGTCACTATTGATTTTTTTACGTATGGCTGCGAAAGGCACCTTTCGGTACTTGAGCGACCGCGTTGAAAAGAAGGATAAGATCAATGTGCTTGTCTATGGTTCGGATGATAAGGCGGTGCTGGTAAAGCAAGCCCTTGAAAGAAGTGTTACCTCCCGTTACAAAGTGGTGGGTTTTATCGATATTAAACGGGCACGGTTGAATAATTCCTTGGAACAACGCAAGGTGTACCATATTAAAGATCTGGCACATTTGAAGCGTACAAAGAACGTTGATAAGCTGCTTCTGTTGAACGATCGACTTAATGAGCGCGATAAGCAAGTGGTCATCGAGCGATGCTTGCGAGCGGAAATACAGGTGGTAACGGCGCCAACCCCGGATAAATGGCTGTCCGGTACCATTATTGAATCCCAGATCAAAGACCTCCGCATTGAAGATTTATTGCAAAGGGAGCCGATAAAAATTGATAACGCCCGTGTAAAAGCAGATTTATTTAATAAGCGGGTGCTGATTACGGGCGCGGCGGGATCCATTGGATCCGAAATTGTGCGGCAGGTGCTCGCTTATCGGCCGAAATTATTGATACTCTGCGATCAGGCCGAATCTCCTTTACACGAGATGCAGCTGGAAGTAGAGGAATCCTTCCCGGATATAAACTGTGCAATCGTGATTGCCGACGTTCGCAATCACGGACGTATGGAAGAGCTGTTCCAACAATTAAGACCGCAGTTGGTTTATCATGCTGCTGCGTATAAGCACGTCCCCTTGATGGAGAATAATCCATGCGAAGCCATTAGCACCAACGTGGGGGGGACGAAAATCGTTGCGGATCTGGCGGTGCAATACGGTACGGAAAAGTTCGTGATGATATCAACCGACAAGGCTGTGAATCCTACCAATGTAATGGGATCTTCTAAGCGTATCGCGGAGATTTATACACAGAGTTTAAATAACTGCCATTTTAACAAAAATACCCGGTTTATCACTACGCGTTTTGGCAATGTGTTGGGCTCCAATGGATCCGTGATACCAAGGTTTCGTTCGCAAATCGAAAAGGGTGGCCCGGTTACCGTAACCCATCCTGAAATTACTCGGTATTTTATGACAATTCCTGAGGCGGTGCAGTTGGTATTGGAGGCCGGAACGATGGGTAACGGCGGGGAGATATTTGTCTTTGATATGGGGCAACCGGTTAAGATCGTAAATCTTGCTAAAAAGATGATTAAGCTTGCCGGTTTACATCCAGGTGTTGATATCGATATCGTTTATACCGGTTTACGGCCCGGTGAGAAATTATATGAAGAGCTGTTAAATTCTGACGAGTTGACCTTACCTACTCATCACGAAAAGATCAGTATTGCCAAGGTTATTAATCACGATTATGTCGACGCTTGTATGGCGATAGAGAACTTGCTGGAACTGGCTAAGAAATTAGATAATATGGCGGTTGTGAAACAGATGAAGGTTATTGTTCCTGAATTTGTGAGTAAGAATTCTCCTTTTGAAGAGCTGGATGAGGAAAGTGAAGTATTATAAATGGTACAGAAGCTCACGGAAACTTCGAAGATTGCGATAATAGGCCTCGGCTATGTCGGCCTTCCCTTGGCTTTGGCTTTTGCGAGAAAATTTAACGTGCTCGGTTTTGATATCGATACATCAAGGATAGAAGAATTAAAGCAAGGTTGCGACCGCACCGGAGAAACCAATATATTGGATTTAAAAGCCAAAAAGATGCTGGCCTTCAGTTCCGACGTCGCTAGTATAGCCGATTGCAACATCTACATTGTCACCGTTCCGACTCCCATAGATGCTTTCAAAAAGCCGGATTTAGGTCCGTTATTGACGGCCAGTAAGATGTTGGGCAGGGTGTTGAAAAAGGGCGATGTGGTTGTTTATGAGTCCACCGTTTATCCGGGATGCACAGAAGAGGATTGTGTACCCGTTTTAGAAAAGTATTCGAAACTCAAATACAATGAGGACTTCTTCGTTGGCTATTCCCCCGAGCGCATCAATCCCGGTGACAAGGTTAATACCATCACCAAAATTAAAAAAGTGGTCAGCGGATCAACGCCTGAGATCGCTGCTTACATTAACGATTTATACGCTTCCATTATTGAAGCGGGCACCCATTTAGCGCCCTCAATAAAAGTGGCAGAAGCGGCCAAAGCCATAGAGAATGCACAGCGAGATGTTAATATTTCGTTTATGAATGAGTTAGCGCTGATTTTCGACAAGTTAAATATCGATACGCAGGATGTAATCGAAGCGGCGTCTACTAAATGGAATTTCTTACGATTTACTCCGGGTTTGGTTGGAGGGCATTGTATCGGTGTAGATCCTTATTACCTTTCGTACAAAGCAGAACAAGTAGGCTACAGTCCGCAGGTTATTTTGTCCGGACGTCGGGTGAACGATCAAATGGGGGCTTTCGTTGCCAATAAGGTTGTGAAGATGATGATAGCAAAGGATCGACCGATTAAGCATGCGCGGGCCTTAATCCTAGGGCTTACCTTCAAGGAGAACTGCTCGGATATTCGTAATACCCGTATTGTCGATATTTATATCGAATTGAAACAGTTCGGCTTACAGGTTGATGTCTATGATCCCTGGGCGTCGAAGGAGATTGCCAAAACGGAATACGGGATCTCGCTACGGGCGAAGCCGGAGGATAATGAGTGTTATGATGTAATTATTCTGGCCGTAGCCCATGACGAATTTAATGAGCTGAATTATCGCAGGCTGAAAAGTCAAAACGGTATTCTTTTTGATTGTAAAAGCGTGTTAGATAAGTCGTTGGTGGATGCACGTTTATAGCTGCTCGCTCCAGCGCTTAATGGATCCATAAAGTATGCACAAGAACGCTGTCTTATGGTAGTAAGAGAATCAGTTCAATGGTACGATGACCGCGAAAATTATGTATTTTTACATAAAAATGTGTTGCGCCAAATTTAAGGTTCTCTTAAAACTTTGGTATCCTGATAAATGTGAATGCTATGTTTTCTATATTTAAGTCTGCTCCCGTCCATTTTCCTTTAGGCGAACTGCTCCATACTGATATGCATTCCCATATCCTTCCAGGCATTGACGATGGTGCGAAGGATCTTGAAAGCTCCCTGAAGCTTATAGGCGGTTTGAAAAGTATCGGGTATCAACAATTTATCGCGACGCCACATATCTATGCCGAAGTCCATCCCAATACGGCCGCAAGTATTAGCGCTGCCTATGAGCGGTTGAAAGAGGAGGTGGAACGGCAGCAGCTGGAAGTGCCAATCCGCTATGCTGCGGAGTATATGCTGGACGAGCAGTTTGAGGCTAAGCTGGGGAATGAAGCACTTTTACCACTGCAGGGCGATTTGGTACTGGTCGAAACCATGTTTTTTTCAGAGCTTCCCAACTTCTCGAATGTCCTTTTCAAGATACAGACGGCAGGCTATAAGCCGGTAATTGCCCATCCCGAACGCTATCACTTTATGTTTGGTAACCTCGCAAAGGCGGAAGATTTAAAAAGTAGAGGTGCCCTTTTACAGGTCAATGCCCTCTCGCTTACCGGTTATTACGGTAAATACGAAAAGCAAACGGCTTTAAGCCTTTTAGAAGCAGGGCTGGTAGATTTAATCGGTACCGATTTACATCATGATCGTCACCTACAAAAATTGCTTAATTATAAAATTGATCGCAAAATGCGGCGGATGCTGGAAAATGCGCCGCTGTTGAATTCCAGCCTTTGCCTGCAGAGATCTTAGCTGCTCTGTATGCGAGATATATGGAAGGAGCACAAAAAATTGGCTGAACGGATGATGTGTAAATATTTTTGCTTTAGCGTAAAAAAAATGTTACCTTCACGTGTTCAACCACGAAAGCGATGTTTAAATTCAACAAATTACCATGCTATGCCGTCATCGGCCTGGTTCTTTTATGCAGTGCCGCAACGAGCGCTCAGGCGCCAAATCCATTGGACAAGAAGGTGACTTTCAAGGTTTATGCCGCCGAGCGCTTAGAAAGTGTGTTCTTTAGGTTAGAATCCCATATGGGCGCCAGGCTCGAGTTTAACGTCCTCGACTTTGCCTCGTTAAAGGCCAAGCCGGCGGACTACCAAGCGGCGGCTGTAAAGGACGTACTTGAAGAGCAGCTCGACGGAACTGATTTTAAGTACGAGCTAAGAAATGGAAAACTCATTCTTTTTAAAAAAGAAAAGGCTCCAAGTAAAAAGGAAACGCGCTGAGATTGGAGTTGATACTGGTTTAGTACTATCTTACTATACTTTAGTACTTCTTTAATACTGGAGATTACAGATGTCCCGGGCGCTGGTCGACATGACGACAGCAGCACTTCTTTGCTATGAGGAAGTAAGAAGGTGCCATACCTCCAAATACCTCCCTGCCTATGCAGGGAGAAATCTGACGGTGGGTGGCGGCAGTCTCGAGGACGCCTCATTATTTAGGGTATTGGTTAAAGAATCTCTTTGTTTTTTATCTGGGATGAGCTCAGCAGTTTCTGCAATCTTTTCGAAAGAAAAAGCTCGTTAATCATCATCTGCTCATCTGCATTCCGGGCGCCCGATCCGATAAAACTGACGTCTTCGTCTTTTAATAGTTTTTGGGCCAAGCGTTTTGCCTCCGCTCCGTTCGTTCCCAGGAGCGAGTTCATATCTGTCTGCAACAAGCAGCCCAGGGTGCTGATCCGATGAATGTTCCGGTAATTGTCCAGCAGGCAGCTGTAAGTTTCCGCTTTGGTGAGCACCGGTATAAGATTTTTATTCACCAAGAAAGCAACAGCATCTTCCAGATCGCTGCTTAAGATGTCGTTATCGGCTTCTATGAAGATGTATTTACCTCTTACCGACTCCAGTTTTGGTCCGTTCAGCTCCGAGCCGTCCTCCTGCAAGTGATAAAGCCGTACTGTACGAAGCGGCAGCGCCATGTTGAACGTAGAGGCATCTATCGTTTCTTTATTCACTGCGCCTATGATGTAGTCATAGCCCGAATTGCGCAGTTCTTCCGTCACTTCATTGGTGTTGAAATAGCCGAAACCTGGTTTCAGCAGATCGACATGTATATCGGCAAAGAGTATGCTTCCAATCCCGTTGGCCGGATACGTTGCCGAGTGCTTAGGTAATATTGAAAACATGTCCATACGATTTTAAAATGTTTAACCTCTGTGTTTACCCAAATTTACGATAATTCTTGCTGTGATACTTTTTTAATCGTGACTTTGTGTTTAAAACGCTGTTTTCGGTATGTAAATGGTAGTAAATGGTTTGATTTATTATAAAAGCCTCAAACAATCAGCATACTAGCCTTCAAATCGGGGAAAAAAGTTCTTCCGATAGGGAGATGCGTTCCATCCAGGAGCAGCAGTTCTAACTGATTGAAGGACTGGATGTGATCGCGATTTACCAGATACGATTTATGTACTCGCATAAAAGGATGTCCCAAAGGAAGCTTTGCTTCAAACTCTTTTAAATTCTTCCGGAGGGCTACGCGGCGATCACCGATTTTAAGTTCTACGTAATTCCCGTTCGCCTTTATGAAGACGAGATCTTTTAGCGATACACGATGCTTGTTCCTGCCCATGGGTAAGAATAATCCCGGTTCTTCCTCTTTTTGAAAGTGACTGATGGCCATCTCTATCGCCGCGTACAGGTCTATTTTTGTGCAAGGCTTAATCAAATATCCATAAGGGCGTGTTTCTTTTGCCTGTTCAATCATGGCCGGATCGGCGTAAGAGGTGGTGAAAATAAAAGGAATCTCTTTTGCGCGCGCAACCTTCGCAATGTCGATGCCCGTCCGGCTATTCCGAAGTCCGATGTCTAGCAGCAAAAGATCCGGTCTTTTTTCCCTGATCGCACAAACAGCCTCTTCGTAACTGGAGGCAATGCCACAAACGGTGTAGCCAATTTCTTCGAGCATAGCTTGCGTATCCATCGCAATGATAAGCTCGTCTTCAACTATAAGAATTCGTAAATTTTGCATCTATGTTCCAATAAATTTAATGTTAAAAATGGAGGCATCGTTAAATTCGTAATCGATTGTTCCTTGTAGTTGTTTAGTCAGGTTGGTTAGCAACCGTAGGCCCATCGTGCCCGGGCTTTGCCAGTTTACGTCGGAGCTTATCCCCTTGCCGTTATCCCTATAAAGCAAGTGGTAGCGCCCTCCCTCTTCGGACGATAACTGGATGTGTAGTTTTAATTGCTCTTCTGTGGGTTTGGCATATTTGATCGAGTTGGTTATCAATTCTGTGATGAGAAGCCCATAAGGGATCACCGTCTCCGCTGTCATAAGCGCCGTACAGACGTCGATTTCATTGCGCACTTCGCGTCCATGTTCGGCGTAACTTTTAAGGATGTAATCTACCAGATCATTGGTATAGTGTGCTAAATCAATAAGGCCTTCGCGATGGTCAGTGTATAGTTTTTGATGCACCAGCGACATTGACTGTAAGCGCATTACAGCGTCTTGAAGCGCTAATTTCACATCCGGATGATCGCTCGAGCGACGGTACATGTTCAGTAAAGAGGACACAAATTGCAGGTTGTTTTTAACGCGGTGATACGATTCGTCCGGTAAAAGGGAACTCGAATGACGTTCCTGAATGAGCGCTGTATATTTTTCTTCCAGCTGTTTGTGAACTTCTGTTAATTTTTTAATGCGTAATTTGTTATTCCGATGGCCTATAAACAGGGCGACTAGCAGCACAAGAAATGCACAAACAATCCAAGGGGCATCCCAATTGAGCCATACCGCGCTTCCAGAAAGACTAAAGGCAAATGTGGAACTGGAAAATCCGTTTATCATGTTTGAAATCAACAAAATCTTTGTTAAATAAAAAGCCATTTACTTGTTAAGCTGTTTAAAAAGCATTTAATTTTCATCGTTGCAGGCAGCATGAAATAGAGTCAAAAATCATCGTTCAGCATGGTGGAGCTTTTAAGACAGCGTCCTGTTTTTCAAAGTCCACTGCGAAAACAATAGGTATAGCGAAAAATCATGCCATTTTTTCACGGATTGTGGAAAAAAATAGAAAAATTGAGTATTTAAGCTTTAAACATTGTTAAACCGATAATTTATTGAGGAGTAATTTAGTGTAAATCGTGCGAAAACGAGCATTTTTTAAGGATTGGGCGGGTAATAGCACAATTTTCTAACAGATTCAAGAGGAAGTTGTTGTTTTTTTGAAAATCATCGAATGGTACGGTATTTGTAGGGCGCTTTCACGTAAATATACAGAACTGTTCATTTTTTCTCGCGATGATCATATGGATTTAAGTAGCCGTTACCTATTCCACTTTACCCATGTGGTAAGTGATTTTTTCTTTATTATCCTTTCCTTCCTTCTGGCCGTACGATTTAGTAACTACGCGTATTTTTATGAGCTCGGTTTATATGACGCCGGCTTTTTGTTGTTTTTGCTTTGCGGTTGGTACGTTACTGCCCGGTCGAATCGCCTATACGAAGATAAGATACAGGAAAACCAGATGCGCGAGCTGTTTAAGACTGCCAATACCATTTTATGGCAAATCATGCTGGTCGTTTTATTCATCTTTGCCGTTAAAGAGGACGATTATTCCCGGCGCTTTGTTGTCGTTTACGGTTGCCTCATTGCTTTTTTCATCCCACTCAGCAAGATCGCATTAAAGCGCGTATACCTCATGGTGTTTCGTCACGGCTATTTGCGTAGAAGAGCATTGGTAATCGGCGGAGGGGAGCACGGACAACAATTCTGTAAATACATCAAAGAAAACAAGTATTATGGGTACGAGGTGGTCCGGCATATAAAGGGGGCGCTCAGTTTTGCCGAGTCCGACAGTGCTATGGGCAGGCGTGTATTAATGGTGGGCGATCAGCCCTTGGGCGATATTCATGATATTGACGAAGTGTTCATTGCGGATGGCCCCGATACGCCTTATAGCACCAAGGAGATTGCTTCTGTTTTAAGCGAATACGCGGTTCGCTTACGTGTTATTCCCGATGTTTTTCAAATGAATAGTCCCGGTTCCTATGCCTTCAGCATGATCGGTGGTTTTCCGCTGTTGAGCGTGCGTAATGAACCTTTGGAAGATATCTATAACCGGGCTGCCAAACGGGCCTTTGACATTTTTTTCAGTCTGTTCGTATTGGTTTTTGTTTGTTCTTGGTTGTTTCCCATCATTGCGCTGCTTATTAAGTTGGGCTCCAAAGGACCGGTATTTTATAAGCAGGAACGTTGGGGTAAACGGAACCGACCATTTTTGTGTTACAAGTTTCGGTCGATGTATGTGAAAGCGCCCGATACGAATCAGGAGGGCAAATTTCAGCAGGCGAAAAAGAACGACCCCCGTATTACGCCTATCGGACGTATTTTGCGAAAAACAAGCTTAGACGAATTTCCACAGTTTTTGAATGTACTTTCGGGAGAGATGTCGGTTGTAGGCCCCAGGCCGCATGCGTCCTTAATGAATGTAGAGGCCGCCTATGTCGTGAAAAATTACCTCGTTCGGCATCAGGCCAAACCCGGCATAACAGGTTGGGCTCAGGTGAACGGACTACGGGGCGAATCGAGCAATCCGAACCTTTTAAAAGCCCGTATCGAGCATGATATCTGGTATATTGAGCACTGGAGCTTCCTTCTTGATCTTAAAATTATCTTTCTCACCTTTTGGCGAATGATCATTGGCGACAAGCAGGCTTATTAGTTGTTAGACGTTCCCTGTGATCTGTCGACCTCCGTATATGTCCTGTACCCCTACGTTCTCTCGATCTGTACTATAGCCCTTCTCGTCCTCTCGACCGAAACGTAGTGAAGTGGAGAGACCCATATATGATTAACACAACAGATGCCTTCCCGAGCACTCGAGGTCAGTACGACGTTGGTTGCTAGGTTATTAGACGTTCCTGTGATCTGTCGACCTCCGTATATGTCCTATACCCCTACGTCCTCTCGACCTATACTATACCCCTCCTCGTCCTCTCGACCGGAACATAGTGAAGTGGAGAGATCCATATATGATTAACACAATAGATGCCTTCCCGAGCACTCGAGGTCAGTACGACGTTGGTTGCTAGGTTATTAGACGTTTCTGTGTTCTATCAACTTCCCTATATGACCTGTACCCCTACGTTCTCTCGACCTGTACTATATCCCTTCTCGACCTATACTATACCACTCCTCGTCCTCTCGACCGAAACGTAGTGAAGTGGAGAGATCCGTACCCCTACGTTCTCTCTACCGACCCCGAAACTTCGGGGACTGGAGAGATCAGTTGAAACATCATCATACTCACAATTAAACCATTGATACACATTTATTCCTTTCTATCTCGTTGACTGCCATCCTTTTACTCATATTTGCGTTAAAAGCCTGAAGAAATTAAGAACCAGTGCTTACCAATTAAACTAATATCATCTGTACGTTAAAAAATGTTAAAATGAGGAGATCAAGAACATTATTATAGTTGCCGTAAGAAACAAAAGACGAATTAAAACGTACATTTGAAGCGAAATACAGTAAGCACCTAATTGTTTTGTAAATGAAAGCGAAGTTAAACACGCCCGCCTTATTAAGGCAGGGGCCTAGGTCATCCTGCAACTCAAAGAACCGCCAGCGAATACAACATAGGAACAGGGGAAATTCCGAACACTTTTTCGTGTTGAGGCATTTGACTCAGTTTGACGACTTTGAGATTGACGGAGAATACATGACGTTAATCACGAAAGAGTTGTAAAAGCCTTTGTTTGCACAGTGGCTTTCCCGCTTCAGCCTTAGGAATTGTTTCTCGCAACTTCTAAGGCTGATTATATTTTCTGCAATAGATTTATTCCTAATATCAGATAATTTCCTTTGTTTAATCTGATCTTGCATTCGTATTTACACAATATTGTGTAGTTTGTACACAAGAGAAACGAATACTTTTGTCAAACTCCTTTTTTGCATTTATATTCGATAAAAATCAACTAGAACGGGTTCTCGTTAACGTTCGGTTAACAAAAGGATTGATTTTTTAACAAAAATTCATAAAAATGTGCACAAAAATACCACATGGAATATGTATTTTAGCGCAAATTAGGTGATTTTTGAACTTAGTGCTGAACTTATGCGTATTTCTGATAAAGCAAACTTTTCCGACAAGATTACCTCGAAATTTACAGCACCGGGTTATCGCATCACATCGATGGACCAATCTCCAAGTTGGGAAAGTGGTTTGTTAAGTGATGAAGGTCAGGCCGCGTATGTTATCCAGCGCTATCTTCAAATTGGTTCAATCACTCCAGCAGAATAAAAATATATAATGTAACGTATGAAAACAGCATTGATAACCGGTGTAAATGGGCAAGATGGAGCGTATCTTGCAGAACTTTTATTAGAGAAAGGCTATATGGTCCATGGCATTAAGCGGCGTTCGTCCTTGATCAACACCGACCGCATCGACCATCTCTATCAAGATCCCCACAGTGAAAATGTACGTTTCCGCTTACATTATGGCGATATGACCGACAGCACCAATCTAATCCGCATCATTCAGGAGACACAGCCGGATGAAATCTATAATTTAGCGGCTATGAGCCACGTAAAGGTGAGTTTCGACACGCCAGAGTATACTGCCAATGCGGATGGCATCGGCACGTTACGTCTGTTGGAAGCGATCCGCATTTTAGGCATGGAGAAAAAAACGCGGATTTATCAAGCCTCTACCTCCGAATTATACGGTTTGGTACAGGCGGTACCACAAAGCGAAACCACTCCTTTTTACCCACGTAGTCCCTATGCAGTTGCGAAGTTATATGCTTACTGGATTACGGTGAACTACCGGGAAGCTTATAATATGTACGCCTGCAATGGTATTCTCTTCAACCATGAAAGCCCTTTACGCGGGGAGACCTTTGTGACTAGAAAAATCACACGGGCGG
Organism: Olivibacter sp. XZL3; assembly: GCF_004368405.1. GTDB lineage: Bacteria > Bacteroidota > Bacteroidia > Sphingobacteriales > Sphingobacteriaceae > Olivibacter. The sequence goes on from NZ_SBJH01000059.1 coordinate 53,915, forward strand.
TCGCAGCGATTGCCTTGGGCTTGCAGGAAAAGATGTTTTTAGGAAACTTGGAGGCTAGACGGGATTGGGGGCATGCCAAGGATTATGTAAAAGCGATGTGGCTTATATTGCAACAAGAGCAGGCAGAAGACTACGTGATTGCAACCGGGATCACAACGCCCGTCCGCGATTTTGTGAAGATGGCTTTTGCGGAGGTCGGCGCGGAAATTGAATTTAGAGGCGAAGGTGTAGAGGAAAAAGGCTTTATCAAATCCGTTTCCAATCCGGAGTTTGAGAATTTGCGCGTTGGCCAAGAAGTCGTGTCCGTAGATCCTGCCTATTTCCGTCCTACCGAGGTGGAGCTATTGATCGGGGACCCTACTAAATCCAAGACCAAATTAGGCTGGGAGCCTGAATACGATTTAGCGGCACTCTGTAAAGAGATGGTGGCATGCGATGTGGAAATATTTAAAAAAGATAATAAAACGCAGTGGGAACATTTGGCAGGGTAGATAAATGCGCTTCTGCCAGGACTTAATAATTTCCGAAAATGTCAGTAATCAGGTATAGCTTTTTCTTCGGAGTCATTTTTTTTGTATGCCACTGCGCAGCCGCACAGTCATTCGAAGACTACGTAGAAAGGAAGAAATGGCTTTTATCTAGTCTTGCTGATATCCATGTAAACGGGAGCGGTAAACATGGCTTGCCGCGCGCTCTTGCACGCCTGTACAACAATCCTAAAGACAGTATTGCAATCAACTACATTACCAATGCCTTAGGTCATAAAGGACAGTCGCTTTTCGATTTTCCAGGCATAGCGCTTGCAATTTCCCGCTATAGATTAAGTTTTAGCGCCGATCAAGTCGAGGTAATTCAACACCACTTAGAACGGTTGGCGAAGGTAGGCGATAAAGAAGGAAAAGGAGAAGGCTTCTTAGGTCATGGTACCGAAAATCAGGCATTGATAATGTGGTGCAGTGCCTATTTATTTGCGCAGGAATTGCCAAATGCGAGGTGGAAAAACGGAATGAGCAGTTCGGCATTGCGGCGGGACATGAAAGAGAGATTACGAAAGACCATAAAGAACGTATATGCGAAAGGTTATGCTGAATATCTGTCCACCACATACGAAGTCGTGATGGACGTTCCTGTACTTTTCCTTTATGAATTGGCAGCGGACCAGGAGATTAAGGATCTGGCCCACGCCTACCTGTTATATAAATGGTCATTACTTTCTTTGAACAATTTTGAAGGTCTCATAAGCGCTCCTTATTGCAGGATGAATACGCAGCAAGATTTCAGACCCGCTAGCCCAGATATCGAGTTCATTGCCGCCACATCGATCTATAACTGGCTCTTATGGGGATGGGGGGCTAAAAACAGATATGTGACATCCGATTTGTTCGAGAAGCAGCAAGAAAGCACGTATACGATTTATGCAGCACTGTCTAACATAGATCCTCCGAAAGAGTTCTTCACCATTGCTTCGGGTAAGGGCAAAAATTCTACTTCCTTATTCTCCACGTGTTCCTTCGGTCAGTACGGTGGCCCACGTGCACGAAAGCACATGCTTTTAGGCAAAGTATTCCGTAGTCCTCTTTACTGTTTGGGAACAGCAAATCTGAGATGGTATCCCGGGGGCGATTACGCAGATTTTAATATCAATACGTTCAGTTTAGCGTGGCATAGTGATCACCGGTTTAATTACATCAGTATAATGTCGCCGTATTGGTACGGCGGTGGATCCGATTCAAGTCGCGATCCGGACACCTGGTATAAGGGTAATAGTTCACCTTTTCAGCAGATAGGGCATTATGAAAATGCAGCTATCGTATTATTTGATATTCCAAAAAAAGACCCCTGGGCGGGGAAACCGTCTCCAAAAGTTTGGGCTTGGCGAGATCAGAGAGGCGATGCCTTATTGGGTAGAAATATGGTCCGCATCCCTGACTCTGTAGATGAAATTACCGAGTCAGGTGGATGGATTTTCATAAGAGCTAAGGATGTCTACATAGGCATTCGTCCATTAAAAAATTATACGTGGGAAGAAAGTAAAGGCGGATGGGGTTTAGATGGATTCCGGGTTCTCAGAAGTGATGACCATAAGGGAGGTTTCATATTCGAAGTCAGCGACGAAGCGGCTACAGGTGATTTTCCGACCTTCCAAAAGCGGCTTGTAAATTCGAAGTTTCTGTATGAACGTGATTTGGGACATGTAGTTTACCGGTCTTTAGCGGGAAATAAGTTAGACATGAAATTTAATAAAGGCCTGCCTATTGACGATGATGGCTTGTCAAATGCTATTCCTCGTTTCACAGTTAATGATCTGGAAGAGAAACCCTATCGCGAATGGGGAATTATTGAAAGTAACCCCATAACTCTGGTCAATTCCACTTTGGAAATCAAAGGGTCAGCCACTTCGATCAAGGTCGATTTTAAAGGCAACTATCCCTTAATCAAAAATTTGTAATAGTAAGATGAACCCTGGTAAACGCGTTGTTGCAAATACATTTGTTCTATATGCCCGTATGGTGATCACTATGGGAATTACCCTGTATTCAACGCGCCTTGTACTGAATGCTTTAGGAAGTGTTGATTACGGAATTTTCAATCTCGTATCCGGCCTGATTTTAATGTTGTCATTTCTTAATTCAGCTATGGCAACTTCAACGCAGCGATATTTATCCTTCTATCAAGGGAAAAATGATCTTCCTATGCAGAAAAAGGTTTTTTTCAACTCCTTGGCGCTTCACGTCATGTTAGGGCTTCTGATAGTTTTGGTATTAGAGATCATGGGATTTTTCCTTTTTGATGGCGCGCTTAACATTCCAACTGATCGAACAGCAGAAGCCAGAATTATTTACCACTTTATGGGAGGAACCGTATTCTTTACAATATTAGCCGTTCCTTTCAATGGTAGTTTGGTAGCGCATGAAAACATGCTATGGATAGCCATCGTCAATATCGTTGAAACTTTATTGAAGCTAGGCATTGCGTTACTTCTTTTTATTGTCGTTTCCGTCGATAAATTAGTTTTGTACGGACTGTTAACTGCCGGAATTAGTATCATTACGCTTATTTTGTATGCAAGCTTTTGTTTTCTTAAATATGAAGAGTGCTCCATCTTTCCCTTAAATAAAAGTAAGGTCGAAAAAGAGGTTCTTAAAAGCCTGAGTTCATTTGCGGGATGGAACTTAGTGGGTGCCTTGTGTGGAATCGGAAAAACGCAAGGTTTGGCGGTTGTTTTGAACACACGGTTTGGCGCCGCTATAAATGCTTCCTACGGTATTGCGAACCAGGTTTCAGGTCAGCTGAATTTTTTCTCCTCCACTATGTTGCGGGCAATCAATCCGCAGATAATGAAAAGTGAAGGAAGTAATGATCGTTCGAGGATGATCCGGCTATCTATAACGGCCAGCAAATTTGGATTCGTTCTCTTAGCCTTCGTTGGTATTCCAAGTCTGTTAGAAATGCCAAAAATTCTTGCGCTCTGGTTAGGGAATGTTCCGGATAATGCGGTGCTGTTCTGTTCTCTGGTGCTGATTGCAGTAATGGTTAACCAAGCAACTATAGGATTAGATTCCGCGGCTCAGGCAAGCGGGAAGATAAAGATTTACATGCTCACAGTAGGCCTTATAAAATTGCTGATAGTTCCGTGCGCTATACTGATGCTGAATTTCCGTCGGAACCTCGAATACGTGATGTGGGCTTACGTAGTGCTGGAATTTCTTGCGGGTATTTGCCGTGTCATTGTATTAGAAAAGATAATTGGGCTCTCTAAGATGCGGTTCTTTAAGGAAGCCGTGCTACCCTTACTGGTGCCCGCCGTTGTAACAGTATTTGTAGGTAACTATATTGTTGTTGTTATGGACGAAACACTGACGAGATTATTGGTTGTTTTTGGTTCGTGCATTACCACGTATTTAGGTCTTTCATACTTCTTAACGTTAAGCAGAAATGAAAAACAGCTTATTGCTAAGCTATTTAATAGCGTAAGGTCCAAATTATTTACACGGCTTAAATTATCTGGAAATGTTCGGTAAAATTCGAAAATTAGCTAATCTGAAGTTTAGCTATCTGGGCACTCGGTCAGTCGTTGGTGTCGGTAAAGGGGGCAATTTTTCAGTTGGGAACAATACTTTGATCACCAATAGTCACATTACTGTTGCTCCGGGCAGTAAACTGTTGATTGGCAACAATTGCAGCATTCAGAATCTGCGACTAAATGTTAATGGGGTGGTAAGGATAAATGATTTTAATTTTATAATTGGTCCCTCCAGATCAAAACTATTGTGGAATATAAATGATGGGGATCTCACTATTGGGTCGCATAATAGACTTAGAAATAAATTGCTGGTCCGTTTTGGCGGGGTTTTGGAGATCGGCGAATACAATAACATTAATGAAAATTCTGAAATCAGGTGCGATGAGCAGGTGAGTATAGGCGATTTTAATCAAATCTCTTACAACTGCGTAATCTGGGATACCAACACGCACAATATCTATAGCGATGAAAAACGACGGGAATTGACTGTTAAGCATTTTCCGAGGTTTGGAATGGAAACGGAAAGACCGAAAACATCGCCCGTCAGTATCGGTAGTGATTGCTGGATAGGTCGTGAGGCCTCCGTTTTGAAAGGTGTAAGGATAAATGATTCCTGTGTGGTAGGTTATCGGACTACATTATCAAACTGTGTAATTGATAAGAATATGACGGTGGTTAGCGAGATAAAAAACACGATATTTCTTAGAAAAGTTGCTAAAAGCGGAGACTGATATGGAGAAGAAGAAAATTCTATGCGTATTTGGCAATAAGGTATACTACGGACATGAACGTTCAAATGTCCAGGTGTATTCGTTGCTGCAACAGGAAGGCTACGATTTGTTAGTATTAAATAATAAAGACGGTCTGGCTCCCGGAGCGAGAGCGGTTTTTGATAATCAGTCGATAAGATATATAGGTATACGCTTTCCTGATTGGAGCGATATGCGGAAGCCCTTTACACTCTTGAAGGTTCTTAAATATCTCACGAAGGTTGTTGTCCATAATATTTCATTTAGCTGGCACCTTCGGAAGTTTCGCCCGGATTACATATTGATCGGAAACGATTTCATGTTCGTAAATCTGATTCCCACATTTTTGTTTTCCCGTGTAAAAATAATATACCGGTTAGGTGATAAGCCTACTATGGGTTGGAAAGCCTTTGCGTTTTTCTGGCGTAAGTTTATTGTAAAAATGACGGATCGTTTTGTTTGCATTTCACAGTTCATTCACACTAAATTAATAGAAGCTGGCCGGGGGATAAACAAAAAAGATAAAGTGATTTACAACTATCCACCCATAAGAGCCGGAAACGATTTCTCCGGATTGAGAGCAAAGCGCCGAGAAGGCCTCACCTTTGGATATTTAGGACAAATTATCCAAATTAAGGGAGTTGAGGAATTCATAGACGCAGCAATTATGATAGTAGACCAATACCCGGATGTTTATTTTCTCCTTGCTGGTGATCTGCAATATAATGCTGAATTTTCAAATAAATTATTAGAGAAAACTAAGAACAGTAATTCTGGTGGACGTATAACATTTCTCGGTCAAATAGAAGATATAGATTCTTATTTTGAGGCAATTGATGTGTTAGTTACCCCCTCTATCAAAGAAGAACCGCTGGGGAATGTCCTGGTTGAAGCAAAAATTCATGGGGTTCCCAACATTATTTTTGATTCGGGGGGAATGCCTGAGCTGATTAGGCACGGGAAAGATGGTCTTATCTGTAAAGATATGACAGCAGCTTCCATTCGGGACTGTTGCCAAAAATATATAGACAACCCGGCCTTAATAAACATCCACGGAAAAAATGCAAGTAAGTCCATATATGAGCTTGGGTTAAATTATGAAAGCTTTAAGAGTAAATGGCTCGAAGTGATATGCTAATATCTGGAATACGATGATTACCCTGAAAATTTTGGCTTTTCTAGCTATCATACCGGTGTGGTATCCTTTGAATAAGATCCTTTGTAGAAGAGATCTAAATGCGTTTGATTTGCTAACGGTCTTTTCATCTCTTTACTATTGTATAATACCTATTACATCTTCGAGTTCAGACTATGAATTAACATATTTTATTGAGGATGTTGGTTTACAATTTGATGTTTACTTTTTCTATAGCGTTTATGCTTATACACTATTAATTTTAAACATTATTTGGAGTAATTCGACGTATTCGAAAATACCTAATCTGATAAATCTGACTCTTTTTATCCGAGCTTTTTCTCGAACTATCCAAATACCCCATTCTGCGCTATTATTGTTTTCGATTTTTTTAGTTATAGGTTGGATAGATTATGGTTTAACGCTAAAGGCCACCGCAGCAACGATTAATTTAAGTTACAACGACTTTAGGGAAGCATCACAGCAGAATGTAAGTTATGAATCAGGAATTTTTAAAAGTATTTTCAAGTCTTTTTTTCAATTTATTAATACGCTGTTTTTTTTCTATTTACTTATCAAATGGAAGGAAGCTGGGAAGTTACTTAAGAGTGAATACTTTTTATTAGCGGGCTACATTCTGTTATCGTTTTTAGGAAGCAGGACTAGAGCATTAGGTGACTTGTTATTCCTAGCTATTGTCTACTATAGTTTTTTTAAGTTAACCTTCTCGTGGGGAAAAGTGATAGTTGGCTGTTGTGTCTTGTTAGTAATTATTTCAGTAGTCTTTCCGGTGGTAAACATTTATCGGTCGGGGGTAAGACATTATGGCTCAGAGCTTGAACAAAAATCCTTGTTCGAAAATCTCTCCCTAATGATTGAATATGTTGATTCTCAGTATGACGCTGCAAACTCAACAGCAGCAGATGCTGTTGGTTCCCGATCTACCGCGGTTATTCAATCCTTAGTACGTGCTTTTCAGCCAAACGTAGATGCTGAATATGGAAGTTTAACCGCCAGTGCCATTTCAATTTCTATCCCACGTTTTATTTATCCGGAAAAGTCTCTTACAGGATCTCAAATTTTGATCGAAAGGAAATTAGGCGTAAGTACAGACACTGCCGATACTATCTTGATGTTTAGTAAAGTTGAGTGGGGCTACTATGGCGCATTGATCTGCTTACTGATGTACTGGATTTTATTTAAGGTATGGGACGTCATAACGGCTTTTTTTACCATTAATTTTAGGTGTCCAATCATAGCACTTTATGGTTTAGTAAGTGTCTTTTCCTTATCCCAATATATTGAGATATCCATGGATAAATGTATTGCAAATATTTTTCAAGCGCCAATTGCGATGATAGTGATTTGCATTTTCATTAGAGTTTGGGACGCTATTGTAAGAGCGCTATCAATTAAAAATAGATTTCGGTTATCAACTTCAAATCAATGAATATTACCTACTTTTTTAGGCCTAAGATGAAAAATGCCCATAGCATTGAGGGGGTCTTTGAGATCGTTATGACTGCGTTAGCGGATAAAGTGGAGATCAATAGGTACGATACTACTAACAAATGGAAGCGTTTGTATAGTTTTTTTAAAGCGAGGCAGTTTCAAGGTGATATTAATCATATTACCGGAGATATACATATGCTTGCTCTGTTTTTAAGCGGAAATAAGACTGTGTTGACCATTCATGATATTGGCCATCTTGAGCGGGACCTTAAGGGCGTTAAAAAATATATCTTCAAGATACTTTGGCTTTATTTACCCTGCAAAAAGGTTCGATTAATTACGACCATATCTTCATTTACAAAAGGAAGAATTGTAAATACCTGCGGTATACCTGAATGTAAAATTAAAGTGATCCCTAATCCCGCTCCTCAGGATTTCGCTTATCACGAGAAAGAATTCGAAGCGAAGGAGCCTGTAATTTTGCAAATCGGAAGCGGCAATAATAAAAATATCCATCGATTAATTACAGCAGTGCAGAACAGCAAGTATAGACTTTTACTTATAAGGAAGCACGACTCTGAATTGGAAAACCTGTTAAAGGCGAATAAAATACCTTATGAATGGTATTCTAATATTAGCCGTACTGAAGTATACGAGTGTTATAAAAAGTCGGATATTGTTTTTTTTGCTTCTGAATATGAAGGGTTTGGAGTTCCTATTCTTGAAGCAAATCAAGTTGGACGTGTCGTAATTACCAGTAATCTTTCTTCAATGCCGGAAGTCGCAGGTGATTCATGTGTATTGGTAGACCCTTATGATAGCAAGAAGATAAGGGAGGCTATTGATTTAGTAAGCGAAGATACCGCATTGAGGGAGAAACTTATCAAAAAGGGAAAAGAAAACGTATTAAGATTCGATCCAACGTTGATCGCCGGCAAATATTTGTCCTTATACAAAGAGTTAAGCCAATAATAGTTATGCAGAAAATGATATTCTTTTGGCAGAACATAGTAAGCATTCATCAAGCCCCTTTTCTGAACGCCCTGGCAGATGAACCGAATCTTTCTGTTTTCCTTATAGTGGGGGAATCTCTCTCTGAATTTAGAAAGGGAATGGGATGGACCGAACCCACCTTACACAGTCGTATTACGTTGATTAGATTCGATGATCAGATTGATTGGAAAGACCTAATTAATAAAAATTGTGGCTCAGATTGTCTCCATATATTTTCCGGCATCGCTGCTTTTTCCAATGTGCATAAAGCTTTTAAGTATTCTGTCAGATTGAAGTGCCGGATAGGGATATTGTCCGAGTCGCTCGATTTGCGTGGCAGGAAAGGATTGCTTAGGAATATAAGGGGTTACTATCATAGGTTCATATATGGTAAAAGTATCAGGTTGGTGTTAGCCATAGGTGAACAGGCTAAATCTCAATTCTTGAATTGGGGATATAAGTCAGATTGTGTTTTTGACTGGGCCTACACTGTCCCTTTATCCAAAACAACTTTACTTTTTCAAGATGCAAACCAAAACGACCCGTTTAAAATCTTATTTGTTGGTTCTTTAATTCAAAGGAAGGGATATGATCTGCTTATCGAAGCTTTATGTAAGCTTCATACAACTGCTTTTTTAGCCGACTTATATTGCTTAAGAACTCCTCAAGACCTGGAGAGAAGAAGTATTCCAGGCCTTAGGGAGCTTAAGGGAAAAGTCCGGCTGCTTCCTTTTGAAACTAATGAGAGAATTCGTTCAATTATGAGTTCTTATGACCTTTTTATCTTGCCGAGCAGACGGGACGGCTGGGGGGCCGTAATTAGCGAAAGCTTATGTGAGGGATTGCCTGCCTTGGTCAGTAGGAATTGCGGGGCAAGTACTTTGATCAATAGTACGCTGCAGGGTGAAGTACTAAAGGATATTGAGCCCAAGCATATGAGTAACGTACTTAACAAGTTAATTCAAAAAGGAAAGCCGTCTGCGGCGCATAGAAGAGATTTACGAATATGGGCTGAAAAAAGTATTTCCGGAAGTGCCATGAGTGCATATTTTATTGAGATTTTGAATTCTTTAGCTGCTGCAAATGAAAAACCAATAGCACCATGGAAAAGATAATGAAAATTCTACGTGTCATATCAAGTATGAATCCTACGCATGGCGGCCCATGCCAAGGTATTCGAAATTCTGTGCCTGCTCTGCAGTCGCACGGTATTGAAAATGACGTAGTGTCCTTAGATGATCCGTCAGCAGCGTACCTGGGAAATGATCCTTTCACTATTTATGCACTGGGCAATAGCAGGGGCCCCTGGGCTTACAATAGCAAACTGCTTGGATGGCTAACAGATAACCTGAGTAAGTATGATGCGGTGATTATCCATGGCTTATGGTTGTATCATAGCTATGCTGCATTTAAAGCAGTAAAGGTGCTAAGAAAAGCGGGTAGTGCCGTCCCTAAAGTATTTATTATGCCGCATGGCATGCTCGATCCTTATTTTCAGAAAGCAGAAGGGCGTAAACTGAAAGCTTTGCGAAATAATCTCTACTGGAAACTTATCGAATCAAAAGTGGTGAATGGTGTGGATGGGGTGCTTTTTACCTGCGAAGAAGAATTACTGTTGGCACGAACAACCTTCAGCGCCTACCATCCAAAAAAGGAACTGAATGTGGGCTATGGTATCCGAAAGCCAAAAGCCCGGACACCAGAAATGCACGCTGCTTTAAAAGAGAGGCTCGGAGAAGTGGCTGACCGACCTTATCTGTTATTTCTTAGCCGGATCCATGAAAAAAAAGGAGTCGACCTGTTAATTAAAGCATATAAATCAGTAGCGAAGACAATCGAAGGCCAGCATAAAATACCTGCCCTGGTTATTGCCGGGCCTGGGCTGGATACCGTATTTGGAAAGCAGATGATAGAACTCGCTGCCAGCCATGCGTCCATTGTATTTCCAGGTATGCTCTCAGGCGATCTGAAATGGGCCGCTTTTCATTATTGCGAAGTCTTTATATTGCCGAGCCATCAGGAAAATTTTGGTATATCCGTAGTAGAAGCATTGGCATGCGAAAAGCCTGTATTGATTACCGACAAGGTGAACATTTGGCGAGAGATAAAAAGTGAAGGCGCCGGAATTATTGACAAGGATACGCTGGATGGCATTGTTACCCTATTGAAGGAATGGATACTGATGGATCTGGCCGGCAAGTCATTCCTGACTACGCGGGCTTACAGTGCCTATGAGAAATATTTTACTGTAGAGAAGGCAGCTGTGAATATGGGGGATACAATCCGTAGGGAGGTGGCGAATGCATAATCAGGATACATATACAGGTGCTTCCTTTTCCCTGGCAAATCGTTTAAAGCGCTTGCTCTGGAACTTGGTCTATCTGATCTTATTTAAGTTTTCCCCGCGGCCTTTTCACGCATATAGAGCGTTTATCCTACGTTGCTTCGGTGCGCAGGTAGGGAAAGGAGTGCATGTATATCCCGGGGTAAAAATATGGGCACCATGGAACTTAGTATTAGGAGATGAATGTGGCATCGCCTCGGGAGTCGAATTATATTCGCAAGGCTTGATTACTGTCGGATACCGGGCAATTATCTCACAAGGCACTTATATCTGTACGGGCACCCATGACTATACCAAGGCCGGACACCCTTTATACACACTGCCGATTACCATAAAGGATAAGGCTTGGGTAGCTGCCGATTGTTTCGTTCATCCGGGGATAACCATTGGAGAAGGCGCCGTAATTGGTGCACGTTCGGTAGTTACAAAGGATATGCCTGCATGGATGGTATGTGCCGGGCATCCTTGTAAACCGCTAAAAGAGCGAATGATGAGCGGCGATTAAAAAAGCAAATGGAAGATAGTTTATGCATTACGTATAACTTACAACTTATTACTTAAAGAAATGGTCTCGGTATTAATTTTAACAAAGAACGAAGAACAAGATTTACCCGGCTGCTTAGCTTCGGTAGCTTGGTGCGATGATATTCATGTGTTCGATTCTTTTAGCGAAGACCGTACTGTGGAGATTGCAAAAGCAGCAGGCGCGCAAGTGATACAACGCAAATTTGATGGTTATGCCTCCCAAAGAAATGCGGCGATGACGATACCGTCCTTTAAATACGATTGGCTTTTTATCTTGGATGCAGACGAGCGTATACCGGAAGCATTAAAAGTGGAGATAGAGGTGAAGTTGAGAACATGCCCGGAAGAGGTAAAGGGCTTTCGGATACGCAGGCGGGATTTTCTTGGAAAAACCTGGCTTAAGCATGCGCAAATTTCACCTTTTTATATTAGGCTTGTTAGGCGTGGCTATGCAGGCTACCATCGAGAAATAAACGAGGTCATGGAGGTAAACGGCCAGGTGGTCGATTTACAAAGTTATTTTGATCATTACCCTTTTTCTAAGGGATATCAGCATTGGTTAGACAAGCATAACGTTTACTCTAGCATGGAAGCCAAAAGGTGGATGGAAGAACATGAACAGCAGCTACATTTTTCCTGGAAGAAAGCGCTTTTCAGTAAAGATTTTAATGAGAAGCGCTATCACCAGAAAGGTTTGTATTATAAAATACCAGGTAGGCCATTGATAAAGTGGCTCTATATGATGTTTTGGCGAAGAGCCATTTTAGATAGGAGGGCAGGGCTTACTTATGCAACCTTGCAGTCTATCTACGAGTATTTTATTGTTTTGAAGACAAAAGAGTTGATCAGTAAACAACGTTCCAAATAGGCGTCCTATGAAGATATTAATATTTGGCATCAATTATTATCCCGAGCTTACGGGTATCGGCAAATATACCGGAGAAATGGCTGCATGGTTGGCCGCGCAAGGCCATGAGGTTGCGGTTGTGACTGCGCCGCCCTATTATCCGGAATGGGATATCCATCCTGCGTATAAAGGCAAAAAATGGTTTAAAGAAATAATTGATGGTGTAACCGTCTATCGTGTGCCGATATATGTGCCGAAGGAAGTAACTTCCAAAAAGCGGATCGTCCACGAGTTTTCCTTTTTGGGTGGGGTTTTCCCGCAGTGGTTTGCCCTGCTGTTGAAAAAAAAGTACGAGGTGGTGATCAATATCAATCCCCCTTTTCATCTGGGCTTTTTTGCCTTGTTATATGCTAAGATTAAGCGGGCACGTTTACTGACGCATATTCAAGATCTACAAATCGATGCCGCGAAAGATTTGGGCATGATTAACAACAAACGCTTATTGAACTGGATGTTCAAGTCCGAGCGCTATTTGCTGAACAATAGCCATGGCGTGTCCTCTATCAGCTTGGGCATGAAACGTAAGATTATCGACAAGGGGGTGCCGCTAGAAAAGTATATTATGTTTCCAAACTGGGTAGATGAAGGAGCTATCAGGCCGCTCAGCCTGCAACATTCGCTGAGGAGCGAATGGAATATACCGATGGAAGATAAGGTCGTGCTTTATTCAGGGAATCTAGGAGAAAAACAGGGTTTGGACATTATTATAGATGCTGCTGAACAGTTTAGGGATGTCGGGAAACTTCACTTCTTGATTGTCGGATCAGGCGGCTATAAGGAAACACTGGAGAAAATGGCGAAGAAGAAAGAGTTAAGGAATGTGCAATTTTTTCCCTTACAGCCTTATCCCAAATTAAGTGCCTTATTAGCGTGTGCAGATATACACCTGGTGTTGCAGAAAAAATCGGCGGCTGACTTGGTAATGCCGAGCAAACTCACGAGTATCTTGGCGGCCGGTGGCTGCCCTTTGGTAACGGCCATGCCAAATACCACCCTGCATGATCTGATTCTGGAAGAAAAAATAGGGGTAGTTGTGGAGCCGGAGTCAGTTGGGGCGCTTTGCAGTGGATTAAAGTATATGTTGAAGGAGGATTTGAATGTATTTAAAGAAGCGGCGCGGACTTATGCCGTTAAAAATTTATCAAAAGAACAAATAATGAGAACTTTTGAAACAAATTTGTATAAATTGGCTCAGTAATTCATAACTATGCGGGTTGTATACTTTCTATTTATCATAGGTTCACTACTACAGTCGCTTCGATTAGCCTCGCAGGAGCTGAAGCCGGCTTGGCAGGATTCGCTGAAGCTTTCGATAGGAACGGTGGGCACAGCCGCCGCGAAAGATTTCCAGCCTTTTTGGTTGGTCGCAAATCAATTTGGGACGATTACGGACCAGCAATGGGATTTCTCAACGAATGTCCGCTTAGCGAATGAACACGTGTTGAACTATGGCAAATGGAGAGCGGGAGCACAGCGGTATCCATTTAAGCTTAGTTATACTTTTGATATTTATAATAATAATCACTTCAAAGATGTTAACATTATCGAAGGGAACCTAAAGTTGAATTGGCGGGGCTGGCAATTCCGCGCCGGCCGGTATCGGGAGGTGATAGGGGAGGTGGATTCGGCCTTATCAACCGGTTCTTTGGGTATTAGTGGCAATGCGATGCCTATCCCAAAGATCAGCATCGCTGTGCCGGAATATAAGCCCTTTCCATGGACCAATGGTTGGCTACAGTTTAAGGGTTTGTTCAGCCATGGTTGGATGGGGAACGATCGCTATTTTTATTCCTATCTGCATGAAAAGGCTTTTTATTTGCGGGCGGGCCGTGGAAAATTGAAACTATTTGGGGGAATTGCACATTTCGCCGAATGGGGCGGAAAGCGGGCTGATTATCAGCTAGACCGAGGGCTGAAGGCATTTTGGAATGTCATTTCTCTTCGGGAGGCAAATGATGGTAGTGTTCCGGAAGAAAGTGGGAAAAGGCCTAATCGCGCAGGCGACCATAGGGGAATGATGGAGCTCGGATTTGATTTAGAGGCTAATAAAGGGTACTGGCATTTCTATCATCAAACACCGTTTGAAAGTGGCACCGGAATCGACATTCGTAATGTCGATAGATTAGCCGGTATATCTTTTCGCTGGAAAGAATCAAGCAGTTTGTTTAAAAAATTGGTTTTTGAGTTTATCTATACAAAACAAATGGAAGGTTTTGCCACAGAGCAGCAAAGCTATTACAACAACGGCGCTTACAAAACTGGGTGGGAATACAATGGGGCGATAGTAGGTACGCCTCTTTTTATAAATCGCAAACGCGGACGCTATTTCTTTCCTTTACAACCGTTTGATTGGGGATTGGACGCCGAAGCCGATCCGCCGGGGAATTCTAATATCATAGGCAATAGAATAATCGGAGTTAACCTGGCGGGAGAATGGACCGTGCACAACAATTTATTGCTTACGACCATATTAACGTTTAATTCCCATAGCCTCGATAGATCAATTTTGAGAAACGACATATCGTCGGTTCAAAACCAGTTTTATTCGGTTCAGAAACTCAGTTTTCGTTTAAAAGATAAGCTTACGCTTCTTTCTGCGATCGCAATAGATGTCGGCGATCTGTACAATAATTTTGGTGGTATGCTCGGTTTAAAATATGATATTAAATAAATTAAGAAAATGGGAAGTAGTTTGTTAACAAAAATTAACGGTGGAAATTCGAATACACGGAAGTTATGCATGCTTTTACTGTTGCCTGTCCTGCTCGGCTTTCTTACCGGTTGCAAAAGCCAACGGGCAATACCTTATTTTCAGGATATGACCTCGCTGGATAAGACGAAGCTAAATCAAGTAAAGTATACGGAGCCAACGATTATATCCGATGACATTTTGGATATCACTATTCAGACGGCAGATGCAAATGCGTCTCGTTCTATAAATGCGGCCGCTACGGATAATAGTATTGTTGCACCCAATGTGCAGGCCAGAGCAACAGGATTTGTTGTCGATAGAAATGGTGAAGTTGAACTTCCTATTCTGGGTAAAATAAAATTAGAGGGACTCACTAGTTTTGAAGCTCGGAACGTGATCAGAGAGAAGGCCAGGAAATTTTTTATCGAACCTACTGTGCAGGTGAGATTCGTTAATTTCAAAGTGACTGTTATTGGAGAGGTAAACCGGCCTTCGAGCTATACTATGCCCTCTGAACGCGTGACGATATTAGATGCATTAGGCCTTGCGGGGGATTTGACGATTTATGGGAAACGAGAGAATGTGTTGCTTGTGCGGGAAACCACGAACGGAAAAGAAATGGTTCGCTTTAATCTGAACAATTCCGAAATTTTTAATTCGCCTTATTATTATTTAAAGCAAAACGATATTATATATGTGGAGCCAAGTGAATCAAAAGTTGCAGCCGCAGATAATGCGCAGCTTATGAGGTTCTCCGTCGCAGCATCTGTTCTTTCCGCGTTGGCAATTATTGCAAATCTTATTATATAGCATAGCTAGTTTTATATATGAATAAAGAAACAAAATCAATCTGGAATATGGAAAAGGCCGACCCGACCTTCGACATAAAAGATTATCTTCAGCGATTTTTGCGCATTTGGCCTCTGATAATATTAAGTGTAATTGTTTTTTTGCTTGCATCGATCGCTTACCTCCGTTATTATAGCGTTCCCAGTTATCACATTAATGCTAAAGTGTTAATTAACGATGAGAATAGCTCTTCAGGCAACAACGCGGCACCTGCTATCGATCTGAGCTTGATGTTCGGGGCAAAGAATTCGGTTGATAATGAAATCGAAGTGCTGAAAACCCGTTCGCTTATGGAAGCGCTGGTGAGCGATTTAAATTTGCATATCAATTGGTTCCATGTTGGCTCTATAAAAGATGTAGAGATATTTGAACATCCATTGTTCCTGTACGTTGAAAACATCACTGATGAAGATGAGCCTTTGACGTTTTTAATTGAGGATATAAATACTGAGGGCTTTTCTCTGGGCTTTAAAAGTAAAGAAACGGGGGAGTTCGAAAAAATGCATGTTGCGTATAATAAATCGATCACCGTTCCTAAATGCGGTGTATTTCGATTCAAAATGACGAATGCGGATGTGGCGAGTTTTAAAGGTAGTTACAGGTTGCTAATTAATACTATTGATGACCAGGTTGAGGACCTGAGAAAACGTCTGCTGGTTAATTTAACAAACAAGATGACATCGGTTATTGATTTGCAGCTTAATTATCCCATAAAGGAAAAGGGCGAGTTCATATTAGAGCATTTTATTCAAAAGTACGTAGAAGAGAGCATTAGAGATAAAAGTCGGATCGCGGATAGTACGATAGCCTTTATAGATGATCGGATATTGCTTGTTAGCGCGGAGCTTGCAGGTATTGAGGGTAATATACAGAAATTTATGCAGGGGCGCGGAATTACAAATTTAACCGCCCAGACGCAAATTTTGCTTGAAAACAGTAGTCAATATGCAGGGAAGGTTGCTGATATCATGAACAGGGTTGAAATCCTGGAGGCTATTGGGGAAACAATTAGCCGACCGAATGGCAAAAGTTTGGTGTCAGGATCTGTCTTAGGCGCGGGGCCGGTTGATCCGGGTTTTGGTAACCTGGTATCGAGCTATAACAATTTGATTCTGGAGAAGGAAAAATTAGCCATGGTATACACCGCTGACAATCCCTATATTGTTAACATAGATAAGCAAATAGAGAGTGCCAAGCAGAACATTAGTGATTACATAGCTAACACCAAAGAGTCCCTTCTGGCTTCAGTTGCGGGTCTTGAACGGAATACCAACAAGATAGAGGGCGACATCCGGCAAGTGCCTGAAAAGGAGCGCGCATTTTTAGACCTCTCCCGACAACAGCAGCTAAAACAGGAACTTTATCTCTTTTTGTTGCAGAAGCGTGAGGAAACAGCTTTATCGAATACTTCCAATATCGCAGGTATCCGCAGACTCGATAATCCTAAGGCAGAAAAGCTTCCCTTCAGTCCGAATAAACGTGCAATTTTAGCGTTTAGCTTCCTGATTGGTCTCATACTGCCGGCTATTGGTTTGTACGTAAGTGATTCGATGAACACCACAATTAATTCAAGGAAAGACATTGAAAAGCGAACTAACTTACCGGTGGTTGCAGAATTACAACACAACGACGCTCAAAAAGATCTTATTGAATTCGATAATGCACGAAGTGCGCTGGCGGAACAATTCAGAGGTCTCCGGACGAATCTTCAGTTCCTAATGCCACAAGATATGGATAAAGTCATTTTGGTAACTTCCGGTATGCCTGGTGAAGGAAAGTCTTTTATCTCGTTAAATTTGGCAAATGTTTACGCCGCCTCTGGGTTAAGAGTCCTTTTACTGGAGTTTGATCTAAGAAAGCCAAAGCTTTCAAAAACTTATACCGATAGCAAAGGGCTTGGTATTTCTAATTTTATTGTTAACGCCAACTTCGGCTTGAACGATATTATTGCTCCTGTTCCTTCCAGTGATAATTTGATGTTTGGCGCCTGTGGTCCTATTCCACCTAACCCTTCGGAGTTGATCATGAACCCCCGTACAGCGGAACTGTTTAAGCAAGCACGCGAACAATTTGATATTGTCATTGTCGATGCACCGCCTATTGGAGCGGTAACGGATGGGCAACTCTTAAGCGAATTTTCCGATGTAGCCTTGTATGTGGTGAGAGCTGGTTACACGCCGAAAGATTTGGTTTCTTTACCTGAAGATATGCGTCGCGAAGGAAAAATAAAAAATTTAAATATCGTTCTCAACGATGTTTCCGCAAAAAATAAGGGCTATTACGGCTACACCTATGGCTATTATGGGCAGGAGGAAACCAAAAAGTCCTGGTTGAAACGAAATAAATCATAAGCTTGTGATACCAGCGGTTTGTTATATGACGGTTCGATTAATTAAGAATTAGTACTTAAAGGCGGCGGAGGCTTCGGTCCCCGCCGCGTTTACTGTTGTACTGAAAGCTAGCCATTTTCTCAAGTTCTTTTCATGATTTCTCAGGGTAAAGAATACGTTCATGTACGTTAATCTGTCGTTCAGCACGTTTTTTTGCGAAATTCGGAGCAGGCTGCCCGCATCTATTGTTTTGATAAACAATTATTTCCTATATTAGTGCCTGTGTAAAAATGTGAAAACTTGTTTAAGTAATTCCCGGATATTTGGCCGATGTGAGAAAAGTTGTTGTGTTGTATTCCCGATGGGAGGGCAGCAATATATTTTGGAACCTTAACTCATGTTGAACTAAATTTTTAAAACGCATACCGATGGGTAGAGCTTCGTTCTGTTTTATAGACACAGCTTGGAACCCGAAACTTAAATCAGCTTTATTATGAA
The DNA here is from genome assembly GCF_004368405.1 of Olivibacter sp. XZL3. GTDB lineage: Bacteria > Bacteroidota > Bacteroidia > Sphingobacteriales > Sphingobacteriaceae > Olivibacter. The sequence goes on from NZ_SBJH01000059.1 coordinate 72,413, forward strand.
AACAAACAGACGACGGAAAGTAAGTCTAGCTGTTATCATGTTGACCCTGCTTTGTGCAAACGTCTTCGCGGGAACAAATGATACAGACAAAAACGAAAAAAAGAGAAAACAAACAGGAACGGTTAAGAACGACGCCCCTTTTATTCCTGCTTTTGGTGTAAATGTCGGAACCCAGGGCGTGGGTTTACAATTTTACGGCCCCATAGGTGGTAACTTTGGCTTTCAAGTGGGCGGTACCTTTTTACCCCTCAGTGCCAACATATTTGATCGCTTCGGTAGTTACGATACCCGTAACAGGATACGCGGGAAAGCAGGAAATGTGCGTGCCATGATTGAATTTGCCCCTGCCGGACAAAGCGAATCCTGGTGGAAGCATTTCGTGATCAGTGCCGGAGCGGCCTATTTTTACAAGGCCGATGGTTATATCAATACCATGCTCCGTGATCCCTATCAATATGGCGATATCCAGGTGCCGGTAGATAAAGTAGGCGAGATGGTTACCAATGTGTCGTGGAAAAATAACATCGCCCCTTACCTGGGCATCGGCTTCCGGAACATCACCATCGATGAACGCTTCGGTTTTAGTTTCGACCTGGGGTCTTATTATATGGATAGCCCGGAAATCGACTTATACGGCACCAGAATGCTGCAGAACAATCAGCATAACGAAGCCATTTTGAACGAGAACTTGAAAGACTATCGCTTTTATCCTGTGCTGCAGGTAGGCGTTTCTTATAAATTGAAATAAGCTATATAAAGAGATTATCATGAAGAAGATATTTACCATTCTATGTTTGGCCGCAATAGGCTTAACGCTGTCCCGTTGCAAAGATCCGCTGGAAAACGTAACCTTGAACATTACGGGAGACGTAATCAATTATTCTACTGTATTGCAGATCGAGGATGGCAATGGCAGTCCCGTCAACGATATACAGGTGAGTATTTCCGGCGCTGATGGCGATCATATTTACAATATGGAGGGCTATAAACAGTTCACCGTAGCAGAGGGTACCTTGGTCTTGGGTGTTGACCCTTCTTACGAACCTACGGCCGATCGGCCTACCGAGTTTGTTGTCGAACTGAGAAAATCAGGCTATTTAACCCAAAAGGTGCCGGTAACCATCAGCATGCAACAGGCGCCTGCTATCATTCAGGTGAATATGCTGGATTTGAACAATCTACCCATCGGCGTTGCAGTAAGCATGCAAACAGAGGCGCTTGTGAATAATGCGACAACTAGAGACCTTGTTTTTCAAACCAGACGCGAGAACTACGCTGAACGGATTACCACCGTGCGGATTTCGAGAGGTACACAGTTCCACGAAATAAACGGCAATCTTTTGGAAGGGTCCACTTTGAACTCAACATTGATTACACTCGATGCTGCGATACCCGAAGCTTTAGCGGTTTTTCCTGGAGGTTCGCTGATAGCTCGTGGTGTCAGAAAGACCGATGGCATCCATGCGGACGGTGTATTCAATCCGGCGGCGGTGTCGAACATCGACTTTACCGTAGGCGGTGGTGAGGTGCGTGGCTTTAGTCAAGCGATTAATGTGGCTATGGAGATTGATCCGGCCTTTACCAATCTACGTACCGGTGGTACCGTGCAAGCGGGCGACCAGCTGGAAATATATAGTTACAATACAGGAGAAGGAGTGTGGAAATACGAGCAGGATGTCAGCGTGAGTAGCACTGACGGTCAGCTCGTGGCCGAATTCGAAACGGACCACTTGACTTGGTACATGGTGGGCAATTTTGTGGAAAGCTGCAATACCCCGTCTTCATTTAATTTAACCGGCAGCTGGCTGCAGGATAACTTTAATTATCCCTTCACGGTGCGCGCGCTTATCGGCAACCGCGTGATCACTACCTTGGAAGCTTCCATCATGACCAACAACAATACGGTGGTTATCCCCGGCTTACCGGCATCGGGTATTACCATAGAAGTGGTGCGCGATGGCGAGGTACTGGCATCACAAGCCATTGACGGAGCTTGCGGCGCGGCAACTACCATTAATCTAACGCAGCCGATTGAAGGCCCTACGGTCAGTTTGCAATTGTATGTGCGCTGTCCGATTGACAATGGTATCATAAGTTATATTCCAACCTTTTATGTCTTCTATCGCGAACCCGCAGGTAGTAGCAACGATGGCTGGCAGTTGCTGGGCATTGCCTCCAACGGTTTCTTGAATACTACCAAATTGACCGCTGGCAATCGTTATGATTTCCGCGCTATTTGGGGCAGTAAAACACGTACGGTGTTGAATCGCGTTGTACAGGAAACAAATGAGGCCGTCATCGGTAACGGCGAAGGCGATATCATACCAAGAGATAATGCGCTCGACTTTGTCGCCGAAAACTGTGGCAATCAATAGCTTAAATACAATGATCTAATGTGTGGTTGGAAGGCGCGTTCCTGAGGGACGCGTCTTCTTTTATACCGTTTTATTTGTAGAATTTTCTTGAAATAGTTACTTTTAACTGAAGTACAGGTTCATTTTGGTCACTTTTTGTACTAACTTAATCAGCCATTGAACTCGTTTTTTCTGACGTGTAGAGATATATTTTCCGGAGGCTTTTGTTTAATGCTTCGAGATATGTGTTGCCGTGTTTTAAGCATGAGCCTTATATAGTTGCAGTGACGGTTGTTGTCCCTGCTTCCAAATGTTTCAATCACCTTAAAACCATCACCATGCACTCACAAAGAGTTGATCAGGAAGTAAAATGTCCGCGATGCAAAACTGCTACTGACTATCGAATACCACGCGCGAAATTAGTTAAATTGCTTTTTCCTTTTTTCAAGAAGAGGTATATGTGTCCTAAATGTTCCAATCGCTTTTATACCATAAATTAGCCCCTATCATTATAGAGGCTAATGGGTATGTGCTTGTGGGATGCGGTCGTATAGAAGAACCGTTTTTAACCCTGCCGGGGTTTTAAAGCGAGCTGACCAACTTCCTGCCCGTTATCGGCTACCATGGATAGCTGGAGATGCTCCTTATTGGCTGTTAAGTGTATGGCCGTTCGGGTTCCTTCTTTGGGGCCGCCGCCGATTACAATAGGATAGGAGTGATCAGGCTGAGCCAAGTGTACGCCATAACGATGTGTATGCCCACTGATTACTAAGTCTACCTGGTGTTTTTCAAATACGGGCGAGAAGACTTGCCTGCAATGGCTTGTCCCATGCCAGTCTCCCGAGTGGTAGGGGGGAATGTGCATGAGTATGACGCGGTAATGTGCCTGCCGTGCGGCAGGAGTTTGGAGTGCACGCGCTAGCCAAGCGGCTTGTTCTTCCCGAAAAGGATCGAAGGCCGCCATGCCATAATAGGCTTCATGGTCGTCTTCTTTGTCTTCACCGGTGTCCAATGCCGCGAAAAAAACGGGCCCACGGGTAAATGTAAAATAGGCTTGCTTATCGATGTTCTCGAAATAATCGTTCAGATGATAGGCGAAATGCCCTCGGGTTTCATGATTTCCTCTTACAAATAAAAAGGGCTTTGCCGAGGCAAAAATGGCTGTACATGGGGCGATGAGGTGGTCAATCAACTGTTGCTCGCCGTCTTGGTAGTCAAACATATCGCCATTTAAGAACACTTCATCATAAGGGCGGTCGCGATGCAGACCAATGAGCGCTGCAAAAGAATGTGGCCTGTCGTGTATGTCGTTCAGTATTAACATAGCCATCTCTTCTTTTTCAGGAGCTACGGTGGAAAAGTTAAATACCTCGCTTTGTAAGGTAGGGCCAAATACTTTTTTGTAGGCCTGGAAGTCGATAATTTCTTTGCTGTATACTTGGTAGCTGTACTGCTGCCCGGCCTTTAGTCCTGTTAACCTGATTTTGTTTACCGTATTGTTCGCTATGGCCAAGCCGTCTACCAGGGTTTGCTTTTTTGTTTTCTTATCGCTTTGTCCCTGCTCCCAGTATACTACCCAGCTATGGGCAGGTTTGTTGGTTAACCAGCAAATCGTCATGCCGTCTTCTGAGGGATGTTGAAGATAGGGCTTGGTCAACAATAAGAAAGCCTCTTCTGAATGCCTTGCAAGGACATCACTTCCGGTTAAGGTAAGTAAGGAAGTACCCGAAAGGGTCTTGATGAAATTTCTTCTTTTTAGTTTTGTCATGATCTATATCGAATACTTAATCAATATCCTGGGTTTTGTATTAACAGATTGTTTTTGTTGAGCTCGTCTCTAAAAATAGGAAAGAAATAAGACTTATCATTCCACGATCGGTCCTCAAATTTTACGTGCGTTATAGTAGGCACCGACGAGGTGGTGTTGTTGGCCGCTAAGGGATAGATTACGCGGGCTTGATAAGCCGGACTATAGGCTTCTGGCCCGATCATCCATCGCCGAACATCAAAAAAGCGGTGTTCTTCAAAGGCGAGTTCAATGCGGCGTTCATTTCTATATAGGGCTCGAAGAGCCGTGCCGGATGCGCTGGTAGCGGGTAGTCCGGCTCTTTTCCGTATCCTATTGATATAGGTTCTTGCTTCCTCTTCTTGGCCGAGTTCTAGACAGGCTTCGGCATAGTTGAGCAGTATTTCTGTATAACGGAAGAAACGCCAGGTTACTGATTGCGAAAGGTACTGCACATTGATGGCCGGATCAATGTATTTACGGCAATAATACCCGGTATAAGAGCCGTTCCAGTTTTCGATGGGGCCATTTCTGGTGTCAATGCCATAGGTTTCGTATTCACTGTTGTTCGAAGCGTTCCACCGCTTGTACACGCCGGTCTGTATTTTATTATCGGGATCTAATCCTTTGGCATCTGTCGGCCGCTCCCGCCAAGAGGCGCCGTTATATAAGAGGGTCGCATAGAACCGAGGTTCCCGATTGGCATAGGGGTTCTCCGCATGCGCGGGGTTGTTCCAATCGAAAGGTGTACCGTCTGCCATTTGGAACGCATCGACAAAATTGGCAATGGGCGCATTGACGCCCCAGCCGTAATACCCGTTCGGCGAGCTATATAAACCCCAGCGTTGGCCCATCACCTGGGTGAAGAACTTGACAAAGATGTCTTCTTCTGTATTGTTGGTTAGAAATATTTCGGTAATGTGCTGTGCAACCGAATCGCCTGCCGCAGGCTCTGCTTTATGCAATTGGTATAGATCGAGGTCAATCACGGCTTTAGCGGCGTCTTTGGCTTTTTGCCAACGTTCCGTCCGATTGTTATCGGTGTAGCCCAATAGTGCTGGCTCAGCAAATGAGGAGGTGACGGGGTTCGGACTGTGTAGGTCGCTCGCCGCATAGAGCAAGGCTCTTGATTTGAGTGCCAGGGCCGCGCCTCTCGTGGCGCGCCCGAGGTTTGACCCGCTGTGTATATCGGGTAGGAGGGCAGCCGCCTTGTCACATTCCGCTACCACGAAGGCAATACCGTCTGCATAGCTGTTCCTCGCCTGGGCAAAGTCGCTTCCCAGATCAAAGGGTTCGGTAATCAGCGGTACGCCTCCATATAGCGAAAGGAGGTAATGGTAGAGGAAGGCTCGCAGGAAATGGGCTTCTCCGGTCATCCTATCGGCATCCGTTTTTCCGTCTGTCACTTCGTTGGTAAACGGTATTTCATCCACTTTGCTGAAATAGATGTTGCAATAACGAATGGACTTATACAGCTCGTTCCATACGAGGAAGCGTTGGTACCCCCAGGCATAGAGGTTATCTTGCGTGGATAGGCTGTTGTTAAATTGTGTGGAGGCGCTATTCCCCCGGTAATGCCCTTCATCCACGATGTTGGCCGTGCCGCGTCCGTCTGTAAGTGGTTCATAGAGGCGGAAATAGATTTCGTTGAGAAAAGTTTCTACCAATGCCGGGTCAGACCATACCATTTCATCGGTAAACTCTTCCTGCGATGGCGTGTCCAGAAAATCTTTCTTGCAGGAAAACAGGGTGAGCACGCAAAAGGTTGTTAAGAGCAGTAGCTTAAGCTTATTTTTCATTGTCTTTTTATTATCAATATCAAAATGTGACGGAAACGCCTAGGTTATAAACTTTGTTAGCCGGATACGAGGTGGCAGCAGTACTTTCCGGATCGAAATCTTCCACGCCGGTAAACGTTAACAGGTTTAAACCGGAGAGGTAGACCTGAACAGCTTTCGCCGAGATCTTACTGCAGATGGAGGATGGCAGGTTGTAGCCAAGCTGCACGCTCTTTAATCGCAGGTAGTCGGTCTTCTGTAGCCAATAGGTGTTGCTGTTACTTCTCCAATACTCGTTGTATCTGTTCCAGGTGCGCGGTTTTTCTGCATCGGGATTTTCGGGTGTCCAGCGTCCTGCTGCATTTCTGGCCAAATAGTTTCCAATTTGCCCTTGCATCTCGTAGTAGTCGTTACGTACGGCTCCCAATGCCCATTGAAAGAAAAGGGAGGCATATAGGCCTTTCCATGATAAATCGGCGTTGAATCCGCCTATATGGGTCGGTAAGGAGGTTTTATCTATGCGAATGCGGTCGAGTGCGTTAATCTCGTTATCGCCGTTGACGTCTTCAAAAATAATATCACCAGGCCGTGCTCCTGCCCAATGCGGGTAGTTTTCCAGGGCTGCCTCATCCCGGAAGATGCCAATGGCATTATAATAAAGTCCGGTATTCATCGGCCGGCCGGTTGATTGTTGATAACTTGGTACGCCCGGTGTTTCGTCCCAGAAACGTATCTTGTTCTTGTTGAGGGATACATTGGCTGAAAGCGTGTATTTGAAGTCGCCACTGCCTCCATTGTATCCTACTTGGAACTCAGCTCCTTTGTTGATGACTTCCCCGATATTTTCGTCGGGCAGGGTTAAGCCGGTGGAGCCGGGAACCGATGCATTTCTTTCCCATAGGATGTCGGTCCGCAGGTTATAAAAGTATTCGGCCGATAGAACGAATTTACTATTGAAAAGATGGAGGTCCAACCCAAGGTTTGTTTGGTTGGCCACTTCCCAGGTGACACCCGGATTGGCTATTCGCGCCTCGTACAGTATTTTAGAAACTTCGCTTTCATTGAATACGTAGATATCAGCCGCACCTGTAGCATAGGCATAACTGCTTAGGAACTGATAGGGGTCAATGCGATCGTTTCCGGTTTTTCCCCAGGAACCTCTTAATTTGAAGTCGTTGATATAGGGCAGCAGCGGCTTCCAGAAGGGCTCTTCAGAGACTCTCCAGCCACCGGATACGCCGGGGAAAAAGCCAAAACGGCTTTCTTTTGGAAAGATATAGGAGCCATCATATCGCCACACAAACTCCAATAGGTACCGGTCTTTAAAATTGTAGTTGGCTCGTCCGAAATAATTTAATCGGGCTTCGGTACTGGCGGAACCACCGTTGTTCTTGTCGATGTCTCCGCCTGCAAAAAGCTGGTCAATTGCCGTGGAGACATAGTTCTTACGGAACGCATTAAAGGCCATCAAGTTGCCATCCATCCGTTCAACACCAGCCATGAAATTGAACTTATGGTGGTTGGCTAAACTGAAGTCGTACTTGGCCAGGGCGTTCAATGTTACCAGCCGAGATTCTTCTATCTCTTGGGTGAGTTCGGCATTGGAATAGCCTCTTTGTACACGACTCAGCACCGGGCTGCCGTCTTCCAGAAGCGATGTGCGGTCCCAGGCATAGAGGTACCAAGGGGTTTTCCAAAGCTTATCATTCTGGGTGCTTTTGTCTAATGCCGCATTTCCACTGATGGATAAGCCTTGTACCCAGGGGACTTGAACGTCTATAGTGGCCCGCGTTTCCAACACGGTTGTTTTGTTTCTATCATAGCCCGTCTGATTGGTGGTAATGACGACGGGATTGCCGCTGTCTCCATTATCGGCGGCTTCGCCATGTGGCCAGAACGCGGGCATGTTGGGTTTGGAGGCGCGTAGCCGATCCCAGATTGTCGAACTCGACTCGGTCGGATAATCGCGGTATACTTCCCTCGCGGCTACATTAACACCGTACTTTACATATTTGGATAGATCGCCATCCAGGTTGAGGCGGATGTTGTGTTGCTTATAGGAGGTGGCGCTGTTATTATAGATGGCATCTTGAAAGCGGGTGCCTGCCGAAATATAGTAGCGCAGGTTTTCCTGTCCGCCCGAAATGTTGAGGTCGGCATTACGCTGGCTGGCCCAATCCTTTAGGGTCACATCGTACCAATTGGTGTTGGGAAAGCGTAAAGGGTCGGATCCGTCCTGATATTTCTGGATATCCTCATTGGAATATATAGGCGCTGCCCCCTCATACGCTAGGATTTCATTGAGCAGTTGCGCGTAGGTAGCCGCGTCGGCTGCCCGCGGAATGACGGTAGGAGCGCTTTTCGCCTCATTGTAACTAAACTGTATCTGGGTATGGCCTGCACTGCCCTTCTTGGTGGTAACCATAATAACACCGTTCGCGGCCCGCGCACCATAAATGGCAGCCGAAGCATCTTTCAATACGGTGATGCTTTCGATATCCTGGGGGTTCAAGCGTTCCCATTCCCGGTTGGGAATGCCGTCCACAACAACCAAAGGGGCATTGTTCCCCAAGGTATTTGCTCCTCTGATGGTAATGTTTGAACTGCTCCCGGGCTCTCCCGACGGTGTCAACGCTACTAAACCGGGAATTCTGCCGGCTATTCCATCGGAGGGGTTCGTTGCGGGGGCTGCTGTTATTTTTTCGCCCTTCAAGGTGCTTACCGATCCGGTGATGTTCTCTTTCTTTTGTGTTCCGTAACCCACTACGATCACTTCTTCCAAATCTCCAAAAGCTTCTTTCATGGTGAAGTTTAGCGTTATCGCTTGGCCTTCGTCCACACGTATTTCGCTTTTCCGATCCGGGGTATAGGAGATAAAATTCGCCTCGACGGTATAAATGCCCGGCGGTACGGCGATGTCAAAGTTCCCGTCTTTGTCTGTACTGGTGCTGCGGGCTGCTTCTACTACTTTAACGCTTGCTCCTGCCAGCGGCGCGCCTTTATCGTCCGATACCTTGCCGCGGATGCGCCCGGCCTGTTGTACGCGGGAGAGGATGATGGCACCGGCTTTTTCGGTGTACGCGATCTTTGTTGGTGCAAGCAGACTTTGCAGTACTTGCGCTAGTGTTTCATTTTCAAAGTTTTTATGCTCAATCGTTATTTTCTCAATTCCCAATTCCTGTGTAAATCCGAAATCGATATTCGTTTTAGCCTTTAGATCAAGGATTACTTGATGAAGGTTGGTTCGCGTATAAGTCGCTGTTACCCTTTTCTCCAATGCTTGTGCATGCACAGGAGCGGCTTTTAGTGCGGGCATTGCAAGGGCGACTAGTGCATAAAGTAGGGTTGTGATTTTCATATACCACCGCCAATACGGTAAAATTTTCATTATATAAGCACGGTTGTTAAAACACCTGGATGTATACTTTTTTTGTTTACATTTGGTGTGTTGGTGAATTGTTTGATTTGCTAACTCGATAAGTAGCCATAAGGGTCCAAGCTATAGGCTACTTGCTGGATACAAGTGTCACGCTGCGTGGCACTTGTTGTCTTTTGTTCTTAATAAATATGGATACGGTTTCCCTCCTTTCTATAACGTTTGTTAATCATTTCACACAGCTGTTCCATGGCCTGGTCGACCGTGCGGGTTGTGCGGATGGTAAAATGGTAATGATTTTGCCGCACTTTTAGGTCCTTGCTTAGGAGATGTACACCATAGGTATTATAATAGGCTTGTGCCAGCTCGTCAAAATTCGCTCCGTCCAATACCACCGTGCCGTTCCTCCATGAAGAGCGTACATCGGATGGAACCGTGGATAAACTAGCGGTACTGCTTTTCTTGTCGTAAACCAAATGATCCCTTCCATTTAGTAAGCCGAGCACCTCCGCCGGATTGGATACCCGCACCTGGCCCGATTCAACAGTTATACTGATATGGTCGATTGCCTCGTAATCTTGTATATTGAAGGTGGTGCCGAGGACTTGGATAGCTAGTTGTCCGACGTGTACGTTGAAGGGAAGTTGAGGGTTTTTTCGAACCTCAAAATAGGCCTCGCCCATCAGTGTTATGTCGCGGTTTGCATGATTGAAGTCTGGCGGAATGGTTAAGATGGAGTTGGCATTGAGGTATACCACCGAGCTGTCGGGGAGGGTCACCTGTTTTACTTCCCGCACGCCTGTGCTGACCGAGTGGGAGCGCATAAGTGGATCCTCGTCTTTAGGGTTGCCGGCACCGTACCGGTATAGCATTCCGATTGCCGATATAAGGAACAGCATCACAGCAGCTGCAGATATCCATTTATACGGGCGCCATCGTTTAATGGGAATGGTCGACTGCAATGCGCGCCGAACAAGCTGTTCTTGGAAGGCCTTGTGGTCGATAGCATCGGCGAAATGATCCATTTCCGTGCCTTCCTGAAGAAGCGATTCGTACCAACGCTCCACCACATAGCGCTCGGCTGCCGAGGCGGTTCCCGCCTCGTACTTTTTTATCAAGTGTTTGAGATGTTCTTGGTCCACTATCTTGTCTTTTTACATGATAGTAGATACCTGAGAGGCGGGAAAGTATATAAAATAAATGATACGGAATGGTTAATTTTCTGTTAACAGCGAAACTAACAGCAAGGCTAAGGGATATCCAATATCCGGATGTCGGGCCAAAAGCGCTACCTTAATTCTTCTTTTAAGTTCGGTATGGTAACTCTTTATGGTCTGTTCTGCCAGCCCCAGTGCTTCGGCTATTTCACGGAGGGAGTAATCTTCGTTGCGGAGAACGAATATACGTTGCATGTTGGCGGGCAGTTGATGTACGATTTCGGTAAGTGATTGTTCGAGCTCCGTTACGGTAAGTATATCGGCAATCGATTCCTGCATTTGGTTGATGTGCAGTAATAATTGCTGCGTGGCTTTTTCATGTAAGGTAGAACGGGACACCTCGCGCAGAAAGCGGTTCCGTAACATCGTATTCAGGTAAGCTTCCAGCGAAGTGGCAACGTTTAGTTGGCCGGCACGCTCCCAAAGTGTTACCAAGACATCCTGCACGAGATCTTTGGCCATATCCACATCTTTGGTAAGCCGGACGGCCTTCCGAAGCAACTTGGGCGAATAGTGTTCCACTATTGATTCGAAAGCCCGAGCATCACCTGTTGCCAGTCCTTTTAGCAGGGCAAACTCCTCTCTTTTTTCGGACATTCTTTCCATCGAACGCCAAAAATATTTAAAGGGAAGTAATAAACTGAACAAACGTCATTATGAATACGTTAAATTTTCGTTGTGATCCGTTCCTGCCCGATAACGGTTGAGAAATGAGCTTATTTATAAAGCTCCGCGATTTCCTCGTCAACTATCCACCGGTTGTAGCGCCTGATTTCATCGAACTGTCCATGAAAATGCCATAGAATAATATCCTCGTGGCTACCAGGGTTTCTCCAAGCCATGCCCATAGCGGTTACATTGTAATCGTCATCGCCGTCCCAAGGCCGCCAATCCGGTATATAAGATTCGGTCAGTATTTTTTTATTGTTGACAAAGATTTCGATTTGTTCGTTTTCATCCGACCAACGAACAACCACATGATACCACTCGTTGGGCTGTATTACTGGTTTTGTTCGGAGTGCCGAATAATCCAAATAGCCCTCATCGTCCCGAGCATAGCCCCATTTGTAACTGCACCAGGTAACGATTTCACCTGTAGGGGCAATAGCCAATTGGTATTCGCCGAAGTTGATATACTGGTACGTGTTGTTAAAAAGCATACCGGTCTCTTCGAAGTCGCGGACCTTCACCCAAAACGATAGCGATCCTACAGCATCGCTAAAGCCGGCGTTCAGTTCCATGTAATTGTTGGTTAAGCAAAGCGCAGATTGAGGATTGCCGTGACGATCGTTCTCAAAGCTTGCGCCGTGCGTATCAAATGAGGTCTGACTCACTTGGTCAACGCTGTTGCCCGAAAAAGGAAAGTAATATACTAAGCCTTGATCAAGGTTTATATTAGGGGTAATTGATTCCGATCTATCGCAGGACGAAAGGAGCAGTCCCCATAATATAAAGCTCAGCATGAATGAGCTTGGATAACTAAATATTTTCATTATTGTAATGTTTTAGTAGCTGACGGCCATTTAGATAATAGGATCAAAGTTAGGGAAACGGTCTTTCGATTAGCATCGCTTTTGGTTTATGTGTTTGATATTGTGTTTTTTTGGGCTTTTGTTTCCTGTATTTTCATAGCTTTACACATTTGGTTGCCGGTTGGCAGTTGTCGGTTATCGGTTGTTAGTTATCAGTTGCCGGTTGTGAGAGTAGTAGCCGTGGCAGGAGCAGTAGCACGTTTACGCCATGGTCACTTACAGTCGTCACCCTGAGCAAAGCCGAAGGGTCTGTATGGATGTATAGGTTCGGATACTTTGATTCGAATCAGTTGAGATTATCGGGAATATAAAAATTTGATAAGCGGCTATAGCCGAGCTCTTCCTCCCGGGAAGGATCATACTGGGAGGCCTTGTGATTTACTTTACATCGGCGTTTTCACGACCGACGGTGTGTTTCTGTTTCGCTTTCATAATTTGTACAAATTTAAGTTCCAGCATATCCGCTACGTTATGCGAGGTAAGGGGCTGCGAATCGTAGGTTTCTAAACTGTTAAGTTCAATTTCTTTGGTTAAGGGATTCTCGGTTATAACGTAGACATCGTTTATCTGAATATACCTAATGTCACCTTTTTGATGAATGCTTGCATTCAAAAGCTTAGCAAGAGATAATAGCCTGATTTTCATGCAATAAACATACGAATTTTTTGATGCAATCGGTTGCATTAATTTAAAATTTAATTATTAAATTGTTGTGTTCGAACTAAACTGGCATTTTGTCTATGGAACAGGAAATAGGATTAAAACGAAAACGCCCAGCTTTTGGGGATGCTGGACGTTTTTCTATTTTTAATCAACCTAAACCTTGTACAAAGATAAACAAAGCTTATGCCAAAAGAGAGATCTCAATTGTAACATATTTGTTTTTTTCTTCGATTAAAAAAACGGTTAATAGCCTGGGTTCTGTGTTAAACTGTTATTGCCCGAAATCGCTTGCGTTGGAACCGGAAATCGCTTCAAATGATCAGACTGCGAGGCGCTATGATCCCACCAGTTTTCGCTTGTAAACATATTCCATCGAATAAGGTCTGTGCGTCTCCGCCCTTCTCCCAGAAATTCAATACTCCACTCATCAACGAAACGGTATTTGTCAAAGGTAGCCGCCTGTACCGGATTAGGGTCTGCGCCGTTCTCAAAATTGCGTTTCCTTACCGTATTGATAAGCTCTGCCGCCCCCGCGAGGTCACCACTGCGCCATTTGCATTCGGCTAACATGTAATAAACCTCGGTCAGCCGGATGACGGGGTTGTCTGCTCCCCAGCGTAAGCTGTTCTCCGCCAAGGTAGGGATAGGCACCTTCACTAAGCGGATACCGGTGTTCTCTTCGCCTTCCGACATTTTTGAGGGCACTTGAGATACTGTACTGTACTTTTTCCCCGGTCCGACTTCGGTGAAGCGGCCAACCTGATCCCGTAAAACAAGTGCTTGGTCTTTGTATTCCTGTGTTCCAACGATGATACCGCCATTGGGTTTTGTTTGCGGGCCTACTAAGAACATGCCTTCGTAACTGCCACTTCCCAAATAACGGTAAGCTTTTTTTCTTAAATCCCCTTCATCGAATTTTTCAAAGGGCGAGCCGAGTTTCCATTCGGTTTGGTAAAGCGTGGAATCCGGGCGGCGTGAGGGTGTAAGGTGCGCGCCGTTGTCTGCCGACATGTCTTGGTCGAAGTATTCGCGACTGTTATAGTGGTAGAAGTTGCTATAAAACCAGTCGTACTGCAGCTTGTTGAATTCAGAGGGAATTGACCAGATAATTTCGGGCGACTCATTGTTTCTGAAACCGTGGGGCCCGTTCCAAGTAGGGTCTAACTGATACGAACCGTATTGGCCATCAATAACCGCTTGTGCCAACTGCTGACATTCCGCATACATGGGTTTGCCGATATACGCTTCTGCATTGAAATAGAGCTGAGCCAACATGGTGGCCGCGGCCGCTTGTTTCAACTCGCCCGCCTCCCGTTGCCCGGCCTCTTTTTTAGGTAAGGCCGTCATCGCGGTTTTCAATAGCTGCTCGATGTGGTCGAATACCTCCTGATCGGTGTTACGCGGCAAACTTTCGCCTGCTAAATCATTGAATAAGGGCATGCCTCCAAAATAGTCGAGCCCGCGCAGATAAAAGTAGGCAACCAAGGTATTAAGCTGGTTAACATGTGCTGCCTGATCTTCAGCGGTCAGGGCAAACTTGGTGTAGTCTAACTTTTCCAGATCACTTCGCGCGTCAAGGGCGAGTGCAATACCCATTAAGGTGCCGCGCCAGGTTCCCCAGATCCATCCTTCGTCTGGTGTCCAGGTATGATAATGAAAGCGTTCATTGGTTCCGCCGTTATACCAGTGGGGTCCTTTGGTGGTAATGGCGAAGTTGTCGGCCGTCTGCTCCTGCAATTGCCAGCGGTCTTCACCCATATACCAACGGGCATGGGTAAATGGCCGATTGAGCGCGGCCAGAATATCTTTTTCGCTCTTGAAAAATGTTTCCGGAGTGACTTGGCTATAAAACTCTTGGTCGAGTTTCGTACAACTGCCTAAGAGTATTAAAAGCGATGATAGGGTATAGATGAATAGCTTATTCATTTTTGTCGTTTTTTATAGTTAAAAGCTTGCCTGTAAACCGAACATGAAGGTGCGTGTCCGCGGATAAACATCCAGTTCTTCAAATCCGGGCGTTAAGCCGTTGATATTGACTTCCGGATCCAAACCGCTGTATTTGGTGAAAACAAAGAGATCTCTTCCGGCCGCATATAACCGCAGGTTTTTGAAGGGACCAATCCAGCTCTGCTTAAAGGTATAGCCTAAGCTGATGGCGTCCACTTTCAGGAAGTTTCCTTTTTCGAGCCAGTAATCGCTTAATTGCTTTTCGCCTGTCACGTTTGCTAGCTCTTCATAAGCGCTCTTCAATACGTTTCTTCCCGTCACATTGGCGATGCCATAATACATATTGATCATGTTGAATACATCATAGCCTAACCAACTACGTAGGTAAATACTTGCATCCCAATTTTTGTAGGATAGCGAGTGATTCCAAGACAGCTGGAGTTTCGGGATACCATTACCGATGAAGCGCTTATCTTCCAGTCTTTTTTCGCTTGCAGGAACGGCTTCGTTGTTCTGGTTATAAAGCAACCATTGACCGTCGTCCGTAAAGCCGGCGAATTGCCAAAGGAAGAACCGACCGATGTCTTCACCCGGATAAAGCCGAACCGCTGTACCCGGTGATCCCGGAGCCGGAAAGCCTTTTTCATCTTGGAAGGTTTGGCTGCCCCAAAGGCTGCGCAAGGTGCTCTTATTATGCGAGGCGACGATGGAAGTGGTATAGGTCCAGTCGTTTTTATTGACTACGTTATAGTTCAATTCAAACTCGAAGCCCTGGTTTTCCATGCTGCCCACATTCATGGTCGTCTTATCGTGGATAGCCGGTGGTTGCGACACGCTGATGTCGTAAATAAGATTGTCGATCACTCTTTTATAATAGTCGAATCGGCCGCTTAACTTGTTGTTCAAGATGGTGAAGTCCATACCAAGGTTATATTCTTTTTTTACTTCCCAGCGGATGTCTTGGTTTTGGTTGTGCTTGACACCAAAGGTGCGGTTCCAGTTGCCGTCGAAGAGCCACCAGGTGTCGGCAGAATACATGCGGGACGAAACCTCGGCGCCAAATCCTTCGTTTCCGGTTTCCCCATAGCCTCCGCGGATTTTAATGTCATCGATAAATTCGAGATTGCGCATAAAGGGCTCCTCACTGAGTCGCCAGCCCGCCGATACGCCGGGGAAAGTACCCCAGCGGTTGCCGGGAGCAAACTTGGAAGAACCTTCATGGCGGAGGTTTGCGGTTAAGATATAGCGGTCTTTGAAAGAATAATTGACGCGACCAAAGAAAGCCGCCAGTTTTACCCAAGGATCTTTCCACGAACCTAAGCCGGCACGCCCGTCGGCCAGCCATGTGCCCGATCCCATGTCATGCTCCTGCAGTCCGTCAACCGGAAATTGGGAGTTTTCTGCCCAGAATCCTTGTCCGTTGAAATCTTGGTAGCTGTAGCCCGCTACAGCGGTGACCTGATGGTTTTCGAACCGCTTGCTGTAATTTAAAGTCCATTCCACGATGCGGTCATCCCAGCGTTTATATTCCTGTTTCGCATAGCCGTCGACGTTTTGCTCGCGCGACACGCGGTGCTGCGCCGAGCGGAAGAAGCTTGGGTGCTCAGTATTGTTCTTTATACCCACCATAGCGGTGGTGTATAGGTCTTGCGTAATATTCACTTTCAGCGTTGCATTGGCAAGGAGATAGCGGTATTGATTTTGCTTCTTACGGAGCATTACTTCCGCTAAGGGATTCCAGGTATTGTATCCGCCAGTCAGTACATTATAACCCGAAGGGTCCGAAGCATCGTAGGGAGAAATGGTAGGATCTAAGCCGATCGCAATGTTATATAGGCTGTTGTTTTCATCGCGGAAGTCTCCCGGTGCGCCATTGCCCGGGAAGTCGGCATCTACTTGGTTATAACTGATATTGGTGCTCAACTCAGCCCGGCCGTCGAAAAATTTGAAATTGCTGTTTATACGTCCCCCAATTTCACCACGCGCTGAGCCGATGGAAATCCCCTTGGCGTCGCGTTTAAAGAAGGTAGTATAGACGTTGGCATTTTCCGAACCTCCGCTGATGTTTACCACTTGGCGATGACTGAAGGGATTTTTGTTGGTCACCACGTCGTACCAGTCGGTCCGCGCCCCATTATCTTCTCCTAAACCATGGGCAAGGTATTCCTCCGCTGAGAGCACCTCCGGACGTCTTCGTACGCTTTCAACGAAGTATTCGGAAGTGAAATTAACCGTCGCCTTGCCGACTTGAGGCCGTTTGGTGGTGATGAGAATAACCCCGCCGGAAGCCCGTGTGCCATAGATGGCAGCTGCCGAGGCGTCTCGCAGTACGTTGATCGATTCAATATCTTCTTTTGCAACTGCGTTAATATCGCCGCCGGGAACCCCGTCGATCACGACTAAAGGTCCTTGCGAAGCTTTGACGGAATTTACGCCGCGAAGCTGTAAAGAGACATTGGCATTGGGATCTGATCCATTGTTCGACGAGATATTCAAGCCTGGGACCTTCCCTTGAATAGCCAGGAGTGGTGAAACCGTTCCGGCTACCAGGTCGCGCTGCTTCAAATTGGAAACCGCACTGGTGAGTTCGCGCTTGTCTAATGAGCCGTAGCCGACAACCACCACTTCTTCTAAGTTGTTGGCGTCTTCTTGTAGCTGAATAGTCAGTGTTTGCTGATCGCTAACCAGGATCTCTTTGGTGATGTAACCGAGAGAAGAGACTACCAGGGTCACTTCGGGTCCTGGTAATGCCAATTCAAATACACCGTCTTTGTCGGTAGAAGTACCGCCTTGAGCACCCTTGATTTTGATACTGGCACCGATTAACGGCACCGATCCCATAGCGCTGGTCACCTTTCCCCGAATGCGATGTTGTTGACCATTTTTTAGATAGACCGCGGAGGTCGCCGGCTTGTTTATCCGTGATGCTGCATAGAGGTTGTTTGTAACCAGTGCACAGCCAAGGATAGGAATGCTGCAGAAAGCAATCCATTTGCTGTTTTTTGTCATAAAAAGTTGTGTTAGTTATTATGTTATGAAAGCAATGTGCTTATGTTTTTGCTGATGGGAAACGGAAAATGGTCTAAATACGTCATAAATAAGGTGGTTAGTTTTATCGCTAGCATTTTTTGATGACTTTAATGAGCCAAACAAGATGTTATATTAATTTAGTTACGAAGCCTTTCTTTTATTTGCTTACTTGGTTAGCTTTCGCTTCGCAATATTAGTAAATTATTTCGTTTTCAAGAAAACAAAAAGAAACTGGACGGTGTGAAAGCGAAAACGTCCAGCTTTTGGGGATGCTGGACGTTTTTCTATTTTTAATCAACCTAAACCTTGCTCTTAATACACAAAGCCCATGCCAAACTTGGCTTTGTTGGTAAAAAATGCTCCTTATATCGAAAGGCACCAGCCAAGCACCTTGCTCTACTTGGGTGCTTCCAAGTAGAAAAGAATTTAAGCTAGTTATTAGCTGTCTACTTTAGACCATAAGCCGTAAGCGCGCTTCCATCTAAGTCATACTGTTCTCTCCGCTCCCCCGAAGTATCGGGGTTCGGTCGAGAGGACGGAGAGGGATAGCGCGTCATGTCGAACGGCGCGCAATGGAGTTGAGACATCGGTATGTATAAGCTTTAGGCCTTAAGCCCTAAGCGCGCTTCCATTTAAGTCATACTGTTCTCTCCGCTCTCCCGAAGTGTCGGGGTTCGGTCGAGAGGACGGAGGGGGATAGCGCGTCATGTCGAACGGCATGCAATGGAGTTGAGACATCGGTATGTATAAGCTTTAGGCTTTAAGCCGTAAGCAATAGACTATAGCAAGTTCCATACGGGATAGCCGTTGCCAAGCGGGTGCTTTCTCGATTGTACTATAAAGTAGACACTTGGTCTGGTTTTTTATTCAAAATTATTCGCTTGGAGCAAGCCGAAGCGATAACAAGTTGATTAAGAAAAGACGTCCTTATTAATATAAGCAATATTCCACGGTAATGCGGTTGCCCTGAGTAAATAAGGCGGTTTGCCAATGAATAAAAGAAAAGTCTTATTTTCGAGGCGAAGCAAAAGTAAGCGTATTATTTAAAAATGAACGTATATAAATTGATTGAGAAGTTCAGTATTTCTTCAGAAAGAGAAGAATACGGCTTAATACACGAAACGGTAGAAAAGGGAATTTACTTTAAGGGTACCAATCTCTGGATTCTAATTTTCGCCATTGTCATCGCCTGTGTAGGGCTTAATGTGAATTCGACGGCGGTTATTATCGGCGCGATGCTTATTTCGCCCTTAATGGGGCCAATTCTCGGAATGGGGTATAGCTTGGCGACCTATGATTTTAAATTGCTCAGAAAGGCCCTTACCAACTTTGGCTTCGCTGTGAGCGCAAGTTTGGCTACTTCCACTTTGTACTTCCTTCTCACGCCACTCAGCGAGGCCCATTCGGAATTGCTGGCCCGTACCCAACCTAATATATACGACGTTATTATTGCGATGGTTGGTGGTTTGGCTGGTATTGTTGCGCTTTCCAGCAAGCAAAAAGGGAACGTTATTCCCGGCGCGGCCATTGCAACGGCGTTAATGCCGCCTCTTTGTACTGCGGGTTACGGTTTATCGACTGCCAATTGGTCATATTTTTTCGGTGCTTTTTATCTTTTTACGATCAATACGGTTTTTATTGCGGCGGCAACTTTGGTAACCGTACGTTTTCTTAAGTATCCCATATGGCATCAAACCGAGGAAGGACTAAAACAACGCGCTAACATGTGGGTCAGCATCATTGTCACCATTACGATCATTCCAAGTATTTATTTTGGCTATGTCTTAGTGCAACGGGAGAAATTTAAACAAGAAGCGGCCAGGTTTATCAAAAACGAAACTTATATAGAAGGGGATTATTTGCTCAAGTCGGATATCGATCCATTGGAACAAAGTATCCACTTGACCTATGGAGGCAAGCTGATTCCTGAAACTGCAAAGGCTCAGCTACAGGAGAGGCTGAAAAACTATGCGCTCACTGGAGCGAAAGTTTCTATTCAGCAGGGATTCTCCTTTTCAGAAGTAGGGGACGATCTATTGGAGTTGACCCAGCAGCAGGCGGAAATCAATCGCTTACGGTCGGAACTTTCCTTGAATTTGCGGCGCCAGGATAGTTTGCAGCAGAAAAATAGGCTCGGACAGCAATTATTGAAGGAACTGAAGCCAATGTTTCCGGAAGTGCAGGCTTGTGCGACTGCCGAGCAGATCTTTTACAGCGATTCGCTAAAAGTGTATCGCTATCACTCGCTTACGCTGCAAAGTCGGGATGTGAAAAAAACCTCGGCCAGCAAGGCACGTATAACGGATTGGTACCGCAATCGCTTGCAAGAAGATTCGGTTCAGGTTTACATTGAAAAAGCCTTTTGATACAGCCTCGCGTCCGCAATGAACGAGTACAACAGTGAAGCTGTATAGTTTTTAGTCACTTAAAAACAGTGAAAAGGTCACCTGTGTAATAAACGCTTACCGCCTATAGCGTAGAGCTACAATTACAAAAACGAAAAGGTCCAGCTTTTGGGGATGCCGGACCTTTTCTTATTTTTAATCAACCTAAACCTACCGATAAATATACAAAGCCCGTGCCAAAAAATGAAATGGTGACACTTGTCCTTAATCGTTTATACGCGTCGCTTTGAATGTTCCATTGGGTTGGATGGCATACAGCGCGGAAACTTTACCTGTTTTCGGATCAGTCTCGAAGCGGACGGAAAAACCATTTAGTATTTTTAGTTTAAATAAGTGATCGCCCTGTGGTATCGTTTCATAGTTAGTTTGGCCCGGTACATCCATAAAAATTATTCCTTTATCCACGGTAATTTTAACCCGCATGCCTGCGACTTCATAGGTGCCAACATAAGCTTGCAATTGCTCGTCGCCTATCGTCACCGGGTTAGCTTCACGCTTAAAAACGACGGGTTCGCCGGAAGGATCGTTCAGATCCAATGTGGCGGAAACAATACGCCCCTCTAAACCTGTCTGGAAATTGATTTTAAATTGACCGTCGGAAGTGTCGGCTAAGCCATTCTTAATTTGTTTAAAGTCGAACACGTCATAATGATAATGGCTGAGCCATAAGCTGTCTTGTGTTAAGTGCGTTTTCAATGTGTCTTTATCAATGGAGATGTGAAACCGACCATAAGCGTCGTTTTGATACATGCCCGTGTAATCGCCTAAGCTGTGCGAAGGTTTGGTTCCCTGAACGCGAGCCATGTCTTTTTCCTTTTTCGGCGTGTCTTTCAGGGTGCTATCCTGTTTTACACTTTTTGTGTTCCAATTATCTTTAGATAAATTTAAAAATCGGTCTGCCAGCGAATTACGGATTACATCGGGAGCTGCTGATCCATTTTGATTGGTCAGCACCACAATGCCGAGTTTATCGCTCGGAAAGAAACAAACGCTCGCGGAAAAACCATCTATATTGCCTCCATGCTCTACCCGGTAATGGCCTTTGTAGGAGCTAAGCATCCATCCTAGGCCATAGTTGCTCATATGGATATCGGGATGTTCAGCACCGGGCAATCCGCTGCCTATGACCATTTGCGAACTGGCTGCATCCCGGATGTAAGACTTGGACAGCAATGTGTCCTTGCCATAGGTTCCTCCGTTAATCCACAATTTTAACCAATTGGCCAGCTCTAGAACCGAGCTATTGATACTTCCCGCAGGCCCCATTCCTTTGAGATTATAGTACGGAATTTTTTTGATCGAATCGTTTTCGGTAACGGTGTACCCTAAGGAAGCATTCGTGTCAACCGCCATTTCGTTGATGCTGAAATTTGAGCGCTTCATGCCGAGGGGAATAAAGAAATGTTGGTTGACATTCTCTTCCCAGGTCTTTCCCGTCATCCGCTCAGCAATCATGCCTTGTGCCAGGTACATAAAGTTGTTGTACTGCCATTTCGTCCGCAAGTCAGCCGTCGGTTTCATAAAGGCCACTCTTTGTAGCAGGCTGTCGCGCCTCATGCTATTAAAGATGTACCAGGAGAAGTCGTAGCGTGTTATTCCCGTGCGGTGGGTCATTAGGTCGCGTACCGTCACCTGCGCTTCGCGGCCATCCTGAAAATGGAGTTGCGGTAGGTGTTTCCCTATCTTATCGTCCAGTGATAGGCTGTCGCCGAAAAGCTTAGCCACTAAAGCCGCTGTAAAAGCTTTACTGGAAGAACCAATGGCATAGAGCGTATTGGGTGTGGCTGGCAAGCGCTTTTCATAGTCCCGATAGCCAAAACCTTTAGAGTAGATTAGGCTATCGCCTTGTACAACCGCCACTGAAAAGCCAGCCAAGCGATAATCCCTTAGCACTTTATTGAAAATAGAATCGATGTCCGTCAGGCGCTTGTCGGTTGTTTGATTTTGCGCAAAAACGAGCGAACATAAACAAGTAAATAAGAGACTGAGTAGATTTAGGCGCATAAGTATATATATGATTTTGTAGTGTAAATTTATATGTAATTATATGAGATTATAAATATAGGAAAAAATCCATTGCCCGCTGTCCGTCGCTAAAGCTTATTGTATACAGACCCTTCGGCTTTGCTCAGGGTGACGAGTAGCGTACTACCCATGTTGGCTACTGCTCCTGTCACGGCTACTACTCTGGCACTGGCAACCCACAACTGGCAACTGATAACCAATAACACATATTGATGTCTCAACTTCATTACATTACGTTCGACATGACGGAAGCGTTCCCGATTATTAAGGAGCCTACCGGGAGGAGGGCGGCATATAGCTTTCGCTTAAAACTTACTATTTAAAACTGAAGCCTAGGTCGGTTTCGGTTCTTCGGAACGCTTATTTCAAAGTGAAAGTCAAAAGTCTGTCGCTAAAGCTTATTGTATACAGACCCTTCGGCTTTGCTCAGGGTGACGAGTAGCGTAGTACCCATGCTGGCTACTGCTCCTGCCACGGTTACCACTCTACCACTCGCAACCGATAACTGCCAACTAACAACTGATAACTGGCAACTGGCAACTGGCAACTAATAACGATAAAGGCATTACGCTATAGGCTTTAATTCACAAACGAATAATGAGTCAATCGCATACAGACCCTTCGGCTTTGCTCAGGGTGACGACTGTAAGTGACCATGGCGTAAACGTGCTACAGCTCCTGCCACCGCTACTCTTCAGTTACTCACAACTCACAACTCACAACTAACAACTAACAACTGCAACCGGCAACCGACAACTGATAACCGGCAACCGATAACCAAACTAAACTTACGGGCTACCGCTTCACGCAAAAAGATTGTTGTTTGGAATTTGTCTAAATAAGTATATATTTGCCACGTGTCTTAAAAAGAAGCCGCGCAGCGGGAACTGCACGGCTCTATCCCGATTAAGGGAAGGCGCTTTAAAGTGATATAAAAGCGATGCAATTTAAACAAATTTTGCTATATGCCGTATTTTCGGCCTATAGTTTGGTTACTTACGCCCAAAATTATGGATCCGTGCGTGGTTATGTACGCACGGAATCGGGCGAACCCATTCCTTCCGTCAGCCTGAAAGTACAAGGCGGATCCATTGGGACGATGTCCAATTCATCCGGTTTCTTTACGCTTCAAAAGCTTTCGCCGGGGCGCTATATGCTCCACATCAGTGGCGTAGGCTATCCAGCCTTGGAGAAGGAGATTAACATTCAGGCAGGAAAGGAAAGCGAACTTCACATTACCATGCGGGAAGAAAGCATCGCCATGGAATCGGCCACCGTTATCGGACGGACGGTGGTGCAGGACCGGAATCGACAGGCCTATAATGTCACGGCAGTGGATGCCAAGCAACTTTATAATACCACACTCGATTTGGCCGGAGCTTTGGATCGGGTATCAGGCATCCGTGTACGTGAGTCGGGCGGTGTCGGTTCCAACTTTAATCTCTCCCTCAACGGCTTTTCCGGAAACCATGTCCGTTACTTCATCGATGGTATCCCGATGGATAATTTTGGTACCTCCTTTCAGATCAACAATATTCCAATTAACATCGCCGAGCGAATTGAGGTGTATAAGGGGGTAGTGCCTATCTGGTTGGGTTCAGACGCTTTGGGAGGCGCCATTAACATTATTACCGGAAGTAAGCAACGCAATTACATCGATGCCTCTTACTCTTACGGCTCCTTTAATACCCATCGCAGTGTCATCAATGCCGCGCTTACCAGCGAAAAAGGTTTGACATTCCGATTAAGTGCTTTTCAAAACTATTCGGATAACGACTACAAGGTAAAAGTGGATGCGGCAGATATTTATACCGGGGCTTACAGTCCCAATACTTGGGTTCGCCGCTTTCATGATACCTACCATAATGAGACCTTGATTAGCCAAGTAGGGGTGGTTGATAAACCTTATGCCGATCAGCTGTTGCTGGGCATTACGCTTGGCCAAAATTATAAGGAGATTCAAACAGGCGCCCGGATGGTTTCTGTGTTCGGTGCTTGGCACCGTCGGGGCAACATCATCATGCCTACCTTGAAATATAAAAAGACCGATCTGATTAAAGGGCTCGATGTGACCTTGAATGCGAATTACAACTTGGGCAGTGAGCGTAATATTGACACCGTAAATGCACGTTACGGGTGGTACGGCGATAGTAAACCGAATGGCTCCAATGGTGAGCGTTCACGCAGCTTATACAAATACAAGAATAACAACGGCATTGCCAATGCGATGTTCAACTACCGTATCGGTAAAAAGCAGGCGATCGCTTTGAGCAATGTGTTCACCACCTTTAACCGCGAAGGCACCGATCCTTTAAATCCCGAAGTACAGGAAAATGAGGAAAAGAAAAAGTCGCAGAAAAATGTGCTGGGCTTAGCTTATAATTTCGATGAAGAAGACCAATGGAGCATCTCGGTTTTCGGTAAACATCTTTTGCAGAACAACCATAGCGGATCAAGGGCAACCACCACGAATAAGTTAGGTTATGGCGTGGCGGGTACTTATTTTTTACAGCCCGATTTACAGCTGAAAGCGTCTTATGAACGGACGAATCGTTTGCCCGAAGCGCAGGAAATTTTTGGCGATGTGGAAAATCAGGAGGGAAATCCGGATTTACGTCCCGAACAAAGTAATAACATCAATTTTGGGATCAGTTACAGTTTCGCGCTGAATCCGAATAGCAAATTTATGGTCAATGCAAATGCCATCTATCGCCATTCGGATAACTTTATCTATAACCGACTCAATAACAATCAATCGAAATTAATAGCCGATAACCGGGAAGGGGTGCGTACCATTGGCGGGGACGGCGAAATCCGCTATTCGTATAAGGATTGGCTCTCTGCCGGAGCTACCATTACCTATCAATACTTGCAGAATTTGCAGCAATACGAAACGGGTTTTACGGGGGTCAGTCCGGTTTATAAAGATCAAATGCCGAACATCCCTTATTTATTCGGTAACAGCGATGTTTCGGTATCTCTTCGGCTTAACCTTGGCTATAACTTGCTATATGTACATGCCTTTTACCTCTATTGGCCCAGTCGCGGCGGCGATAAATTGGATATCCCGCAGCAGCTTAGCCACGATCTCAATCTCGTCTATAGTATCCGGAATGGCCGTTATAACATCGGCTTGGAAGGCCGGAACATCGGCAATGCCTTGCTGTACGACAACTTTAGTTTGCAGAAACCCGGACGGGCTTTTTACCTCAACTTACGCTATTTCTTTAACAAATAAACGATAAATAAAACATATGAAACCTCTACAAACAATGATTGCGGCCTTTGTTGCCGCTGCCACGTTGGCTTCCTGCTCTAAGAGCGATAGTGATGTGACGCCTCCCACACCGGACAATCCCGGCAATTACATTTTAACCGTTACTCCCGCTGCTTCTGAAGCGGTAGCGGATTATCTGCTTACAGCAAGTAACTTAGACGCCGGGAAAATATCTACGGCCGGTAATGGGATTGAACAAGACGGGACTTATCGGTACTATGTAACCCACAACAATAAATTCTTCAGTATGCTGTACGGGCAGGGGAATCCGGGGGCGGTAACCGCCTATGACATCCAAGACGGTAAACTGAACAAGTTGACGAACTTTCAAACAGAAACGGTGCAGGCCTTTGAACCGGTGAATGACGATCTGTTGTTGTTTAAGATTTCCAGAAGCCTAACATCACCGCTTT
Organism: Olivibacter sp. XZL3; assembly: GCF_004368405.1. Classification (GTDB taxonomy): domain Bacteria; phylum Bacteroidota; class Bacteroidia; order Sphingobacteriales; family Sphingobacteriaceae; genus Olivibacter. The sequence goes on from NZ_SBJH01000059.1 coordinate 98,216, forward strand.
CGAATTGGTATAAAGTAAATACCAATAGCTTACTGATTACTTCCGAAGGAAGCACCAATACGCTTGAGTTGACGGGCAATGGCGAACTGGCGCACTTCAGCTGGTTGAAGCAGGTGGGCGACAAGGTTTATGCGCCGTATTTTTCCATAAAAGGAGGCAATTTCGCTACCGACTACCCAGACAGCGCCTGGATCGCGGTATTCAACTATGCCGACATGAGCGTTGAAAAGGTCATTAAAGGCGATCGCACCAGCTTTATCGGTCGGTATTTCAGGGATGGATTGGCCTTGACGGAAAACGGCGATCTCTATGGTTTCTCGGCCGCCGTTGCAACCGATGGAGCGGCTTTCAACTCCACGAAGCCTTCTGCCGTTGTTAAGATTGATACCGAAAGGGAAGAATTCGATCCATCCTACTTTTTCAATTTTGAAGAGGCCAGTGGCGGTATGAACATCACCGAATGGCTATATCTGGGCAACAATACCTTTATGGTACTTGCGTCAACTAAAGAGGAAAAGGGTGCCTATGCTACAGGCAAGCATGTGGGTATTATTAACGTGGTCGACAAAAGCTTTAAATCGGTTAGCGGCATGCCCGATGCGGCATCAATCGAAAGCCTAACTTATAATAATTATACACCAAAGGATGGAGAAACGGCCTATCTCGGCGTTAACCTAGCAGACGGAACCACTTGGGTATATAAAATTGATGCAAGTACCTCAACGGCTACGCGCGGACTGCAAGTAGAAGGCGGCCGCTTAACCGCTATTCAATATTTACCATAAACGTATAAACGGCACAGGATGAACAGGGTAAAACAAAGCAAGAAAAAAGCAAAAGATTCTTTATTCAGAAGAGTTAATAATTGGTTGCACCTCTGGCTAGGACTGGTATCGGGTATTATTGTGTTCATCGTGTGCATAACGGGTTGCCTTTGGGTTTTTCAGGAAGAAATCACCGATTTATTGGAGCCCGAATCGCGCGTTGCCTATGAGGAGAAGCCGGTCCTTAGCCCGAGTGAGCTGGCAGCCATCGGCCAGGCGGTCTATCCGGGCTGGCTTCCCTCTTATGCCAATTACCATCAAGGAAAAGCGGTCAACCTGACCTTACGTAAGGCGGGGGAGACGCGACGCCGGGGTGGGGAAAGTGTTTTGCTGAAGGTCAACCCTTATACCGGCACAATCATCAGTGAAAAGCGGAGTCAGGGGCGCGGAGATGCTAACTTTTTCCGCTTCGTATTGGATGGGCACCGGGCCCTATGGCTTCCCTATGATATCGGTCGACCTATTGTAAACTATGGCACCTTGATCTTTGTCGTCTTACTGATAACCGGTCTTGTTTGGTGGTACCCGAAAAAGTGGAACAAGTCGACGCGCGACAAAAGTTTTAAAATCAAATGGGGAGCATCCTTTAAACGGGTCAATCTCGACCTGCACAATGTATTGGGCTTTTACTCCCTCTTGTTTCTCTTGGCTATAGCCTTAACAGGTATGGTGTACGGCTTGCAATGGTATAGTAAAGGTCTGTATTGGGTCACTACCGGTGGACAAAAACTGGAAAATGGCCGCCGGATGCAGTCGGACAGTACGCAGCGGACGCAGGCAAAAGACCCGAATGTAGCCATGGATCTGCTGTGGAATCAAGTGTTAGCGGAAAATCCGGCATCCCAGGGCTTTTATTATAACTATCCCGATCGGGCCAATCCCGCCTCCACCATCTATGTGATTGTCTATCCAAGAGCCGGGCAATTTTACAATAGCAGAAGTTACCTGTTCGACCAGTACACCCTTCAGCCAATTACGCGCAATGATCCATTCTCTGTTGCTTACGAAAAAGCCAGTTTTGGCCAAAAGCTGAGAAAGATGAATTACGATATTCATGTCGGATCCATCCTAGGGCTGCCCGGTAAGGTATTGGCCTTTTTGGCTTCGCTGATCGGCGCCAGTTTACCGATTACAGGCTTTCTGATCTGGTGGGGGAAGCGGAATAAGAAGCCACGTAAGTCCCCAGCAAAGGCGGTGTTACCGATGAAAAGGCGGGTACCTGTTTCGATGTACAGCAAAGCGGATACTTTATAACATCGCCTTATTTTTCTTGTCATCGTTATCATTAAAAAAAATACCATTTTCTGCAATAAAATGTGTTACTTGTGGTTGAAAATAGGGAAAACAGGGTACACCATTTTAGAAAAGTACGATGGCCATAAAAGTCGTTAGAAAAGAGAAAATATTCGAACCCGATTCGAGTAGGGTTATTGCACGTTTTATGTTTGCAGGAGATGAACGGGCAAAGCACCTGATTGCTCAGGTATTACAACTCACTGATACGCAACAGCAAGAACTGTTAGACCGGGTTATGCGGAAATATGCCGGCAGGCACCGCAATATTGAAAAGATTTTTGTAAAACACTTCAGGCGCCTGGACGCCTTAATGAAGCAGTTGGATTTAGCACCCGAAAAGCTTCCGGAACGGGCACGGTTGCTTATTGGGGCTTATTTTACCATGGAGTATTCCATAGAGGCTGCGGCATTTTTTAATCCGTCCATTATAGAGCATCCCGATCAATCGATGCTTGGCGATGGGGAGAAGCGGATAATCATTAGTTTCCGCGCAACCGGAGAAGGACACATTTCTTCCATCGTGTTTCGGCAAGGAATACTCGACAAGCATAATAACATCCAAATTGAGCACCCGGGTAAAGTGTTGGAAGTTCCTGAACATGTTAAAAACCATATTTACCATAAAAAATCTTTTTTACGCAAGCTTACCGAAATGTGCGAGGATAGTGGCTACTGCAGCAACGAGAGCTATACCCTGGTAAGCGAGGCGCTTCCGGAAACATTTACTTATGAAGATCTCAAACATTCGTTAAAAATTGTCGAATCAAAATTGGAAGCCAGGCCGGAGCATGTTACGTTTTTGCAAGAAGTGAGATGGTTAGCCTCGTCTCATTATGAGATGACCTTTGCTACAGATACCACTATTTGCGAACGGGTAATTTTTCCCATTGCCGAAACAGAAAAAAATGGTATCGAGGATGCCCGCTTTGTACGCTTCGTCAATACAACTGGGGGAGTGACCTATTATGCCACTTATACGGCTTACGATGGCGTAGCCATATTGCCCAAACTCCTGATGACCAAAGATTTTTTACATTTCAAGGTGATGCCTATACATGGACATATCGCACAGAACAAAGGCATGGCTTTATTCCCTAGGCTTGTTAGCGGAAAGTATGCCATGCTTTGTAGAATTGACGGCGTAAACAATTACATAGCCTTCTCCGATAACATCAATGTATGGCGTGAAGCGCAACAGATACAAGCACCAAAATATCCGTGGGAGTTCATCCAAATGGGGAATTGCGGCTCACCCCTGGAAACGGATGCAGGATGGCTGGTTGTAACCCATGGCGTCGGGCCGATGCGCGAATATGTGCTGGGTGTATCGCTGCTTGACTTAGACGATCCAACCATCGAGCTCGGTAGGCTTAGCGAACCGCTGTTAAGGCCGAATGCGAAAGAGCGCGAAGGCTATGTGCCTAACGTGGTGTACTCTTGCGGGGCGTATATTCATGCCGGGGAGTTGGTGATTCCTTATGCCATGTCCGACTATGCTTCCACCTATGCGGCGATTAATTTGGAAGAATTACTAACGAAGTTGCTTGAAAAAGAGCGGGCTTCAAGTATTTAGCATACGCCGATAAACGGAGAGATAATCTGCTGTCATTTTTTCCAGGGTGAATTGGCTTTTAGCCCACAGAAAGCATGCTTCACGCGAAAGGCTACCGATGTGGCTAACGGCTTTTACGGCTTCTTCCAAGCTGTTGACCAAGAAGCCTGTGGAACCATGCCGGATGAGCTCGGGCATGGAGCCTCTGTTCATTGCTATTACAGGCGTGCCACACAACATGGCCTCCGCAACGCTCAGTCCAAAAGGTTCATTAAAATCAATCAGGTGAAGCAGTGCGGTAGCGTTTCCCAATAAGCGATTTCTTTCATTAGGCCCCACATTGCCCACATATTGAACTTGCTTGCTCTCCAGGTGCGGTTGAATGTACTTGGCAAAATAGGCTTGATCCTGTATCAGTCCGGCCATAACCAGGCGCATGCCTGCGCGTCGGGCAACTTCAATGGCCAAATGAGCGCCTTTTTCGGGGTGTATCCGGCCGAAATATAGCAGGTAAACCATGTTCGGTGTGTTTACAAATTGAAACTGTGCTGTATTTATACCATTGTATACGGTGGCTACGTAGTCCAATTCCGGCGACCGATCTGCATCGCTAATGGAAACATAAAAGCAGTGTCCGTTATATTTTTTATAGACGGGAATAATTTTTGGTGACGAAAATCCATGAATGGTGGTCAGTATGGGCCTGTCGATCAGTTTGGAGTAAGTAAGCGGTAGAAAATCGAAATGATTATGGATAATATCGAAGTCATTTGCTGCTTCCATTACCTGGCTGATATGCAAGCACTCTTCAACCTTAGCATCTAAGGTAGGATCGTCGGCATAGCCGCGCGGCGCACTGTAGCTGAGTTGTGCTGCGGTGACCGAATCGCCAGTAGCAAAGAGCGTGACCGCTATTCCTTGGCGAACCAGGCCTTCCGTAAGGTTGGAAGCCACCTGCTCCCATGGTCCATACTTATAAGGAGGGCTTCGCCAGGCGATGGGTGCTAATATCGCGACTTTCATTTTGAACAGATTTGCTGTGGGGTTTTTCAAAAGTATGTTGAATGGCCAGGTAGGAAATGATATACGCAATGGTACTTTCGGCTCCTTGATTTCGGTTCACGCCGTCGGCTTGCAACCCATCGCAACAACCGTGTGTTTCAAAATCATAGAGGCTTACACGAAGGTCATTTTCTCCTAAAAACCACATGAATGACCGGTACAATAGCTTGAGATAGTGTGATTCCTGCGTTTGATTATAAACTTCCAGATAAAGCAATACCATGGCCATGGCATCAATGGGTTGCTGCGAAAAAGGCGATGGCAAAGCGGTATGACGGTACCAGTTCTCATTGCCGATTAAACTTAAATACCCTTTCTGTAGGGTGTGGGATTCCAAAAAGGCCAAGCTTTCAAATGCAGTGTGCCGAAATGCCGAATTACCCGTGATTTTTGCTGCATACAACATCGCTAGGGGAAGCAGCGCATTGTCATAAGCTAATAAGGTTTCATACCAATGCCATTTTTCTTTACGATGAGCATTATACTCGCCAAGAAGGCGCGTGGCTAAGGTCCTTGTTATTTCCATCATCCCTTCGTCAGACGGATTATCTTTTAGATAATGGTAAATGCCTATAATGGTATTGGCGATGCCCCGGACGGATTGCAATTGGCTGAAGTGTGGTACCGCTTTGAAAAATACTTGACGGGCAAGCTGATAATAGGCGTCTACCGGGGAATAAGCCAAAGCATACCCTAATGCCCAGATGGTTCGCCCAAAAGCATCTTCAGAACCCACTTCGTCCAGAAAGGTACGGTTAAAAGCCATAAAATTCCGAAAAGTCCCATCCGGATTTTGTGCATAGTGGATATAGCCTAAGTAAATCGCTATGTACGTAATGGCCATATCACTTTTGCTTCTTCGGTGGGCCATCAGCATCATAAGCAGAGCCCTTGCATTGTCGTCCAAACAATATCCTTCTCGATAATTAGGAATGCCGTAGGTGGCATGTTGAAATATGCCCGTCCTGTCAGTAAGCCTTTTGATATGATCAAAGTGTAAAGGCGGTAATACGTTGCGATCTAAGATAGCATCCTTTTTAATAGCCGCTTTATGTGCATTTTTGGCAAGGTGCTGCGCAAGCCCGTAATACTTGCTCCCGGTTTTTGGCCAAGTGATCGTCTCTCCGTATGCACTTGCACGGGCACGGAGATGCGCTAACTGCTGTGGATGGCCGAGTAAATCCGTCAGCACATGCGCCAGCTCCTTCGTATCGTTAAACTGGAACAATCGACCTCTTCCGTCGGCTAGTAGTTCCGCGGCATGCCAATAGGGTGTAGAAACCGCCGCACAGCCTACCCCTACCGCATAGGACAGGGTACCACTGGTAATCTGGGCTTCATTGAGATAGGGTGTGAGGTATATGTCAGTAGCACTGAGGTATTTAAATAAGTCTTCCTGCGAAGCGTATTGATCCAGGAAAAGCACATGATCCTCGAGTTTGAGCTTTTTGACAAGATGATATAAAAATAAGCGGTACTCTTCACCTGCGTGTTTAATGACATTCGGATGCGTTTTCCCTAAGACGATATAGACGACGTCCGGGTATTCGGCAACGACTTCGGTAAGGGCACAAATGGCGGTTTCGATGCCTTTGTTGCGACCGATAAAGCCGAACGTAAGCAGCACTTTTTTATGGTTAAGTCCAAGTGATTGGCGCGCGATGTTCTTGTCGTACCGAATATGGGGAACGCCGTGGGGAATCTTTTCAATTTTACTGGCCGGAACCGCGTATAGTTCCTGCAGCATCTGCACGGCTTTATCGGCCATAACAATAATTTTTTGGGCAACTTTGGCTATCTCTCTTAGTATAACAGATTGGTTATAGGAGGGCTTTTGTAAAACGGTATGCAAAGTGACCATGATAGGCATAGCTATGTCATGTAACAGGGTAAGCACGAATACCCCGTTCTGCCCTCCGAAAATGCCATACTCATGTTGTATAATACAGACATCTACATTTTGCCGATTAATAAACTTAGCGGCTTCAATATAGGTATTATGATCCTCCTGATCGATGATGTATTGAACCTCATCGGGATAAAGATAGCTGTTGCCGGGATCGTTGATAGCGATCACAATATGTTCCGAATCTTGCGAACTTTTTAAATCGCTGATGGATTCAAACAAGTGCTGCGAGAAGGAACCGATGCCACATTGGCGCGGTCTGTAGGTTCCTATGAATGCGATTTTCATTTATCTATGCGTTAATCCAGTGCTGTATTAGATAAAGAACAAAAAGCCGATTTTGTTTGTATAGTGCTGGTATTGATACTTGAAATGTACAGGCGATCATCACGAAGGGTAGCAGAGCTAGTTATCTCAATGCCTTACCGGAAGCCCAGCCTGATCGCCTTCAGTCGCAGTGCATTACCGATAACCGATACCGAGCTGAGGCTCATAGCCAATGCAGCAATCATCGGCGACAACAGGATGCCGGTGAAGGGATATAAAATACCCGCAGCGATAGGAATGCCCAATGCATTGTATCCAAGTGCAAAAAACAGGTTCTGTTTAATATTCTGCATAACCTGGTGACTCAAAAGCCGCGCTTTGGCAATGCCGTTCAAATCGCCTTTCACCAGCGTAATGGCAGCACTCTCAATGGCTACATCTGTACCTGTACCCATGGCTATGCCTATATCGGCCTGCGACAGGGCCGGGGCATCATTGATCCCATCACCGGCCATAGCCACTTTTTTGCCCTCCGATTGCAGGCGCTTTATTTCCTCCAGTTTGTTTTCGGGCAGCATCTGCGCTTTAAATCCATTTAGACCTAAGGTGCTGCTTACGGCGCTGGCCGTATGTTCATTGTCGCCGGTCAACATGATCACCTGCAGGCCTTCCGCCTGTAGCCGTCGTATAGCCTCCCGGCTGGTGGCTTTGATTTTATCGGTGATTACCACAAAACCGATCGCCTCTTTGTTTTCCGATAAAAAGGAAACCGTCTTACCCGCCTGCTGCTCCTTGGCGGCCTGTGCGAATAAGGCCGCCGGTATGGCCACCTGCAATGCTTGTAGCAGCTTGCTGTTCCCCAAACCAAAGGTTTTGCCGTTGATACTGCCCTTGACGCCTTTGCCCGTCACCGCTTCAAAGCCGGTTACCGGTAGGAGCACTACATTTTTGGTTTTTCCATACTGCACGGTCGCCTGCGCCAAGGGGTGTTCACTGCTGCTGTTCAGCGATACAATATAGGGCAGCAGCGCGGCTTCTTGCCATCCATCGGCCGCCACGACCTTTTCCACGGAAGGTTTACCTTCCGTGACGGTGCCGGTTTTATCAATTACCAGTACGTCAATGGTATTCATCTTTTCAAGCGATTCCGCATTTTTAATCAGCACCCCATTCTGGGCACCTTTCCCCACGCCAACCATGACGGACATCGGCGTTGCCAGGCCCAAGGCGCAGGGGCAGGCGATAATTAGCACGGCAAGGGCATTTACGAAGGCATATACATAGCGCGGATCGGGCCCCCATATTGCCCAAAGGATAGCGGTAAGCACGGCAATGCCGATGACCACCGGTACAAAATATCCGGATATTTTATCGGCAAGTTTCTGGATGGGAGCTTTCGAGCGGCTGGCATGATTAACCATCTCGACGATTTGCGAAAGCAGGGTGTCTGCGCCCACTTTTTCGGCTTTCATGACAAAGGTTTTGTTTCCGTTTATAGTGGCGGCCACAACCGGATCTCCCGGGTGTCTACTTATTGGTATGGGCTCGCCGGTAATCATGGATTCATCGATGGTGGGCTCGCCGTCTGTGATGACTCCATCCACCGGAATCTTCTCTCCCGGCTTTACCCTTAGCAGGTCTCCTGGCTGAATGCGATCAATGTCTACGGTCTCCTCCTTGCCATCGCTAATTTTGGTCGCCTGATTCGGGGCGAGCTTCAACAGCTCGCTGATCGCTGTATTGGTTTTGCTGTGCGCTTTCGCTTCCAGTACTTGTCCAAGCAGTACCAGTGTGAGAATTACGGTAGCTGCCTCGAAATAAACATATACCGATTCGTGCATTTTAAAGCGGTCGGGAAAAATGCCCGGGAACAGTAAAGCGATCACGCTGAACACCCATGCTGCGCCTGCTCCGATACCGATCAGGGTAAACATATTGTAATGGCGGGATAAGAGCGATTGCCAGGCCCGTTGAAAGAACATCCAAGTGGCATAAAAAATAACCGGGATAGAGAGTCCGAATTGAACCAGGTCCCAACCTCTTTTGCTCATGATTTGATGTAACGGATTATTGGGTAGCATATCCGACATGGAAATCAAAAAAATAGGTAGGGTAAAGGCGACGGCTATCGTCAGTTTACGGAGCAGCTGTTGGTAGCTTACATCGTCTTCGTCGTTACTGCTGCCTTGCAAGGGCACGAGGTTCATCCCGCAGATCGGGCAGGCACCCGGCCTGTCGCGGATAATTTCAGGATGCATGGGGCAGGTATACTGTGTGCGCCTTTGTTCGGACACGGGCGCTTTCACCAGGTTCATCCCGCAAACCGGGCAATTACCCGGGCCATCGTAGGCTTTATCGCCCTCGCAATGCATCGGGCAATAATATTTTTGGCCGGCGGTGGGAGGTAACGGCCCCGGCGATATCACGGACTTTGCCGGTGGATGTGCGTGGTGATTCCCCGAAGCCATTTCGAGACTGTAATTGCCTGCACGTGCGATTGCTTTTTGAAGAGTGCCCGTATTGACATGCTGCGCCATAGATATAGTTGCTTCGGGCGGATCAAGGCTTACCACCGCATGGATACCTTCTATTCCGTTCAATGCCTCCTCTACTTTTTCACGGCAGCCTGCGCAGCTCATGCCGTGGATGATGTATCGATGTGTCATTGTGTTCTTCGCTGAGAGATGCTTCCGCAGGTTAACTGGTTAAATCAGTTACCTGTGTCGCTTACAAAATAAAAAAAAATAGTGCTATTATGCTAATTCGTAGGAAGAAATTTTAAAAGCGAGCGATTTATATATAGCCTGATCAGTGGCCGGTAAACATTTTTGTCTCTCAGCTGTATCATAATGGGGAGACTGATACCAACATTCGGATCGAGAAGAAGGATAAGGAACAGCCCTCAATATAGAATATGCCTTATGAAAGCAGCGATTTTAAAGAAATACGGTACGCCGGAGCAATTTCATTTTGCAGAGCTTGATGTGCCTGTGATAAAAGAAGGAGAAATTCTGGTCAGAAACAAAGCTTCGTCAGTCAATCCGGTTGATATACTGGTGCGGCAGGGAAAGCTGAAGCTGCTGACCGGCATCAGCAGCGGGCAGGTGATCGGCAGTGACTTTAGCGGCGTAGTTGTCGCCTCTAAAAGCGCCCGGTTCAAGGAAGGTGATGAGGTTTTTGGTGTTTTGAACGCTACAAAAGGCGGGGCCTACGCCGAACTTCTGCAGGCGAATGGACAACATGCCGCGCTAAAGCCATCAACATTAAGCCATACTGAAGCGGCCGCTTTGCCAATGGTCGCATTAACCGCATGGCAAGGTCTTGTAAAGGACGGTAAAATTCAAGGCGGTGATAAAGTGCTGATCCTTGGCTGTACCGGTGGGGTTGGTTCGGTTGCAGTGCAAATTGCTAAGGCTTTTGAAGCGAAGGTATCGGGCACGTGCAGCAAAGAACATATGGAATTTGCTAAATCGCTCGGTTGCGACCGCATTCTTGACTATGAAAAAGAAAAGGTTCCGAGTGACGAAAAATTCGACCTTATTTTTGATGCCAGTGGTTTTTTCAGTATCAGCGATTATAAGGACAATCTCACTTCGGATGCCATGTTTGTGTCCACCCGGGGAGGTACAGACGATGCTTCGGGAATAGTAAAGGCTGCTAAGGGTGCGATCTTTGATAAACGGATGCGGATCGTTGTTGAACAGCCGAACTCGGCAGATCTCGACAAGATACGTGAGTTGGTAGATTCGGGCCAGCTAAAGCCTGTGGTTGCGCAGACTTTTCTGTTCGAGAATGTGGCCGAGGCACATCATTATATGGAGAAAGAAAGTGTCGTAGGTAAGGTGGTTATTGAGATACCCGACGTTGGCCTCACTCCGAAAGACCAACAGGCGATCCAACGGATAAAAACAACGAAAGAGCCAAACTACACGCGGGAGCTCGTTGCTACCGGCTTTATAGCCGGTCTGCGAAGTATGTCTGCACCGGTAATTGCACGGGATATGATCTTAAATACAACTGGCGGGCAACTCCAATCCAGTCGTTTACGTTTCTTACAGAGTCCGGCAGTGTCCACCGTTTTGAAACTCCTTGCAACAACGGAGATGGTTGCTGATAAGCTACCTTCAGTACCCAACAGAATAAAGCCGCTGTCGCTTGTCGTGCGGGCCGCCTCGGGTGCCACCTCGTCGGCGGCGGTGGCAAAGAAGACCCGCCATAGTACAGTTGCGGCAGCAATTGTGGGCGGACTTGCGGCAATCGCGGCCACCTATGCCATGTATTACGTTAGAACGGGTGTCGCAAAAAAGACTAAATTGCCGGACGTCGTTCTCGGGATGATGGAGGACGCACTCGTTTTGGCGGTTGGCGCAGCACTCGCACAACGGACAAAAGGTACGACATGACCTGGTTTGTTGTTTGTTTGTTATTCGTTGTGAGCGATAAAACAGTAGCAGTAGCAGGCGACCCAAGCCTAAAGCCTAAAGCGTAATACCAATTGCCTACCGCCTATTGCCTAAAGCCTAGTGCGAGACGATTTATGCTTCATGCGATTCGAAACGACCGGTTCCTTCTTCTATATTGATTCGATAGACGATCAAACTGTCCCGAAGATCCGGGCTTATCGCATGGGAAGGGTTTCGTCCGGGCTCATTGGTATTGGGCATAATACGCAAAATTAAGCCTTGCATGGCCTGCTGACGCTCCATGTCTTTCAATTCCTCAAAGGTTCCCCAAAGAATGATACTCTTCCATTTGAACATGCTTTCAATTTCATCAACCTGAAAACATACCCGTGGATTCGCGCGCAGCATTTCTATTTTTTTGCCTTCGCCCGAATGGGCGTATATCGCATTGTTTTGGTAAACATAATTGATCGGCACGATATAGGTTTCTCCGTTTACATGGCATCCCAGGCGGCCAATGAATTGGCTTTTCAATAAATCGACTATTTCTCTTTTATTTAGTTCTCCAAGCATAGTGTCATTGAATATCTTTAAAATTACTTAAAATTCTTGATTATCAAAAACAAGAGGTTTACGTGGGTAAATGCTTACGGTTATAAAAACCGCCATATCGTTAAGTTCCCTTCTTTTCAACCAAATAGTTCCAATATCTTCTTGGAACATGCTTTAAATGTAGTTTGATGTTTTTTCTAGATTCTATATTGGTACTTTTAAAGTAAGTGATCCATAAATGCTGAAACTCCAGTTCTCGGGGATCCAGCTCTACTTCAAAACTATATGGATCCGATATGCGCTCGTCATTGGAACGGGAAACCTCCTGTACGGCATGTCCATCATAATGGTAGCCATAATTCCGGCGCAGGTCATAGATCAACCAATGCTGATCTGCAAACCTGTTCTTAAAGAAATTTGTTACCAAGGGCAGTACATTGAAATCCGGTTCTATCAGGGCTGTATAGAGATTTTCGGAAGATTTTACAAACCGAACGAAAGCTTTCATGCGATGCCTTTCCCTACTTACTTTTTTTATGGTTTGATGCATCATTAGCATTTCTGTATTTCCATAGTTTCCCATGTCAATGCTACCTGTCTTAAAGAGCTTTACGATCAATCGGAAACCGTTCTGCCAGGCCTGCGGTGTATCAGCCAGAAAATTATGGTAAAAAGTTTGGATACCCTTCTTTCCTATGATTTTTTCCATGCCGACGAATATCCGATTCCACTTGGTGTCATCGGTAATAATCATGCGATGCTTACTGAACAGGTCGGTTTCCGGTATCTTGTCTTTTATTGGAATAGCATTAAACTCCTTGCGTTCAAAGGCTTCGAATACACAGCACAAAAAACCACTGAAGCTTCCATCAAATATATAATGCATCAGAATAAAGATAATTGAGATGCTGAACGGATCAGCGCTGATTTTGGATTATGTTCGAGGATTGCTTTTTTGATACGCTCAGGATATAGAAATCCCGAACTGGCCACGGTATCCTGGCAGATCATGAAATATTTGGCTCTACTGTGGGCTATCCCTAATTTTTGGAGCTGAAATTCCTTTAATTTGCCATATTTCCTAGCTTGGATGATCTTGCGAGCGGAATGCGTGCCAATTCCGGGAATTCTTATGATCCAATTATAATCGGCTTTGTTAATATCGATTGGAAAATACTGGGGGTTTCGCAGGGCCCAGGATAATTTGGGGTCTATATCCAACTCCAGATGCTGATGTTTGTTATTAAGAATTTCATTCAAGGAAAACCCATAGAACCGCAACAGCCAATCGGTCTGATAAAGCCGGTTTTCACGGACCAATGGCGGGGTAGTACCTACTTGCGGAAGTTTACTGTCCTTATCGTTGATAGGTATATATCCTGAATAGTACACCCGCTTTAAGTCGAAATCTTTATAATATTCGCTTGCGGTTTGCATAATCTGCAAGTCGTTCTCAGGAGTGGCGCCTATTACCATCTGTGTACTCTGTCCGGCCGGTACAAATAGTGGAACTTTCTTGAGGAACTTTTTATCTCGTTGCGCTGCTTTAATTTCATTTTTGACTATGGTGAGGGGTTCACGTACGGACTGATGGTCTTTTTCCGGGGCAACGAGTTTTAGCCCTTCCTCTGTTGGAATTTCAAGATTAACGCTCATACGATCTACATATAATCCGGCCTCTTTTAGCAAAGCTTCACTTGCTCCGGGAATAGCTTTTAGATGGATATAGCCATTGAACCTCTCTTCTGTTCTGAGCTTTTTGACTACCAACATAAGCCGCTCCATCGTATAATCCGCCGACTTAAATATTCCGGAGCTTAAAAAGAGACCTTCAATATAATTCCTGCGATAAAAATTCATAGTCAGCTCTACCACTTCTTTTACTGAAAATGCTGATCGCTGGACATCATTGCTGCGTCGGCTAACACAAAATGCACAATCATATATGCAATAATTCGTCATCAAAATCTTTAATAGAGACACACAACGTCCGTCTTCTGTATAAGTATGACAGATTCCACTCGCAGAAGAATCCCCAATACCACCCCCATTTTTTCGCTTTCCGCCACTCGAGCTACAACTGACATCGTATTTTGCGGCATCCGCCAATATTTTCAACTTTTCATCAAATCCAAGCATATGCTCAATATATTAGTCGAATCGTTTCAAATGTACTAAAAAAATTAGTATAAAAGGTGATTTGCGGATAAGTTTTCAATTATAACTTTGGCGTTGGAGGCTTTAAACGTTATATCGACATAAATCGATTGTGTATGCCAAGGAATCCGATTGTGATGTTGACTATTTTTTGAAAGATAGTGTTTTCTTAATAAGCGCTGCATTGCTTTCCGCTTTGGTGGTTTCGTCAATATAAAGGGTGTCCTCAAATCCAACCCGCGTGCTGTAGTTTCGTTCGAATGCTTTTTCAATCAGAGCCCAGCAAGTCCCGTTCAAACCGTGTAAAAGAATCTCTTGTCTGGAGATAACCGGCAATATAACTTTTTCAATTGCAGAAACGTTTTCCAGCGCACCTGAAATTGTATGCTCTTGCGGTTCGATTAATATTCGGAAACAATATTTAAGCAGGCCAGAGTTTATCAATTTTTTCGCGTCGGCTACCTTCGAAATTCCTGCTTCAATAGAAACTGCTTTATCCAAAAGCATTTTAATAATTTGCTCACAATTGTCTTCGCCAAAATTAACAGAAACAAAGTCCGGAAAAGTCGTCCATCCGTTTATAAGTTTTTTTCTTAATTCAAAATTCGGTTCTATCCAGTCGCCGGTACTGATACCTATTGGAATATTTAATAGATGTTGCCTTAGGAGTGATAGCTGTTCAGCTACAAATTTGCCGTCCAATGTTTCTCTGCCATTTTTGTCCCTGACATGAAAATGAATTTGTTGGGCACCGGCAATTACCGAAAGTTTAGCTTCCGCTAAAATTTCTTCCTTGCTTGTTGGTATTTTTGTGCTGTCTAGCTTTGTTCTAGAGCCGTTTATAGCTGCCTTAATAAGTGGTGAGGTTAGTTTTTGGCTCATATTCATCGTTTTTTAGGACACCTCATGTTTCGATAGATCATAAAACTAGTTTATTTTTTTACTATCCGAAATCTCTAAGCCTTCAATTTTGAATTTTGACGGATGGCTTCTATTCTTTTCCCTTATACCGAAAGAGGTCTTTTATCTGGATAAGAAATTTGAAACAAATTTGCGATTTTCTTATACAATATAAACAACCTCCAGATTACCTTGTTCTCCTAACACATAGTTATAATTGCTAAAGGGCGCAAAATCGCTGCATTATTTATGAAGATTGTCACCGCTGTTATTGAGACACCCAAAGGGCAAGGGCTAAAATATGATTTTGATCCTAAGTTAGGCTATTACCTACTGACAAAAGTCCTACCGATGGGCTTGGTATTCCCGTTCGATTTCGGCTTTATAATGGGAACGGTGGGAGAAGACGGGGATCCCTTGGACATGATCGTTCTATCCGAGCTTGGCACATTTACCGGCTGTGCAGTGAACTGTCGGGTCATCGGATGCCTGAAGGCCGATCAAAAGGAGCGGGATGGTGCTGTATTTAGAAACAATCGTTTCATTGGCATCCCGGAGGTATCCGTTTTGTACAGAGCCGTGCAGGATATCGCTGATTTGACGCCAGAAGTGAAGGAACAATTGGAACAGTTCTTTATTAATTATAACCAACAAGCCGGTAAAAAATTCAAGCCCTTGGAATGGCTGCCAGCAGTCCGGGCAAACCAGCTGTTAGCGCAGGCCTTAGCAGAAAAGACAAGGCCCAATAAGCTGATCCAACTTTTTCTTCCTTTGTACGATTCGAATGCGAAGCCCTTTCCGGAGAAATACTATCTCACATTGCGGCAAGAGCTTACCGATCGTTTCGGGGGTGTGTCGATTTATATGCATTCGCCGGTTAGCGGAATTTGGAACGACGAAAAAGGAAGAAAAGAAAAAGACATGTTGGTTGTCTATGAAGTTATGGTTGATCGGATTGAGGTCGACTTCTGGACGAGTTACAAAAAAAAATTAGCGAAAACCTTTAAGCAAGATGAACTGCTTATCCGGCAAATGGAGATTGGTGTGCTGTAAGAAAAATCAGCTTATTTATAAAGCTTAATGAAATTTCCGTCTTATAGTGTTTGTCTTTCTTTATGAAGGTCTAACCGAAGGTACGGTCTTAATTGGCATTATCAGACAACGTGATTAATACAGCGCCGGCAACCATGATCGTTGCGCCCACAATAAGCTGCCAGGTAACCTTTTCTTTTAGGAAGAAAACAGAGAGAATGATGGCAATGACTAAGGATGTACGCTCTATCGTAGTGACGTATGATGCCGGCCCCATAGATAAAGCTTTATAAGAGAATAAAGTTGAAAGGGATGTACATACGCCTGCACTGAGCAAGAAGATCCATGCATTTTTTTCGATGGCTTTCCAAGTGCCAAAATTGCCTTGATAGAGAACAACAGACCACGAAATCATAAGAATCAGTATTGCCTGTATAGCAAAGGCCAAACTCGAGTCTACGTCTTTTAATCCCGCTTTTGTTAGTACTATTACTAATGCAGCACATATCGCCGCTAATATTGCCCATAAAACCCACATAGCTGTTCTCTTTCTATCACAAACAAGCGGATCCGTAAAAAGTTGTGCACCGAGATGTATCCAACAATAGTCCACACATATTTCTTCAAATTAATATACATAAAACATCGTTAGGCTGAAGACATTATTTACCTTTTAACTGTTTTTCTCAGCTTTTCACAATTTAAGCTTTCCAATAGTACAATCGACTTAATTTGTGATTAACTGATTGGCTTTTAGGTACTTTTGAAAACCAAAAAACAAGATTATGATACAAAACAAACTTTCGTACATGTATTTGCTGCTGTTGATCCTATCGGTATCCTGCAGCAAAGACCGGGAAACAGCAGGGCCTTCCAATGAGAAACACGCGGTTACATTTAGGGTGTCCAACCTGCAGGTAATAACGGAACCCCTTGCCAAAGGGGGTGGAAAACTGGCTGTTGCAAAAAAAATGGAGCAGGTTTGGGGAAATGATTTGAAACATCATATTAACTATCTGTACATGGCTATCAGAGACCGAAATACTTTTGAAAGTGTAGCATTGGTGACACAGGATACTTCTTCCGATAATTTCGGGGTTTTAATAGCTGATCTCCATTATGGTCAGTATGATATCGGGGTGGTGGGTTCAACGGTGCCCGTTGACGGTTTTGATGTTCGCCGTGGTTTGGCTTATATGCCGAGTACATTGGGTGATTTGTTCTCCTCGTCAACGGAATTTGAGTTTTTGGATGAACCTACTACCAATGTGCGGGAGATTGAGTTACAACGCTCCATCGGCAAATTAGTGTTGGATTTTACGGCTTTGCCTGAAGAAGCGCAATCAGTACATGTCCGTGCGGTAGACGAGTATAACGACCCTGCTTACTGGCCATACCTGTTTAGTTATTACTCGGGTAGCTTTAGTGGTTTTACATATGATTTTAATTATACGATTAGTCATACGTTTACCGAAGAAGAGCACGCGGCGGCACGTTTCGTGCGGGGCTTCTTTGCTCCGCATAACTCGGCGCAGCACTTTGCTGTCGAAATTTATAATTGGTATGGAGAGCTGATGAATCGGGTAATTGTTCACGATGTGCCCATCCAGGCGAACCGCGCAACTATTTTAAGAGGTGATCCTTACAGTACCCGTGGAGGCGTATATGCAACCTTGGATCCGGATTGGCAGCCTGACTCGATACGCGTCGACTTTTAAGGACGCTGTTCTCCCGTGATGTGTATCCGTCCGGTTGACGCTATTTACGAAGGCTTGGTACTTTTGACAGTCGGCCCTACATTTTTCAAGCAGGTCTGGATACTTTGGTGGCTATTATGTTGAAGAGGTCATTCTCAAGCCAAATTATAAGAAAATTTTAACCGGTGGAGGTTTTGGATCCGTCATACCAATGGATTTAGGAAGCTCGATAGATAACAGAATCAGGGAATCTTTGTCCGTTGATATAATTACCGAAAAAGTTAATTCTGCTAATCGTGTTTCCTGTATGGATCATCCTTTGCAAAGCACGGATTGTCTCCTCATCTTTATCAATGACGCGTATGTCTGCCAAGGATAATGGTATTCCGTTTTCTTGTATGGTGGAAAGAATCTTTTGATAATATTGTCTAGAACCATTGTCCTTGACACCCTCCATGGCCAAAACGAGCGACCAGTTATAGTCTTCTTCAGAAATTCTCATCAGGAATGCCGTAGGTACAGAAATTCCCTGTTTGTCCAAAGCAATAATCAATTCCTTTCCCTTTTCATATAAATCTTCTACCAATATTGCTGTATCCATGGTGATCACTTATCCCTTGTTCTTCCCAATCTCATATCCAACCTTTTTTCTCGGTTTTTCCCCTTTTTCGATGAATTTACTGAGGTAACTGAACAGTACTTCTATTTTCTGGTCTTGCTTGATCATTTGTTTTTCTACTTGTTCAACCCTTAAGAACACATCTTTATGAGCTAAGAGTAGCTCTCGAATTTTAGTATAGATGCGCATGATCTGGATATTTACCTGGATGGCTTGCTCGCTGTTTAAAACGCTGGATAGCATCAAAATACCATGTTCTGTGAAAACATTAGGCAGATAGGTTCTGCCTCCTCTTCCTGCTTTTGAGGTCGCAAATTGCGACCTCAAAGATTCCCATTCGATTTCATTCAATTGAAACATGAAGTCTTCGGGGAAACGAGCCATATTACGTTTAACCTGCTCATTTAGGCGCTTTGTGGTTACTCCATATAGTTCTGCTAGGTCGCTATCTAACATTACTTTCTGCTCTCGAATAAAATATATTTTATTAATTACTATTTCATCGGGTATAACGGATCTGTCATCTATTGATTTGGTTTCGGTCATGGCTAATCAAGGGTTTAGATTGACTACTGTTTATGGCTCTAATATAGTGAAAATAGGAGTATTTCGAGAAATGTTTTTAGCGTTTCGTATCAACTTATGTATACGCTAGAGGAGATTTTAGCATAGGCATAATCCTTTTACTAGTTTTCTTTTGATATCTCTTCCAGCGGTTTCTTTAACGCCCACACAGACTTTAAGTAAGATTGAGAACGTATAATCTTCATAAGTATTTTCGATTTTACTGATTTTTGCTCTCGTCACACCGTCACATTTATCTGCTTAAGTCCTCCTGAATCCAATCTTCTTCAAAGCCTAAATCTTTTTTATTTTTTTTCCTATCGTTGAATAGGGGATTTTATGCTTGGTGATGTAGGGTCTTATTCGCCATTGGCAAAAGCATCATCGTTTTCTTTCTCAAGGATACTATTGAAAAGAAATATTAAATCTTCCCAATGATGAACGACAAGTGACAGATAGTATCTTAATAAGTTTTGAACTTATAGAAACAAGGGTAAAACCAATTGTTCCTTATTGTTTTTCATGGCTTTTAACTTGTGCTTCAGATTTTCCGGATTTAGTTGGAGTTGAAATCAGTAGTTCTCTAATATCTACATTTAAAATTTTCGCAATTAACGGTAATTTATTGGTTTCCGGATAAGTCTTATGATTGATCCATTCTGAAACGGTACCTGTATTTACACCCACTAGCTCCGCGAACACCTGCTTTTTGACGCCTTGTTCAGCAAGTATTGCACCAATTCTAAATATTGCCTCTTTCCTTGATTTTTTAGCCATCGTACGTTTATTGCAGCTAAAATAGCACATTTATAGCTGATTTTCAAAATGTAAATGCTTGATATTCAATGCGTTATTATGTTTTATTCATAATTGTTTATGTATAAAACATAATATATTATGATTTAAATGAAAAATATAGTAGTTTTGAATGTGGTTTCCAATTTGAGAAACCTTAGGCATTAATTAAAGAGTCTCGACTGCAAATTCCGACACTTTGCGAACGGACGAGGCGGTAGGTTAATGCCTGTGGTGGCTTTTGTGTACATTTGTATCACTATAGCGCCACGGGCTCTATCGTAAATCCGTTCCGTTCGGCCGTCGGAAGCCTGCAGTGCGGTTGATGGAGCCCGGGCTATAGTGAAAGGCTTCGCTGCTAAAGAGACTTGCCCATTGAAGCGAGTTATGAAAAGAAAACCTAATCCAAACCAATCCAACCAACGTTCTAAAGCATTAGAACATGCGCCTTGTTATGTAAGTCAATTACATTCCCGTAAATTTCTCTTCAAAAACATTATCCGTAAGCCCGAATAGCTCCGGTTAAAATTTCTTTGAGTACCTAACAAGATTTTTTAACCCAACCTATTCAAAAAAATGAACGATAAAATCGTAAGGGCTGTGCTATGGCCGAAGCACAAGCTGTCAGAAATCAGCTGTCAGCTATCGGCTGGATACCAGATCAAAAAGAGAAATAAAGATAAAAGAAAGCGACGAACGACTTCCGGTAGAGACGAACGACCTACTAAAGGGCAGGCCTTGCGCCCCCTTAAACCTTATGCCTTTTACCTTATAACCTTAAAGATTTTGTTCTGTGTTTGTTTGGCACACGCCCGGCAGTCCTCCTCCCCGGAGGCTGCCCACGGCGTGGCTTTGCAAAGTTTTTATCTACTTAATGGACAAGTTGTATCTGCCGAAACAAATGAACCACTGGATGGAGCTACTGTAAAAATATGGGAACAGAATGTCAAGGTCTTGACGGATGCGGATGGTATGTTCCGGTTGACAGTGCCCGATACAGGTGGGATTTTGCTCGTCAGTTATGTAGGCTATAAGATTGCCGAAGTTCCCTTCGGAGGGAGCCAATCGACCCCGTTAAAGGTTCGATTGGAAAGCAATGGCACCCAGCTGGAAGAAGTGCAGGTGAGTACAGGATACCAAGTTTTACCCAAAGAAAGGGCAACGGGGAGTTTTGTGCACATGGATAGTGCTTTACTAAACAGAAGGATTTCAACGAATATTCTTGATCGTTTAGACGGGATGTCCACAGGGATATACTTTAATCGGGCCAATACCGGAAATATAGCGACCTCTCCACTATTGAAAAATACGGGGATCAACATTCGCGGTGAAAGTACCTTCAACAGCTCTACTGACCCACTGATCGTTGTGGATAATTTTCCTTATGAAGGCGAGATTAGTAATATCAATCCTAATGATGTCGAGTCTATTACTATTCTTAAAGATGCTGCAGCCGCTTCCATATGGGGCGCGAGAGCTGGTAATGGGGTGATCGTGATTACTACAAAGAGCGG
Organism: Olivibacter sp. XZL3; assembly: GCF_004368405.1. GTDB lineage: Bacteria > Bacteroidota > Bacteroidia > Sphingobacteriales > Sphingobacteriaceae > Olivibacter. The sequence continues at coordinate 119,356 of NZ_SBJH01000059.1, forward strand.
AAAACAGAATGAACCGCTGAAGCTGAATGTTTCGGCTAATGTGAGTATTACGGAAAAGCCTAATCTTTTCTATGATCCTTTTTATGTGGGGGCTAGCGATTATATCGAGTTAGAACGGTATCTCTTTAATCAAGGATATTTTGATACCGACCTCAATGATAGGCGCTCATGGCCGTCTATAACACCCGTAGTAGATTGGCTGGCTAAACAAAGGAACGGTGAGTTGACCGAAACTGAAGTTAACGATAGGTTGGCTCAGCTTGCTAGCAACGATGTGCGCCAGGATTATGCGAACTTTATATACCAACCGGCTATCAATCAGCAATATTATATTGGCGTGCGCGGAGGGAACAACAAACTGGCTTATAATTTTTCTGTTGGGCATGACCGTAATCGTGAAAGCCTTGTAGCTAACCAGTTTCAGCGTACGTCCATAAATAGCAATCAAACCTACTCTTTTTCAACAAAATTTTCAGTATCCCTAGGGTTAAACTATAGCCAAAATAAAACGACACAGAACAATGATTTTGCATATGGATCCTATAGTTCCGTAGGAGGTAAATACAATCGTATTTATCCTTACGCACGATTGAAGAATGCAGACGGTTCCAATGCTGATATTCTACGAGGGATCAATGGTATTTATCTCAACGAATGGGAAACCGAAGGAGGCATGGATTGGCGTTATCGGCCCTTAGATGAAATTCATTTAACTGACAATTTTACCAAAGTTAACGACCTGCTGTTGAGGGTTTCGGCTGATTATCAAGTTGTGCCCGGATTCACCGCACGCCTGTTTTACCAGAACGAAAGACAGACGATCAATAGCTATGATTATAGCAACCCACTATCGTATAATGCGCGTAATATGGTCAACAGATTCGTAGTCAGAGGGGAAGATGCCAACGATTGGCAGTATAATTTTCCACAAGGCGGCCTGCTGGATCTGGGCAATTATGAATGGCTTTCCCAGAATGCGAGAGGACAATTGGACTATAATCAGGCGTTTGGCCTTCATGAGCTGAATGGTATCCTTGGAACTGAACTGCGAGAATTGAAAACCGAAGGCTATAATAATAGCTTTTATGGCTATGACGATCAGTTTGGTACCGGAGTGGGTTTTCTCGACTATACTACATGGTACCCAGCAAATCCATCAGGTTCTGCACTGATTCCTGCACCGCCAAGTGGCATAGACGGCCAATTGAACCGATATGTTTCTTATTATACCAATCTTGGTTATTCTTATGCAGGTAGATATCTGTTAAATCTGAGTGGCCGGAAGGATGGAGCAAATCTCTTCGGTACAAAGCCCAATCAAAGGGTTACCCCGCTTTGGTCTGCCGGGTTGGGTTGGCTATTGAGCAAAGAACATTTTTATCCTTTGGCATGGTTGCCCTATTTAAAACTTCGGGCAACCTATGGCGTTAATGGCAACGTATACAATTATGGTTCGGCTTATCTCACTGGGTCTTATTCCACAGACACACAAACCGGCGCAAAGGTCATTGTGGGCGCCAAAGCTCCAAATCCTGAACTGGCTTGGGAAAAAGTAAGGAATACCAATCTTGGGGTTGACTTTGCATCTAAAGCAAATAGGATTTCCGGAACGTTGGAATTTTACTGGAAAAAAGGACGGGATTTGATCCAACCCACCAACCTTGCTCCGCAAACAGGATTTACCACTTTTATGGCCAATACAGCCAGTAGCAATACGCAAGGTTTGGAACTAAACCTCAATGCTAAGATTTTGGTAAAGGCTTTCAAGTGGAATAGTACCTTATTATTGAGTACCGTGAACGATAAGGTGATACGGTACGATGCTCCGCTGACTTCTACAAGTATCCAATCTGCCGGAGGGGTGGTGGGCAGGCCTATGTATGGCCTCTTTAGTTACCGTTGGGCTGGTCTCGACCCGCAAAGCGGTGATCCTTTAGGATTTCTTCAGGGGACGGTCAGCAACGATTATAACGCTATACGGAATAACTATAGTCCTGACAGCCTGGTGTATAACGGAACGATTCGGCCTACTGCTTTCGGCGCATTTCGGCAGGACGTCAGTTACCGTAATTTTAGCCTTTCTTTCAATATTACTTATCAGTTGGGTTATGTTTTCCGTAGGTCTTCCGTGAATCTCAATTATGCAAACTTATTGGCTACAGGACTACATAGCGATTACCTGCAACGGTGGCAGCAACCGGGAGACGAGCAGCATACTCAGGTGCCTTCTATCAGTTATGCCAGCAATACGAATCGTAGTATATTCTACCAGTATTCGGAGGCGTTGGTGGAAGATGGTGACCATATTCGTCTGCAGGACGTACGTTTGTCCTATCATTTCAATGATCGGTTATGGGGACGAAGTGGGATTAAAAATTTAGAGATTTTTTGCTACGCTAAAAACCTGGGCATTTTGTGGCGCAAAAATAAACTGGGACTTGATCCTTTAGCTATTTATTATGGCAATTATCCTGCCCCAACTTATTGGTCATTTGGCGCTTCTTTTCACCTTTAACATAAAATTTAATCAATATGAAACAGATAATAAGCTATATAATGCTGATTACTTTGCTACTAAGCTTTGGTTCCTGTAGCAAAAAGGATGAATGGCTTGATGTCAAAAGTAGCAAGGGTTTTGTAGTGCCTGAAACGCTTAATGATTTTCAAGCCTTGTTGGATAATTCCAATGTGATGAATGGCAATTTTTCCACCCCGGGTCTAGTTGGCTCGGACAATTTATATATACCGGATGAAATATTGCCAACCGCTACGGAGACCGAACGGAATCTATACCTCTGGGCAGACGAAATATGGGCCGATGGAACAAGTGCGGAATGGAATCTCATGTATGCGATCGTTGAGTATGCCAATTTGGTTTTAGAAGGTCTGGATGATTTAGATGAGGCACAGTCAGAATATGCGAATGTAAAGGGGCAAGCTTATTTTTTCAGGGCTTATGCTTTTTACAACATTACGCAGGCTTTTTGTAAGGCTTATGATGCTTCAACTGCCTCCCTTGATCAGGGCATTCCATTGCGGTTAACGACTGATGTAAATATCATCGTGTCCCGTGCCTCTTTATCTGATACATTTCAGCAAATGTTGGCAGATGCTCAAGAGGCAGCGGCCCTCTTGCCTGATGAACAAAAGTATATACAGAGGCCATCTAAAGCAGCCGCTTTGGCATTGCTTGCAAAAATATACCTAAATATGGCTGATTACGGACAGGCAGAATATTATGCAGATCAAGCGTTATCCATCAACGATAATCTGCTCGATTTTAACAGTGACCTCGTTTCAGAGAATATTACCTACAGATTTCCGGCAAAAGGAAACGGTAATCCGGAAGTATCCTTTTACGCCGATGCTATTGCTTATCGCTCCGTTCGTCCATTGACCTCAAGTTACGGCATTATAGACTCTTCACTTTATTCAAGTTACGAGGATAATGATTTGCGTAAACGCTTCTTCTATAGAATCGCCGAAGGTTATCCAAAGTTTATTGGAGGTTATTCGGGAACCCTAGCAAATTTCTGCGGCATAGCAAATAATGAAGTGTTATTAATTAGGGCGGAAGCTAGGGCTAGACTGGGGGCATTGGAACTGGCTTCTGCAGATCTGGATTATCTATTGGAGCATCGGTTTGCCCACGGTACTTATCGTCCTTTGACTATAAATACTCAACAAGGCTTGTTGGAGGCGATTCTTTTGGAGCGCCGAAAAGAATTGCCATTTACGGGTAATTTACGATGGGAAGATCTTAAACGGTTGAATCGAGAGACGGCATTTCAAAAAACTTTAACAAGAAGAGTGGGAGATAGGGAGTATACGCTCCCTCCAAATGATATCCGCTATGTTATGCCGATACCTATGCAGGAAATAGAACAAAGTGGGATACACCAAAACGAAAGGTAATATTAATGAAAAACTTTATAAGATCTTGTATAACGTACACTGCGGCAGTTGTCTTGATCAATTTACTGTCTACATTGACTAATATCTCAGTTTTTGCTTCCGAAAGTTCTTACACATTCCGAATAACGGTGGACCTCCAGGACAGTAAGGAGGGTGATTCGTTAACATTGGTCGTAGCCGATGGGATTTTTGACAATTATAACAGCGGACAACAATTTACCGTTGGGAGAAATAGCCGAGGGGTTTATCAATTTAATATTACTAATGAGGAGAGTTACGGTTTTTTCTTTTTGTTAAAAACTAGAACATTTAGCTATAAGGGCGGCCCAAATAAAATGGCTATGGTGATTGAAAAGCAGTTTTGGGAAAAGGGGGACGATGTTTCTTTGGAGTTGGCGTATCGAGAAACATTTGGAGGAATATATTCCCAATGTGCTTTTTCCGGTGAAGGATCAGCGAAATATACTGCACGATATAAGGTTTTTTCAGAGCAATCTGCGACGAACGTTCAAACGGAACTGAAGAACAGAAGTCTGCTTTCTGATCTTTACGCCTTGACCGATCGGCAGCTTGATCAGTTGGAAATATTGCAGCATTATAGACCGATGACGAGTAGATTAGCGTATGATCTGATCAAAGCAGATATATTGTTTCAATACAAAAAGACTATGCTGGATCTAGAAGTAAACCATCTAACGGATTTAGGATCACAGATAGCCTCGGTAGATATATTGAGAAAACCTGATTCTTATCTTGACCTTGCTCCCGAAGCATTGAGTTTATCGAAAGCATATCTTGATTTTACTTTGAAGAGATTTTCAGCGTATGTGAATATAGCTCAAAAGGAGGAAGAATTGTTAGCAGGTGTTTTTAACTTGATTAATACTAATTTTAATGGGTTATTACGTGACAGGCTCTTAGCATACATGGTGGTTGTTTTGGCGAAAGGGAAAAAACAAGATGTCCTTTATCGACACATGCTCTCCTTCATTGAGGATCCTATGGCGGTATCGGTTTTGAAACGACAGCTTGCCATCACTTCCAAAAGGCAATTGGCAAATTATTGTTTTGAGCGTATGGAAGGAGGTGACATTTGTTTAGACGAATTTAAAGGGAAAGTGGCGTTGATCGATTTTTGGTTTGTAGGATGCGGTTATTGTACCAAATTGTACAAACAGGTGCTTAGCACACTTGAAAAGGAATTTGTTGATAGTAGTGAACTGGTTTTTCTATCAATAAACATTGATAAGGACAGAGAAAAATGGTTAAAAGGCGTAGCGTCGGGAGAATATACTGGTGATAGAGCGATTAACCTCCGTGTAAACGACGTCGACAAAAGCATATTAGCAGATAATAAAATAACATTTTTCCCTACACTGATATTGATCGATGGGAATCGAAAAGTTTTGGACTTTAACTCTAATGATTTACATGATTTGGTAAAACTGCGAAATAAAATAGCATCGTTGGTAGGTAGTAAATAAGAAAAGGGCCCTGAGCCCTTTTCTTATTAAAATGAATCACGCCACGCATCTATGGTGAGATTCATCTGGTTATCTATTACTTGCTTGTCCACCTCGCTGGGAAGTGTGGCAGAGCCTGTAGTAGTAACCTGGCATGGACGAGAGCCTGTAAGATTACATTCTTCTCCTTGCTCTGGATTTTGGGAAAGCAAATAGGTGTTAGCGGTTTCGCCGATAACATAATAAGTGGTTGCTCTCTTACTGGCATGGAAGAAGGATGTGCCGTTTGCTCCGGCGTAGGCTACACTTCCTGTGATTAACATTCCTAGAATGGCAATCACATTCATCCTTTTTAGTAAGTTTTTCATGATACTAAAACCATTGAGTGAAGTGCTGAATTCCTCAGGTACAGTCACATTACCTGCCGCTTGGGTTTCCCGGGATCTAAACCGTTGCGGTTAACCGTTTTTTATTTCACAGGGGAAATCCGTACCCTGCATTGAGGCCTATCCAATAGTCTGTATATGCCGTTTGTATTTCTTAAATTGAATAAGCCGGTTGAACCATCTTTTTTCAAGGGCAATGGCGATAAGGGCAAAGACAATGAATACCAGGTTAAAGTTTAATTGATCCCGATAGGTGCCATCCTCAGAAAGAATGCCTCCACAGCTACAGGGTATCCTATCAAAGAACTTATTCATCCCTAGGATGATGTATAGGCAAAATCCACTGAGCAAAGCAAAAGAAGCCCATAGGCCAAGCAGCTTTTTAGGTTTATAAACTAAACACCCGAGAATCAGTAGTTCAATCAATGGTATCAGCCAAGTCAGTATGTCTGCAATCGCATCGGGAAAGACCTGGTTGCGCATCTGTCGATGTGCTTCTTCATAGTCCGAAAGTTTGCTAACAATAGCATAGAAAAACATCATCGCTATAAAAGCCGTAAGTGCATTGATTATTTTTTCTCTTTTCATTTCACTTCTCCTTTCTTTTTAACCAGCGGCCGGCGATTGATTCACCCGGCAACTTCTACCTTTCCCTTTCCATTTAAAAGTAAAGTTAGTGCATGTATCTGCTTGGCAGTTAGCGTTTTTTGGCCATCTATGTTGTTTCTTTTGGTCATTTTGCCGGGGGCGTTTTAAGATGGCGCAGACGGTATGAACTTGGAGAAATACCGTAATGCCGCTTAAAGCGTTGGTGAAAGGAGGTGTTTACGGTATAGCCTAAAAAATGAGCAATTTCTTTGATCGGCATATCGGTATGGACGAGGAGATCAGCCGCCTGTTCCATCCGTTTCTGTTGAATGAATTCCGCCAAACTATAACCATAAATTTGATAATGCTGGCGTCGTAGGGTCCGGTAATTTACTTTAAAAAATGCAGCTATCGCTGCGATTGAAATAAGATTTCCCTTTGGTATCTGTTCTTTTATGTAGTTCCGGATGGAAGTGAGCGGGTCTTTATTTTTTGATGCCGATGCGTTTTTTCTTTTGAGCTCTTCCTGACTTAAATCTAAGAGGGCAAAGCAGTGCTTATAAATCAGAAGATCATAATGAAAGCGTTTGACCTTGGGCAAAGTGAAAAGGCTGAGAAGCTGCTTGTGTATTTCTTCATGGATGGGACAGAACTGGTTGTGTTGTGCTTCTTGCTGTTGTGCCCGCTGGCTATCGAGGAGATGATTGAAACCCTCCATACTACGTCTTCCATATCGTCTCAACCAATTCGCTTTGATCACAAAATAAAATAGCTGATGCCTGCCACCTGCGAAGTGGACGGTGTACTTGCCTGCCGGGATGTAGGCCTGTGTATAATGGGCTTCCTTTGTTTGCAGCACTTGCTGTGCTAGGCGGTCGATACAGTGAATGCGATGTTGTCCTTGTAATTGGTAAAGCCAATATAAATCGGATCGTTGGAACCTCAGCTCCAGTTGCAGCGGGAATGTTGAATCGACTTCGGCTAAACAGATAAAAGCATCCGGGGCATCGTAATATTGCTCAATTACCGAAAACTGTCGGTTTTGCCAATAGTTGATTGCTGCCAGGGCCAAGCGTTGGGATGTGGTGGCAGGCAGTCGCTCACCGTGTAGTATATCGGATTCCTTGTCGGTCGGTAAATCAATAAGTACAGGTTTTACCATAGGCACCGCTGTCTGTTTCTTGTAAGGCAAGTTCTGAAAAAAGAACGGCTGGGCGTTTAAAAAGTATTACTATGCGGAATTTGGGGCTTAGTTGACGTTTTTTTCGGCTTAGATGGTAGAATTTTAGCTTTTTCCGGCAATTGATCTCCAAAAACGGTAAGGTAAAGAAATTCCTTTGACTTCATACCCGGAAGTATCACTTTTGAAACGTGATCACCAAGAAAACCTTCTGCCTGGCCAGATAAGAAGTCGGAAGTGCCCTTCTCCGTAAATAGGGCGATGTTTCAAAAATTAATGGAGTTAAATATGTCACAGTTACAAATTGAACTGATCAATCGCGTATTGCCTACACTTGGGACACCTCTTTCGTTAAACCAACTCATTGAAAGGAATGAATTGGATGACGATGAGAATAAATGCCCATTTGAGATTTTCTAACCTGTACCGGAGGATGCAAAGGCATCCTCCTTTTATCAACTTTTAACAAAATCGTAATTATGAATACTTATCTGGAAAAAATTCAACCACTTATCAAACAATATAGTGAGGAAGCGCTTTTTGACGATGATGCAATCGTTCGTTCGTTTGCTTTTTTTGGCGCCCAATTGCAACATTTTGAAACGGGCGTGAAAGCGGAAAAACTGCTTCGATTGTTCCGACAAGCGCGTCTTCATCAAGCGATTACCTTGTTTGATCAGCGTAAGCCGGAGGCCTTGGCCATCTTTGATCGGCCTGCGTGGAGTAAACTGCATGCTTACCTTGATAAACCCGGTATTCTGGCAACTTATCATGTCGGTTCGTATCGTCTACTCGGCCGATGGCTAATGCAACAAGCGATTCCTTTTGTTCTGCTCATATCAGAAGTGGTTGCAAAACAGAAGGGCTTTCAATCTTATCTGCGCGCTAACGGTAGCCAGGGTTTCCGATTGCCGCCGATTTTATTAGCCGAAGACCCATATGTTGTCCGCAAGATGTGTAATTATATTAAGCAAGGTTATTATGTATTGGTTTATACGGATGGAGGGCGCGGACTCGCCGTGCGACGTGATCTGAATAACGCTGCATCCATCCCTTTCTTCGCAGTAAATCTCCTTGTCCCAAGGGGCATTCCCATGCTTGCCAAGCTTGCAGCATGTCCCATCTATCCGGTTATCGTTCCGCGAACAAAAGCATATCTGCCAAAATTGATTACCCATAATCCTATTTATGTGGCAAAGGATACCGACAGATTCGAAGGTGTGGATAGCGTGTTGCATCAACTTTTCGGCATATTGCAGCTCACCTTAAAGCAAGCTGATCACTTGCATCAGTGGGAACATTGGCTTTCGGGGCAACCGAATGGTAGATACCCAAGGAATAGGGCCTGGAAGATAAAGGAAGGGAATGCATACCGGTATTTTCCGTATCGAAGCCGCAACCAATGCTATATTTTGTGTGCAGAAACCATGATGAGCTACCGAATCGGGGAGGGGCTGTACCGCGATTTTGTGAATATGCTTAAATACTTATATATTTAAGTTTTTACTTCCTAGATTAATCGCAGAAGGGTAATTCCTCATGCTTAAATCTAACATTTAACAAACACAGCTTATGATGAAATGGTTACCCAGAGTAAGCCGTAAGACTGTTTATTTTCATATAGCAGCCTGGCTCATTTATATCCTGATTATGTACCGGCACAATCTGAACGCTTATCCAGATCGTTCCGTGGGACGTATTGTCGTATTGGTCGTGCTTTTGGCACTCGTATTTTATGGATTGCTTTCCCTCCTTTTTTGGTTTTTTCGGCCATCCCCAAAGAGGCGGTCGCTAAGGCCGGTACTTTGCAGTGTGCTTGTGTTTTTGCTCTTTATGTGGCTCTATGTTTATGCAATCACACCCGCCCTGGGTTGGAAGATCTATCGGGAAGATAGGCTGTATTCACACGGTCAGTTTATGGCGAACGCGGGACGTGTGCTGAAGGAAATGGGTAAATACGCTGCTATCTACTTTTTGTTATATCATAACATAAGAAAGGAGAGGAGGTTGGCTCGTTTGATGACGAATTTGCACATTTTGCGCCAAGGCCTACATCATTTTCGGCTTCAGGGACTGGGTGCCCGCGTTGCCCCTCATTTTTTAATGAATGCCTTTAACCGTTGTTATAGTCTTATTTACCATTTAAACGAGGGCTTAGCGGAGCGGCTTCTCCATCTATCGGAGATCATAAAGTATGGTATGGGCGATCGGGACGAGCTGGGACTAAGAACGGTTTTATTGAAACGTGAACTATCGGAAACCGGTAAATTGCTTAACGCTTACTATGGGCAAGAGACGGAGGAAATGCCGATTCGCTTGCTGTGTATGGGCAGTATGCGCGCGTTTCGGGTGCCTGCTTTTACGATAATCTGTTGTGTAGAAAATATACTGAAATATGCGGTGTTGGATGCAGTAAACAAGCAAGCGGTTTTACGTGTGGTGACTGCGGGCGATACCTTACTGATTACGGCCATCAATGGCGTTGCAAAGCGGGAGTCGAACCGAGTATCGAGGTCTTCGGGGCTTAAGGATCTTAAGGCAAGGTTACAACACCTGTTGGGGCAGCGGTTCAGGCTTAGCTACTGGCAAGAGGATAATCTGTTTATTCTCTTGCTTGCCATTGAACGTCATTGATATTATAGCAAATACAGAACAAACATGGACATCTTAACTTGTGGCATTGTGGATGATGATCCGGAGACTATACGCTTATTAAAGAAATATCTAAGCAAAATGCAGCATGTCCGCATCCTCTTTCAAACGACAGCTCCTACAGAAGCACTCGATAAGCTAAGAAAATATCACCCGGACATTCTATTCCTGGACGTAGAGATGCCGGAGCTATCGGCCTTTGATCTGATAAAATGGATAAAGCCTCCCACGAAGGTTGTCCTTTGTACGGGCCACAGGGAATATGCGTACGACGGTTTTGAACACCGGGTGGCTGATTTTTTACTCAAGCCCATTGATTTTTCCAGATTCTTCGATGTGGTAACACGCTTGCGCGAGCCTCAATTTCATGCGATACTCAATAGTATGCGCGTTACTCCACGGTATTGCATTGTGAACGAAAAGAATAACCGTAAAAATTATAAGGTGCTTTTTGAAGATATTCTCTATATTGAAGCGATAGACGGCGGCGCGCAACTCGTACTGGCAGAAGAAGAAAAAATTGTTTTGAGCGAACCGCTGGTGCGTGTATATAATGCGTTGCCGAAGAACCTGTTCGTCCGTATATCGAATTCCTTTGTTATCAACACCGAGTACTATAAGAGTTATGCCGATTCAAAGGTTTTTCTATATCACGTTAAGCGACACCTCCCGATCTCCCGAATAGGACTTGCCAAAGATTTTTCCGACTGGTTAAATGAGCATAAGCTTTAAGTAGATAATGTTTTTTTGACCTGTTAACCTGCTTTTAACCATTCAACGACGATGAACAAACTCGACTTATTATTACAGACAGTGGTACAGATCCACAAGTTACTGGAAAATATAACCGGCCATGGAACGAAAAACGGCGGCAAAAAATTGCCTGATCGTCTCTTGAGTGCCCAAGATGTCATGGACAAGCTAGGAATCAGCGAAGCAACCTATTACCGGCACGTAAAAAATGGCGAGCTAAAGCCGCGGATCAAGGGAAATCGTCATTATTTCTACGAGGACGACCTGGTAGAGGCGCTGGAAGAAAGCCGAAGGCGAGGGCGAATCTGATCCTTCTTCGGCGACCCTTCGGCTATGCTTCGAATACGCTTCGGCGATTGTTCGAGGCTTCCTCGAGACTCGTTCGACACTGCTGCGATAATCCTTCGCTTAGGCTTCGACGTAGCTTCGCCTTTTGTTCGACTTCGCTCTTTGTGTGGGTCGGGAAACCTTCGGCTATGCTTCGGTAGGCTTCGACGTAGCTTCGGTAGCTTTCGAGGCTTTTCGAACCTTTGTCGAACTTGTCCGGAGCATGTCTCCTCTGCATCTCCTTGTCATTGCCTGCATACTAACCAAAAAAGTGCTCGGTGTTCTTCGAAAAGCTATCAGCTGCTATCACCTGCCATCAATTTCAATCGTCTCCGATCATTAATTGCCTGGGCTGTTTTCTGCCCCTATGTTTGCGTCAAGGATACAGAAAATACCGGTATGCATAATGTGTCTGACTTGAGTTAAAAAATGTAAAACGCTTAAAAAAAAGACAAATGGGAACATTTTTAAAGGGAATCAATGGTGCTTTTTCAGGTAAGGTTGGTAATAATATCGGTAGCCGCTGGCGCTCGGTTGATTATATGAGGAGTTTGCCGCGACCGTCGAACAAGCCGGCCACAGAAGCACAATTGGCGCAGCGAGCTAAATTCGGTTTGGCCGTGGCCTTTTTGAGTCCTATCAAGGATCTACTGAATATCGGCTTTAGCGATCTGCAACAGACAAAGTCGACGGGCTACAATGTCGCGCTTAGGCATATGTTAAAAGAGGGCATTGTAGGGGATTACCCAAACTTAGAAATTGCTTATGAAGAGGTTTATTTTAGCCGCGGGCGACTGGCTCCTCTTTTCGGGCTCGACTTAGCGGAGACGAATCCTGGCGAGGCGACCTTGACTTGGCAGCCTAAAATGAACAGCTTTAATGCTTTTGCTGACGACGAGGTGATCGTCTTAGTGTATAACAAGAATAAAGCTTTCTTCGATATTGTTGAAGAAACCACACGTGCAGACGGGAGCTTGAATCTGGAATTGCCCACCGTCTTTTCGGGCGATGAGCTTTCCGTGTGGATAATCATGGCCCACCGCGAAGGTAAGGTCACTTCCAACAGCCAGTACGCAGGTACGATTACCGTATCGTAGGCGATCTCACAGCGAACCGACTTCGGTCGGTTTGCTTTTTTTGAATGTAAGTGGAAGCCTAAAGCCTAGAGCCTATTGCATAGTGCCCACAACCTACAGCTAACGCCCAAAAACTAAATAATATGATTAAACTAATAAGAATCGCCGAAGGCGTCAATACGACTCTCGGCCAGCTATACATAGATAACCTCTTTCAATGCTATATGCTGGAGGACAAAGTAAGGGATGAAAAAATTCCTGGTGAAACGGCCATCCCCGCCGGAACCTATCAGCTTGGGCTGAACAAAGTGGCCGGCATGAATGCCAGGTACCGAAGTAGGTACAGCTCTATGCACCGGGGGATGGTCGAGATTAAAGGGATCCCCAATTTCAGTTTGGTGTTCATCCACATTGGGAATTACCATAGCGATACCAGAGGCTGCCCTTTAACCGGAAGCTATTATCAATTGATTGATGGAAATTACCGCGTGCTGCATTCCGCAGATGCCTATAAACGGGTGTATCCTTTATTGGCAGAGGCCGCTGAGGAGGGGCGGAGTTTAGTGATTGAACCGTTAATGGTTCAGTTGTGAGTTGCCAGTTGCCGGTTGTGAGCGATAATAGTAGCAGTAACAGAAGCAGTAGCACCTTCTTACGTCATGTCGAGCGAAGTGAGGAAGGGATCGGAACGGCAGTGCTGATACGAGGCGCTCGCGCGTAGGATAAAACGGCCTTCTAGGGTAAGCGTAAAGAAAATTCAATTGGAAGAGCAGGAAAAAACGTTATGCGAAGAAGCGAAGGGAAGGAAATGAGGATTGGGGCGGCTCCGCAAAACGGTGTACGGGCAATTGGATTTTTAGCGAGACCTAGACAGCCTTGATCCTTTTGTTTCTTTTCCCATCAAAGGGGAAAAGAAAATGAAAATTTTAATTAAAAAAGACAACAATGAAATCATTAGAATTAATAACCTTATTGGGAACTATTATCAGTGTTTTATTATCAATTATAGCTTATTTCTTAAAACAGCTACATGGAAACATCCGTAAAATGGAACAGGATGTCGCTTTAATGAAAGCAAGCATGCAGCTGATAAAGTCCGAAACAAAAGCCAATTACAATTTACTAAGGCAACGGATGGAGTTTTTGGAAAATGGCTTTAGGCCTTAGGCATTATGCCAAATATGTTTTAAGTCGTACGTTTTAAGTAGTACGTAAGGGTTCCTGCTAAGCAACAGCCGCTGCTACTAGTTTCCACTCACAACCAACAACGAACATGTTTTAAGTCGTACGTTTTAAGTAGTACGTATGGGTTCCTGCTAAGCAACAGCCGCTGTTACTAGTTTCCACTCACAACGAACTACAAATATGTTTTAAGTCGTACGTTTCAAGTAGTACGTATGGGTTCCTGCTACTGCAACAGCCGCTGCTACTAGTTTCCACTCACAACCAACAACGAATAACGAACAACGAAAATGAAAGAAATAACAGAAAGAATCAAATCACCAACTCCGACATTCTTTAAGAAAGTAAGAACCATCGGTTTAACTTTAGGGGCTATTGGCGGCGCCTTATTAACCGCACCGATCACGTTACCGGCAACAGTGCTTACCATAGCCGGTTACTTAGCAACCGCTGGAATAGTCGCTTCAGCGATTTCTACGGTAGCCAAGGAGGATCAGCCACCTAAGTAATAAAGCGCATCCCCCTACTTGATTGGGGGATGTTGTTTTTTGGTGAATTAAAAGGAATCAACAATGCCAATGCCAATGTTTTTCTCTAAGTTTGTGTAATCGCTTTATCGTAAACCGTTAATTATGAACAACCCATGGAATCGTTAAATGGTATCAACGCACTTACGCTGGTTTTTACATCGATACTGCTTTTTGCCATAGCTTACCGCTTTTATGGCATCTACCTGGCAAATAAAACCTTGAAATTAAGCAATAAACACCAGACGCCTGCACTGGAGTTTGCCGATGGCAAAGACTACGTAGCAACGAATAAGCATGTGCTTTTCGGCCATCACTTTGCAGCCATTGCCGCAGCAGGCCCCTTGGTTGGGCCGGTGTTGGCTGCCCAATTTGGTTATTTGCCCGGCACCTTGTGGATCTTGATCGGCTGTGTGCTGGGAGGTGGTGTCCATGATATGGTGGTGCTATTCGCTTCCGTTAGGCATAAAGGACAGAGTTTAGCAACCATCGCTTCGAAGGAAATCGGTAAGCTCACCGGAACAGTGGCTGGCTTCGCGATTTTGTTTATTCTTATTTTAACGCTGGCCGGGCTTTCCTTAGCCTGCATTAATGCCATGCATGAGGCGGCCTGGTCGCTCTTTACCGTACTGATAACCATGCCTATTGCGATTGTTATGGGTTTGATTATGCGTTATAAAGCGAACAGCGTGTTGTTTGCAAGCATCCTTGGCGGTGTGCTACTGATTGCGGGCATTATCGGTGGTCATGAGTTGATGCAATATGAAGTGATTAATAATATCTTCAGTTGGGATATCAAGACAATTTCTATAGCCATTCCCGCGTATGGATTTCTGGCGTCTGTACTCCCGGTATGGCTGTTGCTGGTTCCGAGGGATTACCTGTCTACTTACCTTAAAATAGGCACCATCGTGATGCTGGCCATTGGCGTCATTTTCATTCATCCCACGTTGGAAATGCCGGCGCTCACTTCTTTTATCCATGGGGGCGGGCCTGTTATCGGCGGGCCGGTGCTGCCTTTTATCTTTATTGTGATCGCCTGCGGGGCGATATCGGGCTTCCACGCAGTGATTGCAACGGGAACGACGCCGAAAATGATTGCCCATGAACGTGAGATTCTATTTGTGGGCTATGGGGCCATGTTGGTGGAAGGTTTTGTGGCATTGATGGCTTTGATTGCCGCTTGTACCCTGATGCCGGGCGACTATTTTGCGATCAACACGCCGAAAGAAGGATACGATGCCTTTTTGGCTGCACATCCGACGCTGCATAGCGTTGAAATTGATTATTTTTCGGAGAAAATCGGATTGGATCTCCATGGCAGAACGGGCGGAGCCGTATCACTGGCGGTAGGCATGGCACATATTTTTAATAAAATTCCGGGCATGGATGCGCTGATGGCCTACTGGTATAACTTTGCGATTATGTTTGAGGCGGTCTTTATTCTGACAGCTATTGACGCCGGCACGCGTGTAGGACGCTTTTTCCTTCAGGAAATGCTGGGATCGGTATGGCCTAGGTTTAACGATAAGAACTGGACACCGGGGATTATTTTCAGCAGTTTGCTCTTTACTTTCGCTTGGGGCTATCTGGTTTATACGGGTAATGTAAGCAGTATCTGGCCTTTATTTGGTATTAGTAACCAGCTGCTGGCCGCTTGTGGCTTGATCGTCTGTACGACCATGCTGATTCGTTTAAATCGGGGCAAACATGCCCTATGTGCGGCAATACCGGGTGTTTTTATGGCCTTTATTACTTTTTGGGCCGGTTATCTGCAAATCGTTGACAGCTACCTTCCCAAAGGGGAATATTTATTGGCTGTCTTGGCCATGGTGGCTATGCTCTTAATGTTGGTGGTATTTGTGGGAGCGTTCCGAAGGTGGTACGAATTGTTGAAGCTCGACGGTCGACAAATAGATTACTATGGCGAGCAGGTAAAGGAACTGGTGGAGCGGTAGTTCGTTATTGGTTAATTAAGTTGTTGGTTGTCGGTTACCAGTTGTCAGTTGCCAGTTGTCGTTACCAGTTGTCAGTTGCCGGTTATTGGTTACCAGTTGTCAGTTACCGGTCGTCACCCTGAGCGAAGCCGAAGGGTCTATGCGATTGATTTATTATTGTCTGTCGCCTAAAGCCTAGCGCTTACTGCCTACAGCATACGCCTTATACCCTAAAGCTTAACCCCTTTAAAAATATCCCTGAATTCCATGAGTCAAAACAAGGGTTTTCTGCGATTTACAGGGATTGCTATTCTCGTTAATTTAGTGGCTGTTAATTAGATGAGTGTCGGGCGTGAAGCTGGCTCATCGAACGATTGTATAATTATTAATAGTAACTTCTGATCAATGAAAAAGGCTCCAACTTTCCTGAAAATGCTTTTCGCGGTGGTATTGATTGCCATCAGTCTGTCCTGCTCAAAAGACGATGACGAAGAATTAAAAGTAACCGATCCGGCAATCGGCACTTGGAATTTGAGAGCCATTTACGATGGCGGGCAAGCGGTTGATGTGACCGAGCGTGCCTGCTTTCGCGATTCGCGTTTAACGATCAACGAAAGCACCATGAATCTAACCTTGTCGGTGCCGAATGAAGATGCAAGCGGCTGCCAGACGGAAACACTTCAATCTGACTGGATAAATGAAGACGGAACCTATTATTTAATAGATGGCAATGAGCGGCAACAAGCGAATATTGTATTAAACGATGATAACCAAACCTTGCAGATGACTATTATGGCCGGAGGAGAGCAAGTGGCTTTGCTTTTTCGGAAATAAAATAAGGCCTTGGCTAATCGTTACCACCGCGCACCCATTTGCCTGCCTTTAAGACTCCCTCGATTTTTTGTGTGTTTTTAATGTCGGTCAATGGGTTGGCACTGAGTACCAGTAAGTCGGCCACTTTACCTTTCTCGATGGTTCCATATTGATCATCGATCCTTAAGATCTTCGCCGCATTTTGTGTAGCAATGGAAATCGCCTGCAAAGGAGTCAGTCCGGCCTCTACCAGTAACTGCAGTTCGCGGTGTTCGGAAAATCCTTGTACGCGGACGGGCGAAGCGCCCGAATCGGTACCCAATCCGATCAAAATACCTGCCTGAGCGATACGCTGCACATTCGCCAGGGCGTGCTGGAAGGCGCGGACGTTTCGGGCGTATTGCGGATCTTCTTTCACCTTTGTCCGGTAGTCGGCTGTATGGAGCATTTCGTAAACGCCAGGCTCCAAGGCTTGCTTAAAAAATGGATCATTTATCCATTCCGGATTGCCGGCATAGGCGATAGCAAATTCATCCAGCGTCAATGTTGGGATATAAGCCACCTTGTTCGCCTTCATTTGTTTCAGCAGTTCGTCATCCACCAATTGGTCGCGGATACTATGGCCGAGCACGTCCACCCCGTCGGCCACCAGTTGGCGAGCGTCGGCTAGGTTATAGACATGCGCTACCACCGGTACTTGCTGTTTATGAGCCTCCTGAATAACGGCTTGGTATACGGAGCGGTCCATTTTTTTTGCGCTACCACCGAAATCGTCCACCCAAATTTTGACAACGCGCGGCTTATATTGCATCAGCGAATCCATCAGAGCAGGCACTTCCGCAGCGCTTTTGGGTCTATATAGTAAATCCATTGGCGGGCCGGCAGGAGTTTTCACGTCCGGCACATGAAAACCGATGCCTGCTGAAAAAAGTCGCGCACCCTCTAATTGGCCGTTTTTTAGCGAATCATAGAATTGGTTAGCAAACAAGAGGGGGCGATCGGTGCCCATGGACAGTACATGGAGAATGCCATATTGCTGATAATTCTGCAGTTGCCGCAGAATGTTTTTCCTTGTATAGTTTTCAGCATTGGCGGATGTTCCCTTCAGGGTGCCGATATGTACGTGCGCGCTGATAAAAGCCGGTAGAACAGTTTTTCCACTGAGGTCGATCACTTCTGCCTCGGCGGTATCCACCGTTGAATTGAGGGCGGTGATTTTACCGCGTTCAATGGTGATATCCGTTTGACGCGCTTCGGCACCCGTTCCATCGATGAGTGTCGCATTTTTTAAAATTAACTTTTTGCCAACGGCAGCCTTATCGTTATTGCCACCAGAGGTGCAAGCGAAGAACAGTAAAATCAGTGGGAGCAGAAGGGGTTTATACATAGCCTGTTGATATTGTACAGTTTAAAGGTAAGGATATTTTTTCTTTTGGTAAATTTTGGCTTCGTCATACCGACCAGGCGTCGTCATACCGACCGTAGCGGAGGTATCTGTGTGTATATACCGACTGATGTCTCGGCTGCACTGCGTTCCGCTCGACATGACGAAAAGTTCCGGTAGACATGATGGAGGAGAAGGCGTCGTCATACCGACCGTAGCGGAAGTATCTGTGTATATACCGACTGATGTCTCGGCTGCACTGCGTTCCGGTAGACGTGACGGAGAAAGGGCTTCGTCATACCGACCAGGCGTCGTCATACCGACCGTAGCGGAGGTATCTGAGCGTAAATACCGACTGATGTCTCGGCTGCACTGTGTTCCGCTCGACATGACGGAGGAGAAGGCCTTTTATTTTTGCTTCACACAACCTAATGACACAAATAGAAATGTTTAATTAAAATGGAAACGCTAAATTAGCATATGGAATAT
Source organism: Olivibacter sp. XZL3 (assembly GCF_004368405.1). Lineage (GTDB taxonomy): Bacteria > Bacteroidota > Bacteroidia > Sphingobacteriales > Sphingobacteriaceae > Olivibacter. The sequence goes on from NZ_SBJH01000059.1 coordinate 138,028, forward strand.
GGCGGAAGCATTTACATATTAACCAATAAAACCAGAACAACACTCTATATTGGGGTAACGAAAAATCTAAGAAACAGAATTACTCAACATAAAATGAGAATTCATCCGGAGTCCTTTTCAAACAGATACAATCTTGAGGTATGTGTTTACTATGAGAACTTTTCCCGAATTGAGGAAGCCATTGCGAGAGAAAAACAATTAAAAAAATGGAGCCGATTAAAAAAGGAACTGTTAATAAACTCTACTAATCCGGCTTGGAACGACTTATGGAACGAAATATCCGAATGGTAACCGTCATACCGACCGTAGCGGAAGTATCTGTGTATATACCGACTGATGTCTCGGCTGCACTGCGTTCCGCTCGACATGACGAGAAGTTCCGGTAGACGTGACGGATGGGCTTGCTCATACTGGCGGAAAGCCATAACATGTTAAGATTGCTGAGACATTGGAGTATATCATGTAATTTTTTTCATAGGCTAATAATTAGTTTTGTATTTCCTCAATAAAAAATATACTAACACAAGTAAATAAACCTGTTATGAGGGAGCAATTCGAATGGGATGACCGGTCTATGTGGAATGGATTGGTTAGCGGACAAAAGCACGCTTTTACGGCCTTAGTAACCTGTTATACCGATACACTGTATACCTATGGAATACGTTTATGCCAAGACGAGGAGCTCGTAAAAGATTGCATACAAGAAGTGTTTCTTTTCATGTGGAGGCGAAGGACATTTCTTCAACAGCCTGCTTCAATTAAATTCTACTTAATGAAGGCCGTTCGGAACAAGATTTTTCGCGAGCTTCCTAAATGGCAGATGAATGACGAGTTGAGTACGGCCGCTTGCCATGTTCCCGACTTTACTGTTACGCTTGAAGATCCGGATGAACCAGCCTATACGGTGCAACTACAAATGAAAATGTATATCGATCAGCTGTCTCCTCGGCAGCGCGAGATTCTCTATTTACGGTTTTATGAAGGCATTAAGCAGCAAAAAATTGCGGAAATAATGAATCTAACGAGTCAATCGGTTTACAACTTGTTGCGCAGCGCGCTGCTCGCGTTGAAGAAAAAGGTAGATTATGAAGCCCTTATTACGCATTTGTGTATGCTCCTCTGTTTCAATATACCGTTTTTTTAAAAAAAATCGAAAAACATAGGTAGATTTTGTACTGGTGTGTCTATATACTAACAGATACACACGCAAACTAACCAATGCAACGCTATAAACATTATAAAACGATCGATTTCTTGAGCGATGATGATTTCATAGATTGGGTGCAGTCACCGCAGTCGGCAAGCGATCTGTATTGGCAGGAAGTGTTGGTGCTTTTTCCTCTACTCGAACCTTATGCGTCCGAGGCTCGGCGTCTCTTACTGAATATGAAAATAAAGCCTTTGAATCGTGATGCTGCCGGATTAAAGGAGACTATTATTGCAGCTGCATGGCAAAGTCCAGGCCTCGTCGAATTACCAAAATTCTTCGTTATCCCTAAGTTCACTAGTTGGATTGCGGCGGCACTTGTGCTGATGGTTCTGGGCTATTGGATTTGGAAGGTACCCACCTATCGGTCGACGAAACTGGCTGTTGCTAGTCTGGATGGTGCCGGCAGTAAGCAAGTGAAGAATACAGCGGATATAGCATTACTGGTCGCACTGCCCGACGAATCAACAGTTGTCTTGCAACCGGAAGCCAGCCTAACTTATTGCGTGGATTCTTTTATGTCCAAACGGGAAGTCCAATTGGTGGGTAATGCCTTTTTTGATGTCAGTAAGCGTATGCAGGCTCCTTTTATTGTTCATACGGATCAATTGAGCTCAACCGTTTTGGGAACTAGTTTTTTTGTTGATGCTAGGCCTAATATAGCAAGTCACAGCGTGTTGGTAACCAGTGGTGCCGTTCGGGTAAAAGGCAAAGAAAAAGAAGGCGCTGACGCGGCTCATCACGACAGGGGGTTGGTGTTACAAGCCGGCGAGGAAACGCGGCTCTTCGGCGACCGAACGTGGGTAGCGGTGCCCTCTGCACATGCTTTGCACCTCAAAGAAGATCTGGGAAAAGCTTTTGATTTCGAAAATAGCCCCATGCGCGAAGTCGCCGAAGTATTGCAGGCGCATTATGGTGTAAGCGTGCAGATTAAAGACCCTTTATTGGAAGAACGGCCGATTACCGCTTTTTTAGGCAACGTTTCTTTACAAGAAAAACTAAGTTTAATTGCAAAGGCTGTGGAAGCTTATTATCAATTGGAAGATGGCATTATCATTTTTACCTTAAATATTAACCAACAATAAAATCATATGAATAAAACGAAGCAAACCTAGAGGTAAGTATACAACAAACCCGCTAAAAAGCTGGAAACATGATTAGCGGGTTTTGTGGCCCATTGTCGTGTATAACCGTCTGTTCGAACGGTTAGGGGGCTCTTTTGTTAAATTTTCACTAAAACCTAACAACCAAATGTATGGAAAAAAAATCAACATTTACTGTTGTCATGAGGAGAGGCACATTACAATTATTAATGGCTGTATTCCTGCTGGGGAGCACGTGGGCGGCGGATACCCGCGCACAGGGAATACTCAATGAACGCATCACGTTCTCTAAAAAGGGCGCGTCATTGCATACCCTGTTAAAAGATATCGAACAGTCGTTCGACATCCATTTTATTTATAGTCCGGCGCTTATTGACGTGAACCAGACTATCGAAATCAAAGCGGAGGAAAAGCCATTAGAAGAGCTGCTCGACGAACTATTAGACCCTTTACAGCTTGCTTATGAAGCTTCGGGCAATAACATTGTATTGAAGCGGGCGCGTGGACATAAGCAAGTGGCTATTAAAGGTATAGTGCGTGATAAAGGTGGCTTACCTTTGAGCGGCGTATCAGTGCTATTAAAAAATGCGGCGGGAAAAGGTACTTCTACGGACGAGGCGGGTGCCTTTTCCATTTCGGTGCCCGCTAATGCCACCTTGATATTTCGCTATGTCGGCTACCAGGAGCAGGAAGTGCCATTGAACAACCGGATATCTTTGGAGATTACGATGGTGGAAGATCCAGCGAATCTGGATGAGGTGGTCGTAGTAGGTTTCGGCACGCAGAAAAAGGCCAATCTAACCGGGGCCGTAGCAACGGTAAACGGAGAAGATCTGGTGAGGCGGCCTGTAACAAATGCGGCGTCTATGTTGCAGGGGCAAGTGCCCGGCTTAAGGGTGGTGCAGAATTCTGGAGAACCAGGAAATGAAGGGCTCTCCGTGCGCATCCGCGGACAGGGAACCTTCAGCGGGGCGGGCTCGAATCCGCTCGTGCTGATAGATGGGGTAGAGGGAAGCTTGAGTGACGTGAACCCGAATGATATTGAGAACGTATCGGTGCTTAAGGATGCTGCATCGGCTTCAATCTATGGGTCAAGAGCGGCCAACGGCGTGATTTTGGTCACCACCAAAGTAGGGCAATCGGGTGGATTCGTGGTAGATTATACGTTTAATGGTGCGGTACACACGCCGACTCGCTTGTTCGATCTGATTACCAACTCTGCGGAATATATGGAGCTTTGGAACGAGGCACGACGAAATAATGGTAATGCCGCAGGACTTTACCCGCAGGAAACCATCGATTTGTATCGGAATGCCACTGACAGGACTCAATACCCGAATGCAGACTGGTTGGACATCATGTTTAATCCGGTTTTTGTGCAAACGCATAATCTCGGCATCAGTGGAGGTGCCGGAGGTACACATTATAACTTATCGGTTGGTTATATCGATCAACCGGGGGTAATGAAGGGCTTTGAATACAAAAGGTATAATGCCCGTTTTAACATCGGTTCGTCTATTAACGACCACATTAAGGTGGGTGCAAACATCAGTGTAAAACAAGGTGATATTTCCAGGCCAAGACAGGGGGCGGAAGATGCTTTTATCGCAACGATATCCCAAGCGCCTACTTACCTACCTAAACTGCCGGACGGACGCTATTCGTTTAAGGCCTATGATTTCGAATATAACAACAAGAACATGCTGGCCATTGTAGAGAATGAGGTCTTTTGGAGAAATCGTGACTATTCCGTCAATCTACAAGGCTGGCTAGACGTGCAGTTGAGCAAAAAGCTGAACTGGTATTCTAAAGCCGCTATTGTAGGTGATTTTGACAAATCAAAGGACTGGCGTCCGGTGGTGCCGCTTTATAATTATCAGACCGGTGATTTTGCGACCGACCTGGATGTCGGTGGAAAAGGCCTTGGTGTTAACAGCAGTGAAAATAGGTATACCAACCTCTTCACCTATTTAAAATATGAGGATGAGCTGGGCATAGGCCACAACGTGTCGGCACAGCTTGGTCTTAGTCAGGAGGCCAACAAGCACGAATACTTGTATGGTTACCGACGGGATTTTTTTAGTAATGATTTACGTGAATTGGACGCCGGTGGACTGGCCGTGCAGAATTCAAGTGGCTCTACCTATGAATGGGCGATGCAATCTTTCTTTGGTAGGTTAACCTATAACTATAAAGAGCGTTATTTATTGGAAGCCAATATGCGTTATGATGGTACTTCGCGTCTGCATAGCGACCACCGTTGGGGCGCTTTCCCTTCGGTGTCGGGAGCTTGGCGGATTTCGGAGGAGTCCTTTATAAAAGACGGTGATTTCCAGTGGCTTAATAACTTGAAAGTAAGGGCTTCTTATGGAGAGCTTGGTAACCAGAATATTAATATAGATGTCCGCGGCAGCTCACCCTATCCTTACGCTTATCAGGAAACGTACCCTTATCCGTATCAGGAAGTGTTGAACTATACGGGGAATTATCCTTTTGATAATACCAACCTGACAACCGGAGCAGCTCAAACAGCTTTAGCAAATCAACTCCTTACTTGGGAAACAACAAAGATCGCTGATGTCGGACTCGACTTAGCGGTGTTTAATGGTTTGGACCTGACTCTCGATTGGTATAGGAAGACGACCAGCAATATCCTGCGGCCTTCTCAAGTGACGGGGGTGGTGGGGCTTACTGCTCCGAATGTCAACAACGGCACCATGCAGAACGAGGGGATTGAGCTGGCGCTACGTTATAGCCATCAGGTAACATCTGGCGCTTTCGAGGGGCTGTCGTATAGCTTTGGGGGGAATATCGATCGTTTTCGAAATAAGCTGGTGACTTTTGGTCAACGGGAAATTGGAAGTAACACCATTAAAGAGGAAGGCCGCCCGTGGGACACCTTCTATATGTTGGAGTGGATCGGGATCTTTCAAACGGAGGAGCAAATACAGGCTGCGCCGCGGCAATATAATGACGATACACAGCCAGGCGATCTCATTTTTAAGGATCATAATGGGGATGGCGTGGTTAATGATGATGACCGGACCTATCTTGGTGGGCAATATCCGTCTTTTGAATACGCGTTTACAGGAAATGCCAGCTGGAAAAATCTTGATCTCTCATTTATGTTCCAAGGTGTGGAAGGCCGGAAGATCTATGTAGCCGATTGGGGTACGGTACCGTTTGTGCAAGGCTCGCCGCCCACGACGGAGTGGCGCGGCCGCTGGACGCCTGAAAACCCTTCTAACACCATGCCGCGCATCTATTGGGGCTTCGATGCGCCGGCCAAGATTCGACGTACTTCCAGTTATTATTTACAAGACGCATCTTATCTTCGTTTAAAGAATGTTACGCTTGGTTATACATTTCCCGCTGCGCTAGTCGAGCGAATTGGGTTGAAAAAACTTCGCTTATTCTTTTCGGGCGATAACTTGTTTACAATAACGAACTATCCGGGGCTGGATCCGGAACGGGGCGGTAACGGGGTGTTCGTTGGCTATCCGCAAAACAAGATTTATTCCTTTGGACTTAATGTACAATTTTAAGCAGATTCCTATGAAAAAGTATATATTGCTCGCGTGCACCACCGTTTTTTTATTAGGCTTAGGCGGTTGCGGTAAAGATTTTCTTGATAAAGACCCTTTGGACAGACTGACGGCCGATCAATATTGGAAAACGAAGGCCGACTTTGATATGGCTTTGACAGCTATCTACGGGCAGTTGCAGAATAGTATCTTTTCTTATGGTATGCCCAATTGGGATGTGCTGACAGATAACGGTTATGGTCAGCATAACTACAACGGGAGTCAAGGTATAGTAAGGGGAGAAATTTTTCCCTCTTCCGGCGGCTACATCACCGATATCTATAATGCGAGTTACGCCGGAATAGCACGGGCTAATAGTTTTTTGTTTAATTTAAGCGCCTACGACGGCTCGGAATTGGATGCTGCGAGTCGTGCCCGTTACGAAGGAGAGGCGCGGTTCATGCGCGGCTTTTACTATTATATGCTCTATGCCTGCTATGGAGCGGTGCCTGTTGTTACGGAACCTTTAACGCTCGACAATCAGGCGCAGCCTAAGGCTGCAGCCTCGGAAGTGCTGAATCAGACCTTGGCCGACTTGGATGTTGCCATCAATACTTTGCCGTCCATTTTGTATGCAAACGGTGGAGGCCATGCCGTAAAAACCGCTGCGCAGAGCTTGAAGTTGCGGGTGCTGATGTATGCCGCTTATAACCGGGAAGGCGTACCGGATCCGCTACTATTGGCAGAGGCAAGTGCGCTTGCGAGGGAAATTAGGACGGCTGGCTATACACTGGCTCCGGCTTTTGAAAGCGTTTTTAGAGACGGGATGCAAGAAGGTAACCCTGAAATCATTTTTTCCATTAAATTCTTAGCACCGGACAACGCAACGACGATGGATCAGTGGTACGGTGATTGGGCCGTAGTAAGCCCCTTACCGAATCTATTCAACGCGTTTGAACCGGGAGATCTCCGGCGCGACCTGACAATCTTTGATAGGGAAGTGAATTTTGACGGAGTCATACATCGGCCTTCAAATAACGTTCCGACGGGATATGGCTTAAAGAAGTTTCTCAGTCCGGGCTTAATTCCTTATGGTTATTCTACGCAAAGTCAGCAAGATTGGGTCATGTTGCGTTATGCTGAGGTTTTACTGTTGTTTGCGGAAGCTGAAAACGAGTTGTCGGGACCAACGCCGGAGGTTTTAGATGCTTTGAATACGATACGCGGGCGGGCAGGTTTGCAGCCGCTTGCGGCGAGTCTAACGAAGGACGAAATGCGTGAAGCCATCCGGCATGAGCGGCGGATGGAACTGGCCTTCGAGGGCTTGCGTTACTTCGATCTGAAACGTTGGCGCATAGCAGAAGAAGTGCTCAATAATGTGAACGACGGTGTTTTAACTTATCGCTTCGAAGAACGTTTTTACGAGTGGCCCCTGCCGCAAACGGAAATTGACAAAAGTGAAGGTGTGTTAGTGCAGAACCCGAATTATTAATATCATTCAGTAGAATATGAAAAATCTAATCTGTGCTGTTTTCGCTTCGTTCATCATGGCTGGCTTCGCCAACGGGCAAGTGGTTGAACGGCCGCGGCCTGCACGCTGGGACAGCTTGGTGTTGGGCGGGCGCTTTATTGATCGCTTTTTACCGATGGTGAGGGGGCATAGCGGAGAGGGCGTGTGGGGCGCTAAGGGCGTGCAGGACCGTTATGTAGATAATGGGATAGAGGACAGCCTGCGTTCGTATTGGGGCGGTAATATTCGGTACGACCGCGCAACGGACCTTTATAATTTGTACGTCTGTGGTTGGGATGAAAAATCGGTAAAGGGGCACCATCAGTGGCCCTATTCGATCGTGTATCGAGCGGTTAGTAAGCAAATGCAAGGGCCCTATCTCATTAAGGATACCATCGGATCGGGTCATAATCCCGAGCTTTTTCGCGCGAAAAATGGAACCTATGTATTATATGTAATTGACAAGCGCTATACAGCTCCTTCGCCGCAGGGGCCTTGGAAGCAAGATACCTTCCACTTCGACTCCAGAGGTCGAAAAATTATCGAAGGTCTATCCAATCTTACCTTTGCCCAACGGTCTGACGGTTCGTACCTGATGGTATGCCGGGGTGGCGGTGTTTGGTTTAGTCGCGATGGTTTGTCTACCTACCATCAGGTAACCGATAAGCGGGTCTACCCCGCAGTAGCGGGTGAGTTTGAAGATCCGGTAGTATGGCGTGATCACGTTCAGTATCATTTGATCGTGAATGACTGGCTCGGACGCATCGCTTTTTATCTTCGATCAAAAGATGGAGTGCATTGGGTTACCGATCCGGGCGAGGCGTATACAAACCAGATTGCGCAACATACGGACGGCACGAAAGAGGAATGGTTTAAATTTGAGCGGATGAAAGTGTTTCAGGACTCCTACGGTCGGGCCATACAAGCAAATTTCGCGGTGATTGATGTGTTAAAAGACGAAGATAAGGGTGGCGACAATCACAGTTCAAAAAACATAGCGATTCCCCTGAACCCAGGATTGCTGATTACTTTGCTTAATAAAGACATGCCGACGCCTGAAATGAAGACGATCCAAGTTAAGATACATGCGGAACCGGGCTTTGATCCCTTGGAGGAAATAGACTTGGCCACTTTACGGTTTGGTGCGTCGGATCAGGTTAATTTCGGCGGTGGAAGTAAAGCACTTCGCGCCACCGCTAGTGGAAGGGATCTGTTGGTGACGTTCGATGGGGTGGAGCACGGAATTACGGAAGCTGAATTTGCTCCAAAGTTAATCGGTAAGACGAAAAAAGGAAAGTTGCTTTATGGCTACATGCGTGCGCCTTGGCAAAGTTACCGATCGTCCATCTTATCAGCGCGTAAACCTGTTTTTTTAAAGGACAAAGGCGTTTTTACCGTCCAGATTGAGAATTTTGGAGAGATAATCTCAGAAGAAGCGGAGGTTTCACTCTATCACTTGCATAAAGGGCGAAAGGAACGAGTGGCAGGCGGAAGACTTCAGCCCTTGGCGCCATTTACTAGTACCGCACTTACGCTGACTCGCGATGCGGTTTCAAGCGCGTTGCCGCTTGGGACATACACGATAGTGATTGAGGCAAACAACGATGCCAAGCTTGATTTCGATTTTCAGTTTGACGGAATGTAGTTCCTTTATTCTTATAAAAACAGAACGCCCAGCTTTTGGGGATGCTGGGCGTTCTTCTTTTTTTAATCAACCTAAACCTGCCATTATTTATTCAAAGCATGTGCCAAAATCTATTTGCTCTTTGAAATGTTGGGCGAGAACGGTCTTATTACGTCATTTTAGGTGCCGTGACGGGTAAAATAGGATTATTTGTTGTTTTATGCTACGGCTTTGAGCGATGCACAAAGAGAAGCTTGGGTTAACAGACCATGCAATTAAGGTAAAGAATAGGGCAGGGCTGTCCAGTTTAGTGGACAGTTGCTGTAATTTTGGAAGCTATGGAAGGGATTTGTTGCTAAAAACAGATAAAATGCCTTGACGGGCAATAGGCGCGACTATTAGCGAACAACTTTTTTACATAACAAAAAGTTAACAGGTACTTAACATGATTGGGCTATTCTTGCGCCAAATTTGAAAGGTAGCATGAGACATTTTAAACCCTGTTTTTTTACAAGCTTATTGGTTGCCAGCCTCACGGTGACGCAACAGGTAAGTTTGGCCAAACTGAACAACAACATTACATTAAATGAACCACAGGAAGAAATTACCATCGGTGGTTTGGTGAAGTCCGCCGAAACCGGCGAAACAATTCCTTCCGTTTCCATTGTAGCCGGAGGAAAGGCGGTGGGGATAACCGATGTAAACGGAAAGTTCCGGGTGCGGGTTCCGCGTGGCGTGGAGGTCCGCTTTCAATACATGGGTTATCAGCCTTACCAAGCTAGTTTTACAGAGGAAAACCAGAACCTACTCATCTCTTTGGGGAGTTCAAGTACCGATTTAAGCGAGGTGGTAGTAACGGCATTGGGTATCAAAAGGGATGAAAAAGCATTGGGTTATGCTGTATCCAAGCTCGACAATAAAGATCTTACTGAAGCAATGCCAAATAACTGGTCGGAAGCGCTGAAAGGAAAGGTAGCTGGCTTGAACATTATACAATCGGGCTCGGGGCCGGTTAACACTTCGCGCATCAATCTTCGGGGTAACTTGTCCTTAGACCCTACTAAAAACCAAGCCCTCATCGTGGTGGATGGTATTCCGATGATTAATGGTAATGTAAGCTCGGGTGTCGACCAAGCTTATGGTGCTGGCGCGAGTGGGGTGGACAAGGATGTGCCGATCGACTTCGGTAACGGTTTAGGGGATATTAATCCGGACGATATCGAATCGGTCACGGTATTAAAAGGTGCTGCGGCAACAGCGTTGTATGGTAGTCGCGCCGCTAACGGAGCCTTGATCATCACCACTAAATCCGGGGCGAAGCATGAAGGTGGCATCGGTGTTAGTTTCAATTCGAATACAAGCATCAGCGATGTCTTGCGTTGGCCGGATTATCAGTATGAGTACGGACAAGGAGTGCAGAACCGCAATGCAGCCGGAGAACTTTATTATTCATACGACCTGTCGGAAGACGGTGCCAATACAGGTTCCACGTCCAGTGCGTTCGGACCTAAGTTTGACGGGCAGTCGTACTACCAATACGATCCGAACACTGGAGGGCAGTCGGCTACGCGTGTACCTTGGGTGCCCTATAAAGATAACATCAAAAGTTTCTGGCGAACGGGAACCAATTTTACTAATAGCGTGGCCTTGGACGGTGCAACGGATCGCTTTTCTGCACGGGCGTCGATTACGCATACCAAAAACAAATGGATCATGCCGAATACCGGGTTCGACCGTTTAGTGGCTAGTTTGAACACCAGCGCACAGCTGACCGAAAAGTTGAAGCTAAACGCGAAGATGTCTTTTACCGATAAGAGTAGCGATAACTTGCCGGGGACAGGCTATAATAACCAGTCGATCGGCTACTTCATGATATTTCAGAACCCGAACGTTGATTTGGATTGGTACCGCCCAATCTGGAAACCGGGGATGGAGAACATTGAACAGATTCACCCTTTCAGCTCCTACATCGAAAATCCGTTCCTGATTGCCTACGAAATGACCAACAGCTTGAAAAGCACGAACTTGGAGGGTAACTTGCAGGGAATCTATAGCTTTAACAATAAATGGGAGCTGATGCTGCGCTCGGGCTTGAATATGAGGCAGGACCAACGCGAGCAACGGCGCCCCTACAATACGTCCAATTTTCCGCAAGGCTATTATAAGCAACAGGATGTGTTTTTCAAGGAAACGAATACGGATGGGTTATTAACTTACCGCGATAACTTAAGCGAGGACTTCTCTTTTACCGGATCCGTCGGTGCCAACTTCATGCACAGTCAGGTTAAAACAAGTAACGGAATCGTTAGGGGCTTGATGGTTCCCGGAATCTATAAGCTTTCAAATGCTTTGGGACAAGCTGTTGCGGAAAATCAAGCCATCGAGCGTAAAACGCATAGCGTATATGGTTTGGTTAACTTAGGCTGGAGAGATAAAATTTTCTTGGATATAACAGGAAGAAACGATTGGTCTTCCACCTTACCAAATGGCAATAATTCTTATTTCTATCCATCGGTAAGCTCGAGCTATATATTGAGCGAGCTCTTCCAATTACCGGAAGTCATTTCCTTTGCCAAAGCACGCCTATCTTGGGCACAGGTAGGTACCGATACCGATCCATATCGCACGCGCAGTTATTTTGAGACTTCGCCTTTCCCGGGTTCTGCGGGGGCTCCCAGTGTATTGTTTAACGATAACCTGAAGCCGGAGATTTCTACTTCCTGGGAAGGAGGGGTGAATGTGGTACTATTCAATAATCGCGTAAATGCGGATGTGAACCTGTATACCAACAATACGGTAAACCAGGTGCTCAGGGTACCACTTGATGTGACCACCGGCTATAGTGAGCGCTTTATCAATGCCGGAAAAATCCAGAACCAAGGGATTGAGCTTCTATTGAGTGGTCGACCTGTAGTTGGTAAAAACTTCAATTGGAACACCACCATTACCTGGGCCAAGAACGTCAATAAGATTTTGACGCTGAGCGAAGATATGGGTGTAGATCAGCAACTTTATGCGGAGAGCGGTACGGTTTATTTTTATGCAACGAAAGGTGGTTCGATCGGTGATTTATATGGTTACGGACTGGTAAGGAACGAGGCCGGACAAGTCGTGTTTGACGGAAACACGGGCTTGGCTTTGCGTCCCGCAGATGTAGAGAAAATAGGAAACGCTTATCCTTTATGGCGTGGCGGTTGGCAGAATGAATTCTCCTATAAAAACTGGCGTTTAGCGGTGTCGATCGACGGGCAATACGGTGGTATTGTCTACTCACAGAGTCACCACAAAATGACGGAACAAGGAAAACTAGGACACACCTTACTGGGCCGGGAAACAGGAACCGTGATTGGCGATGGGGTGGTGCAAAATGCCGATGGCAGCTACTCGCCTAATACCACGCCGGTAGCTATTAATACCTGGTACGCGGATTATTACAGACGAGCGAATGTGGAGACCAATAGCTTTGACGCTTCCTATGTTAAATTGAGGGAAGTACGCATTGAATACGGACTGCCAAAAGAGCTCTGCAATAAATTGCGGGTGGGAAGTGCGAGCGTCGCCCTATTTGGACGCGACCTGGCGATGATTTCCAAGTTCCCGATTTTTGATCCGGAAACGGCAGCACTCAACGGTGCTACGATTATTCCGGGGGTAGAAATGGGCCAAATGCCTACGCCAAGAACCTGGGGGATGAATCTGAGTGTGAAATTCTAATTTTTTTTGAGAGATGAATATAAAACAATATATCAAGCCTTTTGCAACCGTTTTCTTACTGGGCTTTAGTGCTTGTACCAAAGATTTTGAAGAGATCAACGTCGATCCGAATAAACTGGAGGTGGTATCGCCGGGAAGTATGCTGACGCCTGTTATTTATAACATGAGTACCTACTTTACTTCGCAGAGCTACAACTTCGACTGGCAACTGATGCAGGTCTGTATTCCACATCCCAGCGTTTCTAATGGGATTCACCGTTACGACCTGAACGAGAATTCGGGCAACGGTACCTGGAATACTTGTTATACATGGCTGGCCAATATCCGTGAGATGGAAACAGCAGCGGATAATTACAACCTGCCGGTATATCGGGCGGTAGCTGCCACGCTGAGAGCATACATTGTAGGTATTTTAACGGATAGCTTCGGAGATGTACCTTTCTTGGAAGCGATGCAGGCTGCTGCGGGTATCACCCAGCCGCGCTTCGATACGCAGCAGGAAATCTACGAACATTTAATTGCGCAGTTGGAAGAAGCTAATACCATTTATGCTACCGACGATTCGCAGATGTTCGGCGAGGATTTACTTTACAGTAACGACAAAACGAAGTGGCAACGCTTTAATAATTCGTTATTGTTGCGTTTGTTACTGCGCGCCTCAAACCGTCCGGAGATGAACAGTTATGAGCGCTTACAGGCGATTATTAGCAACCCGGAACAATATCCGGTATTTACCAGCAATGATGAAGCAGCCTTCGTAACCATCACCGGAAATTCACCTTACGATTATGCTTGGGGTAGAAGGCAGGACTATGCCAACGCAAAGGCGATGGCCTCTTTCTTTGTCGATTTGTTAAATGAAAAGGAGGATCCCCGCCGCGCGTTGTTTATGACAAGAGGAAGCCGCTTGGAAAATGGCCAATTGGTGGATATAGGCTATGTCGGTGTGCCCGCGGCGCACTCGGGCGATGCTTCACAATTTAATTTTAATCCAAGTCAGCCGAACGCAGATCTAATGGTATACACGACTTTGGGTACCGAGGTCATTGAAGTGATGATGAGCTATGCAGAGGTAGAATTGATCAAGGCGGAGGTGGCTCTGCGTGCCGGCGATTTAAGTGCTGCACAACAGGCTTATGAAAAAGGGATTGTAGCAGGGATTACGCAGTGGAAAAACGGAGCCGTGCCGGTGAATTATCTACAGCATCCAGCGGTTGCTTTCGATGGAACGATGAAGCAATTGATGGAACAAAAGTATATCGCACTTTTTTATAATGATTATCAGCAATGGTTTGAATACAGGCGGACAGGTCTTCCTGAACTTCCAAAAACGGAATACATGTTACACGACGGAGTGATGCCCAAGCGTTTTATGTACCCGACGGAGGTACGTCGCTACAATCCAACGCATTATCAAGAGGCGGCCGACCGTATTGGCGGCGATAACATCATGACGAAAGTGTGGTGGGAGAAATAACATCGCTTTTGTAAGCGATACCACGGCTGTCTAAAACAGGATCACTTGGCCGTCATTTCGAGCGAACCCCGATACTTCGGGAGAGATTACGTTCGACATGACGCTAAGAAAGCGACTTTTTAGGCAGCCTTTCTTTGCTCTATATAACCTTGCTTTTGGCCTTATAACTTCCTAATTCTATTCATGATGCTCTCCCGGTGTTCTAACATATCTTTTTCGTCTTTTTGCAGCTGGGCACGCTCCGCTGCAGTAATTGCGTCGCTGTCGTCTTCATGAACAGGAATATTGCCTACGCCGCGCACTTGGTCGATATGCTGAAATAAATCGCTGAGGGCCCGATGGATATTGCGTAGGTATTTCTCATTAAGTGAATCGAGATGTGAGTTTGTCAGCTCTCCCACGTCCTGAAAGCAAAGTTTCGTGATTTTATTATTAATAATCTGCGCGGAAAAATCTTGTGCATTTGGAAAGTCCCAATGTAAATCGTGTATGGTAGTCGTTGTAATTTCCATAGTAAAAGGGCTTTAAAGTCAACAATGTACTTCGTAATGCAATAGCCGTACCAAAGCATAGTAAGTCGCTCGGAACAAGCTGTAACTATTTGTTTTTAGGATAGGGTAAAAGCCGACTTTTCTTTGCATTTTGCATACGACTAGTGTCTATTAAGTATTTATTAGCAGAAACGAAAAATATGAGAAAGAAACTGAAAGCAGTATTGTTTGATTTAGACGGAACGATAATAGATTCGGAGTGGTTTTACTACAAAGCGTGGAAAAAGGTGTTGGCCGAGTACGGCTTTGAGCTGGATAGCGATACCTGGCTCACGTCACTTGCGGGTAAAACGGATGTGCAGGCAATGGAAGTGTTGCAAGGTGAACATGGCTTCCAAACGGAGGTCGAGCCCTTTTTGGAGCGGGTCAAATCCGCGATAGCGCAACAGTATGAGGAAGAACTTGTGCCTTTGATGCCGGGTGCGAAAGAGCTGATCACTTATTTGCACGGCAAACAGGTGACCCTGGCACTTGTGACTTCCAGTAAGCGGGAGGTTGCTACTTACTACCTGGAGGCGCACGATCTAATGAAGTATTTCAAGCTGCTTGTTACGCGGACGGAGGTTACGCATACTAAGCCGCATCCAGAACCTTATCTGATGTGTATAGCGCAGCTGGGGTTCAATAAGGAGGATTGTCTGGTGCTGGAAGATTCGCTCACAGGCACAAAAGCCGCCGATGCAGCTGGCCTTACTTGTTGGGCGGTGCAGACGCATGAGCATATTAGAAAGTCGCTCGTAGTCGACCGAACATTTGATAATCTACACCAGGTGTTGGAGGCTATAAGGGAGTTATAAGTTGTAAGTTGTAAGTTTTAAGTAGTAAGTTTTAAGTTATAAGTTTTACCTGCCTGCGACAGGCAGGCGTTATAAGCTGCAGCCATGCTGTTCCAATGTCCTGACACTTAACAAATCATTAACGATTCCTAAACGGAGTATTGCGTATCTTTGGTTTTTTTGTTGATTTAGCTGTACCGCATGCAAATATTTAATATACGACTATCAATTGCTATTTTTTTAATGAGTGCCAAATTGCTTATGGCGCAACAGACCGAGACAAGAAGGCTTGAGCAGGTTAATGTTTTTTTGGGATCATCAGGGGATCATGGGCAGCTGTCTCCGGCTGCGTCCTACCCGTTTAGTGCACTCAGTATAGCGCCGCAAACTTATCCCCATACCCATACGGGCTATGAATTTTTAGCAAAAGAAGTTTGGGGATTTACACACAATCGCTTCGAGGGAGTAGGATGCCAAGGGAGTGGCGGTTTATTGCTGATAAAACCCTTTCTTGGGGCGCAAGACGATGGAGCTCCTTTAATGAAAGTGACCGAACAGGCTGCTCCCGGGACGTATGGGATCTCTTTTACCAACGGAATTAAGGCCGAGATGGTGGTGAACAAGCAGACAGGTTTACACCACTATACTTTTCCGCAAGGCGAAAAAGGAATAAGTCTCGATTTGGCCCATAGCTTCAATGCAGCTTTTGTCGAGGAAGAACACCGGCTGTCGGGCAACACAGTTACCGGTTGGGTGGCGGCTAAGACCACCTGCCACGTGGGTACGTACCGGCTGTACTATCAGATACGATTGCCAGAGAACGTAATCTGGAAGAAGCAGGGTGAGCATGGGGTGGTTGCCCTATTGCCACCGGGACTAAAAGAGCTTCGTTTGGTCGTCGGGACATCATCCGTGGACGAACGGCATGCTGCTGAAAATGCACAGGAAGCCGCTCCGTCTTCTCTCCGACGTGAAAGTGAGCAGGCTTGGGAGTCTTTACTCGGACAGATCGAGGTGCTTGGCGATCCCGATAGGCAGCAACTTTTTTATTCCCTATTATATAGAACCTTACAGAGTCCGTATCGGATTTCGGAACAAGACGGAACTTATCGGGCGATTGATGGTAAGCTATACCGTACGGAGCAGCCAACATACCATGGCTGGGCTATTTGGGATAACTATAAAACACAACTTCCTTTGTTGTCGATCGCTTATCCTGCTTTGTATGGCGATATTGTAAGTGCTATTGCCAACCTTTATCCTTATGGTAAAAAGGATTTTGCAGGGCCTACCGAGCCTAGCAATACGGTTCGCACTGAGCATGCCGTGGTGGTATTACTGGATGCCGCAAAAAAAGGCTACCCCGTTGACTTTGTTTCTATAAAAGACTCCTTATTAGCAGAAGCTGATCGGCTAGATCATACGAAGCCCGACAGGGCCTTGGAGTCGGCTTATGATTTATGGGCGCTCGCCGGTATCGGTAACTTATTGGGAGACGATAAGGGGGCTCGGGACTATCGCGCAAAAGCACTGCAGTATAGAACACAGTGGAACACGGATTTTAAGGACTTGACCAAAAGAGATGTGGACCGTATGTCGGCTCGGGGGATGTACCAGGGAACGATTCGGCAATACCGTTGGGCTGTTCCTTTTGATGTGAAGGGGTTGGTCGAACTCGCCGGTGGTAAGTCGGCTTTTACTCGGCAATTGGACGATTTTTTTGATCATCACTATTTTAATCGCGCAAATGAGCCGGATATGCAGGCCCAAATGCTGTATTATGCAAGCGACAAGCCTTGGAAATATCAGCAGCTGGTGCATCAGTTGGCGGTAGATACGGTGATACAGCATTATTTTAATGATAACAGTCGGGGCATCGGTTCTCATATTGATCGGATTTATAAGAATGAGCCGAAGGCATATATACGAACAATGGACGACGATGCAGGGGCGATGTCCGCTTGGTTCGTGTTAACGGCTATCGGTATGCAGCAAGCCTGTGTGGGGGAGCCTATTTATTACCTGAATGTTCCGCTCTTTGAGCGAATTGTGTTGAAAGGCACTAATAAACTTTTTCACATTCGTGTGGAGAACTTTAGTCCTGAAAATCATTACATAAAGCGGGTAACGTTGAATGGAAAGGATATTAATAAACTTTGGATAAGCCATGCAGAGCTGCAGGCAGGGGGGGAACTGGTAATTACTGCTGCGAAAGAGCCGCAAAGCTATGGACAGGATGCTCACTGGATTGCCCGTATGTAGTAGCCCATCGGTTTGCTGTTATTTCGACCACTCCCCCACTTCAGGGGAGTGGAGCGATCGCGCACCGATTTCGCGCTTACTGTTTGTACGTAGTAGTGACTTGGTTGATTTTCCATTCACTGCCTTCCCGACATAATTGTACATATTCTATTTTGGTAAATTCCGGATAGCGCATTTCAAGTTTCGCCAACGCAAATTGAGCACTTTGTTCAATAACGTCGTACTGCGTTATACAGTTTTGCTTTAAATTTCTGTTTTGCTTTAGGAAGTCGACCACCTGCTTTTTGCTATGGCTATAAACGGCTCCATTGCCTGCCGTATTGCGCTTGAAGCTCTCTGCAAACAGTGCTTCAATATTTTCTGTACGGCCTAGCGTGATACCATCGATATATTCGTGGATGGCGTTTTCTGCGGTACTCAAGTTTCGGTCTTCTGTCGCACTAGCGAAGGCGCTTGAAGAAAAGAGGATGATAGCGACAATGAATAATTTGATGGACGTTTTCATGACTTACGTTTTTAAGGGTTAATATTTTATTATTTGCTTTATGTTTTATTCTTTGATTCAAAGGTAGTACGCATTTCCTGCCTGCCCCAGTGGAATTAGGCTAGCGACAGAAAGAATTCGGTAAAGAGCGCTTTTTGTTCGGTAAACGTGTATAGGGAATCGAGGTTTGTATGGGAGCGTATGATCCCGGTTTTCAGGTATATTGTACTTTATTTTATGAAGAATGGTTGATGTATATTAACTTTGGCTTAATAAAAAAACAAAATGCAATTTAACTTAAAGGACTTAAGTGAGTTATTGTGTAAGGAAATTGAGTATAATAATTTGTTTAGCATTCCTTACCTTCGTATCAACGCCCGTTGGGTGCTGACGGAGAGCTTTGAAACAGCAGATATCGAATTGAATGATCTGACCGATTATACTTGACGGAAAATAGATCGGGAAGAACTTAAATTGTGGATGATAAAGGAGTTCGGAGATATTATCTAGTCTTATTCTGTTTTACGAAATTGCTCATTTTTATACAAAAAATACACAAGTGATAAAAGAGGCAATAAATTACGCTTTTTATAGTTAACTTTGATCTCATTAAAACAAACGGTTATTCTATAGATTAGAAAACGATACTTCTACTAAGGTTACGGTTGGATACTTGATCAATGTAGAGACTGCTTATCTCGCCCGAGATAAGCAGTGTTTTTTTTAGCCTATTTCAAAGACTTTTCCATTTGTTCAGAAGCCCACAATTTAGGTTTGTATTTACTGTAAGGCTTTTCCCAATCGAACAAGCCAAAATGCGACTCGATGCTCTTGAAAACAGGTTGATTGAACAACTCATAAACCACGACAGCTTTTACTCTCGGATTTTTTTGACATTTGGCTATTACGGTATTTAAAAAGTCGCGTTGTACCTCGTCTGAAACCGATCCGGTTTTATTTCGTATATTGATCTCTGTGAACCATATAGGTTTTGTAAACTGTGTAGCTAGGAATTCAGTGATATCATTTATCTGATAAGCGCTGGCGGCGGCACTTTCCATATCGCTATACCAGTGATAGGCGATGATGTCATACTTAACGCCATAGTCTTCCAGCATTTGGAGGTATTTATAGTGCATCCATCCGGCATTGATCATGGTTTGTGCAGTATGATCAATAGCTTTGATCCCATCGTCCATCCCTTTTAAGTGTGCGGCGATTACACGGAACTTTTTCAAATCATAGTGTTCGGCGGCTCTTCCTGATTTGTTGGGAAGAATGCAATCATTGTCTAATTCGTTGCCGATGTTGTAATAGGTAAAATCGTTTCCATTTTCTTCAGCGAAGCCATATCCCCTTGCGTAGCCTTGCTGATATGCTGCTTCTTCCGTTCCGTTGTAATCTAATTTAGCATCCGGTAGCATAGGTAAAATGGTGATACCCGCAGCATTGGCAGCGGCCCGCAGTTTTTCATACCGCTGCGAGGGAACGATCTTTCCTTGACCCGTTACGGTGAAATCTACTCGGTAGAGGTTCATGCCGAGCGACTTGAGTAGCTGCATTTGCTCTTCGGCCGAAAGCGTGGCATACGCTTCTTGATTTAACGGGTGGCCGTTTACCCCAAGGTAAAAAGTGCTTGGCGCAATGGTGTCTGTTGGTGCAGGTTTGCTGCTGACAATAGGGGAGGCTGGTTGAAGGTCGTTTTCTCCACCGGGTACAGGGGTTTTATCGCAAGCTGTGCAACAAAGGAACAGGACAAGTCCTAAACCCCCGCGAAAAAAATGTTTCATACGTTTACTTTTAAGTTGTTAAAAATGAAAAGTCGAGAAAAAGGAACGTTAGGATGACGGTAGGATCGGGTTGTAGAATGCGTTGTGCCAATGTATTCTCTCAATTTCGGTTGAACGGTTGCAAAAGTACGGAGAAAATTGTGTAAAAAATGTGATAAATATGAAAGTGTGAAATTTCGGCCTTTAAGATGTCTACAAGGTAATTTTTGACGCCGAAATTAGCGGTTGTTTAGGTGGTAAACAGATAGCTAATAGTGAAAAAAAGAGCAGATTTTGTGTTTTTGCTAGGCTGTACGCAGTAGGCCGTAAGCTGTGGGAGGCTTTCGATATGGTCGAAGAAGCATTTGCTGCTAATTTTTTAAATAGGCTTTCAGAAAACGGGCGTCATGTTCGTCTGAATCCCCATACTGCTTCCGTAATTCCACCAGCCGAGCATGTAGGTCCTTCTTAATATCTGCATAATTTGAATCGTTATACACATTGTTTAGCTCTTGCGGATCGTTTTTTAAGTCATATAATTCCCATTCATCCACATCGTAGTAAAAGTAGATAAGTTTATAGCGTTCGGTACGGATACCATAATGGCGTTTCACCATGTGGATAGAGGGGTATTCATAATAGGTGTAATAAATCGCATCTCGCCAAGAAGAAATTTCGTTGCTTACTAATTTGCGAAAGGAGGCCCCTTGCATATCGGAAGGAATATCTACGCCCGCATAGTCTAAAAAAGTAGGAGCGAAGTCGAGGTTCTGTACGAGCTTATCGATCCTGGTACCCGCTTTGATTTCCTTCGGATACCGGACAATAAGTGGTGTACGGAGTGATTCTTCATACATGAAGCGTTTGTCGAACCAGCCGTGCTCACCTAAATAGAAGCCTTGATCTGAAGTGTAGACTATAATGGTATTATCGCTCAAGTTGTTCGCTTTTAGATAGGCCATTAATTTGCCAACTCCTTCATCAATGGAAGCAATGCAGCCTAAATAGTCCTGCATATAACGTTGATAGCGCCACTGCATCTGCTCTTGTGCTGACATGCTGGGATATTCGGCTTTAAACTTCTCAATAATGGGATTATAAACGGCATCCCAGGCAGCACGTTCTTCCTCGGTCATCCGTCCCAGGTTGTTTTTATAGGCGTTCTTGTCCCAATCAAGTCGCTCTTTCAATCCAAGTTCGTCCATGATATGGGGAGGAACCTTGTTATCGGCGGCCCAGTTCATATCTTTTAGGATGTTCATTTCGGCAGTTTTGGCTGCTGTGCCACGTCCGTGATAGTCGTCATATAGTGTCGCGGGCTCTTTCACCTTTAGCTGGGTGTATTCTTTGATGTGGCGAAGGGCAGGCAACCATTCGCGATGTGGTGCTTTTTGATGATATAAAAGACAAAAAGGCTGGTCGATTTGGCGATCTTTTAACCACTGAATAGCCATGTCGGTAGTAAGGTCTGTAACATAGCCTTTTAGTTGCTTTTTTTGGCCATTGATGATGAAGTTCGGATTGTAATATTCTCCCTGATCGATCAGCACCGCCGAATGGTCAAAACCCTGTGGCAAGCCGTCCATGTGGATTTTCCCGATCAATGCTGTTTGGTAACCGGCCTTCTGGAGCAGTTTTGGAAAGTTGTCTTGGTTCCAATCGAAGCGCGATACGTTGTCTACCTTGCCGTTGATAAAGCTATGTTTTCCGGTGAGCAGCACAGCCCGACTGGGTGCGCATAAGGAGTTGGTAACGGTGGCTCGTGTAAATAGGGCTCCTTCCTCGGCCAATTGGTCGATGTTAGGCGTTTTGTTCAAGTTATGGCCGTAGGCACTGATCGCTTGGTAGGCATGGTCATCGCTCATGATGAATATGATATTCGGCCTTTTTGGTGAGACTGATTCTTGGGCCTGCAATGATATAATGCATAGCAGTTGAATGAGGAAGCTGCTAATTAGGCTATATGATTTCATGTCTTTTCCCTTTCATCAAACATAAGAAAAATTGGTGAGTAAATGCAAATGCTCCTTATTCGGCCTTTTCAACGCTGAAATGATAGATGCAGGTGCTACGATATTGGCTGCCGGGCTGTAATACTGTGGAAGGCCACTGTGGTTTATTTGGCGAATCAGGAAAGTGCTGCGTTTCGAGGCAGATGGCACCGTACTGCTGGAAGGGGGTTCCTCCTTTTCCTTTTTCCGTTCCATCTAAACTATTAGCGGTGTAAACCTGCAAACCAGGCTCGTTGGTAAAGACCGTTAACTTAATACCACTGGACGGTGCATATACCGTTGCGGCGGGAACCTGTAAATCCCCTTTGGTGTCCAACACCCAATTGTGATCTAAACCGGACACCAGCTGCAGCTGCTGGTGCGTGCTGTCGCGTTCAATCGCTTCCCGGATGCTGATGGGCCGGGTAAAGTCGAAAGGCGTGTTCGATACGGCTAAGATATCGCCGGTCGGAATCGCTTCACTGTCAATGGGCGTAAAATGTTTGCCATTGACAAAAAGGATATCGTCGAGCACCGGGCGTTGCGGGTTACCGCTGAGGTTAAAAAAGCTGTGATTGGTTAGGTTTACGACCGTCTTTTTGTCGGTTTCCGCGGTGTAGTTGATGATGAGCGCGCCCGCTTCCGTCAGCGTGTACCGTACTTCTGCTTGTACATTGCCCGGAAAGCCCGACTCTCCATCGGGCGAAAAATAGGAAAGCAACAGGACACTATCGTTGAGTTGGCGTCCATGAAATACCTGTTGGCGCCAGCCCTCGCGCCCGCCATGAATAGCATGTTGTCCATTGTTTTTATCAATCCGAATGGTGTCTCCGTCGAGCAGAAAGGTGCCTTTCGCGATGCGATTGGTTACACGTCCCATGGTGGCACCGAAAGAATTGGGCTTTGCGAGGTAATCGTCAATACGATCAAATCCCAAAACGACGTCGCGCATTTTATTGTTTTTATCGGGAACCAAAAGCGAGACGATGCGACCTCCGTAGTTGGTGACGCCTACCTCCATCCCTTTGGTATTGCTCAATGTATACAAATGGGTAGAATCGCCGTTGACGAGCGACTCGAAATGGCGCCTATCGAGACCTGCTTTTGTGGAGTGCGTATTAGTAGGGGCACAGGACACCATGGCACTTATCAGGGCCATACTGAAAAAAAGGCGGTACAGAGGATGTAGCATAATAGCGGATTATAATGTTCAGCTGCAGTTGGCGACTTTGCCAAACATACAAAGATAGATAAGCAGGTGCAAAATCAAAATAAATGCTAAAGTTATAAAGATATTGACGAAATTGCTTTACCTTAAAATAGCAATACATCTATACTACTCTATGGAAAAGAATAAAATAACGTTTGTGAAGAAACGAATCGAAACAAACGCTTCAAAGGTTTACCTGATCCAGCTGTTCTTAATGGGGGATTTGGTAACCAAAAAAGATCTTGCCGCTTTTTGTAAAGCTTTGGAAAAGGAGCCTCTTCACAATGCGATGTTTTATGCTGCTATTTTTTTTGATGATCCGGATTTCGTCCAATTTCCTTCACAGCCGATGACCTATGTCTATAACCCGCACGAAGAGGCTGACGCCATGACGCACATCAAGGCAATTTACAGCTACGATGTAATAAATCGACTGGGTAGGCTGCATTATTATGATATTAACTATTTAATTAATCAACCGGGGGATATCATCTGTCTGGATGAAATCTCGGAGATGCCTGAGGACGACTAAAGCGAAACCGGTATTTCCAACAAAAAGGCGCTGCCTTTTAGATACGTGGACGTTGCACTTAATCTGCCATTCAATTTGGTAGCCATTTGCTGCGCATGGAATAAGCCAACGCCGTATCCTTCCTTCGTGGGATCGGATTGATAGAAACGGGTGAAGATTTGCGCCAGCTGATCGGGTTTCATGCCAATCCCCCCATCGCTTACCTCAATGTAAAGGATGGACGTTTTTAAAAAGAGGTGAACATGTATCCAAGGTTCCGAATGTTCGGGCTGTTGGTATTTGACGGCATTGGATATCAGATTATGAATAATTAATTTCAATGCAGTAGGATCGGTCGGTACCGGCTGATCTACCTCGTTTTTAATCTGGAATGTAATGCCTGCTGCGCTAATGGGAGCTTGGTATACCGCTTTTATTTCCTGTACTAACAGCGCCATATCTGTGGTTTTTAACGCGATCTTACCGCGTTGGACCCGATAAAAATGTTGCAAGTCGGCCGTGTACTGGCTAAGTTGCGCTGAGGTGCTTTCTATCAGCAGTAAAATTTCGTTGAGTTCTTCGATGCTATGGCTGTTTGCAGCTAACTGCGAAATGGTTTGAATGCCTGACAGCGGTCCTCTTATATCATGACTAATGTGGTCGGCATAGTTTTCCAGCGCCTGGTAAGCGGATTCAAGTTCTTCATTTCTGGTTTGAAAGTATGTTAAACGGAGATATTCTTTGCTGGCGTCTAACAACGCTTGTTCGACGTCTTCCGTCTTCCAAGGTTTTTGGATATAGCGAAAAACCTGTCCTTTATTGATTGCATGAATAGATGTGTTCAGGTCGGCAAAACCGGTTACTAAAATGCGGATAATCAATGGGTGGGTCACACGTATTTCTTCGAAGAAATCGGTTCCCATCATGTCTGGCATCCGCTGATCTGAAAACACGACGTGTATATTTGGATGCTGTGTCAAAATAAGCCTGGCCTCATTGACGCTTTGTGCTACAAAAACTTGATGTGCCTTCCTAAACAAGGATTGGAAGTTGATGAGGTTAGGTATTTCGTCGTCTATGTATAATACGCG
This sequence comes from Olivibacter sp. XZL3, assembly GCF_004368405.1. Taxonomy (GTDB): domain Bacteria; phylum Bacteroidota; class Bacteroidia; order Sphingobacteriales; family Sphingobacteriaceae; genus Olivibacter. The sequence continues at coordinate 162,832 of NZ_SBJH01000059.1, forward strand.
GAACTGAGCTGTCATATCTGTGAAATTTCGTGCAAAAGAAGGTTTGCCTGTTCAGAAAATCGTTTCAAAACGACTTAAATTTGTACTTCCCAATAAAATGGAACTTCTTATTCCCGGCTTTTGACGGTTCTTTGGTACTCGGATGGAGTACATCCCAGCTTGTTTTTGAACTGGCGATAAAATGAAACTTTAGAGTTAAAACCGCTCTGGTAAGCTAATTGTTCAATGGGGGTGTTAGATTCTTGTTCTAATAATCTGCATGCGAAGTTTATTCGGGCTTCGTTCATGTAGGAGGTAAAGCTTTTGCCGATCTGCGTATTGAAAACCTGAGAAAGATGGTGCTTCGGTATATTCAAGTGATCGCCTAAACGTTCTATGGTGAGGGACGCATCGAGGAATAATTGCTCGTCATGAATGCAGGTTTCCAGCTTTTCTTGATAATGTTGGAGCGCGGTTTTCGATAGCGCAGACTTAGCATAACTTCTTTTCTCGACGCTACGGTGTGCCGCTTTTGCTTCGTCTTCCGGCGGCCGATCAAGAGCAACCGCTTTCCGTAGCAGCGTCACCTTGTGATTGAAAATTAGTAAAGCAAATAAGATGAGCAAACTGTACACAGACAATCTTGGTAAGCTATATGCCCAATAAGATCCCGTTCGATAAGTCTCTTGTGCGAAATAGATAAAGCTGGCTAATAGCAGCATAAAAGAGGCTTTTCCAAGTATCCCGACGAGTAAGGAGCGGTGAAATTGATTTCTTCTAGAAAGATAGGCTCCCAAAAGACTGTAAGAGATAAAGGAAACCGCCGTGACTTTGTAGAGATACTGGCGAATAAGCTGTGCGTTGTATGCATGCGGATCGGCAGCACTGGGTATTCCGGCTACAAAAATGGCTAGAAAAATTAAGAACGGAATGAAGTGGAGGATGGTTTTACGCCGACTAAGCCTATGATGGATGGTCGATTGGACGCCCAAAAAATATAAAGGGCCATATACTAAGCCGAAAGGCGCGGCCCAGTCAAGGTAAGGGAGGCGGTGAAAAAATGTGCTGACGATTAAGACGTAAACCGCATGAATGCTTAAAAACCAGATCGCCCAGTTAATTACGGTTTCCAGCGCGCTTTTTTCTTTGACTTTTAAAGCCAGATACAGGTTGATAAAGCAAATGGTGACAAGCGTTACCAACGCCCAGTTTATCAGAGTGAATGCAAATGTCGTCATGTTTAACTCAGGCCGATTTACTTTCTACGGATTTTCTGTAAGCATTCGGAGCGCAGCCTTCAAGCATTTTGAAATACCGGTTGAATGAGCTTTTGGAACGGAACCCCGATTGACGGGCGATGTGCTCGAGCGTCAGCTTCCCAAAAATATCTTCCTCGATCAATTTCTTTGCATATGCGATTCGATATACGGCCAGCAGCTCGTAAAAGTTCTTTCCCAAGTGTTCGTTCATTGCTTTTGAACAGGCCTGTGGAGAGCTGTTAATGTGTTGTGCCAATTTTTGCAGCGTTAAGCTATCATCTAAATAAATTGGGGTTTGTGCTAGACAACGTTGAATTGCTGAAACAATCGGAGCGCTCGCATTTGTGTCAAGATCGGGCTTTGATATCGATGCTTGGGCCTTGAACATGTTTAAGTTGGCCGCGTAGAAATAGCTCGCAATATATAAGCCAGCCAATGCGAGGAGCAGATAAATGAGATATGGAAGATTTATACCTCCATAGCGATGCTCGAAGGGGGCGGTAGCAAAAAGGAAGAGCGGAACCGAAACGCAAAAACTCAAAACCGTTAGTAGGCTCAAAAAGCTATGCTGGGGCGATAAGGTATCGGACGGATTTTTTACATGCCTATAGGCAATCAGTAATGAATAAATCGAGATAGACAAAGGCATAGCGAATAGGTACAGCGGATAGTAAAAATCTTCGAGAAAGGGGGCGGATATGGCAAAGTGAAAAGCGATGGTATAGCAAAAATACATTAAGGATAAGAAAAGATAGGGAATATAATGGATGCGCGAAAAAGTCTTGCCATCCAGTGCGAGCGAACTTTGATACAATAGCGGGCCGTATAATAAGCCGATTGGACTGCCGATGTTAACAATAATATATAAAATGTGGAATAATAAGAGAACAAAGAGGAACGCCAGCACATTGTTAAACCTAAAATGCTGATGTTTCGTAAGTGTGCCGTTTACATTTAAGAAATAAAGGAATAAAATAATCTGAAAGAGAACGTTGGTGTAAAAAGTAGCATCCAGCATGATCGATAAGATACTTCGTGACGATTTAAGGACAGTCCTAGGCAAATATACTTAAAATAGGCGGAGGCGATGTCTACAGATTTAGATTACAAGGTGTGAAAAAGTGCGAAACGCTTAAAAGAGCAACACCGCTATACAGCGCTTCAATTGTCTGGCTAACCGTAAAAAGCGGGCTTGCCTGCGGTAGGTAAGGGGAAGATCCGTCGAATACACTGGGGTTTTTGGATCAAGAACGGACCTATTCTGAAGAGCGTTTATCGTTATCAAGCGCCGCAGAAGCATGCCTGAAACTGTTCCATAACTGCGCATCCGGGATAGCCGCTTCGAGGGAAATGGGCTGCTGACTTATCGGGTGAGTGAAGCGCAATTGTTTCGCATGAAGGGCAATTGCTTTTCTCGGTTTTTCACGCGGAAAGCCGTATTTGTAATCGCCGACTATGGGGCAGCCGATGGCCGCTAACTGGGCTCTGATTTGATGTGTACGACCTGTAAAAGGGAAGACCTCGATTAGAAAGAAGTGATTCGCTTCTTCGAGCAGGCGATAGGCCAATGTTGCCTCGACGCTATGGGCTTGAGGCTCATTGTGGGTAAAGGTAATATTCTGCTCTTTGTCTCTCGTTAACCAGTGCACAAGTGTATCGGAAGGAATAGCCGGGCGGTTGGCCACAATGGCCCAGTAGGTTTTTTTGACTTGTTTTGCTTTGAACAGTGCAATCATCCCTGCTAAAGCCTCGGACGTTTTTGCAAAAAGTAACAATCCGCTGACCCGACGATCGAGTCGATGAACCGCCCGTACCTGAATCGTCTGATGATGTTTTTCGCTCAAAAAAGCACTTAACATCTCTTCTAAGGCTGTTTTTTCTTTGGCAGACGCCTCCACCAAATAACCGGATGGCTTGTTAATGGCGACTAAATGCGCGTCTTCATAAAGGATGTGTTGGTCTAATATAGGCATAAGAACGATTCGCAGTTATCAACGCAAAGATAATGAAAAGATCGGAATGAGTGGTAAGGCGGAAGGTATAAGGTATAAGTGTCTTGTCCTGATATAGGTTGACAGTTTATTATTTACAAACTGACAAGCATGATGGCGAAATTACAGAG
>NZ_SBJH01000064.1 GCF_004368405.1 Olivibacter sp. XZL3
CTAAGCAGATTGAAGAGATGCTGATGGAAAAAGAAAGATTGGCAGCATAAAAAAGTCTCCTATTTTAAGTTGCAATTCCAGTAACAGCTTCTTCAAAATAGCTCATACAGAAAGTGATTTCGTAAAAACCTTAGGGCTTACTCTTTTGGATGGCCGCGATATTGATTTTACCCACTCCCCTGCCGACAGCGCTTCGGTTTTGTTAAATGAAACAGCCGTTAAACGAATGGGATTAGAGAACCCAGTAGGAAAATACCTGAAATGGGGCCAGGAAACCTATACTATAGTAGGGGTGATAAAAGATTATATCATGGATTCGCCTTATGAAGATGTACAACCATTGTTAATCCTGGCGAGTAATCAATACATGTATAATATCGTGATTCGTTCTAACCCTCAGCTTCCGATGTCCCAGACTATTCAGGGTATTGAAAAAATCATAAAAAAGTTCAATCCTGCTTATCCGTTCTATTCTAAATTTGTAGATGAACAATATGCCAGGAAGTTTAACGACCAGGAAGAAATGGGAACGTTGGCGTTTATATTCTCTATGCTGGCAATTTTCATATCCTGTTTGGGTCTTTTTGGTTTAGCTTCTTATATTGCAGAAACCCGAACCAAAGAAATCGGAATCCGTAAAGTACTTGGAGCTTCTGTGACAGGTATCTGCACCATGTTGTCTAAGGACTTCGTTAAATTGGTTATCATTTCCCTGGTTGTCGCCTCGCCAATCGCATGGTGGGCAATGAACAAATGGTTGGACGATTTCACTTATCGAATCGATATGCAATGGTGGATGCTGGCTATCGCCGGAGGATTGGCAATTATTATCGCATTGCTCACCGTTAGTACGCAGTCTTTAAAAGCGGCATGGACAACCCCGGTAGATAGCTTACGGAATGAGTAAATAGTAATGAATGCGGTTATTTCACCCTTTTTCAGAAACTTATAAATTAAAACGTATTTCACAAACTAGGTGAAAATTCAAGAAATACCATCCCTCCCCTCCTAACAGATTCCAGAAACAATTTTAATCGGTTCCGTTTTTTGGTTTTTTACGGAAAGCCGTAAACTAAGAAGTAAGTAGTGCTTGCTAGGAATCAGAGAAAAATATCAATTGATATACGATCTTTTTTCGTCTCTCGCTTGGTGAATCTAATTTTTTTAGTATTTTTGTTTATACTAAACCTTAAAAATTACGGCATTCTCGGACCTAACCAGGAATTAACATTGAAAAAGATAAAAAACCAAATCGAAATATACCAAGCTAGTGATGGCCAAACGAAGATCGAGGTAACATTCGAGCAGGATACTGTGTGGCTAGATACCAACTCCATGGCGGCGATTTTGGATGTTCAACGACCGGCCATCGTTAAACATATAGGCAATATCTATAAATCTGGCGAATTAAAAGTAGAATCAACCTGTTCCATTTTGGAACAAGTTGCTGCGGATGGTAAAAAAAGAAAAATTAACTTTTATAACCTTGATATGGTTATCTCAGTGGGTTATCGAGTTAATTCTACAAAAGCAACATTATTCCGCCAGTGGGCTACCCAACGACTGAAAGAATACCTTGTGCAAGGCTACGCCATCAATGAAAAACGGTTGGCACAAAAGCAGCAAGAGGTACAGACTTTAAAAGACGGAATCCGCATTTTGGGCCGTGCCATAGAGTTTATTGAAAAAGAAGAAAAGCCAAGAAAAAAAGTTGGATACGAAATCGGAAACTCACGTTAATAAAAATTTGAATGAGGTTAAAAACGATTGATGCGTCATCATTAACACCGACGGAAATGCAAGGTTATTTGCACTACGCCATTGCACCCCGGCCGATATGTTTTGCATCCACTATTGATAAAAACGGCGAGGTTAACTTAAGTCCGTTTAGTTTTTTTAATGTGTTTAGTGTCAATCCGCCGATATGCGTTTTTTCGCCAACAAGCAGGGCGCGGGATAACACCACTAAGCATACGCTTGAAAACGTTTTGGAAATACCTGAGTGCGTGATTAATATTGTGAACTATGATATGGTTCAACAGACCTATTTAACGAGTACGGATTATCCGAAAGGAGTAAATGAGTTTTCCAAAGCGGGGTTTACTCAATTGGCTTCGGAGACGGTAAAGCCACCCAGGGTGGCGGAATCGCCTGTTCAATTGGAATGTGTAGTGAAGGATGTGATATCGTTAGGGAAAAACGGAGGAGCAGGTAATTTGGTTATTGCAGAGGTGAAACGGATTCATATCAATGAAGATATTTTGGATGCCAATGGCAAAATAGACGCTCATAAAATAGACCTGGTGGCTCGTTTAGGCGGTGATTGGTATTGTAGGGTAACCCGCGATAATTTATTTAAAATTGCCAAACCAATAGATTATGCCGGAATGGGTATCGGCGTAGATGCTTTTCCTGAAGCGGTTAAAAACTCCAACGTATTAACCGGGAATAATTTGGGCTTATTGGGGCTTGTTAAAACGCTACCATCCGATGACGAGGTGGAAGCCTTTCGCAATACCGATGAAATGAAAGAACTGCTTGATGCTGCCATCGACAGCCATACCCGCACCATACGCCTGCATTTAAAAGCCAAGCATTTATTGGATAACGGCCGTGTAATGGATGCCTGGAAAGTATTGTTGATGTAGCTTGTACACCTTGTCATTTCCAACGGGAGAGATCACCAGTTTATAGATGACCTCTAATTACGTTCACAGGTACCTGACCTGCCATCGAAGAAGTCCGTCCATCACGCCGCGGTATCACTCAACACATTAGACCCCACCACTACATTGGCGGTAATAGGTTCATGATATTCTTCGATGGTATAATTCACAAAATTTGAGAAACACCTTCACTCCCCTCTTATGTTGTCACAGAAACAAATTTAGTCGGTTCTATTTTTGGATTTTTACGGAAAACCGTAAGGAAGGAGAAGTGTATAAAAAAAGCCATCTCTTGTGACCGAGATGACTTAAAACACTCTTATATCAGTTGTAAACCTACAACTTCTCTACTACCGCCAAGGGCAGTTTTAAACTTTCGGCAATGACGTGGTTGGCTACACCTGCTTTTTTAAAAGATTGCGCAGAGGCCAATTTCTCTTGATCTGCTTTTAAGCGCTCTTTTTCAGCTGCTTTTTCAGCAGCCTTTTTCTCAGCAAGCGACATCGCGCTGTTCCATAACCATTTGTCCTGCAAACTTGCTTCGTATGCCATTCTTTCCTCCTTTGTTAAATTGGACACTTCTGCTATTTTAAAAATACGCTGAAATATCCGTTTGTTCATGAACGTTGGGATCTTATCCGCCTTACTTAGGTTATTCAATAGCCAGAACCACCGATCCTTATCCGTTTTGATTTCCTCGTCCTTTTTTACAGACCGAGCATAAAATAAAAAAAAATTAAAACACGTTTTATGCGAGCTCTCGCCCACCTTTTGAAACAAACAATAGGCGAAACTTAGGGAGTTCTAGGAATATATAGCTCAATTTACTGTAAAAAATTCTTCCCGAATCTTTGTCTATCAGGGAGATACTCTTCAAATACCGTTCCCGTTCCTTTTCATCCATCCTGAATTCCAATATGCCTATAAAAATCACTTCCGGTAGTTCAAAGTTCCAGTATTCGACCCCTTTGGGATATTGGCTGCTTATAAGCCGCGATGTACTGAACATAACCCGCTCCTTGAAGTTATCGTGGTTCATGCGCTGCATTTCCACAATGATTTCTTCTCCATTATCACTTGTACATCGCAGATCAAAAATTACTTTCTTCTGATCAGCTGTTTCGCCCAAATATTCTGTCGGGCCATATACAAGGCTTTTAATACGTTTACTACTTCCGATCAATTCATTCAAAAAAGGGATCAATATATCCTGATGGGCAGGTCTTCCAAACAAAAATTTGAATCCAAAATCACTCCCCGGATCGATATATCGACCAACAGCAGGGTTGTCCAAGTTGTTTTTAGTCATGCTTTGATATTTAGGTCATTTACAAATATACCAAAACACACCTAAATACTAAAAAAATTAGCTTTATTTTGTAGCTGATTGTCGAAAACAATACCTATTGTTAGGATGAGATTAGTTAACCTAAGATTTTCTTACTTTGCGATAAAGAAAATCTTTCTCTTCCTCAAAAATTTTGCTTACGGCTTCCATATCTATATACAGTTGATTTTACACGATCATAGCTAAAAAATTCCAGTTACTTATTCTTCAATTTCTGTAAACGTTCTTTTGCTGAAGGGATGACGTCATCATCTTCTTCATAGTTTTTAATCACACTTTCCAATGTCTTCCTCGCTTGGAGCTTATCGCCTTTGCCCGCATAGGTATCCGCAAGCAGGATGAAGCTTTTGGCCACCCAATAGTCGTATGACGCCAGGTTGTTGATCACATCAAAGGCCGTTTCCTGGGCTTTGTCGTATTCCTTGCCTTCATACTGCAGTTGCCCCATGCGGTACCGTGCTTCTGCGCCGATTGCTGTTTGGCTCTTCTGCGCCGCCAGATTCAGTTCCTTCATGGCGAGCTCCGCTTTCCCTTCCTGCAGCAGGACCCGCGCGCTGTATAAGTGTGCCTTGGCAAGGTCCTCGTCTGATGACCGATCGTAATTCTTAATCAACTTCACATACTTGGCCACCTGCTCGAAGTCGCCGATTTCGAAATAACACATCATCAGGTTTGTTACCGCGTAGCCATAATGTTTTTTATACTCTGCAGTAAGCTCAAGTTTTTTTAGGTGTACAATGGCCTCGTTGTATTCCTTCAAGCTCAGGTATAAAGCAGCCACCGTCAACAAAGTATTCTCCGTATACTGGCTCGTCCAGTCGTTCAGGATCATGTTCAGGTCGTGCAGCGCTTCCTTCGGGTGCCCGGTATGGTACAAACTCACCCCGCGGATATAACGGGCATGTTTTTCCTGTATGGGTTTCGGGAATTTATCAAAATACGCATTGATCGCTTCCACAGCTGGTCCGTACTCTCCCCTGGTAAACAAGGAACGCGCTGCCTGGAAAGCCAGGTTGTCCTGCTCCGCGGCACTCAGATCACCGATATTCGCGCCGGTCGCATAATGAATATAACTCGAAGCGTCCCCCTGATCCAGGTAGATGTTTTCAATGGAACGTAGCGCCTGCCTTGCCTCATTGCTTGTTGCGTATTTTTCCACCACCTTCTGGAAGGTGGCCAACGCCGCTTCGGTGTCATCTTTATTGTACTGGACAAGACCGATGGTCATCAATGCCCTGGGGACATAGCTGCTGCGGGGATATTGTTCGATCATCTGCTGCAGCCCTTCGATGGCGGCATCGTAATCTTCCATAGTGAAATACGTATACGGGACCTCAAAAGCCACGTCATCGGCATAGTTCGAACCGGGAAATTGTTCAACAACGGACCTTAGGGTGCTGAGCTTGGCTTCATTGTCGCCCTGCAATCCCTGGATAATGCCGCGCTGAAACAACGCATAGTCCTGATTGGGAGCTTGGCTGTTGATCAGCTGGTCATAGTATTCGTTGGCCCGGTCGTAATTGCGCAGGGACAAATAGGAATCGCCCAAACGTGCGATCACGTCATGACGTACATTTTCCTCTAGCGAACTTCCCTCGCTAACCAAAAAGCGTTCAAAATAATCGGCAGCTACGCTAAAGCTATCGTTGCGGAACGCCGCATAAGCCAGGCCATAATTTGCATAACTGTATACATTGGTGTTTCGTGCGGCGGGCAACTGGAGGAACCGGGAAAAGTTTTCCACCGCCTCCCTGTACTTGCGCACTTCATACATCGCCTCCGCTTTCCAATACGTGGCCAAGGCCGCCATTTCTGCATCGATCGGAAATTTTTCCGATCGCATGAACAGGGATATGCTGTTTTCGAAGGCACGCTCATTATAGAACTCCAATCCGCGGTAATAGGTTACCTTTTGGTAGACCCTATCGGCTTCCCGCCCCCTGTTGTCGAACGATTCCAGCATAGCTACCCCTGCATGGAAATTGCTCGTGCCCGACAAAACGGCGGCCAACAGTGTTTCCACATTCTCTGTTTTTTCAGCATCAGGTTCACGATCCGCATATTTCTGAGCGATATATTGCTGGAGGACCTCCCGCGCAGCCTGGACGGAGTCCAATTCATATAAGATTTTGGCATAGTTAAACAACCCATCCGATTTCAATGCCTGATCGAAATCCAGTCTGGACGCTTTGACAAACGCATTCCGTGCACCTTGCTTATCGCCCGTTTCTACGGCAATATGGCCCAAAGTAATTAATGCGCCCTGATAAAAGGCATCCGGATCTGCCACCTTCTCCAGAATAGCTGTTGCTCTTTCGTGTTCGCCTGCCAGGTAGGCGATGGAGCCGATCCGGAAATTATCGATATTGCTGCGTGAAGCGTCCGGATACCGTTCAATTAATTTAACGTAGTAAGCTTGTTTGAATTTGTTTTGTGCAAAATACGTGGCGGCGGCGATCTGGCGCAGCTCGACCGCAAGCGATTCCCGGTCGAATTCCATATCCGGGCTCCGGCGGATCTTTACGGCATCGGCCAGCATCGGCCGGTAATCACGGACGACATCGATGGACCCCATAGACGCAGATTGCCCTTCGTCCCGCTTCTCACTGGCTTGTCGCTTCTCTTGCTGCTGTTCTTCCTCCTCCTGCGCATAGCCCATAAGCAGCAAGGCTGAAAAGGCCGCGGTAAGCAGGTGTTTCAGGTACTTATAGCCGATCCTTTCTTTTAATATCATTGTTGGTTTGTATTTCTGAGCTCTTCCAAACATTTCTTCGTCAAGGTGATAAAATCCCAAATTACATTTCTTCATAACCAATCAAATTTACGTATTTAAAACATTTTTCACAGAATTGCACAAGGAATTAATCAAATGTAATTACGTCATCCACAATTTCCCGATCTTTGGCAATGTAAATAGCTGTCGTGCCATTAACTTCGTCGTTTATGATCGTCCAAAGATTCAGAAAATCCTTCCTTGATTTGCTTACAAGCTTCAGGGGTTTGCATACATGAGCGGAATTTGGTTTACCGACCTTTGGATTATGGAAATAAAACAAATAGCACTGGGCAGCCAGGGTTTGGTTGTACCGGTGATCGGCCTGGGCTGTATGGGTATGACGGGCTTTGAAGAAGGACATATGTATGGCCCTGCGGATGAGCAGGAAGCCATCGCGACGATTCACCGCTCGCTCGAATTGGGTGGTAATTTTTTGGATACCGCCGATCTGTACGGGCCGTTTAAAAATGAGCAGCTCATCGCTAAGGCAATCAGCGGCAAACGAGATCAGTATATTTTGGCCACCAAGTTTGGCTGGGAAATCGATGACAACAATAAAGTTACCTGGTCCATTAATGGTAAAAAGGACTACGTAAAGAAATCTATAGAACGTTCGCTAAAGAATCTCCATACCGATTACATTGATCTATATTACCTGCACCGCCTGGATAAGAATACACCGATCGAAGAAACGGTTGAAGCCATGGCCGAATTGGTTAAAGAAGGTAAAATAGGTTATATCGGTCTGTCGGAAGTATCGTCTGAGACGGTTAAGCGGGCGCATGCCGTGCACCCGATCACCGCCGTACAAAGCGAGTATTCTTTATTTGAACGAAGGGTGGAAGAACGCGGGGTGTTAGCAACATTAAACGAACTGGGCATCGGGTTTGTAGCTTACTCGCCATTGGGCCGTGGGTTTTTATCGGGACAGATAAAAAGCATCGATGACCTGCCGGAGAACGATTTCCGCAGAGCGATCCCGCGTTTCCAGGGTGAAATGTTTAATAAGAATATTGAATTGGTCGAAGCTATCGAAGCCATGGCTGAAGCAAAGAACGTCACTTCTTCTCAGCTGGCTTTGGCCTGGATCATGAGTAAAGGGATTTTACCGATCCCGGGAACGAAACGCAGAAAGTACCTGGAGCAAAACCTTGCGGCGACTACCATTGAGTTAACGGAGGCGGATCTTTCCCAACTGGAAAGCATCGTGCCTTTGGGTACGGATACGGGCGCACCTTATGATGAGTTCAGTATGGGCTTAATTGATTAACTTTGTATATGAACGCCATCAACTCCCTATCAGAATTTCACCGACTGCTGTCGTTGCCCGAACCGCGACACCCGCTGGTGAGCGTGATCAATCTGGCGGAAAGTGTTTTTTTGGAAGACGCTATCTGGAAAGGCTTCGTTAACCGCTTTTATTGCGTGGCGCTCAAACGCGAAGCCAAAGGTAAGATCCGGTACGGACAGCAGCATTATGATTACGATAAGGGTGTATTGAGTTTTACCGCGCCGAACCAGGTGCAACAACTGGACCTGCAAAATATCGAGTGCGGGTCCGGTTATCTCCTGATCTTTCACCCCGATTTCCTTTTGCACCATACTTTGGCGAACAGCGTTCATCGCTACGGTTTTTTCGATTACGCGGTTAACGAAGCGCTGCACCTGTCGGCCGAGGAAGAAGATGACCTGATTACGATCCTTCAAAAAATTGACAAGCAGTGCCAACATATTGATAAGCATACCCAGGAGATCATTCTGACGCATATCGAGAGTTTGCTAAAATACTCCAACCGTTTTTATGAGCGGCAGTTTTTGACCCGCAAGAATAATAATTCAGCACTGCTAACCAAATTCGAACGGTTGATCGACGACTACTTTAAGAGTGACGTACAGGGTTTGCTCACAGTACAATATATTGCTGCGCAGATGAACCTGTCACCGAACTACCTGAGTGATCTGCTTCGGATTCATACCGGGCAAAACACACAGCAGCATATTCATGAAAAACTGATCGCGAAAGCCAAAGAAAAACTTTCCACGACCAGTCTTTCGGTCAGCGAGATCGCCTATGCATTGGGCTTTGAACATGCCCAATCCTTTAGCACGCTTTTCAAAAAGAAGACAAATTTATCACCGTTGGAATTTCGTCAGGCTTTTAACTGATTACCGGAGATTAGCTTTTTAAAATAATAGGCTTTCTGAGAACCATCTTGAATGCGCTTTATTAAAGCTTTACTTTTATACCTCCGTTTATAACAAAGCCATCAACTGGGGCGTAAATATCGCGAAATACCGGATTGCTAATGCTTCCTGTATAAATGCTATCAAACTTGGTCTGCCGAATATCGCCGAAATTCTCAAAGTTGATGAAAACCGAAAAGCGTTCGTACAGCTTTTCTGCCATGAACCCCGGCGGTCCAGTAACTTTTCCCCGTCGCCCCATCATTGAGCGTCTGTTTCCTGAAACAAAAGGCTTCTAAGCCGATTTTCCACTGGTCCATACTTTAATTCCATTCTCTTCACACGGTCGATATTTTACCAAGCTCCTTGCATACCGAAGATTATTGTGTATTTTTAAAAGCTGTACATGACGTACTGACTGCCTTCAAAGCGTTTAAAATTATGGCTGGAAGTGAAAGAATACTCAAACTCAGTTTATTTTTCTTGATTCTATCGGTTTCATCTTTTGGGCAAAGTCCACTTCAAACACAATTTGAACAAATTGCTAAAAACACAAAAGGCAATGTCGGCGTTTGTGCATTGATTATAGAAACAGGAGAATCAATATCATTTAATGGCGACAAAGCGTTCCCCATGCAGAGCGTTTATAAGTTTCCCATTGCAATGGCAGTACTTAAAAAGGTAGATGAAGGAGAACTTTCATTAGATAAAATGATAGAAGTTGATCAATCGGAGTATATCCCTAAAAACGGCCATAGCCCGATACGGGATAACTTCCCCAAGGGCACCAATCTTACAATAAGAGACCTTTTAAAATATAATATAGAAGAAAGTGACGGCACTGCATGCGATGTGTTGCTTCGACTTTTAGGTGGAACAAAAAATGCAGAACGATACATTCATAAACTGGGAATAATGGACATCGCCATTTCGACCACTGAAATGGTGCAAGTGGCAAATGATACCATCCAGTATCAAAATTGGGCAACGCCCAAAGCGATGAGCCAACTACTGAAGACATTTTACGCAGCCGGAGACCTTTCTAAAAACAGCAGCGCGTTGCTTCTAGGATACATGTCTGTATCGTCACCTTATTTTGACCGAAGAATAAAGGGATTATTGCCGCAAGAAACAGCTGTTGCCCATAAGACTGGTACGGCAGGAACGATCAACGGCTTAACAAGAGCAACAAACGATGTAGGCATCATTACACTTCCTAATGATCAACATTTGGCCGTATCCGTTTTTATTTCTGATTCTTATGATTCTCAAAAAGAACGCGAATTAACTATTGCTAAAATTTCAAGAGCAGCTTTTGATTATTGGGCAAATCGGGATAACTCTATAGTTCGACAATAGCAGGCCGGGGAATGTCCCTTTTTTCTGAAATGTGTATGTTCATCTGCGAAATGTTGTTTTTCAAAAATATACATTTTCCTTCCGGAAAGGGTTTGTCTAAAGAACATTAAGAGAAGCCCATCGTACTTGATACGGAACTGGCTTCTGTGAGTAAAAAAATCAGATCTGGCACTTATCGTCCCTTGGACCAACGCGTTTACGATTCATTGGTGAGCGCACGGGATGAGTCAACGGTTATTTTTCTTCCAGATCAGCAATGATTATTTTTTTCATTTTCATTACTGCCTTAAAGGCATATTCCTGCTTTGCCTTGTCCTTATTAGACTCCAGTTTAAAATATTGCTCCGGGACTATTTGCCAGGAAAGCCCGTATCTGTCTTTCAGCCAGCCGCAGGGACCTTCACTGCCGCCATCGGCGGTGAGCGCTTCCCAATAATAATCTACTTCAGCTTGGTCCTTGCAGTGCACCACAAATGAAACAGCTTCGTTGAATTTGAACATTGGCCCGGCTGCTAATAGCTGGAAATCCATTCCCAGGATATGAATAGTAGCGGTATCAAATTCGCCTCCAGCTTCGGGTTGGTTTTTAAAAGCTTTGTGTGATTTCAGTTTGCCATCTTTGAAGACGGACAGGTAGTATTCTGCCGCTTTTTTAGCATCATTTTCTATCCATAAACATGGGGTTATTATTTGCTTTGCCATCGCTTTTTAATTTTAATCGTTTTTGTATAATTTAACTATTACTTGTTAATTTCATTTCAGTATTTCCATTTAGCGTCGTTTTCTTTTAGATCGCTTAGCCGGTACTCAGCTATTTTTTTAATGAGGTCGATAGCTAAGGGCTCATCATAGCGGAATTGAATGCTGTCCTTATTAGTTTTATAATTTGCCAATTCTTTCAGGAAAGGTTGCATTGCAGGTGCCGTAGGAACGAAATTCAAATGATTTTTGAATGCCGCATAGGAAAACAGAATCCTGTTTTCGACAAACGTAGGGTGTCCCCACTTTAATTCTTCTGAAGCATTCGGCGCTACTTCTTTTAAGATTTTCCGAATTTCCTTCAATTGCTGTTGTGCGTTTTCGGGTGCAGCGTTGATGTATTCATCTATATTGCTTGGTTTGGCATTTGGTTTCATAATCTTGTGTTTTAAAACATTAATCGCTATTACAAAGATGCACAACTATTTAGCAATCGTGATGTGCATTAATGACAACAAAAGGGTGATTTACGACAAACTTTATTTTGCATTACAGGCTGTGCAGAAACTTAGTGTGCCCCGGGCATTAAGATGGTTTTGTAAAGCTAACGATGGCCAAACACAGATCGAGGTAACGTTTGAAAAGATACCGTTTGGCTGAGCAACAACAGACGGCCAGTTTGTTTAAACAGAATATTAGTCTGCACATCAATAATCGTCTTTAAAGAAGGAGAGTTAAATAAGGTAGCAACTGTCAAGGAATCCTTGGTGGTTCAACTTGAAGGAAGTAGAAAGGTTAAGCGGAAAATAGATTAGTATAATCTTAATATTATCATTTCTGTTGGATATCGCCAAATCTTCACAAGGTACTATATTCCGCCAATGGGCCACTCAAAAAGACTGGTACAAAAGCAGCAAGAGGTACAGACTTTAAAAAACGGCATCTGCATTTTGGCCCGTGCCGTAGAAAATAAATATAAGAAACTGACGTAAGACTTAATTTCCTATATCCGAATGAGTTAATGTCTTAGCGATTACTTCCCGCAACCTTTCCGAATTCGCATCGCCCCATTCACCTATAGCACCGATTACAGGGATTAAGCTCTTCCCAAATTCTGTAAGGCTATATTCCACTTTTGGAGGAACCACGGGGTAAATTTTACGGGTGACAAGTTCATGCTGTTCCAGTTCCTTTAACTGAACATTCAAAACCCGACGAGACGCATCAGGTATTTTACGTTGCAATTCACTTGGTCGTTTGTGCCCTTGCCCGATAAACCAAAGTAGGCGCATCTTCCACTTGCCATATAAGACCTCGCCTATGAGGTCAAGTCCGCAATTTAAGTTCGGTGTTGTTTTCCGTTCATACATATTGCAAAGTTACACCTATGTACGAAAATGTACAGTATGGGACAAATTTATCACTATATGAATCGTTTATCCGTACTTGTGAGATCATATCATACTTCTGAAATTTGTACAAAAGAACTTTATATGGAGCAAAAAATAGATTATCAGAACGAGTTATCAGGTAAAATTGCCTTGGTAACCGGAGGTACAAAGGGCGCAGGAAAGGCAATTGCCAAGCGCCTTAAAAATGCAGGAGCTAAGGTTATTGTAACAGCGAGAAATGTACCGGAGTCTTTCGAAGAGGATTTCTTCTTCATCCCAGCAGACTTAAGCAGAGCCGAAGGAGCTGGAAAGGTGGCTGATGAAGTGTTTAAAAACTTTGGAGATATTGATATACTGGTTAACAATCTGGGCGGATCAGATACGCCTGGAGGTGGATTTGCCTCTGCAACCAACGAGAATTGGGAGGAGACGCTTCAAATTAATTTATTGGCGCCCGTACGGCTGGATAGCGCTTTTTTACCTAAAATGATAGCGAAAAAAAATGGAGTGATCATTCATATAGCGTCCATACAGGCAAAATTACCATTATATGAATCTACGCTTCCCTATGCAGCGGCAAAAGCAGGGCTGGTTAATTATAGCAAAGGATTGTCAAAGGAGGTTACGCCGAAGGGAGTGCGTGTGTTGACTGTTTCTCCCGGAGGAATCATGACCGATGCAGCCAAAAGGATGATGGAAAGGATATCCAAAAGCAATAACATTACGGTACAGGAAGCAGAACAAAGTGTCTTGGATGCTCTGAGAGGAGTTCCTTTTGGAAGATTTGCCCAACCCGAAGAGGTAGCCGAATTGGTAGGATTTTTAGTTTCCCCTAGGGCAGCTTATTTGACGGGTGCTGAATTCGTGATTGATGGGGGAACCGTTCCAACGATTTAATGGATCCGATATGTCAGCATATGTAATTTTTATCAGAGTTAAAACACTCGATAAGACCGAACTTGAAAAATATTGGTCACTGATAGAAGAGACCATGAAAGGACACCCAATTGAAGTTTTGGTACCCTATGGAAATTTTGAAGTACTTGAAGGGGAACAGATCGAAGGTGTCGTTGTCGCAAAATTCCCGGATATGAAATCGGCAAAAAAATGGTATAACAGTAAACCTTACCAGGAAGCAGCCCTACATAGACAAAAAGGAGCTATATACCACGGTATATTGGTAGAGGGTACTGCATGAAAAATAAATCAAAATATAAAAATATGAACTTACCAAAAGCAGTCGCCGATTTGGTGAAAGCCCAGGACAACTTAGATAGTACTGCGTATGCAAATTGTTTTAGAGAAGCAGCACATGTTGTTGACGAAGGCAAAACCTATGCAGGCCGAACCGCAATAAAGAACTGGATCGAAAAAGCCAACAAGGAATACAAAATTGTAATGAAACCTATTGACTTCACCACAGCGGCACAGAACCATATTTTATCAGCTGAAATTTCCGGAAAATTTCCCGGAAGCCCTATCACGTTGAAATACCATTTGGAATTGGAAGAAGGGCTGATCAAATCACTGAAAATCACCTCATAGGAAATTTATAATCCGGCAGGTTAATTCTATGGAGGCTCCGGTTATCACCAAATTTTGAAACAACACCCATGTGGACATTAAATTTTTAATTCGAAAAACGATGATTGGAAAACTTTTTATTGCCGTAACGCTACTTCTTTTATTAATACCCGAGATTCGCGCACAGAGCAGCAACAAGGGTAATCAATCCGGGATTGTATTATCGGAACGAATTCTACCTGCTCCGGAAGCTGTTTTCAAGATGTTTCAGAATGCGGGCATGAATCCTGTACCCCATGAGCTGACCGATCTGGAAATTCAAAAGGTCGAAAAGGCCTTTGCTCTTCTACCTCCCTTGCACCGAAAAATTTTACAGGAACATTTGTACAGCATCAGCTTTATGGACAATATGCCCAATACCGCACTTACATCTCCTATCGAGACAGCAGATTCGACTAAAAAGTTCAATATAACCTTCCGCGCCGAAACACTTCACGAAACGATTTCCGAGTGGGCGACTTGGAAAGAAAATACTTACTATATTCAACCGGAAGATTCTGCATATCGTATAAAAGTAGACGGTGGGAAGCTCGATGCGATTGTATATATTTTACTTCACGAAGCTACACATGTAGTAGATGCCGTTTTGAATATTACACCACATCCGGATGATAAAGATGTGGTGGTTGAACCCACACCATTTACCTCAGGCATTTGGTACAAAATGAACGTGCCAAATAAAGAATTCATCATCCCATCGTTAGAAAAAACACGCTTCAGGAGCGGCAAATCGGTGTCGGTTTGCCATGTTTCAGCAGTCTACAGCTCACTTCAACAGACACCATTTGTTTCGCTTTATAGTATGGCTTCATAGTTTGAAGATCTCGCTGAAATAGCGACAATCTACCATTTGGTAGAAAAACTTAAGCAACCGTTTCGGGTGTCGGTGATGAAAAACAATAAGGAGATTTCAAGTTATGAACCATTTAACAATGGATTAGTTAAAAGGAGAATCCGTTCATTGGCAATGTTCTATGAATCGTAAATAAAAACAACTGTTTGAACAGAAAGAAATATTCCAATTGGCAAATGAAACAAAATGAGCAATCTGCTTTCAATGCTGCTGTCAGTTGCCTACAGATTTTGACGGTACTGCTTCCGGATGTGAGGCCAATATCTTTTTCATCTCCTCCAAAACTGCAGGCTTTTCCTTGGCTATATTTTTCATCTCTACATCCGAGTTCTGGTAATCGTACAGTTCATATTCTGCTGATTCGACCGGTGCTCCGATCTTCTTCCATTCTACCAAACGGTAACGGTTCGTACGAATAGCCCGACCTAAACGTCCACCACGTGGAAAGCAATGGTAGGCATGATCGCTGATATTAGCGTTGGGATCTCGGAGCAGCGGTACAAGACTGGTACCGTCAAAGGGCTGCTCCACTCTTGGCTGCGAAAAACCGGCTAGCTCAACTAAGGTTGGATAAATATCTACTGTTTCAACAAGCTGAGAAGTTGCCGTAGCGGGCTGTGAAACACCAGGGGCAACAACAAGCAGGGGAATTTTGTTGGCCCGTTCGTAATTGACGTGTTTAGTCCATATCCCCATTTCGCCCAAATGGTAGCCGTGGTCTCCCCAGAGCACAACAATGGTGTTTTCATCAAGGCCAGACTCTTCCAAGGCGTGTAGCACCTTGCCAATCTGCGCATCCACATAACTGACTCCGGCATAATAACCATGAATAAGTTGCTGCTTTAATTCGAGCGGAAACGGATCCTGCTCTGAAGACGGCCGTATCGGCTTATACTGGTCTATTTCCGTGTCACGCTTTACTGCATATGGCGGAGCATCTTCGGGTGCTTTTTCATAAGTAGGTAAAGGGAGGTTTTCCTTTTGGTAAAGGTCCCAATATTTTTTGGGCACAGAAAATGGAAGATGGGGTCTGGCAAAGCCTACGGCAAGAAAAAAAGGTTGATCATCCTGCTTATTCTCACTCAGCTCCCTAAGCCGTTTAACCGCCCGGGCGGCCGTCCGTCCATCCGCATAAGCATCGTCAGCAACTTCTGGCGACTCCCAAGCCACTCCACGCGGCAGACCTTTTGCGCTTTGATTTGAAAACAAGGCCTCCTCTCTGGTGAAGCCCTCCTGCTTGCTCGCCGGATCGACATATTCTATTACCAGATCCTTATGATGTGGCACGCTCCACGATTGCTCATCATTGTATGTACCGTGCCCAATATGGAATACCTTACCCATCGACTCGGTGTGATAGCCTTGTCCTTTAAAAAACTGGGGCAATGTTGTGGCATTTGGGTAATAGTCACGGAAATTCTGACCAAACCCATAAATACCCGATGATGAAGATCGGCTTCCCAACATTAAATTAAACCGAGAAGGTGCACATACCGCCTGATTAGCGTAGGCCATATCAAAACGCATTCCTTTCGTTGCGAGCCTATCCATATTCGGTGTGATGGCTACCGGGTCTCCATAGGTACCTAGAGCCGGTTTTAAATCATCCACTAAAATAAACAGTATATTGGGTCGTTTTTCTTTGCTATTTTCGTCAATGGCCCATCCTGATAAGGGACACAGGGCTATAAATAAAAGTGCTACAAAGAGACCCCAGGTTTTCTTTTTCATCATCTCAATCAATAATTTACGTAATCAGTAGCTGTCGCCATCCGTACAGGTTAGCAATGTGACTGCGAATTTCAAAGCTAATAAAAAGTAAACGATATCATGGATCAATTTATAGCCTATTTGTCTCAAGTTCCCTCCTTGCTTTTCTATAGTCCATGGTGGATATTCAAACAATTCCGATTGATATTAGCATATAGTTATGCCATCAATGAAAATGGCTGGCACAAAAGGGGTTATCTGCGTTTGATAAAATTATTGCTATTTTTGCGGAAGCATTTCCAATTACATTTGTTTTAATTGATAATTCCAAACGATGTATCAAGAGATTGATTTTTTTATGATCAAAACAAAAAGCGAATCAGGGCAGTTCACGATGCAATGGATGTGTTGAGCGGTAAATGGAAAATAGCCATTATCTCCTCTATCTGCTATTACAATAAAAGGAGGTTTTCTGATATCTTAAATGATGTGGGGGGAATCTCCAACAAAATGTTAAGCAAGGAATTAAAAGAATTGGAAATCAACCGGTTGGTTAAAAGAACTGTTTTAGATACGCAACCGGTAATTGTTCAGTACCAGCTTACCGAATACGGACTCACGTTAAAGAGTATAATTGATAACCTGGCAGATTGGGGAACAGTCGGGCCCTTGGCAATTCGGCTACCAAACCGAGCTTGACAATAAGGTTGTCCATTCATTCTAGTAACTCGTCAAAATGAATTGGCAGCTTGTTAATTCGCTTACCGGTGGCATGGAATACGGCGTTTGCTATGGCTGCCGGCATGGCGACTAAGCCGATCTCCCCTACTCCTTTAACGCCTAACTCATTGATCAGCTCATCTCTTTCTTCAGCAAATATAACTTCCAATTGGTGGACGTCGGCGTGGGTGGGGATATGGTATTCGGCCAGATTAGCGTTGACATATTTGCCCAGGTTTTCATCGATAACGGACTCTTCCTGCAATGCTTTGCTGATTCCCCATACCATGGATCCACTTATCTGGCTATGGGCTGTTCTTGGATTGATAATTTTACCGGCCGCCACAGCAGTAACGGCACGGGTTACGGTAATGGTTTTTAAGTCTTTATCTACCTCCACTTCTACAAAGGATGCGCTGTGTGTCATTTTACTGTACTTCCGCAACTTTAGCAAATGAGGCTTACCCATTTTGGTGGTTTTAATGGCCTGCCCTTTATTGGCCGCCACGATTTCCTGAAAATTGATATGCACGGATGGTTCGTTCACCAGGGCGATTCTCCCGTTTCTAAAAACTAAGTCTTTTTCATCGGCATCCGCCAAAGGTGAATCGGACATCTCCTTTACTTTTTCCAACAGTTTTTTCTTAAGGGCTTTCGCTGCCATAACGATAGCCACACCGGTAGAGCTGGTCATGGATGAACCTCCCTGAAACATCGAGAAGGGCTTTTTACTATCACCATAACCGAAAATCACATCTTCAATAGGCAGTCCGAGTTCATCGGCAGCGATTTGAGTCATCACGGTAAACGTCCCGGTCCCGATATCGGTAACGGCATTGTTTATCATCAATTTTCCTTCTTTTGTGAGAATCGCCTCGATGCGCGACGGAAACTGATAAGCGTCCCACACGCCAGTGGCCATGCCATAGCCGACCAATTTATTGCCGCGTGTCATGCTGCCGGGTTCTGGATTGCGGTTGCTCCAGCCGAAGCTGTCTGCCGCCTGCCGGTAACATTCCCTGAGCGCCTTGCTGGTAAAAGGCTTTTCGGTCGACGGATCGACCTCGGCGTAATTGCGTAACCTTAGTTCAAGTGGATCGATCCCCAACTTGTAAGCCAACTGGTCCATCGTACATTCAATGGCATGCATAGCGGTTACACCGCCCGGTGCACGCATATCGGTAGGCGTAGAAAGATCGAGGGGAACCACTTTATATTCAAATCGGGTATTGGATATGGGATACAAACGGTGGCTCCAAGAGGATATGACTTCGGTATAATCTTCATAAGAGGATGTTTCCACAAAAGCCGCGTGCCTGGCGGCTGTCAACTTCCCATTTTCGTCCGTAGCGAATTGCAATTGCTGCAGATTTTGCGGCCGATGTGCCAAGGTGAACATTTGGTGGCGATCCAGCACAACCCGTACATTACGCTTTAGATGAAGCGCCGCCATTACCGATAAAAAAAGCTGATACTGAGGCCGCAGGCCTGAACCGAAGGCACCACCCACATAAGGCGCCAGCACACGCACGTCTTTATAGCGGAGACCGAACACATTCGCCACAAAAAGCTGATTATTGATGGTGCCCTGCGTTTTATCGTAAATGGTGAGTTTACCATTCCCTTCATACACGGTGGTGGTTGCGAAAAGTTCCATGGGGTTGTGGTGCTCATTGCCATGATAGTATTCGGCATCGACTTTAAACGGCGCAGCTTCGTAGGCCTTTTCAAAGTTGCCCGTAGGTGCAGGCGGCGGCGGTTTTAACGCGGTTGCTATTCCCTTCTTCGCGGGCCTTGCTTTACTCAGATTGGCCTCCACGGAAGTGACGAAAGGCTCCTCTTCATAGTCCAGCTGCACGAGGGAAGCTGCATACCGGGCGATTTCGAATTCCTCTGCTACAACCAGCGCTACGGGCTGTCCGTTAAACCGAATTTTATTGTCATGTAGGGGCTTGAACACCGTACCTGGAGGCGCATCCATATCGGCATATTGCAGATCAAACCACGCAAGCCCCGGTCGGTTTTCGTGTGTTAACACTTCTACCACACCAGGCAAAGCCTTCGCAGCGCTTGTGTCAACACGAACAATTTTGCCCTTGGTAATGGTACTGTTGACCACGTATCCATAAAGCAATTGCGGAACATGGTAATCTGCGGCATATTTAGCGGAGCCTGTGACTTTCTGCCTCCCTTCCAAACGGTTAAGCGGTTGTCCTATGTTGGGTTTAATTGCCATAATTTGTATGAGATCAAAGTGACGGTTGTGCACCCGGCCGTTGCGACTGGGGATGCAGGGCCATCATGCCGTTCCGGATGATTGCCCGCTTGGCTAGTTCTATTTTAAAACTATTGTGTTTGTATCCTTTGGCGCCCTGTAAAATAACAGCCGCTGCTTTAGCAAAATTTTCAGGCGTGGCCGGCTTGCCTTTCAACAATTCTTCCGCCTCCTTAGCCCTCCAGGGCTTGTGCGCAACACCGCCTAAAGCGATCCGCGCTTCCGTGATGACATCACCATCTAACTCAAGGCCTGTTGCTACAGACACTAAAGCGAAAGCATAAGACTGCCGGTCGCGTAGTTTTAAGTAAGAATAATTTTGCTCAAATCCTTTTACCGGAAGATCTATAGACGTAATCAGCTCGCCGTACTGCAAATTATTATCCCGCTCTGGCTGATCGCCGGGCAAGCGGTGAAAGTCGGCAAACGCTATATTACGGTCACCATTCGGACCGGTTACGTTCACAACCGCAGCAAGCGCTGCTAAGGCTACACACATGTCTGAAGGAAAAACGGCTATGCAATGCTCGCTTGCACCCAAGATGGCATGTATACGATTATATCCGTTGATAGCGGCGCAGCCTGAACCCGAAACCCGTTTGTTGCATGGCGCATTGGCATCATAAAAATAATAACAGCGCGTTCGCTGCAACAAATTACCGCCGTCTGTCGCCATGTTACGTATCTGGGCAGAGGCACCGGCAAGGATGGCTTTTGAAAGCAAAGGGTATCGCGACTCGATCAAGGGATGATAAGCCGTGTCGGCATTGGTAACCAATGCACCCAACCTCAGTCCCCCATCCGCTTTTTCGATGATTGCCCTGCAATCGGCCAACCGGTTAATATCCACCAGCAACTCCGGATGCGTGAGATTATATTTCCAGATATCTATGAGGTTTGTACCGCCGGCAATAAATGCGGCTTGGGCCTTGGTATTAAGTGCCTTTACGGCTTCGCTTGCAGTTTCAGCTCGCAGAAAAGCAAAACTATTCATACATGCCTCCGTCCTTTACTTCCATAATGGCATCAATAATACCTATGTTGGCCCCGCAACGACAAAGATTGCCGCTCATCAACTCCTTTACGTCCTCCCGTGTCTTTGCCTTCCCTTCTTTAAACAGACCTATTGCACTGCAGATTTGTCCTGGTGTGCAATACCCGCACTGAAAGGCGTCGTGATCAATAAAAGCCTGTTGTAATGGGTGTAGCTGATTACCACGAACAACGCCTTCGATGGTTGTGATCTCAGCCCCCTCTTTCAACACGGCCAAGGTGAGGCAGCTCAGTATCCGTTTGCCGTCACAAAGAACGGTGCAGGCGCCGCATTGCCCATGGTCACATCCTTTTTTGGTACCGGTAAGATCAAGGTGTTCGCGCAGTGCATCCAAGAGGCTTACCCAAGGCAGTAACAGTAGTTCGTGTTGCTCTCCGTTGACCTTTAAGCGAACCGTTTGCAGTTCGTTGAATTGGTGTTCGTTTTCCATTGGATTCAATGTCTTAGCTAAGATCCATACTTTATGAAAGATGTCATCACTAGCAATGAACAATTTAGCTTTACTATAGTTTCGGATAATTTAGCTAAGACACTGATCTCTTAGACCGAGCTCTTCACTGGTTTGCGCGAAGCATCGTTCCGCTTCAAGTTAATATGCTGCCTTGTGTTGCTTTTCTTTTTTTTCTTCTTACGGCCCAACCAAATAAATAACCCAGTGAAGGGCAAAGAAGCGCCAAAAAGAACGGCTATTACGTATATGATTTTAGTGACCAGTCCGCCTATACTTCCGGTATGGATAGGGAAGATCGTTCTTCTTACTTTCATGCCCCTGGTCTGATCGACGTATAATTCGCGGTGCACCAAGTCTCCAGTATAGGCGTTAAAGAACAAGCGATCTACGACGTTGGGCAAGAAAGCATCTTCCTGTTCTTTGGTCACCTCCAGCACATCTTCCTCTTTATCCAGAGGAAGATGCACGGTCACGGTGCCGCGATAGGGCAAGAGCTCTTGGACTTGCTGGTATGCTTTTTCGAGCACGGCCCCTTCTATAGCTGCTTTAGGTAAATGGAAGACCGTTTTCACTTTTTGCGGTCCCTTACCATCGAACAGTAAATAAATCCCATTGTTAAACCATTTGTAGCTCCAGGTAAGACCGGTCAGCGTAATTACAAACAAGATCGGAAAAAAATAGAACCCGCCCACGGCGTGGATGTCCCAGTTCAGACGCTTCGAAGAAGCGTCCCATTTGATCTTGAGGCGCTGCTTCCACATTTTTGCATTCTTTGGCCACCAGATTACCAGCCCTGTAACCAATACCAGTAGGTAGGACAAACAACACAGGCCCGTAATAGCTTTGCCAAGGTCTCCCATAAGGAGTCGACGGTGGATCTCCTCCACCACCGAAAAAAAATGGCTCTTGCCGGGCACGTAGTCGCGCAGCGCCCCGGTATAGGGGTCCAACCCCAGGAACACCCGCTCCATTCGGTCGCCTTCCGTCTGAAAAACCACGTTCCTTTCTCTGTTCTCTTCGTTGATAGTGAAGCGTGCCACCTGCTGCTTTCCTGCATATCGCCCGGCAAGCGCGGTTAGCTCGTCGAGCGACAGACGCCGGGCTCCGACAGGTCGCTCGGCCGCTTCATACAGCGTGGGATAGGAAATAACCTCCAGCTCCTCCTCAAAAACCAATAAAGCTCCTGTAACCGCGGCTATTGAAAAGATCAGCCCTACTGCCAGCCCCAACCAGAGATGAAGCCAAGCTATTATTTTTTTCAAATTCATGTTTTCGCCTTATAAAGTATAGCCAATGGAAATCAGGTAATTTCTCGGAGCTCCCGGGAACAGACGATTAAAATCAAAACCGCCCACCCAGTATGTTTTATTAAACACATTATTGAAATTGGCCTGGATTTTAAACTTATCAACCCTATAATAGATTGCCGCATTTGCCACCATATAGGCAGGCAGTTGCAAGATTGCGCTGTTCGTATTGCGGCGGGTGGCGTAGTTGCTTCCTAAAGCGACTCCCAAGCCACTCAAAGGTCCGCGGAAAAAGGAATATTTTGCCCAGACGTTCCCTTGGCTCTTAGGTGCATTCGGCACAATTGTTCCTATCTCGCTGGCATCCTCGCTCTCGGTAATTTTGGTTATGTTGTAAGAAAAATTGGCTGTCACGTTGAGGTTCTGACGAATGTTTCCGTATACCTCCAGCTCCACCCCTTTAGCCTGTTGCTGACCGATTTGGCGCAGCAAGTCCGGATTATCAGGAGCATTGGCATTCATTAGGATGTTGTTTTGCTCAATGCGATATACAGCGGTGGTGACCGCAAGGTTCCGGCTAAAAAACTCCATTTTTGCTCCGGCTTCGACCATGTTACTGATCAAGGGGTCGAAAGGTCCTCCATAAGTCTGTGGATCGCCAATGGTGCCCGCTGATTGCGGCTGATATCCTTCCGTATAGGTACCGTAGAAACTAATCGGATCAATGGGCGTATACACCAAACCTACCCGTGGGACAAAGGCCTTCTGTTGTACCCGGCGTTCTCCCTCTTTCGTATAGTTCAGCACATCCGTATAAAACTCCTGGCGGAACCCTAGTAAAGCCTGGAATTTATTCCACTTGATCTGCTCTTGCACGTATACTCCGTTCACAAAATACTTAGAAGGCGTTTCCTCGGCTGATACATTGATGTAACCAGAGATTTCAGAAATGGCATAACTCGGATTTGCTAAATCAAAGTAAGGCACGTTGGGCGCGGGGATCCCGTTCCTAAACTGATAGTTTTCAGGATGTGCAGGGTCATAAGCGCTGTAGGTGCGACTACCATCCGCACTCAAAAAACCGCTGGCATTATAGGTGGAGTTTCCTTTCGGGAAGGTCTCCTCGATATGGTCATAACCTACCAGCAATTTATGCTCGAGCGGGCCGGTTTTAAAATCGAAATTAAAATAGGTAGTTAAGTTGTCAATGTAATTCTT
The DNA here is from genome assembly GCF_004368405.1 of Olivibacter sp. XZL3. GTDB lineage: Bacteria > Bacteroidota > Bacteroidia > Sphingobacteriales > Sphingobacteriaceae > Olivibacter. The sequence continues at coordinate 23,536 of NZ_SBJH01000064.1, forward strand.
ACGAAGGCGACGGATTGTCTGCATCCCCATCAAGGTAGGGATTTCATTACCCAAGGAGTCCACACCATAACGATTAGAAGTACGGTGCTCTAATAGGTCTTCATCATAGAACGATTTCAAGTAAGAGGCGTTGAAGGTGATGTGATCGGAAAAGTGATGTTGGAGAGAGATAGTTGAAAACAGGTTCAGTTCGTTCTGATAGTCATTCTTTCTGCCAACAGCAAAAGATACGGGGGTGGAATACAGATCCTTTCCGGCAGAAGCTCCAAAGATCGGTTGCCCGCGGTCAAGCCGTCCTTTATTATATTGATATACCAGGTCGAAATTGATCCGCGTTTTGTCATTCGGCACAAAAGAAAAAGAAGGAGCCAGCACCATGGCGGAGCCGTCCTGAAGAATACGGAACGATTCGGCATTCTGGTAGGCCAGATTTAAGCGATACAGCAAAGTCTTGGTATCATTCATTGGTCCGGTGAAGTCAACAGCCGTACGATAGGTGTTATAGCTTCCCGTTACGAAGCTGATGGCCTTGCGGGCTTCGTCTAAAGGTTTTTTCGTCACCGTATTGATTGTACCTCCGGGATCGGTATTTGCGAACAAAGCGGATGCAGGCCCTTTAATCACCTCGATCCTTTCTACATAAGGCAATAAGTTCTGTGCCCATCCCCTCGTCGAGATGCGCAGGCCATTCACCAAAGTATTGCTGGCCCGAAAACCGCGCAGCACAAAATCATTGTTATTGTAAGAATATTGGTTCACCCCACTCACATTTTTGATGGCATCGGAGGTTTTGAAAGCCAGTTGATCGTCCAGCGTCTCTTTTGTCACATAGCTGATCGACTGCGGAATTTCTTTAATGGGCGCAGCGGTTTTCGTTCCACTAAACGACACGGTGTTCTTATAACCACTTTCCTTCCTTCCGATTACTTCAACCGACTGGAGTTCTTCGTTAGCGGGTTCGAGTTGGACGGTAAAGGCTTTATCCTCCCCTTCTCGCCAAACTGTTTCTACCCGGTAGACTTTATACCCGATAAACGTGCAGTACAGGGTATGCCTACCTGGCAAAACAGGCAAGGTGAATTGTCCGTTTTCATCGGTTTTTGTGGAAAAAGACTTACGGTCTATCCATACCGTAACACCGGCGAACGGTTCGCCAGAATCGCTCTTTACCACTCCGCGTACCCTAGTTTGCTGCCTAGCAGCCAAGACGGGAGAAGACGGAAATAGCAGTAAATAAAAGGAACACGCTAGAAATACGCAAAAATGCTTCATAATACAGTATTATTTAAACTAATTCTAAATAGAAGCAAAAATAGAAAAAGAAACCAATTATTTAGAATTAGTTCAAATACTGATCAAAAGATATTTTATATCAACTTATTGTCGCTAATCAGAAATATAAAATCGTAAGCTATGGATGCCATGGCGTTGACCGCTCTTTAGCGAATCAAACCATTTTGAAAAGCTAAAAAACAATAGTCCAAATCATGAGATCCGCAATATTCATGACCTATATCCGGACTAAAAGATTGACGTACAGGCAGAACAAGAAGCTTTACTCCGCCACGAAACGATTCTCTTCCAATATCCATTCTACTGGCTAAGCTTAGCCGCAATCCTCAAGCATTGGATCGACGAGGTTTTCCAGTATCAGTTCGCTTATGGTTGCCTAAGTTCAGTTTGTCAGTACAAATCTCCTGTATTCTCTTTTTAGGCTATATATTATGGTATTTCCAATCTCTTAACAATATACGGGTACGAATGCCGAAATATCGTTAGGCTGACGGTTTACACGACTTCCTCTGAAGCATCTGAACGAAACACTGAATGTGGAGCTGAAAGCTACCGTAGTAAAGTAGAACTAGACGGCTAAAGGTATGGACGTGCTATTTCGTCTGCCCGTGTCAAGTTCACCTCGCGCTTACTTATGTCGGCGTTTTGCAAAGCGGACTCTAAGGCGTCTTTGTCGAGATCCTGACAATAGGCCGGTTCCCCGGGTTGCTGCCTCCAAGATTCAGACAGTGAGCCGGCGTCGATGGCGTCAAAGCCGATCTGTTCAATAAGGCTCGTGACTACTCGCTTTTCCCGCTCGTCATTTCCGGCAACCGATAGCGCAATGCGATTCGGGCTTCCTGGAGGAACAGCCTTCGAAGCTAAGCTTAATGCAACAATATTGTTAAAAGCTTTAATTACAGAATGGCCAAGTACTTTGCCTACCCATTCGCTATCTGTTAGTCCGCCACTGATATCCGTATTTTGTCCATCGCGGGAAGGATAGTAATTACCTGCATCAATGATGACCGCCCTAGAGGCCGATAGTATTTTTATAGGGAGAGTCGGTATCGCTTTCTCTGGGGTCGCGAGGATGACGATGTCTTTAGCACCAGCCGCTACTTCTGTGGTCACAGGAGTAGCGGCTGTTTTCTCTGCAATTTCGCCTAATGATTCCGGGCCTCTGGAATTAGCAATGGCAACCTGATGTCCAAGCTTTGTCAAATGTCCGGCTAGTGTACTACCTATATTGCCGGAGCCTATTATTCCGATATTCATTTTCTTTTTTATTAGTAAACATTAAACCCGAAAATGCGTTTCCAATTCCTCATTTTATTTTCCTAAAAGCCGGCTTGGGTAACTCCAAGTGGCCCCTTAACGTATCGGCTTCATACTCTTTGCGGAATATGCCTCGCTCTTGTAATATGGGAACAACCAATTCAATGAAATCCCGCAAACCGTGCGGATGATCCTACCGGAGAATCAACATATCGATCGCACCTGCTTCATACCATTGCTGGACTTGGTCGGCAACTTTTTCGGCTGCTCCAAAAAATGCCGGGATTGGAATGCTGCTATTCGGGAGTAAGTTCGCCAGCTCCAAGTATTTATCGCGCGCTTCCTGCTCAGTCCGGCCTACAATCGGATTTTGCGATTGGGATATGATAAAGTCATCCGGTCGTCTGCCTTTTTCGATCAGAAGACGCCTTAGTTCATGGGCGATAGCCACCGATTCCTGCAGCGTACTGCCATGGGTAAACACACCGTCTGTATAGCTGGTTGCATGCTCCATAAAGGTGTAGGAGGTACCGGCAGTATAGAGCACCGGCCGCCCCTGCATGGAACGGCTAATATTTAGGGGGCCTTCAACCGAGAAATATTTACCACTGTAATTCACCTTATGCATTTTATAGGGGTTTAAAAATATGCCGCTTCGTTTGTCACGAATAAAGGCATCATCCTCATATGTATCCCATAAACCCAATACGATCTCCATAAACTCCTTATTCATGGGATATTGGTCGGCTTTCCCCAGATGGCCGCGACTAAAATTCACCATGCCGCCCGGGTTGGAAGTTATGGCATTTAAGGAAGCACGGCCTTTGCTTATCTTGTCTAACGATAGAATCTGCCGAGCAACGCTATACGGATCGGCATAGGAAGTAGAAACGGTAGCCGATAAACCGATCGTTTTAGTGTGCATACTCAGGGCCGACATAATTGTAACACCTTCAAACATGCTGAGATAATGCGGAATGTTGCCCGGGCCGACGTGGCTGACATCAACCAAAAACAGTGTATCAAATTTGGCTGACTCAGCCAGCTTTGCCTGTTGAATATAAAAATCGATGTTTTCGCTGGCATCCGATGGCATATCGGGATGCTGCCAGCCTACATAATTCCAGCCCAGTCCGTCTATATTTGCCGCCAGCTTTAATTTTTTCCTTTTATTGCTCATCCTAAAGGGCGATTTGACTTTTCTCTTCATTGATGTCGTCCATCACCTCTTTAAAAAGTTTGATGGACTTAATACGATCTTCCACCTGATATGTAATAGTCACGGTGATAAGTTCATCCACTTGTGTGAGTTCTATAAACTCTTTTATCTGCCTTTTCACCGTTTGCTTACTTCCTACAAAAGAGTACTTGAGCATTTGTGCCAAGGTGGGATGCTTTAACGCAGCCCGTAATTCGGAGGTCAAGGTAGTAGACGGCTGGACCCCTTCATGCACACCGGTCAGTACGCCGAAAAACATCCGAATGTGCGTTGTGAACAACCTTTCTGCTTCTTCATCTGTATCAGCAACATAGATATTCGCCCCTGCTATGGTGTAAGGACTTTCCAAAAATTTGGAAGGTTGAAACTCCTGTTCGTAAATGCGCAAAGCATTATGCAAATGAGTGGACGCAAAATGACTCGCAAAAGCATAAGGTAAGCCTAATTGCGCCGCAATATGCGCTCCATCGGTGCTCGACCCTAAAATGTAGAGCGGAACCTTCCGACCTTCCGCAACGGTGGCTCTAACTTTCGCCATTTTATTTTCTGTCGAAAAATACCGTTGGATTTTTCCAATTTCAATTGGAAAAGAATGCGCTGCCTCCATAAAATCAGAGCGAATGGCACGGGCAGTTTCATGATCGGTGCCAGGCGCTCGGCCGAGTCCGAGATCAATGCGGTCGGGGTACAAATGAGCCAAGGTGCCAAATTGCTCAGCAATGATCAAAGGCGAATGATTGGGAAGCATAATACCGCCCGACCCGACCCTAATTTTGAAAGTATTTTCGGCTATATATCCAATAAGCAGCGAAGTTGCGCTACTACCTATGAATTCAGCATTATGATGTTCGGCGAGCCAAAAACGTTTGTAATTAAGGCTTTCCGCCTGCTTGGCTACTTCCAAGGAATCGCTTAGCGTCTGTTTAATGGTTCCGTCTTTGGGAACATTGGCCAATTCCAAAATAGAATAAGCTATATCTTGATTTTTCATTTCTTGTATTTTCAGAAAGATTCTTGCAAAGTTAAGGCACACGAACTTTCTTTTGTATAGTACTTTCCCAAAAGAAAGTAAAAAAGATGGAATAATGACCCTATATGGACATATGTCTGTTAAGGAATCATTTGCAAACTCAGGATAAAAGACTTTCCTTTGTATAGTTCTTACCTAAAAGAAAGTTCATTCAATAAAGGATATGGCTGTAAAAAAAGAGTATTGCGATTGTCTGAATACGGTGAAGCCTGTACGGGATGCACTCGACGTGATTAATGGCAAATGGAAATTGCCGATCATCATTTCTGTGGGCGTAGGCAATGACCGCTTCACCGATATTCAGGACAGTATTCCCGGTATCACGCCGAAGGTTTTGGCAAAAGAGCTGAAAGATTTGGAACAACACCGCCTGATTAAACGACATATTGTAGAAGAATACCCTGTAAAGATTTCATATAAATTGGAACCTTATGCCGACACTTTAACTCCCATCATCTATGCACTGAAAGATTGGGGACTAAACCACCGCGCAAAAATTCTGGAAAGGGATAAATCAAGTACGGGATAGCGGAAGCTCGGTTCTATGGCGCGAGTATGGGAAGCCCCACTAGGAAAACAAGAAAATATAACTTGATGTATAGCCGCATATCTTCCTATTTATTGGTTTCTGCTTTAATGAAAAACAGATTATTCCAACCTAAGTTTAAAGAGATGTTAAATCCGTTGACATAACTTGCGAAGCCCTAGCCAGCTGAGTCTGTTTCCCAACGAAAACTTCTTCGGCCCTACTTTTTATGAGTGCTAATTCTTTCGGATTCAAATAGCCGAATTCCAATAAAAAATCCAATAATCGTTCATATGCGAAAGTTAGGGGTTTCTTTTAATAGGAGCTCCGACCGATATCCGCGGCGCTTTTAAAAAGAATTGCTCCGGAAGCAGGTAGTCTTACATGGCGTCGACGAGCTATTCGAATGAATTGATCTTTTCACGCACTGCGCCGACAGAAAATTTGTCAATTTTTCGCCTTTTCATCGTTACACCTCATTGGTCACCCTTGCAAACTTATTCCGGTACTCAATTGGCGTAAGCCCTGTGATCTTTTTAAAAATATCTCTAAATGCCTTCGTATCGGTATAACCTACGTCAAACATGGTTTCAGTTACATTCTTCCTTGATGCTTCGAAAAACTTCTTAGCGGCTTCTATTCGGACTCGTTGTATATACTCTACGGCGGTATTGTTGGTCGCTTCTTTAAATTTTCTTTCAAATGTTCTACGGCTGGTGTTAATTAAGTTTGCCAAAGTTTCTATCGTTATTTTATTGTGATAGTGTTCTTCGATGTAATCCTGTACTTTCTTAATATCATCATCGCGGTGGTTTCTTTGACCCTTAAATATCGCGAACTGAGATTGACTATCCCTGCCGATATCCAACGCAAAATATTTTGAAATCATTATTGCTGTTTCTCTATCAGCAAACTTTTCAACCAGGTATAATATCAAATTCCATAAACTGCTTGCCCCGCCGCTACTGTAAATATTATCATGTTCTGTTATGATAGCGCCGTATTCTACTTCTACATTGGGGTACCTCTCTTTAAATTCGTTAATATGTGCCCAATGCGTCGAGCATTTTTTACCGTTGAGCAAACCCGTTTCAGCTAAAAGGAAAGCACCGATACATAAACTGGCAATGCTTGCACCTTTCTCGTGCAACTTTTTAAAATAAGGTATGGCTTCTGCATTAGCCTGGACTCCTTTTGCGGTATCGCCGAACACCGGCGGTATGATAAGCAAGTCGGTTTCGCTCACCTCTTTAAGCAGCCTATTGGTCTTTATTGTGTATTCGCCGTTATTAGCAGGCACATAATCTTTTAAACCTACATACTCAACGTGGAAAATGGGCGGTTTTCCAAATGCGGTTAAAAACTCATTGGCCGTATTAAAGGTTCTGAATGGCGGTGTAACGGCCTCAATTACCCCATACTCCGGTACAAAAACAGAAATTTTCATTAATAATTGGTATTAAGCCGCAAGATATAAATTAGTTTTGTCATAATTCACCCCTAAAGTTGTCATTTTCACAACAGTCCCGATCTTCAATTCTATTGTAATTTTGAATTATAAATTTTTTCAACAACAAAATCGAACAGAATGGCACAAGCAACAAAAATCACAGTAGAAGCAACAGCAAATGCTCCCGTCGCAAAAGTTTGGACAACATGGAATACACCGAGTGACATTATGCAATGGAACACGCCTGACCCGAGCTGGCATACGTCAAGTAGTGAAAACGACCTGCGGGTTGGCGGCAAATTTAAAATAGAATGGAAGCAAAAGATGGCAGCTTCGGTTTCGACTTTGAAGGTGTTTATGACAAGGTGGAACTGTATAAGGAAATCACTTATACCATGGCCGATGGAAGAAAGGTAACCACCCTGTTCACAGAGCAGCATGGTAAAACAAATATAGAAACTCAATTTGATGCTGAAACAGAAAACGACCCAGCGTTTCAGAAACAAGGATGGCAAGCCATCTTGAACAATTTTGTAAAATATGTTGAATCCATTGATTAACAACCCTTAAAACTAACAAAATGAGGAAAACTAAAATAATCTTTTGGGTGGCAACTACCATCATTATACTTTGGGAAGGTATAATGCCACTTGGCACCCTGCTGTTTGCACCACAGTATGTAAATGCAGGGACAAAACCTTTGGGCTATCCTGATTACTTTGCCTACACGCTTATCATCTGTAAGATACTTGGCGTTTTAGCAATTTCCTTCCCTAAAACGCCAAGTAAGCTAAAGGAGTGGGCTTACGCCGGGCTCACTTTCAATTTGATCTTTGCATTCATCAGTCATGTATCTGTAGATAAAAACGTTGGGTATATGCTGATGCCGATTGTAGTGCTGGGCATTCTTGCAGTCTCTTACGTCTATAACTACAAATCCGAATTAATGACTAAGACCGATTATCATGTGCTAACCTAGTAAATGAAATTCTTGAGGTCTTATCTAATATGATTAACCATACCCGTAGCCGATCAGTAAATGCCGTCTTCATTACGTTTTCCGGTAATTGCAGAAAAGCCCTCACTTATTACCAAAGCTGCTTTGGAGGCGAACTGCAATTTGAAACATTTGATAAAGACCTACATGGTTATGCGCAAATCCCTATCATTGTTGGGTCGCTGGTTTCCGATAGCCTTATTATTTATGGTACCGACTTGGTACACAATGAAGGACGAATACTTGGGAACTATATGTCTATCTTTCTATTGTGTGCCAATACGCATGATAGGAAGGTACTTATTGAAAAGCTGCTATCAAATAAAGGAGAGCGCTCCGCCAAGCATTACGATGAGCAACAACTCGTTGAAGTAACGGATGCTTTTGATGTTAGGTGGGTACTGGGTGTTTAGGCCTCCAAACAATACTCCCGCCGAGCAGAAGAAGTGGATGATTTGGTACAGGACATCTAGCTAAAGTCCGCTTAGCTTGTCAGTGAGATATTCTTTTTCCTCCCATACAGATAGGCGATGTTGAAAATCACGACCGCCATAAAGATCATTCCAAAGGCAATAATCTGTACCGTATTGATCGGCTCCTTATAATAGAGAACCGCCAATAAGAAACTGATAATGGGATTTAAGTACAGCAGGGTACCGACAATGGAAGAATCCAAGCCTTTTAAGGCATAGATATTGAGGAACAGCGGAATAATAGTATAGCCCACTGCAATGATGGCAACAAAGCTATAGAAGGTGGTTGTTTTCGGAACGGTAGTATCAATAACCGTTAGGATCGGAAGCAACAGAATGGTGCTCACAATGATGTGAATGCTGAGCGTAAAGAATTTGTCGAGCTGAAATTTGTTTTTTTGGAGTACCAGGTAAATCGCATACGACACGGCAATCACCATGCTGTAAATGAGATCCATAAAATGGCCGTAGGCAAGGATAAGGCAGCTGATCACGCTTAATAATACGGCAAACCATTGCCCTTTGTTCAACTTCTCGTGTAAGAAAAGGCTGGCCAGAACGGTCGTTAAGATGGGGCATAGCAGATACGCCAAAGAGGTGGCGTTGACACTCACTGCGTTCATCACGTAGATAAACGAGAACCAATTCAATCCGAGCATAACGGCGCTGAAAAGTACGTTCAGCGCTAGCTTCACCCTCTCCTTTCTGCTCGTTGTTTTGAGATAACGCACACTGACAGCGGTTTGCTTCCTTCTAAAAATCAAACAGACTGCAATGATGCTGATCGCGGCAAAGATAACCCGGTGAATAAGAACGTCCAAAGCCTCATAAGCACTTAAAGGTCTTAATACCAATGCGAAAGTACCCCAGATTGCAAAGGCTAATATGGCAGATAGATAATGTTTCATGAAGGTATAATAGCCACTACTTTATCTGACAGCTAATGGCTCTAAAAACTGTCTTTGTTCGGACGAATATACTCCATTTTATTCAAAGTCGACAGCCGCATTTTGTAGGCTTAGCAAATTTAGGCCACCGCCCCTCGCGGTTGCCGACTACATGTCAGGAGCCGTTGAATATAACGTAAAGCAGCAGCTACACGGGTTCAATATCCATTCTTCGCAACAGACCTTCTTGTAATAAGATAAACATGCTTTACTATTCCATCAAATAACACGTTGTCTTGCAAATCCTTTACTATTTGGTGAACCCTCACTTCAAGTGTTCCATCTTGTCTTTTTACTAATCCCGTTGGTTCTACTTTTGGATTTATTTCCGACCACTGCCTTGTCCAATATCTACGTATCTCATCGTGTCCATTTACATAACCGCCTTCAAAGGCTTTTGGCCACTCTACATCTGGATGAAATGTTGAATGTGCGGAATCAATGTCCCTTGAGTTGAAAGTTGAATATGCTTTTCTAACTAATTTCTGGATCCGAATATCCATATTTCTTGTCTTATTCTATTGTTTATTCGTTTCGGACTTCTACCGCATCTCAGGTGTCAATGGAAAATCGACAGAAATCCTGTTTCAAATGGATTTGATTAACCAGCCGCTTAAATACCGATTTGGTAAAACGCACAAAAGTACTCTTTTCTTTATCGTATCCCACCCAATCAGAAGTGTTCACAAATCTACAGCTGGGCGCCCCTTGGACGTTACCCTTTACCAAGGTGTATCGTTCTGGATTTTGTTCATATATTTCTGCGGTAATCTTATTCATCGCGTTTCTCTTTATATCAGTAATTCAATTTCTTGACCGTCTTAGTCGGGTGAGACATAGATTCCTTACATTTTTAATTACGTTAACTGTAAACGCTTTGGTGACCACCCTATCAACCAGCTGGTTTCGGAGGCTTTTGTTAAAAAATCAAAATAAGTTCAATAAAATTTGGAAACAAAACTTTATTAGTTACATTTGCGTTGTAAGTATTTATTATGAAAGCGGATACGAAATTTGCAACAGCCATTCACATATGCCTTTATCTGCAGTATAGGGGAGAAAAGCTTCTCTCTTCGCAGGAAATGGCTGCAAGTGTGGACACGAATCCGGTCGTAATTAGGCGGGTACTTGCTGATCTGCGCAAAAAAGATATTGTCGGCAGTGTTGCGGGCAGCCAGGGTGGTTTCTATCTGAAAAGATCGATTGATAAAATAAACCTATGGGACATCTACCAAGCAGTAAATGACAGAGAGCTCTTTCAAAGGCCTAAAGTGAACGAGGAATGCCCAGTGAGCAGCAATCTGGCACACCTGTTAAAGTTGCCGTTTCAAACGGCAGAACAGGGCATGCGGCCGGGCCTCGAAAAAATAACAGTGTCAGCACTCTATGCCGAGCTGAAAGATATATTAAAGACATCATCTAAATTCTGTTAATAGTCCGCGCACGATATATATCAGGATTTTTTTATTATAGACAACTGTAACAAATAAAGTTTTATTTAACATTTTAAAAATCAAAAATCATGAAAAATTCATCAGCAACATTATCAGCCAGAGATGTATCATCGGCAAGCTACTCTCCGCAAGAAAACAGAACACTTGGCTTTGATACCGTTAAGGCTACCAAATTAAACGCATTTGGAATAGTCGTTTCGCGCTACGGACTGGCGCTTATTATTTTAATCTTCGGCGTTTTCAAATTTACCAACTTCGAGGCCGAGGCGATTCAACCGCTTGTAGCTAACAGCCCATTAATGTCATGGCTTTATCAACTTACCGATTTAAGGGGGGCATCCGCATTGATTGGAATCGCAGAAATTGCTCTGGCCGTGATGATTGCATTACGGGCATGGTTCCCCACGATATCTGCATTAGGTAGTTTGGGAGCTATCCTGATGTTTATTACCAGTTTGAGCTTTCTGATATCAACTCCCGGTATGTGGACGATTATGGAAGGTTTACCGGTGCCGACAGACGGTGGTTTTGTTATGAAGGATATCGTCCTGCTTGGAGTTTCTATATGGACAGCAGGTGAAGCATTACTAATCGCCCAATCAAAAAAAACGCAACTGAAACATAAGTAATGTAAATGGCGACAGGCTGGCCGCTACGTGCTAGCCCGTCGACTACTGAAATGAGCATTTATATTGGTTCGAATTAATTCATTACTGGCCAGTCAGCATTGCTCTATGCCTTCTCCCCTCGCGCGCTAAATTAGACGAAATCGGTCGACTTGCTAAGTTGCTCATTAGCCGTCAACTGTTCCTTTAGTGTTTCAATCTTATTTTTAGCCATATTTAAAGCGTCGGTTCCTAAAAATAGATGAAGCGGACGCTGATCACTTTCGGCAACCTGGATAAGGACAGACGCCGCCTTTTCAGGATCACCGGGCTGATTTCCCGGAATCTGTTCTTGATGTATAGTTTCCAACTCTCTTGCCTCTTTGTATTCGGCAATGGACTTTTCTGCCAGACGCAGGGATCCTTTAAGTAAAAAGTTCGTTTTGAAATAACCTAGATAGACGACGGTGGCAGTGATACCAAGTGACTTCACTTCGGCGGACAGGGCTTCCGTAAATCCCGCTACCGCAAATTTTGTGGCGTTGTAAACGCCCCAACCTGGGAATGTGCCCAAAAATCCGGCGATCGAAGAAATATTAAAGAAAGCTCCGGATTTATTTTTCCGGAAGTAAGGCATTACGTTTCGGATAACATTTAGGGATCCGAAAACGTTAACCTCGAAGTTTTTTCTTGCTTCATCATCGCTAAGTTCTTCAAGAGTTCCTAACTGTCCGTAACCTGCGTTATTAACCACCACATCAATTGTTCCAAATGTATTAACGATCGTCGAAATTGCGTGCGCAACACTTCCGTCATCGGTGAGCGTTGTTTCAAGTGGTAGAAATTGTTCACTGCGATCCCCTGCTTCGCTGGTTAAGGTATTTAAGTCCCTTGAAGTGGCCGCCACCTTGTAGCCCGCTGTGAGTAATTTTTTAACCAAAGTCAGTCCTAATCCTTTTGAGGCGCCAGTAACTAACGATACTTTATTTGTGTCCATAATGCATTAAATTATGGTACAAAGTAACCTAGATTAGGCTATGAGGTGTTTGTTTGAATCACAGGGATACTTGCGAGTTTCAAATATGGGATCCTGTAAAGGCATTTTTTCGGAACAATGAGGGCGATATCAGTTCCTTTTTCTTAAAAAAAGCAGTGAAAGCCGCCGGGCCGGAAAACCCAAGACCAAAGCTGATACTGCTGATATCCCAGTCAGTTTGAACAAGAAGGGATTTCGCCTCGTATATTAGCCGTTCTTGAATGTGCTCTCTTAAGGTTTTGCCCGTATGTTGCTTGACAAGCGAGTTCAGGTAATTAGGATGAACATTTAGGTGTTCTGCAAATTCGGACGCTGTTTTCAGTTTCACTGTATGACATCGGTTATCCAATCGGAAAGACGACTCCAGAAGTGAAAGAAAACCGTAAATATAGCGGTAGCTTTCTGGTACATCACGCGTCGGTAATTTTTTTCCGGCACGCTTCGCCGCAACGAGGATTAATTGAAGATGCAGCAACAGCGCTTGCTTTTTGTCATCATAGTCTTCCTGTACTTCCTTAACTATAAATTCAAAGTATTCGTTAATATTTTGAGATTGGCTATCCGATAATCGGACAACGGATGCTGCCGGCTTAAAGTAAGGGTAATTTCGGAACAACTGAAGCACATGATCGGCATCGTGCTCAAAATATTTGGGGTGAATGAGGCAAAAGTGCCCGCCAGTATCGGCAGAAGTGGTTTGCCAAGACATAATTTCATCGGGATGTAGGAAGGCAATATCACCTGGTCCCATATCGTACTGATACAAGCCTATCGTAAGAATGCCTGTTCCCTTGGTCATGTGGAAGATTTTATAAAACTGACGCCGGTTTGGTGAAATGTAGTCAGCAACCGGATAGTCATCCCTCTTCTTTATCACAAAGTGATTGCTATTAAGCGGATAATGCTGTACTTCTAAAAAGGAACGTTTATATCCAGCTGTTGCAAAGGCATCGATCTCCAATCGGGGAATTGCTTGCTTTTCCATCTTCTAAGTTAACTTAAATTTTTAATAATAAAACAAAGCAAATCGCTTGCGGATTATAGATGATCATCATTCAGTTATGCAGCTTTGCTTTTAGCATACGTGAAGCATGCGTATCCCCCCCTCCAGCCCCATCTACAAAGTAGATGTGTCGGTCTACGTGATATGAAACATAGCAAGACAGGGTTTTGAGTACTTCTGTGACCAATGAACCAGGAATTAGAAAAGTCGCGCCGTCGCCTCCGAAAAAAAAGGAATAACAACTTTATGCTTATGAGAAATATTCAGCACACATACGATACTTCCCGTAGCAATTAGGTTGACGGTTCTTTGCAGTCCACGGGCTACAGCGTCAGAAGATCTGCGAATATCGGTGATTACTATCTGCCAGTCTGATGGAACAGGCCGAAAACATGTTTCCCGGCCAAGCATCTCTCCTATTGGTGCATGATGGACAGGCAATGATTCATAAAAGCGATCTTCCATGCATGTTAATTTAAGAGGCATCAACGTATTTGGCAGCAACATGTCGGCACCAATACGGTGAAAGAAATGAACGATACCGACAAATAATTTGGACCAAGGCTTTTTAACGTGCATCTGTAGGTTCACATATGATAGTTATTTCGGTTTCTTTATCAAATCTTTAACCGCACGCTCATATTTATAGTCGGCTACCAATCCGGGGCGCGTATTTTCGTTTTCTGGGTTTCCATCGCCGTAACCTTTGGCGGCCAGCAATACAGGGTAATATTGATAAAAAACGTTGCCGTCTATCGCAGTCTGATTGTGACACGAAGCACACTGTGCGCCTAAAGGTACGGCCGTTTCATTGAGTATCAGCTTTTCAAAGTCGGCAAAACCAAAATAGTTCCAACCCTCAAATATTTGATGCCGCTGTCAGTGCTTTAGTTTTAATCGACATATTTGTATATGTTTATCGTTAGGTAGTCAACTCAGCTGCTATGATTTGCGCTTAGCCAAATTGTCCTCACGCTTTGACGGATTGATCAGTTGCTTTTCCATTTATTCGTCTACCTTTTCGTTTAACTTTGTAAGTCTCTAAGCACCGTGTTCAATTGTGAGTCTCTCGCAGATTGACCAGCATTGTATGCCGATTACTCAATTGATCTTTTTTGAAAAGATCGTTTTAAGCTTTAGTCGGTTTTAAACAAAGAACCTTAAATTTTATAAATCGGAAGAAATGCGGACAGTATTCATCGTCAGTGCCGCTCTAAGACTAACTGATGCTGAAAAAGAAGTCTTTGATATCTTTCGCAAGTAATCCGGGTTGCTCTGTAGCAGCAAAATGTCCGCCCCTTGGCATATCCGTCCAATGCTGGATGTTAAACCCTCTCTCAATATAGGATCTCGGCGGCGTGGGCAGCTCCTTTGGAAACTTAGCAAACGCAACGGGTACTTTTACCATTTCACCTTGACGAAAAGCCAACGGCTTTTTGCTGTTTTCATTATAAATTCTCATAGATGAATGAATAGTTTGCGTAATCCAGTAAAGTGTGACATTAGCAAGCAGTTCATCTTTTGTAAATGCATTTTCAATATCCCCGCCGTTATCGCTCCAACCGTTGAACTTTTCGATAATCCAGGCACACAGCCCCATTGGAGAATCATTTAGTCCATATGCTGCCGTCAACGGTTTTGTAGCGTGTAAGTAAGCATAGGCGCCCTCCCGGGCAGACCATTCCGCTATGGTATTTTGAAACGCTAAAAACTCGTCAGCGCGTTCTTCGCCTTCAGCCAAATAAGGTTCATATGATCCTGAAATATAGTTTAAATGTAGCCCTATAACATTTTGAGGATGGTTTAGAGCTAACCATGTGCTAATACCGGAGCCAATATCGCCCCCTTGTGCACCATATCGCTCATATCCCAGTTCTGTCATTAGGCGGTGCCAAAGACCCGCCACGAAAGCACTGTTGCACCCAGAAGCTGTCGGCTTTCCTGAGAACCCGAATCCAGGTACCGACGGGATAACGAGGTCGAAGGAAGCTTGCGGATCCTCCGTCAGCAGCGGGATCAGCTTCATCATTTCCAAAAATGAGCCTGGCCAGCCGTGTGTAATCAGTAAAGGCAAGCGGCTTTTGCCCTTTCCCTTGATATGGAGAAAATGGATATCGTGACCATTAATATCAGCGACGAAATTGGGATAAGCGTTGACCTCACGTTCAACTTTTCGCCAGTCGAATTCATGCTGCCAATAATGGTATAGTTGTTTCATATAAGAAAGGTCTGCCCCATAACTCCAGCCCGAACCTGCTAAGGAGTCAGGCCAACGGGTTATCTGCAATCTTAACTTCAAATCATCCAAGACTTCTTGAGGAACTATGATTGAAAATGGTTTGATCATAACATTATTTGAATTCAGGTTTCTAACAATAGCATCCTTGCATTTATGTTTAAAGGCATGGAAAGCTGCAAGAGCCAGCAGTAAAAATACCTCATTAAATAATGTAAAAAAATGCTTATTTTGGAGTTATTAATGAATTAAACGCATTAGTGATGGACATACAGCAAATAAGGAACTTTTTAACGTTATCAGAAGAGCTTCATTTCTGGCGGACAGCAGAAATAACGAACATCACACAGTCGGCACTCAGCAGACAAATCCAAGGGATGGAAGAAGAATTGGGCGTCCGTCTCTTTGAACGTAATAAGCGGAATGTAAGCCTGACGGCATCAGGAACCTTCCTTAAAGAAAAGTGAACAGCCCTGCTAGATGATCTTGATCATGTGCATAGTTTTGCCCGAAAGATCAGCAATGGTGAAACAGGGCATATCAAGATTGCACATCCAGATTCAATATCTTCATCTATAATACCTGACTTCGTCTCCGGTTTAGCTGAAAGATATCCTGAAATAAGCATCGAACTTGTTCAACTGCTTTATAAAAATATAGAAGAATCCTTATTGGACTACAAGTTAGACATGGCTTTTACCAGACAGCTCAGCAACCTTCACGGAATTTGTTCCAGTATGATCAGTCGACAGTCAGTGGCTCTTTTTGTGCCGGAAAACTCTCCATTACGCTGCCCTGAAGATATCACAGGCTCCGCATTAACGGGACGAAGGTTCATACTTCCTGTAGCTGAACGTCGCAGTCGGTTCTACTTCTTTGTCCAGGAAATTTTGGAATATTATGGTGCAGTCCCGCAAGCTTCGTATTATTCAGATTTCGGTTCGAGCACGCTTGGCTTGGTTTCAAGAGGTCTTGGTATGGCGATATTACCCAGCGGATTTATTCATCATGGCACACCGGGGGTGCGTGCGATAGAAATACAGTTTCACAGTGAACTGTATATCAGTTGGCGGATCGATGAAAAAAATCCCTCAATATTAAATGTAATCAAGGCCTTGGCAGAAATGTTTCCTTTAACAAAGGTATATGCTGATCCCGTGTAGCCTAACCAAGCTCCCGACCGTACAAAATCCAAAATACAACCCTTACCGATTTTTAACCCCAGATTCTTTAGGTGCTATGCAGCGGAAAGTCCGGCCTGCCCTGCGCCGATAATAACTATTTTGGCTTTATATCGCAAGTTGTTTGCCATAGCGAACCTTGCTCAGCGCCACCCCAATCCGGGCGCCACATGCTTCAATATAGCAGACAGCAGATGCACATTGTAATCCACGCCTAAGGTGTTGGGGATCGTCAAAAGAAGTGTATCTGCTTCTTGGATGGCTTCGTCCTGTTCCAATTCCCTGATGAGTTGATCGGGCTCGGCGGCATAAGTCCGTCCGAAAATAGCGCGTTTGTCCTTTTCGATCATACCGATTTTATCGCTTCGATCGGCTCCCTGTCCGAAATAATACCGATCTCGATCATTTACCAAGGCAAAAATTGATCGGCTCACCGAAGCCCTTGGCTCACGCTGATGTCCTGCCTTTTTCCAGGCTTCTTTGTACAACCTAATCTGCTCTGCTTGCTGAACATGAAAGGGCTTACCACTTTCGTCGTATTTCAAGGTGGAGCTTTGCAGGTACATACCGTTCTCGGCCGCCCAAACGGCTGTAGCATTGGAGGCCGCACCCCACCAAATGCGTTCGCGCAAACCCGCTGCATGCGGCTCTAAGCGCAACAGGCCCGGCGGATTTGGAAACATCGGATACGGGTTAGGCTCGGCAAAGCCCACGCCCTTTAGTTTTTCCAAAAACTCCAGGGCCTTGCGGCGTCCCATGTCGGCGTCGGTCTCCCCTTCCGCCGGTTCATAACCGAAATAACGCCAGCCATCGATAACTTGCTCTGGCGAACCTCTACTGATTCCCAGTTGCAATCGACCGCCCGAAATCAGGTCGGCAGCCCCCGCATCTTCCACCATATACAGTGGATTTTCATAACGCATATCAATCACACCCGTGCCGATCTCTATTTTGTTTGTCTTGGCCCCGATGGCCGAGAGCAGTGGAAACGGCGATGCCAGCTGAGCCGCAAAATGATGTACTCGAAAATAAGCACCATCTAGACCGATTTCTTCAGCAGCGACAGCCAGTTCAATGGACTGAAGTAAAGTGTCCCTTGCTGTACGGGTGCTGTAGGCAGGATGATCGGACCAATGTCCAAACGAAAGAAATCCTATTTTTTTCATAAATTGTTAACGGTAAGAACCTTTCTTTAGTTGTCGCCCTTATGTCTAAAATTGAGAGCCCACAAAAATACTAGCCAAATATACTTAAATATCGAGAATGGAAAGCGAATGTTATGCTTATAGAATTCGGCCTCCGTTCAAAAAAATGTTAATTAACGTATTATTACTTTGAAATACAAAGTACTTTTTATAGCTTTGTTTAACTTTAAAATGAATCGTTATGAAAACTACTTCAGTAATGAAGCCCATTCACCGGGCTTTGGGAACCTCTATCTTGGTAGGGGCAGCGCTTGCTCTACTTTTTATAGCGGCTTTTGTGTTTCCGGTTGAGGGTAATCCCGCATGGGGAAAGTTATGGAAAATCAGGCCGCTCATCATTGTTCCCTTGGCTGGCGCGGCTGGCGGCGCAATTTTTTACTTTCTCCGACACCTAGTTTATCAGGGCGGCTGGAAAAAGATAGTCGTTACTATCGTAGGCATCTTGGTTTATATTTTCGGACTATGGGTGGGCACGGTATTGGGCCTAGACGGCACCTTATGGAATTAAGGAAACAGACCTACGTGATGATCTGGTAGCGCCAGCAGAGGCCTGCTATCACTAAAAAAATCTTATACGTAAAATAATAATGGAAAATTTAGCCTAACGAGCTAAAAACCGTATTTTTGCAAAAAAAGCAATAAAAACAGATGCGGAATAAGATACTGATTCTTGATGACGATGAAGATATCCTTTACTTTTGCTCGGTAGTGTTTGAGAATTTAGACTTTGAGGTGGTATCTTCTCCTCATAGTAAAGACATTATCGAACAAGTGGAGCAAGCCCAGCCAGACATTATTTTGATCGATAACTGGATACCGGGATTAGGTGGTGTGAAAGCGACCCAGACACTTAAAAGTACGCCAAATCTAAGTGATATTCCTATCATTCTGTTTTCGGCAAACAGCAATTTACCCGCATTGGCAGAAGAAGCGGGAGCAGACAGTTTCCTTAAAAAACCATTTGACCTCGATGAGTTAGAAAGTTTAGCCTTATCTTTATTAAGTAACAAAGCATAGGACATATGCCTCTTCGTAAGATTATCCATGTCGATATGGATGCTTTTTATGCATCCATAGAACAACGCGATAATCCTATCTATAGAGGCATGCCTATTGTTGTTGGAGGTCTCCCCGATCAACGCGGTGTGGTGGCAACGGCAAGTTACGAAGCGAGGGCCTATGGTATCCATTCGGCTATGTCTTCCCGAAAAGCCCAAAACCTCTGTCCGCAGCTCATATTTGTACGCCCCAGATTCGACACTTATAAATCGGTTTCCAACGAAATCCGGGCTATCTTCCGTCGGTATACCGATATTATTGAGCCTCTTTCTTTGGACGAAGCTTATTTAGACGTTACGGAAGACAAGCTTGGGATGGGGTCCGCTATAGAAATAGCACGCCAGATTAAGGCGGCTATTAAGAAAGAACTTCGTTTAACGGCCTCTGCCGGTGTTTCCACCAATAAATTTGTCGCTAAAATAGCTTCTGACATGAACAAGCCCGATGGGCTCACCTTTATAGGCCCCTCGAAGATCGAAGCCTTTATGGAGGCGTTACCTATTCAGAAATTCTACGGCATTGGAAAAGTGACTGCCAAGAGAATGAACAGCCTACAGATTTTTAATGGAGCGGATTTAAAGAAGTTATCCAAAGCTCATTTAATAAACCTATTCGGTAAAGCGGGGAATTTCTATTACAATATTGTGCGAGGCATTGATGAGCGACCTGTTCAAACTTTCCGCGAACTTAAATCAATCGGCGCGGAAGACACATTCAGCAGCGATTTAACGAAAGAGGAAGAACTTATCAACGAGTTGAAAATAATAGCAAAACGCGTAGTGAAAAGGCTCGATGTTAAAAAAGTACTGGGAAGTACCATTACTGTGAAAATAAAATTTGCCGACTTTAAACAAATCACTCGAAATTATACCCATACAAGCCCCATCAGTTTGGATCAGCTCGAGAGCTACGCAATTGATCTCCTGAAAGCAGCGCCTATTGAAGGGAAAGCTGTACGGCTGTTAGGCATAACAGTTTCCAACTTTCAACTGCCCGGACCGGCGGCCAACCAGCTCTCATTGTTCTAAAAGCACGTCAAAATCGCCGAAAACAAAGAGGACTGTCTTAAAATAAGTACAGCCTCTAAAAAAATACAAAAAATTACAAGTGTCTGTTTTTCAGTTATTTGTGTTTTTTGGCGTACCAATTGCGATTTGACCAACAACAATAGAAAGTTAAAAATTAGGAAATCATGAAAAAGTTATTATTATCGATTACAGCTTTACTTTTCGCAACAGGAGCCTTCGCGCAACAAGAAATGGGCTTCGGTTTGAAGGCCGGCTTGAACTTTCCGAAGTATAATTTTTCCAATGACGGAGAGAGTGTATCTTCCACCGGGTCGACTACCAACTTCCACGTTACAGCGTTCTTAGATGCGCCTATTGC
The DNA here is from genome assembly GCF_004368405.1 of Olivibacter sp. XZL3. GTDB lineage: Bacteria > Bacteroidota > Bacteroidia > Sphingobacteriales > Sphingobacteriaceae > Olivibacter. Next base: position 43,893 of record NZ_SBJH01000064.1, read on the forward strand.
GACAGATTGGTTTTACGTACAACCGGGGATATCCCTGCAGGGAAAAGGTGGCAAGCTGGCGGAGACTAACTCCGGCACCTACAAACAAAACACGATGTGGATTGAAATCCCCGTTAATTTTGTGGCAAAATTCCCTACCGCTGACGCGGGTAGCTTCTTTTTAGGCGCCGGGCCCTATGTAGCGTTCGGAATTTCAGGTAAAAACAAATTTGAATCCAATAATGGAAGCGAGACTTCAACGGATATTCCGGATTTTGAATTTGGAGGCGATGGTGCATTGAAATCGACGGATTTCGGTCTGAATTTTATCGGCGGATTTGAATTTAGCAATGGCTTGATGATTCACGGCGGTTACGGTTTAGGTTTAACCAACTTAAATGCCCGCTATGAAGGTACAGATATGAAACAAACCAACCGCGTTTGGACCGTCGGTTTAGGATTTAGAATCTAAACCCCACATGTCTAGAAAAGAAAAAGCTATCGGGTTTTCCGATAGCTTTTTCTTTTTTTAAAGCAAATTTATTTAGTAATCAAGCGCCATTCGAAACATCAAAGCGCCGACGGTCAGGTTCGTTCGGCTATCAATTAAAATGGCTGCTCCATTTGCACGATTATCATCGTACAGATCAAAAGGCAGCACATCCGCCGTTTTAAGTAGAACTCGACCTATGTCGTTTAGTTTAAATTCATGAACGCTGTGTTTTTCAAGCGTGTTGATGTCAACGTTGTAAACAATCTCTTGAATCTTGCAACGCGATAATTTACTATTATGCTGAATAAGGTAAGTAAGCGACGGATCCAGCGGCCGAGTGTCCATCCAACAAAGATCAGCCTCAACCACCTGCGACTGGTAAGGCAAGCTGGTACTATTTACAATCACATCACCTCGGCTGATATCAATGTCATCCTTTAAATGGAGCGTCACCGATTGGCCTGCAAAAGTCTCACTCAGCTCTTTGTCGAACTGCTCAATTTTACTGATGGTAGATTTCAGGCCTGATGGCAAAACCGTTATCTCATCTCCCACCTTGAGGGTACCGCTAGCCACTTTTCCTGCATATCCACGGTAGTCGTGCAGGTCTTCTGTCTGCGGACGAATAACCCATTGCACCGGGAGCCGGGCGTAGGCTACGTCTAAATCGCTGCTCACGTCGACGTTTTCTAAATAGTTTAACAGGCTTTCCCCCTGATACCAAGACATATGATCCGATTTTTGTACCACATTGTCGCCCCGTAATGCACTAACAGGTATGTAATTTACGTTTTGCAAATTCAGTTGATGGGCTAAAGCCTTATATTTTAGAACAATGGCATCGAAAACCGTTTCACTGTAGTCGACCATATCCATTTTATTGATACACACGATGAGGTGCTTAATGCCAAGCAGAGATGCAAGATAAGAATGGCGAATTGTTTGTTCGACTACGCCATTACGGGCGTCTACCAAGATGATCGCCAGGTCGGCTGTAGAGGCGCCGGTCACCATATTTCTGGTATACTGAATATGCCCGGGCGTATCGGCAATAATAAACTTACGCTTCTCTGTTTGAAAATATTTATAGGCTACATCAATGGTGATCCCTTGCTCGCGCTCGGCCCTTAAGCCATCGGTCAATATGGCCAAGTCGATGCTGCCATCATCATTTTTACGATTGGAATTTTGTAAAGCCTCCAACTGATCGGCCAAAATAGAATCTGTGTCATAAAGCATCCGCCCAATAAGCGTACTTTTACCGTCGTCTACACTGCCCGCCGTAAAGAATTTTAATATATTCATTTTCTTTTTAGTATTTGTACCTATAGGCACCTATATTTCTTTTTCTCTTTTTGCTGTTTATCTAATATGCTGTCGCTATAATGACAGGCATTGATTGATTAAAAGTATCCACCTTTCTTGCGGTCTTCCATTGCCGCTTCCGATACTTTATCATCCATCCGCGCTCCGCGCTCACTTATTTTGGATTGACTGATTTCATCAATGATATCGTCTATCAGTACAGCACCCGACTCCACCGCTGCCGTACAGGTCATATCCCCTACCGTGCGGAAACGGACTTGTTTTCTCGTGACAACATCTTCTTCGTCCATATTCAGGAATGGCGAAGCTGCCATGAGCTGGCCATTCCGCGTGATGCAATCACGCTCATGCGCAAAATAAATCGATGGCAGCTCGATACCTTCCCGACGTATATAATTCCAAACGTCCAGCTCTGTCCAGTTGCTGATAGGAAAAACCCGCACGTTTTCTCCTTTATGGATTTTGCCGTTGTATATATTCCACAGCTCCGGCCGTTGGCGTTTCGGATCCCATTGACCAAACTCATCCCTAACGGAAAAAATACGCTCCTTAGCGCGCGCTTTTTCCTCATCTCTTCTGGCACCGCCAATACATGCATCAAATCCATGCTTAGCAATGGTATCGAGCAATGTCACCGTTTGAAGGGCATTCCGACTTGCGTTCTTTCCTTTTTGTTCGATGACCTTTCCCTGATCGATTGATTCCTGTACATAGCCGACAATAAGCTTCTCGCCAATACGCTCAATCATTTTATCGCGATACGCTATTGTTTCCTCAAAATTGTGCCCCGTGTCTATATGAACCAGCGGAAACGGAAATTTACCGGGTCTGAACGCCTTTTCAGCTAAACGCACTAAGGTAATAGAATCTTTTCCTCCAGAAAAAAGAAGCGCAGGCTTTTCAAATTGACCAGCCACTTCTCTTAGAATATGAATGGCCTCTGCTTCTAGCTGATCTAAATAATCTAAACTGTTTTTACTCATTTTATTTACATTATGATTGAGCGGCATGTAGACCGCATTCTTTCTTTGATTGATCTTCCCACCACCAACGTCCGGCCCGGAAATCTTCTCCCTCGCGCACCGCTCTCGTGCAGGGTGCACAACCGATACTTGGGAAACCTTTGTCGTGCAAGGTATTGTAGACGATATGATTTTCCTTTATAAATGCTTTAACGTCCGCTAAGCTCCAATCAAAAATAGGATGAAACTTGATGATCTGATTGCCTTCGTCCCACTCCAAATTTCCCATCCCTTGTCGGTTAGCCGATTGTTCCGCACGAATTCCAGTAATCCAACAACCGTTTCCTTCCAAGGCACGCTTCAGTGGTTCGATTTTGCGAATATAGCAGCATTCCTTTCTGTTTTCAACAGATTCATAAAAACTACTCGGCCCTTTGGTGCTCACCATTTCTTCAACCAGCGTTTTTTCAGGATAATAGGCATGGATGGGTTTGTTATAGATTTCTAAGGTTCGGTTCCAAACATAGTAAGTCTCCGGAAACAGTCTTCCTGTCTCTAACGTAAAAACCTTTATAGGTATATTATTGCTGAAGATGATATGGGTCAGTGCCTGATCTTCCCAACCAAAGCTGGTGGAAAAGACAATTCTGCCACTAAATTCTTCGGCCAAAAGCCTCAAAGAGGCTACTATATCCAGTCCCTTCAATCTTTCTTTCAAATCAATTAAGTTCATTTTGATCTTATTTTTTCTTGTCTGTCTATTTGCCTATTTTTCACGGTGCTGTTAACCAACCAGCAAATGCGTTACAAACAATACAATATTTCTTAAACTGACAATCAGGACGATGATCCCTACAAGCATCATTATCGCTTTTGCAGATATCCTGTTCGACACCTTCGCAGCAATCGGAGCCGCTAGAGCGCTTCCGATGATCAGACCCAAAACAGCTTCCCAATGGGCGCCTCCCAACATGGAGATAAAAGTAAGCGAGCTTAATATAGCGATAAAAAACCGGGTAATCTTCACAGTTCCCAACGAAAATAAGGGATGCCTGCCTCCGGCTATTAAATTGGACAATACAATGGATCCCCATCCGCCACCAAACGCCGCGTCTATAAAACCGCCGACAAAGCCCAATAAGCCTATCCGCTCAATTTTCTTACCTTTCTTCTGCTTTTTTATGTTAAAGGCCTTCATGAGGATAACTATTCCGAGTATCCCTGTATACAAAGCTACTAAAGGTTTTGTATAGGCACTATAATGTTCTAGTGACGATAGTAAATAAGCCCCTATCACCGCTCCGATTACACCGGGAATGATCAAAAGTTTAAAAAGTTTCCAATTGACGTTTCCCATTCTGTAATGCATCCATCCGGCGATTCCGTTACTGAGCACTTCGGACAAATGTATTCCCATACTTGCCGGCGCCGGCGGAATTCCCATTGCCAAAGAGAAAGACGAGGAAGTCACTCCGTAAGACATGCCAATGGCACCATCAACCATCGCGAAAACAAAACCAGCCCCCAAAAAGTAGTAAAATATAGGGTTAATGTCCGTTAAAAACGACTGAAATTCCGGCTCCTTATGCCAAAATACGAGGACGCCGACAGCCACCGAAAAGATAATAGCGAGCCAAATTAGCCATTTAAAATTACGGCGAACGCCCTCTACTGGCGCTTCCGGGGCTATCAAGGGGGCTGTTACCGCATTTAGCTTTTTAACCTTATCGGAAAAATCACCTGTGAGCTTCGCACGCAATGCGCTCATTTGTTGAAGCGTCTGATCAATCTCCTCCGGAATACTGTCGGCCAGCACTTCCTTCAGGCGTTTTGCTATCGTCGGCGACTTTCCATTTGTTGAAATCGCTATTTTAAGATCGCCTTTTTTCACAATAGATCCGAGATAGAAGTCACAGAGCGCGGGTTTGTCGGCCACATTAACCAAAAGATTTCTTTTGGCAGCGTCGTTTTTGATCTCCTTATTCAATTGGTTGTTATTGGTGGCGGCCACCACCAGCTGCATGCCCTCCATATCGGATGGCTCAAAAGCCTTCTGTACAATTTCAAGTTGCTTATAGCGCTCGGCTAAGGCAAATATCTCGGGAATAATGTCTTTCGCTACGACTCTGATTTTTACCTGTGGGCTATTTCCGATAAGCGCTTGCAACTTTTCGAAGCCGACAGGTCCGCCTCCTATGAGTAGGAGTTTTAAATCGTTCAATTTCAAAAAAACCGGAAACAGTTGGTTTCCGATTTCTCCTGCATCGGGCGCAGCTAAAAAAGCGGCATCATTCTCCAATAATTGAGGCATACTCCTTTACAATCGATTTATAGGATGGGTGTAAAGAAACTACATCCCCGAACACTAAAAGAGCCGGCGCTGTAACGGTTTCCTTTTGAGATTTTTCTATGATCGTATCTACATGGCCCAACACCAATTTCTCTTCTTGGGTTGAACCTTTTTGTATAATCGCAACTGGTAGGCTTCCTTTGCCTGCAGATTTAAAGATATCCACAATTTCGGCGAGTTTTTTCAAGCCCATGAGTACCACGATCGTTGCATTGGTTTGCGCGGCTTGGTACACATCTTTAGATACCTCTCCTGCAGAAGTGGTACCTGTAATTACCCAAAAGCTCTCGCTTACTCCCCGATGGGTAACAGGAATCTGCTGCAGACCGGGAACGCCTATAGAGCTAGAAATTCCGGGGACAATCGCGATAGGTATATGCTTAGAGGCAGCAAACTCCAACTCTTCATATCCTCGTCCAAACACAAAAGAATCGCCCCCTTTCAAACGAACAACATGCCCATAATTCAATGCGTAATCAACCATTAACCTATTAACGGCATCCTGTGAATAACTATGATCGCCCGAGCGCTTTCCTACATAAACCTTGGTTGCAGTCGGACGAATAAAATCAAGAAGTTCATCGCCTACCAACGCATCGTACAGAACGACGTCTGCGTCTTGTAAGGCTTTCAGCCCCTTTAAGGTAATAAGCTCCGGATCGCCTGGCCCTGCCCCTACTAATGTGATCCGTGGCTCCCTTTTATTTGTTATATCATTCATGATTGTAATATCGTTTCCCGTTTAGTTTTAATTAATGTTAAAAATTCTTCGGCACTTGCCAAATAAGTCCGAGCGAAATCAGCGGTCGGTTCTTCCTTGTTGATTTTCAACACCATTTCAGCAAAGCTCGTCGGTAAGACAAACTCACCTGTCCCTACATACTTTGCATCAAAATCGTTTATAACCCCGATATGGGTACTGCTATTAACTCCTTTATCCAATAACATCGCTTTTGCGCTGCTTACTAAGGTGCTATAAGCGTGATAGATCGCGTCAGACCAAGCTTCGTTGCTTAACGCTTGTTTAGCCCATGTCAGCTTCTCTTCCGCTTCAAAAAGTAAAGTAGCTACCAGATCAATTACCACACCTGCACACTCGCCAACACCTATAGCCGTTTTGAAAGTTTCCTCATGCCCCCAATCCACAAATTCATTTTCCCGTAGGGTGCTCAAATCTGCAAGCGGCTTCAGCAACTGATAAAAGTAATCTTTTCCTTGACGGTCGTAATATTGCTGAAATCGCTCTCCTGCTTTCACATTTGCTTTATAATCGTCTAATAAAGCTCTCAAGACATCCGTTGCACGCTTCGATGGCGTTTTTATGACGCGTTCCGCAGCTCGGCCGACACCATCGCCCACAGTACCACCTCCCAGCATTACCTGAACGGCCGGAACAACTTTTCCCGCAGCTTTCAATGAACTGCCGTGGAAACCGATTTCCGCAAGTCCGTGCTGGCCACAGGAGTTCATACAACCACTGATTTTGATCTTGATATCCTTATTAAAAACAAATTCGGGATACTCTTCGTAGACAAGATCTTCCAGTACAGCCGCCAAGGTCATACTGTTCGAAATCCCTAAGTTACAGGTATCTGTACCCGGACAAGTGGTAACATCTGCCACGGAATCAAAACCGATTTTTGCAAAACCGATCTTATTGAGCGCATGAAATAATGCCGGCAGATTCTCTTTCCTCACATACTTCAACAATAAACCTTGATTTTGGGTAATTCGGATCTCATCGGCTACTAAAGGGCGGATAAGCGCTATAAAATTTCGCGCCACGTCCGTTTTGATATCCCCTATAAGCACCTTAATGAATACTCCGTAAAAGCCTTTTTGCTTTTGTTCAAACACATTGGTTTTTAACCAATATTCATACTGAAGAAGTTCCTCCTCGGGTATATCTTCTTTTGTTGCTACGCTGGGGATTACCGGCGTGTCGACGGTATTGATATCGATCGGGAAAACTTTGTTCCGTGTAGCGATTTTTTCTTCCTCAATCAGTCTAAGCACCTCCTCTAGGCCCAATTTCTGGATCAGGTACTTCATTCGTGCTTTATTTCGGTTGTTACGTTCACCATAACGATCAAACACGCGTACGACGGCTTCTATAAAAGGTATTAATTGATCTTCCGGCAGGAACTCATACACCAGGTTAGCTAAAATCGGCTGTGCGCCCAGTCCGCCTCCAATTACCACCTTAAAGCCACGTTTTCCGCTTTCGTCTATTTTCGGTATCAGACCCACGTCGTGCACATAGCTAAAAGCTGTATCCTTTTCACTGGAGGAAAAAGCAATCTTAAATTTTCGGCCCATTTCCTGACAAATCGGATTCCGAAGAAAGTAGTCAAACGTTGCATAAGCATAAGGCGAAACGTCAAAAGGCTCTTCAGGATCGATGCCAGCAGTAGGCGAAGCCGTCACGTTTCTTACCGTATTACCACAGGCTTCCCGAATGGTAACATCGTCTGCTGCTAATTTAGCCCAAAGCTCAGGCGTCCGGTCTAAGCTGACATAATGGATCTGTATATCCTGGCGGGTGGTTAAGTGCAAATTGCCGCTACCATATTCGTCGGCAATATCGGCTATCCGCAAAAACTGTTTAAAAGTCACCTTTCCAAATGGAAGCTTAATTCGGACCATCTGCACACCCGGTTGGCGCTGACCGTAAATACCTCTAGCCAATCGCAGACTTCTGAATTTCTCTTCATGAATAGCCCCCTGTCTAAAACCATGGATTTTTTTCTCAAGATCTATAATATCTTGCTCCACTATTGGATTCTCTAATTCCGTTCTGAAACTTTGCATCGTTTACTCTTATTAAATGTTGAGATTGGATCTTTAACCACAAGCCCGACCTCATCGATTGCTAAAAACACAAAAAAAACCTATCAACATTAAGAAATCATCAACATAAAAATGACTAAAAAACTGACTTCTTAATATTTCTATTAAGCAAATATATAAAGTATACCGTATTAGTAGTATTAAATTCCAACTTTTTTTATTTTTTTTTACAAAAAGTCGCTTTACCAACTGCCTTGAAATATGCGCATGCAACGCGGTTTTTACGCCGTTTTTTGCTCCGTTATATAGCATCTAAACTAAGTATTTCTTTAGACAAAAACTATAAACGCACGCGTCAATGTGTTATACGCTGCTTCTCAAAAAAGAACCAAAGACCAACATCTTTGGCACGGCATTGCATATGCAGCGCATTTTATCTAAGTTTGAACCGCCGAATCCTGTTGGTAGAAGGCGGTATCAAGACATTAAGTTTTGCTGATGAAACAAGGAACATCGATCGTATTAATAAGCTGTATATGCTTTTTCTACTTAACCAATTTGGTATCTGCGAAACAGCGATATAGTTTAGACAACTTTATCGTCAAAGAAAACCTGATTAAGAATAATAAATTGGCAATCATTGCTTGCGATTCGCTGGATGAGCCGACCGACCAACTTAACGGGACATTCTTATTTGTGATCAACGGATTTAAACAGCAGCTCTCTTTTTCGGAGGGCGTTGCGATTTCGCCGCATGAAATCGATAAGTCATCCTTCGTATTCTTAAAACACAAAAACGAGCATGGCACCCACAGCAAGCTCTATTATGTGCTAAAAAACGATGACGGATTAAAACCGATAAAAATAAATTGGGTTTTTCTTCTATTGGTCCCGCTTGCTATTGTATTCGTAGCAACGATTTACAAACGGCTCATTTTCTTGGCTATTATTGCACTGATTGCCTTTTTCTACTTTAATTATAACAAAGGGTTGAGTTTTGAAGGCCTTTTTGAAACTGTCGCTGCCGGGATAAAGAGCTTTTTTTAAAAATGCACAGACGCTTCGACTTCGCTCAGCATGGCATCGTCATAGGAAAGTTGTGCTGTTATGAATAGGTAAACACTTATTCAACTAATAACCAACAACTAAGTGCCGACAACTAAAACGGCATACCGATACCGAAATTATACTGGATGAAATTATAGGGATCGGGGCCATTAGTAAGTTGGTAATTGCGCTTAAATTCGCGACTGTTAAATAAATCCCTAATCACCCATTGATCTGCTCCTTCAAACTGCGGATCTTTGACTTTAATCCCGGCATCAAACCGGAACACAAAATACTGCAGGTCAAACCGCAGGCCGGCCCCTGCCCCGATGGCCATTTGGCCTAAAAACTTATTAAATTTAAATTCCCCGCCGGGATTTTCTACACTCTCTTTTAGTCGCCATATATTACCGATATCCGTAAAAGTGGCGCCCTTCAGTTTAGCACCGAAGAAATTGTTCAGTAGTTTAAATCGATACTCAAAATTACTTACAATTTTGATCTCTCCGAGCTGATCTAAATTCCTTAGCCTATTACGGAGCTCCGTCGTCAAGACGGCGCGGTTATAATTACCGGGGCCCAGCGTTCGTGCCTGCCAAGCACGTTGATCGTTCATACCGCCACCGAAGAATTGCTTTTCAAATATCAGAAACTCTTGGTTGTTTCCGAAAGGGACACCGATGCCCGCGTTGATACGTGCGACAAACTGCCGTTCTCCACCCAGATAACGGTAAACTCTAAAATCGACCTCTGATTTGATATACTGCAGATAAGGCACATTAAATATGGTGTTTTGTCCGATATCATTCTTTCTAAAGGAGATGAGCTTACTTAATAAGTTCAGGGTATTGCCACTTAGATCTAAAAGCCCCCGGAAATAGAGAAAGTTGTCGTAGGTATTCAGCCGTAAGGTATTAAAGGTGTAGGTGTATTGACTACCAATGCCGAAATAAGCGCGGTCATTACTTTTTACGTACAGTTCGTATCCCGCATTTTGCAACGAATCTTTAAATGTATTGTCTAATCGACCCAGCCTATATTCCAGCGATATAGGCGTTACACTATGCAATTTATATTTCGTATCATACCAATTATAAGAAACGGAGTTAATGACATAACGGTTGCTATACGTATTCAGCTGATCGAATATTTGCCAATTGGTGGAAAAAACGGTATGTGGCATTCCGTTTTTTCCCATCAACGGGATGGGAAAAGGTACAATCAGCCTGGGGATTGACAGATTAGCTCCGAACTGCAGATCGCGATTCCATATCCTGCTCCAAAGAGGTCCGCCCAGTTGGGAGTCGAACAAAATACCATAACGGGCTTTTATTTCCAGTTGTTCCGATCCGCCAAACAAATTGCGATTGGTATAGGTATTACCAATATTGAAGCCACTACGCCCGGAGGTGAACACATATTCGCCTTCCACGCGATTGGACATGCGCTTCATGGGAGTCAGCTCATAGTTGACAATAAGATTAGTTGAATCTTTTTTCTCATAGGTAGCTCTGATTCCGCGAAAACTGTTGAGTTCGTATAATCGATCGTAGGTTAAATTCTCCTTTTCAATATCGAAAATGTCTCCTTTTTTGGGATAGATATAACGGGCGAGCGGCTTTGGACGAAAACGATGCGTATAATCGGCTACTTCCAGTCCATTAGGCAATTTGGCTTTGGCAGGCTCGCTGTCTCCTAACTCGCCATTACTATTTTTTATGACGACGAAACTACTATCGATCTTGAAAACCGTATGTCCACGCTTCCCTTCCGGATTGTCGATAAAAAGTCTGAGATCGGCCTGACTGCTATTCATGTTGGTATCCACCTCGAAACGAACGTATTGCCGAACATAATCGTAATAACCATTCCTCTTCATTAAGCTGTAGATAGACTCGCGTTCTTTTACCAAACTGTCGGTATCAAAACGCATACCCGGATGCAGTGTTTGAAAGTGGGTTATATGTTGTCTGTATAAGCTGTCCACTTGTGGATCAGCGATTTCACGTTCAATATAGCGTATTTTGAAAACGCCTCCCTGCTGCACGTCGAAATGTATGTGGGCCTTTTTACGTTTGATAAAAATATGGCTTGTTACTGCTGCATTGAAATACCCTTTAGAGGCTAAAAAACGCTGAATCTGACTTCTCGAAATTTCCACCAAAGAGCTATCCAATATGCTGGGGGATTCGCCAACGTTCCTTATTTTATCGGTGCGGTACTTTCCGTTTTTGCTGTTTGCAAAATTGTAAATGAACAGGTTTATTTTTGAATTAGGTCGGATTTCACGCTGAATGTACTCGGAGGCCCCTTCTTTAAATTCTTTATTTATACCATTTAACTTTACCTTTGTGACCAATGCCTGATCATCATTCAACAGTCTGGTAGATCTACAAGACGTAAAAAGCACTGATGCAAGCACTATAGTTGAATAAAAGTATAAGTAAGATAATTGCAATGCTCCCAAAGTCTCAGCTTCAATTTATTAAATCCTTACATCAAAAAAAGTTCAGAAAAGAACACGGTCTCTTTATTGTAGAAGGTCTCAAATCCATAACGGACTTTTTTTACTCGGACCATATAATACACAGTATTTACTCCATCCCAAAAGTAGAGCCAAAGATCGATATTTTCGGAAAGAAAATAAAACATTATCCGATTTCGGATCGCGATCTACAAACAATCAGCACCTTAAAAACCCCTCAAGGGATGTTGGCCTTGGTAGAAATACCGAATCGGCGTCATTTCGATAAAGGCGGATTAAGAAACCAATATTCGATTGTTTTAGACACGATTCAGGATCCCGGCAACATGGGAACCATTATAAGGACGGCAGATTGGTTCGGCGTTCGGCACATTATCTGTTCGCCCGAAACGGTAGACATCTATAATCCCAAGGTGGTGCAGGCAACCATGGGCTCCTTAGCGCGTGTTTCTGTTTTATATACCGATTTGCGCCCGTTTCTCAAAGACATCCAACTGCCCGTATACGCGGCGGTACTGAATGGGGAATCTATATATAAAACCGATTTTGGGACAGAGGGTTTAATCGTTTTAGGCAACGAAGGTAACGGCATTTCTGCCGATTTGACCGGCAAAGAAACAAAGCCGGTAACCATACCAAGCTTTGGAAACGCCGAATCATTGAACGTAGCGGTATCAGCGGCTATTTTTTGTTCCGAAATATCCAGAAAAAGATAATGCGATAAAAATTCAAAAAAATTAGTAAAGAAAGATAATTTTACTATTTTTGCAAGCCTAAACGGAAAGGGTCGGATGGCCGAGTGGCTAGGCTGAGCTCTGCAAAAGCTCCTACAGCGGTTCGAATCCGCTTCCGACCTCACTAAAGATTTATTAAAGATAAAAGCCATGGGAGTTACACGCTTAAAAAGAAAAGATAGAAGAAATAAAACAGTATCGCGCTTGGAGGTTCAATTTTTGAAACTTGGACGCAATATTGAAATTGGAAGCAAATCTAAAGAGCCAAAGAAAAGCCAAGTTGCCAAAAACAATGCTGTTTTAGATAAACTTACTGCGGAAAGTAAATAAGAATCCAATAAGACGTAAGAAAAGACCTGGATAACCTTCAGGTCTTTTTTCGTTTATAGAAAATTTAAAAGATGCGTAAATTATCAATGGACGAACTGGGGCGTCCCAGTATAGAAGAATTCAAACAATTGGACAAGCTGCCGGTAACGGTTGTACTGGACAGTGTGCGGAGCCTCCATAATGTAGGATCTATCTTCAGAACCTGCGACGGCTTTTCTGTGGAGCGGATTTTGCTTTGCGGCATCACCGGCACGCCACCTCATAGGGATATTGAAAAGACCGCATTGGGCGCCACGCAATCGGTCGCATGGCAGTACGCAAAAGACATTCGGGAGGCCATAGGGCTTCTAAAGCAAGAAGGCAAAAAAATAATCACGATTGAACAGGCTGAGGGCAGCACCATGCTTCACCGGTTTAAGCCGGAAGAGCAGGCAAGTTATGCCTTGATCTTCGGTAATGAGGTGAACGGTGTTTCAGATGAGGCGATGGATTTAGCCGATCAATGTATTGAAATTCCTCAATTCGGAACCAAACATTCCTTTAACATTGTAATCTCGGCGGGAATTGTTTTATGGGATTTTTATTATAAGCTGAAATTAAAAAGCGACGACCTCTTTTAGAAGTCGTCGCGACAAATTTTATAGGACGCTCATATTAGAAGGCATAATCTGCTATGGTGTCTTTACTTTCCAGCACAGACCGGCCCATCAAGAACTCATCCACCTTTCTGGCGCATTCCCGGCCTTCTGAAATTGCCCATACCACCAATGATTGCCCTCTGCGCATATCTCCCGCTACGAAGACCTTATCTACTGAGGTTTGATAGCTTCCCTCCGCTGCGCTTACATTGCCTCTAGCGTCTAAAGAAACACCTAACTGCTTTAACAGGCCCTCGTGTTGCGGATGCAAGAAACCCATTGCCAACAGCGCAAGTTCACAAGGTATTTCGCGTTCAGATCCGGGCACTTCCGTAAACTTAACCGGTCTGCCAGACGCGTCTGTTTCCCATTCTAAGTCGACAACCAAAGCACCTTTTAAGCGACCGTTCTCGTCACCCAAAAAAGCTTTTGTATTGATACTCCAGAAACGCTCACAGCCTTCCTCATGGGATGTCGTATTTTTGAGTACCATGGGGTACGTGGGCCACGGCATGGAAGGCGTACGCTGTGCAGGAGGCTTCGGCATCAGTTCAAACTGAGTTACCGTCTTGGCACCATGCCGGTTAGAGGTACCTACGCAATCAGAACCGGTATCCCCCCCTCCTATCACCAACACATTTTTATCCGTTGCTAAAATTTCTTCCTCCTGGTAGGCAGATTCTCCGACCCGTTTATTTTGCTGCTTTAAAAATTCCATTGCAAAATGAACGCCCTTTAACTCTCTACCAGGGATATTCAAATTTCTAGGGATTGTAGAACCACCGGCCAACACAATGGCATCAAAAGCTTTTAACTCATCGGCCGGTACATTTACACCTACCTCGGCATTGCATCGGAAAACAACACCTTCCTGCTTCAAAAGTTCCAGGCGCCTGTCGATCACCCATTTGTCCAACTTAAAATCAGGTATACCATACCGCAACAATCCGCCAGGTTTATCGTCTCGCTCAAACACGGTTACTTCATGGCCTGCCTTGATCAATTGCGCCGCCGCAGCCAGGCCGGCAGGGCCGGAACCAACCACCGCAACACTTTTGCCCGATTTGACTGTCGCCGGCTTTGCTTTGGCGAAGCCCTTTTGATAAGCGATTTCGGCGATGTGTTTTTCAATCTCTTCAATAGTCACCGGCGACCGGTTGATACCCAATACGCAGGCCGACTCGCAAGGGGCAGGACAGATACGTCCGGTAAATTCCGGAAAGTTGTTTGTAGACGATAATATTTCAAAGGCCTCTTCCCATTTGCCATCGTACACGGCATCGTTAAACTCGGGAATAACGTTTCCCAGCGGGCATCCCGAATGACAGAACGGAATACCGCAATTCATGCAACGAGCAGCCTGCGTATTTAATTCTTCTTCACTAAAGGCGTGAACAAATTCTTTATAGCTTTTAAGTCGCTCTTTAGGAGCTTCTTTTGCGGGGAGCTGTCTTTCAAACTCTTTAAACCCTGTAATTTTTCCCATTTCTCTTACCTAATAATGTTATGCCTCAACCAATTTTGCCTGTAAAACCCGTTTGTATTCTTTCGGGAATACTTTCACAAATAGCTTACGCTCATTTTTCCAGTTGCTTAGCATACTCGTTGCAAGCTTACTGTTGGTCAAATTGACATGCCTCTTTAACAAACTAATAATCTGTGTTTCGTCCTCTTCGTCCAACGGATCCAGATCCACCATCTCCAGGTTACAGCGATCTTTAAAGGTACCGTTGATGTCGTACACCCAGGCGATACCGCCGCTCATACCCGCTGCGAAATTACGACCGGTTTCACCCAATATTAGGGCCCGCCCGCCGGTCATGTATTCACAGCCGTGATCACCGACGCCTTCGACAACTGTTGTGGCGCCTGAATTCCGTACCGCAAAACGTTCTCCCGCCTGTCCACATACAAACAGATGTCCGGACGTCGCACCATAAAGTGCCACATTACCGATAATAATATTTTCGTGCGGAACCAGTTGACTGTCAGTCGCCGGATAAATCGCTAACTGCGCACCCGACAAGCCCTTGCCTACATAGTCGTTCGCCTCGCCTTCCAACTCAAACGAGAGCCCTTTTGCGGCGAAAGCTCCAAAGCTCTGTCCTGCAGATCCAACGAACTTGAAGTTGATCGTGTTATCAGGCAGACCCTCCGATCCATATATTTTGGAAACTTCATTGGATAATAGCGTCCCGATGGTACGATCTGTATTTTTTACATTGAAGGTACCAAATACCGGTGTTTTGCTTTCCAGTGCTTTAGCAGCTTGTTTTAGCATTCCCCAATCTAAAATCATGTCCATACCATGATCTTGCAACTCGGTTTGGTATAAGCTTTTGCCTGATGGGTTTTGCGGCGCATATAAAATACCCGACAGATCTAGCTTATTAACCTTCCAATGATCGATATCTTCACGAACCTTTAAGAATTGAGCTCTGCCAACCATGTCGTTGATCGTTTTAAAGCCCAAGCTTGCCATAATCTCGCGCAACTCTTCTGCCAAGAATTTAAACAGGTTCACAATATCTTCCGGTTTTCCCGTAAACAGCTTACGCAGTTCAGGATCTTGTGTAGCAACCCCAACCGGACAAGTATTCAGGTGACATTTACGCATCATGATACATCCGCCAGCCACCAAGGCAGCGGTTGCCACGCCCCATTCTTCGGCTCCCAGCAAAGCGGCGATGGCCAAATCTCTTCCAGTTTTAAGCTGACCGTCGGTCTGCAACACAACGCGGCTACGAAGTTGGTTCTTCACCAAGGTCTGTTGAGCCTCAGCTAAACCGAGCTCCCATGGTAGTCCGGCATGTTTGATAGAGCTGATCGGAGAAGCACCCGTTCCGCCGTCATAACCGGCAATCAGGATTACGTCGGCGTGCGCCTTTGCTACACCGGCAGCAATAGTACCTACACCCGCTTTTGACACCAACTTCACATTGATACGGGCGGCGCGGTTTGCATTCTTCAAATCGAAAATCAGTTGCTTTAAATCTTCAATTGAATAAATATCGTGATGTGGCGGAGGCGATATCAGTCCGACACCTGGCGTAGCGTGCCGTACCCTTGCAATCCACTCGTCCACCTTATGTCCGGGCAATTGTCCGCCTTCCCCCGGCTTGGCACCTTGTGCCATTTTTATCTGTAATTCATCGGCCTGCGTTAGGTAGTTCGACGTTACACCGAAACGCGCAGAAGCAATCTGTTTAATGGCCGAGCGCATGGAGTCGCCGTTAGGCAAAGGCTTAAACCTGATCTCATCTTCGCCCCCTTCTCCGGTATTGCTCTTTCCGCCTATTCTGTTCATAGCGATAGCTAATGTACTGTGGGCCTCATGAGAAATCGAGCCAAAAGACATTGCACCTGTGGCAAAGCGCTTCATGATACTTTCTGCGGGTTCCACTTCCTCTAAAGGAATCGGTGCGCGGTGCTTTGCAAAATCAAAAAGTCCACGCAACGTGTACATGCGCTCTTTTTGGTTATTAATATGCGCTGCATATTGTTTATAAATTTCGTAATTGCCCGTTCTACAAGCCTGTTGCAGCAAATGAACGGTAGTGGGGTTAAACAAATGCGCCTCGCCTCTTCTACGCCATGCATAAATTCCGCCTTCCGGTAAGAGATTGGTCTTCTTCTCAATATGGAAACCACGATTATGTTTACTTAGTACTTCGCGGGCTATATCATCCAATCCCAACCCACCGATACGGGATACCGCACCGCAGAAGTATCTGTCGACAACGTCTTTATGTATTCCCAGCACTTCAAAGATCTGAGCGCCATTGTAAGATTGCAAAGTAGATATTCCCATTTTAGAGAATATTTTTAACAATCCGTTGCAAACAGCCTTTACGTAATTCTTCGAAAGTTCGGGCCAGGTGAGTTGCGTTTCTATCACGCCTTCTTCCTTAAGCGTGCGTATGGACGCAAGTGCCATGTAAGGATTAATAGCGGTAGCTCCGAAAGCTAACAGACAGGCAAAGTGGTGAACTTCCCAAACGTCGCCTGCTTCAACAACTAAACCAACTGCGCCGCGATAACCCGTCTTTATTAAATGGTGATGTACAGCCGATACTGCCAACAGCGAAGGAATTGCCGCGTGCTGCGAATCGATCGCTCTATCAGACAATATCAACACCTCGAAACCGTCGCGAACAGCATCTTCCGCGTAGCGGCATAGGCGCGCTAAACCTTCCTCCAAAGATCCTTCCTTGCCGTCGGCTTTAAAATAAGTTTGTAAAGTCTTTGCTTGAAAAATCCCTGTATCGATACTTCTCAGTTTCTCTAAGTCTCTACTCGTCACAATAGGGTGTTCCAGGGCTACGCAATAACAATGCATCTTATCCTCATCCAGAATATTTCCCGAGTTACCAATGAAGGTAGACAAGCTCATCACCAACCGCTCACGAATCGGATCGATTGGCGGATTCGTAACTTGGGCAAAGTATTGTTTAAAGTAGCTGCTCAAATGTTGCGGATGTTCGGAAAGTACCGCTAATGGAACATCTGTTCCCATCGAGCCAACCGGCTCTTTGCCATCCAAGGCCATTGGAATCAGGATTCCTTCTACGTCTTCCCGCGAATAGCCGAATATTTGCTGGTACTTGAATACCGACTCTTTCGAAAGATAGGTAAAAGTAACGCGAGGATCCGCCAAGTCCTTAATATGGATTTTGTATTTATCAAGCCATTCCCCATACGGCTGTTTGGTCGCAAGTTCATGCTTGATATCAGCGTCGCTTAAGATCTCGCCTTTCTCCATGTCAACCAAAAAAATCTTTCCGGGTTGCTGGCGTCCTTTCGTAATGATTGTACTTTCATCTAAAGGGAGTGCTCCTGCTTCAGAGGCCACTACCACACGATCATCGTTTGTTACCGCATAACGGAGTGGTCGCAGTCCGTTACGGTCAAGCGTTGCACCAATGGTTTTTCCGTCTGTAAAACATAGGGCAGCCGGACCGTCCCAAGGCTCCATGATAGTGGCATGGTATTCATAAAAAGCTTTGCGCAGTGGATCCATCGAGGTGTTTCCGTCCCAAGCTTCCGGCACCAACATCAAAAGCACATGCGGAAGCGAGCGTCCGCTATGTAGAAGCAGCTCCACGACGTTATCCAAAGAAGCCGAATCGGACAAACCGGGATCCACCACAGGAAGTAGAATTTCTAATTCTTCGTCGGAAAAATAAGGCGAAGAAATAGATCTCAACCCGGCATAAAAACGATTTAAGTTTCCGGTGAGTGTATTTATCTCACCATTATGGGCAACAATTCGGAATGGCTGCGCCAATTTCCAAGAAGGGAAAGTATTGGTCGAAAAACGGGAATGGACTAACCCGAAAGCAGAAACAACCCGTTCATCTGACAAATCGTTATAATAAGAGCGCACCTGATAGGTGGTTAGCTGTCCCTTATAAATCAACGTTTTACTCGACAAGGAAGGCATATAAAACTGTTCCTTGGCTTCGCCTAGCTCCTCCTTTATTTTTTTTACCAGCAGCCTGCGCAGTACAAATAACTTACGGTCAAAATCCTCTGTATTGCGAATCTCTTTCGGGCGCTCTACAAAAAATTGAATGATGTTCGGTTCGGCACTTAAAGCGGTCACCCCAACGCCTTCCGAGTTCACCGGCACCTCTCGGATACCCAAAAAGTTAAGCTTGAGCTGTTCACAAGATTCTTTAATCAACTTTCTACATTGCTCGTTAAGCGACTCATCTTTAGGTAAAAAGGTCATTCCTACCCCGTAGTAACCCGGTTCTCCCAGTCTTATATCCAGCTTACTACATTCTTCCCAAAGAAATTCGTGCGGTATTTGAATCATGATACCGGCTCCATCGCCGCTCTCTTCATCGCAACCACAGGCCCCTCTGTGTTCCATGTTCTCCAACATTGTCAACGCGTCTTGAACTTGACGATGACTTTTTAACCCCTTTAAATGAGCCACGAACCCCACACCGCACGCATCATGCTCAAAATCAGGACGATACAATCCCTGTTCTACCATATCTTCAACTGTCATTGTTATTGCTTAGTTTAAATAGATTGCTAAAATAACATTAATATTCGACAATATTAAATTTTTATTACAGTTTATACCTAAAAGTTGACGAAATATCTAGAATAACAGCAGATACTTAAGAAAATCGCAAACGCTTTGGTTAAGCCACTAACACCTCGGTGATGAGTACGTAAAAAAAAACGACCTGATCTCCAGCAACCTAGCACTATTTATAAAAAAAGAGCAAGCGAATTAAGTTTTTTTCCTATTTTTGCGGTGGGTAAGTCTTTTACGACCAGCTCCCTTGAACTCCCCCAGGGTGGGAACACAGCAAGGGTAAAAGGTTGAGCGGTGCGATAAAAGGGGCTTGCCCTTTTTTTATTTCCTTTTTACACGCACCTGTCACTACAGTTGCAAATATTGGTTACTTTTGTTGCAATCAAAACCAAGTTTTAACAAAAATATCTTATGAAATTTTTTATAGATACCGCAAATCTTCAGCAAATAAAAGAAGCACAAGATTTAGGGGTTTTAGACGGCGTTACGACCAATCCCAGCTTAATGGCCAAAGAAGGCATTAGCGGAGAAAAAAATGTAATCAATCACTACAAGGCTATTTGCGCTATTGTGGACGGTGACGTGAGCGCAGAAGTTATCAGTACGGACTACGAAAACATTATTAAAGAAGGCTTGGAGCTGGCAAAGCTAGATGATAAGATCGTCGTTAAAGTTCCAATGATCAAAGAGGGCGTAAAGGCCATCAAATACTTCAGCAGCGAAGGTATCAAAACGAACTGTACGCTTGTTTTCTCTGCAGGCCAGGCCTTGTTGGCCGCAAAAGCGGGTGCTACCTACGTTTCTCCATTCATTGGTCGACTAGACGATATTTCTACCGACGGTTTAAGTCTGATCGAGGATATCCGTTTAATCTACGACAACTATGGCTACGAAACACAAATTTTAGCTGCCTCCGTACGGCATGCCATGCATATTATAGAGTGCGCTAAAATCGGAGCAGACGTCATGACAGGTCCGCTTTCGGCGATATTAACGTTACTGAAGCACCCTCTTACAGATAGCGGCCTGGCGCAGTTTTTAGCAGATCACGCTAAAGCGGCAGGTAAATAAGACATCCGTAAGTCGGTCTTCTACAACGCTGTTAATCTCATTATACTACGGTTATTGACACGTAGTTACAGTTCCTTACCGGAACGATCGGTCGACCGATCGTTCTGGTAAGGAACTTTTTAAGTTTTTTGATATGGATACATTCGACATTGTCATTGTAGGCGGTGGACCTATTGGTTTGGCTTGTGGAATTGAAGCTGAAAAAGCGGCTCTTAGTTACCTGATAATAGAGAAAGGATGCTTGGTCAATTCCTTATATAATTATCCCCAGCACATGACATTCTTTTCAACTTCTGAAAAGTTGGAGATTGGCGGGGTGCCATTCGTCTCTACCAATCCCAAACCGAAGAGATTGGAGGCCTTGGAATACTATAGAAGGGTTCAGCAAAAATTCTCACTGCCCATCCGCTTGTTTGAAGAAGTAACCAATGTAGTGAAAGAACAAGACCTGTTTACGGTGCAGACGACTAAGAACGTCTATTTGGCGAAAAATGTAATTCTGGCTACTGGTTTTTACGACCGGCCTAATTTAATGCAAATCCCGGGCGAAAATCTTCCAAAGGTGAAGCATTACTATAACGATCCGCACTATTATGCCAATCAACATGTCGTAGTGGTGGGCTGTAGTAATTCATCGGTAGACGCCGCATTGGAAACCTATAGAAAAGGCGCTAAGGTGACCATGGTCATCAGAAGAAACGAAATCAGCCATCGTGTAAAGTACTGGGTGCGCCCCGATATCGATAATCGAATAGCCGAGGGCTCGATCAAGGCCTATTTCAATAGCTGTTTGGCTGCTATTGAAGAAGACCGTGTGCATATTGTTACGCCAGAGGGACCTATCACCATTGAAAACGACTTTGTTTTGGCATTAACAGGCTATCACCCGAATTTCGATTTTCTAAAAAAGCTGGGCATCAATCTTTCGCCAGACGAATTAATGATTCCTGAGCACGACGAACGGACCATGGAAACCAATATTCCTCGTTTATACCTTGCCGGCGTGGTTTGTGGAGGGATGAACACCCATCTCTGGTTTATTGAAAACTCGAGAATCCACGCTGAACAGATAATAAACCATATCGTGAAAGGCATCAACTTGAAATAATGAAAAGAATTTCAACATCTTTTTGAGCGATTTTTTTACTATTTTTGATCCTATGGAAGACGGTTCTCAGATCACGGAATTTGGAAAAGTATTTGTTTATTTACTAGTTGGCACCCTTTTGGTTATCTTCACGTTACTACTGGGAAAGCTGTTATCGCCGCGTAAACCGACGGCGGCAAAATTGAGCACATACGAGTGTGGGGAAGTTGCGCAAGGAAGTTCCTGGATCCAGTTCAATGCACGTTTTTACGTAGTTGCGCTGGTATTTCTGCTGTTTGATGTGGAAATGGTATTTATTTTTCCGTGGACGACCGTTTTTGGCTCGACTGCTTTGATCAATGCCGACGAAAGATGGGGATGGTATACCTTGGCCGAGATGTTTATCTTCATAGGTATTTTGGTGGTTGGTCTGTTTTACGTTTGGAAAAAAGGCGATCTGGAATGGATAAAACCGAATCCCATCCGACCTGCTTTAACAAGCACTGTTCCTGTGGAAGTGTATGAAGATATAAACAACGCGCACTATACAGTTAAACCCTTCGAACGAAATAACACACAGGGCGAAAGCAAGCAGCGGGCTAAGCCAAACGTAGCTGGCAGACCAGCATTTAAACCCAAATTTGTAAAGAAAGATTTATAATGAGCACAAGTGCACAAGCAGATAGTGGTATTGTAGTAGCGAAGTTAGACGACCTTCTTAACTGGGCGCGTCTGTCTTCTATGTGGCCGGTAAGCTTTGGCATTGCCTGCTGTGCCATAGAAATGATGGGCGCCATGGCAGCGACTTATGATTTAGATAGACACGGGGTTTTCCCCAGGGCCTCTCCCAGACAGGCGGACGTGATTATTATTGCAGGTACAGTAACCTTTAAAATGGCCGATAGAATACGCCTTTTGTACGAACAGATGCCAGAACCAAAATACGTAATATCCATGGGATCCTGTTCAAATTGCGGCGGGCCCTACTGGCAATACGGTTATCATGTTGTTAAAGGAGTAGACAAGATAATTCCTGTTGATGTATACGTGCAAGGCTGCCCTCCCCGGCCTGAAGCTCTTATTGGCGCTTTTTTAGAGCTTCAAAAGAAAATTGGGTCGGAAGGTATTATTAACGAAAAAATAAACACTTAAAAAAATACAATCATTAGTTAAGCTACTCCTTAACTGAATTTATATATGGAAAAAGACTTTTATGGCGACTTACGCTTGGGTATCCTTGGTGGCGGACAACTTGGTCGCATGCTCATCCAAGAAGCAATTAATCTGAACATAAGCATTTCAGTGTTGGATCCAGACCAGGATGCCCCATGTAAAAAACTATGTGATCGCTTCGAAACGGGCTCACTTACCGACTTTGATACGGTGTACAAGTTCGGGAAGCAGGTTGATATGCTAACGATCGAAATTGAAAAAGTAAATGTAGATGCGCTGGAAAAGTTGGAAGAAGAAGGCGTGACGGTTTTCCCGCAAGCACGCGTCATTCGCTTGATTCAGGACAAAGGACTTCAAAAACAATTCTTTAAGCAAAATGATATTCCAACAGCCCCCTTTCAATTAATTTCTTCGAAAGAGGCGTTGAAAGACCTAACCATGTCCTTTCCCTACGTACAAAAGTTGAGAAAAGACGGATACGACGGAAAAGGGGTACATAAGATTGTCGACCAAGCTGATTTTGCGAAGGCATTCGAAGCACCCAGCTTGGTAGAGCAATGGATAGCCTTTGAAAAGGAAATCGCTGTGATCGTTGCCAGAAACGATAGAGGCGAAATTTCAACTTTCCCAATGGTTGAAATGGAATTCAATGAAGAAGTCAACTTAGTAGAGTTTTTGATTTCACCTTCCGTGCTGCCTTTTGAAGTACAAGAAAGAGCCGAACAGTTAGCTATAAAAATTGCCGAAGACCTTCAAATCGTCGGTTTGCTTGCTGTCGAAATGTTTTTGACCCAAGATGGAAACATTCTAGTAAATGAACTTGCGCCCCGACCGCATAATAGCGGACATCATACCATTGAAGGGAACTTCACTTCACAGTTTGCGCAACATTTGCGTGCCATCTTCAACTTGCCTTTAGGTAATACTTCTGCCAGAAGCAATGCTGTTATGATCAATTTACTTGGTGAAGCCGACTATGAAGGCTTGGCAATTTACGACGGGCTGGAAGAGGTATTAGCGGAAGAAGGCGTCTATGTACACCTTTACGGCAAGAAATTCACCAAGCCTTATCGTAAAATGGGACATGTCACCATCGTAAATGAAGATCGCGAAAAAGCGGTTAATTTAGCAAGGAAGGTACAAGCAACCATTAAAGTAAAGGCCTAACACATAAACATTCCAGTATGCAGACAAGTCAATTTCCCTTAGTAGGAATTATTATGGGGAGCAAATCAGACCTTCCCGTAATGGAGGACGCGATTAAAGTGTTAAAAGAGCTAGGCGTTCAAGTAGAAGTTTCCATAGTATCTGCCCACAGAACGCCGGAACGCATGTTTAACTACGCAGAATCCGCCGCATCACGCGGGCTAAAAGTAATTATTGCCGGCGCGGGCGGGGCAGCTCATTTACCCGGCATGGTGGCTTCTATCACCCATTTACCGGTAATCGGCGTACCGGTTAAATCATCGAATTCGATCGACGGATGGGACTCCATTCTGTCCATACTTCAAATGCCGAACGGCATTCCGGTGGCCACCGTTGCTTTAAATGCAGCAAAAAACGCCGGACTTTTGGCAGCGCAAATTTTAGCCACTGCCGACCAGCAGCTGGCGCAGAATCTGATCAACTTCAAACAAGATTTGAAGAAAAAGATAGAAGAAACGGCAAACGAAGTAGAAAATATGAGCTTCTGACCCGCCCAACAATTTTGCCTTTCTGTTGTTCCTTTAGAAAGTAAAACTCATTTCATTTATAGTTCTATGGAGAAACTGAAAGATAAAGTTGCCTTAGTAACCGGTTCCGATTCGGGCATTGGCAGGGCAATCGTAGAAGCGTTTGCCGCAGAAGGCGCTCACGTAATCATCACTTACCATTCGGACAAAGAAAGTGCAGAAGAGGTAGAGCGAAACCTAAAGCAGCAGCAGGTTCGGGTTTCGACCTACCAACTGGATGTAAGCGACGAGACGAGTGTCCAAACGGTTTTCGGCCAAGTGGCCAAGGAATTTGGCAAAATCGATATCCTAGTCAGCAACGCTGGGGTAAACGGCAGTAATATTCCGGTAATGGAAATGGATACAGACACGTTCGACAAATGTATCAAGACCAACCTATACGGCGCATTTTATTGCTGTAGGGAGTTTTTAAAACTACGAAATGGTGAATTAAAAGGCGCTAAAATCATCATTGTTAGCTCTATACACGAAGATGTGTGTACCGCTGGCAATGCAGATTATAATGCGTCAAAGGGCGGCGTCAAAAATTTCAGCCGAAGTTTGGCCTTAGAATTAGCTCCGGAAGGTGTATGTGTCAATAATATTGCACCCGGAATGATCTTGACTCCGATGAATCAAGAAGCAATGGATAGCCAAAAGATACGCGAAGAGAAAGAACAACATATTCCGTCGAAACGAGCCGGTAAACCTGAAGAAATAGGGCCTTTGGCCGTATACCTCGCCTCAAGCGATAGTGATTATGTCACCGGAACAACCTTTACAATAGATGGTGCGCTAAGTATTAATCTGGGACAAGGTGCGTAATAGGCTATATTACATTTAACTGACTACCAAACAGCTCGCTTTACAAAAATTTAGGCTTATCTTTGCGCTTTATTTTTTTAGATATGAGCAAGCACGGACGTATTTTAGTAGCTATGAGTGGAGGGGTGGACAGTTCAGTGGCCGCAGTGATGCTTCATGAGCAGGGTTATGAAGTAATTGGGCTGACCATGAAAACCTGGGACTATGCATCAGCGGGAGGCAGTTCTAAAGAAACAGGGTGCTGTAGTTTAGACAGCATTAACGATGCGCGTGCTTTAGCCGTTGGCTATGGCTTCCCTCATTATATTCTCGATATCCGGGATGAATTTGGCGACTTTGTCATTAACAACTTCGTAGATGAATACCTTGCCGGAAGGACGCCAAATCCTTGTGTCCTTTGTAATACACACATCAAATGGGAAGCTTTATTAAAGAGAGCAGACAAGTTGGACTGCGAATTTATTGCTACAGGCCATTATGCAAACATCCGCCTGCAAAATAACGGTCGATATGTTATTTCAAAGGGCAAAGATGAACATAAAGATCAGTCTTACGTCCTATGGGGCGTTTCACAGAAAAATCTCGCCCGAACAAAATTCCCTCTCGGCAGTTTTACAAAAGCGGAAATTCGACAGATGGCCCTTGAAATGGGCCAAGTTGAGTTAGCAAACAAATCGGAGAGCTATGAAATCTGTTTCGTTCCGGATAACGATTACCGCGCTTTTTTACGTCACCGGGTAGAAGATATTGACGAGCGCATAGGAGCCGGTAACTTTATTTTATCTGACGGTACGGTGGTTGGTAAACACGCCGGATATCCCTATTATACAATCGGTCAAAGAAAAGGATTAGGTATTGCACTTGGTCGGCCCGTTTTTGTGATTCAGATACTTCCGGAAAGCAATACGGTTATGTTGGGATCCGAAGAAGAACTGGAGAAAAACACAGCCTATGTGCGGAATATTAATCTGATTAAATATGAGCACATCGAAAAACCGATGGAAGCGGTGACGAAGATACGCTATAAAGATGCAGGTGCCCTTAGTCAGATTGTTGAAGAAAACGGAAACATGAAAGTAGATTTTCAGCATTACGTTAAAGGCATTGCACCCGGCCAATCAGCCGTTTTTTATGAGGGCAATGATCTACTCGGCGGCGGTTTTTTAATGTAATTTTAATTTTATTTAATTAAGAAATTTTCGCAAACTTTATTTCTGATGTTGGATTTGATCTACTAAATTACCTCAGCGAACACCAAAGGGACAGATAAAATCAGACAACTATTATACAAATAACGAACAATTTTATCTATGTTTGAGCGATAAAATCGAAAGTCGAAGCTTTTATACTTCGGCTTTTTTATCAAAAAGGCAAAGGCAGTTTGCTAAAACATGAATAAATCCCTTTATTTGCAAAAATCAAGATACTGAATGGCAAAGAACTTATTAATTGTAGAATCACCGGCAAAAGCGAAAACCATAGAAGGATATTTAGGAAAAGATTTTTTAGTTAAGTCAAGTTATGGACATATCCGGGATTTAGTTAAAACGGATGATGCTATTGATACTGCAAATAATTTCGAACAGAAATATGAAGTTCCGACCGATAAAAAGGCCGTTGTCAGCGAATTGAAGAAACTAGCTAAAACTGCAGAAACAGTTTGGTTAGCATCCGATGAAGACCGCGAGGGAGAGGCAATTTCGTGGCACTTATACGAAACCTTAAATCTAAAGGACGATAAAACAAAACGGATCGTTTTTCACGAAATCACAAAGCCCGCGATTTTAAAAGCCATTGAGCAGCCGCGGAAGATTGATTTTAATTTAGTAAATGCGCAGCAAGCAAGGCGGGTACTGGATCGGCTGGTCGGTTTTGAGCTATCGCCGGTGCTGTGGAAAAAAGTCAAACCCTCTCTTTCTGCTGGCCGGGTGCAGTCCGTAGCCGTACGCCTGTTGGTTGACCGCGAACGGGAAATAAATAAGTTTGAGCCAGAGGCTGCCTTCCGCGTAGTAGCCATATTCTATACGGAAGAGAATAAGAAAGAATTGTTCAAGGCAGAACTGTCAAAGCGATTCGCTTCTATAGAAGAAGCCGAAAAATTTCTTAATGATTGCGTCCAAGCAACCTACCGCATTAAAAGCTTGGAGACCAAGCCAAGCAAACGGAATCCGGCGGCGCCTTTCACTACCTCTACCTTGCAACAGGAAGCAAGCAGAAAGTTAGGCTTTTCGGTAGCCCGAACCATGACGGTAGCACAGCGTCTATACGAGTCGGGAAAAATCACCTATATGCGTACGGACTCCGTCAATTTAAGTGACACAGCGCAGCAGGCAGCCGAACAGGAAATCCGCACAGCGTATGGCGACAAATATCATAAAAGAAGACAATATAAAACCAAATCGGCCGGTGCTCAAGAA
Source organism: Olivibacter sp. XZL3 (assembly GCF_004368405.1). GTDB lineage: Bacteria > Bacteroidota > Bacteroidia > Sphingobacteriales > Sphingobacteriaceae > Olivibacter. Next base: position 71,367 of record NZ_SBJH01000064.1, read on the forward strand.
GCTCACGAGGCCATTCGCCCTACCTATTTTGATCAACACACGATCGATGGCGACCATTCCGAAAAACGTCTTTATGAACTGATATGGAAGCGAGCCATCGCCTCTCAAATGAGCGAAGCTGAATTCGAGAGGACGACTGCAAAAATTGATATCTCGACGCGCAGCGAAGAGTTTACAGCTAACGGCGAGGTAATGAAATTTGACGGCTTCTTAAAAGTTTACTTCGAGTCGACTGATGAAGACAATGAAGTTAATTTGGAAGAGTCAGGAGATAATGCGCTGTTGCCTCCCCTAAAGAAAGACCAGCTGCTTGGTCTAAAAGAAATGGTAGCAACCGAGCGTTTTAGCAGACCTCCTGCCCGCTATACGGAAGCTAGTCTGGTAAAGAAGCTGGAAGAATTAGGAATTGGTAGGCCATCAACTTATGCCCCTACCATATCAACGATTCAGAATAGAGGCTATGTCGTTAAAGAAGACCGGGAAGGAAAACCGCGTGACTATCATGTGCTTACCTTAGCAGGAAACGAAATAAGCAGTACGAAGAAGACAGAGATTACCGGCGCGGAAAAATCCAAGCTTTTCCCTACGGATATTGGCATTTTGGTTAATGACTTTCTGGTGGCACACTTCAAAGACATCGTCGACTTCAATTTTACAGCAACGGTTGAAAAAGAGTTTGACGAGATAGCCAATGGTTTAAAAGAATGGACCGACATGCTGCGCAGCTTCTACGGTCCGTTTCATAAAGAGGTCACGAATACCATTGAAAATGCCGACCGGGCCAGCAGTGAGCGCGTACTGGGCGTCGACCCGCAAACAGGCAAACCCGTAAGTGTTAGACTAGGCCGTTTTGGCCCTTTAGTGCAAATCGGCTCGGCAGATGATGACGAAAAACCAGTTTTCGCCAGCCTTCGAACGGGGCAGATGATTGAAACGATTACCTTGGACGAAGCGCTTGAACTCTTTAAGTTGCCGAAAAAGGTCGGAACTTACGAAGATAAAGAGATGACCGTGGCCATTGGTCGGTTCGGCCCTTATATCCGTCATAATAACGCGTTTTACTCGTTGCCAAAGGGCTTAGATCCGATGGACGTGAACGAACAACAGGCAATCGAAATTATTGAACTGAAGCGCAAGAAAGATATCGAGAAGATCATCAAAACTTTCGATGAGAATCCGGAAGCGCGGATTGAGCAAGGGCGGTGGGGACCTTTTATCCGTTTTGGAAAGCAGAACATTAAAATTCCAAAAGATAAAGAGGTGGACAAAATTACTTACGCGGATATTTTGGTATTAGCAGAAAACGATAAATCGGCTGTGAGTCCCAAAAAGAAAGCACCAGCAAAAGGAAAAGGCAAAACGGCAAAGAAAAAATAACCTCATGAAAAAGGATCTTCCTCCTAATATCGTAGAAGACGTTTATATAGCCGTTGTGTTGGAAAGCGAGTCGCCCACCAGCCGGCATTGGAATGTCTATTTAATCAATCAAAAGGAAGAACCGATAAAAAACGTGCTAATCAGTAGTAAGGGCTATGGCATCAAGGATGAGCGAGAGGTTAAGACCTCTGTTTTACGCCATTTTATCGGTGATGTTGACGCGAGCGAGTTTGCCCTGGTGGAAGCAATTGACGAACAGGTTTTCGGTTTGACAAATGAGTATTTGCTTAGCTATTATATAGGCCGAACAATCTACGATAAGAAGTTTATCTTCTTACCGGAAAGTATTGTCGACTCGAATCTTATCCGCATCCCGGTTATCAACAAGCCAGGTATTTTAATAGGCATATAAAAAGGTAAAGGCCGACGGAATCCATCGGCCTTTACCTTTTTATATTGCGGGTGAAGCTGCATTATGCAATCTCATCGTTATAAACGTATCGGATTTCATTTCGGAGATTGTATCTTGAGGCCATTACTTCTCCGTAAGCCCCTGCCGTACGAATGGCAATTAAATCTCCTCTTTTGGACTCGGGGAGTTCCACTTCCTTCCCGAAACAATCGGTGCTTTCGCAAATAGGGCCAACGACGTCATAATGAGTCAGCATCCCTACCCCGCCCTCATTGTGTTGTTCGCTAGACAGTCGCTCTATTTTATGATAAGCTTGGTATAAAGCTGGACGCATTAGCTCCGTCATGCCAGCATCAAGAATTATAAAGTTCTTTTTAATGCCGTTTTTGACATACAGCACCCGGCTAATTAAGGAGCCACACTGCGACACCAAGGCTCTTCCGAGTTCAAAATGAACCTCCTGATGCCCTTTTCTCTCCAAGAACTGATCGAAAATTTCAAAATAACGTTTAAAGTCTACTATCGGCTCGCCATCTGGATCGGTATAGTTCACCCCTAAACCTCCTCCTACGTTAAGTACCTTCAAACGGTATCCACGCTCGTCGAACCAGTTGTTAAATTCGTTGACCTTTACGCAAAGGCTTTTGAACACATTTAGATCGACCACTTGTGAACCGACGTGGAAATGCAAGCCTATCAATTCAAGAGAATCAAAGCTTTTAATAGTATCCAAGCAATCGCTTAATTCCCATGTTTTAATTCCAAACTTATTTTCGTCTAATCCCGTTGTAATGTACTTATGCGTCTGTGCATCGACGTTGGGGTTAATCCTAAGTGCTATTTTAGCTACTTTACCTGCCCTTTTTGCTAAATCGCCAATTACGTGTAGTTCCTGTACCGACTCGACGTTGAAAGCGAATATATTATGATCAAGGGCGGCAAGGATTTCCTTATCCGCCTTACCCACTCCGGCAAAGACGATTTTTTCTGGAGCAAAGCCAACTTCAACGGCTTTCAGTACCTCATTGCCGCTTACACAGTCAGCGCCGATGCCCGACTCTTGAATAACCCGTAACACGCGCTCATTAAAGTTTGCTTTCAGTGCATAATGTATATGAAAACCATACTTATTAGCTTCGGTAAGCGCACGATCCAGTGTTGCCTGAAGCAACGCCAAATCATAATAGAAAAAAGGAGTTTCCTTCTGCTCAAAAGCAGTTACAATATCTTTGTTAAACATGTATTTTTAAAGCGTAAATCGCCATTTTTGTTAAAATAAACGGTTATGTAACGAACGGAGCACCTCAACCTTATCCGCAGCATTAACTAATAACGATATATTGAAGTTGCTTCCACCGTAAGAAATCATCCGTACCGGAATGTGTTTAACCGCATCCAATACGCGGGAAGCATAACCGTGGGTGTTCAAACTGAAATCACCGACAACACAAACAATGGTTTGGTTAATGTCGATCTCGACCGAACCGAAATCTTTCAACTCGCGTTCAATATCACTTAGAAAACGTGTATCATCAATGGTGAGCGACACGGCCACTTCCGAGGTGGTGATCATGTCGATGGGTGTTTTATAACGCTCGAAAACCTCGAAGACCTTTCTTAAGAAACCAAAGGCCAAAAGCATGCGCGAGGAATGAATCCGTATAGCTGTGATACCGTCTTTGGCTGCAATAGACCGTACTTCACCGCTGGCAGCACCTTCCTTACTAATGAGTGTGCCTGCTGCGCCCGGCTCCATCGTGTTGAGCAATCGTACCGGAATGTTATATCGTTGCGCAGGGAATACACTCTGAGGGTGTAAGATCTTCGCACCAAAATAGGCCAATTCGGCTGCCTCGTCGAAGGTTAAATGAGCAATAGGTTTCGTTCCTTTTACAATACGCGGATCGTTGTTGTGCATTCCGTCAATATCTGTCCAGATCTGCACCTCTTCTGCCCGTATAGCAGCGCCTATCAATGATGCAGTATAGTCGCTACCACCTCTTCTGAGGTTATCAATCTCGCCAAATGCATTTCGGCAGATATAGCCCTGTGTAATAAACAATTGATGATCGGCAGCGGCTGCCAGTAAACTCGACAGATGCTCGCCAATGAAATCGATAATCGGTTCATTATCTTCGTCTATTTTCATAAAGTCTAAAGCAGGTAATAGCTTCGACCGCACCCCGATTTCGGTGAGGTAAAAATGGTAAAGTGTGGTTGATAGCAGTTCTCCCTGCGCCAAAATTATCTTTTCTTCAATGGGAGTAAAGAGATCTTGTGCAAAAGACTGTATGAAATTAAAGTGATAATCAATCAGTTCCCGTCCATTATCTTTCCCTTCTTGTGTCGCAAACAGCTCTTCAATAAATTGCTCATACGTTAAACGCAAGCCACTGATTAATGCTTCAGCCTTTCGCTTATCGCCTGCAACAAAAGCTTGTGATATTTCAACTAATGCATTGGTTGTACCAGCCACCGCCGATAAAACAACGATCTGTTTCTCTTCACCGGGTTGTATAATATCCAGCAATTTTTTCATGCGCTGTGGACTGCCAACCGATGTCCCACCGAATTTTAAGACTTTCATTCGAATCAACTTGTTTTTAATGGTGATGAAACCTTGCCTACGGGCAAGCATAAGCTATTATTATTCACTTCGAGCGTCCTAGCTGCATTCACAAAATCGCTTTGCTAAGTGCCGTATTCCTTTCCTAGTTGCACCTATGCAGGTTTCATTGTGTATTTGTAATTTACTCTGTGATGGTCTATACAACGACAGACCACGTTTTTATCCAAAAAGACTATTCGCCATAAGTGCAAAAATAGCAACAAAAAGCCCGTATAAAAAATCCATTTATACGGGCGCCAAAGTTACTAATTTTATTATCTTTCTAAGATATTTTTACATACACTTAAAAAAAATCATTACATCACGCAATCCATTTAATTTTTTTTACCAGGTGGCGCTTTAGTCGGCGCTCTTATCGGGCTTATTCGCGTGTTGGTCGATCAACGTTTGAATAATTCCATCGACGAGGCCCACTCTGGGTACGACAATATTCTTAACGCTTCCCCATTTCATCACGTTCAAAAAGATTTCGCAGGCAGGGATAATCACATCGGCCCGATCGTTGTTTAAGCCGAGTACACTGATACGCTCTTTCAGCGAAAACGAATTCAAATACTCATACAGCGATTTGAGTTTATTAAAAGAAAGCGGTTTCGTTCCCTTTTCATCGGCCAAGCGGTGTAACTTGTTAATGTTTCCGCCCGTTCCGATACCCACAATTCCCTTAAAGTCCTTGGTATATTCTTTTATCCATTCCTTCATATCAAGCCAGGTCTCTTCGCTGTCTTGATTATCCAAGATCCGGATCGTTCCGATGTTAAATGATCGGGAGGCTATATGGGAGCCGTTACTGAATACCGATAGTTCTGTACTGCCACCGCCCACATCGATATACAAATAGCTTTTCCTTCTTTCCAGCTGCTGTTCTATATGACTATTATAAATAATATTGGCTTCTTTTACGCCATCGATAATTTCTAAATCGATCCCTACTTTCTTGATCTCCTTAACAAGTTCTGCACCGTTGGAAGCTTCGCGCATCGCCGATGTTGCACAAGCCATATGCGTACTTACTTTATAAACATCCATCAATGATTTGAATGCCGACATCGTTTTTATTAGATCCACAGACTTCCTCTTAGAGATGTGCTTATCAATAAAGGCATCATCTCCTAAACGCAAGGGCACACGAATGAGTGTGTTTTTCTTGAAAGAAATCACGTCTCCGTTTTCGATTATATCAGCGATCAGCAGTCTGATAGCATTCGAACCAATATCAATAGCTCCATATCTCATATATCTATTTATTCTTTTGTTTCAAATAATTGTATGTATCTAACTGGGCTCGATAAGACGATTCGTTTTTCTTTTTCTTTACGTATCGATTATCGTTCGTTGCATTAATCACTCTAGCTTTTGTGTTATCACGTAGCTGAATGTCTATAATGTCCCTAAGCTCTTTAATTAACAAGGGATCTACGATTGGAAAGCTAACTTCCAATCGCCTGTCAATATTGCGGGTCATCCAATCGGCCGACGACAAATAAACTTTTTCGTTTCCATCGTTTCCGAATATCCAGAGTCGCGCATGCTCCAAAAACCTGTCGACGATACTGATAACGGTAATATTCTCGCTATATCCCGGCTGCTGCGGAACCAGACAACACATCCCACGCACGATCAGTTGTATCTTAACGCCAGCGTTGCTTGCCTCATATAGCTTTAAAATCATCCCCTCGTCGGAGAGGCTGTTCATCTTCAAAATCATATAGGCATCCTTACCCGCTTTCGCCAGCTCAATTTCTCTATCAATCAATTGATTGACTGTATTCCGCATTTCCAGCGGAGAGGTAATTATATGTGAATAGCCTTTATAAAATGATTTTCTCTCCAAGCCTTTGAAAAGCCGCTTCAGATCTGCTGTTATGCCTTTGTGCACCGTAAATATGCTATGGTCGCAATAGGCTTTTGCACTTTTCTCGTTGTAATTACCTGTAGCCAGATTCGCGTAGTAAGCAAGTCGACCTTTCTCTCTTCGGGTGATTAAACAGATTTTAGAGTGCACTTTATAGGCCAATAGTCCATAATGTACCTTCACCCCTCCTTCTTCCAGTTTATTGCTCCAAAAAATGTTGGCCTCTTCGTCAAATCTCGCCTTTAACTCGATCAGGCAGTTTACTCTTTTCCCATTTTTCGCCGCGTTAATCAACGCATTGATAATTTTTGAGTTCTCTGCCAACCGATACAAGGTTATATTGATTTCAACCACTTTGGGATCAATTGCGGCCTCGCGCAAAAAATGGATAATGTAGTCGAAAGACTGATAGGGTAAACTGATTAGATAATCCCTCTTGGCTATTTGGCTGAAGATGCTGTCAGTCAAATCTAACTCTTTCACTTCGAGCGGCAAAAGCGCCTCATATTCGAGCGAAGATCCTCCTACATTAGGGAAAGCTATGAAATCTTTAAAGTTGTGATAACGGTTACCGGGAATCAATAGGCCATTACTTAAATTCATCCGGGAAACCAGGAAATTCAGCATATCCAGCGGGATTTCGCTGTCGTAAAGCAAGCGCATAGGTTTGCCCTTCGATCTTCGCTGAAGGCTCTTACTTAACGCTTCTATAAACTTTTCACTCACATTCGGATCTATGTCCAGCTCGGCATCGCGTGTCAACTGAATGGTAAACGCTTCAATGGTGTCGTATTTAAAGATAAAAAACAGTTCATCCAAGCAATACCGTATAATATCGTCCAGCAGAATAATAAATTTCAGCTGATTACTGTGAGGCAATACCAGAAAACGATTCACACTTTTAGTAGGGACTTCTAATAGTGCGTATCTTACTTTTTTACGATACGTTAACTTGATAAGAAAATAAATTCGGCGGTCCTTTAACTCGGGAAAAGGCTTATTATCGTCTATGTCCAGCATAATAGGGACCAAGTTTGGAAGCACCTTCTCTTGAAAGTACTTTCTAACAAATGCTCCTCGGTTAACGTTTAACTGTTTATCATTAATAATGAAAATTTTTTCGTCGGCTAGTTCTTTAATTATTTCATGCTCGTATAAGTATTCAAACCGCTTTTCCTGCTTAACAACAATATTCTTAATTTCGTTTAGTACCTTCCGCGGATTAAAGCCCAGTAATTCTTTCGCTTTTGTATTAACATTGGCCAAGCGGTTCAACGTCGCTACCCTTACGCGATAAAATTCGTCGAGATTCGAGGAAAAAATAGAAAGAAAGCGAAGACGTTCTAATAAAGGCACTGATTTATCCGCCGCTTCCTGTAATACGCGCTCATTAAAATACAACCAGCTAATCTCTCTATTTATTAAAGGAGCTTTACTCTTAAAAGATGCAGACATTTAATAGAATACCGTTTATAGACAGCAAATTTTGCATAAAAATGTTAAGTTCACGTTAAATAAACATTACCTTTTATAAATTAAAGATGATCAACCTCCGGATTTGTCCGATTGTTTACTCGACTTGCTGTTGTTAACTTCAGGCGCCACTTCTCCATCCTCTTTCTTACCTGCCGTCGGTTCATTTGCTGCCGTCGCTAACTTTTTGTTCTCCTTAACAATCGGTTTCGACTCAACTTCGTGCTTGGCATGACTGGCAATTTCATCGGGCGTTACCACCTTATCGGGCTGCTTCGCTGCCTTCGTAGCAGCAGAGGCTACCGTTGCTTTCTTTATGTCCTCTCCAGCGCCCGCATTCGCTGCATTTACGTTTCGTTGCCGGCCCGCCTTCTTTACAGTAGCTGCCGTAGAAGGGGTTTTCCGGGCAGTTGACTTTTTAGCCGGACGGTTTGCCGTTGAGCCGGTTGGTTTAGTTTGTGTAAGCTCGGGTATGGGCACTGTTGCAGAAGCTACAGATTGCGCCTTCCCACTGATATTCGACACATCCGATTTGCTGCTTTTTTCTTTATCGGAAGATTCTTTTGTGGCTGAAATCGCTTTACTTGCTGTTTTCGCCGGTTCGTCTGATTGCTTTAATCCCTTCTTCTTCTTTTTTTCAGCCTTTTCATCAACCGCCTTAACCTTCTTTTTGGAGCCCTCTCCTTTTTTCTTGGCCTGGTCTTTCGAAGCATCGATTTTGTCAGAAAGCTTCTCTGCCACTTTTTTGCTTATCTTTTTTATATCCTTGGCTAAATCTTTTGTTTCATGTCCGAGTTCACTCAACAATGCCGTAAAACGTTTGGTTAGCGACTTGGTTACTTTTTCCTTTTCTTCTTTTTTTTGTTTCTTATTGGTTTTCTTTGCCATAGCGCTATAATTTAAGTTACATAAAGCTAAGCAATTTAAATACCAGAACCAATATTTACTTATTCCAAGACTCCTTTTCCAGCAGCTCCATTTGCCATATGATTTGCTCCTCTGTAATCGGATAAGGTTTGCCTTTCCGTATCTGCTCATAAACAGCATTGAACAATCCTTTATAATTGCCCTTTAGCGCCTCTTTATAAAAAATCTGCTTTTGATTATTGTCGTCTATGAGTGTTAACAAGCCCTCCTGTCCTACTGCCTCTAACCCGAACTTCTCGTCAGTAGGCCACATACCTTCATCCAATTGTTGTTCTTGTACATCGGCACGGTTTTTCTGGAATGATCCTTTTGTACCATGGATTACATAAGCAGGCAAAGGCTGTGCTACCAACAAGCTTGCATGCACAAAAACTGTAAGTCCTCGATCGTAGCTTAGTATAAAAGTGAAACAGTCGTCCACTTCTGACTGCTCACGGTGAATGCCGGTTAGCTTCATGCTGTCTTTCGGCTTACCAAACAGTGAGATAACCTGATCGAGCAAATGTGGACCTAAGTCATACGTCAACCCACTCGCCGGCTGGTTAATTTCTTTAAACACCTTGGGGCTTTTTTCTCTTCGGTAGCGATCAAATCGGATATGAAACTCTATAATTTCGCCCAATGTTCCACTTTCAACTACTCTTTTTACAAGTTTGAAGTCACTGTCCCAACGTCGGTTTTGAAAAACCATTACTTGCTTGCCTTGTTTTCTAGCCAGGTCAAAAAGTTCTCGGACTTCTTGGCTCGTGGCGGCACAGGGTTTTTCAATTAAAACGTGCTTCCCCTTTAACAAAGCCTTTTTAGCATAGTCGAAATGGGTTTGATTGGGCGTATTCACTATAACCAACTCAATCTCTTCGTCATCCAATAGCGAATCGACGGTATCATAACTGATGATATCAGGATATCTCTGTTGTGCGTTTTTCTTACTTCTCTCAACAACCGCTTTGAATTTGAAGCGGGAGTTCGTTTCAAGAAAAGGGGCATGAAATATTCTTCCGGACATACCATAAGAAAGTATGCCAGTTACAACTGGATGTTTTGACATAGTACTTATAAGTTTTATTGTCTATTGGTAAAACGCTGATGCGTAAAAATAGTTTTCTTTGACAAAAGACAAGTTCATAATATTAATAGCAGTCGTCCGTTTGTTAGGGCAAGAGATAACCGCTAACTCGACCATCTGCTAAAACGGAGAAATGTACCGATAAGCAGCCTATGTTTATACGCCGCAGCGGTATTGCGATGAAGCAAGAGATCTATTAGCAAATAGATCCTCCGCTTCATCACATTATGGCCGAACAACCGGATAACGCTAATTCGACAAGTTCTTATTTTTATCGATAAAGCCTAAAGCAAAGCTTTCGTCTCTTCCATCGTTTTCTCAAGAGTCGAGAGCGTTTCCTCTGCATACTTTCTGGCAGGCACCTTGGTGTTATACTTCGCCGTTTCAAATTGATGAATAATTGCCTCTTGATTATGCAAGGTATGTTGGAGGAACTCCTTTTCCAGCACGTTCGCTTGAGCAGAATCCAAACCAGCGGGTAACTCGAATGCGTGCATTGCAGGGAAAGGAATCAAAACGTCGGCGTTTGTTGCCAATTCCTCTATCTTAGTCATCACTTCTGTATACTGTGCACTTAAATTTGCCGCCAAGGATTTTACATTAGCATTCCCCCCCTTTTGCGAAATAACGTTGGCAAATCCGATTTGTTCATTTGCTAGCTGGTATACCGTCCGGTAGAACTGGTATTCTTCTGTATCCGCTTCGGTCGTGTTTGTGTAATATAATTCCGCTCTCGTTTTGTGTTCACCAACACTTGTGCAGGAACTCATGGATAAAACACATGCAAAAGCTGACAAGCCAAATAAAGCGATCTTCTTATTCATTTCAATTCAATTTATATATGTACAGTTTTATTCAACAAACCTAAGATAAAAAATTCCTTTTATCAATTTTATGTGCAAATCCGCCATAGGCAAGATCAATGCTTATACCAAATTCCGTCCCGCATTTACAATGCCATATACGGTCCGGGTAAGCAATTTACCATAAATCTCGTAGTTGGGGTCGTCCGTGCTCATACCATTCAGTTTTTTAATTGCGTAATGTTGAATAATAACCAAAGGTAATACGATTTTCTCTCTGGTAGCGATCGACTTTCTCTCAACCGGCGACCTTTCCATCAGGACGCGTGTTCCGGTTAACTTTAAAAAGTAATTTGAAGTCAGCTCAAACTCTTCGCGAAGCATATTCCAAAAAGCACCGAACTTCTCATCATCTTTCAAATAGGCCGTGATGTTGAAGTTGGATTTCGTCATCGACATAATACTGTTGTCGATAATTGTTTTGAACATGCCGGATGTGTTGTAAAGTTCTTGTACCTGATCCCACTGGCCCGAGTCTTCCGCATTCTTAAGCGCCGTCCCGACGCCATAACAGCCCGGTACACTTTGCTTTAACTGACTCCAGGCTGTAACAAAACTGATCGCCCGCAAATCCTCGAGGCGAAGCTCTGAATTTGAATTTCTCTTCACCGGCCTACTGCTGATATTCAATGATGAAAGAAATTTGAGTGGGCTGAGTTCCTCCAAATACTTTAAGAATAAGGGGTGATGTCTCAGCTCCATAAACTTGTTATAACTTGCCTCTGCCATTCGATCTATCACCTCTTTCTTTTCGCTACTAAGTGTATCACCGGGTTTCGTCTTTATTCCAGACGTTATACCAGCATTGAGAAGTTGTTCAATATTATAATGAGCGGTATCGAAAGAGCCGTACTGACTGCTGATGGTTTGCCCTTGTATGGTCAATTGAATATGGTCGTTGGCTATTTCATTCCCCATAGACGCATAAAACCGTTGGGTCTTTCCGCCGCCTCTTGCAGGTGGCCCTCCTCGACCATCGAAAAACGTTAAGTCAATATCATACTTACGGGCCATGGCAGTAAGTTCAATTTTTGCTTTGTAAATCGACCAGTTAGCCATTAAGTATCCGCCGTCTTTTGTGCTATCGGAAAAACCGAGCATAATAGTCTGTTTATTTCCGCGATATTTTAAATGAGCTTGGTATGCTTCATGGCTATAGAGGATTTCCATAACATGCGCCGCTCGCTTCAGGTCGTCAACGGTTTCAAATAAGGGCACAAAGTCGATAGCCAACGATTCTTTTTTCCAACCGTTCCACAGGAATAGCTCCATGAGGCAAAGGATATCGGAAGCTTGCTGACAATTACTAATAATGAATCGATTACAGGCTTTCGGACCGCCTGACTCTTGAATCTTTTTAACATAGCGAATAGTGTCTACCATATCCGATATCAATGGGTCCTCCACATCGGCAGTTAAGTCGGCTTCCTGAAAGCGAAAAGATTTAATCTTCTCTTCTTCACTCAAGTCCTCAAAGTCCACATTGATACCGGTCTCTACCGGATTATTTTTATAAAGGTACTGATAGGTTTTACGGAGAATGCTGCTATCTTGACGAATGTCCAAACTCGAAAAATAAGTTCCAAAGATTTTCACTTTGCGTAAGAGATCGTCCACGAGGTCAACAAAAAGCCCATCGTGGTAGTCGGTAAGCACCCTTTTTACTTCTCCTAAATTAAAAATAATTGAATCTTTTACGTTCGCGGGGTTTTCTTGCGGATTAAAACTGTTCTCATAGAAAAGGTCTTGCAAAGCCGACATATATTTTTCTACCCCCTTAAAAGTGATCCGCCGTTTCATCACCCTAAAGTCTCGGTAATAGCACCTGAACAATATGGTTCTCAGTAGAGTTGACACCTCCTTTGTACTCGCTGTCGTCACGTTCGGATTTCCGTCACGATCGCCTCCGGGCCAAAATCCCAGTTCGACAATTTGCTTTTCCTCTCCTTCATGAATGCCATTGGCGTCAAAGTCATTATCAATCATGCATTGGATATCGGAAACAACCGGATAAAACACATGCTCTAGAAACCAGGCCAAACTGCGCGCCTCATCTACCGGCGTTGGCTTACTTTTTTGCAGAAATGGCGTTTTACCTAATTGTTGTAACAACAAATGGATATCATTGATATCGTTGTTTTTAAGAGCCACCGTGAGATCGGTAATGATACCCAACACTTCGCCGGGGTAAAATTGAGTCGGGTGAGCCGTTAGCACTAGCCTGAGCGAAAAATCTTTCAGTCGGTTAACTATCTTCTCGCGCAATACGGGATTATTCTCAGCCCGTTTAAACAGCGATTCCAGGGAGCCAGCATCGTCGCCCCTGCCGGTTTTCGAAAAGGCAGCGTCTTCTATTGCGTCGAACAATACGACTTGCCTTTCGATATATTGGATAATTCTAAAAAGCAAATCGAAGCGATCTGCTTTATGAATATATTGTTCATACTGTCCAAAAAAGCTCTCAATTATTTCTTCCGGATCCATTTTATCAACCACTCCTTTTTCAATATGGGTAGAAAAAAAAGGCAGTAAAGTTCCGGTATGTTTGACTTGATAAAATGGCAATGTTAAAAAAAGACTGTTATAAAGCTCAAAGCGTGTTAACACTTCGTTTTCATAAACAGCTTCTTTCTGACTTAGTTTCATAAATACGCCCTCAAAGATTAATACATGGTTAAAACGAATACGTTATTGTTTTCTTAACAATACGGCACAAAATACAAATAAATACAAAAAAATCTATCTACCACTACAATTTAACAACCAATCGTCCATTTATTATAGCATTTTTAATTTAAATGACTATCGAAGATATCACCTAAAATTAGTAGATAAGGAGCAAAGGAGTTGAAAATGTATCGCCATCCGTCTATTGAGTAGCACGAAGAAGGCGTTTTCAGCACGGCAAATCCAGCGCCAGTTGGATCCAATCTGCGCTTTTTGTTAACGACATTTTGTTATACGAAAGAAGTCGGCTAGATTTTTGTATATTCGTCAATAAATCCAACATAACTTGGGGAAATCTTTCATATTTAATATTCTGATTTTTTCTAGTGAAACAAACACAAGCTATTAAGACGTTTTTGTATAGTCAGTATTTTGCTGACGGTTTACGCATTGCTTTTGGCGCAATCGTTCCGGCGGTAATCTTTTATTATCTAGGCGATATAAAAACGGGTATAGCGGTTTCCTTAGGAGCGGTGATCACCAGTATTGTGGATACCCCCGGCCCTACGCAAGATAGAAGAAATGCGATGCTGGTGTTGGTGGGAATGATCTTTTTGATTTCCTTTCTCACAAAATCGATCATCTCTTCCGATCTGGCAATCGCCATACTTTTGTCCCTGCTCAGTTTCTCTATGAGCATGATCGCTGTTTACGGTACAAGAGCAGCCTCGCTAGGCACCGCTTCCATTTTAGTGATGATCCTGAATATGGATGATTTAAGAACGACCTCAGACAGCTCTTTTCTTCATGCCCTATACGCGACAATCGGTGGGGCCTGGTATATGCTGTTAAGTCTTACGTTAACCCAGTTTCGACCATTCCGTCTGTCGCAGCAAGCTTTAGCGGAGTGTATGCAGGACACGGCTGCATACCTAAGATTAAAGGCCAATTTTTACGATATACAGGTAGACAGTGAAAAAAACTACCAAAAGCTAATCGATCAACAGGTAATTGTTCATCAACACCAAGATACCGTTAGGGAATTGCTTTTTAAGAGCAAAGCGATCGTGAAAGACACCACCACGCTGGGGAGGACTTTGGTTATTATATTTACAGACATGGTTGATATATTTGAACGGACCATGGCAACCCATTACGATTATACCGCTATCCGAAATAACTTCGGGGATACAGATGCACTTCGGGCCTTTAGGATAACCATCAACCGCTTAGCGAATGAAATGGACAATCTTGCCTATCATATAAACGCCAACCGCCGCCCTAAAAAGATATATGATTTTGAGTCCGACCTGGAGCATATAAAAGCAGCCATCGATAAAGCGGAAAACCTGGGTAAAAACACGGTGATCCTTAAAAAGATATTGGTCAATATCCGCGACTTGACCAGCAAAGTCAATAATATATATCAATACTTTGATGCTCGGACCGCCCCGTTTAATACGAATGAAACCGACTTAAATAAATTTCTTTCTCACCAATCCTTTAACCCGAAGATCTTCAGAGACAATTTGACCTTGAGCTCTTCCACTTTCCGCCATGCGGTGCGAATGGTTGTCGTCATGATCGTCGCCTTTCTTATTTCAAAGACGATTCCATTCGGAAATCACAGTTACTGGATCTTAATGACGGTTTTAGTCATTCTCAAACCGGGATGGAGTTTAACTAAGCAACGTAACTACCAGCGTATGTCGGGAACCATTATTGGTGGCTTAGCGGGTATAGGCATTCTATTAAGTGTGGATCAGGAACTGATTCGATTTGCCTTTTTAATGGTATTTATGGTTTTGGCTTACAGCTTTATCCGTATCAATTATATTTTAGGCGTTATGTTCCTCACGCCCTATCTTCTATTGCTGTATAGTTTTCTCGGCGCAAGCACTTTTGAAATTCTCCAAGAACGTGTGATTGACACCGTTGCGGGTAGCCTGTTGGCTTTCGCTTCAAGCTACGTGATCTTTCCGAGCTGGGAAAGCAACAATGTACAAACCAGTATGCGGAAGCTCTTAATTGCCAACTATAACTACTTGGCTAAAGCGCTGGAATATATCGCCGGCATAAGCGTAAGCGAAACAGACTATAAGTTAGTAAGGAAAGAAGTATATGTGAATATGGCGAACATGACTTCAATCTTTCAACGGATGATCACAGAACCTAAAAGCAAACAAAAGAATGCTAAGGATCTAAACAAATTCTTAATATACAACCATATACTCTCTTCTTACTCAGTAGCATTGGTAGCAGTTGTTGCTAATGCCCGTCAGCAATCACTGGCAGCCGAACATGTGAGGTTAACGCGGAAAGCCCTTAAACAGCTTGCGCAAACTATTCTACAATTCAAAGCAAACGAAGAAGACGAACCTTTTAATGAAGTAGATATTAAAACAGCAGTTGCCTTACCTGAAGTGCCGGGGGAAAATGAAGAAACGAAATTGATAACCGAACAAATTTCGTTTGTTAGTAAAATCACGCAGGACTTGAACAAAATATGTGAACGTATGGATTTGCTGAAAGAGACTGTTGATGCTGGCTGATTTATTGCTTTTTTTCTTCACCAGCTTTGCCCAAGACACCTGCAACCTTATCGGCCACTCTCGTAATATCTGTTTTCAGTCCGACATACAGCGATAGGACATTTAATGGCCTCGATTGTATTTTAGAGAAAGAATGCAATAGGCCCGCATCGACGTAAACAAAAAAGCTATTTAGCTTATAATCCGCACCGGCACTTATTCTGGCTCCAGCCATTATTTTGCTATCAAAATCGTTTTTAATAACTCCATTAGGCCTTAAGGTGGCCCTTGGTTCAAAAAACATCCCTACTGAAGGGCCTGCTGTCAAATAAGCATTTAATTTTCGAAACTGTCTACGCGTGCCGATTGCCAAGTTCACATTATAAAAGGAAGCACGTCCATTTTCAACTAGGTAAGACGATTTTTCATGTAACTCACGCTGATTGTAACCAAAAGACCAATAATCGATTGAAGGATAAAGTACATAATGCCTATTAGGTAATGAAATATCCATGCCCCAGCTACCCGCAAGTCGCGTTGTCAGAATTTCGCGTGCCTGTCCCAAAGGAACACCGATCCCTAGGCTCCCGCTCACAATGTAGACTTTACCACTATGGATGGTGTCTGTATAGTTATCTACTTGACTGTTTTGCCTATCTTTGGTAGTTAATCGAAATGTTTCTTGTTGTGCCGAAACATGCACTAGAAAAATTAAGCTGCTCAGTAGTGTAAGCATTATCGTTCTGCTCATATCCTCGTTGTTTTCTTATCCGATGTATCATTAGCACACCACCAGTCGCCCTACACAAGCCAATAAGCAACTGACAACCAACATGTTGTATCAACATTTAGCATAAGAAAAACACGCAAGCAGCGAAAATGTTTAAACGCTACAGATAATTTAAGCTATTAGGACCTTGGTTAAATAATAAATCCACAATACTCAAATTGGGAAGAAATCCATGCTTCGGATCAAACACCTGAAAATAAGGCCTGAAATGCCGATCAGTTGACAATTGTTTAGGATGAATGGTTGACCTAAAATCATGTACGCCGGTATACTCTTTTTGGTAAGACGCGGTAAACGCCAGCTCTTTTTTCATCTTTAATAAACGCAGCAGCAAAGTCAACAGCTCGGTGTTAAAGTCGAATAAAAACGTATACTTCTTTTTATAAAAGGGAGCAAAGTCGTCTTCATAATATTCAAAATAAGCGGATCGTCTATAAGAAGTTTGTAAGGTCATCCAATGAAGGCGTTGCCAGTCGCTCTCATAACTGATCCTAACGTCCTTTACCACTGTATGCACTTTCGCGCCCTTCATAACCGGGACGATTAAATCCAATTTACCATTAGGCGAATAGATGCTGGCTCTATTTCTGTATGTCTGCTTAGGAAAGTTTTCAAATTTCTCGATCAGTATAGTTTCGCCGTTTACGTGATACATTTCGGCGATCGCTTCAATAGGCGGCAAATAAAAGCAAGGGAACAGTTTATCCGTCTTGTCCATGGGCAAATAGAATTAAACTGCGAAAATACATATTCACGGATAAATAAAGCAGCGCGGGAGCTAAAAAGTGTCAGCCTGTGTCGACATGAGCGATTAACTTCATAAAAAATTACTTTTCAAGACAAAGAAATCAGATATTTGCAGACTTAGATTATTGAGATCGGCTGTGAAGGATAATCTATTAAGAAGCAACTTTAACGCGATTAAGCTTGGCCAAGATAAAATGAACATTGGAAATCGGATCATCTCTTTCTTTTTATTCATGATTTCATTGCTTCCATTTTGGGCATTATATTGCTTAAGTGATCTGCTGTTTTTTCTGTTATACTATGTGATCGGTTATCGGAAAAAAGTAGTATATGAAAACTTAAGGAATTCGTTTCCAAATAAAACGAATGAAGAAATCGAGAAAATTGCTAAGAAATTCTTTATTTTCCTTGCAGATATGATTGTTGAAACCATTAAAATGAGAACGATCACCGCGGACGAAGTAAAGAAAAGGATTGTTGTTCATGCAACGCAGGAAGTCTATCGGCATTTAGAACAAGGACGGCCCGTTATCGGCACAACTGGACATTATAGCAATTGGGAACTAGGTATCCATCGATTATCGTTGATGCTTAACGACCCATTACTAATTATCTATAAGCCACTTAGCAATAAAGGCTTTGAGAAAATATTTAACCGAATGCGATCGCGGTTTAATGCGCGGATGGTTCCAATGAAACAGACACTAAGAGAAATTATTGCTTGTAAAAACATGCCCCATATGAGTATGTTTCTTTCCGATCAGACGCCTGCACGATCAGAATCTAACTATTTCGCGCCTTTTTTAGGCCAAGAAACGCTCATGTTTCTAGGCATGGAAAAAATAGCGAGAGCCACTAACTTTCCCGTCGTCTATTGCCATATCAATCGATTAAAACGGGGGTATTACGAATGCACGTTCGAAACGCTGTTTGAGGCGCCCGCATCTACCGCGGATTATGAAATTACATTAGCTTACAATAAGCACCTGGAAAAAATCATACACGATAAGCCCGAGCATTGGCTATGGTCGCACCGTAGATGGAAACACACTCCTACCGCATGAACAAAAAAGTAGCCGTGGTCATCCTAAATTGGAATGGGAAAGACTATTTAGAGAAATTTCTGCCTTCAGTATGCGGAAGCAGTTATCCCCATTTGGAAATTGTAATTGGCGACAATGGTTCGACCGATGATTCTGTTTCATTCATAGAAAAGGAATACCCTTTCTTAAGGCTTATTAAAAACGCGAACAACTTCGGCTTTGCAGATGGATACAACCGCGTACTTGAACAGGTCGAAGCGGATTATTTCATACTATTGAATTCGGATGTACAGGTAGAGGGAAACTGGATAGAGCCCATTATCGAGCTTATGGAAACCGATGAAAGTATCGGCGCCGCACAGCCTAAAATACGATCCTATCAAGATAAGAGCAAATTTGAACATGCAGGTGCCGCTGGCGGATTTATTGACTGGCTAGGCTATCCTTTTTGTGCCGGCCGCATGCTGGAAAAAACCGAAATAGATGAAGGTCAATATAATGAAGCAAAAGAGATTTTTTGGGCCAGCGGAGCGGCCTTCTTCATTAGAAGCGAAGCATGGAAAAAAGTGAAGGGCTTTGATAAAGATTTCTTTGCTCATATGGAGGAAATAGATTTATGTTGGCGTTTAAAGCAAGTTGGGTACAGAATATATTATTGTCCGACATCAACAGTATACCACGTGGGCGGGGGTACATTAAACAAAGAAAACCCATTCAAAACCTACCTTAATTTCCGAAATAACCTAGTGATGCTCCAAAAGAACCTTCCTTTAGCTCAAGCGATACTTATCATATTTATCCGGTTTTGGCTGGACTTTATAGCCTTACTACGTTTTTTTTATGAAGGAAAAAGAAAAGACGCCTTAGCTGTTAGCAAGGCCCATGTAAGCTTTTGTAGAAACTTTAGAAAAAATGCCCAAAAAAGAAAGCCAAACCCTCCGAAGGCTGTTGACTCCGGTATTTATAAAGCAAGCATTATTTGGGCTTACTTTATATTACGGAAGCAGAAGTTCAGTCAGTTAAACAAAAAAAAGTTTAAAGAACATAAAACAAAAAAAATGAACAGCAGTTTATAATGTAACCTTTTATAATCGCCTTATGAAGAAATTATCTTGTATTTTATCGTTTTGCTTGTGTTTTTCCTTGGTTTATGGACAAACGACTTCACTTGCTGGCGCTTGGCAACTAAAAAAAGAAAACTTGCACCATACTTTAGTTCTCGTTGACAACTATTTATCCTATAGTGTATATAATATTGAAGATAAAAAATTTGTAAATACATGGGGCGGTCCATACAAGCCCGCCAAGCAGGCCGATCACTTTGAAGTGACCATTGAATACAATGCGTTAAAGCCGGAAGAGGTCCAGAAAAAACACGCGTATCAATTCAATGTGGCAGAGGAGGTGCTCGATATTAACGTCACAGGAGAAGTAGAGAAATGGCAGAGGTTAGATAATAACGACGCGCCCTTGGCCGGCGTTTGGCGGATTACCAACAGAAAAGTGGACGACAAATTACAGGAAATGCCTTTAAGAGATCGCAGAACATTAAAGATACTTAGTGGAACCCGGTTTCAATGGGTGGCAATCAATATAAAAACGGGCGAATTTTCTGGCACAGGCGGCGGTACATACACCTTCTCGAACGGTAAATATACCGAAAATATCGATTTTTTCTCCAGGGACGGAAGCCGCGTAGGGACGGCACTGGCTTTTGACGGTAAACTGGAAGAAGGAAAATGGCATCACAGCGGATTAAGCTCCAAAGGAGATCCTATTTACGAAATATGGAGCCGTATGTATCAGTAATCGGGAGCTGATTGATCCCTAGGTAAAGCTTTGTATGGCCAAGCGGTAACCGTTAAGTCCGAAACCGCATAGAACGCCTTTACAATTTTTAGCCAAATAAGAATGATGCCTAAAGGGCTCCCTTGCATAAACGTTTGAAATATGCACCTCGATAACGGGCGTCTGTATTGAAGCTATAGCATCTCCTATAGCTATCGACGTATGCGTGTACGCTCCTGCGTTCAAGACAATGCCGTCATACGAAAAGCCGACTTCATGGAGTTTATCGATAATGTCTCCCTCATGATTACTTTGAAAGTAAGAAAGATCAATGGAGGAAAAATGTTCCTTTAACTCTTCAAAGTAACTATCGAAACCTGTATTTCCGTATACAGCAGGTTCTCTTACCCCCAATAAGTTCAAATTAGGCCCGTTAATGATCAGAATTCTCATTCGAATAAATTGTTTTTATTTCTTTTTCAACTGCAGCTATGCAACTTTCATTTATTAACAATAGTTTTGCATCATGCTTGCCGGTGTGTACTTTGCGACAAAGATAGTGTTTTTCGCCCATAAAGTGTATCCGGCTTTATCGGTCGGACGTCCGCAATGGTAGTATGGACGCCGATGACAAACAACACCTTTTAATTCGCAAACACCATGGGGCCAATAGGCATTTTTGATTCCGGTTACGGAGGACTTACGGTTTTTAAGGAGATCAGCAACTTACTTCCTCAGTACGATTATATTTACCTAGGCGATAATGCACGGGTGCCCTATGGCACCCGCTCTTATGATACGGTTTATCAGTATACCCTTGAATGCGTAAACCACTTGTTTGATATGGGCTGCCATCTGGTCATTTTAGCATGCAATACAGCCTCTGCAAAAGCCTTGAGAAGCATCCAGCAGAAGGACCTGCCCCAGCGTCGCGATAGACGAAATGTGCTCGGTGTCATCCGGCCCACTACAGAGCTTATCGACCGTTTCACAACAAGCAAACATGTCGGCATTTTGGCCACCTCGGGAACTGTCAATTCACAATCTTATGTATTGGAAATTTTAAAATTTTTCCCGGCCATCAGCGTTTATCAGGAGGCATGCCCCATGTGGGTACCGCTTGTAGAAAATAATGAAATGGCTTCAGCCGGTGCCCGCTATTTCGTGAAGCAACATATAGATCGGCTCTTCCAACAATCAAACGCGATTGATGCCGTCATTTTGGCCTGCACACATTATCCGCTGTTACTTCCGTTAATTAAAGAATTTATTCCGAAGCACGTACAAGTCATATCCCAAGGGAATATTGTAGCACATAGCCTAGCGGATTACCTCACTCGCCATAGAGAGATGGAAAGCCTTTGTACAAAAGGGGGCAACAAACAATTCTTTACGACAGAGAGTATAGAAAATTTCAATGAAAAGGCAGGTCTCTTTTACGGATCAAAGGTAGAAGCACAGCATCTCGATTTAATGAACAAAGGCGTTAGCTGTCGCAAGATTTGACAAAGCGGATTCCAGCTTTGTTCAAAACATTAATCGGCAAAAAACTTATCATTAAAATTCACCAAAAACAGCTCTTTTGTTGCGCGGGTGCAGGCAGTGTAAAGCCAACGCAAAAAGTCTATATTAAGCATATCTTCGGTTAAAAAGCCCTGATCTACAAAAACAGCATCCCATTGTCCACCTTGTGCTTTATGACAGGTAACTGCCATAGAAAACTTGATTTGCAGCGCATTATAATAAGAATCGGTTTTAAGCGCGGCTAGTTGATCTTTCTTGTTTCCCAGCTCCTGATAGTCGGACATCACCGAATCGAACAATTGTTGCTGACTTTCTACCGGTAAATTGGGTGAGTCGGAATATAAGCTCTCCAATATCACCCTGCAAGACAAAGGTTCTTCATCAACTTGATCCACGAATCCTAAAACTACGTCTGCAAATTTGAAACCGTGTTGCTCATGCACATTGCGGACTCTTTTCACAACGGCCATATCTCCATTGGCAATGAACGGTTGGGATGAATCCTCCCCGCTCGTCCAATAATAATTGTTTCGCACCACCATGACATGATCTCCTCCCGTTAATTCCTCTTCCCGATAGAGTATCCTGTTACGGATCTGCTGGTTATACAGATTGGCACTTTTATTTGATCTGCAAACGACCAAGGTATTTTCAATACCATATTTGTCGTAAGCATAATGCAGTCCCTCAATTAAGCGTTCTCCGGTCATCCGGTAAACATCCGCATAGCTCTTCACCTTAAGCCTTGGAAAGTGAAGCTTTTTCACCGCTTCTTTCCGTCTTATCTGCTCGCGAATAGCAGTAGCATTAAATAAAATACCCGAATTCTGCGCTTGCCGCACAACTTCTGTTAACTCACAGCCCATCACACCATAGCCGAAATGATCTTCGAGATAACGCGAATTTAATGCGGGACTCTCCAATAAGCCGACGGGAGGCAATTGCGCAACGTCACCTAAAAACAGGAGCTTGCAGTCCTCTCCTCTTTCCACGTAGTTTATTAAGTCTTCCAACAGGCCCTTTTTACCAAAGCCGCTTGATTCATTCGAAATCATAGAAGCCTCGTCTATAATAAACAAGGTGTTTTTATGTAAATTATCAGCTAACACGAAAGACATATCGGGCGTGCCGGCAACTTTCTTTCGATAAATTTTCTTGTGAATCGTAAATGCAGCTTTTTCCGTATAGGTACTGATGACCTTAGCAGCCCGTCCCGTTGGCGCTAGCAGGATGGAGCGCATATTGAGTGCAGGAAGCACACGAACCAAGGTACTGATCAATGTAGTCTTACCGGTACCGGCATATCCTCTCAATATAAAAATGGTGGCGTTTTCACTAAGCGTTAGAAAGGCTGCCAGTTCCTTAAACGCCTCCTTTTGCTGTAACGTAGGTGTCGCGGGAAAAGATTGTTCGAATTTCTTTATTATTTCCACGTTCAAACCTAGCACAAAAAAATGCTTTTTGCAATATCGTTTCTAAAGGGTACTTTTGCTATCCATGAGTGAATTATTGCAAATAGAATTTATTGACGACCACTTCACCGTAGACAAAAGCGCGGAATACCAGTTATTAGTAAGGCGTGGTGTGCACCGATCTCAGATGGCCATTTTCAATCAACAAAACCAGTTGTTATTGTTGCTATCTTGGAAAAAAGGCAAACCGGAAGAGCGGGTTAATCAACTGTTAAGCTTAACATACCATTCAAAAATCATTTCCGTAGAGACAAAACAAAAAGCTCTTATTCCTAACAATTTATATAATTCATCTCAAGAAATATACTACCTAAATGCTTTCTCTTTAGATAAGGAAAATCATTTCCTACACACCGATGATGTAAAGGGCTTTGACGCGAAGTGCATATATGGTGTCTCTTTAAAAGAGCAACAACAGCTGCTTTCGGACTTTTCAGATTTTACCGTTAAGTCCATCAGCACGGTAATATTAAATACGTTGGCTAGGGTTACCCCCGAGTATAAAGACTATCTATCCATCAATTTTGATGATGGCTATACGGACTTTACTTATATTTCAGACGGAAAACTGATTTATCACCACTCGCATCCAAGCCAAAACGCAGATGAATTTAACTACTTCCTCCTGGCTATTGTTCAGGAATATGGTATTGACTTTTCGAATGTATCGATGATCGTTTCAGGCCAAATAGAGCCGGACGACACCAATTACCAACGGCTAAGAAAATATAGCGATCAGTTGTCGTTCTTAGATTTATCTGGCATCATCGATTGCCGTAATTTCAACATCCTGAAGAAAAGCTATCAAAAGTTGGCATTGTTTGGATTATTATGCGGATAATTGGCGGACATATTAAAGGAGTACGGCTTTCGCCTCCGACGAACCTACCTGTGCGTCCGACGACGGACTTGGCAAAGGAAGCCTTATTCAATATTCTGGAAAACAGCGTTACATGGGATGAAACAGACGCCCTAGACTTATTTAGTGGCACCGGCAATATTTCCCTCGAACTGGCATCGAGGGGGGTACGAAGTGTCTTATCTGTGGAAGTTCATGGCAAATGCTGCGCCTATATAAATACACAAAAAAGCAAGTACCACTTGGAGCAGATGAAGATCGTTAAAGCAGATGTGCTAAAATTTATAACGACCTGCCGACAATCGTTTGATTTTATTTTCGCCGATCCGCCCTATGATTTGCCACAACTCCCGCTTTTGCCCAAGCTGTTGTTCGACCATAATTTAGTGCGCCAAAATGGGCTCTTTGTATTAGAGCATCCTACCACCAGAAAAGTAAGCCAACACCCAAATTTTGTAGAACAGCGATCGTACGGCTACTCTTCGTTTAGCTTTTTTGAGTGTTCTTAACGGTTACTAAATTATTTTCTATATGTTTGAGGAAGAAAATAGGCAGCCGACGATGAAAAAGCGAATTGCATTATTTCCTGGATCCTTCGACCCCATCACCAATGCGCATATGGACATTGTTCGCCGGTCGGTATCCCTTTTCGATGAAATTTATATCGCTATTGGACTCAATAGTTCGAAAACGCCATTACTGACTACCGAACAGAGAATCGGGATTCTTGAAGACATTTTCCGCGACACTCCTTCCGTCCATGTGGCCAGCTACACCGGCTTAACAGTTGATTATTGTAAGGAAATCGGTGCGGGTTATATCCTCCGAGGGCTTCGAAATGCTGGAGATTTCGATTTTGAGCATGCGATAGCCCAGAATAACCTACAGCTCGAACCGAATATCCAAACGGTATTGCTGTTAGCCAGTCCGGGCTACGGGCATATCAGTTCAACAATAGTGAGAGACATCCTCAAAAATGGCGGTTCCATTGACCACCTTGTGCCTCAGGAAGTATTAAACTATATATAAGCTTTCTTTTCCAGTACATCTTTGATAATACCATAAGTATTCGTCAGCACCTCGCCGATCTGTTCTGGCTGAATCCATCGAGCCTCGGTGATATCTTCACTGGTTTGAGGAATCAGTTTTGGTTTTTTGTTCACGCCCATCTCATACCAATTCGTCTTTTTGAGTACGACATTCCCCTTCATTTCATAGGCATGATAAGAAGACATGATTTTCGGGCCCAGGTAATCTACGTGTATACCGCATTCCTCTTCGACCTCACGTAGCGCTGCTTTTTTACTTTTTTCGCCGGGATCGATTTTCCCTTTAGGCAAATCCCACTTGCCCAGCCGGTGTATAAATAGGATGTCCCCGTCACCGTTTTTCACCAATCCGCCGGCTGCTCCAATTAGCTTTATCGACTTTTTCAAGGTTCTAAGCGTCGCTCTTGGATCTTCTACCAAAAGTAAGAACGTAGTAGGAACTTGAAGCGTTGAACTTTTCTTAAAAAGTTTTACAAAATCAAAAGTCTGTGAATCAATTTGTTGAAAAGATCCAAACGCATCAGGTTTAAAATCGGTCAACAGAAGGACCGATTCGTTCATATAAATTTTATAAATTTGCATCATGAATCACAAGAGTGAGATTGAACAAAAAGTTGCTGAATTTTTATTGCAAATTAAAGCAATTAAATTACAACCTTCCAAACCTTTTACGTGGGCATCTGGTTGGAAGTCTCCAATTTATTGCGACAATCGTATATCCTTATCCCATCCAACCGTTAGAACTTATATACGCCAAAAGCTTTCAGAAGTCATTCAAGAAGAATTTGGCTCTATCGGCATGATCGCTGGCGTGGCCACAGCGGGTATTCCACAAGGCGTCTTAGTTGCTCAGGATTTGGGTCTGCCTTTTGCATACGTACGCTCAAGTGCAAAAGAACATGGAAGGCAGAACATGATCGAAGGAGAAATCATTGAGGGACAACGGGTGGTGGTTATCGAAGATCTAATTTCGACGGGACAAAGCAGTCTAAAAGCTGTAGAAGCACTAAGAGAGGCAGGATGCGACGTGGTTGGGCTGGTTGCTATTTTCAGTTATGGATTTGATGTGGCTGACGAAAACTTCAAGGCCGCAAAATGTAGATATACCACCTTGTCAAACTACAATGCATTGATAAAATATGCTTCCGAAAATGGCTTTATTCATCACGAGGAAGAGGATTTACTTCGTGAATGGCGAAGAGATCCTGCAAATTGGGAACCTAAAACCGTATAGATTTTCTGGAAAGAAGAAGAGCCATGACTGTTATAGAAAGTAAAAGTATTATAGATCAACCGGTAGAGAAAGTATATGAGTTTCTCGCTGACTTCAATAACCACGAAAGATTGATGCCGGACAACGTTGCCAACTGGTCGTCTACAAAAGACGAGGCAAGCTTTGCCATCCAAAATATGGCTAAATTGGCTTTAAAGGTTGCTGAACGTAAAGAAAATCAAGAGATATCCATCGTTCCTGCCGAAAAGGCTCCCTTTGATCTGACGCTGATATGGAAAACCAAACCGGTTGATGCAGCCAAAAGCGAAGTGACTTTAACCATACAGGCAGATTTAAACATGATGATGAAAATGGTCGCTAGCGGCCCTTTAAAGAAACTTACAGACTTTCAGACAGCCAAATTAAAAGAAGAATTGGTCTTTTAACAAAATATACCCGCTATCTTTTAATAAGACATCAACAAAGGAGCCTGTCTAAGCTATCAAAGACAGGCTTTTTTATTTTGTCCCTTCCCTCTTTTGCTGATCCCCCCAGCCTTCGTTGCTAACAGACAACAACACAAGCCCGACATTTTTTCACATAAAACACTATACATTAGACACTTAGTCACCTGTTTTCCATTTAACAAGACAAAATGTCTGTTTTCATCAAACTACTTTCGATGGTATCCGTTTTGCTATTACCAAGCAGATCTTATTAAATAAATCGAAATGAATTTGAACAACTTTACAATCAAAGCGCAAGAAGCCATTCAAAAAGCTTCAGAGATTGCTGGTGGCAACCAACATCAGGCCATCGAGAATGCGCATTTGCTAAAGGCTCTTCTCTTAGTTGATGAAAACGTTGTAAGTCATTTATTGAAAAAACTAAACGTTAATATAAATCGCTTAAATGAAGCGCTTGATCAGCAAATAAGCGGCTTTCCCAAGGTCAGCGGAAGCAGTATATATCTATCCTCGTCAACCAATAACGCCTTACAGAAAGCGCAAGGTTATTTAAAAGATTTCAAGGATGATTTTGTTTCCGTAGAGCATTTATTATTGGGCATTTTAAACGCGGGCGATAAAACAGCCTCTGTATTAAAAGATCAGGGCGTTACAGAAAAAGATTTAAAAAAGGCGATTATAGAACTACGCGGCAATACGCGCGTAACGGATCAAAACGCAGAAGCTACTTATAACGCCTTAAATAAATACGCACGGAACTTAAACGAATTTGCCGAATCCGGAAAACTTGATCCGGTTATCGGTAGAGATGAGGAAATCCGACGCGTAATCCAAATTCTATCACGTAGAACGAAGAACAATCCTATTTTAGTCGGGGAGCCGGGCGTTGGTAAAACAGCTATAGCAGAAGGTATTGCACATCGTATTATCAAAGGTGATGTACCAGAGAACCTCAAAAGCAAGACCGTATTCTCATTAGACATGGGTGCATTAATCGCTGGAGCCAAGTATAAAGGCGAATTCGAAGAGCGACTAAAAGCAGTGGTAAAAGAAGTAACGGACAGCAATGGAGAGATTATTCTCTTTATTGATGAGATTCACACACTGGTTGGTGCAGGCGGCGGCGAAGGTGCGATGGATGCGGCTAACATTTTAAAGCCGGCCTTGGCGAGAGGGGAACTGAGGGCAATCGGGGCAACCACGCTAAACGAGTTTCAGAAATACTTTGAGAAAGACAAAGCTTTAGAGCGGCGCTTTCAAAAAGTAATGGTTGACGAGCCGGATACGCAGGATGCCATATCGATCTTAAGAGGTATAAAAGAAAGATATGAGACCCACCATAAGGTAAGGATAAAGGACGAAGCTATTATAGCCGCCGTCGAATTGTCGCAACGTTATATTGCTGATCGTTTTTTACCTGACAAGGCGATCGACTTAATGGACGAAGCGGCATCTAAACTTCGTTTGGAAATGGATTCCGTGCCCGAAGCGGTGGACGAAATTGAGCGTAAAATCATGCAGCTTGAAATCGAACGGGAAGCGATTAAGCGCGAAAATGACACGCATAAAGTTGAAGAACTCAGTCGGGAGATCGCAAATCTAGCTTCCGAGAGAGATTCGCTCAGAGCTGCTTGGCAAGGTGAAAAGTCGCTGGTCGACAACCTGAACCACCATGTACAGCAAATTGAGGATTTTAAGTTGGAAGCGGAACAAGCGGAACGGGCCGGCGATTACGGCAAAGTTGCAGAAATACGGTATGGCCGAATAAAACAGGCGCAGGATGAACTCGAGAAGTTGAAAAAAGAACTTGAGGAAAAACAGGGCACCGGCCGCATGCTTAAAGAAGAGGTGACCGCTGAAGATATTGCCGACGTCGTGTCACGTTGGACGGGTATACCGGTAAGTAAAATGGTTCAAAGTGAACGAGAGAAACTACTCCATTTAGAAGAAGAGCTTCACAAGCGTGTGGCTGGACAAAGCGAAGCCATTGAAGCCATTTCAGATGCGATTAGAAGATCCCGTGCCGGCTTGAGCGACAAGAGAAGGCCTATTGGTTCCTTTATATTCCTGGGAACTACAGGAGTAGGAAAGACGGAATTAGCAAAGGCTTTGGCAGAGTTTCTGTTTAATGACGAACACTCGATGGTTCGAATTGACATGAGCGAATATCAGGAGCGGCATGCCGTCTCTCGACTGATCGGCGCGCCTCCGGGCTATGTTGGCTACGATGAAGGTGGTCAGTTAACTGAGGCCATCAGACGCCGTCCGTACTCCGTAGTTTTGCTGGATGAAATTGAAAAAGCCCATCCCGATGTATTCAATATCCTGTTACAGGTATTAGACGACGGGCATCTGACAGACAACAAAGGTCGGGTAGTGAATTTTAAGAACACGATCATTATTATGACCTCGAATATTGGCTCCCATCTAATTCAAGAGAACTTCAGTGAGTTAAATGAAGTGAACCGCGATGAAATTATTGCCAAAACCAAAAACGAGGTATTCGAGCTCCTGAAAAAGTCGATCAGGCCGGAATTTCTGAATCGTATTGATGAAGTGATTATGTTTACGCCTTTGAACCGCAACGAAATCAGTGAGATCGTCCGTTTACAGTTCCGTGCTGTTCAAAAGCAGCTGGCTGAAATGGGCATTCAATTAGATGCCTCCGAGGAGGCACTCGATTGGCTGGCCCAATTGGGATATGACCCACAATTTGGTGCGAGGCCGCTAAAAAGGGTGATTCAGAAGCGAATATTAAATGAATTATCTAAAGAAATCCTTGCCGGAAAAATAGATAAAGAAAGTAAAATCAAACTAGATATGTTCGACCACAAGTTTGTCTTCTTGCAAAACCAGGAAGCCCGTTAACCCGGCCGACAGATCTTAAACGAATGCCGAATAGTTGATATTCGGCATTTTTGCTTTCCGTGCCCTTCGGCTTAACTACCCAAAAAATTCGTAACTTTACATTAATGGTTGATCAAAAACTATCGAACAAAGGCGTCAGGCGAAAAGTAATTTTTGTGTTTATTCTCTGTTGTATTGCGCTTGCCTTGGCATGGACCATCAGTAAGGATGCTTTTAATCAAGTGCTATCTACAGTAGATAATATCTCGAAGCCGAATGAAAAAATGCGTTTGGTTAGTCAAGTTTCGCGCGACATCATGCAACTTGATCAGTTGCAACGCTCGCAAGTACTGGCAG
Source organism: Olivibacter sp. XZL3 (assembly GCF_004368405.1). Taxonomy (GTDB): domain Bacteria; phylum Bacteroidota; class Bacteroidia; order Sphingobacteriales; family Sphingobacteriaceae; genus Olivibacter. The sequence continues at coordinate 101,323 of NZ_SBJH01000064.1, forward strand.
ATAGCAACAATTCCTATGAAGACCTGCAAAAAGAGTCGAGGTTAGTGTCTGCCGCGCTAGACTCTTTAAAAAACCTCTATGCCCAGGACAGCAACCAGACTAAGCGGATCGACTCCATTAAAACGCTGCTGAAGGAGCGCGATAAACTTTTTAAAGCCTATGTACAAGTACGCGAAAAGATGGTTGATAGTCACGAGTTTTCCAAGCAGTTGCAAAGTATTGGAGAAATTGTTGAAAATACGCCTAACGCAGATAGTACGGTTGTAACAAGACGGAAAATAACGGAAACAACCACGATAGAACCAGGTGAAGTTGTAAAAGCTGATTCCCTGCAGGACGACCGGTCTTTCTTCGGAAAGATATTTGGGTCCAAAAGGAAGAGTCCGCCCCGCCCCAGTACAATTACACAATCAAGACGGATCGTTAAAGAGGGAATAGAAGAATTAATAGACACGATTGCAACTTCTAAGCAAGACAGCGCCATTAAATTAATTGACAGTGTGCTGCGTACTATTGAAGAGACTCAGCGAGCACAAAGTGATTCATTCATAGATCGTGAGGTAGAGTTGACCTATGCCGGCAACCTACTGATCAGCAAAATGCTCAGTATTCTGAACGCCGTGGAAAAGGAAGGGATGCTGCAGATGGAAAGCGAAAACATGAGTGCTCGGATGGTGATGAACCATAGTCTTAGCAGAATCAATTTTGTGGTATTAAGCTTTCTTGGCGTAACGATTATTTTGGTATTACTGATCTTGTCTGACATTAGAAAAAGCAATCGATACCGAAGGGAACTGGAAATTGCCAAGGAAGAAGCCGAATATCACAGTGCGGCGAAACAGCGCTTTCTTTCTAACATGAGCCATGAACTTCGTACACCGCTGCAGTCAATTATCGGTTATGCTGAACAGCTGAGAGATGAACACCCTAATGACAGCCGTACAGTAAATATTATTTACCAATCGTCCGAGCACTTGTTGCAGATCGTTAACGAAGTATTAGATTACAATCGTATCAATTCAGGCAAATTCCACTTTAACAACCAGGACTTTTATTTATCACAACTGATCGATGAAGTAGTGGCCGCCATGCAGCTACAAGCAGAAGAAAAATCGCTATCGCTCAATCTCAGTAAAGAAATAGAGGGTTCCGGCTACCTATTCGGCGACCCCTTCCGCATCAAGCAAATCCTCTATAACCTATTAAGCAATGCGATCAAGTTTACAGATCAGGGCTCCGTTACACTTAAAGTTAATACAACAGTGAACACGGAATTGACTGAACTAAAAATCACCGTAGAAGACACCGGAAAAGGCATTCCAGAAAGCGATCTTAACCGGATTTTCAACGAGTTTGAACAAGCGGAAAACTCAAATTCGGGTACACACTTCGGCAGCGGCTTGGGACTGAGCATTGTGAAAACGCTATGCGAAGCAATGGGTGGAAACATTAAAATAAAAAGTCAACTTAACCAGGGATCGACATTTGATGTATACATCCCCTTAAAAACCTCCACCTTGATTGAGGCAAGCAAAGAAGAAAACAACCTAATTCCCATAAACGATTTTATTGGCACGATTTGGGTTATTGACGACGACAGTTTCATTCTAGAGCTATGCCATAATATTTTTAACAAGTATAAAATTAAACATCGCACATTTTCGGACCCGGACGATTTACTAAACACCCCTTGGGACGAAAGCGTCAGCATTGTGTTGATGGATATGCGTATGCCAGGAAAGACCGGTGTAGAATTGAATCACGAATTAAGGCCGAGAATCAGTGATGATGTCAAAATATATGCTTTTACCGCACAGGCATTGCCAGAAGAGCGGGAAAAAATTATTTCACAAGGTTTTGACGGCTTGTTACTAAAGCCGTTTAAGGAGACAGACCTGCTCCATCTTTTAGGTTTACGAAAGACAAACGAAGAACCTCTTAAAATTAAAAACAGGAACGACTTAAAGGATTTCGATTTCTCCAACTTAAAACGATTGACCTATAACGACAGCAGCCAGGTCACTAAAATATTAAACATTTTCATCAAAGACACGGGAAAGGACCTCATCAGCCTTCGCAATGCCCTGCAAGCCAACGAAAGGGAACAGCTAGCCTTAATCTGCCATAAACTGGCCGGCAGAACCTCGCAGATTGGCGGTCAGAAAATAGCCATCAAGCTCCGGAAACTAGAAATCGACATCCGCAATAACGAGTTTGATATCCTTGAAATCCAAGGAATTATAGACCAGCTATACCGCCTATTAGACTATTTAAAGGAGGAGTTACACACACGGGCATTTATTAACGGATCCGTTTTATAACAAAATATAGCTTAGGAAATCCCGTATTTATCCAATTTATTATACAAGGTTTTTCGGTCTATATTTAAGACTTGGGCGGCTTTACTTTTGTTATATTTAACCTGTTGTAACACATCGATGATAAGTTGACGCTCGTGCGCTTCGCTTTGAGATTTAAGATCCGCAGCCACATGATCTGGATTCGCCTGGTTCTCGACGGAATGTTTATGTTGATTAATAGACAACACCATTTCATCAGGCAAGGCAGTGGCTTCTGCTGTATCTCCGGTAGTTAACAGCACCATTCGTTTTATTACGTTTTTAAGCTCTCGGAGGTTTCCGGGCCAATCATAGGCCTTAAAGATATCCTTTACTTCTTTAGAGAGATGAACAACATGCCTATTCAGCTCCTTGTTAGCTTTGTCTACAAAAAATTCGATAAAGGTATCCATGTCACTTCCCCTATCTCTTAAAGCAGGTACAATAATCTCAAATTCGTTGATCCGATGATAGAGATCTTCCCGAAAATTTCCTGATGCCGAACTGCCAAACAAGTCGTCATTGGTAGCGGCAATAACGCGCACATCCACCTTTATCTGCTTGTTTGCTCCAATGGGCTGAATCACCCGCTCCTGTAAGGCCCTCAATAATTTGACCTGTACATCATACGACAAATTTCCTATTTCATCTAAGAACAGTGTACCACCATCGGCTTCTTCAAACTGCCCCTTTTTATCCGTCAACGCACCGGTAAAAGAGCCTTTGATATGTCCAAACAATTCACTCGCCGCCAATTCCTTAGAAAGCGTACCGCAGTCTATAGAGACAAAGGGCTTATCCGCTCGATTGCTTTTTAAATGAATAGATCTTGCAACATATTCCTTTCCGGTACCACTTTCGCCTCTCACCAAAACAGACATGTCCGTAGGTGCCACTAAATTGATATAATCCTGTAGTTTTCTGGAAGGCGTACTGACACCGGTTACAAACTCAGCAGATTCCTTTTCCGGCACCTTTTTAGAGACAGAAGGCGTTCGCTCTCCACTATTATGGTCCAATGCTTCTTTTAAAACCATCAATAGCTCGTCCGGATTTACCGGCTTCGTAATATAATCAAACACACCTAAACGCATGGCCTTTACCGCTGTACGCACATCGTTAAAGCTGGTCATGATGATAACTGGAATATTAAGGCCTCTGTTGCGTACTTCTTCCAAAACATCCAAACCGGTTCCGTCTCCTAAACGATAATCCAGCAACATCAAGTCAATAGAGTCGTCCAGCGATTTGACACTACTTTTGACATTATATCTCATCTCAACTTCGTGGCCATTCTTTTTTAAAAAGCCTTCGAGAATAGTCGAAAAGGTAGTATCATCTTCTACAAGCAGGATTTTGGCCATATTTATTTGTCTTTATCCCTCCAACGGAACAGTTCTTCTTTTTATTATATTTGATAATCTACAAAATTACTATTTTTTCGGCGATTCGCCTTTAACAATTGCGAATTAGTTAACTATTTATATTTCCAATAATTGCGTCAGCAAATTCACTCGTTTTGAGCAAAGTAGCTCCTTCCATTTGGTTATAAAAGTCGACGGTAACCTCTTTTTTATAGATCGTTTTTGCTAGCGCTGTTTTAATAAGGGCTGAAGCTTCGTGCCATCCGATGTAATCGAACATCATCGTCCCACTGAGGATCACCGAAGAAGGGTTCATACTGTCGGTATTAGCAAAACGAGGAGCGGTTCCGTGTGTGGCTTCGAATACGGCATGCCCACTATGGTAGTTGATATTTGCGCCCGGCGCGATGCCTATACCACCAACAATGGCTGCTAAAGCATCTGAAATGTAATCACCATTCAGATTTAAGGTTGCGATAACAGCATAGTCTTTTGGATTCAATAAGATTTGCTGCAGGAAATTATCAGCAATCACATCTTTGATAATCACCTTCCCTGCTTGCTGAGCCTGTTGGAGCACCTTATTGGCTACTTCCTCCCCTTCTGTGGCCTTTAGCCTCTCCCATTGGTTCCATGTAAAAACCTGATCACCATATTCGCTTTCCGCTAGCTCATAGCCCCAGTTTTTAAAGGCCCCTTCTGTAAACTTCATGATATTCCCCTTATGAACCAAACTTACCGAGGGCTGTTGCTGTTTAATCGCATAATCGATCGCTGCGCGTATCAGGCGGACAGATCCTTCTTTGGATACGGGTTTTATACCCAAAGCCGTTTCATCCTTGAAAGGATAATCGACACCGAACTGACTTGTTAAATACCCTTTTAGATTCAGTGCTTGCTCGCTAGTAGCTTCAAATTCAATGCCGGCATAAATATCTTCCGTATTTTCACGGAATATCACCATGTTCACATTTTCTGGATGCTTCACCGGAGAAGGAACCCCTTCAATCCAGAACAACGGTCTTTGACAGACGAACAAATCTAGCTTTTGTCGGATGGCAACATTTAAAGATCGAATACCACCGCCCACCGGTGTGGTTAAGGGACCTTTAATCGACACCACATAATCTCGCATCGCCGCTATAGTTTCCTCCGGAAGCCAGCTTCCGGTTTCATCGTAGGCCTTTTGGCCTGCCAGAATCTCTTTCCATATAATCTGACGTTCAGCTGCGTAAGCCTTCTTAACACCTTCATCGAACACCCTAACAGCAGCCTTCCAAATGTCAGGCCCAATTCCATCCCCAATAATAAAAGGGATAATCGGATTATTCGGCACCGTTAAGGCACCACTTGCATTTACGTTTATTTTCTCAGCCATATTCTATTATTTATTTGATCGTGGCGGATTTCTATGCTTTACGTTTAATATACTCCCTAAACCTTTTCCCATCCGTTGTAAACGTGTGTAGCCTCGGTTTGTTGACATGGCACTCACTTCGTCGTAATTATCGAACACACCTGTAGGCCGTCTACTTGGATAAACTAATATTCTATTATTGTTTGCGTATTTACGGGCTAATTTCTTTGGTATACCGTCGAACTCCCTACTGTAGGAAACTTCCCCTATCCTAGCTGAAACGAACACCAATAAATCAGAGTCGCTCACATAGCTTCTAAGGGATGATAGATCATCCCAATCGTTATGATTGATAAAGCGAATATTACAACTGATTTTGTTTTTCTTCAGAAAAGACGTGATTGCGTCTTCCGATCTCGCATTGGCAACGCAAACAACAGGAAAAGTGAGCTCAATAGCGAGTTGTCCTATCTTTGTTAGCCAATAAGAAAAACCCTTCTCATCCTCTGCCATTGGCGGGCATATCAACGTAATCTTACTGTTACTTACAAAAGGTTTGGCAAAATGGCACATAAAAATATTGATGTCGGTACGGTTAAGAATACTTTCCGTTTTTTCTCCGACCATTTTTTCTATGATTCCGACCTGACTGGGCCAGCCGAGCAAGATACTATCGGCCATGATTTCCCGAGATGCTCTGCTGATTCCCCCTGCGATGTTATAATCGATGGTAGCCATCATATTCACCGCAATCTCACTGCCTGAGGCATATTTAGCCGTAGAATCCAAATTTTTTCTTGCTTTCTTCAAGTTTGCTTCGGCCAATTCGTTATTTGGTACCACTGATAATATAGTAACCGGATGAGGCGACTTTTTGTTTTTGATCATGGTGGCAAAATCCAGCAAAATCTCCATGTTGTTAAGATTGGCAATCGGCAAGAGAATGTGTTCATCGCGAAGCACATCCTTGTCTTCTTCCACAATATCCTGTTCGCCTGCCAGAACGACCTTTTTAGAGGCCGACTCGGTGGCTATCGAGGCGACAATACAAGTGATTAGAATCAATACAATCGTGCCGTTCAACACATTTTCATCTATGATATGATTGGCGTATCCAACCATAATAATGGCAAGTGTAGCCGCCGCATGCGCGCTGCTAAGTCCGAAGATAACCTGACGTTGCGGCCCGCTGTATTTGAACGTAAGCTGGGTAAACCATGCAGCAATCCATTTTCCGCAAACAGCCACTAATGTGAGTGTTCCCGCTACGATAAGCGCTTCAGGCCCGTTATAAAGGACCTTTATATCGACAATCATACCGACGCTAATCAGGAAAAATGGTATAAAAATAGCGTTGCCAATGAACTCAATTCTGTTCATCAGCGCAGATGAGTGCGGAATAAATTTATTTAAAGCCAACCCGGCAACAAAGGCTCCGATGATGGGTTCGAGCCCAGAAACCTCGGCAAGGAAGGCGGCAAAAAAAACAACAAAAAGAACGAAGATATAATGCGACGTCTTTTCGCTCTCTACCTTTTGAAAAAACCACTTCGCGATTTTAGGCACTATCCCAAACATAATAGCTAAGAAAACAGCAAAGGAGCAGGTCAGTCTTATCCAAAATTGTTGATCTAGCTGTCCTTGCGAGGAGCCGACGATAACCGCAAGAATGATCAAAACGGCTGTATCTGTCAGAATCGTACCGCCGATAGTGATCGCAACGGCCTGATTTTTAGAGATACCATAGCTATTTACCACGGGATAAGCGACCAGCGTGTGCGTAGCAAACATACTCGAAACCAATATACTGGCTCCGACATCAAAGTTTAAAATGTAATAACAAACCGGATAGCCGATAAGGATCGGAACAAAAAAGGTATAAATGCCAAATATAACGCTCTTATGCCTGGTTTTGCGAAATTCGTTCATGTCCAACTCGAGGCCCGCAATAAACATAATGTAAAGCAACCCTATGGTCGAAAATAACCGAACTGCATCTGTTTGAGCCAGTATGTTTAAACCGTGCGGCCCGATGATAACGCCAGACAGAATCAACCCGATGATACCCGGTATTTTGATTTTCCTCAATAAGATCGGCGCCAATAGAATGATTAGCAGAATGAGGGAAAATATAAGTACAGAATTTTCTAAAGGCGTTTCAAAGGCGTGAGAAAGATGTTCGATAAAACTTTTGTTCATAAAATAACGCTAACAATCATTTGCACTATTTAACCAGTATGCGTTAAATATAGTTTTTTTCTTGATAAGGTAAAGCGTATACCTCGAATATTGACTTAAAGTACAGATTTTGCCTAGCGCACGACAAAAGAAAATCATATTTTGATTATTTAGGTATTTTCGTTTTTTTTGAAGAAAGAATCCAGCGTTTGAATAGCGAAGAAATTTTTCGTGAATTCACATGCTAATATCGAAAGAATATGCCTTATAAAGAACGGGAAATCAACAAACTTTATTACACCATGGGTGAGGTAACAGAAATGTTTGAGGTGAACGCTTCGCAAATAAGATTTTACGAGCGCGAGTTTGATATCATCCAACCTAAGAAAAACAAAAAAGGCAATAGGCTTTTTACGCCGGAAGACATCGAGCATCTTAAAATCATCTTTAACCTGGTAAAAAATAAAGGATACACCTTACAGGGCGCCCGTGACTATTTGAAAGCAAATAAAAACCAAGCAAAAGAGAACCAACGTGTAATTGATTCCCTTGAAAAGTTAAAGCAGTTTTTGATAGAGGTTAAGGAGCGCTTATAACTTTATCAATGCGGTAACTTGTTAAACCGCTTGCAGTCAAAAATTCGCTAAGCTTCGCAACCATATTTTGTGAACCGAGAAAAATCGCCGATCGTTGATGAAGATGATCAGGAACAATATCGAGAATACGGTTAACGCCGTCGGTAGCTACCCCGCCGGCCTGCTCTAAAATAAAAGCCATCGGATTGCACTCGTAAACAAGACGCAATTTGCCCTTTGGATAAGCCGATGACACAGGATAAAGGAAAATGCCGCCTTTAATCAAATTCCGGTGAATATCGGCCACCATTGATCCGGTATACCGGGAAGTGTAAGGGCGACCCGAATCAGCGTTTTCTTCCTGACAATATTTTATATAGTCCTTTACTCCTTGGGGAAAGTGTACATAATTCCCCTCGTTTATTGAATAAATTTTACCGTCTTTGGGTATCCGCATATTGGGGTGCGACAAGCAGAACTCGCCTATTGAAGGATCTAGTGTGAAGCCATTCACACCCTTGCCAGTTGTATAAACTAGCATGGTAGAAGAGCCATAAATGACATAACCAGCGGCTACTTGTTCCCGACCTTTTTGTAGCACATCGCTTATCCGCGGTTTACCCTCTGAACTTTGTCGGCGGTAAATGGAAAAGATCGTCCCAATAGCCACATTGACGTCAATGTTCGATGAACCGTCCAACGGATCTATGGCAACGATGTATTTTGCATTTTTTGAGATCTCCGATTCGATATAAACACATTCATCATTTTCCTCAGATGCCACTACGCAACATTCGCCACCGCTTCTCAAAGCTGAAATAAACTGCTCGTTTGCATATACATCCAGCTTTTTTTGACCTTCCCCTTGCACATTCATCGTTCCCGCATCTCCCAGGATATCGACGAGCCCAGCCTTATTAACTTCTCTGTTTACTATTTTTGCTGCTATACCAATATCTCTCAATAACCGACTGAGCTCTCCTTTGGCATATGGAAAATCGGCTTGCTTTTCAATGATGAATTGACCTAAAGTCTTTACGGCTGTCATAATTTAGTTGTTAAAATTTATAATAAAAATTCAAGTAGTTACGTGAGCAGATAACATTGGAACTGTTTTATAAAAATACAAAAAAAACAACACTTAGTGTAAAATACACTATCCAAAATATGTATACAAACTACACAAAATGTACACATACAGCGCTGATAAAAAAGGATTTACATATAAAAACAAAGAGCAAAAAGTGTAATCAATCACCCAAAAGCTCAATCACTTCCAAGTCTTTAATGCTGTTTTTATCGATGCTAAAACGCATAAGTGTTCTGACTTTATGCCAACCTTGTTTACCTGCCGCCCCGGGGTTGAGATGTAAACAGTTGATCTTTTTATCGTACATAACTTTCAGGATGTGAGAATGTCCTGAAATAAAAAGTTTAGGAGGGTTTGAATAGATGGCAGCACGGATACGTGGCGCATATTTGTCCGGATAACCTCCAATATGCGTCATCCAGACGTCAACGTCTTCGCACATAAACCGTAAGTCCTCGGGATACTGTATCCTGACGTCCTTGTTGTCGATATTACCATAAACGCCACGCAGGGGTTTAAAACTCGCCAATTTATCAACCACCGCTATATTACCAAAATCACCGGCATGCCAAATCTCATCGCAAGAAGCGAAGTGTTTAAATATTGCATCATCTAAATAGCTATGCGTGTCAGCGAGCAGCCCAATCTTGGTCATAAGTTTCTTTGGTTCTATAATTTAACCAGTTCTTTATAAAGTTTTGCAGTGGGTAAGCCCATGACGTTTGTATACGAGCCTTCAATATGGTCGACGGCGACTGCGCCGATCCATTCCTGAATTCCATACGAACCAGCTTTATCATAAGGATTGAAGGTTTCAATATAATATTTTATTTGTTCGTCTTTCAACTGATTGAAATAGACGGCCGTTACCTCGTAAAACGAGCGGACTTTTTCCACTGTTTTCAGCGCCACACCCGTAATTACCTCATGCCGCCTTCCCGACAACAACTTTAACATGTTGAATGCATCGTCATAATCGGCCGGCTTACCAAGGATGCGATCGTCTATGCTGACAATGGTGTCAGCTGTAATAACGATATCTTTGTCCGACTTCAAATCAAACGCTTCTGCCTTTTTTGTAGCGATATATAAAGCGACCGCGGCACCCCTCATGGTATCAGGGTAGGTTTCTTCGACGTCCCTTACTTCTACCTTAAAATTCAATCCTAAAGACGCCAATAACTCTTTCCTTCTTGGCGACTGCGAAGCCAAAATGATGTTTTTTTGATCTAAATTTTCCATAAGACATTACATATTATTGAACAGCTAATTTTGCTTCAAAAACTTTTCACAGACTGATCTACTTCCCATGCCTGCCGAAGTTTTAAAACCTTCTCAATAATTTCTCTGACAGCTCCCTCTCCGCCTTTTCTGCTGCTCACATAATCGGCGATGGCTTTAATTTCTTCCGCTGCATCATTCGGACAAGCAGCTAAACCGGCCATTTTCATTACGTCAAAATCCGGAATATCGTCCCCTATATATAATACCTCATTTGCACGCAAAGCATATTGTGTTAACCAGCCTTTAAAGATAGATACCTTATCACTCACGCCCATTTCAATATCCGTAATCCCCAGTCCCTGCAAACGCTTCCGGACCCCCTCTGACCTTCCTCCTGTAATTACAAGCATCGGAAAATTTTTCTTTACCGCCAATTGTATGGCATAGCCATCTCGAATATTAAAGCTCCGCAATTGATGCCCTTCTTCATTAACGAGTACTTGACCATTGGTCAGCACGCCATCAACATCCAGCGCAAACGCTTTAATCGCTCTCAATTTCTCAAATAACATGCTATCTTTTTAGTTGGTTTCCTCTTGTTTATTTTCGCCGGCGTATTTCCGTACGATATCCTCACTGATAAATTGATAAATACGCTGCCAGTTCCGATGACCTTCCAGCAGAGCTAGGTGCTTATGTATGATGTCACTATCGTTTCTTACCGCCGGCCCTGTTTGCACCTCATTCGGATTGTGTTCCAATATCTTATGAGCGGTCTCGCTGATCAACGGCTTCAATAAATCGAAATCGACTTCCTTCTCTCTCAAAAAATCATGTGCAACAGCATACAAATAGTTACTAAAGTTACAGGCCATCACTGCTCCTAAATGCAGACATCGCCGCTGTTGCGAATTATATTCGTGAATGAGAGGCGATAATTTAAATGCCATATTGAGCACTTCTTCCTTTACCCGTGAGTCGGAAAATTCTAAAATTAAAGGCACCTTCGAGAAGTCGAGTGCTACCTCCTTCGAAATGGTCTGCAGCGGATATAATACACCATATGATAAAGAAAAGGGTTTAAGTACCTCCATATCGGTACTTCCGGAAGTATGCAATAGGATATTGTTTCCTAGGGGCAACGCAGACGCTACCTCAATAATCGCTTCGTCCTTAACAGCTATTATATAAATATCGGCTTCGGTTGTGATGTGTGATAAATTACCGACAGGTTCGGCGCCAATACCATCTGCCAAGTGTTTTGCATGTTCAATTTTGCGACTATATACTTGCTTTATATGGTATTCTGCTTTCTTTAAGGCATACGCTAAGTGAGTTGCCACATTTCCACTACCTAGTATTACTATCTCCATAAAACACAAAGAATAACGGGGACTGTAGCCTACGTCTTCAGTCCCCGCAAGGTAAAATTAACAATAAAGGGAAACAAATGTTTACGCAATTTTCCCTTTAAGCTCTTTATTTCTCCTAAAAATGGAAAGAAGAAAGCCTATGGTCATGATAATTGTACCACACCAAAAAAAGTTGATATAAGGAAATTCGATAGCCTTCATAACGATCCACTTTTTCTCAGGCAGCGGCTTTTGATAGATCATCAATTCCATACCTTCATTTGGTACAATCTTGGTAAAACGTAAACGCAGTCCCTGTTCCTCTATATCTTTGGCAAAATCGAAGCTATTGCCATTTTTGATCAAGTATTTCGGATCGGCTTCAAAGGTTTCGCCGGTAACGGCATGTACTTCCAACTGCAGTGCGAAAAGCAGGTCTCCACTTGTTAACGGAATATTCTGCAACGTAGCGTTTCGATTTATACCTTTCACAACAATAAATCCATTTTTATAACGAAGCGTATCGCCAATGTTAACCATCTGCACCGCTGGCTCTTCGTATCCCTCGTTTGGATCGTGCCCCTCGTGGTCGTGGCCCTCCTCTTCCGGGCCGTCTAATTTTGGTGCAGAGGTTACAATTGTGTATATATCTTTTGTCAGATAATGTCGCGTACTAGGCGTTCCGATTAAGCCCATTTTAGGGTTTTGTTGCGCATTCGGCGTGAGCTGGAACCGTTCTATTACTTTACCGGTTTTTTGATCCTTGCGTTCGTAGTTCACTTTATAGTAAACGTTCGGCATAGCAATGCTATCGCCCACATAAGTGATTGTATATCCTCCCATTTCTATCGGTTGATCGATATACAGAAAGAGATTCTCGCCCGGCTTCTCGCGCTCTTCAAATCCCGCAATTGGAATCGAGCCGCCCGCATTTAGAGAAACCACCTTGTTTGTTGCAGCAGCAACCAAGGCGCCGATAATCAACAAAGCGAATCCTATATGAGCGACTGAAGAGCCGGCCAATTTCCATTTTCCTTTAAAAGCATCACCCAGAATTCTCGCATTCGCTACTAAGGCAAATACCGCCCCGAAAGACAATAGCACATACATGAAATTGGTATAAACTTTTGTGAAATACAGCAAAACACCGGTAACTACAATAGAAACCACAAAAGACACCAACAAGTTGAAATAAAACACCTTAGGGGTAGTTTTCTTGTATTTCAGAAATTGCGCAATAGCCGATAGAATAAGCACTAGGACGGCAAATGCGGCTTGCCATTTATTGTAATGAGCAATTGCATCAACAGGCGGAGCCACTTTGGTTCCAAATAAGGCATTAAACACCGGAATCGACGTCGTAGCAATGATCTGCACACAGGCCACCACAAGAATAAGGGCACCTATAAACAACCAGAATTCCCTCGAATAAGTTTCTTCGTCCTTTTTAGTAATAGGCAATTCTTTCCATCTGCTAACAAGAAAATAAACCATAATACCGAAAAAGGTTATATTAAAGGCCACGAGCTGCCAATACATACCTAAGTCGGTAAAAGAGTGGACCGATGTTTCACCCAACACCCCACTGCGGGTTAAGAAAGAGGCATAGATAACCAACACAAAACTTATCAACACTAAAAAGGTGGCAGTAAAATAAGAGTGACCGGAGTTTTTATACGCCACCATCACGTGCACGGCAGCAATTAACGTAAACCAAGGAATAATGGAGGCGTTCTCTACGGGGTCCCAAGCCCAAAAACCCCCAAAATTAAGCGCTTCATAAGCCCAGAAGGAACCCATAATAATACCTGCGCCCAATACCATCACAGCAAAAAGAGACCAAGGAAGAGCTGGCTGTAACCATTCCTTATATTTCCGCTGCCATAATCCTGCAATACCATAAGCAAAAGGAACCACCATTGAAGCAAAACCCAAAAACAGGGTCGGCGGATGGATTACCATCCAATAATTCTGCAACAATGGATTTAAGCCATTGCCATCAGTAATCATACTGAGGTAGTTAGGATTGGTGAAAATAGGCGCCTCTAAGGCCTGTCTTAGCAAAATAAAGGGGGAACTCCCAACACGCTCGCCAAAAACTTCAATGCCTGTCAGCATGGAAGCCAAAATGGTTTGGCAGAGCATAACGGAAGTCATAACCGGATTTTCCCAGCTTTTACCCCTGACAATTACAACAAGCGCCAAAATAGATTGCCAAAACATCCAGAGCCAAAAACTACCTTCTTGTCCCTCCCAAAAACTGGAAATTATATAATGTACCGGCAAGGTGCGGGAAGAGTGCGACCAAGCGTAATGATACTCAAACAAATGGTTATATATAATATAAAAAAGACAGCTACCAATACCGATTACCGATACCACGTTGATAAAGAAGGCAATACGAGCAATTTTGTGCCATGAAGCATCCTCTTTATATTTTGTGGCAAAGAAATAGCTAATACACGATAAGAGCGCCGCACCAAAAGAAAGAACGATAAAAAATTGACCAAGTTGGCCTGGAAGAAGGCTTTCACCTTGATAGTGGATATCCATTAATATTCAATAAATTTGTGATTAGGTTCGGAAATACAACGATTATATCCTAAACGTTAGTAGAAGCAGATTCCGTTACCTCTACTTGATCTTTGTTATACTTAGAAGGGCATTTCATCAAGATTTTTGAAGCATGGAATTCTCCCCCCACCATTTTGCCTGTCAAAACAATCTGTTCCGAGCGTTCAAAATCTTGCGGTTTTGAACCGTTGAAAACGACTTTACATTCTGTACCCTCATTGTCTAGCATATAAAATGCAAAATAATTGGCATCCTCAGTTGGTTTGTAGTATAATGCCTTCGTTTTATTTAACTCGCCCACCACATGGATCTCTGACTCCGTCTTTTGAGCATCAGTAAATGTCGCATATGTGCTAGAATCCGTGTAAATACTAATGATCATCGCGATCGCTACTGCGATGATTATAATGCCTAAAATAGCTCCCTTCTTCATATATGCTTTTGTTTCTTGTTAACTGCGCGCAAGGTTACCTAGTAACTTTTGAGCAATCATCCAACTCTCCTAAAATGTTTCCGTTTTGAGGTGGGTACATACAGGCTAGCAGGATAATTTGGCGCAAAAATACTAAATACTAAATATATAACCTGCAATATCACAAGGCTTACCCGTTATTAAGAATTGTTCTAATTAATCAAAATATTTACTTCTACTAATCTTTTGAAGCGCGCGGTACCGCTTATCTTCCAACCGCTTTTCGACAGATTCCTTGCTGCGTTTAGTAGGCTTACGCTGTTTGGGTACTGTAGAGGCCTGAGTAAGCATCTTCAAAAGCTTCTGTTGGGTCAGTTCCTTATTCTTGAATTGCGATCTGTGCTCTTGACTGATTATCTGCAGCTTTCCCTCTGAAGAAAGTCGCCCGCCCAACTTTTGTCTAATACGGTCCTTATCCGCTTTGTTCCAAATATTACAACTTTCAAAATCGAATAACAATTCGACTTTTGAAGCCACTTTATTCACATGTTGCCCACCACTTCCACCGCTGCGTGAAGCTTTATAGTGAATATATGGTTCTAGTTCATCTATATCGTACATAACAAATCATTAAGTCACAAATATAGAAACTCGCACTATTCAGATCATATTAAATCATGTCGATAATAAATCAAGCACTTCGCAAGGCAACAATTTATAACCAATTTTGTACTAAATTCGGGCAAACTCCAACCATTCGTCAGGTCTTTACCAGATTTTGGTCAGATAAACCTGATCAAAATCTGGTAAGACCTGAAAAAAACCTGACGAGCGCACAAATAAGATATACAGTTAGTACGAAAAAATTTCCGTATTTAAACTGATGATGGAGATAGTTTATGATCTGTTTAACCCCACTTTTCCATAAGTGTTCGCGAATGCCAAGCATTTTCTATAGTTTTGTGCACCCATGACGAAGAAAAATATCATTATAGCGATTGATGGCTATTCCTCCTGCGGAAAAAGTACAGTCGCAAAAGCTTTAGCAAACAAACTTCATTACGTCTATGTAGACAGCGGCGCCATGTACAGGGCTGTGACGCTCTATTTTTTGCGGAACAACATTGATTTCAACAGTGAAAAGCAGATACGACAAGCACTTGAAAATATTCATATCGATTTCCACAAGGAACAGGGAGCAACACGGGTCCTTTTAAATGATGAGGATGTCTCGGATGAAATCAGACAAATGCCCGTTTCGGAAAATGTAAGCGCAGTGAGCGCCATCAAAGAAGTTAGATCAGCCATGGTAAAGCAGCAGCAAAAAATGGGTGCGCGAAAAAATGTGGTAATGGACGGCCGGGATATTGGAACAGCTGTTTTTCCTCATGCCCAAATTAAGATTTTTATGACTGCCGACCCAAAGATAAGAGCAGAACGCCGCTATCTGGAGCTAAAGAATAAAGGTGAAAACATCACCTTAGAAGAGGTTTTCGAAAACATTGCACATCGCGATTACCAAGACACCACACGCAAGGAAAGCCCCTTAGTAAGAGCTGACGACGCTATTATTTTAGACAATACAGATATGACCGAGGAAGAACAACTGCGCTTCGTATTGGAAAAAGTAGAGGAAGCCAACAGTTAGTTATAAGCTATACGTTCTATGTTGCAAGCAGCTAAACACTTGAGTCCTTTAGGTTGTCATAGGTATTAGTTTTATCATATCCGCAACGCAATAACTGACAACCGCAGCTAGCTAAGCGACCTGAAAATCACGATGTTTTGCTAATAAAACTCACATTTATTGCTTTATTTAAAAATAATTTTTGCACCTTTGCAGTCCTGATGAATTTCAGGAAAAAGGAGATAAATTAATTAATGGCAAAAAAACAAGAAGCAGAAAAAGAATTAAAAGCTAAACAAGCTGAAATCCAAGACGCTGACTTAAAAGCAGTTAAGGAAAAAGAAAACATTGAATCAGAAGCTGATTCAACGTTTATCGACGAAATCAAATCCAATACTTGGATCACTCCAGAAGGTGACTTCGATTGGGATCAAGATGAGAAAGGTTTCGGAAATTACAGCGTAGACGAGCGTGCGAAACTGGAAGAGCAGTACGCTGGTACTTTTAACTCCGTTAACAAAGGAGAAATTGTTGAAGGAAGCGTGGTTTCCATTAACAACAAAGACGTGGTACTTAACATCGGTTTTAAATCAGATGGCTTGGTATCTCTTTCTGAATTCCGCGATTTACCTGACCTTAAAGTAGGCGATAAGGTAGACGTGTTTGTTGAATCACGTGAAGACGAGAACGGACAGTTGGTTCTTTCCCGTAAACGTGCTAAAACACAGAAATCTTGGGAAGCAATCAACGAAGCTTTAGAAAACGATACAATCATCAACGGTTACGTAAAGAGCCGTACTAAAGGTGGTTTGATCGTAGATATCAAAGGTGTCGAAGCTTTCTTGCCTGGATCTCAAATTGATATTAAACCTATCCGCGATTACGATATCTACGTGGGTAAAACAATGGAATTCAAAGTTGTTAAAATCAACCACGAATTCAAAAACGTTGTTGTTTCGCACAAAGTGCTGATTGAGGACGATTTAGAAAACCAAAAATCAGAAATCGTTGCAAAACTGGAAAAAGGACAGGTATTGGAAGGTACTGTTAAAAATATCACAGATTTCGGTGTATTCATCGACTTAGGTGGTGTTGACGGTTTATTACATATCACCGATATTTCTTGGGGCCGCATCGAACATCCGAAAGAAGTATTGTCATTAGATGAAAAGATCAACGTTGTTGTTCTTGACTTTGATGATGAGAAAAAACGTATCGCATTAGGCTTGAAACAACTTACACCTCATCCTTGGGAATCTTTGGATCCAGCGTTAGCTGTAGGATCTAAAGTAAAGGGTAAAATTGTAACTGTTGCCGATTACGGTGCTTTCTTAGAAATCACACCAGGCGTTGAAGGCTTAATTCACGTTTCTGAAATGTCTTGGTCTCAAAATTTACGTAGCCCACAGGAATTCCTTAAAGTAGGCGATGAAGTAGAAGCTGAAGTACTTACTTTGGATCGTGAAGAGCGTAAAATGAGCTTGGGTATCAAACAATTGACTCCAGATCCTTGGAAAAACATTGCTGAGCGCTATCCTATAGGAAGTAAGCACAAGGCAGTTGTTAAGAACATGACCAACTTTGGTGTGTTTGTCGAAATTGAAGAGGGCATTGACGGTTTAATTCACATCTCTGATTTATCATGGTCTAAGAAAATTAACCATCCAAATGAATTTACGAAAGTAGGTGAAGAATTGGATGTAGTTGTACTAGAACTTGACGAAGACAACCGCAAACTAAGTTTAGGACATAAACAACTGGAAGAGAACCCTTGGGATACTTTTGAAACTATCTTCACACTAGATTCAATTCATGAAGGTACCGTACTGAAAGTAACTGACAAGGGTGATATCGTAGCACTTCCTTACGGAGTTGAAGGCTTCTGCCCTAGCAAGCATAGCATCAAAGAAGATGGCAAAGCTTTAAAAGCAGAAGAGTCAGCTCAATTTAAGATCATTGAATTCAATAAAGAAGCTAAACGTATTGTGATTTCACATTCTCGCATTTGGGAAGATGAAAGAGCAGAAGCGCGTATTGAGGACTTCAATAATCGCAAGAAAGAGGCTAAAGCGGCTTCCAATGCTGTTAAGAAGGTGAAAGATTCAGTTGAAAAATCCACCTTAGGAGATTTAGATGTATTAGCTCAATTGAAAGAGCAAATGGAAGACGAAGAAGGTTCAAAAAAATCTAAATAAAGCTTCCGCATATAAATTTTCAATGCCGCTCCTTTAAGGGGCGGCATTTTTTTTATATTCTTTTACCGATTAGCCAAACACTTTTGATTCTTTTAGTAAATTAGATAAAAATTATCAGCGCATACTTTATGATAAAAAGACAGATCAATTTAATTTTAATAGCCTTCCTTCTTTATCCCTTATTCTCTTTTAAAGACCTTAACTCCCAGCCGATCTATAAAGACCCCAAACGGCCCATAAACGAGCGGGTAAAGGATTTGCTTGATCGAATGACCATAGAAGAAAAAGTAGGACAACTTTCTACCCTCCTTGGTTGGGAGATGTATTCAAAAAGTGATAAAAGCATTACGGTAAGCAACAAGTTCAAAGAAGCCATAAAAAAGGAGCATATTGGTATGCTTTGGGCTACTTTACGGGCGGATCCATGGACAAAAAAGACACTGGAAACGGGGTTATCGCCGGAAGAAGCAGCGATGGCCACGAATGCTTTGCAACGTTATATGGCAGACAGCACACGTTTAGGAATTCCGCTTTTACTCTCCGAAGAATGCCCCCATGGTCACATGGCTATCGGCACCACCGTATTTCCTACTGCAATTGGACAGGCCAGCACCTGGAACCCGGCCCTGATACAGGAAATGGCACAAGCAATAGCGGCTGAAACCCGTGCGGTTGGCGGGCACGCCGGTTACGGTCCTATACTCGATCTAGCGAGAGAACCTCGGTGGTCGCGTTTAGAAGAAACCTACGGGGAGGATCCTGTTTTAAATGGAAAAATGGGTGAAGCCATGGTAAGTGGCTTTCAGGGAACTGATCTAAAGAGCGGAAAAAATATAATCTCCACGCTAAAGCATTTTACTTCTTACGGAGTACCGGAAGGCGGCCATAACGGAGGCAGTGTAAGCTTGGGACAAAGGGAGCTTCATCAATTTTATCTTCCCCCTTTCGAAAAGGCGGTAAAAGCCGGTGCGCTGTCCGTCATGACCGCTTACAATTCAATAGACGGCATTCCCTGTTCGGCAAATCCTTGGTTATTAAAAGATCTGCTTCGAGCAGAATGGGGTTTTAAAGGTTTCGTCGTATCGGACTTAGGTAGTATATCGGGTCTTGTAGGCAGTCACCACGTAGCATCCAGCGCATCGGAAGCGGCGGGTCAGGCTTTGAATGCGGGGCTCGATGCCGACCTTAGCGGTTACGGTTATGGTCCGGCCTTATTGGATGCCATAAAAGAAGGAAAAGTAAAACCGGAAGCCTTAGACACGGCAGTTAGTCGGGTTTTATATCAAAAATTCGCTTTGGGTCTATTTGAAAATCCTTACGTAGACATAAAACAAGTAAGGAAGACCGTACATACAGCCGCTCATATCGATTTAGCACGTAAAGTAGCACAGCAGTCTATTATTCTCCTTAAAAACAGCAACAACATTTTACCTTTAAGCAAATCAACAAAAAAGATTGCGCTCATTGGTCCGAATGCCAACAATATTTACAATCAATTAGGCGATTATACCGCACCCCAAACAGAAGAAAATATAGTCACTGTATTAGACGGCATACGGTCTAAACTAGGCGCCGACGCTAAAATAGATTATGTGAAAGGATGCGATATCAGAGATACCTCCGAATTCGACATCGACGCCGCAGTTAAAGCCGCTCAAACGGCAGACGTTGCCATTGTCGTTCTAGGAGGATCGAGTGCACGCGACTTCAAGACATCCTATCAGGAGACTGGCGCTGCCCAAGTAACTGCTGCAGAAGGCAAGATAAGCGATATGGAAAGCGGCGAAGGTTTTGATCGTGCAACATTGGATTTGTTGGGAAAACAGCTAGCACTATTAAAAGCGGTTAAAGCAGTTGGCAAGCCGGTTGTATTGGTTACTATTAAAGGGCGCCCACTAAATTTAAACTGGCCGCAACAGCACATTGATGCCATCGTAGACGCTTGGTATCCAGGGCAAGAAGGAGGACATGCTATCGCGGATGTGCTATTTGGCGATTATAACCCCGCGGGTCGTTTAAGCGTGTCCGTCCCTAAATCTGTTGGCCAATTGCCTGTCTATTATAACTATAAAAAGCCTACCAAACATGATTATGTTGAATTAGACGCTAAGCCGCTTTATCCATTCGGCTATGGACTAAGCTATACCACTTTTGCTTATACAGATATTAAACAACAACTAACGGAAACTGCCGACGATTTTAATCTACAGGTTTCTTTCAAACTGAAAAACACCGGTAAATACGATGGGGATGAGGTTGTCCAGCTCTATATTCGGGATGAAGTCTCTAGTGTGGTAACGCCTGTTATTCAGTTAAAAGATTTTCAACGCGTGCACCTCAAAGCTGGAGAAGAAAAAACGATCGATTTCACCCTCCATGCGGATGATTTAAAGCTAATAGATGCACAAATGAGATGGGTTACAGAAAAAGGTCGGTTTAAATTGATGATCGGGTCTTCGTCCGAACAGATACAGTTGACAGCAGATGTTAACTTGGAAAGGGATTACAACCTATAGCCGAGCCCATTCTACATGCCATAAAAGAGAGGAAGGCGGTTTCAAAAAGATCCCGCCTTCTTTTTTTAATCGTTTGAATCGGAGGATGGAATAAAGCGAACAGAGAGATCCGGATCTTTCATGCTTTTATCAAACGGAAACATCGGCCGTTGAATTCTTTTATAGTTTAATCTATACAAGTCCTGATCAACACCGCCAGGCGTTAAAGCCATAATCCAATCAGCCTGCATAGCATACAACTCGGGTTCTAAATAACCTATTTTAACCACTACGATATCAGCTTTCCGAGGTTCTAGCCCCAATCTGGTGAAATCCACTTCTTTGTGATAAGGCTTTCTTTTCTGTGTAACGATAACGTAAGCAGTCCCTGTCTTGATCACCACTTCGACTTCGGCATTTCGATCTCCTTGAACGATACTTTCCACCGTACCCTTTATTTTCAGCGGAGGAGCATAGCGAGCATCTACTGCGGCGCCGACTTCACCTTCCACTGTTGCGCCCTTTCCGGCCTCAATTGCTTTCTTGATAAGTGCCGGCCCCGGAATGGATGCATAGATTAATGTCGGCCCGTCTTCCCGCTTAAACTCGGGCCTAGCTAACAATTCCGTCAATGTCCAGGTTACATCTCCTGCCCCACCGGCTGTTGGATTGTCGCCCGTATCGCTGATAAAAAACGGGCGTTTCTTACTAGCAAAAGCCTTCGTCAGACATTCGTCTAACGAGCCGGTGGGCGCTACGAAATCAAACTGCGACCGGACCGCCCAAAAACTTTGCGCAAGGTATTCCGCAGCCTTGGCTACTTTTTCTTTATCATCTCCCGTAACCATGACTACGGCATGGTTACGGGGCTCATCTGCCCAAGCGTAACCGATCCAAATAGCCGCATCAATAATTCCCGTCTCCTTGGTTACCGGATCTACTTTGCTGTAAAGACTCTTTCCCGGTTCAATTCGGGTACTCGTTTGTTCGCCAGGTAATAAAACGGGAATAGGAATCCAAGCCTTATAAGCAGGTTTGCCTTTTCCGCTTTTTATACGATCCAGCAGGTTACGTACCGCCCGTTCTTTTGATTGCATTGCATCTTCGTGCGGGGCCATGCGGTAGCAGGTAATGAGGTCGGTATGCTTCGCCAGACGCTGCGAAACGTTTCCATGTAAATCCATACTCGTGGAGACGATGGTTTCCGGACCGATCACTTTGCGAATACGCTGAATAAGATCACCTTCGGGATCGTCTAATCCGACTACGCTCATGGCCCCATGGATATCAAAAAATAGTCCGTCATAAGGCTTATTCTTTTCCAACGAATCCAATGTCTTTTTTACCAAGGATTCGTAGGCTTCGCGGCTCACCGCGCCGCCGGGCAGCGACTTTCCCACTAAAGTCGGCACCCATACTGCTTCCGCACGCATGGACTCGCCCTGGGATAAAAAAGGATATCCATTAAAAACGTCTCCACCTAAGCGGGCATGAAACGCCTCCTCTTCCGTAATTGCCGGAGAAAAGGTACTGGATTCAATCCCCAAACCAGCAATGGCGATACGTGGCAAGTTTTGCGCGGCGCTAAAGGTTGTCATGGTTGCTAACAAGATAAAAATCAAATAGCTTGTTAAATGCGTCTTCTTGTATTTCATACTTTTCGTTTTAACGTTTTTTCTTTACCTACTAATAATCATTTTAATGAGGCTTAGTTCGTCAGTTAATTGGACGGCGAAACTACCCAGTGGTTCGTATAGAAGCCCGCGTCAACTATGTCTTCCGCACCGTTTTTCAACATCCCCAGCTTAAAGAACATATAATCCGGAAAACCACTTGCACCGGCGAAGTACTGATTTGCGGTCGCGGCTTGCATGCCTTTAATGCCAGTACCTGTAATCACACCTACCGTATGTAGATCGCTCCCCGGCTTCTTCCAAATGAAATATCCGCCGAGATCATTGCCTTTATATTGCTTATCCCCAAGCTGAACGTAAGCAGGTTCTACTTGTATGGGACAATCCGCCAATAAGATTTTCCAAGCTGAGTTCGTCTTCGCATTACCGATCAGAATGATATTTCGGTCAGTATAATCGGCGGGATTAAAATCCTTATCCGCGACAATATCAAAGGCACCGTTTCCGCGGTAGTACCAAGTTTCCGCATCATAGCGCGCCTTTTCCATAGCCCACTGTTTTTCTTCAGCAGAGCCGCCCGTGCCATAAACGTAGACCATCCGATAGTTGAATGCCTCCTTGAAGGTACCATTACGGTGTGGGCCCTTTTCCGCTTGGGCTGGTTGGTCTGTCAACTGCCAAGCTTTAGCCGTTTTTTGTAAATATACGTGGCTCTTGCCTTCTTGTTTCGTATAATTAAGTTCGTTTAAACTATCCAACGATATTCGGATAGGGCTGCCCGATGAGAAGCTGCTCACGTCCAATTGTAAAAGAAAAACATTTATGGTTTTGCCCTCTATAGTTCCATTGTTGATATCACGTGACAGCTGCACATTGGAATAAGCCAGTGGCTGCTCTTGCTGATAAATGCTGGCCCAATAATAAGAATCTGAAATACCGGGGTTAGCCGTCGTGAAATCGATTCGGTTTACGGCGGTATCGACCAGTCTTCTATGCCACTGAAAATAGTCGAAAAGCGGTTTCCAATCTACACTTTCGTTACTATACCAATGCGAACCGTTAGGGTACTCATAATAACTAAAATCAGGATGGAAGGTACTTAATACTCCTCTCATTTGCCTTGCATATTCTACCGGAACCGTCCGGTCTGCATCTCCATGTAAAATATAGATTCCTAAGGGCTTATAGTTAGTTGCGTAAGCAATCACATCACTTTGATTACTGGCTCGCAGCAAGGTACTTTCGTAGGCATTACGTCCCTTTTCAGGAATAAGCCCGTCCGCTGAGCCGTAGCCTTTCAGTGTTGGATATCCGGCACATGGTGCGATAGCCGCCCACTTATCGGGATAGGTAGCGCCCAAAAACCAAGTCCCGTGTCCGCCCATGGAATGTCCCGTCAGATAAACACGTTGTGAATCTGGCTGCAGAGACCGTTTAGCTATAGACAACACTTCCAGCGCATCGAGGCGTCCCCAATCTTCCCAATTAAATCCTCTCGGACGACGATTAGTAGGTGCAACCAATGTCCCCCAGTCTTTCGCTTGGTAGGCCTGCGCCTGGCCGATCGCTTCCACACCCGCGCCATGTACCGAGAAAAACAATGCATCCCCTGCTTTTTCGCCTCCCTTTGCCGGATTAACCGCAAAATATTGCACGCTACCGTCTATTTCGCTGACAAAAGTAACACGGTACGGACTGTTTGCACTGACACATTGCAGCCCGATCTGCTGTTGGTCAATCGTCTTTTGTCCAGCTTTTAAAATAATTTGACTTGACACTTCACCGATTTCCTTCACGCTCGAAGCATCGACCGGTACGGCCACTTTGCGCGTGCTGTAAGGTCGTATGGCCGGCACAGAGACAAATCGCTCCAAGCCCTTTGTCACGCTGCCTATGTTTAGGTCACGAACCGTTTTTGATGAGTGATTGGTGACGACCAAGCCCAACCATAAACTACTATTATCTTTTCCCTGTACAATATCAGGCACGGTAAGATCTGCGGTATGTAAATAAATCGGCTTAGTAGGGAAACGCAACTCGGCAGCCACGAACAAACCCCTAACATAGAATTCATTCAGACCTTTCTCCAATTTTACCGGGATATCCATCCAGCCCATCCGATAGGGGTCGCCGGTATGTAGGGAGCCATTTACCAATACGGCGCTATTTCCGCGAACATGCAATATCGCATCCTTCACTTCGTTTGCTTCGTATTGAAAATAAAGGTAACTAGGACCCCGTGGACGGCGTGGCTGAGAGTTTGGACTGCTCGTTTGCCGATCAATTCGGCCCGGTCCGGGAGGATGGTTCGGACTTCCCAAATTTCCACCAACGGCACGTTGTGGACGAAAGAACCCAGAGGTGTCGGCGGTGACAGGCAACCAAGTATGCTGGTTATCATTCACCGTCTTTCCGTCCAACGTGTGTCCTGCTTTAGGTTTCGTTAAAGAACCTTGATAGTAATTCCAAAGTAATTCGTCCGTATAGATTGCTTCGCGACCGTAGTTAGCCGGTACTTGGATGTAAAGTCCTTCTGTGAAAGGAATTGTTGTTTGAGCGTTAGCTTTTATAAAAGCAATAACGCATAATACAAAGCTTAAGAAATAAGGGTTATTTAATAGCCATTTTGTATGTCGCGGCGGTTGTAATACGTCCATTATAGTATAAAGTTATTGTTTTTTCGGGCAAATGCGATTTAAAGATTACAATTCGACATTTGATAAGTTTGATTTCGTGCAGCACATAAAATCCTCAACGTTGAAGAGATCTTGTAAAAAGAAGAAAAAGAAAATAAATAAAAAGGGGTGGTCAACGAAGCCCACCCCTCAAACATTTATTGACCAATCTTTTCTATGCTTATTTATCGCTAGTTTACGTCCCAGAATATTTTGGTGTTGACGTTATCTTGGGCTTGTACAGCTTGATAATTATTGGCATTATAAGTAGGTTCTGATGGAGGCAGATTCCATTTGACAGGAACTGTTTTTTGCATATCGGAATTCTGTATGCGGAATTCGAATTGGGGAAAATCTAACCTTCTTACTTCAGCCCAATTCTCCACCGGCTGCATCATATTAAAATGCAGCCATTTTTGATATGCTATCAACTCTATTTTATTTGTACTTCCGTCCCAATCAATGTTATCAATGTAGGTAGTTATTTGCGTAGCGGTCGGCGCTGTAGCCGCAGGAACAAGAACGTCATTACTTACAGCTCTGATCGCTTGAAAAAGGGAAATCGACTCCTTAATTCCGTTTTCGAAATACATTTTTGCAGAAGCGCTGTTTCCTGCTTTAAAGAAATACTCTGCTAGAAGGAAGTTCACTTCCGATGCTGAAATCAGTATACCTGGGAAGTAATCATTCCTTGAAAATGTAGACCTGTTATAAATGGCAATCGTTCCTCCGCCACTGTTTGCGGGACCTGAAATTAAGTTCGATTGAACAGATCCTGTTAACGACTGGTCGAGCCCTATATAGTTTCCATCCGCCTGTGCTCCAGGCTCGAAAATAAAAGGTAGCCGCGGATCGGCATTATTAAGCATATGATCAATCATTACCTTTCCTGCGATATTGCCATTCCAACTTTCTAAAGCGTCCTGAAAGCCAGTTGCATTGATTCCAGTTGATGCGTCAAAAACATCAAGCTGTGCATTCTCCGAATTCGTTAAAATTAGCGATGAAGGATCATTTGCAATCTCAGCTAATTCCGTCTGCGATCTCGCACTAAACTCCGAAGAACCTGACACTCGCGTCAACATCCGCAAACGCAAAGAATTACAGTATTTTTTCCATAACTCTAAATTTCCGTTGTTAATAATATCTTGGGATGAAAAGTTTGATGTGCTGGGAACGGAAAGACCCTCCAGTTCTTCCTTAATGGTTGCCAAGTCGTCTAGCATGACTGTATAAATATCGGCAGCTTTATCATATGTCGCATAAGAGACTGTGTAATCGCCTCCATTGGAACTGAGCTTGCCGGCTTGACTCCAAGGAATGTCACCGTGTAAATCGACGGCTTGTTGCGTTTGATCATAGAACAAAATCTTTGCTGCTAAGTAGAAGATCCTCGTCTCTTGCTGTATTAAAGGGTCCGAATTGTTATAGGTCGTCTCCAACTCTCTAAATTGCGCGAGACCTTCATAATACCTTGACCAACGATCGTCAATAGCTGCCGCCCCAGGAGTTAGTTGATTCGCCTCATTTGCCCAGCCATTAATCTGGATATAACGGGCTATAGTGGGCAGAACAGTCACAAAATAATTACGATAATCTGGAACGATTAGCTGTCTATATCCATAGATCATTCCAGAGAACTGTTTATCTACGGTAGTTTCTGTCACCTTCGATGGGTCTCGATAAAATTCATCAAATGAACTCTTCTTACAAGAGGTAGTATATATTAATGAAGCAACACATAGCCCCATCCCTAAAAAATATTTTTTCATAACTTTTTATTTTTAAAAGCTCGCACGTAACATTAAACCATAAGTTCTGGTAGCTGGGCTCGTTCCAGCATTACTCACTTGATCCATCCAAAAAGAGCCTCCTGTCATTTGTTCAGGATCTAGGTCTTTAATAGACCGATAGATGAAAAACAAATTCCTTCCGAATACAGAAAGTTGCAGATTCTTAGCTTTTAATTTGGAAGCAATGGAAGCTGGGAGTCTGTAACCAAGAGACAATTCACGCATTTTGATGTAATTGTTTTTCTTCACATATAATTCATATCGAGAATACGAATACTGTGGTCCACCCCAATTATAAGTATTCGCGTAGTAAGTCACTTGTGAGATTACATTATCATTTGGTGTGCCATCAGCAAGAACTCCTTCCATCAGCATCCCGTCATGATAAATTTTCTGTCCGTTAGGACCTACCGATCCATCATACGCAACACCTCTTTCTCCATCTATATAATAACTCAAACCGCCGTGTTCAGCGTCCATATAATTTAAACTTTCTTCAAGCAGCCCTCTACTGATCATCCAGTTAATACCTGTAGGCATAACATTCCCTCCCCATCTAAAGTCAATTAGTGCATCTAAAGTGAAGTTTTTATATGTAAACGTGTTAGTCAAGCCACCCACTACTTTTGGCATCGCATTACCAGCTTTGATCCAAGAATTTCCATCTACTTGGTAAAGCCCGTTATCCAGAACGATTTTATTTCCGTTATCGTCAGTCGCTATTGGATGAACCATAATGTCGCCTATAGGTTGTCCAACTCTTGCTACCAGCTGAGCCGCTTGTCCGTCATAATCTCGAAGTAACAATTCGTCGGCACCGCCAGGTAATGCTTCTACACGATTTTTGTTCATCGAGAAGTTCAATACTGTATTCCAACGGAAATTAGTTGCTTGTACTGGTGTACCGGTTATAGCAAATTCCCAGCCCGAATTACGTAGCGTACCTACATTAGCCAGAATGGAAGAAGCCCCCGAACTTATAGGTAGGGTATAGTTTAAGATCTGATCGCGAACTTGGCCATTGTAGTACGTAATATCAAATCCTAGCCTGCTGTTAAGTAAACGGGCTTCCAATCCAAATTCAAATTCATATTTGGTTTCTGGTTTTATCCCTTCATTACCGAATGCTGAGGTTGGAATCAATGTGTATGTGACAGGACGTGCACCTTCAGCTTGAAGCCCTAAACTTGTTTGTGTTAAGCTGAGAGCACTCTGATAGATATCAGGATAATTACCTACGATACCCCATGATCCCCTCAGTTTGGCGTAGTCAACAACTTCCGGCAAGTTAAATGCTTCATTCAGAATTAGACTTGAATTCACCGAAGGGTAGTACAACACGTTATTGTCTGGGTGCATGGTAGAAATACGTTCCCTGCGCAATGTCCCTTCTACGAACCAGTAGTCCTTCAGATTGAAGTTTAAGGTTCCAAATAAGGCATCGCGTAACATATTTCTTCTGTAATTATAGCGATCGTCCCATCGAGCCAAATTTACCGAAGCATTCAAATCAAACCAGTCTCTTACACTTAAGCCCCCATCTGTTCTTCTTTGCACATAGGTATCTTCCGTTTTAGATGCTGTATATCCCACCATACCGCCTAACTTAACATTCGTCGTTATCTGTTTACTATAATTGGCTAAAAGATCCGTATAATATACATTTGCATTTTGATTGCCTAATGAATACGCACCAGTATTAGGATCTATCGAAATTGGTCTTTCAGTAGGATTTTTATCTTCTCGTTTCATCGCTGTCATATCTGCAGAAATCCGCGCTCTGAAGGACAAATCAGGCGTTACTTGCCATGTGTTTGTAAAAGACCCTATCAACCTATTGGAATACTCGTCCGATTGATTAGCCAAGGTGTTCCACATATAATCTAATACATCGGTTTTATAGCCATTGTAAGTAAGATTTTCTTCAGGTGTTAGACTTTGGTTAGTGCCCGTGACATATTTATAACCCTGACTAGTTTTATATCTGTTGATATACCATTCTGGATTATCAAAAGTGGAAATCATACCAGTGAAATTGTTAATCAAACGATCCGTCAAAAAGGGACGATTATGTGTGTGCTGATTCACATAATTAACAACAACATCGGTTGTAAGCTTATCCCAAAGCTTGAATGAAGTGTTAAGACTGGCTACGTTCTTTTTGTTATAGGATTCCAATGAAGTCATCTGGTTATCCTGCCGAGTTAACGAAAATCGAGTGTTAGAATTTTTCCCCGTATGCCCTAAAGCAAGGTTTAAGATCGTATTGTTCGGATTATTAAAAAATTTACCGTAGGCGTTTTGGTCACTATAGGGTCTTATTTCCCCATCCCAAGAACGGATAGGCTGGCCGTCAAACTTAGGCCCAAAGTTCAAACCTGTATTGGCAACGCCCCGCACACCGTCATCATAGTAAAAAAACATGTCTTCCGCTTGACCTATATCTGCATAAGACACATCATACCCAGGCCCCCTGACGTGTTGGAATCTTGGTAAATAGGCGATTCTGTCTGCGGTGTATGTCGCGTTAAAATCTGCTGTAAAACCCTCGACACCTTTTCCTGATTTTGTAGTGACAAGCACCACACCATTCATCGCCTCTGATCCATATAATGCGGCAGCGGAAGCACCTTTTAAGATTGTTATCGATTCGATATCCTCTGGGTTTAGATCTTCTAAGCCATTTCCTCTCGCACGCTGATCACCCCAATAGTCGGAGTTATTGAAAGCGGTTTGGCGCATAGGAACTCCATTAATGATTACTAAGGGCTGTGAACTTTTTGTAATGGAGTTAATACCCCGGATATTAATATTAATACCCGACGTCGCCCCTCCCGGAGCCGCAGAAATCCGTACGCCCGGAGCCTTTCCATATAGTGCACCTGCAAAATTAGGGGATCCCGTTTTAGTTAATTCTTGGGCTCCCACAGTGCTCGTTGCGTACCCCAACGATTTGGCTTCCTTCTTGATACCTAAAGAAGTTACTACCACCTCGTCCAAGGCATTCTCATCATTCTGCATGGATACGGTTAAACTACTTTGATTGGTTATTGCCATCTCTTGCGTAATATAACCGATCATCGAAAAGGTAAGGGTTTCCCCGGTAGATGCCTGAATACTAAAATTTCCTCTTGTGTCTGTTGACGCGGCCCTGGTAGTTCCTTTTACGCGCACAGTGACCCCAGGTAAAGGCCCCTGGTTGTCTGAAACAGTTCCTGACACTGTTCCCTGTGCATAGCTGCTGATTGTTATCATACAAAACAGCAAAGCAGCTAATGCTCTTGAATAGATTTCTCTCATGATTTGTTGGTTTGTTAAAATTCGACTTAGTTGATTGATTTTTAATAAATTCGTGATTTAGATTTGGTTTCGACTTTATACCATAGGCAGCAATTTAAATTAACACTTCATTAAAAAATTTATCTGTTCGTTCCATTACCAAAGTGGCGGCTCCTAACAACTCGGCCTCTTTATTCAACGGTGATGGCAAAATGGTGCATTGCTCTGCTAACATGGGAATGCTGAACTCGTTTACCGCCTGTTGTATAGGGGCCATCAGAATTCTTGAGGCAATTGCCCCCCTCCCACTCACGACTACTCCTTGCGGATTCATAATATGAATCAAGGTTGCAATCCCTTTCCCAATTAAAAAACCGGCTTTGGAAAGAAGATTAACAGCCAACTGGTCGCCTGCGTTGGCGGCATTTAACACGATATCTAAATTGGAAGCACCGTTACTGGAAAACATCCCCTCCATTTTCGACGCATATCCATTTTTCATTTCCTTCTGCGCCCTTTTGGTCAGCACCAAAAGTGATGCATCCACTTCCAAACAACCTCTTTTTCCACAAACACAAAGATTATTACTATCTGCCAGCGGAATATGACTAAACTCACCTGCAAAACCGCTATGTCCGCGGAAAAGCTTTCCATTTACGATCATCCCTAATCCGATCCCCCAACCCACATTCACTACCATAACGTCTTGCATGCCGCGCGCAGCACCGAAGTTCAGCTCGGCCAGCGCGATAGCACTGGAATCGTTATCTATAAAGACTTCACAGCCCACTTCTTTCGCTATGTAATCTGCTAAACTCCTTTCTCCCAAACCGAAATGTGTATTGTTGATACCCTTTTCAGCGTTTACAAAACCGGGCATCGCTATGCCAATGCCCAACATGTCGGATATCGACAATGGAAGTTCTTTTATATAACCTTTGATAAAATTCACTAAATCACTTAGCGATTCTTCAGCCTTTTCTAAGTTGATCGCTTTTTCTTTGGGTTCATCAACTTGCTCGTTATGCAGATTAAATGCAGCTATTCTGGTGACAAGCTGATCTACCGATACTGCTATGATATACCTGCCCGATTCCTTATTAAGCTGATATTCATGGGCCCTTCTCCCACCCGTAGACTGTGCATACTGATTATTGATGATCAATCCCTGTTCTTTAAGCGAATGAATATGTGTGGTAATGAGCGGCAAGCTCTTACCGGTGAGCTTACTGAGTTCGTTGATAGCCATCGGTCCTCGGTAATAGAGATACCTTAAAATATCGAACTTTAACGCATGTTGCTTTTTAGGCCTTTCTTCCACGACAATTTAGATTGATAAAGCAAACATAGGTAAGTAAATATCAAAAAGCAATAGACTTATTAATTTTTTTGTTAAAGTATTTTACACTTTTTTTACGTATCTATAAAAAACGGCCTTTATTGTAACAAAAGCGAAGATATTTTTAAAAGCTTTTTATTTCCTATCTTTGCGGCAACTATAACAAAAAAGAAAAAGCACTTATCAAATGGCACTTCAATGTGGTATTGTTGGTTTACCCAACGTAGGAAAATCTACTTTATTTAATTGTTTATCCAACGCCAAGGCACAGGCAGCTAACTTTCCGTTCTGCACCATCGAGCCAAACGTGGGCGTAATCTCTGTGCCGGATGAACGTTTAAATAAGTTGGCCGAGTTGGTTAAACCGCAACGTATAGTACCCAACACAATCGAAATCGTCGATATCGCGGGCTTAGTAAAGGGAGCGAGTAAAGGAGAAGGGTTAGGCAATCAATTTTTAGGTAATATCCGAACAACGAATGCAATTATCCATGTTCTTCGCTGTTTTGATAATGGCAACGTCATTCATGTGGACGGATCTGTTGATCCGATTCGCGACAAGGAGATCATCGATACGGAATTGCAGCTAAAGGATTTGGAAACCGTATTGAAACGGATCCAAAAGGTTGAAAAAATGGCCAAAACAGGCGGTGATAAAGAGGCGAAGAAAACCTTTGACATTTTGTCTATCGTAAAAACTCACCTCGAATCAGGCAAATCAGCCCGAACCGCCTCTATTTCAGAGGAAGACTTCGAGTATATCAGCGATCTAAGCCTTTTGACAGTAAAGCCAGTATTATATGTGTGTAATGTGGATGAAGCATCGGTAGTTAATGGCAATGCGTACGTAGATCGTGTAAAGGAAGCCGTGAAAGATGAAAAAGCAGAGGTTTTGGTGATATCCGCACAAATCGAATCTGAAATCAGCCAACTTGAAAGTTACGAAGAAAGACAACTATTTTTGGAAGATTTGGGACTGACTGAATCGGGTGTCCACAAACTTATCCGTGCTGCCTATAAATTACTCAATCTCGCTACTTATTTTACAGCCGGTGTTCAGGAGGTTCGCGCTTGGACAATCAATAAAGGCTTTACCGCCCCTCAAGCGGCTGGCGTCATCCATACTGATTTTGAAAAAGGCTTTATCCGTGCCGAGGTGATCAAGTACGATGATTTTGTCACGTACGGATCGGAAAATGCCTGTAAAGAAGCCGGAAAACTTAGTGTCGAGGGCAAAACATATATCGTTGAAGACGGAGATATCATGCACTTCAGGTTTAATGTATAGATTAAAGGATTTAGAATATTTCGCAAACAAAAAGCATAATATTAAAGGATTAACAGTCAATCGACTATTTTAATATTTACAATAGAAGTGGTTTTGTGATTGCATATCAGAACAATTTTATCTATGTTTGCGCAATATTTTTCACCCGTAGTTCAATGGATAGAATGTCAGATTCCGGTTCTGATGATGGGGGTTCGAATCCCTTCGGGTGAACAAAAAAAAAGTCTTTCGTTTGAAAGGCTTTTTTTATTTACGAAGGATTCCAACGAAGGATAGGCTGGGGTTTGAACACTTTCTTGGCAGCAGTGAGTGCGGGGAAGCTCGAAGGTCAACAATCCTTTCGAGCGTAAAAAATTGTCGTTTGAAAGCTATGTGACTAAAACAGCGTATTAGGTCTTATCACTTTCTTCCCGGACGTAAAAGATATAATCCGTATTAGGCAAAGTAAGTCCAATCGCTTTTAATTGTTGCCCGATCTGAGCCCGGTGATGCGTGCCGTGGTTAATTAAATGGGTAAGAACGTCTTCTAAACTATTAGTAAAAGATAGGCCTTTAGAATTTTGATACGTAACAGGCTTCATGAAATCCGACTCTTCCACAGAACTCAAAAACAACATCCAGGCTTCGTAATTCATTAAAACTGTATTGTGAAGGTCTGGCAATCGCCACCTTGGCCATAGAGAGCCGCCAACCGTAGGCTCTCCTTTACACCTTTTCAACCAGATCTGCTGGGCTACGAGTAGGTGCGACATTAAACCAATCGACTCATCAAATCTTTCTTCTGGTTTTAAAAGTTCAATGAGCTTTAAATTGCTGAATTTATCGTAGCCTAAAAGGCCGACAAAATGCTTCGTCATCTCAGTCATATACTGCTGTTCTAATATAAACTAAATTAACAACTTCAAGTCAGTCTGCCAATTATCTTGATAAGTTCGGTTATTGCAAGTTTATATTGCTGTTATACAAAATGATTTCCGCCTTTCTTTGTTTCTATCGCAAAGAAGGGCTAACTTTATGGGATAAAGCACATTTCAGGACATGATCGTAAGCACCGGTACATCTTGTTTTAAACCGATTCAACCGGATAGGTTATTTAAAGGAAAGGAAATTTCGTATCAAGAGCATACGCCATCTACGAATTTGAGAGCACATATACATTGTTATTGGGAATTGAAAAGTCTCCAAAGGCTCTTGGAACCGTTTGTCTATTATGTCGTGTCGGATGGCTGCATCGACATTTTTTTTGATGTAAACAACCCTTGCGCTATTGATATTATGGGGCTTTCCAACTCTTATCATACCTTTACCCTTCCTCACCATTTTCACTATATGGGCATTCGCTTTTTACCCGGGACCTTTGCTTCTCTATTCAAACTCGATGTGAGCGAACTGACGGGCGCCTGTTTACCATTAAACGAAGTAAACCGGAAACTGTATCAACAGCTAAACGAAACAATCTTGCGGAGCTCATATGTTTCCGGTACAAGATTTAACCGACTTATACATCCGTTTGTTATGGCACTTGATGCCCTTTTTACGCGAATCATAACAGACCATCCGCCTCAAACCGACTTCCGATTTAGCCTCGCCCTCGACCAAATGTTGTCTGACAAAGGTTCCACCGCTATTGAGCAATTACAGGTGCCCGTCAGTCCCCGGCATTTACGTCGATTATTCAAGTTTTACGTGGGTGAATCGCCTAAAGCTTTCAGTAAAATAGTGCGTTTCCAAAATTTATTAAACCTCCAACCGACCAAGGAAACGCTAAAACGAGAGAAGTTTTTTTATGACCTCGGCTATTACGATCAGGCTCATTTTATCAAAGAATTCAAAACCATATACGGACTCACCCCAAATATAGCATTCAAATAATCTGTCCGTTTTTTACAATTGCGAAACGCGCCTGAATCCGACCTTTGCTATATGAAATCCATTATGTTACTCATCCTGATAAGCCTAAATGGTTTATGTAGTGTGAATAGTCAAACAATACAAACTAAAGAAAAAGCAATGAAACTAAACGCAGGTATTATTACGGACAAACTCGAGGAAAGTAAAGAGTTCTACATGCAAACACTGCATTTTGGAGTCACTTTTGAAAATGACTTTTATCTTTTGCTGCATACACCAAATCGTTCTGCAGAACTTAGTTTTTTGAAGCCTCATCATAGTAGTCAACAGCCACTATTTCAGGATCCTTTTAATGGCAAGGGTGTTTATCTCACAATAGAGGTAGACGACGTTGAGGAGATGTATCAACAATTAAAAAGTGAGGGCGTCGATATTAAAATTGAATTACGCGAAGAACCTTGGGGAGATAAGCATTTCGCTATCCAAGACCCGAATGGTATAGGAATCGATGTGGTCCAATATACTAAACCGGATAATTAGTCTGCACACAAACGCTTTGTTCTTCGGATCATTACCGTATATCGCTTTTTTTGCATCCGTTCCAGAGTAAGTTTAGATTGACACATTAATTTTATATTTTAGATGCGCATAAACAAACTCAACGCTTACAAAGAGAATTATTGCTTTTTGCGAGTGCCATTTGTTTTATTGTATATCAACGTTTTAAATGAGCTTTTTTGGTTCGGCCTGTATCACGGAAAACATACAATAGGTCAACAGGTATGGGGCGTCCGTTCAATAATACGCGCATGGATAACAAGTCACTTATACTAAATAATATAGGCAAATGGATTAACCTGACTGAGGCGGAAGCCGATCATTTCACTTCGCTTTTAAAACCCGTTACTGCTAAACGTAAAGAGTTGATATTGGAAGCAGGCGAAATTTGTCGATATTCTTATTTTGTTACGAGCGGCTGTTTAAGAGGTTACACGATAGACGCTAATGGTTTCGAGCATGTACTAAATTTTGCTGCCCCAAACTGGTGGATAGCTGATATGTACAGTTTGCTTAGTCAGAGACCAGGGAACACTTATATTCAAGCCCTTGAACCAACCAGCACATTGGCGCTTTCCAAGGATGCTCAAGAAAGACTATATCGAGAAATTCCAGCGTTTGAACGCTTTTTTAGAATTATAACAGAAAATTCACTTGTATCATTTCAGCAACGCTTATTAGATAATTTAAGTCTTACGGCCGAAGAACGTTACCAGAACTTTTGCAAAAGATATGCTGGGTTGACCGACAGCATTCCGGCCAAGCAAGTAGCCTCTTATATTGGCGTAACACCCGAGTTCTTAAGCAAAATGAAGCACAAGCTTCTGTATAAAAAGTAGCGCGCCGGATCTTCCTATTCGATTTCTTAATCTACATTAAGCTCGGAAAACTCTTTCGTGATTACCTTTGTTATCAATAAATTACAAAAACGATGAACACAGAAAGGCAAAAAAGTCCGACTTACATACTTTATAAAAACGACAGCCGCGGCACGGCTAATCATGGCTGGCTTAAGAGCTTTCACACGTTCAGTTTCGGGAGCTATTATAATCCCGAGCGCATCCGATTTGGTGCATTGAGGGTTTTTAATGACGACTTTGTTGAAGGGGGAATGGGATTTGGAGAACATCCGCACGACAATATGGAAATCATATCGGTGCCCCTAGAGGGCCTGTTGGAGCACAAAGACAGCTTAGGAAACACCACACTTATCAAACCCGGCGAAATACAAGTAATGAGCGCGGGAACGGGCGTTTATCATACCGAGTATAACAAAAACCGCAGAGAACCCGTAAAATTCTTACAGATTTGGATTTTTCCGAAAACACGTAACGTTCATCCACGGTACGATCAGCTCGATTTCTCCTCCAAGCTTCAACAAAATAAGCTATTGCAAATTCTATCCCACAATAAAGATGATGAAGGCGTTTGGATTCATCAGGATGCTTGGATGAATATAGGCGCATTCGACCGTGATCATCTAATAGAATATACCTTAAAAAAAGAACAAAACGGCTTATTTATTTTTGTTATTGAAGGAGCTATTCAGATTGAGAATTATACGCTTAGCACGCGTGACGCAATTGGTGTTTTTGGACTGTCACAGGTTAAAGCGACCGCTATTGACAATTGCAAAGTGCTATTAATTGAGGTGCCTCCTTTTTTGAATTGACATAAGTGATATGAAAGAGAAAGAAATTATGGTTGTTTGTACGCATCCCGATGTGTTGTCGACCATCTTACGCTTAGTTAATAGTCGTTTACAATGGAATGCTACCGGTGCGAGTGATTTTAAGGAAGCATACGAATTAGGCAGAAAGCAGTTATTCGATCTGGTTCTTATCGGTGCTGGGCTGAGCGACGAGGAAGAAGCAGCACTGATAAGCGAACTGGGTGAAGCCAAATGCATTAGACACTATGGGGGTGGCAGCGGCCTGCTATATGCCGAAATAGAAGGGGCATTATCGCACGCTTAATGGTCGATCAAAAAGTCCCTGTCATTTGCCAGTACAGCGCTATTATACGATAAAGGGAAAATGTGCGTTCAAAAAAGATAATATTTCACAGAATGTACTAACTTTGGCGTACCATGTATATTATAAAGGTAAAAGGCGTAGCAAAAATTCCAGATTATGTACAGTTGCGTGATGAAAACTTTACGTTATTAGCATACTTCCGTGTCGACAGACCCGATAAGTCGTTAGAAAAAATCGGCTTAGCAGATAAAGCATCGTATATAATGAAAATAGTAGACGAATTGCCTTTTGGAAAAATAAAAGAAATACAACTATAACATGATCCCAAGTACCGTTATCAAGCTTAAAAATATAGACATCTATCAACAAAAGCATCTGGTGCTTTCAAATGTCAATTTACAGATAGATTCAGGGGAGTTCGTTTTTATGATTGGACAAACCGGCTCTGGAAAAAGTAGCTTACTGAAAGTTATCTATGGCGATCTTCCTATATCAACAGGAGACGGGCTGGTTGCGGGCTTTGACCTTGGCAGACTGCACGATAGAGATATCCCATTTTTACGAAGAAAACTCGGAATTGTTTTCCAGGATTTCCATTTGCTTACCGACCGAACAGTGGAGAAGAACCTGGAATTTGTAATGCGTGCGACCGGTTGGAAAGACAAAGGCTTAATAAGAGAACGTATGTTCGACGTATTAGACAAAGTGGGGCTGCGATCGAAATTGAAAAAAATGCCCCATGAATTATCAGGAGGCGAACAACAGCGGGTTGTAATTGCCCGTGCCTTATTGAACGACCCCGAGGTAATTTTAGCAGATGAACCGACCGGCAATCTGGACCCGAATACTTCGGAAGAAATTGTTTTGCTATTAAAAGAAATCAGTCGTGCCGGCACGGCGGTTTTAATGGCTACGCACGACTACCAAATTATCCGAAACATGCCTTCCCGTATTGTTAGAACAGAGTCCGGCGTATTACACGACAACGTGACAATCTCCTAATTGTACATTTGGCTATCAAGAATCAAAAGCTGACATCTCTTGACAGGATGCGTCATTTTGTTGCAAGCAAAAGAGAAAGACTGACAGAGTGTCCGCCCCCTAGGCCTTGGCAAAAAATTTGTGCAAACAAAGATATTTTGAACTGCTTTTTAGAATTATGGAAGAACAACGTAAAAAGGAACATATTGAGGAAAATCAAAACCTCGAAAACAAAGATATCGCAGAAGAATTGGAATCTGTAAACGAAGCACGCCAACATAACAAAGTGGGCCTCGATGACCAGGCCGAGGAAGCGGAAACGCCTATAGAGGCTGGACAAGACGACAAACTTCAGCAGGAATTGACAGAAGCCAATAACAAGTATCTTCGTTTATATGCAGAGTTCGATAATTATAAGCGCCGTACTTCCAAAGAACGTGTAGAACTGTTGCAGACTGCCGGAAAAGAAGTGATTGGAGATCTATTAACGGTTCTCGATGATTTTGAACGTGCGCGGAAGGCCATGGAAAATGCGGAAGATGTAAGCGCTGTAAAAGAAGGTATCGAACTTGTTTACCATAAGCTTAAGTCTATCCTTAATAAAAAAGGTCTAAAAGAAATGGAATCGGTAGGACAAGAGTTTAACGCTGATCTTCATGAAGCAATAACACGGATTCCTGCCCCAACACCTGACTTGGTTGGAAAGATAATCGACGAGGTAGAGAAAGGTTATTTCCTTAACGATAAAGTTTTGCGCTACGCCAA
The DNA here is from genome assembly GCF_004368405.1 of Olivibacter sp. XZL3. Taxonomy (GTDB): domain Bacteria; phylum Bacteroidota; class Bacteroidia; order Sphingobacteriales; family Sphingobacteriaceae; genus Olivibacter. Next base: position 140,244 of record NZ_SBJH01000064.1, read on the forward strand.
AGTAGTGGTTGGTAGCGAATCAGTATAAAGATGGCAAAGAGAGATTATTACGACGTATTAGGTGTATCGAAAAATGCGGAACAAGCTGAGATTAAATCGGCTTATAGAAAACTTGCAATAAAATATCACCCGGATAAAAATCCCAACAATAAAGAAGCAGAAGAAAAGTTCAAGGAAGCTGCCGAAGCTTATGAAGTACTAAGCAATCCGGAAAAACGCCAACGCTATGATCGCTTCGGCCATGCGGGAAACAGCGCAAGCGGCGGCTACGGAGGAGGAGGCATGAACATGGAGGATATCTTCAGTAATTTCGGAGATATCTTTGGTGGAGGCAATCCTTTTGAGAGCTTCTTTGGTGGAGGACAATCGCGAGGTGGAAGGCGAGTTGTAAAAGGCACAAACCTTCGTATTAAGGTTAAACTTACCTTAGAGGAAATCGCTAAAGGCGTTGAGAAGAAAATCAAGGTAAATAAACAGGTGGTTTGTAAAACCTGTGATGGCAGCGGAGCTAAAGACAGATCCTCGACATCGACGTGCCGAACTTGCGGTGGTACCGGTAGTGTTAGAAGGGTTACCAATACCATTTTAGGGCAAATGCAAACCACAAGTACTTGTCCTACATGTAATGGTGAAGGAGTCGAGATCACGGCGAAGTGTACGACTTGCCATGGCGAAGGCTTAGTACGTGGAGAAGAGACTATCAGTATAAACATCCCCGCAGGTGTGAGCGAAGGGATGCAGCTATCCATGAGTGGAAAGGGAAATGCTGCTCCTCGCGGAGGCGTTCCCGGAGATCTTATTATATTAATTGAAGAAATCCCACATGAAATTCTGAAGCGTGACGGAAACAACGTTATCTACGATTTATATATAAGCTTTGTTGATGCTGCACTAGGTGCCAGTATAGAAATCCCAACCATTGACGGTAAAGCAAAAATAAAGATAGACCCCGGCACACAAGGGGGAAAAATCCTTCGTTTAAAAGGGAAAGGTGTTCCTGAAGTGAATTCTTATCACAAAGGGGATCAACTAATCTATGTAAATGTATGGACACCAAAAGCGCTTTCACAAATAGAAAGAGAACAGTTGGAAAAATTGAGGGAGTCTCCCAATTTCAAGCCCCAACCTGGGAAAAATGAAAAAAGCTTTTTCGAACGCGTAAAAGAATTTTTCGAATAATCCCCTATAAAACAATAAAAAAGCGCCGATCGTTCCGTTTGGCGCTTTTTTATTTTCCTCCTATTTTATTCAAAATAAGCCATTCGAATCTGTACATTTCCGTGTCAACTGACAGCAGCCCGCTGACCATTTGTCAATAATTGACAAAAATAGACAAGTAGTCAGTTTTTAACAAAGTGCCAATTTTGTCATTTTAAAAACATACCATCTATAGATTAATAAGTTATATAATTGTTTAAAAAATCAAATTAATTTTCATTTTTCAACTATTGTCATAGAAGTTTAAGATTGGCGCATAAACAACTTCATAGGCACAAAAAGCTCCTACTTGGCATATATATTGACTAATACGTGCCAAAGGTCAGTAATAATACCGACCAACACGTTAACAAATTTATATTAAACATGAAAAAATTATTTTTAACTCTAACTGCCGCTGTAGCATTAACTTTTGCAGCAAAAGCACAAACAGAACAAGGAAAGCTTTTCTTAGGTGGATCTGTGGGCTACAATTACAATAAAGTCAACGGCACGGATCATTCAAATCAAGATTTTAATATTGTTCCTAATATTGGCTATTTCATCAACGATAATTTTGCAATTGGTACAGGTATCGGTTATAGCTATGGGCAGTATTATAATGGCCAAGATTTAAAAGTTAAGCAAGGAGCTTTTGTAGTAGCGCCATTCGCACGCGCCTATAAAGGAAATGAAATGTTCAAATTCTTTGGTCAACTTTCCGTTCCGATGGCATGGGGAAACACTAAAGTTGATGGAACCAAAGTGTCAACTACCGCCAGTTACGGTGTACAGGTTTCACCTGGTTTAGCATTCTTTCCTCATAAAAATGTCGGTATTGAATTAAGTGTGCGTGGTCTTTACTATGGTAATGACAGAATTAAAAATGAAGGAACCGGCGCCAAAACAATCACTAACTCTTTTGGCTTAGCAAGTGATTTCTTTGCCCCTCAGTTAGGAGTACAGTTTTATTTCTAAACTTTTTACCTGATTGAATCAAAAGGGATGTGCTTTGGCATATCCCTTTTTTTATGCTTAAGTCTTGGCTCGTCCGCATCACAAGCCTATTATGTTTAATATGTTGTAACAAATAAGCGCTTACTCTATCTAATCTTCACAAAGAAGAATGTTCATGCTATCCATCAACAACATCGTAAAGCAATACGCAGCGCATCGAGCTCTAGACGACGTCTCCATGCATATTGAAAGAGGCACTATCTTCGGTTTGCTCGGGCCTAACGGCGCAGGAAAGACTTCCCTTATTCGGATTGTTACACAAATCACAGCTCCAGATAGTGGACATATATTATTCAACGGCGTAGCACTTCAGCCAGAACACATCACTAAAATAGGCTATCTGCCCGAAGAACGGGGTCTATATAAAAAAATGCAGATTGGTGAGCAGCTGCTCTATTTGGCACAACTGAAAGGCCTGTCAAAAGAGGAAGCAAAAAAGAGAATCAAACATTGGTTCGAAAAGATGGAAATGCAGTCGTGGTGGAATAAAAAAGTGGAAGACCTAAGTAAAGGAATGCAACAAAAGGTACAATTTGTAGCAACAGTACTCCATCAACCTGAACTGCTGATTTTAGACGAACCCTTTTCTGGCTTTGATCCGGTTAATGCCGAAATAATAAAAAAGGAAATCCTCGAGTTACACAGTAACGGTACAACTATTATTTTTTCCACCCATCGGATGGAATCTGTAGAAGAACTGTGTGATAACATTGTGCTGATTAATAAATCAAGGAAAATATTAGATGGTGCGGTTGCCGATATAAAAAACAGTTATCGGGAGAACAAGTATAAAATCACCTATGCCGGTTCTACGCTGATCGATCAAAACGAAGCCCTATTCTCCGTAGAAAAACGGCATAACGGAGCCTATAACACAACACTTCACATAAAAGTGATGGAAGGAAAAACCATCAATCATGTACTCTCCTATCTACTTCCACGGGTGGAGATCCAACATGTAGAAGAAGTCGTTCCCACCATTCATGAAATTTTCATAAAAGAAGTCACTTCTATCAACGCCAACTAATAGCCTCATGAATAAAATATTACTTATTATACAACGTGAATACCTGAGCCGCGTAAAAAAGAAGTCTTTTTTGGTTACCACCTTCCTTGTTCCCTTCTTATTTATAGCGATGTATGCGCTCATTTTCTATGTTGCATTAAACAATCAAGAACCCATTACCACGGTATACGTGGTTGACCAGTCGGGATTTATTTCCGATGAGCTCAAGGACACGGAGCATTTACTGTTTCTACAAACGAATGAATCAGTCGAGGCGCTGAAAACCAAGATGGAACGCGGCGAAACCAGCTCCCTGCTGCTCGTTATCCCGAAGAATGTCGCCACTTCTCAAACGGTTGAGCTATATGATACGGAAAAAAAGGGGATTGGCACAATTAATACGCTAAAGACAAAACTGAACGATATTCTCAAAGCCAAAGCCTTAACCGATGCAGGAATCGATGTAACTCTTTTAAATGGGATTAAAGCCGATGTATCGATTAAGTCGAAAGAGCTCACGGTAGACGGTGAGAAGGACAGCAATGTAGGTACCGCCATTGGCATCAGTTTTGGTCTTTCAATTCTCATTTATATATCGCTATTTCTATATGGAAATCAGGTAATGCGTGGCATCATAGAAGAGAAGAGCAACCGCATCATTGAAGTGATCATTTCCTCCGTGAAGCCTTTTCAGCTTATGATGGGGAAAATTATTGGCGTCGGTTTGGTGGGCGTCACGCAATTTGTTTTATGGATTATTCTTTCCGTAAGTTTAATGGCAGCAACTTCTGCCGTTATAGCCGGATCAAATCCTCAAATGCAATCCATAGCCGCTTATCAAGAACAATCTACGGCTGATGCCGTCGGAGAAAATACGGAGGAAAGACAATCAAAAATTGATAGCATTGTAGAACAAATAAAAGCAATCGATTATCCTTATGTACTAAGTTGCTTTTTAATTTACTTTATTGGTGGATATCTTCTATATAGCGCCTTGTTTGCCATGGTAGGCTCGGCAGTCGACAGTGAAACAGAAACGCAGCAGTTTATGCTGCCTATTATAATGCCTCTGTTATTTACCTATATGCTGTCTTTCTCGGTACTGATCAATAACCCACACGGCTCCTTGGCTTTCTGGCTGAGTATGGTGCCTTTCACATCGCCCATCGGCATGCTGGTGAGAATCCCTTTCGGCGTACCCCTTTGGCAGCTTTTACTCTCTATTTTTTTATTGGTTGTTGGTTTCTTATTAACAACTTATGTAGCGGCAAGAGTGTATCGGGTAGGTATTCTGATGTACGGTAAAAAGGCAAGTTACAAAGAGCTGTTCAAGTGGTTCAAATATAAAGGTTAGTTGAGTGGAACCAGTTTTTTATAATTTTTGCAATTCTATTAGGAAAGGAAACAAATAAAGGGCAATTTTGTGCTATTTATTTCGAATACTTATTATAGATGAATCAAGAAACGCGCGACAAACTGAACATCCTCAATGAAAAGACAAAGGGAAAGTACAAAGCCCTTCTTTACGACTGCGACGGCACATTAGCCGATAATATGCTAGCCCACAAATTATCCTATAAAGAAGCAGCGGCCAAATACGGCATCGATCTCGATACCGCTATCATCGACGAGCTTGCCGGTTGGCCCACACGACTTGTTGCTGATGAAATCAGCAGACGATATAATGTGATGTTGCCCGACACGTTTTCAAAAGAAAAAACCGCCGTATTTTTTGAAAAGTACATTGACACAACTGAGCCTATTGCCTATGTAACGGAGCACCTGAAAGCCAATGCAGGCGACGTACATATCGGCGTAGTATCTGGTGGCACACGTACCACCGTGCAAAGAACCTTGTCGGTATTAGGTCTGACAGACTATATAGAAGTACTCGTCTGCGCCGGTGAAACGCCTAATGGCAAACCCTTTCCTGACCCTTTTCTCGCTGCCGCCGAAAAACTGGGCGTAGCGCCGAAAGACTGTATCGTCTTTGAAGACGGCGATCCAGGGGTGGCTGCTGCAGAAGCGGCAGGAATGGATTGGATACGGATTGATCAAATTTAGCGCAATTAAGGATCGCGTCAGATCAACGACGATCGCTTTACTAAAAAAACAAATTCACCTCACTAAAATCTGGTTTTTTTTATGGAGATTTGCTGTGCTTGATAGAGCTATGTAAAGACGTTGGCAGACTAACCAGCAAGCTATTTAACACTTTTTTACATTTATATTAGCCATTCATTTTAGATATTTACCGCATGTTTAGAAGAATTAAGAGTAAGCTTCTTCGTTACTTTCTGATTTTCATTTATTTCGTCATAATCTTCTTATGTGCGATCGAACTAAATTTTCTAGGTCTCTTCGGCTATTCCCCAACATCAAAAGACATCAAAGCACCTACCCTCAATATCGCATCTGAACTGTATACGGCTGATGGTAAACTAATTGGTCGCTATTTCAGGGAAAATCGCTCGCCTGTGGTTTATGATAGTATATCAAAAAGCATAACACAGGCCCTTATTGCCACGGAAGACATACGTTTTTTTAAACACCGTGGTGTTGATTTTATCGCAGTAATATCAAGCGCGCTGTCTACCGCACAAGGCGAGAAGCGAGGCGGCAGTACGATCACGCAGCAACTTGCAAAAAACCTTTTCCGAACCCGGTACAGCCAGTCTGCGGGATTACTGGGACACATCCCCGGGGTCCGGATGTTAATTATTAAAATAAAAGAGTGGTTCACTGCAATCAAATTAGAACGCCGATATAGTAAAGAAGACATCTTAACGATGTATTTAAATACGGTCTCGTTCGGTAACAACACCTATGGCATCAAAACGGCCGCAAAGCGCTATTTTGACCGAAACACCAACGACGTCACGGTTCCTCAAGCAGCGCTGTTAATAGGGATGTTGAAGGCGACTACCCTCTATAATCCGGTGCGAAATCCGGAACGCTCCCTAGAACGACGCAACGTCGTTCTTTCACAAATGCACAAGGCGGGCTTTATTTCTTCGCCACAACTCAAACAGTACAAACAATCGCCTATCGATCTCAGCTTAGGCACCGTGGGTGAAGCAGGGAAAGAAGATTCTTATTTGAGAGGCGCCGCAGAACGATTTATTGAAAAATGGTGTACCGAAAACGGTTATGATCTCTACGAAGACGGCCTTAAAATCTATACAACCATTGATTCCAAATTACAGGGCTATGCGGAGGAAGCCGCTTACGACCAGATGGCGGTCTTACAAAAAAGACTCGAAAATGTATGGGGAAACGAGTTGCCTTGGCGAGATTCGAAGGGAGAGGTCATTGAGAACTTCCTGGAAAATCTGGCAAAAAAACTTCCGGTTTACTCGTTCTTAGATAAAAAGTTCAATCAAAATGCGGACAGTATCCATTTTTATTTAAACAAACCGAAACAGATGAAGGTCTTCACGTGGGACGGCATGAAAGAAGTCGAATATTCAACGATGGACTCACTGGCACATTATGCTAAAATGCTTAACACGGGAATGATGGTGATGGACCCCTATAATGCGGAAATAAAAGTGTGGGTTGGCGGTATCAACCACCAGTTTTATAAGTACGACCATGTTAATCAAGCAAAAAGACAGGCAGGATCAACGTTTAAACCTTTTGCTTACCTGACAGCGCTGGAGCAAGGCATGTCGCCTTGCGATAAATTCGAGGACAAAGCAGTAAGAATCGATTATGTAGAAAACGGCGAGTCGAAAACTTGGGAACCAAAAAACGCCGACTGGACTTTTTCTGGAATAAACATGTCCTTAAGATGGGCGATGGGTCGATCCATTAATTCAGTGACTGCTCAAATAACAGAAAAGGTTGGCTGGGACAATGTAGTTAAGACGGCGCATAAATGTGGGATAACCAGCCATCTAGAGTCGGTTCCATCGGTAAGTTTAGGGTCGAACGATGTAACAGTTTACGAAATGGTGGGTGCCTATGCAACCTTTTTAAACAAGGGAAACCATGCAGACCCGATTCTGGTGAAGCGGATTATGGATCGGGACGGGAAGCTGCTGGTAGAATTTAAGCCGGCAATCAAAAAGGTTCTCAGTGAGGAAATTGCCTGGTTGATGACTTATATGCTGCGGGGAACAATGGAAGAACCGGGCGGTACTTCACAAGCCTTGTGGGAGTGGGACCTTTGGAAAAATAGAAATCAAATCGGCGGAAAAACAGGTACATCTTCCGACTATGTTGATGGTTGGTATATGGGAATCACAAAAGATTTGGTAGCAGGCGTATGGGTTGGTAATGACGAGCGGAGTATACATTTCCGGAATTCAGCTACCGGTGAAGGTTCACATACGGCCCTACCCATCTTTGCGAAATTCATGGAAAAATTATACCACGATCCAAAAAGCGGCTATACCTACGGCCCTTTACCGGAGCCAACGGTACCCATTACGCGGGAATATAACTGCCCAAGCCCGCGAATAAGAATAGCAGATAGTACACGGGTAGACACGCTGCCCCGTATTTTAAGCCCAGTCATTGGTACCCATAACGACGAAGAGCTTGAAAGGATTAACCAACAACTGAAACCGCAGCAGAACGAGTAATTGATTTGCTGCTTACTATTGTGTAAATAAATACTAAACGCTAAATTAGTCTCCCAAACTGTACCTAAGCACTCATATGAAACACCTCATTTCGGTAAAAAAGAGATTTCGTAAAGTCATTTGTTTGATCACGTTATTATTTTGTTTCATACCTACGGTTTTTGGTCAATATTTTGGCCAAAACAAAATGCGATATAAAGCCTTGGATTTCAAGGTAAAGCAATCTCCGCACTTTGATTTTTACACCTACCTCCGGAACGACAGTCTATTGACCCGCTTCATGCAGGAGAGTGAGCTTTGGTACGAGCTGCATCAACAGGTCTTTAGGGACACCTTCTTTCGTAAAAACCCACTTATTCTTTATAATAACCATCCGGATTTCCAACAGACTACGGCCATTGGTGGCGAAATAAGTATAGGTACTGGCGGTGTTACAGAAGGCCTAAAAAATCGGGTGGTCATGCCGATTATGCAGATCAATAACCAAACGCGCCATGTTCTGGGACACGAATTAGTCCATGCCTTTCAATACCACACCTTAATTGAAGGCGATTCAACGAGATTAGAGAATATTGGAAATCTTCCCTTGTGGATGGTTGAGGGAATGGCAGAATATTTATCAGTCGGCAAAAAAGACGCTTTCACCGCCATGTGGATGAGAGATGCCTATTTAAACAAGGATATTCCCAGCCTCAGGGATTTGACGGAGAGCAACAGGTATTTTCCTTATCGATACGGGCAAGCGTTTTGGTCTTACGTCGGCTCTACTTATGGAGACACAGTGATCGTTCCGTTCTTCAAAAATACGGCTAAATATGGATACCAAGCGGCTATTAAATACACCTTCGGCTACGACGAACCCACCCTGTCTAATTTATGGCGCACCAGCATTGAAAACGCTTATAAGCACTTGTTGGTTGACACCGCCCAGGTGCCTAAGGGGCAAATGATCATTAACAACAAAAATGGTGGCAACATGAATGTATCGCCCACCATTTCTCCGGACGGCAAATATGTGGCCTTCCTATCAGAAAAAGACCTCTTTAGCATCGACCTTTTTTTGGCAGATGCGCGAACAGGGAAGATTATTCGAAAGCTTAGTAGCCGACAAAACAATTCGCATATTGACGAGTTCAGCTATATAGAAAGTGCTGGTTCTTTTTCTAATGATAGTAAGCGCTTCGCTTTCAGCATTTTTAGTGAGGGACGGACCAAGCTGTTAATAGTAGATGTTGAAACGGGAAAAACCCTTTCAATTGAAAGCATGGGAGATGTAAGTGAATTCGCCAATATCACTTGGTCGCCGGATGGAATTCATGTTGCTTTTTCAGGATTAAAAAATGGGCATAGCGACATTTATTTGTATAATTTGTCCAATAAACAGCTGACACAACTCACGGACGACTGGTACTCAGATTACCATCCCAGCTTTTCACGGGATGGCAAGAAAATTGTATTCAGCACCGATCGTTTAAGTTTGGAGAGCGGCTACGAAGGCGTTGACATCCCCTTGGGATTAGCGATTATAGACCTAGCTACAAAAGAGATTCAGCAGATTGATATTTTTGCGGGCGCCAACAATTTGAACCCGCAGTTCTCTGCAGACGACCAGCAGCTTTATTTTTTGTCAAACCGAGATGGCTTTAGGAATCTATACCGTCATACGCTCTCCTCCGGAAAGACGGAACAACTTACCGATTATTTTACCGGAATCAGCGGAATTACCGAGTATTCACCCGCATTGAGCGTGTCTGCCAATGATGATATTCTCTACTCCTATTATCGCACGCAAAAGTATACCATTTACAATGCCAAGCCGAGCGACTTTACGGCAAAGGAAGTATCCAACAACGACGTGAACTTTGACGCAGCTTTATTGCCTCCGCCCCAGTCACTCGGCGTAGACGTCGTTAACAGTAATCTTAGAAACTACAATATTTTTGGACGTATAGATACCGCTGCAATAAAACCGGTGCCTTACAAACCACAATTCCAGCTAGATTATTTACAGGGAAGCGGCGTCGGGGTAGCGGTAGGTAGCAGGTATGGCGCCGGATTATCTAGTGGTATACAAGGAATTTTCTCCGATATCCTAGGACGAAATCAATTGTTTGCTGGTGTTGCTATTAATGGAGAAATCTATGATTTCGGGGGTCAATTCGCCTATATTAATCAGAAAGGAAGGATTAGTTGGGGCGGTTCCATTTCGCATATCCCTTTTATGTCGGGATTAATGAGCTATGGAAATGAAGAAATAAACGGAAATACCTATTTAACCGAAAACACCGACATCATTCGTACCTTTCAAACACAGGTGGATGCTTTCGCAGCCTATCCCCTATCCAGAACAACGCGTTTTGAATTAGGCGGTGCATTAGCCCGCTATAGCTATCGGATTGACCGCTTCACCAATTACTATGATCCAAACGGCTTTTATTTTGTGGGCAGCGATAGAAGGAAGATATCAAAGGAAGAAGCGAGCAGAACCTATGGCGGCAATTTCAACTCATTTACCTTGCAACAGGTAAACGCCGCTTTTGTAGGTGATAACTCTTATTTTGGCGTAGCTGCTCCGCTGAGCGGTTACCGTTATAGGCTATCTGCCGAAAAGTATTTTGGTGATTTCAATTTTACGGCCTACACAGTGGATCTCCGAAAATACCACCGCATAAAACCCGTTTCTTTGGCTGCACGTGCCTACACTTACATGCGCGTTGGCAGCGGTGAAGACCAACTATATCCGCTCTATATAGGCTATCCCTTCCTGATACGGGGCTATGAATCAGCTTCCTTTTATAACAATAACAGCAACGCTTATGAAGGCTTCAACGTCAATCAACTGATGGGATCCAGAATAGCTGTCATGAACCTTGAAGCAAGGCTTCCTTTTACCGGACCGGAAAAACTGGCAGCATTTAAATCGGGGCTTCTTTTCTCTGATTTGAACGTGTTTTTTGACATGGGACTCGCTTGGAGTGCAGGGGATAAAGTTGCATTCAAAACGGATCCAGCGCGTATCGGAACAGAAATAAGGGAGGACGGTTCTAGAGTTGACATTTATGAACGCGTTCCGGCTATGAGCGCAGGCGTTTCTCTACGCGTTAATATCTTCGGCTACTTTGTTTTAGAACCCTATTACGCCGTACCGTTTAATCGCAAAGACCTCAAGTTTGGCACTTTTGGACTTAACTTTGCTCCTGGATGGTAGCTTGGTTTAGTTCATTATTGGTTATTGTAATTCGTTGCTGGTTTGTTCATAGAAAAAAGCCTAAAGCTCCTTTTTTCTTACACCTTACTTCCTATTGCCTATTCCCAGACTACTGGTTCGATTGTAAAGAGCCACTCATAAACGACGCCGCCACTCAATCATTAGCTATTTAAAGAAAATAGTTACGGATAGTATAAGAGCAGCAACATTTTGCTTTCGGAGCATTTCGTAATCAGGCCGAGGCAGCTGTAAAGAGCCGCTACTAAACGGCTTCAACTGTCTAACAAGTTCCTAAATTTAACACAGGGTTTCAATTGTAACGAATTATGATCAGACCCGTACGGCGGAAAGGCGAGCAGATGCTTGCGTGTTGACTAGAAAATTATCGATTCCCAAGCCCAAGCTCAGATCTCGCCAATCTTTATTTGACGATCTAATGAGACGTTCTTTTTGAGAGCGCGTGAAAGTCGACAAGACCTTAAAACGACTCATACTTCGCTCTTCTGTATCGACCTCCTCAAAATAAACCAATCTCGATACCCGCGCTGTAGCGTCAAAAAAAAGTTGCTTATGTTCCTTATAGAACGCCATGGTTTTGATTAAGTCGTCAGTCAATCCCACATGTAGGCACTGGCGATTACAGTCTGTTAATATATATACAAATCGTTTCATAACAAATCACTAATATTTTTCGCTAATCAAATTTTATTTACTAACTTTATTGGCACAATAATACTAACAATATTAGTAAATACAAAATTATTTTAAAAATGAGCAATATCGCTTCAAATCTTAAGTACCTCAGGAGAAAAAAGGGGCACACACAGCAGCAATTTGCTGATTTAATGGAAATTAAACGCTCACTTGTTGGTGCTTACGAAGAAGATCGTGCGGAACCCAAATACGAATTACTAAAAAAATTCGCATCCTACTATGAATTGACCATGGACGAACTTGTCAACGAAAAGATCGACGATAAATGGAAACCAAGGCCGAAAGGGGATTCTTCGAGCGTAAGGGTATTAAGTATTACGGTAAGTGAAGACGATCGCGAAAACATTGAGCTTGTACCGGTCAAAGCAAGTGCCGGTTATTTAAACGGCTATGCAGACCCGGACTACATCAGTGAATTGCCTAAATTTAGGTTACCATTCTTTAAGCAAGGCACATACCGCGCTTTTGAATTGAAAGGCGACTCTATGCTCCCTCTGCAACCAGGCACCATTGTGATATGCGAATATGTTGAAGACTGGTTTGATGTTAAGCCCAATCAAACTTACGTTATTATATCGAAGTCAGACGGAATTGTTTACAAGCGCATAGCACATAAGTTTAAGGAGGAAAAAGGACTAAAGTTACTGTCTGACAATAAGGTTTATGAGCCTTATTGGGTAGAAACACCAGATATTTTAGAAATTTGGAAAGCGAAGGCCTTTATTAGCACGGAATTTCCTGAACCAATGGCAGAGCCTAGTTTGGAAACGCTTACCGCAATGATGGCCCAAATGCAAAAGACAATAAGCGGCATGAAAGCTGAATAAGCAACCTTCCGAACAGTACATTTGGCCGTGCTGCCATAGCAAATAAGTAATGGAGGCTTAATCCATATAAATTCCCACTTGGAAGCATCCCAAGTGGGCCAAGCTGTGCCCCCCACATTTCTTACAATTCATTCCCACTCTCTTTACAAAAAAAGCCTCCCAAGCAGGAGGCATAACCATTCAAGCCGTTTCAGTGTTAGGGAATTCGCTCATCCTTACAGTTTGCTTTAGGAGTCAAACCGTTCCAGCTGCTTCAATAAAGTTGCGAAGTCTTTAGGGTAACGGGCCTCAAAACTATAGTCCTTCCCGTTTATCGTGAAAGTCAAGGACCTAGCGTGCAGAGCAAAACGCCTCATTATAGGAAGCTCCTCTTGCCCTTTGCTTAACGTATACCCGCGCTTTATTTGAGAGAGATAAACCGGCTTGCCCTTATATAAACTATCACCTACGATGGAAGCATGTTGTGTTGCGAGGTGTATCCTAATCTGATGCATGCGTCCGGTGACCGGCCGGCACTCAACCAATGTATAATGCTTAAAATACATGAGCGACTTAAACCATGTCTCGGCAAGCTTTCCGTTAGCCTTGTCGATCGTCACGTTTTTATTGCCCAAGTTCAAAATAGGAAGATCCACCTTTAAATCTTCAAACACATGTGTCCCACCAATAATAGCGTGATACACCTTCTTTACTCGCCTTTTTTCAAACTCTATGGAAACAGCACGATAGGTTTCAGGATTTTTTGCGATTAAGAGCAGGCCCGAAGTTTCTTTATCGATACGATGACATACCTGTGCATCCTTATGGTACTGCTTAGCCATCCGAAGTATGTTAATCTCTCCTCCTTCCCTTTCATCCAACGAAGCAATGAAAGGTGGTTTATTAACCACAATCAAATCATCGTCTTCGAACACGATCATTTCCTTGAATTTGGGAAATTTAAAATTAAGCACTTTTTCTTCCATAGAAGTGCAAAGGTATAAAAAGACGATGAAATGTTCGTCAAACCTTAATCATTTACTTGTTACCTATGCCTGCACTAAAGGTAAAGCAATAAAAAATGAAGAGCCTTTTCCTTTTCCCGGGCTTTCGGCCCAAATTTTTCCATTATGCAATTCGACGAGGGTCTTTACAATAGACAAGCCCAAACCATTACTTCCTTCTTTGCCCGTTGGCACAGAACTGAGCCGAGCAAATTTCTTGAACAGTTTTTCCATATCTTGTTCAGAAAGGCCCTGTCCTTCATCTCTTATCTCGATCAACGCCTTATTCTCCACCTCCTTCGCGATGACCCAGATCGTTGTATCCGGATATGCATATTTGGAGGCATTGCTCAACAAATTCTCAAAAATCTCCCGCAATCTCATCTTGTCGCCGGCGATCGGCATGCGCACTGTACTTTCAAAAACGACCTGCTGCTTCTTTTGACTGGCTATGATTTCAAAATCCGCCAAAAGGTTACTGAGTAGCAAATCAAGCACACAAGGCTCCATTTTGAGCTTCATTTCTCCATCCTCAATCTGCGACAAGTTCAACAAATCGTTTAAGCTGGAAAGTATAAAGTCAGACGAATTAATAATTCTTTGTGTCATTGCCTGTGTGCCTTTATGTTCCTTGGCCTCGCGCTGAATAAGCTGCGCGTAAAGCTTAATAGACGTCAGCGGATTTTTAAGATCATGCACAGCAGCATTCATCAAATCGGTCTGTACACGTACCGCATTGCGTGTCGCCAACCGAAATTTCAACTCATCCATCACGATAGAAGCCAAGCTTTTCAACATCTCGATCTGTTTAGTAGACGGATATTTAGGCGTTGGGTGACTTACGCAAAGCGCACCGATCTTATATCCGTCCGGCGTCTGGAGAGGTGCTGCTGCATAGAAGCCGACACCTAGCTTCTGTAATAGGCTAGGATCTTCCAAAACATCAAGTGAGTCTTCGATATTATTGAAAACACTAACCGAATCCTGTAAAATTGCCCAAGAGCAAAGACTCTCGTCGCGGTTGGTGTACCGATCAAAACGTCCGGTTGTGTCTGATTTCAAAAATACGGTCTTTTCATCAACAAAAGATATCGAGGCACCCGAAACCTCAACCAATTCCATGGCCAGTTTCGCGATTTTGTCAAAAGCTTCTTCCGGAGGGGTATTAAGGATGTCGTACTTATACAGCTTTCTCAGCCGATCTTGTTCATTAGGCGGAATAATATTAAGCCATTTATGATAGATTCCCATAGGTAGCAATTGTCCTGTAAAGCTATAACTATAATTTCAACTATCTCTTTTAAGACCGTGTAAGCCCCGTAAGATGATTTTTTATTGACACAATTGCAAGATACGAAAAATGGATGAATGCAAAGAAGCCGAAGCTTTATGAGAACAGGTCGTTCTGCCGGCTGGGCGCTAATAAATATAACCGGATTAAAAAAAGGGGCCTGGAGCCCCTTTCAAAAAACAATGGATTTATGCGTCGAACTTATAACCGACTCCCTTTACGGTTGACACATAATCGTCTCCTATTTTCTCCCTCAGTTTTCGAATATGTACGTCAATGGTTCGATTGGTAACCACCACCGAATCTTCCCAAATGCTTTTCAATATCGTTTCTCTAGTATAAACTTTTCCAGGCTTAGAAGCTAATAAATACAACAGTTCAAACTCTTTTTTTGCCAGAACAATTTTTTCATTGTTCTTATAGACCAAAAAGGTCTCTCTATCAATTACAAGGTCGGCAATTTCGACTTTATTTTCTAAGGTCTCTTCGCCCTTACTGTTTCTTCTCAGGATTGCATTAATCCTACTGATCAGTGCCCTGGGCTTAATAGGCTTGGCGATATAGTCGTCTGCTCCTACGTTAAAGCCGGCTATTTCAGAATATTCTTCACTTCTAGCGGTTAAAAACACCATAAAGGTATTCTTGAATTCCGGCATGCTTCTCATGATTCGACAAGCCTCAATACCGTCCATTTTCGGCATCATGATATCGAGTATGATGAGGTCAGGATTTATTTTTCGTGCCATCGACACTGCTTCCTGTCCATTGGAGGCCGTAAAAACCGAATACCCTTCCCGCTTTAAGTTATATTCAATCAATTCGACTATATCTGGCTCATCATCAACCACTAATATCTTGTATTTAGCACTGCTCATGTTCAATAATTTTAGGCCTAAATTATGTACTTAATTACAAATAAAAGTTAAGGCAGTATTAACAAATTGTTAACGATAAGCTGTCGCGTTGACATCTAGTTAAAACTATAGCGTTTTTTCGAGAAAATCGGCCAATTTTTGACCCCTCAGATTTTTAGCGATGATAACTCCTTCGGGATTTAACAGAAACGAAGCCGGAATACTCGACACCTTATACAATTCAGCAGCCTTGCTGTTCCAGGCCTGTAAATCCGACACATGTGTCCAAGTCAAATGGTCATCTTTTATGGCCTTCAACCACGCCGCCTGATTATTATCTAAAGACACTCCTAATATCGTAAAATTCTGATCTTTATACGCATTGTATTGTGCTACAATGTTAGGATTTTCCTCTCTGCAAGGAACACACCAGGACGCCCAGAAGTCGACCAGCGTATATTTACCCCTGAAATCAGACAATTTCACCGTTTTGCCGGTTTGATCCATCAACTCAAAGTCGGGGGCCTTCTGGCCTACGGTCAATGGCTTCAGTTCAGCCATGTGTGTAA
Organism: Olivibacter sp. XZL3; assembly: GCF_004368405.1. GTDB lineage: Bacteria > Bacteroidota > Bacteroidia > Sphingobacteriales > Sphingobacteriaceae > Olivibacter. The sequence goes on from NZ_SBJH01000064.1 coordinate 156,499, forward strand.
CAAAGTCTCTCACGGCCGTGTTTTTGGGAAATTTATCCTTTATAGCGTTTGCATAGGCGATCATTTCAGTTTCATACTCCGAAGGATCCAGCGAATTGATGGCATAGAATCCCGCCAAATTATCTGTGTTTCGTTTTGAAAAGGCTAGCACCTCCTGCGAGAATTCGTCCAGATTCTTCTTATATTTCACAAACAGCTCATCCCTAATCTCTTTCTCTTTCGACGGCTCCTTCTTTAACCGCATTTGGAATTCGCCCTCAATTTCTCTGGAAATCGCCGAATAGCGTGCGTTGATCTCGCTGAACTCTTTGATTTTGTTGGAAATCTCTGATCCTGCTACCTCATAATTTCCGCTCGGATCTTTAATATTCGCTTTAAAGTTGACCTCCTCTCCGTTAGACAGCACAAAAAAGTAATTGTTATCACCCACTTTCAAATTGTAAAACTGCGCTACAGGCGCTGTTCTTCGAAACCTGAATTTATTGTCGTCATTTAAGAAAGCGGAATCTACAATTTCTCCTCCTTCGTATAAAAACACCTTTTTGACTTCATCGTTGTTGATTAGCTCCCCATTCAACACAAACTGGTCTTTGTTACTACATGCAGCCATCGCCAAAAGGCTTAAGGCCCATAATATCTTTTTCATCCGCAAATACTTAGTTCAAATTCAATTATTAAACAACAAAGGATTTCGCCTTTTCAATAGCCGCAGCTAAACCGGACGAGTCCTTCCCGCCTGCCGTAGCATAAAATGGCTGACCGCCGCCGCCGCCTTTTATTTCCTTTGCCAACTCTCTAACAATCTTACCCGCGTCCATACCTTGGCTTACTAAATCATCAGACAACATAACCGTTAAACCTGGCTTGCCCTCTAGGTCGACCGCCAGCACGAGGAACAGCTTATCACCCACCGCCTTCTTAATAGAGAAGGCCAAGGTTTTAACAGCTTCCGCACTTGGTAACTCCACCAGTTCTCCGATAAAGCGAATTCCATTGATCTCCACGGCCTTTTCAACGAATACCTGTTTTAGGTTTTGAGCTTTCTCCGATAACGATTTTTCTACTTCCTTTTTTAATTTGCCGTTTTCTTGTATCAGGTTGGAAATAGCTGCACCCAAATCTTTTGGATTTTTCAGTAATTCTTTTAATTCGTTGACCAGCTTTCCTTGCTGCTCGACGAATTCTTCTGCGCGCTTACCGGTTATGGCTTCGATACGTCGCACGCCGGCGGCCACAGCACTTTCGCTGCGTATTTTAAAAAAACCGATGTTTCCGGTGCGCTGTGCGTGGGTTCCTCCGCATAATTCTTTTGAAAAACTTTCGTCAAACACGATCACTCTCACAAAATCACCATATTTCTCACCGAACAAAGCAGTAACGCCCATAGCAAGGGCATCGTTATAAGGCACGTCTCTTCGCTCGTCTAAAGCGATATTCTCCCTAATCTTTGCATTGACAATTTGCTCAATCTGTAGCAACTCCTCATCGGATACTTTTGCAAAATGAGAAAAATCGAAACGGAGTATTTCGTCATTCACCAAAGATCCCTTTTGATTCACGTGTTCGCCCAACACCTGTTTGAGCGCAGCGTGCAACAAATGAGTTGCAGAATGATTAGCTTGAATCTCCTGACGTCGTCTACTATCCACTTTTGCGTGAAAAGCGCCGTCCAACTGAGCAGGAAGTTCGTTGGCAAAATGGATAATCAATCCATTTTCCTTTTTCGTATCGACAATTTGAATCACCTCATTGGATGTTTCGTTTGTTAAGGTACCTATGTCACCTACCTGTCCACCTCCTTCCGCATAAAACGGTGTTTGCGATAAAACTAACTGGTATTGAGTCTTGCCTTTACTAGAAACTTTACGGTATTTAAGTATTTTCGCTTCTATTTCCAACGTATCGTAGCCCACGAAAGCAGTTTCACCGTCGTTATTTAAAGAAATCCAATCGCCCGCATCGATCGTTGTAGCAGCTCTTGAGCGTTCTTTCTGTTTATTCAAGGCGCTTTCAAAGCCCTCCATGTCCACTCGCCACCCTTTCTCACGCGCCATCAAGCTAGTTAAATCAATGGGAAAGCCATAGGTATCGTACAGCTCAAAGGCAAAATCTCCATTAACCAAATGCTGATCTGTCTGATAACCTTCGAAGCGTTGAATTCCGGCAACCAGCGTTCGTAAAAACGACACTTCTTCTTCAAGGACAACCTTTTGCACAAAATCCTGCTGTTTGTAAAGTTCGTCAAAAACGCCTTTAAATTGCTGAGCTAACGACGGCACCAAGGTGTTTAAAAACGGTTCTTTGAAATTCAGGAAGGTATAGGCATAACGAACCGCTCTGCGAAGAATCCTTCTGATAACATAACCTGCCTTGTTATTCGATGGCAATTGCCCATCCGCAATAGCGAAAGAGATCGCACGGATATGGTCCGCCATTACGCGCATCGCGATGTCCTGCTGTTCATTTTCGCCGTATTGTACCTTTGCAGCTGCAGCTATTTTTTGTATGAGCGGTTGAAAAACATCGGTATCGTAATTGGAGGTCTTGCCCTGTAATACGCGCACCAAGCGTTCGAATCCCATTCCCGTATCGACATGCTTTGCAGGGAGAGGCTGCAGGGAACCGTCTTTCAAACGGTTGAATTGCATAAATACATTGTTCCAAATTTCAATAACCTGAGGATGGTCGGCATTCACCAAACTGCTCCCGTCAACAGCTTTCCGTTCTTCGTCGCTTCTGCAATCGATATGTATTTCAGAGCAGGGGCCACAAGGTCCGGTTTCACCCATCTCCCAGAAATTATCTTTTTTATTTCCTTTCAGGATTCGTGCAGGATCAATATGCTCCTTCCAGTAATTATAAGCCTCCGCGTCTTCGGGTAGGCCTTCGCTATTGTCACCTTCAAATACGGTAACATATAATCTATCCGCATCGATCCTATAGACATCAGTCAGGAGTTCCCAACTCCAGGCTATTGCTTCTTTCTTGAAATAATCGCCAAAACTCCAATTCCCCAACATTTCAAACATGGTGTGGTGATAGGTATCGATACCTACCTCTTCCAAATCATTATGTTTACCTGAAACACGTAGGCACCGTTGCGTGTCTACCACTCTTGTGTGTTTAATAGGCGCTTCGCCCAAGAAAAGTTCTTTAAACTGATTCATCCCTGCGTTGGTAAACATGAGGGTTGGATCATTCTTTACTATTATCGGTGCAGAAGGTACGATTTCATGGCCCTTACTTTTAAAAAAGTCTAAAAATGCTTGTCTTATTTCTCTACTAGTCATTCACTAGAATAATTAAATATGTTCCAACGGCTATATTAAAGATGCACAAAGTTACGCTATTTTAGCGTTGTTAGCTAACACAATTGATCTTATTAAAAAAGCTGTCCAAAAACAAATTACCTGTGTTTGGACAGCTTTATCTGTAAAAAGTCTATATATGGACTATTTACTTAAGCTTGCAAAATGTTTATGAAAAAGGGGGATTGTTTCGATGCCTTTGAAATAATTAGCGATATCGAACTTTTCGTTCGGCGAATGCAAATTATCGCTATCTAAGCCAAAACCCATCAACACCGTTTTTAAACCCAATTCTTTTTCGAATAAAGCCACAATAGGGATACTTCCCCCGCCTCTACATGGGATCGGCGCCTTTCCGAAAGACTCTTCAATCGCTTTCTCCGCCGCCTGATAGGCTACACTATCTGTAGGTGTTACCGCCGGTTCGCCGCCATGATGGGGGGTCACTTTTACTTTTACATATTTTGGCGCTATGTTTTCGAAATGTTGCTGAAATAATTTCGTAATGACGGCCGATTGCTGGTTGGGTACCAACCGCATTGAAATCTTTGCTGAAGCCTTTGCCGGAAGAACCGTTTTGGCACCTTCTCCTATATAGCCGCCCCAAATCCCGTTCACTTCTAAGGTAGGACGAATTCCGGTGCGTTCAATCGTTGTATAGCCTTTTTCTCCCCACAACTCATCAACACCAAGGTCAGCTTTGTAGTCGTTTTCATCGAAGGGTGCCTGATTCAACGCCTTCCTTTCTTCCTCACTTAATTCCAGTACATCATCGTAAAAACCTGGAATGGTAACATGGTTATTCTCATCGTGAAGCGAGGCGATCATTTTTGCCAGTATGGTAGCAGGGTTTGCTACCGCTCCTCCGTACACCCCAGAATGAAGGTCTCTGTTGGGACCTACCACTTCTACTTCTAAATACGAAAGCCCTCTTAAACCGGTTTCAAGCGACGGATTTTCCAAACTGATCATGGCCGTATCGGAAATCAACACCACATCAGCTGCCAGTTTCTCTTTATTTGCTCTGACGAAGAGGTCTAAGTTCTCAGAACCCACTTCCTCTTCACCTTCAATCATGAATTTAATATTACATGGCAGGCTTTCGGTTTGTTGCATCACTTCAAAGGCTTTTACATGCATATACATTTGCCCTTTGTCATCACAGGCTCCACGGGCAAAGATCTTCCCATCGCGCACAGTAGGTTCGAATGGAGGTGTATTCCATAATTCGAGTGGTTCTGGAGGTTGTACATCATAGTGGCCATATACCAGTACCGTAGGTTTAGTGGCGTCAATAATCTTTTCCCCATATACAATCGGATTGCCTGCAGTAGGACAAACTTCCACATTATCTGCACCTGCGGCCTTTAATTTTTCAGCAATATAATCTGCCGCGTTCAATACATCATTTTTATATTTCGAATCGGCACTAACGGAAGGAAAACGAAGCAATTCAAACAATTCATCCAAAAATCTTTGCTTATTTGCTTCAATATAGTCTTTAATGTGTGACATAACTTATCGTGTTTGTTGCAAACCTACATAAAATCGATTAAAATCCAATCTTATTTAGGGATCCGATATCTTGCCTTACGTGCATCCATACTGTGTCCACACTGTAAAAGTACATGAAAACAGAAAGGGACAGCGAACGCATACTAAACGACAGGCGCACTTGAGGTGGAGATAACGTGGACTTGACCCGGAGTTCACATGGGCTTAAGTCAGAACCAGAAGCTATTGAGATTTGATGCTTATGAAAGGTAATACAAATCTAGACATAATGTATCGTATACGTAAAATTACGGAAAGGATTTACAGTAAAAATATTTTATAATCTCTAGGGGCTTTTAACTAAGTTTGCCTCAGCGCTTCTCTATCTAAGGGTTTTATCAAATTCTTAAACGCTCTTTTTCAGAACATATTTTATTAACAGAACATGAATCGCTTTTTGCAAATTTATTTAGATTCTTATCGGGGCTTATCTCGCCCTGCTTGGATGTTAGCGCTTGTTATGTTCATTAATAGAAGTGGGGCCATGGTGCTCCCCTTCTTAGGCGTTTATATAACCAACAAACTTAACTATTCCATTGAACATGCAGGAATTATTTTAAGTTGCTTTGGCATCGGAGCAGTTAGCGGTTCGTGGCTTGGCGGATGGTTGACAGATCGTTTCGGACATTTTAAAATACAAGCGGGAAGCCTATTCCTAACAGCTCCCCTCTTTTTTATTTTGCCACTATTGCAATCCATGGAGTCACTTGCTTTTGGTATATTTTCCCTAAGCCTTATCTCGGAGACCTTCCGACCGGCCAACTCAGTTTCTATCGCTCATTATGCAAAACCTGAAAATATAACGAAAGCCTTCTCTTTAAACCGAATGGCTATTAATTTAGGTTTTTCAATAGGTCCCGCATTAGGCGGTTTCTTAGCCTCAGTTTCTTATGATCTTTTGTTTTATGGGAATGGTATCACCTGTTTATTAGCCGGTATCCTTTTTTTCTTTTATTTTAAGAATCAGAAAGGGCATCAGAAGGAAAAAGGAGATCGTAGTGCGGATGTCCTTTCCAAACGTTCGCCTTATAAAGACCTCCCTTTTCTATTATTTAGTTTTTTATGTGCAGTGTATGCAATCTGCTTCTTTCAACTATTAAACACCCTGCCTTTATTCTATCGGTCTGTTTATCAATTGAGCGAGTCGCAAATCGGACGAATTCTCGCTTTTAGTGGTATCGTAGTTTTTTCCTTGGAGATGCTTGTAGTTCATCTCGCTGAAAAAAAACTCTCGAACGCAATAGCGATCATATTGGGTACACTTTTATGTGGTTTGTCCTATGCGCTTCTAAATCATCATGCCAGTCAATGGATATTGTATTTTTCCATCTTCATTCTCTGCTTATCTGAAATTTTAGCCATTCCTTTTATGGCCACTGTTACTATTAACCGGAGTGGCAAATATAGCCAAGGGGCTTACATGGGCTTAAACGCTCTTGCATTTTCAATTGCACATATCGCATCTCCCTACATCGGAACACATGTTGCTGCCACATATGGTTTTACCATTTTATGGTGGGGAACTGGGATCATTACCACCATGACAACCCTAGGCTTTATGGCTGTATTCAGATTCATGAAGCGGAGAAAAGACGCTCCATGAACGAAATAATATTATACGGCCACACTTCCCTTTATACGTTCGACAAAGGAAGGAATTTGTTCCAAATAATCTTCCTGATCAAGCAGGCGAACAAAAGCACTGCCTACAATAGCCGCATCGGCATATGTTAATGCATGATCAAAACTAGCTTGATCGGCAATGCCGAAGCCAACCACTAGTGGGTTATGCAAGTTCAACGCTTTGATCCTTTCAAAATAGGCTGTCGTCTGCTCAGAAACAGTTAAGTTCTTACCTGTCGTAGCAAAGGAAGAAACCATATAAATAAAGCCCGTACTCAATTCGTCTATTTTCCGGATACGCGCTTCTGAAGTCTGCGGTGTAATCAAAAATATGTTACTGATGTTGTATTTTCTAAAAACGTCCTGATAAAGCTCTTCATACTCGTACATCGGTAAGTCGGGAACGATCACCCCATCGACTCCCACCTCGGCACAAGATTTACAAAACCGTTCTACGCCATACTGCAGCATTGGATTCACGTAGCCCATTAACAAAACAGGTATCTGCACATGCTGCCGCAATTCCTTTAGCTGTTGGAACAAAAGATCAAGTGACATGCCGTTTTTTAACGCTTCCTCGGAGCTATGTTGAATGACCGGCCCATCCGCCACAGGATCTGAATAAGGAAATCCTATTTCTAAAAAATCGACGCCTGCCGTTTCCAGTGTTTTAGCTAGTTCGATGGTACTGTCTATACGAGGATACCCAGCGGTAAAATATATAGAAAGCATTTTTTTACCAGCCTTATTATTAAACAGTTGCTTAATTCTATTCATTGTGGTATTTCTGAGCTCACGCTGTATTAAAAATTGAAATATTTCATATAATTATCCAAGTCCTTGTCGCCTCGCCCCGACAGGCACACGACTACATTATCAGAAGGCTTGAAGGACATCTTTTCTAATTGGGCCAAGGCGTGGGCACTTTCTACGGCAGGAATAATTCCTTCCATGCGTGTTAATAAGAGTCCGGCCTGCATGGCTTCGTCGTCTGTTATGCTGACGTATTTCGCCCTCCCTATTTTATGTAAAAAGGCGTGCTGAGGCCCAATACCAGGATAATCTAAGCCGGCAGAAATAGAATATGGCTCTATTACCTGTCCATCCGTTGTTTGCATCAAAATGGTGCGACTGCCGTGTAAAACCCCTTCCTGGCCAAGCACGGAAGTCGCCGCTGAATGACCGCTATCGACGCCTTTGCCGGCAGCTTCAGCAGCAATCAACTGAACCGCTTCATCGTCTAAAAAGTGATAGAACATCCCGATTGCATTGCTTCCGCCACCAACACATGCAATGGCATAATCAGGGGTTTCGCGTCCGGTTTTCTCCAAAAGCTGCTTACGCGTTTCAGCAGAGATAACCGATTGGAACCTGGCCACCATATCAGGATAAGGATGAGGACCTACGACGGAGCCGATGATATAATGAGTGTCCACCGGGTTATTAATCCAATCACGCATGGCCTCGTTGGTAGCATCCTTCAAAGTTTTACTTCCAGAGCTAGCGGGGCGCACTTCAGCACCCATCATTTTCATTCGGGCAACGTTTGGCGCCTGTCTTTGTATATCGATTTCACCCATATAAACCACACATTTTATTCCCATTAAAGCGCACACAGTGGCGGTTGCGACTCCATGTTGGCCGGCGCCGGTTTCCGCTATGATGCGTTTCTTTCCCAGGCGTTTAGCCAACAAAATCTGACCAATGGTATTATTTACTTTATGGGCACCTGTATGGTTCAAGTCTTCCCGCTTTAAAAAGATGTTAGCTCCGTATTTCTCGGAAAAGCGTTTGGCCAAATAGAGCGGCGATGGTCTGCCGACATAATCTCTCAATAGCTGTTCGAATTCCTTCTTAAAGCTATCTTCATTGATGATTTCCATATAACGCAGCCTTAGCTCCTCTATATTCGGGAACATCATCTCCGGAATATAGGCGCCTCCGAAATCCCCATAATATCCTTTCTCATTAACCTGATAATTACTCATTGTATCTCCAATTTATATCACTTTTATAATGTTTATTAGGCTTGCTCCGTGATGGCTATCGACAAAAAACCGACTGCAATAACGAAAGATCTTTAAGTCCGGGACTTTTTTCAAATCTTGAATTCACGTCAATTGCATACAAGCGGTGATCGGCCAGAGATAAGGCCTCTTCTACATTGTCTGGGCTTAGGCCACCACTTAAAAAAAAGGGTTTATCTAATGTATAATTTTCGAGTAGCGACCAATCAAAACCTTTGCCTGTGCCTCCATAATTCTCACTTTTTGTATCGAAAAGGAAATAATCAACCAAGGCATCGTAGGCGTCCAGCCGACTCCAGTCAAAGCATTTTGAAACTCCGAAAGCTTTAATCAAAGAAACCTCTAATTCCTTTAAGGACTCTATGAAGGCCGGACTTTCGTCACCATGCAACTGTATCGCTTGCAAACCATAGCTATCTACCGCCGATTTTATGCGGTCGATCGAATCGTTAACAAAAACCCCGACTTTGTTAACCCCTTGTAATGATGTTAAGAACTGTGGCGACAGATCCGCTATATATCGTTTTGACTGTTCATAGAATATGAATCCAAGATAATCCGGTTTTAGCAGAACGACTTCTTCGATATTAGCAGGAAACCGCATCCCGCATATTTTCAGTTTCGGCCGCATATTAATAAAATGCTTTTTCCTTTTTCACTAATCGGTTAAAACTATGCAACGCTTTTTTCGACAATAGAGACGCTTCGGCTTCATAATAGCAATCGGCAAATGATTTATGTGGACAGATCGTCTGAATCGCTATAGCTGCGTTGCACAGGACAACGTTATTCTGCGTGGCAGTGCCCGCTCCATTTAACACCGAGGTAAAAATACGCGCAGCTTCTTCGATCGTTTCTCCACCGTTTATCTCATTGGCTTGCACCTTTTCAAACCCGATGGTAGCCAACGACACGTACCGCTCGCCCTGGTTGCTAATTACCTTGAAATTGCCCGTTAAAGAGATCTCATCGTAACCGTCAAAAGCGTGTAGTATGGAATATTGCTTACCTGTTTTTTGGTATAGGTATCCATAGAGCCTCGCCAACTCTAGGCTAAAGACACCCACCGATTGATAAATCGGTTCGGCGGGATTAACTAACGGACCCAACATATTAAAAAATGTCTTTACGCCTAGCTCCCTGCGTATAGGCGCCACGGTTTTCATGGCTGGATGAAACATAGGGGCATGCAAAAAGCAAATACCGCTCTCATCCAGACTTCGATAGATTTCTCCCGGTTCATTGGTAAAACGATATCCTAAGAACTCCATTACATTGGAAGAACCGCAGCCTGAAGACACACCGTAGTTTCCATGTTTTGCGACATGATAGCCGGCTCCTGCGACCACGAAAGAAGCAAGTGTAGATATATTGAAGGTGTTTTTTCCGTCACCTCCAGTTCCACAGAGGTCAATCAGCTTATAATCTTTAAAATCTATTTTCAAGCACAAATCCAACATAGCGTCCCGGAAACCGGCAAGTTCTTCCACGGTAATGTTCCGCATACAATAAGCTGTCATAAACGCCGCCATTTGAGAAGAATTGTATTTTCCAGAAGTTATGTTAGTTAATATTTCATAAGCTTCCTCCTTCGTAAAAGTTTTGCTTTCGAACAAATGGGCCAATATTTTTTTCATCCGCATATAATTATTTATGAGTATGTTTTCAATGGCGTAAACGACGCACTCTTATACTCGTTTTGTTTTCATATGGTATTCACCTTTCGTTGCATTCCCTTTTTTAACCCAGAATACGCATTAGCTCATGAACTGCAATGAAATGCTCCTTTACATCCATTTCAATAGCTCATTCACCATACC
>NZ_SBJH01000008.1 GCF_004368405.1 Olivibacter sp. XZL3
CAAGAGAAATTAACAAAAATGTAAACGGCTCCGAAAAAATAGTGGCCTAGAAACTTGTAATTTATTAGAGTATATGAAAAGTATCACTCCTTATTTGTTGAAATTTGCGACAGTCGCACTTATTTTGACCCTCGTATTCAGGTTTTTCCTAAGCTATACGCTAGCAGCCGAACTTTTTACCCTTGTATGGGTCGTTGCCATGAGCTATGGCCTAGCCAGTTTGCTTCGGGTTGGTTTTTTGGGAGAAAAGATGCCAATTTCCTTCCATTGTACGATATCGGCTTCAGATTCCATTTAGCGACTTATGTCATATACCATGGGATTTCCTTGTTATGGTTTGCACTCGCTCTAAACGCAAAGCAGGAGACTATCGATTCCCTTTATAGATCCTTATTATTATGGGGCTTCTTTCTGGCCATTCATTTCATCTTTTATCTCCGCACCCGAAAAGACACGATCAAAAATCTAAGTAAAGATGATCTTTTTGAGTAATGAAAGGTCAATGGATACGGCAATTGGGAATGAGGTATAAGCGGAAAAGGCAAACAATTATAAAAAAAGCGGGTTCTTTCTTTAATTTGTGGGCATGCTTTAAAACTTATTTACGGGCTACTTATTTTAAAGAATCGAGAAAATGCTTCTTCCAATTGGGGATGATAATCGGGATCGGAAGACGATTCCTTTTGTGAACTACTTGCTCATTGCTATCAATATATTTGTATTTGTCTTTTGGCAGCATTTAGGAAACAACATTTACTTTACTTTTGCTTATGCAACAATTCCGGGCGAGATATTGACCGGTAGCGACATAATTACTGAAAGTCAGTTGATTACCGATCCCTATACCGGGGATGTGTTTGAATTGCCCGGCTTGCAACGTACCCCCATACCGGTTTTCTTGACGCTGATAACGTCTATGTTCATGCATGGTGGTTTGGCCCATCTTGGCGGAAATATGCTATATCTCGGTATATTCGGCGACAACCTGGAAGACAGGATGGGGCACCTCAAATACCTGTTTTTTTATTTGCTCACGGGAACATTGGCCGGTTTAAGCCATGTGTTAAGCACTTTTGTTCTCGGACAAGATCTTTTGATTCCCAGTCTGGGTGCATCCGGTGCTATTTCTGCGGTATTGGCTGGCTATATGGTCTTGTTTCCGCGAAGGAGCGTTTACATTTGGATACTGTTCGTCGTAATTTCAGTACCTGCCTTTTTAGTGTTGGGGCTTTGGTTTTTATTCCAAGTATCCAACGGACTCGGTGCCTTAGGAGGGCAACAGGCCGGTGGGGTTGCCTATGCGGCGCATATAGGCGGTTTTATTTTTGGATTGCTGCTGATAAAACGATTTGTAAAGCGCAAGCGGAATACCAGAATAAGACAACCCAGATCTTGGTAAGGTGCGCGGGTAGGCTAAGTCGAGACGGCTATAGCAAATGACAATAGAAATAAACAAACACGACAGTTTTTTAGGACAGCCGCAAAATCCTGCCAAGAATCTTTTCGGCGGCCCCGCCTTATGGCAGACAAATGAATGCTGTAAAAATGTTTTAAATAAATAAAAAAAGTCTTATCCGAAAAAAAAGGATTTGTATTTGCATTTGTTATGTTGAGGATCGGTTAAAACCGGGTAAATCTGTGAAATGGAGACATGCTCCTGAAGATTGATTAAGGTATAAAACGATGAAGTTTAAGAATGAGGCCTTTGTCTTTAAAGATCGTATAGACGCCGGCAAGGAACTGGCCAAGCTCCTTGATTCAAACTATAAAAAACTGAATCCCTTAATAATCGGCATCCCTAGGGGAGGAGTCGAAGTTGCTTACTATGTAGCGGAATCATTGCAGACGGACTTGGACGTGCTGGTGTCTAAAAAGCTTCCGTACCCGGGCAATAAGGAGTATGGCTTTGGCGCAGTAGCGGAAGATGGTTCGGTTTATATAGCAGAAGAACGCAGTGAAGGCCTTTCTTCTGAAACCGTCCGGACGATCATTGACAAGCAGCTGCAGGAAATTCAACTCCGTGTAGAAAAATACCGTCAAGGCAGGCCAGTTCCTGCGATGGAGGGCCGAACGGTTATTTTGGTGGATGATGGGATCGCTACCGGTGTAACGCTGGTACCTTTGATACAATTGTGCAAAAAAAAGAAGGCAACAAAGGTCGTGATAGCTGTACCGGTCGCAGGGCGTTCTTTTGACGCGCGACTGGAAGAAGCGGATGCTATTGAGGTTGTCGTTAAGCCGGAGCCTTTTTTTGCTGTTGGACAGGTATACGAGCGGTTCGGCGATTTTCCGGACGACCAGCTGCTTAAGCTATTAGACCGCGCGAACGGCCGAAGCGCACATTGAAAAGAGAAATAGAAATCGAGTTTATTTTAATGAAGGATCGAAGATGGTTAATATGAAAGAAGAGACCCAAATTCTGGTTGGAGACACCTTGCTCTCCGGAAGCTTGGTGATACCCGAGACGGCAAAAGGCATCATTGTATTTGCCCATGGTAGCGGTAGCAGCAGGCATAGTACCCGAAATAAAAAGGTGGCCTCCGCCCTGCAAGAGGCTGGCTTTGCCACCCTGCTTTTTGATCTGCTCACAGAAGGGGAAGATCAAGATTTCGATAATCGTTTTGATATTGATTTGTTAGCGGAGAGGCTAATAGGAGTTACCGATTGGCTGAAAACGGAAGAACAGACGGGCGATTTAGCGATCGGATATTTTGGCGCCAGCACAGGCGCCGCTGCGGCCTTGCGGGCAGCGGCAGAGTTGGGCGATATCGTCCGTGCGGTGGTTTCCAGGGGCGGCAGACCGGATTTAGCGGCTCCGATGTTATCTTCCGTTGTTAGTCCGACGATGTTAATTGTGGGAAGTCTCGATGCTGAGGTTCTCGAGCTGAACGAACAAGCTTTTGCAACGTTAAGAGCAGAAAGAGAAATTCGGATAGTGGAGGGGGCCGATCATCTGTTTGAAGAACCTGGAAAACTGGAAGAAGTTGCCAAGCTTGCCCTCGCTTGGTTCGATAAATATGTTATAAGCGCTACGCTATAGGCTTCAAGCCATAGGTTAAGTGCCACGTTTTAAGCTGTAAGCCCTAAGCTATCCTTTCTTATGGCTGCTTGAGCCCTCCGGTGGATACTGAATTGTGTGTTTTATCTTTTTGAGATAAGCCGGATCGAAATTGGGTATTTGCATATCGTTAGTTTCGCGCCAAGCGTCTACCGTGGCTTTTATGGCGTCGGCCGTTTCCGGCGATGGCGCTTGGTCTTTGCCCAAATAAAGGGTTTGCGAAGGGAGAGCCAAGGCGGTACCGCTTGCTTTTATCACATCGAGCATTCTTAGATAAATGTCTTCCTGGATTTCGAGAAAGCGGTCGAAATCAACAGCAATTATATAGGAAAACACTTCTAACTTCAGAGCGTCTGTGCCTATTTCAATGAACCGAATACGTGCGGGTTGTGGACTCACCTTTGGGTGTGCATAGAGAATAGCGCGTAACTCAACCAGCAGATACCGAATCTGATCGGGCGTGGCATCCAATCTGATCCGAAAAACAGGATGAAAGAAAAACCGGTCGCGGTGCGCGAAGTTCTCGATTTTTAGGGCCGCGAATTCGCCATTTGGAATCGTGACAACGGTACGATCGTTTGTGCGGATTTGCGTAGAGCGCATGCCGATTTGCTCCACGGTGCCTACGATATCGCCGACCTTACAAAAATCGCCAATACGCACCGGCTGGTCTGCAATTAAGGTAACACTACCGACAAAATTTTCGACGGTCTTCTGCGCACCCAAGGCCAGGGCGATACCGCCTATACCCAGAGCGGCTAAACCTGTGGTAACATTGAAGCCAAATGTATCGAGTGCCGCGATAACCGCAATAACAACCAGTGTGATTTTTAAGGCACGGCGAAGGAAAAGCACGGCCGATACACCCGCCTGATTTCCGCGAAGGGAAAAGCGTCGCTGAGTAAAGCCAGTCAGCGTATCGAGTAACTGCCATAAGAGCAGCATTAAGGCAATGAGGTAGAATACAACGCTTATGCCACTTAGGCGTTGCCGAACTATAATGGAAATGTCTGCTTGCTCGGTAGCATAAACGAAGTACCAAACAGAGAGATAGATTTGTACGGGAACTGAAAAAGCTTTAATAACACCAGAGGTGGGTTCTATTCTTGCTTTAGCCCATACTTTAGGTATTAAAAAGAGCATAAATTTGGTTATGCACCAAGCTAAAAAGTAAGCAGCTACTACCAAAATCACGCTTATCAGCCAATGGCCAATGGGCACCCCGCCCCATTTCTTTTCAAGCAGCACCTGTGGGATAATTTTACTTATCAGAGGTGCAACGGGCGCTTCTTCCAACTCATCGGGAATGCGCTCCAAGGTTTGGGTGGAGAAAAGCCATATGGGTCCGCCCTCTTTATCTTGGATGCTCTCCAGCATGATGTCAAAAGACTCGTTGTTGAACGTAACCGATCCGATCCGGTCGATATTTGGTCCAAGCTTATCGTCTTGTTGTCCGTCAGGCTGATTACTGATCAAGGCACTGGGGCTTACGCTACTATATTTGTCCAATAGCTGTTGAAGTGCCTGTGCCAGTTTTTCGCCGTTTCTTTTTCTTCTTAAACTTCGGTCCATATGCAGATACAGCGCGGCTCGTTGGTAATTTTCATCAGCAACTGCCCGTATAAAACCTTGCACAGTTCCCCGAGGAGAGCGGCGACCCAAAGAATCGTCCGCCCACTTGGGCGGGACAACCTCTGATCGAGCGGTATCATTCAAGGTAATCTGTCCAAAACCGGGAATACTGATGGTAAGAAGAAAAAGGGTTGCTATAAGACTAACTTTCATGTTCTGTAAGGCTACTTCAAAAAAGATGATTTCACTGGACGCGTTTATTAATCGGCCGTATTGTCTAACAATTTAATGGCTGATGCGGCGACTATACCGCCTAAGGTGTACCAAAGTACCGTGAGGAATTTGGTGCTCATGCTTTTATTAATGGGTTCGTCATCCAGCCCTAATGGTTTCGTGAGTCCGATTACGCCAAGCCCGGCGATTAAGCCATAGCCGGCACCTCGTAGCAGCAGCGTCTGTTTGTCGCCTTTTCCGATTGCGCTATAATAGATAGCGTTACTTACAAGATCGCCGGCCAAGGTGGCGGTATATAGCTTTTTTCCGGCAGGAGGGGGCATGCCCGCCGCTTTGCTGACTTTTGTGATGGCTTCTTCTCCGACCTTGTTGATTTCCGGAGCGCTTGGAATGGCTCTTTTGGCACCTTCGTGGATCGCGTTTAGAACGAGCGCGCCCGCTAGGCCTCCTAAGATGTTGATTGCTAATTTCATGGTCTTCTTTTTTTACCGACTCTGTTAAGTTGCCGATGGTACTACCGACTTTTTATTCTCCTTTGTTGCAAAGGCGAGATGATTGTTTAATGAACAAACGATCGGTAGTAATGTTGTAGGCGTTTTTAATTTCGTGGCGATATTGCCGATTTTGTACGGAAGTGTTGTACCGATAAGAGGTAACGGTTAGGGAGGTGTTTAGTACAGGTCTTTCTTTTCCCTTTGATTCCAGGCATGAAAGGGTGCGAGCGCTTCTTCAAGCGAGTGAAATTCGAACGGGATTTTCCTTTGACTGCCCGCTAGATTTATTTCCTCATAAATAAAGGCATCGTCAAAACCGGCATCCGCTGCTGCGAAGCGGCTAGCAGCATAGACCACCCGTTTGGGGCGGGCCCAATAGATGGCGCCCAAACACATTGGGCAGGGCTCGCAGGAAGAATATAAGGTACAGTCGTTTAATTGATAGTGGCCTAATCGCTTGCACGCATCCCTAATGGCAACGATTTCCGCGTGCGCTGTAGGGTCATTGGCAGATGTGACGGCATTGGAGCCACGGCCAATAATCTCGCCGCTTTTTACTATGACGCATCCGAAAGGACCGCCTTTATCTTGGGCAACGCCTTCGGACGCGAGTGCCAATGCTTGTTGAAGAAATAAAATATCTTCCTTTGTAATCATAAATACCCGATTATGCCAAGCAATTTATGAACTTTTTTCTGTTCATTAAAATGTGGCGATGACCATTTTCCAGTCTTTCGGTTGATTCCGCCAATTGACGCTGATATGTTCGCTGTCTTTATGTCTAAGGATTTCTAAATCGATACGCAGGTCCTGCGCCTGCAGTCCTTTTATTTTTACCCAGTCGAGGTAACTTGGGAGATAAGAGTTGCGGAAGTAGATCGTCTTCTGTTCAGGAAGAATCTCGATACCCAGCAACGACTGTAACAGCAAGAATACCGACGAAACAGACCAGGCTTGTGGGGAGCAGGCTACCGGGTAAGCCGTTGGCCCTTCACCTTGGCGCCTGTCAAAACCGCAGAAAAGCTCAGGGAGCCTTTGCAGCGGGATAAAAAGAGAGGCGTCAAACAAAGCCGTTGCCAGCTGAGCGGCTTCACGGACAAAGCCGTATTGCGCAAATCCGGCGGCAATGAGGGCAACGTCGTGAGGCCAGATCGATCCGTTGTGATACGACATCGGATTATATTGTACTTCATCGGCGGCCAATGTGCGGATACCCCATCCGGCGAACAGATTGGGATGTAGTAAGGTTTTAATGAGCTTTGGAACCAAGTGTTCATAGGCGATTCCAGTGAACAGTACATGTCCGGCGTTGGAGCTTTTGACTGCGCAAGGTTTTTTGTCGCCGTCTAAAGCCAGGGCAAAACACTGTTTTTCTTCGATCCAGAAACGCTCATTGAAATTTGTCCGCAGACTGCTTGCGCTAGCTTGTAGTTTTTTGGACAGCTCCATATAGCCCAGCTCCCGGGCAATGTTTGAGGCCGACAGCTTGGCTGCGTATACGTAGCCTTGGACTTCGCAAAGCGCAATCGGCCACTTCGCCAAGGTTCCGTCCACATGCGAAACGGCGTCGAAACTATCTTTCCAACCTTGGTTCGTTAGCCCTTTTTCTGCCTTATGTTCGTATTCTACGAAACCGTCGCCGTCAAGGTCTCCATATCTGTCCATCCACTCTATGGCCGCATTGATATGCGGCCAAAGGTCTTTGATGGTCTCGCGATCGTTCGTACGCTGAAAATAGGCTCCTGCCAGCATAATGAAGAGTGGAGTAGCGTCGATGGTGCCGTAGTAGTGTTTAAAAGGTAGCTCGTTTAATGCTACCATTTCGCCGTTTCTGATTTCATGCAAAATTTTGCCAGGTTCGGCGTCAGACGCATGATCTTCTTGTGTCGCCTGGTGGGCCGCCAGGAATAATAAAACGTCTTTAGCCAGCTGCGGTGCAAGCCACAAGGTTTGCCATGCGGTTATAATGCCGTCCCGCCCAAAGGCGGTGTTATACCAAGGAACGCCGGCATAGGGGTATTTGCCATAAGGTGTTTCGGCCATTAAAGATACTAAATCGGCCTGCGAACGGTTTAACCAATGGGTAAATTGTTCGTTGCTGGTTTCTACGACCGGAAAATAGGCATTCCTATTTTGCAATTGCGGCGCCAGCTCGTCTTTTGCTGCTATAAAAGCTGTTTTGGGCTGCGTAGCCCGACCGGTCTGTTCAAAATGAATGGCATATTCAAGTTGATACGCACCCTTCGCTGTCAGTTCGAGCGGGAAGCGAACCTCGTAATTTTTTAAGTCTACCTCAAAGGGCTGCGAAAAATAGATGATTGCTTTCCGTGTGATAAGGTCTAAACCTTCGTAGCAGATTACGAGCTGCCCGTCTTCTCCTTTTGTTAAAGGCAATAATTTTCCTCTTTGTTTGCGTTTTGCCCCACGAACTTCAAATATGTCTGCAAAATCGCCTTGGATAAGCAGCGACAGGTTCACCGCACAAGAAAAATTTAAATAACTGCGCAGATCCAATTTTTCGTGGAAAACCTCATCCTTTAAAAACTGACTGCGGTGGATGTGCAACGACGCCGCAGGAATTTCAGTGCCATTGGACGATTTAAGCACCGGATTGCTAAGGTCCGTAGAAAGGGCTTCGTTTTCTTCTGTTACGCTCGAACTCAGCAGATCTAGCGGTATACCGTTTAAGCGTAAGGCTAAGTTATTTATAAAGCGTGTATCGCGATTATATATTCCTTGTACCTGATTGCCGTTGGGGTCGATGTTACCCCAACGGTTCAGGATGGCAAAAGTGTCGCAGTGATTCAATACCCTAAACTTCTCTTCGTAACTTTCCATGACTATTGCATTAAGCTGTTAATTTATTGTTTAAGGATAAAAATTCGCTTGGCTGTTCGCCACTAGGTATCCGATTTCTGTTTTTTAACAATTCGTAGTTCTTTATATAGTTTTGAGCCATCGTATCGGCGCTGAAGCGCTCCTCGAACAAGCGTCTTATTGCTTGGGGATCTAAAGCTGCAGCATCTTCGATCGCCTTGGAGGCCGCCGCTGTTGAAGAGACGATGAATCCATTTTTCCCATGTTGGATAATTTCAGAAACCGATCCGTGTGCGTAAGCGATCACCGGGGTACCACAGGCCATTGCTTCGATCATTACCATGCCGAAGGGCTCAGGCCAGTCGATAGGGAATAGGAGTGCCCTAGCTTTTCCAAGAAACTCATTTTTTTCCTGTTCGCCGATTTCTCCTATGTATTCAACATGCGGCTTTTGGAATAAATGTTTAATATGCTTGTTAAAATATTGTGCGTCTGCTTTGTCAATCTTGGCCGCTATTTTGATTTTGCATCCGGCTTTTTCGGCTATTTCAATAGCTCTGTCGGGCCTTTTTTCCGGTGAGATTCTTCCTATAAAGGCTACGTAATCCTCTTTCTGCGCTGTTACCTTGTATAGATTTTTCGGCAAACCATGATAGACAGTGTCCAGCCATGCCGCATGCGGTAGGGGGCTGCGTTGGCTGTTTGAAATAGATATGACAGGCTGCGTATTGAATTTTTGATATAAGGGTTTAAGCTCCGGAATGTCCAACCGACCATGCAAGGTGGTTACACATGGCTTTTGTAGTAACTGCGATGCAGGAAAATGAAAGTAATCCGTATGGAAGTGTATGATATCAAACTCATGCGCGCGTTCTATTACCTCCTGTAGTTGTAAGGTATGAAAAGCTAAGGGATCTATTACCTGCGGATTTAAGCGTAGCGCTTCTGATGTGTGACTGATAAGCTTCGCCCGGGTAATGGAATCTCCCGATGCAAATAAAGTGACATCATGGCCTTGGTTCACCAGAGCCTCGGTAAGATAAGATACAACGCGTTCGGTACCTCCGTACAGTTTGGGAGGCACAGACTCGAATAATGGAGATACTTGTGCAATCTTCATAACTGTTAAACGTCGATAAATATTTATTTGGTTTTGTCTGCAGCGTAGAATACATAAAAAAGGCTGTCTGGTCGATTGACCTTAGACAGCCTTTGTATGCTTAAGATATTTCAATAAGGCGCGGCGCTTTTTTCTTCGCTTCTTCTTTTTTCGGAATCGTTAGACGCAATAAACCGTTCTCATACTGAGCGCCGATCTTGTCTTCGTCCACCACATCTTTTGGTAAGGTAAAGCTGCGTTGGAAAGACTGATAACTGAATTCCTTCCGGCTATAACCTTCATGTTTGTCTTCATGCTCATGTTGCTTGGTGGAAGAAATGGTTAGCGTGTTTCCGTCAAGCTCTACCTTAAAGTCGGACTTGTCCATGCCGGGAGCGGCCATTTCAACTTCGAAGTTATCGTGCGTTTCCCGAATGTTTACCGAAGGAATGGTGGTTTGTGTAGACGAAAAGTCGCTGGTACCCCAATCAAAGAGATTGCTGGCAAAAAGATCATCAAGAAAAGTTGGAACTGTGGGGAAATTACTTCCGTTTCTTTTAATTAGTGACATAAATAACCTCCTTTTCTAAAAATTTAATTATTTATCATCAAGAATATGAAAAGCTTTCGATAGCTTCTATAGCAAGTGCTATACCAAGCTGTTTTAAACGGAATTAAGAGACAATTTGGCAGTTTTTATGACTTTGATTGATGTACTTGTGACGATTTGACGTTAATTAAACTGGTTTATAGCGTTGACGTATTGCTTGCAGCTAGCGCTTAAAGCTATCGTCACGCACTTTGACGCTTAATTTTCAGGTTCATAATCAAGGAAAGAGAGAGGTTTGTCTCTTTTGCAATTTCGACATCTGAAAAACCGTCTTTCTTCATTCCTCTGGCGACTGCCATTAAGGCGTTGATGAAAGAAGCGCTGTGTTTTATACTGTTTTTTATTGGAACAGATCCTAATGTTGAATTTGTCATAACATAAAATCTATTGGTACCGATCAAAGGTAAGGTTTTCCAATGGTGCACTTAATAGGTTCGGACTTTTTGTGTTTTTTTTGCGCAAAACTGTGCATCTTTGTGTAGCACAATGCTTTATGTATGTTGCTTAACGCCTACAGCTCAAAGCATCTACCCTGAGCCATGGCCTCCACTTCGTTTCTCTGTAACTGATTTTCCTAAGCTTCGCTGGAGGATACCTGATGGAGCAGCCCGGCAGCCGATTGCTGCGTCCGCAAGCCTAGGCCGTTTTTGTTCTTCGGAGCGGCTGTACCATAGGGAGCCCTTGGCCTAACGCTTACTGCTTACTGCATATAGCGTACAGCACAAAACCTATTAACTATTCGCTATTAACCTACTCCCTAACTCACTATCTCTATAGTCTATTTACTGCAAGAGCATGGGGATAATGGCTTCCATGTATTTGTTTGCCCCGCCGGCGTGATTTACTTCGCCGAGCGAAATGAAGCGTACTGGAGCATTCAACGACTGCATGGTAGCCAGTGCTTTTTGCGAATTTAATACAGGAACGATGTCATCCATCTGACCATGGAACAGCGTAACGGGCGCATTGGGTTTCCAATCGTATACGTTGTTTTGCCGAAGCGCGTCCATAAAGGGAGCGTTTGTGCTGTCCTTAATACTTTCGCTGAAATTGGAACTAAAGATCTCGCTCGGTTTATTGCTTATTTGGGCCGCCATCAGATTTCCCGAGGCGATTGCTTTGTTTACTTCAGCGGCGGCGGCAGGTTGCAACATAGCCGTTAATGGCATGTTTATCCCGTAAAGTTCGTTATAGGTAAGAAGGCTCCACAGATAAAACGCGGTAGCTCCCGGTGGTAAATCGCGCGTTTGGCTTACAACCCATTGTGCGGTGCCAACCATATCGTAAGAGCCGGCGCCGGGATAACTCCTTTCCACCGTGAACTGATCGCTGGCCTGCTCTTCAATGCGTTGGTGTAAGGCCATCGTAGCGTATGCCCCTTCCGAATAACCTAATAAACGAATTTCTTTCCTGGTTTTGATCGCGTTACCGGCTGCAAATTCTTTAGCAGCTTTCAACATATCCAGACAAGCCTGTGCTAGGCTCGACTTGTGTTCATAAGGGTGCCGTATGTTGCTGCTCGCCCCGTAGCCGACATAATCAGGCATCACTACAATATATCCCTTTGCTAAAGATGCGCTCACTGTACCGCCTACATAGGCCTCCATATTGCCCACTGCCTTATATGCCGATGGCGCCTCGTCCTGATTCAGAATGGTACTATGTTGAAAGCTAAGCAAGGTGAGCTTTTCCTTTTTATTGGTCGGAATGAGCAGCAGGCCAGATGCTTGAATGGTATTGTTTTCAGGGAATTGCGTTCTATAGGTGATTTTATAAACAGACACATCAGTACTGACGATAGCCGATGCAACCCGGTATCGCTGCTTTATATCATCCGCTGTTACCTCAGCGATTTTTTCACTATTGATCAAATAGCTAGTGGGGGCGTTCTGTTGTGAGTTAACGTCATTATTGTTGTCTGAACAAGTATACAATCCGAGTATGATTAAAAAGTAATAGGATAGACAAGTTAAGGATTTTTTCATAAAGAAGTACATAATATCAGGAGAGTTGATACAAATAAAATACCATGACGGCAAAAAAGGCTAGCGCGTACTCTTTGAATAGCAAACAAGAGATAATAGACTATCTTTGCTAATAGCCCGGTCATCAGTACTGATTATCGGATAAAAGACTTTCCAATATGAATAGATATTTTTTTTACGGATTCGCTTTTCTTTTTTTTAGCTGTCAATCGGTAAGCAGTTCCAACAAACGTTATGCTTCAGACGACCTCACCATCAAAAAGGTAAAGGATAATGTATACGAGCATGTCAGCTATTTGGTAACACAGGACTTCGGGAAAGTACCGTGTAATGGTATGATTGTTTTTGATAACAACGAGGCTATTGTTTTTGATACGCCAGATAACGATTCAACCGCTGCGGTACTGATCGATTGGATCAACGACACCTTGAACTGTAAGGTTATTGCGGTCGTCCCGACGCATTTTCATGACGACTGCTTGGGTGGATTGAAAGCCTTTCATAGGCGTCAGATCCCTTCGTATGCTGCTAACCGCACTATAACATTGGCCAAGGCCAAAAATCTCGAAGTCCCTCAACGCGGGTTTGATGATAAGACTGAGCTAAAGGTGGGTAATAAAGAGGTTGTGGTTGAGTTTAATGGCGAAGGGCATACGAGAGACAATGTCATTGCTTATTTTCCAAGTCAGCAGGTTATGTTTGGCGGATGTCTGATTAAAGAGGTGGCCGCCAGCAAAGGGAACTTGGAAGACGCAAACGTCAACGAGTGGTCCAAAACCGTTATGAAGGTTAAACAAAAATATCCAAATGTAGACGTCGTCATACCCGGTCATGGAAAGTCGGGAGGCATCGAACTGCTAGACTATACGATTGACCTGTTTAAGAAATAAGGCCTTCATGCTAAAGAAGAAAAGTCCGGCTTTTGGGGATGCCGGACTTTTCATTTTTTTAATCAACCTAAACCTATTCTGTAATATACAAAGGCTATGCCAATAGTTTTATTTCGTCCGCTTATACCGTTCACCCCCTAAAAAAGCTATAGTCAGTAAGCGAGTTGCGCAGCGCCTCCGTTTTCATCTCCAAAAGTGCTTACAATACTGAACATTCGGTGTTTGTTTTAGGACACGTTCAACAGTTTGCCAGTCCCTTGCCCTTGCTTCGCATCGACAAAATAGAGCCCTTTATCAGCGGTAAACTGAGAATATAAGGGGGATAGGACGGAAGGGCAGTATTAGGAAACGAATTTGCATGAGTTAGCAAGTAATTGATGAAGGAAAGTACTCGCTTTTCAGGCGGTAACTTATGAAATATAATAATTATGAAACTGCACACTTTTGATAGACATGCTTTAAACGAATGGAAGGATACGGGTTATGATAACGTAAACCTGACGCCTTCCAAGAATATCGGGCTGACTGAAGGGGCGGAGGAGCCTTTTACCTTACTGGAGCCCTTTTTAGATAACGATAAAGCAAAGAAATATGGAAGTGTCGTATCCATTACATCGCCCGAGATAGAAAAGATTATTCAGGAAGGGTCGGGAAAATATTATAAATGAATGTTTAACTAAATAAATATATTATGGCTTTAGTAAAAGTAATCGAAGTGATCGCTTCATCAGAAGTGAGCTTTGATGACGCTATTAAGAACGCGGTAAAAGAGGTCACACAGACCATAAAAAACGTTGATTCAGTTTATGTAAAGGACTTTAAGGTACATGTAAAGGACGACCAGATTACGTCCTTCGGCGCAGTTTGTAAGGTTTCTTTTAGAATCGATGAAGAGAAGCGGAATCAACAACATTAGTCTTTAGCTGTCTAAAGCTGCTAGGTCGGCTTTGGACAGCTCCCGATTTCGGCTGAGGAAGTGCATGGCTGTACTGATTTTCCTCTTAGGAGTCTCGCCCATTCAAATTTATGGTTTCGTTCTTCGACTGCTCTCTCGGGCATAAGCAATATCTGGCTCGGTCTATTGGAGGTGCATGGGGCCTGTTCGCACATGTAAATCGAAATCCATGGCCGCTACATGAAGCATGAGCAGATTTACACCGGATGTTTTTACGCCATTTTCATAATGCCTTGGCAAGTGTATAAATGAAACTATCCGCTCGTGGATGACTCACAATAAGTAATACATATCTTAGGTTTTAATGATCAACATGCGAACCATGCTGATGGTTTGTACCGGTATAGCGAGAACTTAGCCGATATAGGATTGGCGGATGATGTTGCCATTCTGTTCAATTTTAAGTGCCCGGTACCTTGCCTATTATAAAAAAGAATAAACTGATGGGGTAGGCTTTTGTTATAAACGTAAATATATGATTATGAGTATGTATCAGCCGATTGAAAATTGTGCCATCATTGGTCATTTAAATACTACCTTGAGCAGATTATGATAAAAAGAAGAGCATTGAATTTCAAAATCAATCCGCCCGTTTTTTACTGTACGATTGGATTCGTTTTCTTGAGCATCCTATTGTGCTTGATTTTTAGGGAATCGGCGGATGAGTGGTTTACCAGAACGCAGTACCTGATCACCGATAATCTAGGTTGGTTTTTCATTATTGTGGTCAATGCTATTCTAGCGTTTTGTCTATATTTAGCTTTTGGCAAATTCGGGAATATTAGGTTGGGGGGAGATCAGGCAGAAACTGAATTTAGCACCGTTTCGTGGTTTGCTATGCTCTTTAGCGCCGGTATGGGCATCGGAATTATGTTTTTTAGTGTTGCTGAGCCAGTCTCTCACTTTGTAGATCCGCCCAGAGAAGTATTCGGCAATGCCAGGCGGGCTGTTCAAGCCATGGAGTTTACCAGTTTACACTGGGGCCTACATGCATGGGCGATTTATTCGGTGGTTGGCTTGGCTTTAGCCTTTTTCTCTTTTAATTACGGGCTGCCTTTGACCTTTCGGTCGCTGTTCTATCCTTTTCTTGGTAAAAAAATTCATGGGTGGTGGGGACATATAATCGACATCTTTTCCGCCATTGCCACGCTTTTCGGTCTTTCTACGTCTTTGGGCCTTGGTATTCAGCAAATGAATGCGGGGTTACATTTTTTATTTGATTGGGATATCTCTGTATCCACACAAGCTATACTCATTCTCGTAGTGACTTCAGTGGCTACACTGTCGGTTGTTGCCGGTTTAGACAAGGGAGTTAAGCTGCTGAGTAATGGAAATATGATCTTAGCTTTTTTATTGATGGTGCTTATTTTTTGTCTGGGGCCGAGTTTGTCTATTCTAAAAAGCTTTGTACAGAATACCGGAACTTACCTGGCAGACCTGATGGAAATAGGTACCTGGAACGACGCCTATCAGGAAAGTGGTTGGCAGAATAAGTGGACTGTCTTTTACTGGGCATGGTGGATTGCGTGGTCGCCTTTCGTAGGCAGTTTTATAGCACGTATATCAAGAGGGCGTACTATTAAGGAGTTTGTGCTGGGGGTGTTATTAATTCCGGCACTAGTGACGCTGTTGTGGATGACTGTCTTCGGCGGTACTGCGCTTCATATGATATTGCATGGCGATTTGTCAATGGTCAGTGCGGTGAAGGAAGACATCTCTACAGCCCTGTTCGTGTTTTTGCAGAAAATACCCTTAACAGCTGTTTTGTCGATTATCGCCATCTGTCTGGTAGCGTTTTTCTTTATTACCTCTTCCGATTCGGGCTCATTGGTTGTAGATAATATCACATCCGGAGGGGCGGAACAGACGCCGGCATTGCAGCGGATCTTCTGGGCGTTCTTGCAGGGTGGTATCGCGATCGTGCTTTTATGGGGCGGTGGCTTAAATGCCTTGCAGACGGCTGTTATAATCGCTGGGTTACCTTTCGCATTGGTCATCTCGGTGATGTGTTACAGTTTGATGACCGGACTGAACGAGGCCCATAGGAAGCGAGTGAAAAAGCAACGGTTGCGTGAAGAAAAAAGTTATAAAGAAATTGTACAGGGTTTATTGGATAGCGATCAATCGAATTTAAAATAGATAGTAATGATATCAGAAGCTGGTAACCATATATTGATAGCGATGGATATGTCGGAGATGGATGAGGTGTTGATAAGGTATCTGCCGAGTATTACCGAACTACTAAATGCAAAGAAAATAACCTTCCTGCATAATATCCGTCTTCGGGAATTGCCGACCGAGTTAAAAGAGCCGTCTACTTTATCGGAAATTCAAGCACGAGTGAAAGACAGGATAAAACGCCAAGTAGAGCAGGGGCAGCTCGCTTTAGTTCCTCACGAAGTAGGGGTAACCACCGAGGAGTTTAGCGAAAGTGCTTTTCAGGGCTTGGCGAAACGGGAAGGCGTCGATCTGGTCGTGCTGGGCAACAAGCAGCAATTGGAAGGAAGTGGAGAACTTCCACAAAAGCTGGCTCGTTTGCTGCCATGCGATTTCCTCTTAGTTCCGGAAATGGCACAGCCCCATCCAACGCGCTTTTTGACAGCTATTGATTTTTCGAAATACAGTAGTAAGGTCCACGCCATCGGAAGGTTTTTTAGTGAAAAGAGCATCGGCGGCGAACTGCATTGTGTTCACGTAGCAAAAGCGCCCGTTCATTTTTTTCTCGGTTTTAACCAATTTGAAATTAACAAGCTGCTTCGGGCGGAAACGGAGACAAGAAAAGCCAAATGGTTAAAGCAGCAGGATATTGCGGGTGATATTGAGGTGATACAAGCCGACGGCGCACATATTGCATCGGCTATTCTCGCTCACGCTCAAATGCGGCAGGCAGACATGGTACTTATGGGCGTAAAGGGAAGCTCCAGTCTCACAAACCTATTTATAGGCGGGGTGACGAACGAGATTTTTCACTATGAGTCAAATATCCCCATTCTGATTTTAAAAGCCGATGAAGTGAGAAAAGATGAAAGGCCTAAAAACTTAACATAAGTTAGTGGCTTTTGGACAAATTTTTGTGTAAATCAGATAGTTATTACCCGCAGTTAATCGGGTACAGAATAAAGATGTTTCTCGCTAAAAATTAATGGTTTTGTAACATGGAGCTTAAAGTATTTGATCATGAAGCATGGAGATCCTGGAAGGAAAAAGGATACTCAAATGTAAAACTTACAAATTCTGATAACATAGGGTTAGGTGACAAACTTCAACAGGATTTCGTGTTGGTCGAACCTTATCAGGACACAACGGAAGCTTATAAATACGGAGTATTGGCAATCAATTCGACTGAATTGGAGAACATTATCCAAGAGGGGCGTGGACGATATTATTCAGATAATAGTCCTGATTAGCATAGATCTGGAAGTAGATTAAGACAGCCAATTTGAAATCACTTGCATAATCAGTCCGCAAATATAGGCGCCATAGGTTCCTACGGCATAACCCAGAACAGCCATCAAGACCCCGACGGGAGTCAGGTAACGGCTAAAAGCGGCCGCCACAATGGGAGCCGATGCAGCGCCGCCAATATTGGCCTGGCTGCCTACTGCGACAAAGAAGAACGGCGCACGCGTCAGTCTGGCAACCAATAGCATAATGCTAATATGGCTGAGTATCCAGATCAGGCCAACCAAAAAGAACTTTGGGTTATCAAGGAGTGCCTTTAAATCCATGCTCATCCCAATGGTGGCCACTAATATGTAAAGAAACAGAGAAGCCATATCGGAAGCACCGTTATATTCCAGTTTGCGGGCTTTTGTAAAAGATAAAGCCATCCCTAAGGTGGTAGCGATAATTACGAGCCAAAAAAAACCGCTGGTGAGCGAGTACTGGGCGGTCTGTGGATAATGTATTTCGAACCAAGGGGCGATATCATCAGCCAGTAAATGCGAAATGCCGGTTGCACCGAATGCGACACCCAATACGATCATCCATTGGGATGTCCCTGTAGAGCTACGTTTTTGGTCGGTATGTATTTGCTCCATTTTCTGTTCCAAATCACGAATGGCAGCGTTGTCGGCGCGTAACCACCGGTCAATTTTATCTCTATGCTGTGCACCGTATAACAACAGTCCCATCCAAATATTGGCAACCAACACATCTACAGCAATCATTTGCGCAAACAATGTTTTACTGGCTCCGAAAACTTCCAGCATAGCGGCTTGGTTGGCTCCTCCTCCGATCCAGCTTCCGGCGATGGTTGCCAAGCCCCGCCAGGTTTCTTCATCGCCAAACCGCAAGATGTCAGGAAAAATCGAGCCGACAAGGGCGAAGGCGAACGGACCGCCCAACATCACGCCCAACGTGCCGGCAAAAAACATCACCACCGCTTTAGAGCCGAGGCGTTTTAGGCCCTTGATGTCTATGCCGATGGTGAACAAAACCAAACTGGCAGGCAACAGGTAGCGGGACGCAACACCATATAAAGCTGAACTTTCTCCGGAGATTAAATTAAAGGTATTGAACAGAGCAGGGATAAAATAGCACAAAAGAACAGTGGGTATAATCCCATAGAAGCGTTTCCAAAATGGCGTTTGCAGCCTAGATGTGTAGAACACTAAAGCCAATACGGCCATTAATAAACCAAAAACAACGGCATCGTTTGTAATGAAGGGACTTGCGGATTGCGTAGCTTCCATGAAATAATTTCAGTGTTAAAGTGCTATTTATTGTTCGTTTCTATATGCGGTTCTATTTGGTCCCATGCCGGGTTTTTTAGTCCTAAACCCGGGCTGTCGTCCACATGAATAGCCCCATTGATGCACGGGAAGGCGTGGTAGGGATCATTCACGACGCCCAGATTGCCGTCGAGATCAATGAATTCAGCTAAACTTCCTAATTGAGCGCCTGCCGCCGTTGCACAGGAGGTTTCAGACATACAGCCTATCATGGTGCGGAGTCCGCGGTTTTTGGCTGCCATTAACATAGCATAAGCTTCTTGGATGCCGGTTGATTTCATGAGCTTCACGTTCACCCCATGATAAAAATTTCCGGCGGTATCCATATCCTTTAAGCGCTGTATGCCTTCATCGCCGATGAGAGGCAATGCACTGCGACTTTTGAGCCATACCATTCCTTCGAAGTCGCCCTTAGGCATCGGCTGTTCTACAAAAACGCAACCTTGTGTGCTGAGCCAATCGATTAATTTCGCGGCTTCTTCTCTATCTGTCCATCCTTGATTGGCATCAATGTACAAGGGTTTGTCGGTCACTTTTCGGATCGATCGAATAATTGTCCGGTCATCGTCGGTTCCTAATTTAATTTTTAGATAATGAAAATCCTTCGCCTCGGTAACCCGTGCTGCCATGATATCAGGCTGTTCGATACTAATCGTTTTGGCCGTGTATAAGTTATGAGCCGGCAAAGCATAAAGCTCGTGGACCGACTTTTGTGCGATTTTGCCCCAGAGGTCATGCAGTGCGATGTCTAACGCTGCCTTGACCGCCGGATTGCCAGTTTGGACACCGTCGATATACGATAATATCGGTGCAATGGGTAGGGGTGAATCGAACTGACTCAAATCCACCTGATTTAAAAAAGCCGTTGCCGTATCCAGATCCTCTCCGTACCGTGGAGGCATAGACGCCTCGCCAAAGCCGTCCATGCCGTTGTATGAGATTTTTATTAACATGACAGGCGTTCCCGTTCGGACATTGTCTGCAATGCGAAAGGGATAGGTCATTTTTAAAAAATAAGGTTTGTAGGCTAGATGCAGCATTTATACGATCGAATTATAAGAATTAATAAACATGTTGCCGGTTTTTTCTGCGTAGAATCCCTTTTGAATACTGTTTTTTGTTATGGCTGTTGGCAAATATCGAATTTTTTCCGAGAAAAGAAGGATGGTTTCGCGTGAATTCGGCCGTTTTTTATGATGCTGCCTGAAAATCGTCTTTTTCGTATTAGAATACACCGATACCTCTGGATACCAGCCAGGTGGCTCACTGCGTTTCGCCGACATGAAGAAAAAAGCTACGCCGCATTGGTGAGGAATTCGCTCTTTTGTCAGTTTAAACCTGTCATACTGACCGTATACATTAATTGGAACATTGCTTGTTGAGAGCATTGCTTTAAGGCGCAATTATTAACAAAACATTATATTATGCAAGAAAAAGGAAACATCTCAATTCATACCGAAAATATATTTCCGGTAATTAAGAAGTTTTTGTACTCCGATAACGAAATTTTTTTACGGGAGCTGGTGTCAAATGCAGTTGACGCCACACAGAAATTGAAAAGGTTAGCTTCCCTAGGGCAATATGCGGGAGAAGTAGGCGATACGACGATTGAAGTATCGTTCGATGAAACGGCAAAAACCATAACGATCTCTGACAAGGGGATCGGGATGACGGCTGAGGAGGTGAAGAAGTATATCAATCAAATCGCTTTCTCGGGTGCGACCGAGTTTATGGAGAAGTTTAAAGAAGCGAAGGACGCTAATGAAATTATTGGTCGTTTCGGATTAGGATTTTACTCAGCGTTTATGGTAGCCGATAAAGTTGAAATTCAGACCTTATCGTACCAAGACGGGGCACAAGCTGCTAAATGGGTATGTGACGGCAGTACCTCCTACGAAATCAGCGACGGTGAAAAGCCAAGTCGGGGCACGGACGTAATCTTGTATATTAATAAGGAGTCTGAGGAATTTCTGAACAAAGCGAAATTAGAGGAAATATTAAACAAGTATTGCAGGTTCTTACCGGTACCGATTAAATTTGGTACCAAAACGAATTCTGAACCGGATGGTGAAGACGAGGAAGGTAAGCCTAAGTATAAATCTGTTGAAGTTGATAATATCATCAATAACACCAACCCGGCTTGGACGAAATCTCCATCTGAACTGAAAGATGAAGATTATCTGAACTTTTATAGGGAGTTGTACCCTTTTTCTGACGAGCCCTTGTTTTGGATTCACCTCAATGTAGATTATCCCTTTAATTTAACCGGCGTTTTATATTTTCCGAAGATCAAAAACGATTTTGACTTACAACGTAACAAAATCAAATTGTTTTCGAGACAAGTCTTCATAACCGATGAGGTGAAAGATATTGTTCCGGAATTCTTGATGCTTTTGCACGGTGTTATCGACTCGCCTGATATTCCTTTGAACGTATCACGCAGCTTCTTGCAGGCAGACAGCAACGTAAAACGTATAAGCAATTACATCACTAAAAAGGTTGCCGATAAGTTGAGCGAGCTGTTTAAAACCGATCGCAAAGGCTTTGAAGAGAAATGGAAAGACATTGGTCTTTTTGTAAAGTACGGCATGGTAAGCGAAGATAAATTTGCGGAGAAAGCGAACGACTTTGCCTTGGTGCAAAATGTTGACAAGGA
Source organism: Olivibacter sp. XZL3 (assembly GCF_004368405.1). Classification (GTDB taxonomy): domain Bacteria; phylum Bacteroidota; class Bacteroidia; order Sphingobacteriales; family Sphingobacteriaceae; genus Olivibacter. The sequence continues at coordinate 21,104 of NZ_SBJH01000008.1, forward strand.
ATTCTATACCTTAAAAGAGTATGCGGAAAAGGTAAAAGACCTTCAAAAAGATAAAAACGATCAAGTAATTTATCTTTATACAAATGATGCGTCCAAGCAAGACAGCTTTATTGCGGGGGCGAAATCAAAGGGATACGATGTGTTACTCTTCGATTCTCCGATCGATGGGCACTTTGTAAGTTACCTGGAACAGAAAGCTGAAAAAACGCAGTTAAAACGGGTTGACTCCGATGTGGTGGACAAATTGATTCAGAAGGACGAAGCGGTAGAATTGACTTTAACCGAGGATGAAAGTACCGCGGTGAAAGGGCTTTTCGAAAAAGCGATCCAAAAGGATAATATGAAGGTGGAGATTGCGGCGCTGGGCGCGGATGAAATGCCCGTGACTATCACCATGGACGAGTTTATGCGTAGGATGAAAGATATGGCGCAAAACGGTGGTGGAATGGGCTTCTACGGAAATCTGCCGGATAATTATAAGGTTTCCGTAAACGGTAACCACCCCTTAATCAAACGTATTTTAGCATCTGGCAACGAAGAGGAGAAAGAGAACTTGGCGAAGCAGGCTTTTGATTTGGCATTATTGTCAAATGGTTTGCTGACCGGACCCGAGCTGACAAATTTCGTAAAGCGGAGTGTGAGCTTAATCGACTAATTGCGAGGGAGCGTTGAACAAAAAAAGCAGTCTGAAAAACAGACTGCTTTTTTTGTTTATGAAAAATTGAAATTTTCTATCCTAGATAGGATTTCAATATTTTACTCCGTGAAGTGTGGCGTAAACGTTGCAAGGCTTTATCCTTGATTTGTCTAACGCGCTCCCTGGTAAGATTAAAAGTTTCTCCTATCTCTTCAAGGGAGAGTGGGTGGTTAGATCCCAGACCGAAGAACAACACGATGATTTCGCGCTCACGCTCAGTAAGCGTAGCCAGCGAACGTTTGATTTCTTCTGAGAGTGACTCGTCAATCAAATTGCTATCGGTATTCGGATCATGATTTTCCAATACATCCAGCAATGTGTTTTCTTCTCCCTGAACAAAAGGCGCATCCATAGAAACATGGCGTCCTGAATTACTTAGTGTGTCAGAGATCTTGTCTACCGTAGTTTCCAGAATATCAGCTAATTCTTCAGGAGAGGGCTCACGTTCGTATTCTTGTTCAAGGCGCGAAAAAGCCTTGCTGATTTTGCTTAGTGAACCTACCTGATTTAACGGTAAGCGAACAATACGTGATTGTTCAGCGATTGCTTGCAAGATAGATTGACGGATCCACCAAACAGCGTAAGAAATAAATTTGAAACCCTTGGTTTCGTCAAAGCGCTTCGCTGCTTTAATCAATCCTAAGTTTCCTTCGTTGATAAGATCTCCAAGTGTTAGTCCCTGATTTTGGTATTGCTTCGCTACCGAAACCACGAAACGTAAATTGGTTTTTGTTAAACGCTCCAAAGCAGCTTGATCGCCTTCCCTGATTTTCTGGGCAAGTATTACTTCTTCTTCTGCTGTAATAAGGTCAACCTTACCAATTTCATGCAAATATTTATCTAACGATTGCGATTCACGGTTAGTAATCGACTGGGTTATTTTGAGCTGTCTCATTAATTATTTATATGCCCCTTTCTTTAATAAAGTGTGCAAAAGTACAAAAATTATTTTTCTTATTAACGCTTGAAAAGCAAAAAAGTTGTCTGATTTTTAAGGTTTTACACAGTTTTTTTTGCAGTATTTCTACTGCAAAAAACGAGCCAAATACCGTTAGCGATGGGTTATGTCAGTTCGCCTGCCGCCATGGCGAATATATTATGAAGTAGTCGTGACAAAACTAGCCCAATTAACTAAGTCGTTACAATTATAGTGTCAGATGGATAAATAAAGGTAATATAATTTATAGCACGGGGAGCAGCGAAGTGAGCAAGGTGTAGAAGGCACCTGCGCGCTCGAAAGGTACTAGCAGGAGAAAAATTTCAGGGCACCTCAAGAGCCTAAAGCGTAGGGCTTACCGCCCACAAACTGCAGTTTGCATATTTTATTATTAATCCGTAGTTTTATAAGGAAACGCTTTTCTGGAAGACGTTTAACAAAAAATGAACCGTTACAATAATGAATCAACGCTATTATTCGCTGGATGTTTTCAGAGGAGCGACTGTTGCTCTTATGATTCTCGTCAACAATCCGGGCAGCTGGAGCTATGCCTTTTCCCCATTAAAGCATGCGCCGTGGCACGGTTGCACGCCGACTGACCTTGTATTTCCTTTTTTTCTGTTTGCCGTAGGCAATGCAATGGCTTTCGTGATGCCAAAGTTGCAGGTGCAGGGGCCAAATCTATTCTGGAAGAAAGTGTTGAAACGAACCGCCCTTATTTTTCTGATTGGCCTCTTGCTCAATTGGTATCCTTTTGTACAGTGGAGCAATGAAGCACTTTCGCTTAAATATTGGGTAAACCCAACGAATCCAGCCAGCGGTATCCGAATCTTGGGTGTTTTGCAACGAATTGCGCTCTGTTACCTTTTTGCTTCCATCTTAGTTTACTTTTTCAAGACAAAGACGATAATCTATTTAAGCGCTTCCGTATTAGTTCTTTATTGGCTCGCATGCGTCATTTTCGGTAGTCACGATCCCTATAGTCTGCAAGGTTGGTTCGGTACGAAGGTCGATATGGCGGTATTGCACACACCGCACATGTACAAAGGCGAGGGCGTGCCATTTGATCCCGAAGGCCTCGCTAGTACCTTTACAGCCGTTATACAGGTGGTTGTAGGTTTTCTAGTGGGAAAATACATCCGGCAAGGAGGGGAGACGGGGGAGGATCAACGTCCAGTATACAGAACGATTAGTGCCTTGATGGTTGTAGCGGCGATATTGACGCTCGCAGGTTTGACCTGGGGACTGGCTTTTCCTATCAATAAAAAGATCTGGACGAGTTCCTTTGTTCTTTATACCAGCGGATTGGCTATCACCACGCTCAGCGTGCTGATTTGGTTTTTAGAGGTCAAAGGGGTAAAGAATAGTGTCACTAAGTTCTTTGATGTTTTTGGTAAAAATCCCTTATTCATATTCGTGATGAGTGCCTTGATACCCAAAACGCTATCGCTTATCAGAATTGAACATGGATTCGATGAAGCTGGGAAACCGTCCTATACTTCACCATTGGGCTGGTTTTATTCAGCGATCTGCGCTAAATTTCCGGGCCCGCCGGAGGTGGGCTCGTTCATATACGCCATCTGTTTTCTGTCGTTACTCTGGATTATTTGTTATGTGATGGATCGTAAAAAGATCTATGTGAAGGTGTAAGCTGTAGATGGCGAGCTTTAAGGTGTGGGCCATCTGCTATAGGCTATATGAGCTAGTGGGCATCCCGATACTTAGCTGCCGTAGACAGGTCTGGCAACTGGCAACCGAGAACTTATACCTTATAAATCACAGCCTTCTTGCTGGAAACCAACAACATGAGTGCGGTTAAGGATCCATTCAGTAAAATTAGTTCAAATCCTACGACATAACCGACGGACGCTTTGAGCCAAGCATCAATAAAATAAGCGAGTACAGGGGATATCAGACAGATATAAGGAACCAGTTTGTCTTGTACAGACCGTTTCGAAAGCATGCCGAACGCAAAAAGCCCTAAAAGTGGCCCATAGGTATAGCCGGCCGCCACGAAAATGGCAATAACGACGGAATCATCATTGATGAGTCGAAAGACGAGAATAACAAGGAGCATGAGAAAAGAGAATACGAAGTGTACCGTGTTTCTCGTTTTGACGAGCCTGTTGTCGTTCGGATTTTCCTTTTTGTTGAAGTTTAAGAAGTCAACACAAAAGGATGTCGTCAGCGCAGTCAGTGCCGAATCGGTTGTCGCAAAGGTGGCGGCTGTTAGGCCTAACATAAAGATAATGCCTGGCACGATAGCCAAGTGATTGAGTGCTATCTCGGGATATAGATGGTCGGGTGTTCTCAGCTGCGTAATATCGATGTTGTTTTTTGCCGCGTAGACATACAAAAGGGCGCCGACGGAGAGGAAGAACAGATTGATGAAAATGAAAATACTGGTAAAGGTGAGCATGTTTTTCTGTGCTTCGCCGATTGTTTTCATGCTCAGGTTCTTTTGCATCAAATCTTGGTCTAAGCCCGTCATAGCGATAGTCACGAAGATTCCTCCCAGAAACTGCTTCCAAAAGTTGGCTTTGCTGCCCATAAAATCCTCCCAAAAGAACATCTTCGAATAGCTGCTGTTTTTGACCGTTTCAATCGTTTCAAAGAAGTTAAGATCCAAACTTTGCGCGATAAAGTAAATAGATAGGACGACTGAAAGCAAGAGGAAAAAGGTTTGTAGCAAATCGGTAATAATGATGGTCTTCAAGCCGCCCTTATGTGTATACAGCCAAATGAGCGTTAGGCATATAACGATGGTGAGGGCAAAAGGTACATGCCAGGCATCAAAAATGAACCGTTGTAAGACAATGGCTACCAAGTAAAGTCTAAAGGCGGAGCTGATGGTTCTTGAAATCAAAAAAATCATTGCGCCTGTTTTATAACTGTAAAACCCCAGGCGATGTTCCAGATAGGAATAGATGGATACGAGGCGCATCCGATAATATAGCGGTAGCAGCACCAAAGCGATAATGACGAATCCGACCGCGTTGCCCAGTACGAATTGAAAATACCCGAAGCTACCGTTGCCAACGGCCCCGGGAACGGATATGAAGGTGACACCGGATAAGGCAGTGCCTATCATCCCAAAGGCTACGACATACCATTTAGAGCTTTTATTTGCAATAAAAAAGGTAGCGTTATCTGCTGATTTACGCGAGGTCAAATAGGCTATTAAAACCAAAACCACAAAATAAATCAAGAGAAAACTAAGCAAAATGATGGGTGACATGACTTGAGAGACGATTTACAATTCGATGATATAATATTTAAATAGGACGTATTGCGGAATTAGGCGTGCTGTATATATTCGATGGCCTTTCTGACACTGCCGTATTTTTCAAGTAACTCATTCGCCTTTTCCTGACTAACACCGGTTTCTTCCATAATGATACGGGTCCCTCTGTTAAATAGTTTTGTGTTGGTCAATTGCATATCCACCATTTTGTTCCCTTTAACTCTGCCGAGTTTGACCATAACGGAGGTGCTTAACATGTTCAGTACCAATTTTTGGGCAGTGCCGGCTTTCATGCGCGTTGATCCGGTGACAAACTCAGGGCCGGTGATTACCTCAATAGGATATTGAGCGATCTCTGCCATTGGCGTATTCGCGTTACAAACGAGGCAGCCGGTGGCAATTCCCGCTTCGTTCGCTGCTTTGAGGCCACCGATTACATATGGGGTGGAACCTGAAGCTGCAATGCCGAGCACCACGTCTTTGTTATTGATACTATGTTCCTTCAGATCTTTCCAAGCTTGCTGTTTATCGTCTTCAGCAAATTCTACGGCTTTTCGAATGGCGGTATCTCCTCCGGCGATTAAGCCTACAATCCAATCAAACGGTACCCCGAAGGTAGGCGGGCATTCCGATGCATCTAATATGCCCAAGCGCCCACTGGTGCCGGCTCCAATGTAGAAAAGGCGACCGCCTTCTTCCATTTTTTCAACTGTGATTTTTACCAAGGCTTCAATCTGCGGAATTGATTTTTTTACTGCTTCCGGTACGCTTTGGTCTTCTTTATTGATGTTGGTCAGCAATTCATTCACCGACATCTTTTCGAGGTCATTGTAGTAAGATTCTTTTTCAGTCGTATTCTCCATTGTTATATTAACTATACAGTCAAATTAGCCTTCTAAGATATGCATTTTTGTGCGTTTTTATGGTGTAATGCTTAAAAACACGCATACTTTTGTTCAACGACGGGTCGTTATCTTTGAATCGGGATCCTTTGTCTGGTAAAAATTTATTAAACTATGTAATCTATTATTAACATGTTGTCTTGTCAATCATTTTTCCTTTTCCGGACTTCGTCTGATCAGCTTGATCAATTGTTCTCGCTGTAAAGTTAATTAATTGTCGTCCATGATTGTAGTTCATTCCCCTTATTTCTTTGTTGTGCTTGTTTGTTCAGATTCTTTGGCTGCTAATAGATAAATCAGTGATGCGCTTCCATCCATAGTCGGCTCGTTGGTACTGTAATCTCCATAGTCATCATGGTAAACAGCCAGATCGGATTGGAAGGCGGTGTATTCATCCGGGTTTACCAGTTCAATACCGATAAGACTATTGAAAATGCTGCTGTAAACCGGGCCGTCAACCAAAGCCCCGTCGACAGGGAAGTTTTTCAAGTGCGTAAAGGCAGAGTGAGGGTCAGTCGGCGTATCGCCTTTACTTGGCAAGCCATATACCATACTCGTTCCCCAGGGGTTGCAGCCGAAAAGCCAGTCGACATTCGCCTGCTCCAGTTCTTTATAAGAGCGATCAGCCGTCAATTTCTGGTACCATAGGCATTGGATGGCAAAGGAGACGGTCAGGTTATTGCTACACCAAATGAACGGAACCCCTCTAAAAAAGGCATTTTGCTTCGCCCTGGCCCATACTTTTTCGATTCCCTCACGGTAATAAGAAATAATTTCACGTCGATGTTGCCCGTCTAACTGCTTTGCGAGTTCAAAATGACCTAGATTGATGAAGGGGTACCACTGATAGTGGGCTGCGGTATCGGTTTCTAGCCAAGGTGTTATTTTCTCTTCCCTTGCATATCGCAGTGCTTCTTCCTTAAACCTTGATTCACCTGATACTAAAAAGTTGCTTGCGGCGGCTAGCTCCATATCGTCCACCCAATTGTCCTCGGCATAGATATATGGCGATTTCACAGAAACAGTTTGCGTAACTCCCGGTTTTATTTTAGCGAAATCGTATGCGCTCTGCGCTTTAGCCCGTACGGTCTCTATGTAGGAGCTGTCAATAGATGGGAAAACTATACTTGCCAGATTGAAGGCGCTGCTAAATTTAGCGGCGGTTGAGCTAGTACCAGTTGTATTGTTCAGCAATTTGCCTCTTTGCTGCACTTGGCCATCAATAAAATATACAGGTCGTTCATAGCCTCTTCCGTAAAAAGCGTCTTCGGCGGGCATGCGCATGCGGGCATGGTCGCGGTCGTCAGCTATCTGGTTGAACATCAGGTTTGGTGCCGGGTGCATCTTCAGTAGCCAATCCAAGCCCCACTTAGCTTCGTCCAGTACATCGGGAAGGCCATTGCTACCGTCGAGCCCGTTGGCTTGCTTCTGATCGCAAAACACGCTTGGGAAATCCCGATATGCCGCGAGTAAGTGATAGGTTGCATTTGCCGAGGTGGTTGCGTATTGCAGGTAGTCGGAAGCGTCATGCCATCCTCCGCCCACGTTTATTTTGGTGCTATCCGGTAAACCCGCTTTTGACGCATATAAGGTAAAACCGTCGTGTGTATGGCAACTGTCGTTCAAAAATGGGTTGAACAAACTGCGTTGTTGGCGCATATAGCGAAGCACAAAGTCGGCAGTTCCTTTGTACACATCTTCCGCAATGCGAAATATGGGCGATTGTGCATGGCCTGCTACGAGGTAAAAACTGCCTGTATCGATAAAGCCCGTGAAGTCTAAGCGATAACTTTGCTGAAAAGGGCCGTATGCGCCATAGGACCGTCCTGCTTCTTTGGTAAAAACTTTTCGGTTGCTGCGGGCATCTACGAGACTAAAGGAGCTGATCTCTTTTGGACTTAACGCGCCCCAAACCGCCACCTTTATACCCGCCGGATCATAACCGAGCTGATTAATACGAATCACCGCGTTTTGCCCTTGTGGAATCTTCTTAGACGCGCACGCACAGCATATGCTTAAGCCGAGGTAAAAAAGAATACGTTTCATTATTTGCGAAATTTCAATTGAACGATTTTACCGTCCATGGTGCTAACGGCCAATTTCTTTTTGTCTAGCGGCAAGATTGGATTTACTAAACAGTTGGATATTTTGTATTGCCAGACTACCTGTCCGTTGCTCCGTTCGATGGCCGACAGTAGTCCGGAATTACTTGGTACGAAGATGAGGTTATTTGACTCTACGATGGCGGTAGGTGCTAGCTCATAAGGCAGTTGAAGAGCCGATTTCCATATGACCTCCATGTCATCTGCCACGGTAGAGATGCCGATCAGCTGTCCGTCCATCGTTTTGGCATATACGAGCGATTGATCGGCCGAGAGCCCGATGCTTTCCCGAACGCGATAGTTATCCATTTTTTTTCGCCAGATCACCTTTCCATTGTCGGCATCCAAAGCAGTCATATAACGGTCTGGAGCTACAATAAAAACGCGGTTGTTGGCACCGACTGGATAACAGGCGGCTGGAGAAAACATTCTATTGGAGGCTCCGTTGGCCCAATGCCAAACCTTTCTTCCTGTATTGACATCCAGTGCATAGAACTCATTTCCCCAAGTGCCGAAATAGACCTTATTTTTATAGATAAGCGGTTTAGTAGATACATAGCCTTTCAATTCCCCGAACGACCACTTGATTTTTCCGGTATGGATGTCAATAGCCCGAAAAATACCGTCTGAACCGCCAATATAAGCGACGCCTCTGTGTATGGCGGGCGATCCGAGTACAGCCTTGTGAGTTTTGATTTTCCATTTTTGATGGCCGTCTTTCAGATCAATGCCATAGATATAGCTGTCGGAAGAGGCCGCCACCACCGTGTTTTTCCAGACGGCCGGTGTAGAATAGATTTTTCCTTGCGTTTGATAAGACCAAGTTTTATTTCCGGTTGCAATGTCGAGCGCATAGAGTTCGCCCGCAGTATTCGCTGCTACCAACTTGTTTTTAGCAACAGCCAAGCCCGCGCCTATGTCGCTCCGATCTTGGAAGTTCCATCGCTTTCTAACTTGTTTAAATTTTTCGTTTACAGCATAGGACGGCCTGGGATACACGTTGTTTTCATTTTCAAAGTGGTGATTTTTTAAGACGATAGTTAACCAGGGCGATTGCGTAAGGCTATCTGGATTTCTCTCCTGATAGACCGCTTGATCCGGGGAAATCAGCACGATATTATAACCACCGGTATTTTTTTTGGCTCGTAAGTTTGATCGTCCCATGACGCCAGAAATGCCCTCGAAATCATAGCTCCTATTTACGTGACCATGTCCGCAAAGAAAAAGTCGCACGTCGTGTTTTTTTATTCGGTCAATTGCCTCATACCAGTTGTTTAACGACGAATCTTGGGGATAATGGTTAACGTAGATTAGCGGTAGATTGTCGTCGAGCCTTAGGATTGAATCCAACCAAACCAAGTTTTCCCTTGGTATTTGTCCGGGGCTCATGCGCATATTAGGGCCCGAATTGGTGCCGGCAAAACGATAACCACCGTAGGTGAAATAAAAGGTTTCCGATCCAAAAACCTGCCGGAAGCTATTTCCGCCACTTTCCGACCAGTTTGCGTCATGGTTGCCGGGAACAGCGTAGTATGGAATTTGCAGGCTGTCGAGTATTTGCTTGGCCAGCTTTAGTTCATCGTCTGCACCGAATTCGGTTATATCACCCGAAACGATTACAAACTTCAGCTCTTTGTTTCTATTGATATCTGCCACGGTTCTTCGCAGGTCTTCTGCGCCTGTCTCGCTTCCCACATGCGTATCGGTCACGTGTGCAAACTGGAAACGCTGTGCATTGGCTTTTCCAAGAAAAAGAATAAGAAAAAGGACGACTAGTTTCTTCATCTATGATGATCAGTTTATGTGGCTCAAACAAGGTTTATGCCTGTTTTTTATTGCTAATGTTGATTAAACTATTCAAAATCAGGGTATAGGAGGTAGTTCTTTCTCATTTTTTTATAAGCTTCCAACTCCGGTTTCCAACTGTTTTTAATTTGCTCTTCAGTCATGCCTGCTTTAATCTGCTCGATCAGTTGGTTGTTGCCCGCCAGTTTGTTAAAGAAATCAGGACGGGCGAAAAACTTATCGGCTATACCGGCTTTTTTGAACAATTGATAGAAATCCAGCAAGTATTTAAGCGTAAAAGTAGCGCTTTCGGGGTCTTCATCACGTAGATCAAGCCCATAACAAGTTTTGCCTTGTTGTTCAACATGGGCACTCATTCCTGGTTTTGTGCCGGGTGTGAAGGAGAATTTTCCAAAAGAAGGATTCGGATAGCCCAATACCTGAAAAGGCCAGTCGGTGCCCCTTCCTACACTGACATCGGTAGCTTCGAAGAGACAAAGCGACATGTAGAGGCGGACGGAAATGTAATTTGGAAGGCTTGGGGAAGGGACGATCGGTAATTGATAGGCGGTTTGGTGATCCCAGTTTTTTACAGGTATAACGGTAAGGTCGCACTTCTTGCCTTTATCTAGCCATTCCTCGCCATTTATCATGTGGGCCAATTCGCCGACTGTCAGGCCGTGTATCATGGCGATTTTGTGATAGCTGATGTTAGATTTAAATTGATCGTCTTTTCTGACGGGCCCGTCTACTTGATCGCCATTTGGATTAGGACGGTCTAATACGATTATTTTTTTTCCATGGTTGGCACAAAGTTGCATAACCCGGTGCATAGACGTAATATACGTGTAAAAGCGAGCGCCTACGTCCTGTAAGTCAAACAGCATGACGTCGACCGTGTTGACAATGGAATCGGCTTTTTCATTCTTTCCATAAAGACTGTATAAGGGTAGGCCTGTTTTTTCGTCTACATCATTGGCCACTTTTTCGCCCCGCTCGATACTACCTCGGAAGCCGTGCTCAGGTGCAAAGGCAAATTGGAGATCGATATCGTTTGCTAACAGCACATCTACTAAGTGTTTATTGTCGGGGCCTACGACAGATGTCTGGTTACCCATAAGTCCGACCTTCTTGCCTTTTAACAGCGGGAGGTAAGCTTCTAGTTGATCCGCACCGGTTAGGATTTGATTCACCATTGCGCTGGGATTTTCTTTTTGTTCGGTGTTCTGCTTCCTTGAAGAGCCCTGCGAGCAAGACACCTGAAAAAAAGCCAGGACGGACATCAAAATAGAGAGAACTTCTAAGCGTTTCATATATTATATATCTAGTAAGGGTACTTCATTGAAACTCATTTCGGCAAAAGATAGGAATATTCTATGTTTTACCGAAATGGGTTTATTAGAGAAAGCGCGAGCTACCAACCTGGGTTTTGTTTTAATTCGAAGCCTTGATCGGCATAGAGTTTAATCTGATCCAGCGGAATAGGATCAAGATAAACGCGGTCGTTATTAAAGGCGCGGTACGCCTGCCGGGCTGCAGGTACGATATAGCCTTCTTCAGCTTCATTTTCGATGATTACATTCGACAAACTCGCGTAGTCCGCTCTACGGATCCAAGCACCTCTGTTAATGTCGGGCCGGTTGAAGTTATCGGTGTATTCCAGTTTTTTCCAGCGTTTTAAGTCGTTTAACCTAAAGCCTTCTAAGGCCAACTCGACGCGTCGTTCCCTTCTAATTTCCCATAAGATCCCGGGAATTTCTGCGTCTCTTTTGGGGTCATCATAAACTCTTCCGTTTACGGCGGCTGAACTCCCTACAAGTTGTAGCTGAGGTAGATTAACGCCCGGCCGATCCCGCAGAACGTTAATTGAGAGGTCTAAATCGGCTTGTGTGAGGGTGCCCAATTCTGCAGCGGCTTCTGCGTAATTCATCAAGACTTCTCCATAACGGATTACCGGTGCATCGGTAATATTTAAGTTAGATAATCCTTCATTCGCATCCTTGAGCGATTCATTTAAAAATTTGTGAACCACATAGCCGGAAGTGGAGTAATTTGCATATTGTAAAGCGGGGTCACCATTTAGTCGGATCTGAGTCGCAAAGGTTTCATTTATCCGCGGATCGCGGTCGGCCATCACATTTTGAATGGTTTTGTCGCCTCTATAATTCGGAGATTCGGTGATAGGAAGTCCGTCATTCATCAGGTAGCTTTCTATTAGATCTTTAGATACGCCGGTTTGAGCCTCTCTGTTTACATAGCTCATCAAGCTGTGCGTTATCTGCGCGCGGTCATATTGCCGATATAGGATAACCTCTGGGTTTCCCGCTAAACTAACCGAGCTAAACAGTCCGCGATAATCCGTATTAACGGAATATCTACCGCTTAAAATCAACTCATTAGCGGCCCATTTAGCGGCTTCCAAGTAGGCGGTAGCTTTCGCCTGATCGATATTGTGGTACTTTAAAAAGGTTCCTTCAAATAGAAATACGCGTGACATATAGGCAAGAACGACATCCTTATTGACTACCAATCCTTGTTGGCCGGTGTTAGCGTCTTCCAGTCGAACATGCTCGGCCGCAAATCTGAAGTCTTCCAGTACATGATCCATTACTACCGTACGCGCATCCCGCGGTTTGTAGAGTTCAGATGAATTTTCATCCAGAAGTCCATCGTACCAGGGTACATCGCCGAAAGCCTTTACTAAATTGGCATATTCGAGTCCGCGGAAAAACCTTCCAATGCCGGTCCAATGGTTGATCGCTTCCTCATCCATCGGCACTTGTTGGACGCGGTTTATCATGAGATTTGCTTTCCTTACGTTTTCAAAATCCCATCCTCCGTCGTTGGGGGGCACCACCGTGGTAAAGGTAGTGGGATTGGACGGCGCAAAGTCGTCGTTTAAAGACTGGCCGGAAAAGTAACCGCCCCAGCTCAAATCAAAGCCACTGGCATATCCTTTAAAGTAGAGGGGATAAAAATCCCAGGTATACAATCGGACATTACTTTCGCTTGTCCAAAACGTTTCATCTGTAGGTGTATCCAGCGGTAGCTTCTCTAAGAAGTCCTTTTTACAAGCTCCCAGGCCGAGGATAAATAGAAAGAGATATAATTGCTTTTTCATGTTTCTTTTCATTATAAACTAACTTGTAAACCAAATGAGATCGTCCTGCGATAAGGGTATACGCGGCCGAAGGATGTTTGGTCGCTCTGCTCGTCCGTGTAATCAACTTCCGGGTCGATAGGCATACCTACGTTAGCAAACTCAAATAGGTTTTCTCCGCTAAAGTACACTCTCACGTTTTGCAATTTAGCTTTTTGAACCAGGCTTGTGGGGAGGGTGTATCCGAAGGTTATATTCTTCATCCGTAGGTAAGAGAGATCCAATAAATATTTTGATTGTGTACGAAAGTTGAAAGCGTTGTTACTTTGTTGAGTGTTGACAATGCGTGGGTAAAAAGCATCGGTGTTTTCAGGCGTCCAATAGTCTGTTTGATGGCCGTAAAACGCCTCTGTGCGGTAACCTGGTATAAAGATTGGACCGGAGGCCCAGAAATCGCGTTTACCTACACCTTGGAAGAAGGCGTCAAAATCAAATCCCTTCCAATTAGCCCCTAATCTAAAGCCGTATTGATAACGTGGGGTAGTGTTTCCGATAACTTTCAAATCTCCATGATCATCAAGCGTCGATGATCCGTAGTCGATTTTGCCGTCGCCGTTGAGGTCTTTGTACTTAATATCTCCAGGACCATACTGAAACCAAGAGCTGGCGTTGTCTTCAATGGTATTTAATGGTCCCTGCACCGGAATACCATCTTTTAGAATCCATCGGCCATTTTCATCTTGGCCATTGAAGTCATCTTCGGTGAAGAAGCGGTCAGTCTCTAATCCCCAGATTTCGCCGATAATCTGTCCTTGATAATTGTTATCGATAATCCGATTGGTTGTATTTGCAAACTTGGTGATTTTTTCCTTAAAGTCGGACAAGTTACCGCTCAAATTCAGTTGAAAGCCGTTATCGAAAGTATGGCTCCAATCGATTGCCAGCTCCCATCCATTGGTTTGCAGTTCGCCATAGTTCCGTCGTGGGGCACTAGTTCCCAACGTGTTGGGTACGGTAAGTCCGGCGCTGAGCATATCGTTGGTTGTTCTTCTGTACCAATCAAAAGAGAAGCCCAAGCTGCTCTCGAAGAAGCGTGCATCCATACCGAAATCCAAGGTCGTTACTGTTTCCCATGTTAAAGACTGCGATACGAGCGGCGGCGTATTTACCGTCAGCATGTTTTGATCGCCCATCCACCAGTTGGAAGTCGACGGTGTCATTAAGGGTAAGAAGGGGTAAAAAGAACTAGGGTCGCTACTTCGTACAACGGCTTGGTTACCGATTGAACCGTAAGACCCGCGCACTTTCAAAAATGAAAAATACGGTTGTAGTGGTTTAAAAAATTCTTCTTCCGATACGACGTAACCCGCCGAAAAGGAAGGAAAGAAACCGTATTGATCACTTAATGGAAAACGCGAAGAACCGTCATATCTTCCATTTACTTCTACAAGATATTTGTTTTTGTATGCGTAATTGATCCGCCCGAATACACCGAGGGTCGACCAATGGCGATTAGCACCGTCCACAAATTGGTCGCCGGTTGCATAACCCAGTTCCGGCAGATTAGGATCTACAATGCCCATTCTTTTTGACATCTGTTCCTGCTCTTTAAAGGATTCAAGATCACCACCTACGATGAATTTCAGGTTATGATCGCCTATTTGTTTATTGTAAGTGGCAAAAAGCTTTCCCGTATTCATGTTTTTCCAATTCGAGTTATATTGGACATAATCGTAAGACGGGGACTGATAGTTCTCTAAATAATTGAGCGTTCCGGACCAGAAGTCGATGGCTGATGTAGTTCCTCCAATGTACTTAAGGTGTTGGTTGGTGGCAGAGTAGGTATAGTCGAAGTCGATAGTGAATCCTTCGAAAGGACGCAGCGTTACACCGGCTGACACCCGAGCAAATTGTTCTTTGTCCTGATTCATACTGCCCTGTTGAGTTTCCGTCAGGGCACTTCTGAAGGGCTGTCCTTCATAGGTGCCATAAGGATATGTGGCAGGCCACCGGTATAAATAATACCAAGGGCCGTAGGTCGCTGCAGAGAAGCTGAAAGGCGTTTCTATATCAGTGGTGGTAAACAAAACTTTTCCTCTGGCATCGATCCAGTCGTTAATTTTAGAATTGACGCCTAGCGACAAGTTGTAACGATCAAATTTATCTGGCTTTACTTTTAAAACACCATCTTGATTTTGGTAGCCTAGATTCAGGTTGTAACTCGTATTTTCACCCCCTCCGGTGAATCCCAGGTTATGTCGTTGTTGTGGCGTCCAAGTTTTCATGTAGCGTTCGTTTACGTCCCACGGCCGGTAGAAGAAAAGCTTATTGTCACGTATTTCAAAATCTCTTCCCATGACCATTTCGTCTCCCAAGCCCTTTCCATCGCCATAAGTGTTTATCCAGTCGCGCGTTTTTTGTATACCAATTTCGTCGTATGACATTCCCAATACGGTAAATTGATCAATATCCGGGTTGTTAGCTTGCCTGCGCATGGCCTCCAGCACCATTTCGGCACCTTCAACGGCACCGGCGATTTCAGGCGTTTGCGTAGGCGTTTGCCAACCGAAATTATTGGTGTAGGTAATACGGTTTGGCGTGTTCTTTTTTCCAGACTTGGTGGTAATTAAAATGACGCCCCACGCGCCCCGGGCACCGTAAATAGATGCAGAGGCGGCATCTTTTAGTACCGATATGTTTTCTATATCTTCTGGATTGACCATTTGGAGATTTTGGACTTCCACATTATCCACCAAGATTAAAGGCTGTGCGCCTTCTCCATTTAGGGAGCCTGAAAGGCCTCTTAGCCTGATTGTCGGGTTACGGCCAAGATCACCACTGGCGGTACTTACCGTTAGTCCGGGGGCAGCCCCTTGGAGAGCGCGGCCCACATCCGGCACGGGGCGTTGTCCGATGGTTTTTTCTACGTCGATCGTTGATACCGCCCCCGTGAGATTCGCTCTTTTTTGTGTGCCATATCCCACGACAACGACCTCATCCAGCGAAGTTTCTCCGGATTGGAAGCTTACGTCGATGGTATTTCCATCGCCGACGGTAATTTCTTGGGTATTGAAGCCGATGTATGAAAACACTAAAGTCTGGCCTTTTGAAACGACAATGGAGTAGGTTCCATTTTCATTTGTCTTGGTTCCCTGATTGGTCTCCTTTACAAGAACAGATACCCCGGGCAATGTCGACTGGTCTGTTGCCGAAGTTACCCTTCCTGTAACCGTTTTTTCCTGCGCCAAGACGGAGGTCGACGCAAAGAGCAATCCTATGAAAAATAGGAGCAATTCTTTCTTCATTTCTGGTTGATTTTTAGGGTTAATAAATGATACTCGTTTAATTGCATATTATGTTGATACAGTGTTTGCGTCTTATAATCCAGTAAGGCGCCCAAGTGCCTTACTATTAGTCCCGCATCTGCTTAAATAGGTAGTTATACTGCAATTGTGCAGTTTGTAATTGGTTCTTATGACAATAATACATAAACGTCTATTAACATGCAAGTTTATGCATATTTATTTTGTCTTGTATGCACAAATATGTATTAATTAGCTTTTAATATGCAATAGTATGCGTTATTTGTATCGTTTATGTTAAGTGTCTGCTATTATATTATGAATATGTTGGCGGCTGCATAGCGACGCTGTTCAGCGATCAAAGGGAAGAGAGAGAAGGAGAAATTTGCAAAAGGTAATTAGCGTTCTGAATATCTGTTTTGGATGAAAATAAAAAGAGCATGTATGAATCATACACGCTCTTTTTGGTCGGTGTTCGTGCTATGGCTGATCCCACCAAACCGGTTCATTCAGGTAAGTGGGGGCTGCCGCATTGGGATTGGCCGTCAAGACCTGTTCAATATTATAGTTGATCTCATAGCTCGGCACGGCGAACCTTCTGGGCCAGTCGTTTGGACTAGGGTATGCTTCGACGTAAGTATGAGCGGGTCTTTTAAAGCCTTTATAAATGCCTACGGTTTCATTATAGGAGCCTGATGCATCGGTGCAATAGTTCATCCTTCTTAAGTCGCACCACACCTCAGGAGAATAGGACAAGGCAATGTACTTTTGAATCATGACATGGCTCATTGTTAAATCGCCCGGGTTCTGTATGACAGAGGAGCTATTTAAGAACTGCTCAATTAAAGCGCCTTCGATACCGATAATCGACATGTGCGATCTTATGCCGGCTTTATAAGCTGCTAAAGCTTCTGCGGATTGACCGAGGCGGAGTTCAACCTCTGCTTCAATAAACCGCATTTCTGCGTTGGTTAATAACAGTCCTTTTCCACCTCGCTGGGTATACCAGGAACCGGTAGACAAAATACGGCCACCTTCTTCAGCGGCGCGCATTTGCACATATACAGAGTCTTTGCTCGAAAAGCTGTTTGATGCAGGACGGTAGCTATAGGATGCCGGACCCGTAAGCGGTAATGTCGATGCCATGTCGACGAATTGCGTCTGGACCAATTCTCCGGATGCGTTTTCCATATGAGGTATAAGCAGGTTTATACGCGGATCGGCCATGTTGCCTGTACCGCTGGGGGCTCCTGTATAGTCATTGCTCAAGTAATCATAATAAAGCTTTGTAACCCGGCCGGTCAAGCCAATGTTAACATACTGAAGGGCCGCTTTACTGTTGTCCGCAACTCCTTCTTCATCGACATATTGGATGATAGCACTTTGATCATCCGTTTGCGGAGCAGCAGCTAGTGCATCGAGAACGGCTTGTGGATTGTATTCTGGCCTTTTTACTAGATGGTTCAGGAAGCGGGCTTTTAATCCATTTGCCAAACGAATCCAATTGTCGACGTTCCCTTGGTTTAAAATATCGCCTTGTGCCAGGCTAGGCGCCGTAACTTCTTGTGTTTTCTGCAAATCCGCAATAGCTTCGTCTAATAGTGCTAACACCTTTTCCTGTACATAAGCGCCGTCATCAAATTTGGGCGTTAAGTTTCCAGCTACGTCAAACTCATCATAAGGCAGCATACCATAAAAATCGGCTAAATAGCCGAAGCCCCAGGCTTTAATGATCTTGGCAACACCGATATAGTGATAGGCGCCTACTTTCTCGGATGCCTCTATGAGCGGTTGCAGGTTCACCGCGGTATTTACATACCATGACTGCCACGGCCAGTTTGCGCTCGATGAATTGGAGTACCAGCGAGTAAGATTCCAGTTGTTACTGTTAGCATAAGTAACCGCAAGCTGTTGTGCTAAAAAGGCCACGCGCGTCCCTGCACTTTCATAACCATCGGCAAATTGGGCGATAATAGGCGGTAAGCGTTGTTCTGGAGCCGGAACAGAAGAGTTCGGGCTACTTGGATTATCGTTGATATCCAGCCATTTTTTACACGAAGTAAAAGCAACCGATAACAGGAGTAGATATATTGTCTTTTTCATTGTCTTCGTTTTGGAGTTAAAATCTAACATTTAAACCGAGTGCAAACCCGGCAGTAGCAGGTACACCTGCATAATCGATACCGACGGAACCGGAGCCCACAACGCCTGCGCCGGCAGCGCTCGTTTCCGGATCCATGCCTGAATAGTTGGTGAATAACAGCAGATTGGTTCCGGTTGCCGTGATCGTCGCGCCCTTTATCCATGGCGCCCTTTTAAAAACTTGATCAGGCAGCGAATATGCAAGTGAAACGGAACGCAGTCGCAACCAGTTTACGTTTTCAACAAAAAACGGCACGTTGTTAGCGTAAATATCTCTATAGTAACGCTCATCAGCAACTACTTCCCGGGTGACGGCTTCGTAGCTTTGCGTTTCGGGATTTAGTGACATACCGCTAAAGCTTACTGTGGTTCCTCTATTTTCGGTTAGTTTACTTATACCGTTAACGGTCATTAGGTATTCAGTGGCGTTGTAGATATCGCCACCTTTACGAAAATCGAGCAAAAAGGAGAGATTCCAATTTTTATAGGTAAAGCTGTTGTTAAATCCGCCAATAAAATCAGGCTCGCGATTGCCAATATACGTAGTAGTTAACGTACTCGTCAAAGGATAACCGGTGTTCCAATCCAATAAAAGGTTTCCGTTGTCGTCAGTTTGCCATTTTGAACCGCTGATGCCCATAAAATCACCATTTCCAAACGATGCTGCTTTGCCATTACCTACCTGTACGTCCGTAACGTATAAAATCGGTAAAGAACCGGGCAGCTCTTTTACTATTCCATTGTTATGTGAGAAATTGAGGGTAGCATCCCATTGGAAATTGTCGCGTTTTATAGGCGTGGCGTTCAGGGTTATTTCGATACCTTTATTTTCGAGAACACCGGTATTGACCGAGCTCAAAATATAACCCGTTGCATTACTAACACGTGGCGTCAAAATTTGGTCGACACTTTTGTTGTGGTAATATGTAAAATCTAAGCCCAGTCGTCCTCCTAAAAATCTGAGGTCTGTTCCGAACTCATAGGAGCTTGTGGTCTCTGGTTTTAGTAAGTCATTCCCGCGCGACCAATAGTTTCGGTAACCGCCACCGATTGTTAGTTCAGGCCCGAAGAGGTAGGTGTCGGTTTGATAGGCAGCGGCGTCTTTTCCTACCTGGGCATAAGAGGCCCTTAATTTTCCGAAGGACAGGATGTCGCTTTTGGGAAGAAGCTCGGTGAACACAAAGCTTCCGCTTACAGCAGGATAGAAAAACGACTGGTTTTGTTCTGGAAGGGTAGAAGACCAGTCATTTCGGCCCGTAAATCCTAAATAAACGATGTTTTTGTAGGACAATCTAAAGTCGCCGTAAACGCCGACTAGTCGCTTCCGATTGATTGTTTGCGTATAGTATTGATTGTCATTGGAAGCGTTATTAATGTCCACGACAGACGGGATTTCAAACTGTTCCGCTCTGCGTGAATTGGAAGTCAATTTAGTATCTTCAGTAGTCGTTCCCAAGACGAGGCTGGCATCCCAGTCGTTAAAGGTTTTGTGGAAATTTAACATCAAATTTGAGTTGATGTAGTTATAAGCTCGATCTGTTTGTGAGAGCATACCTCTTTGCCAAGCGAGTTTGACACTGGAACCAGGCGAAATCAAACTGCTGAAATT
Source organism: Olivibacter sp. XZL3 (assembly GCF_004368405.1). Taxonomy (GTDB): domain Bacteria; phylum Bacteroidota; class Bacteroidia; order Sphingobacteriales; family Sphingobacteriaceae; genus Olivibacter. Next base: position 40,924 of record NZ_SBJH01000008.1, read on the forward strand.
CGTTGTATAGTTGTCGATTCCGAGGCGGTAAGTTGCATCAAACCAATCCGTAATTTTAACGTTTGTATAGGCAGTGGCAATGAGCCTGTTGTTGCGATCGTTCTGTGGGTTTTTGTTAATAATCCAATAAGGGTTGTCGGTGTTGTCTTCTAAGGCCACATCGGGGAGTAATAGCTTGTTGCTGCCATCTGGGTTTAACCAATCTTTCATGTTGTTATTCCGTGGCCACGACAAGATACTTTCCATGTATCCGCTACCGCTAGATCCCCATAAGCCGGTGCCCGTCAATGTTTTTTGTGACTTGCTTACCGCATACGAGGCATTAATGCCGAAGGTGAAAATGCCCATTTTCTGTTCGCCGTTGAAGCGTACGGTAGACCGTTCAAAATTTGTTGTAGGGACTACACCCGATTGGTTTAAATTGGAGCCGGATAAATAAAAGTTTCCGTTCGCACTACCGCCCGAAACGCTGAAGCTATTATCGTAGGCATGAGCAGTTTCGAAAAAATCACCCATATTGTCGTAAATAGCTTCACCGGCCTCGAATCTATCTCCCCATGAAAGTGAGGTTTGATCCGTAAATTCTGTGCCATAGTAAGAGCCTTGCTTATAAAGACCTTGTTGTTCCGGTAAGCGATTGACCCAGTTGGTCATGAACCGCGAGGTAATAGAAGCTGTGGTAGTCCCTTCTTTCCCTTTTTTTGTGGTAATGATGATGGCACCGGCGGCAGCCCGTAATCCGTACAAGGCAGCAGCAGCAGGCCCCTTTAACACTGAAATCGATTCGATATCTTCCGGGTTAATATCCATTGCCCGGTTGCTATTGGTAGTCGATATATTGACAGAGCCATCGAAAGCACTGTTGTCTCCCTGTCCCGTAGAATTATCCATGGGCATTCCATCAATAACAAAGAGAGGCTGGTTGTCCCGTTCCAATGATGTGCCGCCGCGCAGTACGATTGAAGCTGAAGCTCCGGGTGCGCCGCCGGAGTTCGTGACATTGACGCCAGCTATCTTGCCATTTAGGGAATTGACGAGATTAGCGTCTTTGTTTTTTAAAAGCTCGTCAGACTTTATGTCTTGCGCGGCATAGCCTAGACTTCGGGTTTCGCGCCTAATACCCATGGCAGTTACTACTACTTCGTTGAGGTCGGCACTTGCCGATTGAAGCGACACGTTGATTACATTGTTCGTGCCAACCGTGACTTCTTGTGTTTCTGAGCCGATATAGCTAAAGGATAAGACCTGTCCGGTGTCAGCCTGGATGCTGTATGAACCTTCGCTGTTGGTTTGCGTTCTTGTACTCGAACCTTTCACCGAAACGGTCACTCCGGGAAGGGGCTGTCCTGCTGGATCACTTACCTTTCCGGTAATTGCTTTTTGCTGCGCCAGTACCTGGGCAAAAACAAAGAACAGTCCTAGCATAGAGAGGAGTAGTTTTCTTTTCATGTTTTTGATTTTAGTGGTTGATATGTATGGATTAATTAAAATAAACTAACAGCAAATAGCACCTAAAGAGCAAGTCCCATCTTACACTTTATATTTATCCCTGACAGTTTACCGGTTTTATAATTTTAAGCAGGGTCAAAGCCCTGTTTCTATTACAAGAATATCGAGATTTTTTATTTATTGCAAATTTGTGCGGTATTTTTTTACTTACATATACGAAAATGCAGTTTTTAGCAAAGAAAGATGCGTCTATTTACCGTATTGATCGGTTTGTTGGCCTGTTTTTTTCACGTTTAAAAGTTGCAGGTAGCATACTTCTGCTTTATATTGACCAACCTTCGGTTTATTATCTTCCCAAAACTTTTATATTTACACTTCTTAAGTGTTAAATTGACCAACATGCTAAAAGAAGAAAGACAAGCCTTTATAATGCACGAAGTAAACCTACACAACAAGGTTTTATCATCTGACTTGAGTATACAACTTAATGTATCGGAGGACACGATAAGAAGGGATCTGAACGAATTGGCAGAAAGTGGAAAAGTACTAAAAGTGTACGGTGGAGCTTTATCCAAATCGTTTCAATACCCTTTCCAGGACAACGAAGTTTATGCGCGGGAGTCAAAAAAGACAATCGCACAAAAGGCGATTACGCTTATTCAAGATGGGATGGCTGTATTGCTGGGTGGCGGTACTACCATGTTGGAACTAGCGAGAACCTTGCCGGAAAAGATGCAGTGTACTTTCTTTACGATCAGTCCACTTGTTGCATTGGAACTGGCAGAGCGCTCCAGCGATGACGTGATATTGATAGGAGGGAAGCTGGCCAGGAACACCAACGTCACTATCGGTTCGCAGGTTATCAATCAGCTTTCGGAAATTCGGGTTGATCTTTGTTTGTTGGGCACCAACAGTTTGTCGGTGGAAGACGGCGTAACCGATTCCGATTGGGAGGTGGTGCAAATAAAGAAAGCGATGTTGCGTTGTTCACAGAAAACCGGCATCTTAAGCATAGCAGAAAAGTTAAATTCCGTACAAAAGATGAAAGTCTGTAATGTAAATGCGATCGATTACCTTGTTACGGATTTAGATGCAAAGCACGATAGTTTAAGTAGGTTTTCTCAGGTTGTTAAGGTGATTTAACAGGCGTTGTTTCGGCATAACTGGCTTGGCCCTCATGCTGCCGAAGCTCATTTAATGGCTTTTTTGTAACAAAAGTCAATGTAACGTCTTTATTTCGCGGTTTTTTTGAAGTTGTGCAGTCAAATAAGTAATATTGTTTAACTGAACCAAACTAAAACGACGAATTACTATGAATACCGTTATCGCAGAGCTAATCAATAAAGAAGATATCCGCAATTACAAAGTAATTGATGCACCAGAAAGTCATGTAAGTGAATTGCGCTATAAGTTGCAAAGTGCAGTGCGGCTGGGCAACGAGTTCAAATCGAAGTCGGTCATCACTTTTAATACGACTAGCGGGCCGAAGCGGGTGGAGACGACCGTTTGGATGCTTACCGACAACTATTTGCAACTAAAAAACGGGATTATGCTGCCATTGAGCAGCTTACTGGACCTAGATTATTAAAGGCGCTTTTTTATATAAAGTCGATCCTTTAACCTTCTGTATCACGCTATTTCCCGGCGGGATTGTCAATTAGTGTTAAAATTTTCTTCTTCTCAGAAAATGAGCTAGACTTGTTGTATATTGCAACAAAAATATCGGTGGTAAGAAGATGAACACACAAGTATTTAGCAAGTTTTTAAGGTTCTTTATTGTCTTGTCCTTATTTATAAGTGCGTGTAAGAAAGATAATCCGGGTATAGATAATGGTGGTAATCCAGACGACGGCAGTAACACAAAACAGACGCCGACGACGGATAGAATGGCACTTACGAATGATTCTATCTTTTTATATGCCAAACAAATTTATTACTGGAATGAGGAGTTGCCTTCATACGATGTTTTTGAACCTCGTCAATACACTTCCAATAGTGATAAATTGAGAAATTATGAGACTAATTTGTTGGCGATTGCACAATATTCAACCGCTAGATACGACATCATTACTCATGAGGGAGTTGATTACACGAAGTTCTCTTATATAGAAGATGTGTCCGGGACCGGCGGCTTTACCGCCGGTGTTAGAAATTTAACGAATAGTGTCAATTTAATAGGTGAAGGCAATGATATAGGGATCTACGACATAGCGGCGTACGGAAGTGATACGGACTATAAGGTTTTTATTAAAGCAGTTTATCCGGGATCACCGGCTGCTGAAAATGGCTTAACGAGGGGTGCGACTATTACGAAGATCGACGGTGAAACGATAGGGGATAACTGGGATAGTGATTATAGTTATATCTCAAAATTATTAGAGGATCCATTTACTATTCGACTCGAAGGAAGGAAGGCTAACGGTACTGCTTATGCGGTTTCTTTAAGTAAGCAGCGTTATAATAGCAGTCCGATTTATAAAGACACGGTGCTTTCAGCGAACAATAAAAATATCGGTTACCTTGCCTATGCCCGCTTCTCAGATGAAGATAATTCCTTTGCGGCGCTTTCGGATGTTTTCTCGAAGTTTGCCGCGCAAAATGTGGAAGATTTGATCATTGACTTGCGATATAATGGAGGAGGTTACGTTACCACTGCAGAACGGATGGCCAATCTGATCGCTCCTAACGGTACTACAGAAACGATGTTTGTAGAGTATTACAATCAGTTGATGCAAGACGGTAAAGCGACTATTCTTAAAAATCAGCCGGTACGTGACGCCAATGGAAATATAGTGGGTACCGGTACCTATGCTGATCACAGTTACAAACCCGAGGCAAGCGGAAATACGGTCAATTTCAAAAAGGAAGGTAACCTCGGTGGTGTAAAGAACATCGTTTTTCTTGTGACAAATAATACAGCTTCCGCAAGCGAGCTCGTAATCAACTCCTTACGTGGGCTAAACACGGTGAATATAAAGCTGGTGGGTACAACGACGTACGGAAAACCCGTTGGCTTCTTTCCGGTACGTTTAGAAGGCATCTACGATCTGTATTTACCTAGCTTTTCTTCAAAAAATGCAAAGGGCGAAGGCGATTATTATGACGGGTTCAGGCCTGGAACTGATATACCGGGAAAAGAGATGGTAGATAATTTAGGGCAAGATTTGGACGCTTTCAGTGAATATGATTTCGGCGATCCGCGTGAGCTATATTTAGCAGAAGCTCTTAGTCAGTTAGGTGTTACAATAAGTACAACAAGCAGTGGGCCGCTTATGAACGTGCGAAGGAGACAATCGACACAGCCTTCCCAAAATATGCTGAAGAACAGGCGGGTCAATAAAGAGTTTAAGGGCATGATTGAAACGCGCGTGAGATAGTTCTTCGGAACGGCTGTACTTCAAGGAAAGCAAAAGCTCATTGCTATTGCTTTCCACTTAGCTTAGTGCTGACGTCTTAAACGCTATACACGCTACGGCTGCTTGCTATGGTTTATCACCTAAAGCCTGGGGTTTATGCACTTTTACAGCTTAAACCTTATAGCCCGCTGCTTAAAAGCCCATACTGTAGTGTATAGCTAAAACTTACAACTACATAATTTTGTTCTTGTCGATTTGGATGTGGCTAGACAGTTTATTGTCTATATTTAATAGTACGTTCAGAATAGCATCTACTGCGCCTACATAAAACGTGGGATTGGTATTCTCGTATGTATCACTCGGCTGATGATAATCCCGGTGATCTTCCACCCCGAAATATAAAAATGGAATGCCTTTGGCATGAAATGCGCCTTGATCACTTTGATTGGTCCAATCGTCATGCCCGGCTTTGGGATCGTCGTGACCTAAAAGCAGCTTGATTTTGGTGCTATCCGCTTTTTGCTCGATATAGTTTTTCATTTGCGGATAAAGGTTGGCTCCGCAAACATACAGTTCGTTCTTGTCATTGTGAGCAATCATATCCATATTGATATTAAGCTTTATGCGCTCCAGAGGAACGGGAGGATTTGCGACAAAAGCCTTGGCTCCTTGGAGCCCCATTTCTTCTGCGTCAAAAGCGGCAAATATCAAGGTGAAGTTCGGTTTGTTTTTGCTAAAATAAGCTGCGAAGTGTAACAAAGCAGCCACACCTGATGCGTTGTCGTCCGCTCCGTTATAAATTGAGTCCTTGATTCTGCCTAAGTGATCATAGTGCGCCGATATAACCAAGGTTTCTTTTAGTTTACCGGGAATGTAGCCCAACACGTTTATTCCTTCGCGGACAGCCTCCTTTTTGTCGTTAAACTGAAAGGATTGTAGGTAACCGGATTGGTCGGGTAGAGTCTGTATACCCAAACTTTTAAACCGTTCTGTGATAAAGGCCCGTGCCCTTTCTGCCCCCGTAGTTCCGGTTTTTCTGCCCTCAAAGTCGTCTGATGATAGGGTTTGCAGATCTTTTAATATCGTTGCATCTTCCTGCTCTGCCCGTTCTTTTACACTGGCACAACAGCTGAAGCAGAAAAATAGCGCAAGGACTGAAAAACGATAAACTACAGTAAGCATATTTCAACGGTTTAAGTTACAAACATACGAAATAGTTAACAAGACAGCACAAGTAGAACGTGAAAAGCACGTATATTCAATCTTTTAAACCTTATGGGTTAAACCTCCCGCATATCAACCGCTACCACACGCGATACACCTTGCTCAACCATGGTTACACCATAAATGATATCGGTACTGGCAATTGTCCGCTTATTATGAGAGACGACGATAAATTGCGATTGGGAAGAGAATTTCCGAATAATATTATTGAATTTGTCAATATTGGTGTCGTCTAAAGGCGCGTCGACTTCATCAAAAATACAGAAAGGAGCAGGTTTTAGCAGATATAAAGAAAATAAAAGCGCGGTCGACGTTAAGGTCTTCTCTCCGCCGGAAAGCTGGTTAATGGATAGCGGACGTTTTCCTTTCGGTCGGGCCATAATTTCAATATCCGATTCGAGCGGTAGATCGGGATTACTGAGTACTAAGTCACAAGAATCTTCTTCGTTGAACAGCGACCGGAAAACGGTGATAAAATGCGCACGTACCTGCATAAAAGATTCCATGAACTTATCCTTGGCGGTATCGTCAATTTCCTTGATCGTATCTAAGAGCGAGGTTTTAGCGTCAAACAGGTCTTTACGTTCTTTTTGGATGAATGTATATCGTTCATTCATTTCCTGATAAGCTTCCATGGCCATAGAATTAATCGCTCCAAACTCTTCCAACTGCCGTTTGAGCTTTTCTGTACGGATTTTTAGTTCCTCTTCGCTTTCAATTGTTTCTGGCTGCTCTAAGTCCAACAAATCGTTTATATCAATTTCGAATTCTACCGCTAGGCGTTCTTTGAGCGCATTCAGCTCGAGCTTAAGACCGGTTTTCTTGTCTTTTATTTCGCTCGTTAAGACGTCTATCTGATCCTTTCGCTTGCGGAAAGCAGCTATTTCCTCCTCCTTTTTATTAATATTGCTACGCATCGAGTAATATTGCTGCTCAGCTTCCTGTAGGCCTTTTTCCAAGGATTCCTTTTGCGAATACATGGCTATGAGATCCTCGTCTGAATGATCTACATGTTGTAACGTGTCTTTGATCGCTTCTTTAACGGCTTCGTATTCAGCGCTATATTGTGCAATGCGCTTTTCCAGATTTTCGTGTTGGCTTTCTCGGTATTCTAAGTCTTTGTTAATTCCCGCTACTTTATTCTGTTGCTGATGGAACCGTATGTTTTCTTGATTATAGGCGGAAGACACCGTGGTAAGTCGTTCTGAAATTTCGTTGAAATTCTCTTGAAATGCGATCAATTCATTTGCCTTGTTCGCTTTGTCGGCCATCAGCAAGGCAAGCTTAGGTTCCGCTTGTGTCAGTTCCGCTTGGATCGCTTTGATTTTTTCTTCAATATCCTGTTTTCTATTCTGGCTATTTTGAATAAAGGACAAATACTGTTCTTGCTTCGTTTTTACTGAGATCAACTCATTGTTCAGTCGATTCAATTGCAATCTTACTTCTTCTAGCTGGTTTTTTTTGGTGTTAATCTTTAAATCGTTCAATAAGGCCGTCTCGTTAACGATCTCGGATTGTATTTTTTCGAGATGTGCGGTTAGTTGTTTAATTTCCTTGCTTAAATTTTCGAGATTCTTAGCCCTGCCAATGCGTTTCCCTTCAAACAAGCCGACGGATCCGCCGCTTATTCCAGAATTAAACTTGGCGAACTTGCCCGTTTTATGTAAAATAATCTGTTGTGTACGGGGCAAAGGGGTTTCTAAGTCGCGCTCGTCATCGGCCTTCAAAATATAGACATTTTGCAGCAACAACTGTATTAAGGGAAGGTAACGCGGTTCCGTATCGACGACCGACAAGGCCGGGATAAGGGCGTCTCCGGTAGGCATATCCTTGTCGTTGCTCGCTGATGGGTCGACCGCTTCCAATACAAAAAAGCCTGCGCGTCCACGTGAAGCACTTCCCAAGAGATTGATTGCCTTAATCGCTTCTTCGCGTTTATTAACCACATAATGATTCATGACCGGCTCCAGAAAGTTCTCAATGGCCACTCTATATTCTTCCTTACAAAAGAGCACATCGGAAAGTAGCGGATAGGGCTTCGTCCATCCGGCATTCTTTCGTAAGAATCGAATTGACTCTGGAAAGCCTTCCAGATTATCCACCAAGGATTTGGTGAGGTTGTATTCATTTTGCTTCGCGTCTAAAATCCGATTGTCCTTTATCACCGCCTCTTTATACGATTGGATAAGTGCGTCTTTATTTGCGATCTGCTGCTGTAGCTCTTCCTCGTAGGCTAGGGTGTTATCGTGTTCCTCCTGTAGCGAGTCGACCCGGTCTTCCAGCGCCGTAACCACCTTAGAAAACTCGTTGAGTTCAATTTCCTTGGCTTCGGTATCAACAATATTCCGTTCGCTTTCCTGCCCGAGCGCATCTTTCTGAATATGAAGGACGGCTATTTCTTTTTCAAGCTTATAGATGCTTCCCTGAAGTTGGTTGTTTTCGTGTACGAAAGCATCTAGCTTGGCTTTGGCCGTCTGCTGCTGTCCTCTCAGTTCATCAACTTCCTGCTTCTGTTCGTCCAAGGAGATTTTTATTTCATCGAGCTTTTGCTGTTCCAGTAGTTGCTCTTCGTTTAGGCGCTTAATATTATAAAGCACATGGTTGATCTGCTGCTTGTCGCTGCTCAGTTCTTTACTTAAACGCTGTTCTTTATCGTTTAGGTTTCTTAACTGCTCATTTTTGACCTTCTTTTCGCTCTCATAAGCCCTGATTTTGGACGTGTATTCATTGGCCGCTTTTTGCTGGATCGACAGATTTTTCTCTTCTACTAAACTTTCCTGTTTAAGCTTTTGTAATTCGGCCTCTAAGGTGTCCAATTGCGTAATGATCAGGTTCCGTTCGTCATCTTGGGCCAATTGCTGCGTATCCAAGCGCTCTAAAGCACCGCGAAAATTACTGATCCGAAATGAGGCGAGGGAAATGCTGAGTTCCTTATATTGCGCTTTCAACTTATAATAACGCTCTGCTTTTTTTGCCTGATTTTCCAGCGTTTTTAAGTTTTTCTCAATTTCAAAAAGCAGGTCTTCCACGCGGCTTAGATCCGCTTCTGTGTCTTTCAGTTTGCCGAGTGTTTGTTTTTTTCTGATTTTATATTTAGATATACCCGAAGCCTCTTCAAAGAGTGCTCTTCTTGAATGCTCTTTATTATTAATGATTTCATCAATCATTTTCAATTCAATGATCGAGTAAGAGTCATTACCGATTCCGGTATCCAGAAAGAGGTCGGTAATATCTTTCAATCGACATTGAACGTCATTTAAACGATATTCACTTTCGCCGCTTCGGTATAGTTTACGGGTAATGGTTACCTGCGAAAATTCGGTAGGCAGAATATTTCTCGTGTTGTCAAAAGATAATGAAACTTCCGCGAGATTAGCTGCCTTCCGTGTTTTTGTACCGTTAAAGATAATGTTTTCCATTTTCTCAGAACGAAGGTTCTTGGTTCGCTGTTCGCCAAGTACCCATCGAATAGCATCTACCACATTCGATTTTCCGCAGCCATTGGGGCCAACGATAGCTGTCACCCCCTCATTGAAATTGATGGTAATTTTATCGCCAAAGCTTTTAAATCCTTTAATCTCTAAGCGCGTAAGTTGCATGTATCCTAAACAAATTTTGAGGGGGCGAATTTAATGAATTGCGCGAATTAATCGGTCTTTTTGGTGTTTTTTCTAATATGGGGCAACCAGGTACCGAAGCGTTGGTACATTGTTAAATTCATAGCGGGATTTGATTACTTTTTCGGATAATTCCCTATCTTTAGTTTATGGAAACTATTTTACCGTTTATTATTGCAGCATTTGTATTCGGGTATCAGATCTATGCTAACTTCAAAAAAGAGCAGGAGAAGGCGAGAAAACGCAATCCTTCGCAAGGAAGTAAGCAGGGCAGGCCCGACTCCAAACCTTTGAAGCGTGAAGTGCTTCAAAAAAGGCCCCTTCAAAAATCGGAGCCGGTTTACCAGCTGCCAAAGCGACCAGCACTTCACGAGGAATATGCGGGTGTTCAGGAGGTAGATGAGTTGAGAAGGGCGAAAGAGATGCGCAAGCAGCGTCCAAACGCTGTTAACCGTTTGGAACCTCAAACGTCTGCACCCGATCATCGTGAAAGTCATCCATACGCCGATTTTGACTTGCGTGATGCTGTCATCAAGTCAGCGATTTTAAACAGACCGTCCTATTAGTGCGGATGCTTTCCCGTTCTGCGTTTTTTTCGGTTGCTCCTTTTGGCAGTTTAACGTTAGCGGTCAACAATCATAAATTGATCTGCATCTTGCAGGAATGGCAGCTTTTCGCGTATTCTTTTAAGGTCATCTGGATAGAGGGTGAAGGTATATAGGTCCTCGTCTTCTGGTTTATAATACACAACCCCACCGTCTGGAGCGACGCAAGTCGAAGCGCCTGAATGATAGACCTGATTACCATCATAGCCCACGCGGTTCACGCCAATCACATAACTTTGGTTTTCAATGGCACGTGCTGGAATAAGGGCTCTCCAATGCGCGATTCGCATGTCGGGCCAGCTAGCGATATAAAGTAAGATGTCGTAAACATTGTTGAGGTTCCTGCTAAAGGCAGGAAAACGCAAGTCGTAACAGGTTTGTAAACAAACACGCCAACCGTTGATTTCGACAATGACTCTTTTTTTGCCGGGCGTAAATATCTTTTCTTCTCCTGCCATCGAAAATAAATGCCTTTTATCATATTTATGAAAGGAACCGTCTGGTTTCATCCAGATGAAACGGTTGTAATATTTACCGTCGTCTTCGATGATGAGGCTGCCTGCTACAACACAATTGTATTTTTTAGCCTGTTCCAGCATCCAATAAATGGTTTGTCCATCCATTTTTTCAGCACATTTCTCTACATTCATGGTAAAACCGGTATTGAACATTTCCGGTAAAATAATTAAATCGGTTTTTTCCTTCAATGAGGAAAGTCGTAATGCGAGGTTCGATAGATTTTTTTCTGTATTCTCCCAAAAAAGATAGGCTTGAAATATCGTTATTTTTAATGGTTTCATTGAAAGCGTTTAATCGTTTACGTTAACGGTAGTCTTTTTTATTAAAAGGTCGGGATGAAGCAATTTTGGATATAGAGCCGGCAGCAATAAAACGATGGTTCCTTACGGCGTTCTATAACATCGCCCCAAAACACTAAATTAACGAAAGTTTATAAATTTGTTAATTTTCACTTAACCTTTTTGTGTTTTCTAATAAAATTCTAGTTTATGAGGCGCTAAAAAGCAGCTTAGCAATCTCAAACCTGTTTAATATGTACTAATTTTTCAACGGCTTTTTCCAGCGTTTCGTGTTTTTTTGCAAAACAAAATCGAATGTAGTGCTTGTCTAACCGCGTTTTGTAAAACACCGAAAGCGGAATGGTCGCGACACCATGTCTGATCGTCAGTTCTTTAGTGAAATCGAGATCGCTTTTTTCACTTATTTTTTCATAATTGGCCAATAAGAAATAAGATCCGGATGCAGGAAGTACTTCGAACGGCGTTGTACGCAATGCATTCGAAAAGAAATCCCGTTTTTCCTGAAAGAATTTATTCAACGAGAGGTATTCGTCTTCATCGGCTAAAAAGTCTGCCAAGGCGTACTGTACAGGCGTATTGACGCTAAAAACTAAATACTGATGCACCTTTCTGAATTCCGCCGTCAGTTTTTCTGGCGCCAGGCAATACCCTACTTTCCAACCCGTTATGTGGAACATTTTGCCAAAAGAGGAAATGACAAAACTCCGCTCTCTGAGATCAGGATAGCTGGCCACGCTGATGTGCTTTTTTCCGTCGAATACCACTTTATCATACACTTCGTCGCTAATAATAAATATATCCGTTCCCTGTGTCAGCTTAATTAGCTGATTCATATCAAAATCGGTCAAGGTAGCGGAAGTTGGATTATGTGGCGTGTTGACGATAATGAGTTTCGTTTTGTGAGAAAACAGCTTTTTTACATCATCCCAGTTAATGCTAAAGTCGTTTGGCAAAAGGGAAACCGTTTTCACCATTCCTCCACATAAATCAATTGCGGGTGCATAGCTATCATAACAGGGATCAAAACAGATGACCTCATCGTCTGGGCGGATGATGCTGGCAATAGCCGTAAAAATGGCTTGCGTGGCGCCGGCCGTTATGGTGATCTCCCGCTCTGGATGATAAACTGCACCTTGTTGCTTTTCGACCATCTCCACTATCTTTTCGCGGAGTTGCAATACCCCCGGCATCGGAGCGTATTGGTTATGCCCCTTCTTCATGTGGAATTGCGCCAAATCAATAAGCCTAGGCGAACAGTCAAAATCAGGAAAACCTTGTGAGAGATTGACGGCACCACATTCGTTTGCTAAAGCAGTCATGGTGCTGAAGATCGAGTTGCTTAAGTTTGGAAGTTTGGATAGGACGTTGATCATAAGGATGGATTTCAAGGGTGTTTGTTTTGCTTAACTTTTTCTTAAATTCGTTGTTACTGGTTAAAGACGACTTTGTTTTACGATATAAGCGACGCGCGCTCTTTTTATCGGTAAACACATCAAGTGTACAGTATATTCTTGTAAATTGCAACCTCCTACGTATTGTTGTGTAATCTTATAAAGGCCGTTGAGATATAAGATAGGGCATGATGCGATAGAATAAATATAAATGCTAATGAAATATAACAGATTTTTGATCTTATTATTGTTTACCATTGGACTCATTTCTTGTAATAATGCCAAAAGGCAGCATAATGTTCCTCGGGTGGGATTCATAGAAGCTTTTGAAGACGCTACGATAGCAGAAGCGCGTAAAGGTTTTGTAGAGGCCCTGGCGGCAAATGGCTACAGCGAACAGGATAAAACGGTGAAAATTATTTCAAAGAATGCACAGAGCGATATGGGAGCGATGAGTCAAATTGTGAGTTATATGCAAGCTGAAGACGTCGACTGCATCGGCACAAGCACGACGATGTCAACCTTGGCAACGGTACAGCGAATCAAGGATATTCCCATATTCATGTGCGTTACGGCCATGCCCCATTTGTTAGGCTTAGCGGATAAAGATAAAAAAGGGCCGCAAAATTTATTTGGTGTGGGCGAAGAGCTCAACTATATCGATACTTCCTTTGCAATTATTCAACAGGTTGTGAAGCCCAAGAAAAAAAATCAATTGCGCATCGGGATGATTTATAACCAGGCCGAGCAGCAGTCGGTCGACGCTTTCAACCGACTCGACAAATTGGCGAAGGAAAAGCAAGTCGAACTGATCGCCTTGCCGCTTAATACCTCGGCGGACGCGCAACTCGTGGCGCGGGCGCTGTTGAGAAGAAAGATTGATGCTTTTTTCGCGAATCCCGACAATACGGTGTTTGCCGCTTTTGAGACTATTCTCAATAGTTGCGATGAAAATAACATTCCGGTTTTCACCAGCGAAGTGGGTTTGGTAAAAAGGGGAGCTGTAGCAGCATATGGAGCAGATATTTACCAATGGGGATACCAAGCAGGGGAAGAAGCCGCTAAGTTTTTGAAGTCGAAGACGACCGATGGCCTTCGTGTAGAAAAAGTCAAGGTGAGGAGGAGGGTGTTCAATGAGGCTGCTGCCGCTAAGTTTAGACTTACTTTTCCCGGAAACTTCGAAAAGCTATAAATCCTTCATAGCATGGACTTTTACTTCGCCGCTATATTACAAGGTTTGTGTTTCGCACCTATGGGTTTAGGTATTTACCTAACCATGAAAATTTTCAATTTCCCTGATATCACAACGGATGGGAGTTACACATTAGGAGCGGTAATTTGCGCACTGGGCTTAAGCCATCAGTTACCTTTTATCGTCTTATTGCCGTTGGTGCTACTCGGAGGCGCTGTAGCAGGGAGTTGTACAGCTTTTATTCATACCAAGCTGAAAATTAATGCGTTACTGGCTGGAATCTTAGTGATGACGGCACTTTATTCTGTAAACCTCACCCTACTGGGGCGTTCCAACATTCCGCTTTTAGGCTACACGAACCTTTTTTCTTTTGTACGAAATCCGGCCGTTAATATGTTTTTGATTGTTGCTGCGATCGTTATGCTGTTAATATTTACGCTCCATTATTTGTTGCGCACCGATTTTGGTATAGCCATGCGAGCTACGGGTAACAATGAGATTATGGTAAGATCTATGGGAGTAAATACCACTAAAATAAAGTGGATCGGTTTGGCCATCACGAATGCCTTGGTGGCTTTTAGTGGTTGTTTAATAGCACAGTTTCAGGGTTTTACGGATATTAATATGGGGATAGGTATTGTTATTAGTGGCTTAGGTTCGGTAATGATTGCAGAGGCCATTATCAAGCTGTTGCAAACGGATAAAGTATGGATGAACCTTCTTATGGTAGTTGTAGGCGTAACTGTCTTTCAACTGGTATTGGCCGTTACCTTGAGTATAGGCATAGACTCCTCTCTCCTAAAGTTGTTCACCGCTTGTTTTGTTTTACTAATTGTCGCTTTCGCCCAACGGGATTTCCTTGGAAGTGCAATAAAACGTTAAAGATGCTTGTTTTCAACGATGTAAGTAAGAGCTTTTTTTCTAATAAACCGAACGAAGTAAAGGCTTTGGATCGGCTTTCGTTAACCGTATCATCAGGCGAATTTGTCTCTGTAGTCGGCGCTAATGGCTCGGGTAAAAGCACCCTGCAGAACTTGGTGGCCGGTACCATTATGGCCGATAGAGGTAATATCCGACTGAATGGTGAATTGATTACTGGTATGGCTGATTACAAGCGAAGCCGTTGGATTGCCCGTGTGTTTCAGGATCCCTTGCAAGGTACAGCTCCCGAATTGAGTATCTTAGACAATTTTAGGTTAGCGGCCCTTCGGGGAAAAGCAAAGAAACTGAAAATTGGCATAGACAAGGCCTTTAAAGAAAGGGTTAAACAGCAAGTACAGTTATTGAACATGGGGCTGGAAGATAAGATCCACCAACCTATGGGTTTGTTAAGCGGCGGGCAACGACAGGCACTGACCTTGTTGATGACGGTGATGAATGACGTCAAATTACTTTTATTGGATGAACCGACGGCTGCGCTAGATCCGCGCTCTGCTTCTCGCGTTATGGAACTGGCTAACCGCTTGGTGGCAGATTACCAGCTTACGGTGCTCTTTATTACGCACAATATGAAAGAGGCGCTTCGCTATGGTGACCGATTGATTCAGTTATCGCATGGCCGGATAAAGAGGGACGTAGGGGCCGAAGATAAAGGCATGCTAAAACCGCAAGATTTATATGAATGGTTTAATGAGGATTGAATAAAACTTGTATATTCGCCCTATGTTGAGCGCTCGAGGCATAAAGAAATCGTATGGCAATCTCCAAATTTTAAAAGGTGTTGATTTGGAGATAAAGAAAGGTGAAATTGTTAGCATCGTCGGGGCTTCCGGAGCAGGAAAAAGTACGCTTCTTCATATTTTGGGTTCTTTGGATACACCTGATAAAGGACAGGTCGTTCTAAACGATACGGAATTGTCAAAATTATCTCCCAATAAATTGAGTGCCTTTAGAAACAAGCACATTGGGTTTATTTTCCAATTTCATCATCTGCTTCCGGAATTTACAGCACTGGAGAATATTTGCATCCCGGCTTTTATTGCCGGAAAAGGGAAGGTCGAAAGTGAAGAGCGGGCGCGTCAATTATTGGATAGGCTGCAAGTAGGCGATCGTGCCGACCATAAACCCAATGCGCTATCGGGTGGTGAGCAGCAGCGCGTGTCGGTTGCGAGAGCGCTGATGAACAATCCGTCCATTATTCTAGCAGATGAGCCCTCGGGCAATTTGGATTCGGAAAATGCGGAAGCCTTGCATCATCTCTTTGTGCAACTGAGAAGTGAATTACAGCAAACCTTTGTTATTGTGACACATAATGAGCATTTGGCAGATATATCGGACCGGACGGTTCATATGAAGGACGGCTTGATTGTTTAATGAAACCGTCTGGATTCAAAGGCTCCTAGATTAATTAGCACTTTAATGAATATATTAATTACCGCGGGCATGAGTACACTGTCGCAGAGACTTATGCGTATTTTTTCTAAAGAAGATCAGGTGTTACTCGGCGACAATGTGGCCATTCCTGATTTGCTAATCCGAAGCGGAAAATATATGATAACGCCGTCAACCAAGAACGCCGCATTCAATCACGAAATGTTGAAAATTGGCATCAGTCGCGAATTGGACCTCATCGTACCTTTGCGAATGGCTGAAATCGTTCAATTGACTGAATGCAAGGAGCTGTTTGTGGAATATGGGATACAGCTGGCGGTGCCGTCCCAACAGATTTTAGACGCCGTCGAATTTATTATTAATCCTGGTAAGGAACTCCATCCGGACATTTTGCTCAATGGTGAAACGTTTAGAGGCGGAATTAAAATTGAGGGATTGGAGAAGGAATCCGGCGTATGTGTGGTTTCAGACAGCGGAGAAGAAGCATTTTTTTGCTGTCTGGAATAGATCTAAGACGATTGCTGATCGCGGAAGGCTTCGTTACAGCAGAAGAGACATGATTACATATAAAGATTTAGTTAAGAACAAGAAAGCTTTCGTTTTTGAAGTTGATGATGTATTGTATCCGGAGAAGGATTATCTGTTACAGGTGTATTATCTGTTCGCGCATCTACTCGAATACACCGAAACCGTGCCACCTGCGGCCGATTTAACTGCCTTCTTAAAAAAAGCATACGAACATCACGGCAGCGAGAGCATCTTTGAGCGAGCGGCCGCCGTTTTTGGGATCGACGGTAAGTATCTGGAGAATTTCAAAAGAATGCACGTGAATGCTCAGCTACCATTAAAATTGTTGCTGTTCGAAGAAATAAAGGAAATGCTGCAGGATATCGTTGCCGACGGAAAGCAAATTTTAGTGCTTACGAAGGGGAATCCCTTAATGCAGTTGAATAAATTGAAGCAGATTGAGTGGGGTGCTTTACGCGAACACGTGAAAATGTATTTTTATGATGAACTCGTATTGCAAGGGGAAGTCAATCCGCTTGGCTATCTGTTAGCAGACAATCAACTCAGCCAAGGGGAGGTGCTTCTCGTCGGTCGACAGACGGTATGGAGCGAAGGGACGTTAGAAAACGATGTCGATTACCTTCCGGTCGAATTGCTGTTGAAAGGGTGAAGAATATGAATCATCAAAACATTTTGTATCTTGCAACTAGTTACTTCTCATTATTAATCTGCCTGCAAGAAAGGCTTTAATTCTAGCGTTTTATGAATAAAAGCAAACAACCAACGATTAAAGAAATCGCTAAGCGGCTAAAGATATCTACGTCAACCGTTTCCCGTGCGCTTAACGATCATCCGAGTATTGGTTTAGTGACGACGATGCGGGTTAAGAAACTGGCGGACGAATTAAACTATGAACCAAACCGGACTGCCATTTTTTTTAAACAGAGGAAAACATTTACCATAGGTGTCATCTTGCCTAGTTTGTCGGAAGCCTTCTTTTCTGCGGCGATAAGTGAAATTGAGAATTTTGCAAACAGTAAGAACTATACAGTTATTCTCGGCCAGTCCTTAGATGATCCGGAACGTGAATTGCGGATCATCAATACCATGAAAGGGCATCGGGTAGACGGAATTATCCTTTCTTCTGCGAAAAACACTCGCGAATTTGAGTATATCGAAATACTGAGGAAGGCCGGCATTCCGATTGTTTTCTTCGATTGTGTACCTGACCTTCCCGAGATTAATGCCATTGTGAGTAATCTAAAGACCGGAATGAAAGAGGCTATTGATACATTTGTTTCCTGCGGTCACCGGAACATAGCTTTTATTAACGGCCCGGCGCACCTGCCCGCAAGTAAGGAAAGAGAGGAAGCTTTTACAGAAGCATTAGTAAGCAACAAGGTTCCTTTGAATCGTGATTTCGTCGTATATACCGACTTATCTGAAAAAGGAAACGCCGATGCTATTTTACAGCTGATTAATTTAAGTCAAAGACCATCTGCCGTTGTTTCATTCAACGACTATGTTACCTTAGACGCCATGAATGCCGTCCGTAGCAAAGGGTTAACGGTGAACCAGGATATTTTTTTTATCAGTTATGCGAATTATCCGATATGGAAATATATGGAGAATCCACCCATGGCTTCCATTGAACAATTGCCCGGAAAACAGGGCGCCCTAGCTGCCGAAATGTTATTTGATCTGATCGATCGGAATGTGGATTTGAATACGGACGATCCCATTGCTACAGAGGGGCAAAAAATCGTTTTGGAATCCAAATTGGTCAATCAACACGTATAGCAGGAGCGAAGGCGGCATAAGGTCGCACGAACCGGTCCAGCGGGCGATTGCCCTTAAGAAATTTACAAAACGTAAACGTAATGCTTTACAGGAATCAGTATCTTTGTTTTTAAAAATAGAATTTACATGACTGAAGAAATAGAACACGTTAAGTGCTTAATAATAGGTTCCGGACCGGCAGGATATACCGCTGCTATTTATGCGGCGCGTGCCGATTTGAAACCTGTTATGTATACAGGTATTGTACCTGGTGGACAATTAACACAGACAACCGATGTCGAAAACTTTCCGGGTTATCCAACGGGCGTCATGGGGCCTGAGATGATGGAGGATTTCCGGAAGCAGGCGGAGCGATTCGGTACTGATATCCGTTTCGGATATGCCACAGGAGTTGACTTTTCCGGTCCCGTCCATAAGGTCATTATTGATGAAGTCAAAACCATAACGGCTGATACAGTGATTATCGCGACCGGCGCTACGGCGAAGTGGTTGGGATTGGATAGCGAGCAAAAGTATAACGGGTTTGGCGTCTCAGCCTGCGCAGTATGTGACGGATTTTTCTTTAAGGGGCAGGACGTGGCTATTGTTGGAGCGGGGGATACCGCGGCAGAAGAGGCAACTTATCTGGCTAAATTGTGTAACAAGGTGCATATGTTGGTGAGGAGAGAAGAGTTCAGAGCCTCTAAAGCCATGCAACATCGGGTATTTAATACGCCGAATATTGAAATACATTATAATACGGAAGCCGAAGAAATCTTAGGCGACGGCAAAACGGTCAACGGTTTGCGGGTGGTAAATAATCAAACTAAAGAACACCAGGTATTGGATATTACCGGCTTTTTTGTCGCTATAGGTCATAAACCAAACACCGATATTTTTAAAGGATGGCTGGATATGGACGCGTCAGGGTACTTGCTGACCAAAGCCGACAGTACGCAAACGAATGTTGAAGGAGTTTTTGCTGCCGGTGATGTACAAGACCATATTTATAGGCAAGCGGTAACGGCTGCGGGTAGCGGCTGTATGGCTGCACTAGAGGCCGAGCGGTATTTGGCTGCAAAGGAACACACCGTTATTGAGACTGCGAATTAAAAATTTGCTTAGATACTAACAACAGAAGGCGCCTTAGCGCCTTTTGTTGTTTAAAATATCTTCCGCTTAAGTATGTCCAGACAGGGCAGCGTTTCGTTTCCAAAATTATAGAAAGCGAAGCGTGCCAAAAAAAGCAGGCAAATGGAAATTTGGCTTCGGGTGGTTAATGGCGGTCCACGATAAAAAGTGCGGGATGGGCAGGTCATCTCCACATTTATAGAAGTTTGCGCTGCATTCCTTTCCTTTAAGTGATTGGACATCATCCTCTTTAAAGATTTTGAAAGGAATGTTTGCCGTTAAGTTCCATGTCACCCCATCAGGTGCCGAACAAATGTTCGTGTCTCTATAAATATTGCTTATTTCGTCGGGAGATGCGAGTTTTCTTTGGTCGACCTGCTCATTTCCGTATGCCAACAACATCGTTCCTATGCAATTGAACTCAAAGTTATAATAGTTGCTGCCATCAAAAGAGATAAAAAATTCGACACAGCTGTCCCGGTACACCGGCTCATTGCTATGAAGATAGGCAGCACGTATATGCTTTTCAGACACTTCATAGTATAGCAAAATGCTCTCGTCGGTATAAGCGATTTTAAAGCCCACCTTAGGTACATAATAATACTCCTTCCAATTAACCATTGCAAGCGGTTGCAAGGATATGGTCGAAAGGGCGGAGCGTATTTCACTTCCGGTACTCGCACTAGTCAGCGATGGCAAATAAGGAACTTTTAAACCCATTTTTAAATAGAAAACTAGCTAAGGTACAGGTTCGCGGCCTTCTTTACAATATCGCGAAGCAATTGTTCATGTTTTTCTATCTCGATAACCAACCTCATTTGGGCCTTGGTACGTTGCAAATTATGTGTTGGATGACTTACCTTATAATAGGTATCCCCGTTTAGATAATCCGTTAGAAAGCGGATCATTTGCATGTATGGAAGTAGCAATACGCCGTCTACAAGCGAATTAATCTCCATCGGATACAAAAATTGGTGCGCTGTCTCCAAATAGCCAACGGTATAAGCTTCAAACAAAGGGATGTTCAGTTTGATTTTATCTAAATCTGCCTCGTCTTCAGCGGCCGAATTAATGATCGTCCGGATTGCGTCGCCAAAATCGTAGGCAACGTAACCCGGCATCACCGTATCCAGGTCCACTACACATTGCGCTCTGTCTTCTTTATTCAAAAGCACATTATTGAATTTCGTATCGTTATGAGTGATGCGAAGTGGGATCTGAGATTTTGAGGCCATATTCAAAATCGTGTTCATCTTATTCTCCCGATGCTGTATGAAATCGATCTCGTGCACAACTTCAGCCATTCTTTTCGCCGCATTTTTATTGGCTGCATCTTTAAAATCTCTCAGCCTGCTGGCTATGTTCAGAAAATTTGGTATGACCTCGTATACGTCATGAGGATTCAGATCCGCGAGCATAGCCTGAAACTTACCGAATGCCCTTCCACCTTCTCCAGCCTGTTGTGCTGTTTCCACAATATCATAGGTCTTCGTATTTTCTATGAGAATAAAAATACGCCAGTAATTATTCTTTGCATCGTTAAAAAAGAGTTTTCCTTCTTTGGTTGGGATCGGGGTAAGCGTTTTTTCCTGGATATTTGTTTCGCCTGAAACAATCAACTTCTTTTTGATATGATTGCATACCAGTTCAATATTATGCATCAAGTGTTCGACATTTTTAAACACATGATTGTTGATGCGCTGCAACATATAATTAGGGCCGCCTTTCGATTCCGTGCGGACCTTATAAGTGTCATTGATATGGCCCGAGCCGAAGGGCGCTATATCGACGGCTTTACCCTTAATCGCGAAAAAATCTACAATGGACAAGAGCTCCGTCGCCTTACTATTAGGTGTCTCAATCATTAAATGTACTTAATTAGTATCGCCTTGAAAGCGACAATTTGCCGCAATATGCGAAAATGAAAAATAATTTCACACATAATTAAAAACACAACCGATTGCACAACATTTTTGAAAATAGAGCAATCGGTTGCATACGATTTTATTAGAATTGTTTTTTTATGTTTGTTAACAAACGTGTTCTATAAGATGAACATTTGCATAGTATCCTAACACTCAAAAAACACCTAATGGATAGAAGAAATTTCATAAAATCGGGTTCCATCGCTGCGGCTGCAACAAGCATACTGCCTAACACCAAGAGTTTTGCTCAAGATAAGAAAAAAATACGGCTGGCGTTTATAGGTGTAGGATTGCGTGGCAGAAACCACGTTGCATTGGCCCTAAGAAGAGACGATATCGATGTTACGGCCATATGCGATATCCAGGAAGATTCTTTAGCAAACTGTCGGAAACAATTCCAAAAAGCAAATAAAAAATTACCGAAGGAATACACCGGAGGCTTAGATGCTTATAAAAAGCTATTAGAGAAAGAAAAGCTAGATGCCGTTGTCATCGCGACACCTTGGCAATTCCATAAAGAGCAGGCCGTGGACGCTATGAAGGCGGGTTTATATGTGGGGTGTGAGGTAATTGCAGGTCTAACGGTTGATGATCATTGGGAGATCGTTAAAACGTCTGAACAAACGGGAAAACCGTACATGACGCTGGAAAATGTCTGCTACCGTCGGGATGTTATGGCCGTATTGAATATGGTCAGGAAAAATCTTTTTGGTGAATTGATCCATTTAGAAGGCGGTTATCAGCACGATCTGCGGGAGGTGCTCTTTAACAATGGCAAACAACCCTACGGGGGCGGTGTCGAGTACGGTCCAGAAGCAATGAGTGAAGCCCAATGGCGTACACAGTTCAACATCGACCAAGATGGCGATCTGTATCCTACGCATGGCTTAGGTCCATTGATGCATTACGCTAATATCAACCATGGTAACCGGATGACGAATATGGTGTCTTTTTCCAGTAAGGCAAGAGGGTTGGCAGACTATGTCCAGCAGACCGCACCTGGGCATCCCAACGCAAAAATCGATTACAAAAATGGGGATGTTACAACCACATTGATTAACTGTGCCAACGGCGAAACCCTGTTGTTATCGCATGATGTGCATTTACCAAGGCCGTATTCAATAGGCTTTCGGGTGCAAGGCACCGAAGGTCTGTGGATGGATTTAAACAACGGTATTTACATAGAAGGAAAATCGGCAAAAGGCCACGCTTGGGATGTTGCTGATGAGTGGTTGAAAAAATACGATCATCCATTATGGGCAAAGTATGCAAATGATGCCGCCGGTGCCGGCCACGGTGGAATGGACTGGTTTGTTTTCAATGCCTTCATTGAATCGGTAAAACAAAATAGGCAAACGCCAATCGACGTTTACGATTCTGTGAGTATGAGCGTAATCACGCCTTTATCCACGCTTTCCTTGGCTGAAGGTAATAAGTCTGTTGAGATCCCGGATTTTACGAATGGAAAATGGAAAGAACGCAAAGCTGTGTTCGCCCTCGATGATAGTGGCTTTTAGCCCGTGTTTGGATAATTGCTTGGCCGTAGGGAAAACTCTACGGCCTTTTTTATGGAAATCCATGTCTATATAGATTACTGACGACTGACAAGCAGAAATGAAAAAATAACTACCTTTGCAGCATTATGTCAAAAAGGGTTCCAGAAGACGGTACGCTTCTTCCTCTTATGGAAGAATTCTATACTATTCAAGGCGAAGGGTATCATACCGGAAAGGCCGCCTATTTTATACGATTAGGGGGGTGCGATGTCGGCTGCCATTGGTGTGATGTCAAAGAAAGTTGGGATGCCGATTTACATCCTTTAACCAAAGCCGACGACATTATTAAAAACGCATCACAATACCCGGCGAAAACCGTCGTGATTACCGGTGGTGAGCCTTTAATCTATAATCTAGATTATTTAACAAAGGGCTTACAGAATGCAGGCATCAAGACCTTCATTGAAACTTCCGGTGCCTATCCTTTGAGTGGCCATTGGGATTGGGTTTGCCTATCTCCAAAGAAATTTAAGTCGCCCTTACCGGACGTGATTGAAGCCGCAGGCGAGTTGAAAGTCATCGTTTTTAACAAAAGTGATTTTGAATGGGCCGAGAAATACGCCCTTCAAGTTCCCGCCGGAAGAAAATTGTACTTACAACCGGAATGGTCTAAAGCAGAGCAGATGACGCCGCTTATCATTGATTATGTAAAGGAAAACCCAAAATGGGAAATCTCGCTGCAAACACATAAATATCTCAATATTCCATAACATTTAAGCGTTTATTTTAGCTATTTTTTAGCCGATGTAAAAGAGGGTGTTTCTTCTGATACCTTTGCACGCACAGAAAAAAAACAATTATGGCTTGGGTTTATCTTATTATTGCCGGCTTGTTTGAAGTAGGCTTCACATCCTGCTTAAAACTGTCGAACAATTTTAGCAACGTTAAATGGTCTGTCGGATTTTTTATTTGTATTTCGCTCAGCTTTTTACTTCTCAATAAGGCGATACAACAGATTCCGATCGGCACAGGTTATGCAGTGTGGACAGGCATCGGAGCTGTAGGAACCGTGATTATGGGCATCATCCTATATAAGGAGCCCTCGGATTTTTGGCGACTGTTTTTTATATTCACCTTGATTGCTTCTATAGTTGGCCTGAAAGTCGTTTCAAAGTAAGCTTAGCAATAATTTTAACGCCGTGCTTCATTTCCTTTTGTTGATTTCTGTAGGCTCGGCAGAGAATACGACTCCCATTAACTACCGACTCACTAAGCAGTGCTGTTTTCCATTTCGAAAACACGGTCGATTTTGTGGTTCTGTTTATCTTTACCTGCTTGGACGGCAAGTTGATCACAACGTTCGTTTTCCGGATGCCCTGCATGTCCCTTTACCCATACGAATTTAACCTGATGCAGCTTGTAAACCTGTAAGAATCGCAACCATAAATCCATATTTTTCTTGCCGGCAAATCCCTTTTTTAGCCAGCCAAAAACCCATTTTTTCTCGACTGCGTCAATCACATATTTTGAATCTGAATAGATAACAACCTCGTTTCCCGGTTTCTTTAGCGCTTCCAGACCGACAATAACTGCTAATAACTCCATTCTGTTGTTCGTGGTTTTTCTAAATCCCTCCGATATCTCCTTGTAGTATTGTCCCGCTCGAAGAATCACGCCGTAGCCTCCAGGACCGGGGTTGCCGCTCGACGCTCCATCTGTATATATTTCAATCATTGAGACAAAGATAAGGGATAGAATCGAGTATGTTCAGTAAAAACGCCTAAAGACGGTAGGTGTCTCAGTGTCTGTTTTTTATGCATACATATGCAAAGTGGCGAGCCCTATACCTCTCTTTTAGGCTATTTACCAGGTGTGGTTCGAAATTTACGAGGCCAGGTTCTGGAAAATAGCAGTGAGTGGTTTTACACATAGCGCTTTTTTGTTATGGCAATAAGTTTCATCGAGCTACGCACTACAGGCCCGTTTTGTTTGGGCAACAACAAGAAAGCGTAAAATATCGCCTACATTAATTCCTGAACTGGTCTTCCAATTTCTTGAGCTTGTTGATCATCTCCTCCAGTCGCTCGCTTTCCTTTTTTATATAAACCTTCATTAACACAAAATAACAGATCAAAAACCACACAACGGTTGCAACAATAAATAAGGCCAATGCAAATGTAGAGACATAGAAGGACATTTCAATCAGGTATAAGCCCAATGCGATCGATAGGCAGATGGTATAAATGGTGTAGTTTCTGGTATTTAATCTATAGCGATGCTGTTTATACGCCTGCAAATAGGCTATATATGCTTCCGGCTTGTTCAGCAAGCGTTCGCTGTTGTTTATCGACCTATAGTCTTTTACTTGTATTAGCATATAATATACCAAGCAGGTGATTACGATAAACATTGATAACAAGGTGGTCCAAGTATGAAACCGGAAAGATATAAATATATAAAGCGTTATCAAGACAATTACAGCAATGCTGATAACGTGACTTAGAAGTTTGGTTGTGTATTTGTTCTTTGTCTGTTTAACAGTAGTTAAGATAGCATCATAGCTAACGCCTTCATGTTCCTGCTGCACGTGCCAAAGCTGTTTTAATTCATTAAAATCTTTCATGGCGATTATAAATTTCTGTTAGCTTACTTTTAATGCGATGTATTTTGACGCGGAGATTTCCCTCCGATATGCCTGATATTTCTGCAATTTCCTGGTAGGGAATTTCGTCTAATACCATTGTTATGATAATTCTTTCATTTTCTTCGAGTTGTGCTATGCATTTGTATAATTGATTTACCTGTTCCTGTTTGTCTGAAGTTTCTTCAGCCTTTGTTTCAATAATTCTGTCGTTGATTTCGTCGGTTGCCTTTCTCTTTTCAACCCGAAGAAAAGAAAGGCATGTATTGACGGCGATACGGTAAATCCAGGTTGAAATTTGGGATTGGTTTCTGAATCGATCAAGGTTTTGCCAAACTTTGATAAAAGTTTCTTGCATAAGATCATTTGCAGCCTCACTATCTCCGGTATATCCATAACAGAGGTGGTATACCTTTCTGTTATTTTTATCAAAAATATCCTTAAACAGGGCCTCTTTTCGCTTCATTTTCTTAGCAACTTAGGTTTAGACTAATGGAATTAGCTTGTGTTACATTTTTTAATATTTTTCGCTTCAGTTTAGAAGGCGAAATGGTTTTGTCTTTGGTAAAATTACATCTATTTGTTGGAAGCTTAGTCTAAATAGTTATTTTTGTGGAATTGCGAACCGCTTAAAATTTTATATGAAGTCAAAATCTGCTGTATTTTTCACCCTAATAACCGTAAGTATTGCCGCTTTGTTATATGCCGTTGATTTTATTTTTAATGCCGTCCCCTCACAGGTCCTTTTCGTGTTTAGGTGGTTGGCTGTAATCGGTTTAATACTTTATGGATTTAGGAAAAGGACGCTGACAACGTGGATCTTGATTTCACTGGTGATAGGAGCGAGTGTGGGGCATGATTGGCCTCAGGCCGGGATAAGTCTTCAAGTGGCAAGTAAAGCATTTCTTAAGCTAATCAAAACGATCGTGTCTCCGCTTATCTTCGCAACCTTGGTTTACGGTATTGCAGGGCATTCCGATATCAAACAAGTAGGGAGGATGGGATGGAAGTCGCTGCTCTATTTCGAAGTAGTTACCACCATTGCGCTGTTTATTGGTTTAGCGGCAATTAATATCAGCAAGGCCGGCATGGGAATTATTCCTCCAGCTAATCAACATGAAGAGCTACCGGATGTTAAACCACAAACAGTCAGTGATATAATCCTTCATATCTTTCCGGAAAACATCGCGAAATCGGTGGCTGAGGGCGAAGTTTTACAAGTCGTCATTTTCAGTGTAATATTCGGCTTAGCGTTGATTATGGTGCCTGAGAAAAAGCGTGCGCCCATGGTGAATTTCACGGAAAGCTTGTCGGAAGTGATGTTCAAATTCACCAATATTGTGATGTATTTCGCACCTATCGGTGTAGGTGCCGCAATGGCCTATACTGTCGGCCATATGGGGCTGGGCGTTTTGGTGAATCTCTTCCAGCTCTTGGCGACATTGTATGTTTCACTTCTCGCTTTTATTTTATTGGTGTTGCTGCCTATCGGCTTAATCATTGGTTTACCTATTAAACGTTTCGTGAAAGCGGTCGGTGAACCGGTATCCATCGCCTTCGCAACAACGAGTTCGGAAGCCGCTCTGCCCCGGGCAATGGAAGCGATGGAGAGTATTGGCGTGCCACGGAAAATAGTGGCTTTTGTAATGCCTACTGGTTATAGTTTTAATCTGGATGGCACAACGCTTTACCTTTCCTTGGCTAGCGTATTCGTTGCGCAAGCGGCGGGTATCGACTTGTCGTTCGGTGAGCAGCTCTTAATGGTTTTTACCTTAATGATCACAAGTAAAGGGGTCGCAGGTATTCCACGCGCTTCCTTGGTCATTTTGATGGGTACCGCAGCTTCCTTTGGTTTACCGGTTTGGCCCATTTTTATTATTCTCGGTATTGACGAGCTAATGGACATGGCCAGAACTTCAGTCAACGTGTTGGGGAACTGCTTGGCTGCGGTGGTGGTGGCGAAGTGGGAAAACGAATTTAACCCCCATGCGGTAAATGAAGAGATAATGGATACTGAAATCGAGCCTGCGCATACTGACCGCTCTAAAGCTGTCGAATCTTAATCTGCCTACAAAAAGAATACGCTTTTCAAAAACTATATATTATGAGTGAACGCTCTAAAAAAATCTTTCTTTATATCTGTATTATTGTGCCTTTTTTAGGCTACTGCATCTTTTACTATAGTAATATGATAAAAAATGCGCCTTTTCGATTTTCCGATTTCGAATCGATAGAATTCAGCTACGGCTCCCCCGACAATATGCTGAATAGCTATAATTCTAAAACGCAAGCCTATCAATTTGTAAATAGGAGAGACTCTATCATTAAAAGCACCTTAAAGTTACGGAAGGATGATCTGCTGTATCTTCATCGGAAGGCCACTGAATATGGTTTTTGGAATTTTCCGGAGGACATGACCGGCAAAGTGGCGACTGCCGACACAGCGAAGCAAGTGGTACGTTTTTTCCTTAAACTAAACTACAAAGAAAAAAGTAAGCAGGTACTTTTTGATTCCAACTATCAAGGTGACCCTAAGCTTATCGATGCAGCGAAAACAATGGTCGGTGAAGTACAGCGCGTTTTAGACGATGCGGAAGATAGAAATTGAGCTTAGGCCGAAGGACGGGTGCAAATGTTATAGGGTTAGCAAACAATCAATCGCTAAAAACGAATAGTTCTTGCGAGTTTAAAATATAAAGTGTATCTTTGCGCTTCGAATTTCAAAACAAATAAAATTATTATCTAAACAATTAACAATGTACGCAATAGTAAATATAGCCGGACAGCAATTCAAGGTTGCAAAAGACCAGCATCTTTTTGTGCACCGTTTACAGGGAGATGAGGGCGCTAGTATTGAATTTGACAATGTATTGTTAGCAGAAGATGGTGGCAAGTTTACAGTTGGGACTCCAAGTGTAGCTGGTGCTAAAGTTTCGGCTAAAATTTTGTCACATTTAAAGGGAGATAAAGTGATTGTTTTCAAAAAGAAACGCCGTAAGGGTTACAAAAAGAAAAACGGACATCGTCAACAATTCACTAAAATTCAGATTACAGATATTACTCTATAATTGTTTTTTAAATAGACAGCTTAGCTGTCATAAATAAAAATAAGATATGGCTCATAAAAAAGGTGCGGGTAGTTCGAAGAACGGTCGCGAATCTCATAGCAAAAGATTAGGTGTTAAAATTTTTGGCGGTCAAGCTGCTATTGCAGGAAATATTATTGTACGTCAAAGAGGAACTAAACACCATCCAGATAAAAATGTAGGAATAGGTAAAGATCATACATTGTTTGCATTAGTTGATGGTAAAGTTGTGTTTACCAAGAAAGCAAATAATAAGTCTTACGTATCGGTTGTTCCAGCTGAAGCTAAAGCAGAAGCTTAAGACCGAAAGAAATCATATTAGAAAGAAACCGCAAGCATTTTGTTTGCGGTTTCTTTAGTTTTAGACGGTAGACTCAGGCTTGGTTCTGAGGTTTAAGTTATACCTGCCCGAGACAGGCTGGCATATAGGCTGTAGGCGTTGCTTCGCCTTGAAGTATGTCTGTTCCGAGCTAGAAACTAAGCCCTATTGACAGCTCGCTGCCAATTATTAGCTGCTTTCCCTTGTAAAAATTTTGTTATTTACTGCGTGCTGAAAAATTTCGTGCTTTTTCCAGACCAATTCATGGCGGCCATGGACGGGAAAACGCCGGAAACCTCGTTTTGTTAGTTGTTGGTATACAGGGATTTATGTTTTTTCATTTCGATTTCTTATGATTGATTTGTGTTAATTTTCAATGAAATGTAAAATACGTTAATAAAATTATCAGAAAAGATCTAAAATGTTGCGAATATTGAATAGTTTTTCGTTAATTTGTATACATTTATAATAAATAAGCTAAGTAAAAAATAAATTTATGTGTGGAATTATTGGTGCATTTGATCTAAAAGTTAAGTCGCAAGACTTGCGTGCCCAAGTGTTGGAAATGTCGAAGAAAATTCGCCATCGGGGGCCTGATTGGTCGGGAATATTCAGCTCAGATAAGGCGATACTAGCGCATGAGCGATTAGCGATCGTAGACCCAAAATCAGGAACGCAACCTTTGTATAGTGAAGACGGAGCGATTGTTCTCGCCGTTAATGGTGAAATATATAATCACCGTTTACTGCGTGATCAGCTTCCAAATTACAATTTTTCCACAAATTCTGACTGCGAAGTTATCTTAGCGCTCTATAAAGAAAAAGGTGCTGACTTCTTGGAAGACCTGAATGGTATTTTTGCATTTGCTCTGTACGATACGGAGAAAGACGTTTATTTAATAGCAAGAGACCATATGGGGATTATCCCATTTTATATGGGATGGGACAAAAGCGGTAATTTTTATGTGTCTTCTGAATTGAAAGCGCTGGAAGGCATTTGTAACCGTATTCAAGAGTTTAAGCCTGGTCATTATATCTACAGTGCGCAGGGACAGGAATTGCAGCGCTGGTACAGAAGAGATTGGGAAAGCTATGAGAACATAGCCGATAATGAATCGGATATAGCGGTTTTACGGAAGGGATTAGAGGATGCTGTACATCGGCAGATGATGTCTGACGTACCTTACGGCGTCTTACTCTCAGGTGGTTTAGATTCGTCTATTATTGCTGCCATTACTAAAAAGTTTGCATCCAAACGGATTGAATCTGACGATACAGAAAACGCTTGGTATCCTTCGCTACATTCTTTTGCTGTAGGGTTAAAGGGATCTCCGGACCTGGTAGCAGCGCAGAAGGCCGCTGAACATATCGGTACCATCCATCACGAGATCCATTTTACCATTCAGGAAGGGCTGGATGCAGTGAGGGATGTAATCTATCATTTGGAGACCTATGACGTTACTACCATTCGTGCGTCTACACCTATGTATTTATTGGCGCGCGTTATTAAATCTATGGGTATAAAAATGGTGTTAAGTGGCGAAGGATCTGACGAACTCTTTGGCGGTTACTTGTATTTCCACAAAGCGCCGAATCCGAAAGAGTTTCACGAAGAAACGGTCCGTAAATTAGGTAAACTTCATTTATACGACTGTCTTCGCGCTAATAAATCGCTAGCGGCCTGGGGAATTGAAGGACGTGTGCCGTTTTTGGATAAGGAATTTATGGATATCGCCATGCGCTTAAATCCTGCGGATAAAATGGCCGGCAATGGCAAAATGGAGAAATGGATTTTACGGAAGGCTTTTGAAGATTATTTGCCAGACAGTATTGCATGGAGACAGAAGGAGCAGTTCTCTGATGGAGTTGGTTATAACTGGATCGATACGCTAAAGGAACAGGCGATGAATGCTGTATCTGATGAAGAGCTTGCAAACGCAAAATACCGTTTCCCTATAAATCCGCCGATGTCGAAAGAAGAATACTTCTACAGAAGTATTTTCAGCGAGCATTTCCCTTCGGATTCAGCTGCAGCCTGTGTGCCATCTGTTAAATCAGTAGCTTGCAGTACACCAGAAGCATTAGCTTGGGATGCTTCTTTTCAACATCTCAATGATCCTTCGGGCAGAGCAGTAGCAAGCGTCCATAACGAAAGTTACAGTAAAGAGAAAGCTGCAGTTTAGTTATTGAGCGGTGGCTATCTTTAAAAAAGTAGTAATAGTCCTCTATTACTACTTTTTTAATTTTTATACGCATGCGTTAAAACGTGGTATGAATGTCAAAGGGCGAAAGTTGATGGAGTAATTTGCCTGTGCGGGCTAATCTGTTTGAGCTGTTTCGTATAGATCATCGATGCTTTTTGCATACATCTTTTCGATCACTTTACGTTTGGCTTTTAGCGTTGGCGTGAGCTCTCCCGCATCAATACTAAAAGGTTTCCTTTTTACTTTAAAAGCGCGGATACGCTCAAATTTAGCAAGCTCGTTCGACAAGCGCTTGATGTCCTGTTCTATCCAGTCGATAATAGCAATATCCTGTATAAAGGGATCTTCTCGGTTAAAGAAACTTTCCCGCAGATTGAAGGTCTCTTTGAGCAACTCTTGGTTCGGGACGATCAGCGCGGTAAGGTATTCCCTGTTGTCGCCCACAAGAAAAATCTGCTCAATACGCTTGCTTTTCAAATAGGTGTTTTCTACCGGCGTCGGATATACGTTTTTCCCAAAGGCATTCACGATCATGTTTTTTAGCCTGTCGGTGATTTTTAAATTTCCCTTATAAAACTTGCCGATGTCTCCTGTGTGAAACCATCCGTCGCTATCTATAACCTGCTTAGTTTCCTCCGGTTTTTTCCAATATCCTTTCATAATGCAATGCCCGCGGATGATGATTTCCCCCTCGGCTGTTTCGAGTGTGGGGTCAAAGCTTTCGTGGCTTTGTATTGTATGTATATTGAGGGTTTCCAGATCCTGAATGGCTATTTCTATTCCTGGAAGTACGCGTCCAACTGTACCGTAAACCTGTCTGTAAAATTCGGTGACGGCAACAACCGGAGAAGTTTCGGTAAGGCCGTAACCTTCCAAAATTTTAATACCGATATTGCCGAAGAATTCGCCTACATTTTGGGGTAATGCCCCGCCTCCGGAAATCATAAATTTAAGGCGTCCACCGGTCTTTTCGTTTATTTTACTAAAGACCAGTTTTTCCGCGATCCTATGTTGTGCGGCTAACATTGACCCCGGCCTTTTGCCAGCTTCTTTTCGCTCCCGATATCGTTTACCAACGCGTATAGCCCAGTTAAAGATAGTGGCTTTAATGCCTCCGGCTTCCGTGCCGTTTTTGATGGCTTTGTCGTGTATCTTTTCCAACAGTCTGGGCACGGCACACATTACCGTCGGCTTCACTTGATACATGTTTTTTGCCAACAGCTCAATACTTTGGGCATAGGCAATTTTTGCGCCAAGTGCTAAGCAGACATGATAAGTCGCCGTGCGTTCGAAAACATGCGATAAAGGGAGAAATGAAAGGAAAAGCTCGTTTTGGTCTACCTCCAAAATTTGATCTAAGCAAGCTCTAACGTTATTAGTAAGATTCGCATGTGTTAGCATGACGCCTTTCGGTATACCGGTTGTACCGCTGGTATAGATCAGGGTGGAAATGTCGGACATCAGAATTCCCTTCCGGGCGCTTGCAATCTCGTTCTTGTAGTTGGCCTGTAAACGCGCGCCTTCCTTGAGTAGCTTTCCAAAGGGAATGACGCCTGCATGTAATGTTAAATGCTGGGTATACTTTTCATATCCGTCGAATGTTGGTATAATCCGGATCAGGTCTTCACAGTGGTTAGCGATCTTAAGTACCTTTCGTAGAAGGAAAGGCGTATTGACGATGATGACGCGCGCTCCGGAATCATTCAAAATGTATTCGGTGTCTGACTCAGGGAGCGTAGGGTATATGGATACATTGACGACACCGATTTGTTGGATCCCCTGATCAAAATAGACGTAATCCGGGCCATTTTCGAGTAACAGCGCCGCGCGATCGCCCTTGTTCAATCCGATAGACAATAAATAAGCCGACACGGCATGGATATTATCTAATGCCGTTCGGTAGGATATCTCTTTCCACTGGTTGTCTTCATGGTGGATAAGGAATGTGTGCGTTTCAGGATGTATATTCTCAACTACGTTCCGAAGCAAATCCGGAACAGTCATATCTTTGGTAATGGGATTCATTTATTCTCGTGAATAATGTTTTACTAAACAGCAAAAGTATAAGTTTATAATAAGACGCAAATGTAGCGAAACATTCATTTTTCAAAGAATAAATTACATGGCAACATCAAGTCATGGAACAATCAGTCATGGAAGAACGGAATTGCTAGCTCTTATAACGGCCTGGGTTCTGATTGACTTCGACTGACCTCGCAGTCTATTTTTTTATAAGAAATGGAGAACGTAGATTCGTTATCTGTGAATTGTCGCCCGGTTTGCGCGTCAATACGAAAAGGCTTTTGCCTCAACTGATCGCCCTGTAAAAGAAACACGGTATGCAGCGTGTCTTGCATCCCCTCTTGGGTAAAGTGCCAAACAACATCTATGGTGTCGCCTCGTTTTATACCGCTAAGGCGACCTGTTCTCCGATCTTTTTCAAAAGGTATCCAATTGTATTTTCCCGTTACCGTATCATTTACAATAGACAAGGTGACAAAGGTAGAATCTTGGGACGACGGTCCTTCTAATCGTAGATAACAAGTTTCATGCGGGTTAGTCGGCGTGTCTTCGATTGCGTCGGCTTGAGAGCGACTTTCTGTAGACTTTTTGTCCGGAGACCCCTGACGGCAAGCAGATAAAAAGCCAACCGCAATAAGAGAAAGCAGAGAGGTCTTTATAATTGATGCGTTCATAAAATTGAAGATGCTTTTGATAATTACACACATAAGGCTGTTTTGTTTGACATCCTGATTACACGGGCTAATAGGTAAAGCTTATCTTTGTTTGACAAACAAACTATGAGGAAAATTAGACAGATAACCTTAGAAATACAAGGCTTGATAGAAAAACAAGCACTTGAGGAGCTTAGGCTACGCATATTTGATTACTTGTTCTACTCGCCAAAATTTCCACTGCGATCGAAGCAACAGGATTTATTGGCGCGCGCGGAGCGGGCGGAGTTTTCTGTTTTCGATCCGTATTTTACCAACAAAAACCTGTCCGTGAAGGGATTCTCTTGGGGGGCTGGCGAGGATCTTATACTACTTACCCATGGTTGGGCATCTAAAGCAGCCGACTTCGATTGCCTTATTGAACGGTTTTTATTGAACCCACGCTATAGGGTAGTAGCATTTGACGCTCCAGGCAACGGTGCGTCAGAAGGCCGTTTGACCAATTTGGCGCTGTACGTGGAAAGCATCCACCAAATGGCAAAGCTTTTGGGCTCGCCAAAAGTGTTAATCGGTCATTCGTTGGGTGCTACGGCTAATGTGATGGCATATAAAGAATTGCCCAAGAAGCCGGCTGTGATGGTCAGCCTGTCTCCCCTGGTAGATCTTGAAAACTATTTTGTAAGCCAAATGACAGCCGTGGGCATTTCCGAAGCGCTACAGGAACGGTTTTTTCAAGATTTTAAGGAGGCTTTTAACATCGAAGTGAATTATTTCAATTTGCACAAACTGTACGATTACTCGGACGTCAATCATTTGCTGTTCTACGATCGCTACGATGAGATTTCGCCGTTCCGCTTCATGAATGATTTTCTAGAAAAACACACAGACATTCAACAGCGCACCTATGACGGGATCGGTCACCACGATATAATTAAGAATGGATCCGTTATCAGTGAGTTATTTACAGAGGTAGATCACAACGTGTTATAAAGATTCATCCAGCGACTGTTTCAGTATTTGAACGGCTTCGGTGAGCTCTTCTGTATTCAGGTTGCCAAAGCCCAACCGCATGGCCGTCGTTAACTCATTTTGGTACAACAGCGTTTGTGGTAGATGCAGGCCATGCTTTAGACAATTTTTGCTGATTCGCATTAAATTTAATTCCCTGTTCCATAAAGACCAAAGTGCCAACCCTCCGGGTGGTGACTTGAAAGAAGCATAACCGCTTAGGTTGCTTTGCAACAAATCGGAAAAATGGGCACATCGCTGCTGATAAACTTTGATGGCCTTTTTTAAATGTCTGTGGACTTCTCCTTCTGTTAGCAGTTCGCCTAAGGCTTGCTCCATCAACATATCACTTTGTCTATCTACAATGCGTCGAAAACGACCGATTTCCTGAATTAAGTCTCGGGGAGCGACGATGTAACCCGTTCTTAACCCTGGCGCAAGTGTTTTGCAGAAAGAACCGATGTATACGACCATACCATGACTATCAGCGCTGGCTAACGGTAAAACCGGACTGCTGTTATAGTGAAAATCGTAATCGTAATCGTCCTCCAAAATGATAAACCCGTATTTATTCGCTAGGTTGAGCAGCTCAATACGTCGCTCCGTACTCATGGTTACTGTGGTAGGGTAGTGGTGGTGGGGTGTAATATACACCATACGTATGCGGTCCTTTTCACAGAGCTCCCGAATGGCTTCTACCGATATACCGTGGCTATCCACCGGCACTTTGTGCATGGCAGCTCCCATCTGCTGGAAAATCATATTGGCAATATAATAGCTGAGATCTCCGACCACAATCCGGTCACCAGGATTTATGAGGACACTCGATGCTAAATAGATTCCCATTTGTATTCCGCGGGTGGTCAGTATATTTTCCTTGGTGATAGGCAAGCCACGCGAATTGTTCAGGTAAAATGCCAAGCTCTCGCGGTAATATTCGTTGCCTTCTACATGCGAATAGCCCAGGTGTCGCACGCTTGTCTTTCTTCTTAAGACACCACCATAGATTTTGGCCAAGCGATCCAAGGGAGCAATCCGCGTGTCGGGTAAGCCATCGCTAAAGGAAAGATGAGCGGGAGAAAGTGCCACCGGATGGTCTAGCAATATTTGTTGCTTGAAATGAAAACCCGTCGTTTTAGGATAGCTGACTAAATAATTACGATCGTACTTTATAGGATCGGGTTTATCATTGCCGAGGCGTTTGCTGATGTAGGTACCTTTATTAGGGACGGTGTGTGTCCACCCTTGCGTATATAGTTCGTCATAAGCGGCAATGATTGTTTTTCTATGTACGCCCAGATCCTCGCTGAGCGACCGGCTACCGGGTAGCCGTGTGTCCGTCACTAAAACGCCTCGCTGAATAGCGTTAATAAGTTGACGTGCAATTTGGAGATATAAGGGCGTACTGGCCTGCTTATTTAATGTGATTAAACTTTTGAAAGGAAGGTTAACCGGACTACTCATGAAGTTGAAACTGGACTATATGTATCGTCCGGCAAGATACTACTTTTGACGGAAATAACAGCGAAGAAGATTTTGTTCTCGTATAAGGAACAAGCGGTAATAATTATCAACATTGAGAAATAATAAGATAAATTAAAATGAGTCAAAAACACACGATTCGTAATGATTGGTCAATTGACGAAGTACGGAAAATTTATAATATGGGATTACTGGCACTAACCCATGAAGCTGCTGATGTTCATCGAACATGGCATGATCCAGCTGCCGTTCAATTGTGCACCTTATTGTCGATAAAAACAGGTGGTTGTCCCGAGGATTGCGCTTATTGCGGTCAAGCTGCAAGGTATCATACTGATATTGAAGTTAAATCGCTTATGCCCGTAGAGGAGGTTTTAGCTTGTGCAAAAAGGGCGAGAGAGGCTGGGTCTACGCGGTTTTGTATGGCAGCAGCATGGCGGGAAGTTAGAGATAACCGCGACTTTGAA
The DNA here is from genome assembly GCF_004368405.1 of Olivibacter sp. XZL3. Lineage (GTDB taxonomy): Bacteria > Bacteroidota > Bacteroidia > Sphingobacteriales > Sphingobacteriaceae > Olivibacter. The sequence goes on from NZ_SBJH01000008.1 coordinate 77,626, forward strand.
AGGGTATTGGAAATGGTTAAAGGGGTAAATGACTTGGGTATGGAGGTTTGCTGCACTTTGGGGATGCTGAGCGCGGAGCAGGCAAAGCGTTTGCGAGAGGCGGGTTTGTCGGCTTATAACCATAATCTCGATTCTTCAAAAGACTATTATCAAAACGTCATAAGTACTCGGACTTTTGATGACCGGCTGCTTACGCTCCAACACGTTCGGCAAGCAGGTATCTCGGTTTGCTGTGGTGGAATTATTGGTCTCGGTGAATCAGAGGACGACCGAATTGCGATGCTCCATAAACTGGCAACCCTGCCTAGTCACCCTGAGTCGGTACCAATCAATGCACTGGCCCGAGTGAATGGAACACCACTCGCAAATTTACCAAAGGTACAGGTATGGGAAATGATACGCATGATTGCTACCGCTCGTATTCTAATGCCGACAACAATGATACGATTGAGCGCAGGTCGGTCTGAGATGTCAACAATAGAGCAGGCATGGTGTTTTATGGCAGGAGCCAATTCGATTTTCACAAGTGAGCAGAGGGAACTGCTCGTTACGCCTAATCCAGACTTGGTAGAAGACAAAGCGATGTTTAGGTTGTTAGGCCTTCGTCCCTTGACCGCCTATTGCATAAAAGATGAGGATATTGATTAATTCACGATGTGATAAGCAATTGTGCACAGAGCTGCGCTATGGGATGCCATAGCGTTTTTTGTTAAATAGTTCTATAAGATATTTAGGGAATTATATAAGGTTTCTTCCTCTTCTTTGTAGAGCTTTGTCTATCAAGATCGCTAAATAAAGAGATATTATTGGACATGATATTATTCGTAAAAAACATGGTATGCAACCGCTGCTTAATGGTAGTGAGGCAAATTCTGGAAGAGCTGAACATCCAGCCATTGTCTGTCTGTTTGGGCGAGGTGGAGCTTGATAAGGAGTTGGATAAGGTACAGTTCCAAAGCCTGAAAGACCGTTTGATAGCCGTTGGCTTTGAACTGTTAGATGACAAAAAGCACAAATTGGTTGAGCGAGCCAAAACCTTATTGATTGAACGAATACACCATGTGGACGAAGTCAATATGAAGGTGAACTTTTCGGTCTTTCTTCAACAAGAGCTTGCTATCGATTACAATTATCTCAGTACACTATTCTCGCAAACAGAAGGAGTTACGATTGAACAATTCATTATTTTACAACGCATTGAGCGCGCTAAGGAGCTGCTCGTATACAACGAGCTTACTCTGAGTGAAATAGCTTATAAGTTGGGTTATAGCAGTGTACAGCATTTATCTATGCAGTTTAAGAAAATTACGGGGCTGACACCCTCTCATTTCAAACAGGTTAAAGAACGGAAACGAAAGCCCTTAGACAACTTGTAGGACAGAAGATTATATACAAGATGTCGACAATTGTATAAGGAACCAAGGGGAGCGGTGGAGTACTTTTGTATTATAAAATGAAAGTACCATGGAGTCGATCCCGTTAAACGCAGACTTTTCGCCAGAAGCTGCGAAAGATAGAAAAATTAAACGTTCTTTTCCCGTATTGGGCATGACCTGTACCGCTTGCTCGGCCAGTGTCGAATCCATATTGAAGCGCGTGAAAGGTGTACATGACGTATCGGTAAATTATGCAAATCAATCCGCCACCATAAGGTACGATGCAGTCCTGCCAGCGGAAGAACTACAGCAGACAGTTCGTTCCATTGGTTATGATTTGATTATAGAAGAGGAGCAAGCCTTTGAAGAACAGCACCTCGAGCAAAAAAAATACTATAAGGCCTTAAAAAACAGGGCTGTCGCGGCAGTGATTTTGTCAATTCCCGTCGTAATCATTGGCATGTTCTTTATGGATATGCCGTACGCCAATTGGATTATGTTGATCCTTTCAACACCCGTCGTATTTTTTATAGGTAAAGGTTTTTTTATCCAAGCCTTTAAACAAGCAATGCATAGAAAGGCCTCGATGGATACCTTGGTAGCTTTAAGTACGGGGGTTGCCTTTTTATTTAGTTTGTTCAACACGGCCTTTCCTTTTTTCTGGCATAGGCAGGGTTTGCCTGCACATGTATACTATGAAGCTGCAACAGTTATTATCGCGTTTATTCTCTTAGGTAAGTTGTTGGAAGAACGAGCTAAATCCAGCACCTCCTTCGCTCTTAAAAAATTGATAGGAATGCAACCCAGGATTGTGCGGGTTTTGAAGGAGGGCATTGAGCAGAATATTCCTGTGGGGAACTTGGTGACCGGTGATGTGGTTGTCGTGAGACCAGGTGAACGTATACCGGTTGATGGGACCTTGCTTAGTGGCAGCTCCTTCGTTGACGAAAGCACGATAAGTGGAGAGCCCGTTCCACTGGAAAAGCGCGAAGGCGACGCCTTATTTGCCGGTACGATTAATCAAAAAGGGAGCTTCCATTTTTTGGCTGAAAAGGTAGGTGATGATACGGTGCTTGCGCATATTATACGAGTCGTAAAAGAAGCGCAGGAAAGTAAGGCGCCCGTGCAAAAGTTAGTCGATAAAATCGCGGGCGTATTCGTTCCCATCGTCTTAGTCATTGCTTTGTTAACATTTGTTAGCTGGCTGGTATTGGATGGGCGGAACGCTTTAACACACGCGTTACTGACAACGATAACCGTACTGGTTATTGCCTGTCCCTGCGCGCTGGGTCTGGCTATACCAACCGCTGTTGTGGTGAGCGTAGGAAAAGGGGCCGAAAATAATATATTAATCAAGGATGCAGACAGCTTGGAGTGCCTCGCAAAGGTGGATGTTATGGTGCTTGATAAAACAGGAACGATTACAAAAGGACAAGCCATTGTAATGGACTTTGAATGGTTCGTGCCTGAAGAGGATATGTCTTATCTCGCCACTATATTGAACCAAATGGAGAGTCAATCAGAACATCCCTTGGCAGCCGCCGTACAGGATGCGCTGCAAAAATATGCTCACCCCATTCATTTAGATTCCTTTAAAAGTATTCCAGGTAGAGGTGTTGTGGCGACCTTTGAAGATAGAACCTACCTAATAGGCAATGAGCGTTTACTTGAAGAATACGATACACCCTTAACCGGAAAGGCTTTGAGCATTGCCGATCAATTACACGAAAAGGCTAAAACGTGGGTGTTTTTTGCGCGGCCTGGCGAAATACTGGCAAGGATCGCTATTGTGGACGAAGTAAGGAATCAGGCAGCAAATGCAATCGAAGCAATAAAAAAGCGGGGGATAATAACTTATATGCTTACGGGCGACAACGAACCTACGGCTGCTGCCGTGGCGAATCAGGTCGGACTGCATGCATTTAAAGCCTCGATGTTACCTGCGGATAAGGCCGCATTTGTAAAGAACTTACAAGAGCATGGACATGTGGTCGCCATGGTAGGCGACGGTGTGAATGATAGCGAAGCCTTGGCGCTTGCGGACGTCGGTATTGCGATGGGCAAAGGCGCTGATATTACTATGGACGTAGCAAAAATAGTCTTAACAACATCTGAGTTAGACGCGTTACCTAAGGCTGTTAAGCTAGCTAAACATGCTGCAGGTATCATTAGGCAGAACCTCTTTTGGGCTTTTTTTTACAACTTGATTGGTATACCGGTCGCTGCCGGGCTCTTGTATCCCTTGAACGGCTTCTTATTAGATCCGATGATCGCAGGCGCGGCGATGGCATTAAGCTCTGTTTCGGTTGTATCAAACAGCCTGCGATTGAAATGGACGAGACTTTGATGAGCGAAGATGACAATGTATTCTTAATAAATTTATGAAAACTTTAACATTCAAAACAAACATTAAATGTGCTGGCTGTATAGAAAAGATAAAACCTGCGTTGGATCAACTAATAGGCGTTACCCATTGGGATGTAGATTTAGAGAAAGCAGATAAAGTGCTCACTGTTCGTGAAACACAACAAATCGTCGGTGCACAGCAAATAATAGACGTCTTGGAAAAGTTGGGCTATAACGCAGACGATAAGTCTTCATCCGGCAATACAACAATTCCCTCGAGCGTAAATTCGTCTTCATGCAATAGCAATTCCTCTATTGCCAAAACGTTGTCCTCGTGTAAAGGGGCCTCTTGTGCATTGCCTTTTAATTCCTCTATGGGGTAGTTTGAAATAGCAAAAACCGGGATGTTATTCCGCTTAGCCTTTGGAATTAACGCGGTATACCCATTGAGCTTGAGCCTCCTGAGCAAGTCTATGCTAAGTGATTGTTCCATATGTGGTTTTTTCTGAAAACGTCTATATTCAATGACCATCAAAAACTTTCATGGGTCTTTATTGCTCTTGCCAAAAGATTCATGAAGGTTTTTACTATATTAACCGTGGAAAAAGTAAAATGTTTGGTTCAATACGCGAAGAGATGAATGCTTATGAGGAAAAGGCCCATGGCGAGATGGACGCCTGGAAGCGCAGTATGATGAAGAATCCTTCTATTGGCGGCTCGCTGGCAAAGGGAGTACAAACGAAGTTGAATGGGTTCATTCCCGAGAAAGTCCACCGTGTAATCACTTTAACCATAGAGAAGATGGTGAAAGCGGTGCTGTTCGGATCTACATATGTAAGCAGTGCCCAAAAGAGAGAAGGCTCATTACAGCTACGGGAGGCCTATGTAAAGCGAGTGAGCAGGCATTATCAGCAGGTGGCAACGCTAGAGGGAGCGGTAACGGGAGCTGGAGGTATATTGATGGGCTTCGCCGATTTCCCGGCCTTTTTAGCCATAAAGATAAAGCTGTTATTTGAGATAGCTGCGATTTACGGCTACGATGTACGAGACTATAAAGAACGACTTTTTATTTTATATGTTTTTAAAATAGCTTTCTGTAGTCAGCAAAAACGGAAAGACGTTTTAGCCCATATGGAAAACTGGTCGCAATTTATTCAAACGCTCCCTGAAGATGTAGATCATTTTGATTGGCGGGACTTTCAGCAAGAGTACCGCGATTATATCGATTTGGCAAAGATGGCGCAATTGCTTCCCGTTATCGGTGCAGTCGTCGGAGCGGTTGCGAACCATAAACTCACTGCTCAGCTAAGACTAATGGCAATGAATAGTTATCGTTTACGCTATTTTAACCATAAGATGGATGCAAAGCGTTAGCGTTTGCTGCTTACTAAATAGGTGAGCAGCCCAATGATTACAACACCCAAAGCCGATTCAGCCGAATGGAAGAACATCAGATATAACAAAAGGGTAATTACAAGGAGGAAGCACATAAAAAGCGTCCCCCGCTTTAAGCCCATACCTATCGCCACAATAAAAGCCAAGAAATAAATGGGTAAAGCAATCCAAAAAACAATCATGAACTAAAAATAAATAGTCAATGTAACGACTACATTAACTACGTATTAAGAGATATTCAGGACGGCGTTGGTACTTCCCATGGGCACGTTTCTTGCATCTGCGTTAGCTTGGCTTCGTCCGTTAAATCAAGTCGCAAAGGCGTAACGGAAGTATAGTCGTTTTCCACCGCCCAACGATCCGTTCCTTTTTCAGCAGGTTCTAAAGGCGTGACAGTGAACCAATAGTGTTTCCTTCCCATTGGGTCGGTGCCCGGAATAATCGTCCCGTCGTAAAGTCGCACCGATTGTTTTGTCCATGCGATGCCCCGAGGATTGCTCGGGAAGTTTACATTATAAAGACTTAAGCTAGTCTGTTTTAGTAACTGCTCGAGCACTTGATGTACATGCGGCGCTAATAGCTCAAAGTCTGGCTCAGATTTCCCTACAGGAGTACTCAGCGCAATTCCTTTGACTCCCAATAAAACAGCTTGTTTAGCAGCTGCTAAGGTGCCGGAATGCCACATAGAGTTCCCCAAGTTAGGCCCCATATTGATTCCAGATAAAACGACGTCAATATGGTGGTATAGGTGAGTTCCGAGGGCAACGCAGTCCGCTGGGGTACCATTAACTCGATACGCGTTCATGCCTGGAAATTCAATAGGCGATTTCCTATAAGATAGTGGTCTTGAATGTGTCACGGCGTGTCCCATAGATGATTGTTCTACATCCGGTGCTACTACTGTTACTTCTCCAAAGTCTGACGCGATTTTGGCTAATGCTGCAATACCTGGGCTATAGATCCCATCGTCGTTCGTTACTAAAATTCTCATAGTTAAATTCTCTTGTGTTCTTATTAGCAAACATCTAACGCTCTTTAATGTTTTCAGAATGTGCGCTTGATGCACTTGCGACTGTATGAAGGAAACGATATTGATTCTGCATAATCCCAAAGCGGGAGATAAAGACCATCAGAAAAACGAGTTAGTTAATACTGTAAAGAAAGCCGGATATTCGTGTATTTACAGTTCGATCAGACAAAGAAAGTGGCAAATTGATCCGTCGGTTGATATGATCCTAATTGCAGGAGGAGATGGCACAGTGCGAAAGGTAGTGAACGTATTGCTAAAAAGAACCCTATTGGATAAAAAGCTATTGGTAAGCGTTCTGCCAATGGGGACTGCCAACAACATAGCGTTAACCCTAAGAAGTCCGGATAACTTAAAAGATTTGCTGAGCCGTTTGAAGCGTAAAAAGGTAAAAAAGGTAGACGTCGGATCCGTGCGCATCGGGTCGGATGGTAATTTCTTTTTGGAGAGTTTGGGTGTGGGATTGCTGCCTAAACTTATGAAGGAAATGGGGAAGATAAAAACAGACAACCTGCAGGGCAGGGGCGAGGAAATCCGTTTAGCTTTACATACGCTATTGGCGGTCAGCCTTAATTACGACGCGAGGCAGGCCTGCATTATAGTCGATAATAAGAAAATAGAAGGCAAGTTTCTTTTTATCGAAGTGCTCAATATCTGTTCAATAGGGCCCAATTTGAAGCTTGCTCCTGACGCAGACATAACTGACGGGATTTTCGAAGTAGCATTGTTGAGAGAAGACCAAAGAGAGCTGTTTATCGAATATGTGAAGAATCTCGCCTTTGGAAAAGAGGGGGAGGGGCCTTGGCAAATACTGCAAGGGAGGGAGATTCAGATACAATGGGATGGCAGTGCGGTGCATGTAGATGATGAAACGATCCTTTTGAAAGACAAAACGAACCTCTCCATAGAGGTTCGTTCCCAGACCATAGATTTTGTGGTGTGAAGGCTATGTAGCGGATCGATGCGGCCTAAGACACTTGCCTTAGAGATGATAACCTTGGCTGTTCATTTCTGAAGCTTTGAACAAGGTGTATCTTTCTTGCTCCAGGGGGTAGTCCCAGCAGCCCATACGATGGTGCAATTCACCGCCGAAACCGGATTTAAACTTAAATAAGCCGTACATCGGGTGCGAGTGGTCCGGACGCGGTGATACACCAAAAAAGTCGTATTCTTCGCAACCTCTATTTCGTGCAATTTGCATTGCTTTCCATTGTAAAGAATAAGTGGCCATGTAATTGCGTTTTACCGAGGAGGAGGCGCCGTATAAATAGGTGCCCCGCTTATTGCTTATTACTAAAAACATCGCCGCTAAAGGGGTGTTATCGGCTTCAGCAATGAGCAATTTTACTTCGGCCGGCGATGCGCTGTCTTCAGCTTTTGCTCTTAATACCGAACGGAAATATTCAATGCTATTTAAATGGATATTATTTCTAACAGCCGTTTCGCAATAGAGCATATACCAAATATGCAGTTCTTCGAGCCCTACCTCACGTACGCGAACCCCTTTTCTCATTGATAAGTTAATGTTGTAACGCGTTTTAGGTTTCATTGCGCTCAATAATGAGCTCGGTTCCTTTCGGAGATTAAGAAAGATTGTATTCGAAGGCAAAATGTCGGAGTTAGCCTTTTTGAGGTTCCAATGTTTTGTACTTATATTCAGCCTAAATTCCTGATATTTCTTTTCCGGAGGGCCATTCCAGTTACCCAGCTTGTCAAAACGCGTCGGATCGGTAGCCCATTGTGATTCCCAAGCGAGATCATAACGAATCATAATACATTTTTTCGGTAGAAGAGGCCGTAATGACTCGGAAAATTCTTCCAAAAATTTACCTTGATTTTCTTCATCTGGTTCTATTTCCGGTCCATACGGAATATAGGCGATTGTATGTTCTCGGTCTATTGGCTGTAGTAAAATAAGAACATCGCTTTCTATGTAACTTGACTTCCCAAGGGTTGAATTATTAAAAACGGAAGGCTTCCTTACTTTGAAGTTAATCGCTAGACTATCTATTCCTTGTTGTTGTTTGACTTCCGACCAAAAAGCTGTTTGTTGAACGATAGAGGTTTTAAATACGTGTTTGATGTCTTTCTTTTCCAGTTCAAATACCATTACTTTTTAATTTCTTTTATCTCATGATCGCCAATTTCGACAAGCCTTTCTTTATAAAGGGCACCTATTGCTTTCTTAAAAGCCTTTTTGCTCATCTTCAGCGCTTTATAAACTTCGTCCGGAGAGCTTTTGTCCCCCAACTTAAGTTTGCCATTTTGCTTTTTCAGTAAATCGAGAATTACCTCTTTGCTATCAAGGATATGGCTATATCCGGCCGGCTGTAAGGACAAATCTATTTTTCCGTCGGGATATACTTTTTTAACCCAGCCTTTCTGCTTATTTCCAATGCGCAAATTTTCGAATATCTCATTGGTGTATAGTAGCCCTATGTGGCGATTATTGATAATGGCGTTGTATCCTAGATCGGTCTCTTCGGCAATAATCAAATCGACTTCATCACCTGCCTCCACGCTTATTTCTTCCCGGTCCACGTGTTTATTAAGTTTTGAGGAGCCCACCATATGGTTGTTTACAGGATCCAGATAAATGTAAACAAGGTAACTCTTTCCCTTAACCATTGGCCATCTTTGCTCTTTTTTCGGAACAAAAAGATCCTTTTCAATTCCTAAATCCATAAAAACGCCGTTACCCGCCTCTGCTACCACTTTTAATAAAGCATAGTCGCCAACCGTGGCATAGGGCTTCTTCGTGGTTGCGGTTAATACTCCCTGCTTATTGGTATAGACGAATACGGTTACTTCTTCTGCATCTTTGGGAAGGGGCGATGAAATGTTCGTATGCGGCAAAGCGACAGTGGTCGACTCGTTATCCGAAAGGGTATATTGTAAATGATCAGAATGTATAATCTTAAGGGTATTTAGTTTTCCAACGTTTATCATAGTGACGAAATTTTAAGTCTGGATCGGCAAAGGTACTAATTTTAGATTTAGGACTGTCGTTTACTATCTCCATACCCTTAAGCCATTTATTCGTCGGAACAGGTGGCCCTTACTATATACCCGATTTATTGAAGCTTGTAGGCTATTATTTGATTCTTAAAAAACGTGGGAAGATATAGCAAGCGAGATTCGCTGTCGAAAGCGAAGTCTGCCGTATTCATTTTTTCGGCTTTACTATCAAGAAGTGTAGTAACCTTTCCATCCTTCGTAACATAATAGAGGACGCCGCCCCAGGCGCTCACTATAAAATTGTCGCCGTCTTTTTGTAGCCCGTCTGTCGACTTGTCCATGTCCTCCGCAATTTTGCTGACCTTTTTTTTGTTATCGAGAAGGAAAAGTGAGCCGCTGTCTAAAAAATATAAACCGTTTTTTTCGGCCAATAGCCCGTTTGGATTTATTAAATCGCCTAGGAAGACAGTTAAATTTCCGTTTATATAGCTATAGATCTTTCCTCCTTTGGAATCGGATACGTAGACGTTTCCCTTATGGTCGATAGTTACATCGTTTAGCATGCCTACCGCGGGAACCGAGATTTTTTTTAGTATTTTTTTGTTCGGTACATCGATGATTACCAATTCTTTTAGGTCGGCAACATAAAGTGTGTCTTTATATATTCCGATACCTTTCGGTGCGTTTAATCCGCTTATCCATTGCTTATCAAGGATCTTGCCTTGCTTATTAAGCAACGCGATAGATCCGTTGCCATCAATACTTGTATGGTCGCCCGGGCCGATCAAACTCGTATATAATATACCGCTTCCCTTTGTTATCAAGACAGACTCAGGGACATCTAAATGTTCCGTGCGCCATTGCTCCGTTAAACGAGGTTGGGCAAATAAGTAGGGACTGACGAGCAAAAAACAGATAAGGCTAAAGGACGTTTTTATCATAACAATTGTCTCTATTGGTAAGCGCTTAACAAACTTAATGATTTTTTGTAATAGATGCAATCAGCATCCTGTTTCAGCAATTGGTTAGCCGCTTAGTTGATAAATTTAACGATCCGAATGACCGAGATCTTTTTCTGGGTTTACATGGTCTCTGATGATTTGCTTCAGCGTTTTTATCTCTGGAAACCCACCGGCGCGTTTCCTGTCGAAAATCTCTTTATCGTTAATTCGTATTGTATATCTTCCGTTAGTCTCGCTCGGCTGAAGCAGCACACCAGCCACCTCTCCGGTAAAAGTTGTAAGGATTTCCTGCGCCATATAAGCGGCTCTCAACAGCCATCCGCATTTGGGGCAATATTCAATGGTTATCGTGGGTTTCATGTCGTCCGTTTTTCAGGCAATTTACGTAAACGCCAGGAGCGCGGTTTTAACCTTCGACGCTCAGGTTTAACAAAAAAATTGGACGAATATACTAAAATCAGAAAAAAAGAGTTAAATCTATATGAATATTTAATAGGCGGATTTTGTTTTTTTATGAGCTTATAGTCAGCCTGTTAGTTGTTTGGTGTTTTAAAAGAAAAATTAAACACCTATTTTCGCACAATCTCTGAGAAAGGTAACTGAATTTGGAGTGGAATGTTCTTACTAGCGGGGGAGAATGCTGTGCTAAATAGTCGCATTGTAACTGTAAAGAACGATTGTGTATTCTTATAAATAGAAATATGATAGGAAAAAACATTCGAACAATACGTTCAGTCGGATCTAGCGTTTTATTTCTGACACTTTTGTACTTAGGTTGTGTAAATACAGGTTTTGCGCAAACGAAATATATAAACAATCATAAATCAATAGCAGATTCCCTTTCAAAGGCTTACGGAATACCGTCGTCAGTAATTTTAGGTATAGCTATTTTAGAGTCGGGAAACGGACAAAGTAGAAATTCAAAGTTATTGCATAATCATTTTGGAATCGTTGGCTCAAACAAGTTAAAGCAGACCCACGGTATCAAAAGTCGATATAAGCAATATAATTCAACGATGGGATCGTTTGCACATTTCTGCAAACTGATTTCCAGTAAGTACTTTTACGCGCGTTTGAAGGGAACGGACGATGCCGGCAAATGGGTTGACGCTATAAGTAAATCGGGGTATTCCACTCATCCAGAAACTTGGAAATCACGCATTTTAAAGACCATCTCAAGATATAATTTATGATATATTAGATGTCTTTATGAACGCTAATAAACGTGTATTTCTGTTTATTTTTTTCAGCTTACTTCTTTATCTCGCATTTTCATATCTAAATATAGCCTATCGGAAGAGCTGGGAGCCATTTGACCGCATTAACTTAATTTCGGACGTGGTGATCACGCCGCAAGAGGAGAAACCGATTGATACAAATGGAGTTGGGCAGCTAGAAGAAGGCGTTGCACAGGAAGATGAGGAGCACTCTACAGGCGATTCGTTTGCTGCAAGTTCGGCACCTGAGAAATTGCCTACGCCCGCGGGTGATAGTTCCAACACAAAAACACCCGTTTCAAAGACAGCACTTCCGCTGCATATTGGCCAATCGGACATCGTTCTGTTTGATGCAGACTCGGAACGTGTGGCCTTATCGAAATTTATAAAAAAGCTGATTGCCCTAAAGAGTGGTAAAAAAGTCAAAGTCAGGGTCGCTTATTTGGGTGACAGCATGATTGAAGGCGATCTCTTATCTCAAACGTTGAGGAGCTTGTTACAACAAGTTTATGGCGGAAACGGTGTGGGCTTCGTACCCATCGCATCGCAGGTTGCTCAATTTAGACGGACCGCCTTGGCTTCAGCGTCGCCCGACTGGAAAGATTTTAACTTTAAAAATACAAAAAATCGGGATCTCTTTATTTCGGGTCATGTGTTCTTTTCGTCGGGAAGCGACTGGGTAAAAATTAAGGATAATACAAGTAAGGATACCTCTATTGTCTTAGGTAAATATCTTTTGCACGGACCGGCAACAGACAGCTCATCGGTAATTGTAAATAAAAAAGCGGTCGTGCTGGAAGACAAGTTGCCTTTCAACAGAAGGTTAGTTAGCCGTAATAATGCCAAATCAATTTCCATTTTGACCGAAGACAAGGCTTTGCCGTTATTCGGCTTGAGCTTTGAGTCGGATTATGGCGTGATGGTCGACAATTTTTCATTCAGAGGGATTTCTGGACTCGAGCTGGGTCGGATAAATGCAGATTTGCTCAAAGAAATAAACGAGCAAAACACCTATGACCTGATTATTTTTCAGTATGGCGTAAACGTTTTGTACAAGCCGGATGATACCGATTTTAGGTGGTATAAGCGCGCGGCAATTCCGGTAATCAATAAAATCAAAGCATGTTTTTCGAAAGCAGACGTACTTATTGTCGGAACCGGAGATCGCGCGTTTAGATATCCGGAGGGCTACCAGTCGGCAATTGGCATTGAAGCGCTTATCCGGGAGCAGGCCGCTATGGCGGCGCAGACGGACTGTGCGTTTTTCAGTCTTTACGCCGCTATGGGCGGCAAAAATTCGATGGTACATTGGGCGCAACAAAATCCGAGCTTGGCGAATAAAGATTATGTTCATCCCAACGCGTTAGGAGCAAAGTTATTGGCAAAGCACCTTTTTGAAGCGATTAATAAGCAAGTGGAAAAATCGGAAAGCACAAACCTAGTTGAAAAAGAGTAGTATGGATTGGAAATTACCCGCTATTAAAATCGATTTTACGGCACTCGCTAAGTCATTTCTCTATGACCCTAACCATCCATTGCTGTTTAACAATGGATTCTTTGTTTTCTTTTTTGCGCTGTTCATTATACTTTACTACATTTTTCGAAATCACTATGCAGCTCGCCGATATATCTTTTGTGGCTTCTCGCTTTATTTTTTTTATAAAGCGAGTGGTTACTTTGTTAGCCTCGTCATCGTTTCGGCTGTTGTGAATTATTGGATATCGCATGCGATTTACAAGCGCGGAACGCGCCAACATCGCATTGGCCTACTTATTGGTTGCGTTGTTTTCAACTTGGGTCTGCTCTTTTACTTTAAATATACCAATTTCTTTTTATCAATTAGTAATCAGTTCCTACACACCGATTTTAACGCGTTGAACATCTTATTACCCATTGGCATTTCTTTTTATACTTTTGAAAACCTCAGCTATAACATTGACGTATATCGACGGGACTTTAAACCGGCAAAGAAGTTTAGTGAGTATTTACTATTTTTATCCTTTTTCCCGAAGCTGATGATGGGCCCTATTGTAAGGGCACACGATTTTGTTCCACAGATAAATAGGCCTTACTTCTTGCGTGATGAAGATTTTGCCAAGGGCTTTTACCTTATTATTTCCGGATTAATAAAGAAGCTGATCATTTCGGACTATATCACGCTGAATTTTGTTGATTATGTTTTTGATGATCCCTCGCGTTATACCGGTATAGAAAACCTTTTCGCCGTTTATGGATATGCGATTGTTATCTATTGCGACTTTAGTGGATACAGTGATATAGCAATCGGGATAGCTAAATGGTTGGGATTTAGTATTCCGCCCAATTTTTTATCACCTTATCAAAGTAAAGATATAACGGAATTTTGGAGGAGGTGGCATATTTCCCTTTCCTCTTGGTTGCGCGATTATCTGTACATTCCATTAGGCGGTAATCGAAACAGTACGCTAGGTTCTGTTCTGTTTTGTTTGCTGTTTTTTACAGCCGTTTTCTTTGGTAGTAAACATTTGTTGGGCTTGGATAGCCAGTATGCTGCCGGGCTGTGTGCCGGTATATTGGTTGTTTTGGTGGTTCCCGGATTAATCAAAGGGAAAATGGCTGGCGTGGCGGCTAATATGAATCTATTGACGACCATGCTCCTGGGCGGCTTTTGGCATGGCGCTAGCTTTAACTTCCTAATTTGGGGAGGCTTACACGGATTGGCGCTCGCCTTACACAAAATTTGGATGTTGCTGACCGGTAGATGGATGGACGGATTAAAAAATACTTGGTTTTATCAAGCAATGGCCGTCTTAATTACTTTTCATCTGGTTTGCTTTTGTTGGATTTTCTTTAAGGCGCCTGATTATGAAACGGCTGTAGTTATGATCTCGAAAATTACCAATGAGCTTAGTTTAGACGTATGGCAAGGGTTCTATTCGAACTACAAGACCGTTTTGGGAATGATGATCCTCGGCTTAAGCATCCATTTTATTCCCGATACTTTTGCTGACGAGGTAATAGAGGGGATTGGTCCCATATCGCTTGTAACCTATATCATTGTGTTCTTCTGCTTTTTGATCTTGTATGGTGTTTTCAAATCAGCAGAACCGGTCATGCCTATTTACCTGCAGTTTTAGTCTCCAAGGCAAGTGAAAGCGTATTGTTGGCAAGGTACGTATTATAACCTTTTGCCAATGCATCGTATAACAAAGCCCCTTGCATGCTGTAGGCCCGTTGCTGATAGTGCACCTTGTCGGCCTGCAGCAAATTGTTTTTAAGCCAAGCCGCTGATGAGCCTGAGCCGCCTGTAATATCAAAAAGGTCCCAAATAGGGATTCCCATCTTGTTACAGTAGAACTTCAAAGCCAAGTTCAGTCGTTCAATCATCGGATTTCGGCGGCCGTTCTTAAACGATTCGGCTGTCGTCGTGATAAGGATGGAAGCGCTTGCATCAATAGTCTGTATTTTCGCAACGGTTTCCGCAACCTGGTTAATATAAATTTCTTCTGTCATTCCATTATAAAAGGCTTCATTGGTTCCCATCGACAAAATATATAGATCGGCCTGTAGCGCTGGGAGCTGCTGCCAAAACTGGGGCTGGCGATTATATTGCTCATAACGCGCGCCGTTTACACCAATTGTATGGAATAGTACGCCCGGACTGTTGTGTTTCTCGAGAGAGGCGCCAAAGAACAGAGGCGTTGCTGCTAAAGGCGTTATATTGAATCCAGTGGCAAAATCGTTGAGCAAGATCTCCTTTGTTTCAAAATTCTGGATGCTGGACTGGTTTATTCTATAGGTCTTCAAATCATTGCCAATAGCACTTACGCTCCATGCTCCGGGGCCAACGAACAATTTAATGACGTCAAACGACTGCTGTTTAGCGGAAATATCGGGTTTTAACGATAGCTTGATCTTACCCTGTCCGTTTACTTTGCTTAGTCCAAAACCCGATACCCCACTTGCAACGCGACTTCGTTGCTGACTTATTCTACTGTGCGCCCACGGGGTAGACGTTGAACTGCTAATGTCGAGAGGGCCATTGGTTCGCGCTACCTGATAAGGGAATACCAAGCCGCGTCCGGCGTCACCAAAGAAATCCTGTAGCCCTAAACGGACTTCCCTAGATATTAAATCAGGTTGGATATGCGAATCACCAATTTGTACAATGCTAACGCGCTGCCTTTTTCCCGCTTTTAGTTCTATCAGCTTTTGATAAAATGCTGATAAGCCGTGTACATTGCCGATGGTGTCTTTCGAGGGATTAATAAAGTCAAAAGATTCATTGTATCGCTGTGTTGGTATCCTCCTTAAAAGTAAATCAGGAGTTGAGGCCGTTGATGCTTTACTTGTTTTGGGCTTGTTTACTGTTTCTATTGCTCCTGCCGAAATGGATAGAAGATATAAAAGTAATATATAGTTCATTATGCTACTTTTTGCCTTTCGTTATACCATAAACGTTGTTATAGTTCTTTTGGTATGTAGGCTAAGCAAACGTGAAAGACTTGTGTAAATTTTTGATAAAGATACAAAAAAAGAGCTATATAATAGATTGATAGTCAGTGAAGAATGCTTTTGTCGATTGCGGGCTTTATGGAAAATAGCCGCTATCGCAATCATAGCTATAAATCAATATGGTTGAATTTAACACACCAAACTATGCTAAATCCTAAATTAAGTATCCTGACAACTTCTTGGTTAAATATTGTTTTCGAAGGAAGAAACAAGCTTTATGGCGCTTATGTGATCCGCCAACAAGCTAATCGCGACCTATCAAAGGCCTTGTTATTTGGTGCCCTTTGTTTTCTGCTACCAATCGGCATCATAATGACAGCCGTTCGTATTGAGAAGGCTACGCGTACTGAACTGGTTTTTGAAGATCGCGAGATAACCTTACAGGAGTTAGCTCTCGAAAAGTATGTGGCGCCAATTCCCATGCTATCGAAGGAATCGCAACAGCGGTCACGCCTGGATCAGGTAAAAATGTTGGCGCCCAAAGTGGTACCACATACACAAGCTACTGAAGAGCCTCCGACGGCAGACGTGCTGAAGAAAGCGAATCCAGGGCCCGCGACAATTGCTGGCGATCCTACAGCGCCCATAGCAATTGATATGAAAGTTGGTGCTGTTGACGAACTTACCGCTATTACGGAAGGAGGGGAGGCGCAGGAGGTTTTTGCGAATGTGGAGGTAAATCCAACTTTTCCGGGTGGATTAAAGGCGTTTATGGAATTTGTTGCAAAGAACTATAAGTTTCCTGAACAGGCAAAGGCACATGGCATCAGGGGAAAGTTGTTCATTAGTTTCATTGTTGAGAAAGATGGATCATTAACCGAGATTGAAGTAGGTAAGGACCTTGGCTTCGGCACTGGACAGGAGGCAGTTAGACTTTTGCAGCGAGCGCCAAAATGGAAGCCCGGGATACAGAACGGTCGTCCCGTACGCGTTCGTTTCCAATTGCCTATTGCTTTATACTTGCAGGAGCAGTAAAAATAGTAATAGCAGGGAGCAAAAATGATTGTTTAACATCAATACTAGTTTGCAAACAACAAGGTGGATTGCTGGTTAATAAAAAGATTTTGACTAGGTTTGTGATATCAAGGTAAGCAAGCCTTATCAATGATGATCAGTCTTTTTTTGTATGCCAAAATAAAAAATTAGGTAAAATGACGGTTAAGCATGTCTTTCGTATTACGTTTCTTTTTCTAATGATAGGTACCCTTTCTGTCTTTGCCCAAAATAAACAGGATGGGGTGGGAATTAATTTAGAAGGTGTTCACTATCCTTTTACCGAGCACTATATTTCACTAACCAATCAGGGTGAGCAGCTACGCATGGAGTATATGGATGTCCAAGCCGCTCAACCCAATGGTAAGGTGGTCGTGTTACTACACGGTAAGAACTTTAATGGCGCATATTGGGAACGAACTGCTAAACAGCTTTCACACGAAGGCTACCGCGTGGTAATCCCCGATCAGATTGGCTTTGGCAAGTCCTCAAAACCTCAGCAGATACAATATAGCTTTCAACTTTTAGCGAGAAACACCAAGGCTGTTTTAGACAGTCTTGGTATCGATAAAATTTATTTATTGGGACATTCTATGGGAGGCATGCTTGCAAGTAGGTTTACCTTAATGTACCCTGATGTCGTCGAAAAGCTCGTCTTAGAAAATCCGATTGGTCTAGAAGACTGGAAGACAGTTGTTCCCTATATCAGCATAGAAGAATGGCATCAAGAGGAGTTGAAACAAAATTACCAAAGTATTAAAGCGTACCAGTTACAATTTTATTACGATAATAAATGGAAAAAGGAATATGAACCGTGGGTTAACATGCTTGCCGGTGTTACGTCAAATATCGATTACCCCCGTTTAGCATGGAATTCGGCTTTGCTGTACGATATGATTTTCACACAGCCGGTGTGTTATGAGTTTAACAATATACAGGCGCCGACCCTTTTGATTATTGGGCAGCGCGATCGTACCGCGTTAGGCAAGGCAAGAGCGCCAAAAGAAGTGCAGCAAAGCTTGGGAAATTATCCTGAATTAGGTAAAAAAACGCAAAAAGCCATTAAAAACGCAAACTTAGTTGAACTGGACGGAATAGGACATTTGCCCCATATCGAAGCGTATGACCAGTTTATTGGTCCACTGATCGATTTCTTGGCGGCCAGCGGCTTATAGCGTATTCTCTATAGCTCAACGTTATAAATAAAGACTCAAGTCGCCTTTCCCTTGCCGTAGAACTTCAAACTCGCCGGAAGTACAATCTACAACCGTTGAAGCTTCGTTACCTCCATAGCCGCCGTCAATTACGAGATCCACCAAGTTTTCGAATTTTTCATGTATAAGCTCGGGGTCGGTTGAATATTCCAAAATTTCATCTTCATCATGTATGGATGCGGAAACGATTGGATTACCGAGTAGCTTTACGATCTCCCTCGCAATGTTGTTATCGGGAACCCGTATACCGACGGTCTTTTTGTTTGAGCTCATCAATTTAGGCACCTGATTACTGGCGTTGAAGATATAGGTGAAGGGGCCGGGCAATGATTTTTTAAGTAACCTGAAAGTCGCCGTGTCAATAGGCTTGGTATATTGAGCAATATCTGTTAAATCATAACACACAAAAGAAAGGTTCGCCTTTTCGGGTTTCAGTCCTCTAATTCGGCAGACCTTTTCAATTGCTTTCTGATTCGTAATATCGCATCCGATTCCGTAGACGGTGTCGGTTGGATAAATAATGACGCCGCCCTTTTTTAATACATTAACGACTTGTTCTACGGCACGTTCATTAGGATTCTCCGGGTATATTTTTAAAAGCATAGCAGAAAACAGTATTATTGTACGAATATATTGTCAGTTCAGCTGAGGTAATATACTCTTATAACCTTAATGTTGTGAAAAAAGTTTTTAACGTTAGCTATTGCAAGAGTTCAGGGATTGTTCAAAAGGTCTGCTTCATCATTTGACCCTGCGTCCTCGGGAAGAAACTATGCAAAGGAAATCCATTATAGACATATCGACCTTACCCCGAAGTCTCGGGGTAAGATCGATATGACAAGGAAACAAACTTAATTCTCCTTAGAAGTCTCAACGCCTAGACGTTAATTAAAACGCAGCATTTTTTGGCGTTCTCGGGAAGGGGATGACATCGCGGATATTGGTCATCCCTGTTACAAACAGTACGAGTCTTTCGAAGCCTAAACCAAAGCCGGAATGGGGTACCGAACCGAAGCGGCGAGTATCCAGAAACCAACTCATTTCTTCGGACGGAATGTGCATTTCTTCCATTCTGTTGACCAACAAATCATATCGCTCTTCGCGTTGCGACCCGCCCACAATTTCACCAATTCCAGGGAACAGGATGTCCATAGCCCTCACGGTCTTCCGTCCGTGCTCATCGGGTTCATTCATGCGCATATAAAAAGCTTTGATAGCTGCCGGGTAATCTGTAAGAATCACCGGCTTTTTGAAGTGTTTCTCCACTAAATAACGTTCATGCTCAGACTGAAGATCCGCGCCCCATTCTTCGATTAAATATTTAAACTGCTTTTTCTGATTGGGTTTCGATCGCTTCAATATATCGATTGCTTCCGTATAGGTGAGCCGTTCGAAATCATTCTCTAAGCAAAAGTTCAACTTGGCGAGCAAGTCTAGCTCCGAACGCTCCGCCTGAGGTTTTGATTTTTCTTCTTCCAGTAAACGGTTTTTTAAAAATTCGAGCTCCTCACTGCAGTTGTCCAAAGCATAGCGAATTACGTATTTCAACAACTCCTCTGCTAAATCCATATTATCGGCGAGTTCGTAGAAAGCCATCTCCGGCTCGATCATCCAAAACTCAGCTAAATGTCTTGTTGTATTGGAGTTTTCCGCCCGGAAAGTCGGACCGAACGTATAGATATTTCCGAAAGCCAGTGCTGCGAGCTCTCCTTCCAATTGACCTGAAACGGTAAGATTGGTGGATTTACCGAAAAAATCCTCCTTGTAATTAATCGATCCATCCTCGTTACGCGGTGGATTATCGAGGTCTAAAGTCGTCACTTTGAACATTTCTCCCGCGCCCTCTGCATCTGAGCCCGTAATGATAGGGGTATGGATATAGACGAAGCCTCTTTCGTAAAAAAAGCGATGTACCGCAAAGGACAGTGCATTTCTCACCTTAAAAACAGCATTAAATGTATTGGTTCTGAAACGGAGGTGAGCAATTTCCCGGAGGAATTCCAAGCTGTGTTTTTTAGGCTGCAAAGGAAACTTTTCCGGATCGCTATCGCCCAAGATGACTACTTGGTTCGCCTTCACTTCTACGCGTTGCCCTTTGCCGAGAGATTCAACTAAGGTGCCTTCTACGGATACAGCTGCTCCTGTCGTCAATCGTTTTAAGGTAGGCTCATCGACGTTTTCGTAGTCGACGACTACCTGTATATTACCCAAACAAGATCCGTCATTAATAGCCAAGAACTGATTGTTTCTGAAAGTTTTAATCCAGCCTTTTACGGTAACCGCTTTACCAAACTCTGTGCTGTTTAAAAGTTCTTTTATCCTGGTGTGTGTCATTTTTTTATTTTCAAAATAATATTACTTCAACCTACTTTAACAATAAACCTCCGAAATCACTTCCGGAGGTTTACTATATGAAATACGTTGGTAATAAAGTGCTAAGAAAGTACTTTAGTTACTAGATCGGCTGCTTCTTTTAACTGAATAGCCGAAAACACTTCCAGCCCTGATTCGTCGATAAGTTTTTTCGCTTCTTCTGCGTTGGTACCTTGCAAACGAACAATAATTGGAACAGGAATGTTGCCAATTTCCTGGTAGGCGTCGATAACCCCTTGCGCTACACGGTCGCAACGCACGATACCACCAAAAATATTGATTAAAATAGCTTTTACGTTCGGATCTTTCAAAATAATGTTGAATCCAGCTTTCACTGTTTCTGCATTAGCAGTACCGCCAACGTCTAAGAAATTGGCAGGTTCTCCACCGGCTATTTTGATGATGTCCATAGTAGCCATCGCCAAACCAGCACCGTTTACCATACAACCCACATTTCCGTCTAGCTTTACGTAATTTAAGTTAGAGCGTCCGGCTTCCACCTCTGTAGGATCTTCTTCCGATAAATCGCGAAGCTCTGCGTAATCAAGATGACGGTATAATGCATTATCATCCAAATTGACTTTGGCGTCAACAGCTAAAATTTTGTCATCAGAAGTCTTTAATACCGGATTGATCTCAAACTGTGAGGAATCGGTTGCTTCGTAAGCCTTGTAAAGAGCCGTTACAAATTTGGTCATGTCTTTAAAGGCAGCTCCACTTAACCCTAAATTAAAAGCAATTTTTCTTGCTTGAAATCCTTGAAGTCCTATTGATGGGTCAATTTCTTCTTTTTGTATGAGATGAGGCGTTTTCTCAGCTACTTCTTCGATGTCCATACCACCTTCTGTAGAATACATAATGATATTACGACCGCGTGATCTATCCAATAAAACACTCATGTAAAATTCCTTGGTTTCGCTAGCTCCTGGATAGTAAACGTCTTGTGCGATGAGTACCTTGTTTACTTTTTTTCCAGCAGGACCGGTCTGAGGAGTTACTAACTGCATACCAATGATTTCTTTAGATTTCTCTCTAACCTCATCAATATTCTTTGCAAGTTTTACACCGCCGCCTTTTCCACGGCCTCCTGCATGGATTTGCGCTTTTACCACAACCCAGTCGGAGTTATAATCTTGTTTTAATTTTTTCGCAGCTTCTACCGCTTGTTCAGGATTATCGGCAACAATACCTTCCTGAATGCGAACTCCGAAACTCTTCAGTATAGCTTTACCTTGATATTCGTGAATGTTCATTTTTAAAGAATTTTGGCGTAAAAATAGTATTTTATATTGTATATCACAATGGAATAAAGGGCTAAAATTGAATTGGCTTTTACCGGTCCACTTCGCCTAGCACAATATCGATAGAGCCCAATATAGCAATTAGGTCGGCGATAAGAATGTTTTTAGACAGCTCCGGTAAAACGGAAAGATTATTAAAGCTCGGGCCTCTTGCCTTTACGCGTCGAGGAATGTCTGATCGACCGTCGGTTATAAAATAGAAGCCCAGTTCTCCTTTGGGGTTTTCGGCCCTTATATAATAATCTTGTGCTTTCGGCGATACTTTTTTTGGTACTAAACCACGCGGATCAAAGTCGGGCGTCCGTTTTAGGTCTTTTTGTAGCCTTTCCAAACATTGCTCGATAATCTTAACCGATTCGACGATCTCGTCAACCCGTACTTTGTAGCGATCCCAGCAATCTCCTTTTTTTCCCATTTCTCCCTTGCCGATGGGAATCTCAAAGTCTATTTCCGGATATACAGAATATTCGTCTACTCGTCTCAGATCCCATTTTAGGCCCGAGGCGCGTAACATGGGGCCCGAACACCCATAGTTGATGGCTACTTCTAACGGCAGCTCGCCGACGTTGGCCGTACGCGAAATGAAAATCTGATTGTTGGTTAAGAGCTCGTCCAGTTCAACCAATTTTGGTTTGAAATATGCCACGAATTCTTCACATCTGTCTTCGAAACCAACCGGTAAATCGTAAAACAAACCGCCGACCCAGATATAATTGTAAAGCATCCGGGAGCCAGAGGCCCATTCCAACATATTCATGATGTGTTCCCGGTCTCTAAAACACCACATAAAAGGCGTGAATGCGCCGATATCGATGCCGTAGGTGCCAATAGCTATCAAATGTGAGGCGATCCTGTTTAACTCACAGACTAAGACTCTTATATATTCTATTCTTTTGGGAATCTCTTTCTCAAGGCCGAGCATACGTTCAACTCCCATTACAAAGGCGTGGCTGTTGTTCATGGAAGCGAGGTAGTCCATGCGATCGGTAAAGGGGATCGTTTTTCCGTAACTCAGAGATTCGGCATGCTTCTCAAAACAGCGATGCAAATATCCCATATGAGGAATGACTTCTTTGACAATCTCTCCGTCAGAAATAACTTCCAAACGAAGAACGCCATGTGTCGAAGGGTGCTGAGGACCGATGTTGATTATCATTTCCTCGGGAGCTAGTTCCGACATCCTCTTTTCATATGCTTTTAAAGCAGCTTGTGTATCCGTAGTAGTCACCAATATTATCTTTTCCTAAGGTGGTGTGTTGAATTAGTTTATTGGAATGCCATGATAGCTTTCAGCGTCTTGATAGTCCCTTCTTAAAGGATACCCTTTCCAGTCATCAGGCAGCAAAATGCGTCTTAGATCAGGGTGACCATTAAAGAAAACACCCACTAAATCGTAGGCTTCGCGCTCGTGCCAATCCGCAGTGCGCCATACCGAGCTGACGCTATCAATAGACGGCAGGATCGATTCATCGCGTAGGTCGTCAAGTTTTACCTTTAGCGTTAGTTGCGTTTTATGTGGAATAGACGCCAAATGATAAACGACCCCAAAACCTTCGTTAGGACCGTAATCAATCGCTGAAATACACGATAGAAAGTCGAACCAGGTTTCCTTATTTTGCCGTAGCTCCTTGCAGATGTCTAACAGGAAATCAGCATGGACGATTAAAGCAGGCTGTAGTCCTTGAAGCTCTTCATCCACTATGCAAGTGTCGCCGAAGCGCTTCGTTAGTATATTTTTTATTTTTGTAAGGTCCATCTTTAAGGTGCTAAGCGATCAATTGTCCACACATTATTTGTTACATCCCTCGTATACAGAATCCGGTCATGCAACCTATTTTGCCTGCCCTGCCAAAATTCGATAGCAGAAGGCACGACTTTATAACCGCCCCAATGTGGAGGTTTGGGTACATTTTGGTCCTTGTATTTTTCGAAAACCCGTTTGAGGTTTTCTTCCAGTACCGTTCGGTTAGCTATAACATCACTCTGTGGAGATGCCCAGGCTCCGAGTTGACTTCCGATCGGTCTGCTATGGAAATAAGCTTCTGAACTATATTCATCCACTTTTTCTATCGCTCCCCGAACACGAATCTGCCTTTGTAAAGCCGGCCAAAAAAACACGAGACAAGCTCGATGATTGGCCTCGATCTCCCGCGCTTTTTGACTGTTGTAATTCGTATAGAACACGAAGGCGCCGTTTTCGATATCTTTCAGTAACACAATACGCGCATCTGGCGAACCGTCAGCGTCGGTGGTAGCCAAGGTCATCGCGTTAACTTCCACCACCCCTGCATCGATAGCTTCTGCAAACCATCGCTCGAATTGACTAATCGGATCGCTCTCCAGTTGGTTTTCGTTCAATTCTCCCAATCTATAATCTGTTCTAATATCTTCAATATGTAATTCCTTGTTCATAGCTAGCTCTTCTTCTACAAACTTAAAAAAACGTAGCCATTTATTCGTTTAAATATTGTAAATTGAGGGTAAATTCACGTACTACCAACAAAAATTTCGGCCCTATATTTGTTAGACTTATAGCGTTTTACGAATAGAAATTTATTCTCATGCTTAGTAATTTTAACCCGCAACAAGGCAGTTTATTACTTTCGGAACCTTTCATGCTCGACCCTAATTTCCAACGTTCGGTTGTACTTTTATGTGAACATAACGAAGAGGAAGGCTCTGTGGGGCTCGTGCTAAACCAGCCCAGTTCTCTTCTGCTAAAGGATGTTATGTCGGATATGCCCAATGCTGAATACCAGTTGTTTGTAGGAGGACCGGTAGGGCAGGACAGCGTACAATTTGTTCACAAATGCTATGATCGTTTGAATAGTGGAATCGAAATAAGAGAGAACTTGTTTTGGGGCGGCAATTTCGAGGCATTAAAACTACTGATAAACGACCAAGCGATAGGGCTTGACGAGATTAAGTTTTTTATTGGCTACTCCGGTTGGTCCGGCGGTCAGCTAACCAAAGAAATCAAGGAGAATACCTGGATGATAGGCAACAGCTTTAATCCAGACATCGTGTTTGTTAATGACGAAGAGAACTTGTGGAAGGAAGCTGTGGTGAGCTTAGGCCCAAGGTACGCGCACGTGGCAGGGTTTCCGCAGAATCCGATGTGGAATTGATTTTATTAGACATAAAGACACAGGTAGCAGGACATATGACCAGTTTGCAAGACCATCAAGCATAAGCTGCTGAGACGATCCCTGATATTTGATGCCTTAGTCCTGATACCTTTGTTGCTATTAGTTTTCCCGCTTCAGCCCGTATTTTTCTATCTTGCTATAGAGGTGGCTTCGTTGAATTTCGATATCATCAGCCGTTTTTGATACGTTCCAAGCGTTATTTTCCAACTTGTATTTTATATATTCTCTTTCAGCGAAATCCTTGTACTCTTGGAAAGAAGAGAACTGATCAAAGTGGTTCAATCCATTGATACTACCATGATGAGCAGGTTCTGACGCTGAGAAAGAGGTGCCGTTTGCGCCGCCGCCTATGCTTGTTGCACTTTCAGTCATTTCGGTTACTGGCCCGCCCGGATTAGCATACGCGTATACATCCTTATCGGTGATGGACTTATCACTTAAAATGATGAGACGTTCTACCATGTTTCTCAACTCGCGAATATTACCCGTCCAAGGAAGCGATTTTAGTGCTTCAATGGCGCTGCTGGTTATTTTTTTGATGGGCATTCCATAGTCTGTGCAAATTTCTTCACAAAACTGCTCCGCTATAATAGGGATATCGGATCTTCTTTCGGAAAGAGGCGGCACGTGTATAAGGATCACGCTCAGGCGATGATAAAGGTCCATCCGGAAATTGCCTAGTTCGATCTCCTTCAACAGATCTTTGTTGGTTGCCGCTATGACGCGAACGTTTACTTCAATTTCCTTATCGCCTCCTACACGGGTTATCTTATTTTCCTGCAATGCCCGGAGTACTTTTGCCTGGGCAGAAAGACTCATGTCACCTATTTCGTCTAAAAACAAGGTGCCTCGATCGGCCTGCTCAAATTTACCTATGCGTTGTTTGACTGCCGATGTAAAGGATCCTTTTTCATGGCCGAACAACTCACTTTCAATCAGCTCCGAGGGTATCGCGGCACAATTCACTTCAATCAACGGTGAGTTAGCCCGATTTGATTTCTCGTGGAGCCACCTAGCTACCAATTCTTTACCACTACCGTTCGCTCCGGTTATCAAAACGCGGGCGTCGGTGGGTGCTACGCGATCTATTGTTTCCTTAATTTTAGATATAGCCTCGGATTCGCCGAGTATTTCTCTCGTTTTGCTGACGCGACGTTTTAAAACTTTTGTTTCCGTAACTAATGTGCCGCGTTCAAGCGCATTTCTTACCGTAATAAGTAATCGATTTAAATCCGGCGGTTTAGAGATAAAGTCGTATGCTCCTTTTTTGCTTGCTTCAACGGCCGTTTCAACCGTACCGTGCCCAGATATCATTATGAAAGGAAGATCCGGTTTAATGGCCTGCGCTTCGGTAAGCACTTCCATCCCGTCCATTCTGCCCATCTTTATATCGCACAATACCAAGTTGATGTTATCTCTTTTGATAATTTCAAGCCCCTCCAAACCATTATCAACGTCAACAACCTGATAATCCTCGTATTCCAGAATTTCCCTTAACGTGCTTCTAATCGCCCGTTCATCATCAATGATTAATATTTTAGTCATAATTGTTTATTGCGTTAAAAACCGCAATCTTTATGCTGTTTAAGTTAAAAAAGCAAGCCTATAAGCCGGGTTCTGTCCCCACCCAAAGGTGAGCTTCTATCATTTATCTAGCCTTACAATCACTTGTAAGGTCTAACGACCTACCCATTCTGAATCCGCCAAAGGCGGAGAGAGCGAGCAACCCTACATTCAGAACCTATTTGGTCTTTCAATTCCCGGGGTTTACCGCAATGTATGTCACCATACAAGGCCGTGAGCTCTTACCTCACGTTTTCACCCTTATCTCATTTTATTGAGACGGTTTGTTTTCTGTGGCACTTTCCGTTCCCGGTTAACCGGGACCTTCCCGTTAGGAAGCGAGATGCTCTGTATTGCCCGGACTTTCCTCCTCACAACGTGCGGCGATAGAACGGCTTGCATCATGCAAACCTACTACAAAAATATCAAAATAAGAAATGGATTGACTAGTATTTAGTACAAATTAGCTAGGTGACGCGCTATGGAATCCATTTAACCTAATCTGCTCTATCTATCAATAGAGCGGGCGCTATTCTTTGCGGCACAATTCTTTAAGTGGACTGAAACCTCCTCCGTATCGATCAGCCCGAGTTCGTTTCCGAAGGCATTCCCGACATAGGTCAGGATATAAGCAATTTCCTGGTCTGTTA
The DNA here is from genome assembly GCF_004368405.1 of Olivibacter sp. XZL3. Lineage (GTDB taxonomy): Bacteria > Bacteroidota > Bacteroidia > Sphingobacteriales > Sphingobacteriaceae > Olivibacter. The sequence goes on from NZ_SBJH01000008.1 coordinate 104,644, forward strand.
ATGCCGGGTTAGCCGGCATTTCGGTATCGAAGGTGCGGTTGTCTACGATTAATTCCTTATGTAAGCCATGCTTTACAATACAAGCTAGCTCATGCCGTATAGAGCGCACAAAGGCCGTATCCGTTAGCGGAGGATAGAGGTTGCCTAGGCCTTCGCCTTTGGCGCCGTGACAATTTTCGCATTTAGCGCTATACAATGATTGCCCATTCGTGAAAAATTGCGCCTTTTTTATTTCTTGTTGACCCTGACATCCATTGATAACACAGGTAATAACCGCTAGAAAGAAACAGACCAATATCAGACTATTTTTTGTCATTGCTATATTCGCTCAACAGTATATCCATATCACGCATGAGTTGCGCCACTTGATCGTCATTTGTTCCGTCATACGCACCGCGGATTCGCTTCTCTTTGTCTATTAAAATAAACCAACCCTGATGCTCAAAACCTCCTGGAGCCTCTGCATCTTCTTTAGCGTAGACCATATATTTGTCGGCCATCGTATAGATATCTTGTTGGGAGCCATGGACAAATTGCCATTGATTGCCCTCCACGCCTAACTTGTCTGCATATCTTTTTAGTACCCAAGGGGTGTCGTACTTCGAGTCGATACTATGCGAAAGGATTTTCACTTCACTGTTTCCCTGATATTTGTTCAGAACCTTTAATAAATTTTTGCTCATAGTCGGGCAAATGCTTGGGCAGGAGGTAAAAAAGAAATCCGCTACGTATATACTGTTGTCAAAATCCTTACTTGTTACCGCCATACTATCCTGATTAATAAAAGTGAAGGAGGGAATGGTCTGGTATATGGTATCTGTAATTGATTTACCGTTTACTTCCTTGGTTACCGCTTCACGTTCACCAAGTATGGGCAGTCTTTTTTGTTCTTCTTGTGCACATGCCCACAGCATTAAGCTTATGGCAAAGCTAACATATTTCTTCATTTGCGGTTTTTTGTTTAATAAACTATTTGTATTTTGAAAGAACCCGTTGGCTTTCCTCCTCGGCTTCATTAAATTTCTCTTTAAGTGCCTTGATTTTCGTCAGCTCGTTTTTGAAATAGGCCTCAATTTCTTCTGGCTTTTTGTCTTCCTGCGCGGGTTCAAAGTTATGCATCCAGTCAGTCATTTCCTCATTGACCTCGGTAAGTTTTGATTGCAGTTTAGTTAACTGCGCTTTCTCTTGCGCGGTGTCGAGTGAGGGATTTGCCTGTTTCAGGCTATCCATCTTTGTAAGTAGAATACCCACTTTCAGATTGTCACGTACGAATGTGCCCATTTTTGGCATAATAGAATCATGAACAGCAATGACTTCCTGCTGCAACACTACATGATGATTTGCAGTATTGTCGCAGGCGGCGATACTCAGAGCCATGGCTAGGGACAAGAAAATGTATTTCTTCATTGTTATGTATTGTTGTTTAATTGAAATATTCTTATTTATATAGGATGTATGGTTCGTTTACCAGTCGACTAGATGGCGGCTGGCATATAAAACTCGGCTTCCTTCGTTGTGCTAACTTTTACAATTCCAGCGAGTATCATGTTCACTAACAAACGCTGTGTTTTCCTTCTCGATAGCTTTAAATGCTTGCAGATGTCGATCAATAAAGCTCTATCGTTTTCGTGTAAAAAGGTAAGCAATTGCTTTTCCTTATCTGTATAGGTGATCAGTACGCCTTCGGTATCGGTATGCCGTTTAAGCACATCAACCACCACCTTGCCTGCTAAAATACTTTTGTCTTTCACTCGTATATAAACCCACCACTTACCGTCTTCGCCCAAAGCGTAATGCGGTTTTAAGTCGCTCTCTGGTATTTCTGCAATAAGCACCAGTTTGTCGTCCACAAAAGTCTCGTCAAATCTGATCTCAATCGCCGGTTTGCAATACCGATAAGCCGCACGCTCAAGAATATATCGTTCTTCATCTTCATTTTTTACTCCGATAATATGGCCATCATCGGCAACTCCGATAAGGAGTTTCCCGCCTTTGTTGTTAGCAAAGGCAACCAATGTTTTCGCGATCTTATTTTCATTGCTGATTTTATTTTTAAAATCGATTTGTTCGCCTTCGCCCTGTAGTATCGTTGCTTTTAACCTCATCTTGTTAGCGTATTGTTTTAAGAAAACAGAAGGAGATGCTTCTGCTGATTTATCCTAAAATAAAGGTTCCGTTCCGTTATCGATGAACAACGGTGGCTTGATCCTTATTATGTTTTAGGTTCCTCACGTACACCTCATTAATTACTTTCGCGCATACCTCTCCATTTTTATCCACAATATCCATCATGAACTTTTGTACAAATTTACCGGTTGTATCTAAGAGACGCTGTGCCTCTTCGATGTCCACATCACTTAAGCCGATGTGGAAATAAAGGGTACTCCGACCGGGTTTGATGTAATCAATCGAAGCGCTCTTTAGCCAAATCCGCATTTTATAGCCTTTTCTTCGAAAGATCTGATCAAACAGCAAAGCATAAAAAGGATCTGCCGCAGCATAAATCGTACCTCCAAATGTAGAGGAATTATAATTTCTGTTCAATAAGCTATATATAATCTTTACATCAACGCCCTTAAAGCCCTTATGAAATCGCTGAACCCAAATTCGTTGAAAAAGTAGGGGAGGATATAAACGCATTACCCATTTTAGTGTACGCTCTGAAACCTTCATGTATTTGTTAAATGCGTGTTCAACAATGTTTGCGGAAATTGCTCTAGCTAAGGTAGCAAGAATTTTATATTAGCCATAATTTTAAATGAACTATCTAAGGCGCGCTGCCATTACAAAAGTATAGGTTCAACGGGTAATCTTAAATCCTGGTGCAATAAAGTATAAACCGATTTAAATTCGATAAAATTTATATTTTAGCCGCCAGATTTCAATGGGCCTTTTTCATGACAGAACAGAATAGGAAGCAGCAGGCGGCTAAAGTTTGGCTGTTGGTTTTGGTAGCATCTTTAGGCTACTTTGTGGACATTTATGATTTGGTGATCTTTTCGATTGTCCGTGTGCAAAGCTTTAAAGATATTGGCGTGTCGCCGGAAAGCATGCGGACCGACGGCGAATATGTCTTAAATATGCAGATGATCGGTTTGCTGTTGGGTGGCTTGCTGTGGGGGATAATCGGTGATAAGTTTGGAAGGGTACGGGTCTTGTTCGGCTCCATTTTACTTTACTCGCTCGCTAACATGGCGAATAGTTTTGTACACGACGTGGATAGTTATGCCTGGATTCGCTTTATTGCCGGTATTGGTTTGGCCGGCGAGTTAGGTGCAGGGGTAACGTTGGTAAGCGAAAGCATGCCGCGCGAAAAACGTGGCTATGGAACCATGCTCATTGCAGGTATAGGCGTTATAGGCGCCATTGCTGCCTTTTATACGGCCGAACACTTCGCCTGGAGAAATGCCTATTTGGTGGGTGGTGGGATGGGATTATTACTGCTATTTATGCGTCTGGGAACGTTTGAATCGGGGCTTTTTACCGATACCGCTCAAAAAGACGTTTTGAAAGGCCGGTTTTTTATGCTATTTCAAACAAAAGAGCGGTTTTTGAGATACCTCTACTGTATGCTAATTGGACTGCCGATTTGGTTTATCGTGGGTATTTTGATCACACAAGCTCCTGAATTCGGCATAGCTTTAGGTGCTGCGGAAGCGCTCAGTGCCGGGAAGGGAATTATGTACGCGTACATCGGTATATCCCTGGGCGATATTTTTGCAGGCCTGTATGCCCAAGTAACGAAGTCGCGCAAGAAGGCCGTATTTTTCTTTCAATTACTTATTATCGTTAGCTCTTTATGGTATTTAGGGAGCGATGGTATTACCGCCGAAAAGTTTAGCTGGTTAGCGTTTTTTATGGGCTTTTCGGTCGGGTATTGGGCTACATTCGTGACTATCGCTTCTGAGCAGTTCGGCACCAATTTGAGAGCTACGGTCGCAACCACGGCACCTAATTTTGTCCGTGGTGCGCTTGTTCCGAGCACCTTTTTATTTGAGTGGCTCGTTGATCGATTCGATATTATTCATGCGGCTATGATGATGGTCATTTTTCTAAGTGCCGTAGCGATGTTTGCGCTCAGTCAGCTAAAAGAAAGTTTTGATAAGGATTTGAATTACATCGAAGAATAGCTGTAAATCAGGCGTAGGCTTTATGCAGGCTTTAGGGCTGCATCCGCTATATATCGCATTGCCTGGTTCACTTACTTCTCTGTTATTTGACTGTTTCCTGCTTCCGGCTCCGACTTCCTGCGACTTGTCCACCAAAATAAGGGGGGGATCAAGATTGGCGCAAACAATAAAGTACTTGTTAAGCCGCCAATGATCACTGTCGCCAAAGGGCGCTGTACGTCCGACCCGATGCCACTGGAGGTAGCCGCAGGGAACAAGCCAATAATCGCTACCACCAAAATAGTCAACACGGCGCGCAATTGGCCTTTTGAGGTGGCAAGTATGACGGCTTTCTGTTCTTCATCTTGTAAAGTGTGAACAGAAAGCTTGCTGAAGTTTCTGTTGAGTGCCGATACGATGAGTACACCGGCCATTACCGAAATTCCAAAAATACTAACAAATCCAACCCCTGCCGATACATTAAAGTAGTATCCTCTTATTAATAAGGCCAAGATGCCCCCAGCTAAAGCAAATAAAATGCAGCTCATTGTCAGGAGCGTATCCTTGAAATTGCGGTACAGCAGATATAAGAAAGCGAACACCAAGCCGATGGTTAAGGGAATAGTGAACAGCAGTTGGTTACCGGCTCTTTCGAGGTTCTCATATTGTCCACCGTAAATAATGTCATATCCTTTTGGGATATGTACCTCCGCATCTATTTTTCGCTGTAATTCTTTGACGAAGCTTACTTGATCGCGCCCTTCTATGTTGGTTCGGACGGTGATCATGCGTTTGCTGGCATAATGATAAATGTTGGTTTGTCCTTCAATGAATTCGATATCCGCCAGTTGATTCATCGGAATGAGGTTGCCTGTTGCGGAGCTTACCAGCAGACTCTTAAGCGCATTGATGTCATTTCTGTATTCGGGCAGGTAACGAAGGACTATATCATATCGTTTTGTGCCATCATATATTTCCGAAATTATTTTCCCGCCAATAGCACTTTCAATCATATTTTGAATGTCGGAGATATTTATACCGAACCGGGCGGCGTTCTCGCGGTTTATATTGACCGCGATTTGTTCTTGCGGACCTTCCTGCTCGATGTTAACGGATTCGCTTCCTTGCATATTGCCAACAATATGGGTGATACTATCTGCTTTTTGACGCATGAGGTGTAAATCTTCACCAATGATTGATACCGCCAGATCGGCGGCTGAACCGGTCACAATCTCCATCACCTGATCGATAATAGGCTGGCCACTGGAGAAGCTAACGCTTGGTAGCGCTTTTGACAAGTCGGTCTTCAGGTTATTAACTAAAGTCGATTTAGCGATGGTGTCGCTCCAGAGTTTATAATCCTTAAGTCCCACCAAAATTTCATTTCTATTGGCCGGAAATGGATCGGTGCCGTCGTCGTTCCGCCCGGTTTGCGTAATGACAAAAGCAACCTGAGGGTATTTAGCAATTACTTTTCTGATAAGGGGAGCATATTTTGCATTTTCCTGGATGGTGATTCCCGAGGGAAAGTTGCCTCGTAAAAAGATAGAGCCTTCATCCAAGGAGGGCAAAAATTCCGATCCTAATTTAACACCTGCAAGTATACCGATGGCAACCACGAAAAAGCCAATGATAACCGTGCGTTTATGTTGTGCAATAAATCTTTTGAGGAGCTTGCCATATAAGTTTTCCAGAAAATCCAATACTTTGTTACGCTGCTCTTTCAAAGGTGCTCCCTGTTTGTCAAGTGCCTTGCGGTAGACGAAGGAGATCAACACCGGTATGATGGTGAGCGCTGCCAACATGGAGCCTATTACTGCAAACGCTAAGGTTAAAGCCATCGGCGAAAACAATTTTCCTTCAACTCGGGTCATCAATAGAATAGGCATGTAGGCCAAGATGATAATGGTAACCGAAAAGAAGATCTCTCTACCGACCTCCTGTGCCGATAAAAGAGTAATCTTGATGATACCCTGTTTCTTTTCCTCTGTGGTAGCTGTTCGGTACTTTCGGATCAGGTGTTCTACCATTACACAGGCTCCATCTACGATGATGCCAAAGTCAATCGCTCCGAGCGAAAGTAAGTTCGCAGGGATGCCGGTGAGGCGCATGAGGATGAAAGCAAAAAGAAGTGAAAATGGAATTGTTAATGATACGACCAGCGCACTGCGTACACTTCCAAGAAAAAATATAAGGAGAATCACTACTATGCTGATTCCTTCAAAAAGCGTATGGGCGACCGCTTCTAATGAGTGGTCTATGAGAAAGCTACGGTCGTAAAGCGGCCTGATGCGTATGCCCTCGGGCAGGTCATGCACCTCTATATCGGCTATTTTTTGTTTCAGTAAGGCCAATGCGTCGCTCGGATTTTCATAGCGGCGTAAGAGCACAATGCCTTCTACGCCATTAGCTACATCTAAACTGTCGGCTGTAACGGTATAGCCTAAAACGCCATTAGGCGGAGGAGGGCCCACTTCGACATTGCCAACATCACGTACAAATATAGGCATGCCGTTTTCCGACTTCAACACGATATTCAAAATGTCATTTTCCGATTTGATTGCCCCTAGACCTCTGACAGCGAAACCCTGGCCGCCTCGGTTTATAATATTACCACCAGTGTTTTGATTGTTGTTATCGACAGCTGTTTCGATCTCGCCTATGCTCAGGCCGTATTTACGTAACTTTTCGGGTGATAAAAAGATATGGAACTGCTTCATCGGTCCACCAAAGGTCGTTACATCGGCAATGCCGGGCACTTGTAGCAGGGCTGGTTTGATAACCCAGTCCTGCAGATCGCGCAGTTGTGTAGGCGTAAAGCTTGCTGGTGCTTCGACGACATAACGCATGATTTCGCCAACAGCGGTTGAAAGCGGTGCTAATTCCGGATTTACGCCGTCAGGCAGTTCCGCTGCAGCTAAACGCTCCATTACCTGTTGGCGCGCAAAATAATCGTCTGTGCCATCTTTAAATGTAAGCTGGACCACCGCTAAGCCAAATATGGTACGGCTCCTTCGATCCAGCACATTTGGTGTGTTTTGTAAAGCCCGTTCGATCGGAACGGTGACTTGCTGTTCTACTTCCTCTGCTGCTCTTCCCGGAAATGGCGCGACTACAATCACATTGGTATCCGCGATATCGGGATATGCTTCTATTTTAAGCTGAGTAAAGCAATAGTATCCCGCCGCCATGAGTACAATGCCGGTAGCAACGACGGTCCAACGGTTTTTTAATGAGAATATCAATAAATTCCTAATCATTTTCTTTCTTTTTTCCGGGCCATTCTTTCACTTCGTGAATTACTATGTATCCTGCCTTTGTTATGTTCCGTAGCGATTTCAGTACTGCGTTAACCTTGTCGTCTTCATCAATAAAGGTGATCAGTAAAGGAACTTCGTCAAAGCTGAAGAGATCGTTCGGGCGGTTTAGGTGACTGCCTCCTAAATAGCCGAGATCTCCATTAAAAGCCGTCGCGCTTTTCACTTGTTGTTCAATCAAAAATTGTATGATAAATTCATATAGTGGTTGACTTCCGAGGAACTCGTTTTTATTGATAAAAATCTGTACTTGTAACATGAGGTTCGTTGTTTGTTATTTGTTACTTGTTGTTTGTTATTCGAAGCCATCGCATACCTAACGAATATTCTCCGTTGCTTTTCTGGTGATCCCTGAGGTTACGAAGGCAGGTGCTGCTTCTTTTGCTATCAATTCAGGATTCAATTACTAATAGCCAAAAGAGAGTCCCTTAAGCTGAATAGCTCCTTTGGTAATTACTTCGTCGTCCTTTTTTAATCCTTCCAGCACGATGAGATGATCGCCTATTTGCTGTCCCGTTTTTATCGCCTTTCGCTCAAAGACACCGTTTCCCTTGTTTATAAAGACGTAGTCCTTACCATCCACGGTTACTAAAGATTTTTTGTTGATGGTTAGGCGGTCGCCTACGCTTTTTAAGTCGAATGTCACCTGGGCAAACATACCGGCCTTCAGGGAACTGCTATGATCCAATACGCTGACACGGAGTTTTACCATGCGTGTTACGTTATCGATAACATCGGCAATGTCTTCGACTTCTCCCTTAAAGGTTTTTTCGGGGAATGCCGAAAACAGCAGTTCGCAGGAAGCGCCTTCTTGTATCGCATTAATTTGATTTTCGGGTATATCACAAATCACGTAAGCTTTACCTACAGGTGCTTTTCTGAGCGCAGTGGGATCAAAGCCTCCCTGCTTTAGACTGGCTTCGTACTGTATAAGTGCTGCTTTTTCATTTGCAAGGTTACTTTTCTCAAGTGAAAGGGCGGTTTGCGCTTCCAGTACATCGCGTCCGGTGGCCGCCCCATGACTTAATAAATCGGAAGCGCGCTCCAACTCAATTTCCTTTTGCTTAATATTAATCTGCTGAATTTGATGGATATTGGTTTGATGCTGTGCCAAGGCGGTGTAACTGGCGGCTAAATCCGGATTGTCGAAAAGTACTACATTCTGCGAAGCGCCTGCAGCGGAGACAACCACTGTAGCAGCAATTTTACCCGGCGCTGTATAAGAAGCGGTCATCGAGCTGTCAAAGATTGGTGCCGACTCGAAGAAGTTCCTCATTGTGCTGTCTGTGAAGCTGACGTATTGGCCGTTATCGCTCACGGAAGGCGCTATTATGCGCTCAACCGGACTGTCTTGGCCGCGAGAGCAGGCTGTCCATAAAAGAACGGACGTTAACAAATATAAAATCGGTTTCATTTTAGTATGTGTATCTTTTTAATTGTTATTTCAATAACGCGTTCAATCGGCCAGTTGGCAAATTAAGCCGCTGGCATAAAGCAGTTGAATATAGCTTTGCTGGTAAAGTTGGAAGGCGTCGTAGTATTGCTGTTGCGTTTCGAGCCAACTACGCTGTGCCTCTAAAAAATCGATCAAGGTGGTTCCTCCGCGGAGATAGGCATATTTAACGTTTGCCAGTATGTGTTCCGACTGTCTAAGTAGGCTGTCGGTAAATTGATGTGTGTTCTGCCTTTGGGTTTGATAACTGGCGTAGGCGGTCGTTAGCTCTGCTTCAGCCTTATTCTTAACAGCCTCGTATTGTTGTTCGGATTGATCTTTTAAGATAAGTGCCTTTCTAATCTCGCCTTGGTTCCTTGAGAATACCGGCAGATCAAAAGTTAAGGTAAATCCAGCATAATTAATACGGTTTTGTGGGTTCCACATGACACCGAACTCCGGAACAGGCACTGCTAAGCTTTTTTGTAAAGCGATGTTTTGGTTGGAAACGTTCATGAGCGACTGCGCCGCTTTGATGTCCGATCGATTTAACAGCGCTTTTTGTAATAGAGAGTCGACTGCCAGGTTTCCCATTAGTGCAAACTGATCAGAGAGATCTATATCCCGAACGGGAGAACCTATTAAATATCCGAGCTCCACCAGTAGGTTGCTTAACTCGCGTGCTGCACTCTTTACCTTTAGCTCGTATTCTTTCGACAATAGTTGTGTACGCATAAAATCAGTTTGTGTTATTACTTGATTTTTAAGTCGCACCTCATTGATATCACGGAGCGAGTCGATGTTGTTTTTGGCAATTTTGAGAATATCCAGCTGTTTATGTGCCGTGTATATATCCATCCACTTTGAAGCAACTTCGGCAAATATTTCCCGCTCTAGTTCCTGATAATTCTTTATAGACCAATCGATCTGCTGCTGGGCCAGGTTTATTTTTTTTTGCCGTTGACCGGCTAACTGAAAAGGCTTGGTCAGTGTAAACAAAGTTTGGCGGTTTAGCGGATCGGACCATGCCGTATTGGCGGCGAAATGTCTATTTTGGGTCAACTGAATCGTTTCGTTATGAAATGAGGGATTGGGCCGCAGTGCAGCCGTTATACTGTCGGCCTGCGCGGCGCTGATTTGATGGGACTCGGTTTTTAAATTTGGATTTTGCGTTTTGGCAAACCGTAATGCATCCCGTAAGCTCAGGTGCTGAGCACTCACGGTAGCCAACTTACAAAAGCATAATAGCGCTATTATCCAAAAAGCTCTTTGCATGATGTGGTGTCGTTTTTCGGTGCAAAGGTGGAGAATAGGTGCTCCCCAAGCCGTTAGAAAGGCTTTATATTTTTATTAGAAAAATATTAGAGAAAGGGTAGTTCTTTATTGGTTATTCGTTGTTGTTGCCGATATCATTGGATATAGGTGTCAAGACGATATCAATAATCACATAGCTCCATGTTTTAAATGTGGTAGCTTGATCTGGAACTTGGTGCCAATTCCACGTGTTGACGAAACGCTAATCTCACCATGATGAAGGGCTATAATCCGTTGACAGAGGGTCATACCGATACCATGGCCGCTAGAGCGATTTTTGTTTTGGCCCCGATAGAATGGAATAAAAATCTTTGCTAAGTCGGCCTCAGGAATGCCTTTGCCATTATCAATGAAGTCGACAACCGCGTAGCCGTACTGATAAGAAATTTTTACTTCACACGACTGGTCGTCAGAAAATTTACAAGCATTCTCCATCACATTAGCGAAAGCCACTTGCAACAGGTAATTATTTCCGCTGACGGTAATCTCGTCATCGGCGTCGGGCACTTCCGTAAAGTCAATGGCAATATGGCAAGAAGGCGTCTGCTTTTGCAATTGATGTTTAGCGTCCAACAGAGTTTCATCGATGCGCACGGGCTTGAACGATATTTGTGTGGGGTCGTAGCTTGCTTTTGCTAAATCCAGTAAACTTGTGGTTAACTTAGCAAGTGCCTGTGCATCCTTCAGCGTTAATTCGATGGTTTGTTGATATTGTTCGACGCTTCGGGGTTTATTCGAAGAAAGCTCCAATTCTGTAATAATGGTCGACAAAGGTGTTCTAACTTCATGCGCGATATTAGACACGAATTCCTTCTGTGCGTTAAAAGATTTTTCGAGGCGATTAAGCATTTCGTTGAATGTGATCGCCAGTTCAGCCAGTTCATCTTTACCGCTACCGACGTTAATTCGCGAATCCAAGTTACTGGCTGTAATTTCCTCTACGTTATTAACCATATTTGAAACCGGTTTCAGCGCCTGTTCTGCGGAAAAGCGACCGGCAATGACAATCAATAAGAGCGACAAACAAAATGCAATCGCTAAATACTCTAAGATGGTATCGAGTTTTTCCTGTCCATAACGATCAATAGCTGCAGCGGTGATGATGTAGGATTTATTACCGTGTTGAAGTGTGAAAGCGGTGACATGGTATTTATTGTATTTGTATCGGATTTCTTTGTTTTTAACAATTGCATCCAATAGTTGAGGAGTCTCTTTTACGATGTCTTTATTTTCTGCATCGTGATAGATGAGTCGGTGCCACTCATCGTAAATTGCGACTTCTTCATTAATGACGCGCAGCGTATTATTAGCATATATTGTTTGGAGTACTTCGGGCTTGATGTTGAGGTCGAACAGAAAGTATACTTTTGTGATGGCATGTTGTTTAATCTGGTTGTAAAATTCATCTTTCTGATCATTAGCCAATGAAAGGTAAAAGATCAAAGCAAAAACCAGCAGAACCCCTGCTGAAAGCAGCGAATATAAAAGGGTTAGTTTATTCCTAATCTTCATGAAAAGTAGCTAATCAGTCTTGAAAATAAATCCCATACCGGGCTTGGTGTGAATATATTTTTCGTCATAGGCTTTATCAATCTTGTTGCGCAGATAATTAATATATACATCGATAAAGTTCGTTCCCGTGTCGAAGGTGGTGTCCCATACTTTTTCTGCGATTTCGACTCTCGGAAGAACCCTTCCTTTGTTGCGGATCATATATTCAAGCAACTTAAATTCTTTCGGCGTCAAACTGATTTCGTTTTCGCCCCGTTTAACAATCCTCGTATGGAGATTCATTTCCAATTCGCCCGCTTTCAATACGGCAGCACCGCTTCCCGGGCTATTGGTCGTACCCCGTTTGAGCAGTACACGGATTCTGGCCTCAAGTTCTCTAAAGTCAAAGGGCTTTACAAGGTAATCATCGGCGCCGGCGTCAAAACCCTCCAGCTTGTCATCGGTAGTTCCTAAAGCCGTTAACATAATGATCGGTAGATCAGGGTAAATCCCTTTTATTTCCCTGCATAAGTCAATTCCGTTAATCTTCGGAAGGATGATGTCCATGATAACCAAATCGTAGCCGTGTTGCATGACCAGTTTTTTACCCAACATACCGTCATAAGCCACAGCGGTTTTATAGCCATGTTCTTCCAGTCCGCGTTGTAGCAGTTGGGCGATACGCAATTCGTCTTCGATAATAAGAATATTCATTATTCTGTATTTAGCAGTACAAACTTAGGCAAAATTTAAGTTCTTCAGTAGCCGAAGCCTTGCCCTTGTTAAACAGAAGAGATGATCGTTGCATACTAGATCCATGATCTTGGTGGCATCCTTAAAAAAAAGCCCTCAACCGGGGAGATTGAGGGACTTTACTAACCAATTATAAACCTAAATTATGATACGACAAAGTTACATCGATTTGTGTTGAATTACAATCGGGATAGCATTGTGGTTTTGTGTTATTGGATTTTGTATACTGATATATAGTATGTTGTGACTTTATTTAAATAAATATTGACCGATTTTGATAATTTTTGGCAATTATAAAAAACGGTGTAAACAATTCCTTTTTGGCAAGATGGGAAGCGTTATTGATTATGATGGAGGAATTCCAGTTATGCAGGCTTTGCCGGAAAAAACGAACAACTCCACCCTCGACGAAAGAGTGAGCTAATCGGGAACGTATACGCAACTACTTGTTTCAAAAGGATCATTATCACTTATTAGGACGTTTTAAATGTTATGCAGGACGCAATTATCCAACAGCATTTACTGTGGCGTAATAGAAACCTAATTCCTTATCTTTGCCGCATGTTTAATAAAGAAGAAATTGCTGCTTCTTACCAGCAGATTCAGGACGGTATCTGCAGGGGTTTGGAAGAAGCGGATGGAAAAGCTTTTTTTGAGGAAGAGCGCTGGACGCGGGAAGGCGGCGGTGGCGGACGTACCCGTATTATGCAGAATGGAAATGTAATCGAAAGAGGAGGGGTGAATTTCTCTGCTGTTCATGGGAAGCTGCCGGAAAAAATAAAGGCCGCCTTTGGAGTAGAGGAAGACGATTTTTTTGCGACCGGTGTATCGATTGTCATTCATCCTAAAAATCCATGGGTGCCTATCATACATATGAACATCCGCTATTTTGAGCTTAATGAACAGACCAAGTGGTTTGGAGGAGGAATTGATTTAACGCCTCATTATGTCATTCCGACAGACGCTTCATTTTTTCATAAAAAGCTGAAGGAAGTTTGTGATCAGTTTCATCCCGATTTTTATGTCCGATTCAAAAAATGGGCAGACGACTATTTTTTTATCAAGCACCGGAATGAAACGCGCGGCATTGGGGGGATTTTCTATGATCGACTGCATACCGAAAATACGTCTCTTAGCTACGAACAGCTGTTTGAGTTCTCTAAGATGATTGGAGAAAGCTTCGTGTCTATTTACGCTGAATTGATAAAGCGGAACAAAGATCGCGCTTTTGCGCCTCATCAAAAGGAATGGCAATTGATCCGAAGAAGCCGGTATGTGGAGTTCAATCTGGTGTATGATTCAGGTACTAAATTTGGATTGGAAACAAATGGGCGGATCGAATCGATTTTAATGAGCTTGCCCCCTCAGGCTAATTGGGTGTATAACTATCAACCCTCGCCAGGTTCGGAAGAAGACAAAACACTACGATTACTGAAAAAAGGAATTGACTGGGTGGAAAAGGAATAGCTGCGGGGTTAAATAGTGACCTCATCGACTGCCTTGAGGTGGATGGTTAATTCTCAAAGATTTTTATTATTTTCGCAAGCACTAAAGCGAAATAGTTTTTTAATGGACTAAACAAGTATGGCTGACGAAACAGAAAATGACGATAATTTGGTGCCGGCTAACGACCGGATCATACCTATTAGTATAGAAGAGGAAATGAAAGCTGCCTACATCGACTATTCGATGTCGGTTATTGTTTCAAGAGCCTTACCAGATGTTCGGGACGGCTTGAAGCCCGTTCATAGGAGGGTGTTATATGGGATGTTGGACTTAGGGGTAACGAGCGGAAAGCCCTATAAAAAATCGGCCCGTATAGTTGGTGATGTGTTAGGGAAATACCATCCGCATGGTGATTCGTCGGTTTATGATACCATGGTGCGTATGGCGCAGGAATGGAGCCTTCGCTATCCTTTAGTAGATGGGCAAGGGAATTTCGGTTCCATTGATGGCGATAGTCCTGCGGCAATGCGTTATACGGAGGCAAGGTTGAAAAGGATTGCAGAGGAAATGCTTGCCGACATCAATAAAGATACAATTGATTACCAATTAAACTTCGACGATTCGCTTCAAGAACCGACAGTTCTTCCTACAAAGATTCCGAACCTGTTAGTGAATGGGGCGTCAGGAATTGCGGTCGGTATGGCAACCAATATGGCGCCTCACAACTTAAGCGAAGTGATTGATGGTACCGTTGCCTATATCGATAATCGCGATATCACCGTGGCAGAGTTGATGCAATACATCAAAGCGCCGGATTTCCCTACGGGCGGGGTGATATACGGTTATTCAGGTGTACAGGACGCTTTTGAGACCGGAAGAGGCCGCGTTGTAATGCGCGCCAAAGCGGAAATAGAAGTTGCAAAGAACGATAAGGAAACGATCATTATAACGGAGATCCCGTATCAGGTAAACAAAGCGGAAATGATCAAACGGACGGCAGATTTGGTGAACGAGAAGAAAATTGAGGGTATTTCTGCTATTCGGGACGAATCAGACCGGGAAGGCTTACGGATCGTATACGATATAAAAAGAGATGCAAATGCTTCGATCGTACTGAATAATCTTTTCAAGTACACGGCTTTACAGACCTCCTTCAGCGTAAACAATATTGCATTAGTGCATGGACGTCCCATGCTATTGAACCTGAAGGATATGATTCATCACTTTGTGGAGCATCGGCATGAAGTGATTATTCGCAGAACCAAATTTGAGCTTGCCGAAGCAGAGAAAAGGGCTCATATTCTGGAAGGCTTGCTGATTGCGCTTGACCATCTGGACGAAGTGATTCAGTTAATACGCTCTTCCGATACGCCCGAGGATGCTCGCGTTGGCTTGATGGAGAAATTCGGTTTGTCAGACATTCAGGCAAGGGCCATCCTTGATATGACGCTCCGACGGTTGACCGGTCTGGAGCGCGATAAGATCAAGGAAGAATATGAGGAGTTAATGAAAACCATCGAATACTTAAAGTCGGTGTTAGCCGATGAAGGCTTACGGATGCAGATCATCAAAGACGAGCTTTTGGAAGTTAAGGAAAAGTATGGAGATGAGCGTCGTTCCCAGATTGTGCATTCAGCGGAAGATATGCGCATGGAAGACTTTATCGATGACGAGGAAATTGTTATCACCATATCGCATGAAGGATATGTAAAGCGTACACCATTGACGGAGTACCGTTTACAGGCAAGAGGTGGAAAGGGAGCGTTAGGGTCGACGACGAAAGACGAAGACTTTACAGCCCATATTATTACTGCTTCTGCACATAATTATATGTTGTTCTTTACCGAGGCAGGCCGTTGCTTCTGGCTACGCGCCTTTGAAATTCCGGAAGGTACCCGAACGTCCAGAGGAAGAGCCATCCAGAACATTATCAATATTCCAAAAGAAGAAAAAATCAAAGCCTATATAAAGGTGAAGAATTTGAAAGATCAGGAGTACCTGGAGAACAACTTCATCATTATGTGTACAAAAAGGGGCACAATTAAAAAGACCTCGCTGGAAGCATATTCGCGACCAAGAGCAAACGGTATTAACGCCATCAATATAAACGAAGGTGACCAGCTACTGGAAGCCTGCTTAACGAACGGCAACAGCGAGATTGTAATGGCTTTAAAATCAGGACGAGCTATTCGTTTTAATGAGTCGACGGTTCGCCCTATGGGAAGAACTGCCACAGGTGTACGCGGTGTTACCTTAGCGGGGCCGGAGGATGAAGTGATTGGCATGATTAGTGTTAATACAAAAGATGCGACCGTATTGGTAGTTTCGGAAAAAGGTTATGGAAAACGTACCGATCTGGAAGACTACCGGGTGACCAATAGGGGCGGTAAGGGAGTTAAAACCCTAAATGTAACGGATAAAACCGGTTTGCTGGTTGCCATTAAAGACGTAACGGACGATGACGATTTGATGATTATTAATCGCTCGGGAATTGTAATCCGAATAGCCGTCAGTAAGTTGCGCGTGATGGGGAGGGCTACACAGGGCGTTCGCTTAATTAACTTAAAGGAGAATGACCAAATAGCATCCATTACCAAAGTTGATCACGATGAAGAGGAGAGTAGCGAAGATGCAGAAAACATTGTTGTTAACGACGTTATTCCAGATGACACAAACGGTAATGATGCCGACGAATCAGATGATGTTGAAGAGGATGAAACAGAGGAATAATCAACTGTTTATGTGCGCAGGAGCGAGACACAAAATTAACAAGTATTGATGGCAAGTCACCCGATTTAAGGATCGGGTGACCTGCCTTAAAAAAGAAGAGGCTAATGAAAAGTGATCTGTATAAACATATCATCACTAGTACTGCTGTAATTATTTTCTTTTGTACGCAGTTGGGCTGGGCTCAGTCTAATATCAAGGAGGGAAATAACAATTTCGCTCGCTACACAAAATCAGGTGATATCAAAGATCTGTTGGAAGCCCGCAAATTTGCGGATCTCGCCTATAAAGAACGCAGAGATTCAAGCTCATATAGCAACACCTTATTGCGGGGACTCGTATACAGTAGTCTGGCTGTAGCCGACTCTAACCGGACACAAAAGTATGTGAAGGATCCCATTGATGAAGCGGAGTTTATGTTAAGTCGACTGAATGATGAGCAGCTAAATTTTGAGAATGAAGCGCAGATCAATTACCTGAAAAAACGTTTGGCGGCAGCTTATTTGATTCGCGCAAACCGTGCGCTCACTAATAACAACTACGATGAGGCCTATCGCCTATTCGGAAAGGTGAATGAGTATAACAGCACAGCGAATACAAAGCACAATTTGGCTTTACTGAGTGAGCGTTTGGACAGACCGGACGATGCTATCAAGTTGTATAACGAATTCATCCAAAATAAATCATCAGCCAAACCGAGCTACATTCTTACACTGGCTAAAATTTACCTCAATAAGCGCGACAATAACGCTGCGAAAAATGTATTGCTGAAAGGACGGGAATATTTCCCTACCAACAAGGATATCCTTTTTGCTCTGTTGAATCTGTATGCAAGTAGTGGCGCTTATGACGCAATCGTAGCCCTGGCAGAAGAAGCCACCGCTATGGAACCTGAAAGTATAAATCTCAACTATCTGATTGGTTATGCTTACGAGGTCACTGGTGATCGTGAAAAGGCTGAAAGCTATTATCAACGAACGCTGGAACTCAATCCGGACGACTACAATAGTAATTACGAATTGGGGCTATTGTACTTAAGGGATTTTGTAAAAGATCCGACGGATCTGGAGAAGCAGTACGAAGCACAAAAATATTTATTAAAAGCAAACGAAATAGATCCAAATGCTGTTAAAGCTCTAAAGTCGTTAGCTGTTTTATTTGACAAATCCGGAAATGGCGTGCAGCTTGAACGTGTGAACAGTCAACTAAGTCAGATGAATATGAACTAGGGCGGTGTGAGTTTTTCCTACTAACGTTGAGCGAAAGGCAACATTGGTAGGTACTAACAAATAACAAATCACTAAGAACACAAATTATAGAGAAATGAAAATTAAATCGATTTTATTAGCTACACTTTTACTAGGTTCGACAGCTGCATTTGCACAGAAGGGAGAGCTTAGTAAAGCAAAAAGTAAATACAGTTCATTTGCAACCCTTACGGGTGGAGGCGTTGAAAACGTGCCAGAACTTGCAATGAAAGAACTGGGTGAAGCTAAGGAAGCTATTGATAAGGCCGCTGCCCATGACAAGACGAAAGATTTGCCTGAAACATGGACTTACTTAACTTTGATCAATGCGGAATATGCAATGATTAACCAGAAGGCCGGTAAAGCGGCAGAGGGGGAGGCTTCCTATAAAGCGGCCGGTGAAGCGTTCGCAAAAGCTAAAAGTTTAAATGAGGGAAAAGATGATGAGGAACTTAAAGGTAATATGGAAAGAGCGGGAAGCTTATTAGCCAATTATGAAATCGGGAATGGTGTGAAAGCCTTCGAAACCAACGATTTTGCTTCCGCTTATACCGCTTTCAATAATGGCTTGAAGTATATGCCCGGTGATTCGATATTGACCTTGTACGCAGGGATTGCTGCGCAAAATAATCAGCAATATGACGAAGCAATCAGTAAATTCAAAGAATTGATTCCTAAAAGCTCAGATGCTTACCTAAATTTATCAGATGCTTATTTAAAGAAGGGCGATACTGTATCGGCCATTAAGTATATCGATGAGGCTGCAACGAACTTTCCAGATAGCGCTAAAATTATCAATCAAAAGATCGTGTTGAATATTACGAGTGGAAACAGTGAGAAAGTAATTAAAGACATTGAATCACAAATGGCAGCTGACCCTTCTAATGGCGACTTACCGTTCTTTTTAGGTTATGCATACGAGTCGACTAAAGAACCAGATAAAGCTCTGGAAGCGTATAAAAAAGGTATCGAAGCGAAACCGGATGATGCCCGCAACTATGGCGCTGCCGCTGCGATCATTCTGAACAAGGCAAGAGATATCTATAACGCTGCTAGCGGAATCCCTACCAATAAAGAGGCGGAATACAAAGCTAAATTGGAGGAGGCTTATAAAATAGCCGATACAGCAGTACCTTATTTAGAAAAGGCTACTACGCTGGATCCGCAAACGAAAGGGTATTGGGAAAATATGCGTTTCTATTACCAGTTGAAAGGAGATGAGGCGAAAACCAAAGAAATTACAGATAAAATAAACGCGCTTTAAGCAAGTGCTTTAATCATAAAAAAAGCTGTTCTCATAAGGGAACAGCTTTTTTTATGATCGGATATGAGATATAAGGGTTAGGATATAAAGTATTTAGGCTTATGCCATATGTCTTATGTCCTGCCACAACTAAATAATACCCTCATTCAGCAGATCGTGTAGATGAATAATACCGTCGTACTGATCGCTGCGAACCACCAAAAGCTGGGTAATATGGTTATTTCGCATCATGTTCAGTGCATGGACGGCCAATTCGTCGTGTTGGATAACTTTGGGGTTTCTTCCCATAATATCTTCGGCTTTTAACTGTCCGATATCTTGATTTGATTCAAGCATCCTTCTTATATCGCCGTCGGTAATCACGCCGATGATTTTTCTGTCGTCAACTACGGCTACCGCACCCATTCGATTTTTAGTTATTTCCACCAATACTGCTTTAATAGGCGTGTCACTTTCTACCGCTGGCTTAGTGTGCTGACGAGCCAAATCGCCCACCTTTAGGTAAAGCTGTTTTCCAAGCGCACCGCCTGGGTGATATTTGGCAAAATCATCATTGGTGAAAGACCGGCATTCCAGGAGGCAGATGGCCAATGCGTCGCCCATAGCAAGTTGCGCCGTAGTACTCGTGGTGGGCGCCAAATTTAACGGGCATGCTTCTCTGGAGACCGTTGTATCCAGTAGGAAATCTGCCTGTTCGGCCAAATAGGATTTTGTATTTCCAACCATTGCGATTATCTTTGCGTTGGAATTTTTAAGCAGTGGTACAAGCACTTTGATTTCCGGGGTATTTCCGCTCCTAGAGATGGCTATTACAATGTCCTCTTGTTGTAGCATCCCTAAATCTCCGTGAATGGCGTCTGCCGCGTGCATGAAAATTGCCGGTGTTCCTGTAGAGTTCATGGTGGCAACAATTTTCTGTGCAATGATAGCACTTTTACCTATTCCTGTAATAATTACACGGCCCTTTATACTCAGTATGGCATATACGGTGTTGATGAAATCGTCGTTGATATTTTTGGTCAAATTACTAATCGCTTCGGCTTCTAATGATAGTGCGGTAATGGCAATATTTTCAATGTCAGATTTGGTTTTCACGGATATTTTTTATTAATTTTAGTAAGAATTAAGGCAAATTTATGTTATTTTAAATATTAATGGACATAAGCCTTTCTTTAATTTTTCGGAAGGACAATGGAGATAGAAAAAACATTATTTGACAATTTGCAGAATTTTTTTGGTTTTGATACTTTTAAGGGAGATCAAGAGGCGATAATAACCAATATTCTGCAAAAAAAGGACACGTTTGTGATAATGCCAACCGGTGGCGGAAAATCAATATGTTATCAGTTACCGGCATTAATGAGTGAGGGAACCGCTGTTGTTATATCACCGTTGATAGCACTGATGAAGAATCAGGTTGACCAATTAAGGGCTTTTGGAGGAACGGACAGTATTGCCCACTTTCTAAACTCGTCACTCAATAAAAGCGAAATTACCCGAGTGAAACAGGATGTGTTGGACGGCAAAACGAAACTGCTGTACGTAGCTCCTGAATCGCTTTCAAAAGCTGATAACATCGAATTCCTTAAACTGATAACGGTGTCATTCGTGGCGGTGGATGAGGCTCATTGTATTTCAGAATGGGGGCATGACTTCCGACCTGAATATCGAAAAATCAGGCAGGTAATCAATGGGATAGGAGAGAACATACCCATCATTGCGTTAACTGCTACAGCCACGCCGAAGGTCCAGTCAGATATACGCAAAAATTTGCAAATGACGGATGCCACCTTATTTAAGTCTTCCTTTAATCGGCCGAATCTATACTATGAGGTACGACCGAAGAAGAACGTGGTTAAGGAAATTGTAAAATTTATAAAAAATAACACGGGCAAATCGGGTATTATTTATTGTTTAAGTCGCAAGAAAGTAGAGGAAATTGCCGAAGTACTTAATATCAACGGCATTCCGGCGCTGCCTTACCATGCCGGTCTGGACGCAAAAACAAGAGCCGAGACGCAAGATAAATTCTTGATGGAAGATGTGGAGGTTATAGTGGCAACGATTGCTTTTGGGATGGGCATCGATAAACCGGACGTTCGGTATGTAATCCATCATGATATACCCAAAAGTATGGAAGGCTACTATCAGGAAACCGGCAGAGCAGGACGTGATGGTGGTGAGGGCGTTTGTGTCGCCTTTTACTCGGAGAAAGATATAGAGAAGCTAACCAAGTTCATGAAGGATAAGCCTGTTTCTGAGAGGGAAATTGGGACGCAGATACTCAAGGAGGTCATCGATTATTCCGAATCATCGGTGTGTAGAAGAAAGCAAATCCTCCACTATTTTGGCGAAAATTTTAATGAGGCGGGCTGTAACAATATGTGCGATAACTGTAATAGCCATCGTACACAGTTTGATGCCGATGAATCCTTACATAAGGTGTTGTCTTTTATTAAAGAGCAAGGAGAAAAGTTTGATGATTTCCATATCATTAACGTCATGATCGGACAAAACAATCAGCCTGTTTCGTCATACAAGCACGACACGCATCCGTTTTTCGGATCTGGAAAAGAACAGGGCTTGGTATATTGGAAGTCGTTGTTGAGACAAGCCGTGTTAGACAACTTTTTATATAAGGATATAGATAACTATGGGCTATTAAAGTTGACTAAAACAGGAATGGATTTTATTGACAACCCTTATAGCATCAAGTTCTACTTAAACAATCCGATGGAGAAAACGGACGAAGATGGGGATGAGGCACAAACGCAAGGCGGTGGAGCTTTGGATACACAGCTGTTGCAGATGCTAAAGGACTTGAGAAAAAAGATAGCAAAAAGTAAGGGGCTGCCTCCATTCGTTATTTTTCAGGATCCTTCCCTAGAAGAGATGTGTACTCATTACCCGGTAACCTTAGATGAACTGAAACAGATTCATGGAGTAGGCGCGGGGAAAGCGGCAAAGTTTGGCAGCCAATTTGTTTCGTTAATCAAAAGCTATGTGGAGGAGAACGATATCGACCGTCCGGTAGATCTGGTCATTAAAGGAACAGCTAATAAGTCAGCATTGAAAGTTTCCATTATTCAGAATATTGACCGAAAGATAGGTTTAGACGACATTGCTTCGGCCAAGGGCTTGTCTTATGAAGATATATTAAAAGAGGTTGAATCCATCGTTAACTCTGGAACCAAGCTTAATTTGAACTATTTCATAGATGAGATGATTGATGGAGACCGCCAGGAGGAAGTTTTTGATTATTTCCGTACAGCCGAGGTAGATTCGATTGACGCTGCATTGAGCGATTTAGGGACGGAGGATTATACATTTGAAGAGATCCAATTGATGCGGATTAAATTTATGTCCGAGCTCGGAAATTGATAAGCTGACAGTGATTCGCTGAGCAGCATGGGGTTAAGTGATATCGCTTACTGCGTATAGCTTAGTGCATTTATATATAGATAATAACATAAAGAAATGACAATACAATCAATCGCTGGAATCAAACATGCTGATTCCAGCAATTTCTTTCTTATGGCGGGTCCTTGTGCTATTGAAGGGGAAGCGATGGCTTTGGACATCGCCGAGAAAATAGTAACCATCACCGATAAGCTAAAAATTCCCTATATTTTTAAAGGCTCTTATCGAAAAGCAAACCGATCGAAGTTAGACTCTTTTACCGGTATTGGGGACGAAAAAGCGTTAAAGATCTTACGAAAAGTAAGTGAAACCTTCGATGTGCCAACGGTTACAGATATTCACGAATCGCACGAAGCGGCTATGGCAGCTGAGTACGTAGATGTATTGCAAATACCTGCGTTTTTGTGTCGACAGACGGAGCTGTTAGTAGCGGCCGGTAAAACTGGTAAGACGATTAATATTAAAAAAGGCCAGTTTCTATCGGCTCATTCAATGGGTTTTGCGGTCGATAAAGTAATAGAAACGGGTAATACGCAGGTAATATTAACAGATCGCGGTAACAGCTTCGGCTATCAAGATTTAATTGTGGACTTCCGGGGAATTCCTGTCATGCGATCTTTTGACGTCCCAGTAGTGATGGATTGCACTCATTCGCTGCAGCAGCCAAATCAAGTGTCGGGAGTTACTGGCGGTAAACCGGAGTTAATAGCAACAATTGCTAAGGCGGCTATTGCTGTGGGCGCCGATGGCTTGTTTATAGAAACCCATCCGGACCCGGCGAACGCTAAATCGGATGGCGCTAACATGTTGCACCTGGATCGACTGGAGGAATTATTAATCAAGCTTACCCGGATCAGAGAAGCTATTATTTAGCTATTGCTGTTGTTGTTGCTGGTTTCCCATAAGATGGGTCCCTAGGGGTTCCGGGGCTAAAGCAGAATCCCGCCTTTTCACTGCATTGGTTTGCTCAAACAACTTTCCGTCCTCGTAATGGATAGAAACGTGGACGGAAAGCAATTGGTGACAATTACCCCTAAAGGTTCCTTTAACAGGTGTGCAATCCTTAAAGTTTCTGCCGATGGCCAGTTTTACATGGTAATTTGTTACCCACGTATTGTTCGTTGGATCAATACCGGCCCATCCAAATTGAGGTATAAAAGCCTCAATCCAGGCATGTGTCGCACCTTCTCCGCGCATTCCGCTTTTGTTCGGGCATATATAGCCGCTAACGTAACGAGAAGGGATTTTTAGGGTCCTCAAAATCTGTAGCATTAAATGGGCAAAATCTTGACAGACGCCCGCCTTGTGCTGCAGTATTTCATCGACCGTTGTTTCGATATCGGTAATACCTTGGACGTATTTAAAGTGCTTAAATATGTAACTGCTACACTTTTCTATAGTTTCGGCAACGCTTGCACTTCCGGTTGACAGGCTAGTCACTATATCCCTGATAAGTCCCTGATTTTTGATCTTTTCCGGCTTCGTCAGTTCCGTAAGATACAAGTTGTTGCTTGTCTCTTGATAGAGCTGAGAGAAATCACTGTGGAAGTTGACCTGAATGAGGCTCGATGCCGTGGTCCGTACAGTAAGGTGGCTTTCTATGACTAACTCTCGGTGAGGATGCAGAATAGAGAAGGTGGCCACCTTGTTTTTCCAATAATCGGTATAGGTATGCAGGATCGGGGAGAAGCTGATGTTTAGCTCCTGGTTTATCAGTTCCTGTTCTTGGCAGATGAACGGAAATATACGGATCTCATTTACACTTTCAATAACCGACTTTTCGTAGGTGTATTTTGTGATATGGGAGATGGTGTAAATAGCCATAGCGGGGGGATTTTAGTAAGAAAAAAATAAGAGTTTTAGCTTTGCGTTGAAGTCCAGTAGGTCGCGCTTGAGCTCTGCGAAAAATGATTTGATATCAATATGAACCACAGAGCCAGGATCCATAAATTGAATGCGACTTTGGATTCTGCCAAAAGTCCTTACTAGTTCTGGAACTTCGGGGTTGCTATTTTCTTTGATAAGTATTGCCAACGAGCGATCGATTTGATTCAGACTGTATAATATAGAATGGGGAAAATCAGGGTTAAAGATCACCTGTTGTAAAATCTGTTGGTTGTGTTTGGTACTCCGATAACTCTTGAGGTAAGCTTCGTAGCCAGCAAGTGACAGCAGTAAAAAACGCCAATTAGTGATGTCGCGTTCCTTCCCTAAGTCATAGGCATGTAGTTCACATTGTTTATCCGTCAAAATAAGCGTTTCGATGCTTCTTTCTACGAATTTCCCTAACCTCATGACGTTCCAAGCGGTTCCTCTTTGCATGGTCACCTCTGCTACACCGACGTAAATCATACTGTGTTTTAAAAATAAATCGATGATTTCTAAGGCATCGGCGCTGGCCAGCTTCAGTTTGACGAAGGGTCTGTTAATTAAGTGGTAAATAGAGTTGATCTCTTCCCAAACTTCCCTTGTAATATGGTCTTGTACACCGCGGGCGTTTTCGCGGGCTTTTTGTATGATGTTTTTTGCGGAGTTATCGTTATTGGCATCCAGTAACAAGTAGTGAAGTGCTGCGTAGGTGTCATTTTCAAACAGTTCGGTTTTGTCCTCCGACAAATCGGTATAAACCTGAAGAATAGGCTTCCATGTGCCGCTATTGATGTTTTTATCCAAAGAGTATATATAATGTGTTCTTGCCACGCGGAGCATGTCTTCTACGCGTTCCATGTATCTTGTTAGCCAGAATAATGAATCTGCAATTCTACTTAACATATCAATTGTTAGGTTAGTCAATAATCCAGGTGTCTTTGCTGCCGCCCCCTTGCGAAGAGTTGACTACGAGGGAACCTTCGGACAGGGCGACACGCGTTAAGCCGCCGGGAACCAGTTTAATTCCTTGCGGACCATATAAAGCATAAGGCCGCAGGTCAACATGACGGGGCTGTATTTTCCCATTGATAAAGCATGGTACCGTGCTTAATTGAATAATAGGTTGTGCAACGTAATTGCGGGGATTCCGCTCAATTTCACTTTTCGCCTTTAGCCATTCCCGCTCACTGATTGTATTCCCCATGATCATTCCGTATCCGCCCGATTGGTTGGTGTTTTTAATAACCAGATTTTCGATGTTTGAAAGCGCATATTTAAGTGCATCAGGGTCGCTCAGTTGATAGGTCGGGATATTATTTAAGATCGGCTCCTCGTTCAAATAATATTTGATCATCTCGGGCACGAAAGTATATACCGCTTTATCGTCGGCAACGCCGTTGCCAACAGCGTTTACAATGGCTACATTTCCTTTTCGGTAGGTACTTAGCAGCCCCGGCACACCGAGGAGGCTGTCTTGTTTAAAAACCAAGGGGTCTAGAAATTCATCGTCCACGCGCCTGTATATCACATTGACCTGTTTAAGACCTTTGGTGGTTTTTGTATAGACTTTGTGATTATCAACCACTAAATCTCGACTTTCAACAAGATCAACGCCCATTTGTTTTGCTAAAAATGTGTGTTCGTAATATGCTGAATTGAAAATTCCAGGTGTCAGTATCACGATGTAGGGGTCGGATACTTGGGAAGAAACAAGGTCTAGTAGCACTTCATGTAAGAGTGTGGGGTAGTGGGTGACACTCCTGACGTTCGAAGTCGATAATATGTCCGGAAAAATTCTTTTGGTTACATCGCGATTCTCGAGCATGTAGCTAACGCCGGAAGGAGTCCGCAGATTGTCTTCCAATACATAAAATTTGCCGTCGCTTCCCCGGATGAGATCTATTCCGGAGATATGAACATATATATCGTAAGGAACCTTGATGCCATAGACTTCTCGGGTATAATGAGGACAACTGGCTATTAAGTCCACCGGCACAATACCGTCATGCAATATCTGCTGATTACTATAAATATCTTTAAGGAACAGATTAAGCGCCTTCAGGCGTTGGATAATGCCTTTTTCTATTTCGGCCCATTCGCTACCGGTAATAATCCTTGGGATAATGTCAAAGGGGAAAACGCGTTCAATTCCTTCATTATTGTTATAAACGGTAAAGGTGATACCTTGGTTTAAAAACAGTTCGCCGGCTAGGCGATGTCGATTGCTCATACTGTCGACATCAAGGTTTTTAAGCATGGAAAAAACATGGCTATATTGTTGTCTAATATTTTTTGAATCGTACATCTCGTCCCATGTGTTCTCACGATGCACATATTGGTCAAGAAAATGTTCATTTGCCATATGTTTATGAATTTTCTATAATTTTAAGGAAATAAGGTTGCATTATCAATAATAAAATACCAAAAATATTCATTTTTGAACATCATAAACCGACTTTATAGTCTTTTTTTGATCTATTTTATAAATTTTACGTGTATAATTTGTTGGATGTTAAAAGACGTAGGAGAATATAGGTTTGAAAGCAACGGTTTTGAGCTTACTCTTGGTTACTAATTTAAAATAATGCGTTTTTCGTTTATTTTTGTATAGATTTAGCTGCGTCGCTATGCGGTTTCTGTTGAAGTGACGACCGGATTGGTTTATTGTCATATTTGAACGTGACCCAAAACTTCGGAAAAGTTTCGATATCTGTGAAATGCTAATACGATTACTTGCGCTTGCCAGATGAATCATGAACACGATATGTTATATAATTTATATTATGTTAAATAGAATTTGCTAAGCTCGATAATTCCAGACCAATCCGCAATAATTTTGTAGATTTGTTTTCTATTTCAGTTTTATCCATCTATTTGTTGTTTAATGAGAGCGATTGCCGAACTTCCGCATAAAGAATGTAAAATCACTATCTTTTCGATGAATCAAAAATTCATCGTCAAATTTGAACAAGGTACATTAGAACAAGTTTACAAAATCTCTGAATTGGATGTGACCGATGGCGTCAATGGCGTCTTTCAAATTTTAGATGAGGAATTTGTACAGGGTGTTGTTGAGCGCTTTGCTGCCATGCGGACTGATTTCAAAATGGCTTACGACCGACACGAATATTAGCATAATCTCTTGAATCAATCTTATCCCGCTTGGTTTAAGCGGACCGGCCCTCTTATTTACCTCTCTTCTTCCCTGTCTTAAATAATTGTTTCTATAAAGTATTTAATAGTCTGTAATACAACTTCTTATAATGTGTGTCTATAATGAACAGAATATTATTTGGCAGATACGTAGAATATCTCTTTATTGTTAACATCTGTTATAAATGTTTAGTTTATATAAAGAGTATAATATCTTGTTATATACTACTTTTATCTGTTTAATAAAAATTATATTTGGTTGTTTTGCTTACCAAATATCGTTTTATGAATGTTGTATTAAGCGAATCTCGGTACTTTGGAAGAGCTCAGATTGTCCGTCGTGAGTTGTAGCTTATTAGCACGCCTTTCTTATCAGGCATGTTGAGCGCACAGCGTAGTTGGAATATTGATATGTAGTTGTTTGTTGCCTGCGAGTAGGCTTTTTCTTTAAGGGATATAGTGTAGTGAGATGGAAATATCGCGATTATTTCAGTAGTTGGTTCACGATATCGGGGACGCCGATACTAGCCTTTTCAGCGATATTTGTTATACTTGTACCGGCGCTGTTGAGTTCTTGTGCGGCAGGGTCAATTAAGATTTTTCGAGCATTATAGGGTACAAAATTTAGTAAACTTGCGGCGGGATATACCTGAAGTGAAGTGCCGATGATCAGGAATATATCCGCTTTTCGACACACATCAATTGCGACCGACATCATAGGAACCGGTTCGCCGAACCATACAACATGAGGACGCAGTTGCGAATTCTTTTTACAAAGATCTCCCATCTTGATTTCATCTCCCTGTATGTCATAGATTAACGAAGGATCGACGGACGACTGTGCCTTTGTAATGAGTCCGTGCAAATGTATAATGTCGGTTGATCCGGCGCGTTCGTGTAAATCGTCGATATTTTGCGTTACAATAGTAACGTCAAACTTGGTTTCAAGTTCAGCAAGCGCTTCGTGGGCAGCGTTAGGCGTCGCTTCCAATACGGCTTTCCGCCTGATATTATAAAAGTGTTGAACTAGCTCGGCATTTCTCTGCCAGGCTTCAGGTGTAGCAACATCCTCTACGTTATATCCTTCCCATAAGCCATCATCTCCGCGGAACGTTTTAAGTCCACTTTCAGCTGATATCCCTGCTCCTGTAAATGCAACGACTTTCATATCCGCTTCTCGTTCTGCTTACCGAATGCTCAGCCCAGATGCCAAGTCAAGCCGCGGGAACTGGCGCTGTGCCCATTCAAAGCCGCCATATAAAATAGAACCATAGGCTAAATTACCTAATAATAGGTTTTTTTCGAAGGGAATAGCTTTTATATAGCAATTCACAAAACCAGCAGCATTCAAAGGGTAAAGCTGGCCGCTTATCCAAACACCGAAGTTAGTGACGATCCAATGAATCAATACGGAGGCGACAGCCGCCAAAAATACGTTCAACACCGATACCCGTTTAATCAGGCTACCGGCAAATACCATCAGCGCGAAGGCGACATAAACGTAAACAATGCCATCATAGAACAAAGTAATCTGCCCGAAATAACCGTAGTTTATGACTACGTCTGAAATGAAAAGAGTTAATAAAGGAGCAATATAGGCTGTCCATCTGCTGCGAAAGTAAGTGCCCGCAAAAAGCGCGATAGCCCCAACAGGCGTAAAATTAGCCCAATCCCCGAATCGCCCCACATTAAGTATCCGTAAAAGTGCAGCACTGATAATGATCAAAATGAGGATGATATTTCTCATGTTAAACCTATTTTTATCGCTGGTATTCATATTAATCTGTTTGATTTACAAACTTAGAGAAAATGCTTATTATTAGCGAATTTAGTTGTTCTTATTCGTTATCGGTCGTTCGTTATTTTTCGCTAGTTCCAATTGTTGGTTGTGGCTCAGTTCTATAAATGAACATATCGCATTTTGATCATGCTTGCATAGTTGTCGGGCTGCAACGTTCTTGCAGCCATCGGGATTTCGATGTGGATATTGTTGTTGACGATCTTCCACCGAAGTTTAGTTCGAGCTCCTACTAAGCTTAGCTCTTGCAGTTTAGCGCCTTCTTTTAGCGGTAACTCCAGTCGCTCCGGTAAGAGGCTGTCTTTCTCCTGATGCAGTACAAAAGCATAAACGGTATTTTCTTCTTTATTCTGTGTAAAGAAGATGTCGCCAAGCGAATATGGCGCTATGCTATTGGACGCATAAATTCCTTCACCGTATTTGCTTATCCATTTTCCTATTTCCTTTAGACGCTGATAAGCGACGGCATCCCAGTCGCCTTTCGGCCCGGGCGCGATATTGAGTAAGTAATTTCCACCTCTGGATACAATTTTAATCAGATTGTGGACGATTTCCCGTGCCGGCTTATACTGGTCGTTCGGAACATAGCTGAATGAATTGCCCATGGTCATGCAAGATTCCCAAGGAATGTCAAGTGGCTGGTCGGGAATAGACTGTTCGGGTGTTACATAGTTTTCATATTCGCCGGGTACCGTTCTGTCTACAATGATGATTCCCGGTTGTTTTAGCCGCGCCATTTCTGCAATTTTAGGCATGTCGATATCTTGTTCGGTTTTAATTCCTCGCTGCCATTCCACGGTGGTATCGACCGTCGCCAAAGGTCGTACCCAGCCGCCGTCAAGCCACAAAATGTCTATTTTGCCGTAATCAGTCATTAATTCGCTCACTTGATTGTAAGTGAAATCTTTGAATTGCTGCCAGCGTTCCGGGTATTTTTTCGGATCGTAGTTCACATTTCGGTCTTTTGGTGGAAAATAAGGCCACCAATAGTAGGGCGTATGCCAATCTGGTTTTGAAAAATAAGCGCCGATTTTAAACTGGTCATTTCGAAAGGCGTTGAAAATTTCTTTGGCGACATTAGCTCGGGGATTAGACGAAAATGGCGATTTAGGATCGGTAATCTTATAATCACTCTGCTTCGTATCGAACATCGCAAAGCCATCGTGGTGTTTGGTCGTAAATACTACGTACTTCATGCCGGCCTCTTTCGCTGCTTCTGCCCATTTTTCGGGGTTAAAATCTACCGGATTGAATTGTTTTTGTAAATCTTCATATGCCTTGACGTATTCGTAGTAACTTTCCGCATGTGGACCACGGCGCTGTGTCCATCCCTCGTCTTCCGGACAAAGGCTCCAGCTTTCGACAATGCCCCACTGGCTATAGGTGCCCCAATGCATAAAAAGGCCAAACTTTAAATCGCCCCATTCTGCTAGGTTCTTTACAACCAAGGAATCAGTCGGTTTAATGTAGTCCGCCGACGTGTTATGTTCCTGGGCGACGGCTTGGGTGCACAGGCAAAGGCTCAATAGCCCAACTAAAAAATGCTTTATCATTTCAGTATTATAAATTGCTTTCAATCGCTCCAACGTTTTCCCTGTATAAGTCTAGCGGTCCATCTAACAAGAGTGCTATAACCGTCATATGCGGGTCAAGGCGGTCTTCCGGCACTGGGATGTAAGTAATGCCCGGCACCTGACTCCAATACAGCTTGTTATAAATCTCCGGCGTTAATAGCGTACCTTCCCCTACGATACGAGCCCTTTGTATATGATTTTTAAGTCCTTTAAGCGCTATTGGTCCGGTGGGCTTGCCTTCGATGAATAGAAATAATGTGGTTTTGTCTTCCGATAAAGCACTTAATCCCGTATAATGGCCTTCCGGAAGGCCATTTTTCGTATGGTGCAAGGCTTCTACGTGCTTAACTATCCATGGCTGTAAGTGCGGGTTGCTTGGTAAAGTATAACCGTAAGCATCGTATTTTAAATTGCTGTTATCGAAGGGGTTGTAGCCAATGCTGATGCTCCCTACGATGGATTGAATTTGCGATTGCAAGTCCACCGTTGATTGCTCCACTTGTTCATAATCTACCGCGCGTTCCTGCGGAGTGCCTAATTGCAATGCTTCCGCTAACTCAATAGCGACAACCGTTGCATCCTTATCTTCCCCTGTTGCGGGTATGTTTATGGAAAGGCTGTGGTGTTGCTGCTGAAAAGGAACGCGGCCACTATAGCCTAAGATTTTTACTGCTTTTACGTGGGATACTAACTGATTGACAGTTATTGTTTTATTGTCTTTCTTGTCAAGAAACAGATAAATTGTTTTACTGTCTTTTGACAGCGTTGATTTGCCGACAAAATGTCCGTTAGGCAGACCTGCCTGCGTCCCGTAAATCGCTTGCTGGTTTTTATTCGTCCATCTTCCCAGTTCGTTAAGTACGGCTATTTGCTCCGCAGGAATGCTGCCGTCAGCACGGGGCCCGATATCCAGCAGCAGATTCCCTCCCATGCTGATGCAATCGATCAGCGTACGGATAATCATATTAGCGGATTTGTAATGGCGGTCGTAAGGTTGGTATCCCCATGAGTCGTTTATCGTGTAACAGAGTTCCCAATATGGATTCGTTGGTTTAAGTACCGGAACTCCTTGCTCTGGCGTATCGTAATCGCCATAGCCGGTTAACCGGGCATTGACAATAATATTGGGGTTGTGTTTCCTCAGGTTCGCGATTATCTTATTCGCTTGCCATTCTTCAGCACTATGTTCCCAGTCACCATCAAACCAGAGAAGATCCGGGCGGTAACGAGAGGAAAGCTCCTCCAGCTGTCTAAGCATATAACTTTGGTACCGCTGCCAACGTTTCGGGCTATCTTTTAGCGTGTACCTCTTTCTCGTTCGTGTAAAAATATCGTAATCGTCATTACTCCAGTCGGGCAACGAGAAATAAATACCGGTTTTGATGCCCTTCGCTTTCAACGAGCTCACAAAAGGGCTCAATACATCCTGTTTCGCGGCACTGTGCTTTTTGGTCGTAATCGCTTTTTCAGCTTCACTGTCCCATAAGGCGATTCCATCATGGTGTTTGGCGGTAATGACGGCATATTTAGCGCCGCTCGACTCAATCAAACTCGCCCATTGTTGTGGATTATATTGCGATGCGGTGAATCCATTCAATTGCTGCATATAGGCATCATGATCCAAATAATTGTTAAAAAACGACCAGGACTCGGAGATACCGTTTACCGCATAAACGCCCCAGTGAATAAATATACCTAGTTTGGCGTCTTCAAACCATTCCATTTTTAACTCGTCGGTGTTTTTTTTGTTTTCTTGCGCAGCGAGGGACAAGAAGGCCGATCCGGCTAAAAGGAAGGTTATTGCTCTTTTTATTAACATAAGTGACGGGCAGATTTTAAATTTTTCGATAAAGATAGTTGATTTCTCATTTTAGCCAAAGAAATCCGGTTCTAGATTGAAAAATACATTAACTTTATATTTATTTATTCCTAAAACCCGTTCAATGAAGATAATTCTACTTCCATTCTATGTAAAACTCGCTTGCGTTTTGCTGAGCATATTGCTTATAGGTTATTTGGCCGTTCTGGGGCACACGATTCTGGCGCCCTTGATTTTTGGATTTTTATGTGCCGTGTTATTGTTGCCCTTAGCTAATTTTTTAGAGCGTAGATTAAAAATGCCGAGATCGCTGTCCTCGCTATTGTCGTCTATTACCTTGGTCATCTTTATAGTCGCTGTCTTTACCTTGTTGGGTACGCAGCTTTCGTCTTTAGCAAAAGACTGGCCTGCATTTAAGCAGCAGCTGCTTAGTTCGGCCGCCGACCTGCAGGTTTGGATATCGCAGACTTTTCACGTGAATAACAAAGCCCAGATAGACTACATAAATGAGGCAGCCTCCAAGTCGCTCTCTACCGGTACTACGATTTTAAGTAAAACATTGATGTCATTGTCATCTCTGCTTTTACTTTTATTATTCTCTTTTCTTTATACCTTCTTTATACTTTTCCACAGAAGATTGATTCTTAGGTTTTTGGTGAATTCATTTAAAAAGAAGCACAGCTCGGTGGTATACGAGATCGTCTATCAGATTCAGTATATAATTAAACGCTATATAGTGGGCTTGTTCTTGCAAATGCTGATTGTCACGCTTTTGACCTGTACAGCCTTTTATTTCATTGATGTGAAATATACCTTCCTACTAGGATTGATTACCGGCATTTTTAACATTATCCCTTACATCGGCATTTTTACCGCCTTAATTATAACGGTTTTGATCACCTTTGCAACATCGACCGTTACACATGTGCTTTTTGTCATCGTCGCATTGGTACTCATTCATGCGGTAGACGGGAATTATATTATGCCGAAAATTGTCGGCTCAAAAGTGCAAATCAATACGTTAATTGCGCTGATTGGTTTGGTGCTGGGCGAAATGCTGTGGGGAATTACCGGTATGTTTTTGTCGATTCCGATGATTGCTATTATGAAAGTAATTTTTGATCGTGTGCCGGAGCTAAAACCATGGGGTCTACTGTTAGGCGATGAAAGTAGCGGCGTAGGAAGTTATATGAAAATTCCGGGACGTAAAAAGCTGAAAAGTGAGGGAATATCGCATTGAGTAAATAGGGTGTCATATTTGGTTTTGTGCAATTCCTGATAAAACTTATCAATTCTGTTGTCGTTTATAGTAGACAACAAAATTAATTTGCGTAATGACACATAAAAGAAAGTTAGGTTTGACACCGTTGGAAGTTTCTCCCATAGCTTTTGGCGGTAACGTTTTTGGATGGACTTTGGATGAAGCCGCCTCTTTTCAGATGTTGGATGCATTCATCGATAGCGACTATAACTTTATAGACACAGCAGATGTATATTCTAAATGGGTGCAAGGAAATAAAGGCGGTGAATCTGAAACCATCATTGGCAAGTGGTTGTCAAAACGGGGAAAACGCGATGATGTGGTAATCGCTACCAAATTGGGAGCCGAGATGGACAAAGACAAAAAGGGCTTGAAGGCCTCTTACGTTAAAGAAGCTGTAGAAGCTTCATTACTCAGATTGAAAACCGATTATATCGATCTCTATCAAACGCATTATGATGATGAGGCGACGCCGGTTGAGGAAACAATGGAAGCTTTGAATAAGCTTATTGAGGAGGGTAAAGTCCGTTACATAGGGGCCTCTAATTTTAAGGCAGCGCGAATTGCGGAATCTAACGCATTCGCTAGAAAAAATAATCTACAGCCTTATGTAAGTATTCAGCCGCTTTATAACCTTTATGACCGTCAAAAATTTGAAGCGGAATATCTCCCCTTGGTGCAAGACGAAAACTTAGCCGTGCTCAATTATTATGCATTGGCAAGCGGCTTTCTTACCGGTAAATATCGAAGTGAAGACGATTTGAGCAAAAGTCCGCGAGGCGAATCCGTAAAACACTATTTGACGGAACGAGGTGAGCGTATTATAGTGGCTTTGGAGGAAGTGGCTGCTAACAAAGGGGCCAGCAAAGCGCAGATTTCGATCGCTTGGTTGTTGCACAAGCCTTTTATTACCGCGCCGATTGCGAGTGCTACGAACGAGAAGCAGCTCCACGACCTACTTACTTCGGCGGAAATTACCTTAACGCCTGAAGAAATAACACTTTTGGACAATGCCAGCAGCTATTGATAGCTGATTGGGAGTAGCTAGTAGGGAAATAGTTGGGTGGGGTAAGTAAGTTTCCCCTACTCACTGCTCCCTTATTCCCTTCTAAAGCGCTTGAATATACTGATGAAATAACCGGATCGCTTGTCTTTTTTTATCCGTGAGCGCGAAGTCGATCGAGTGTTTAAGATAATGGGCGATGTCAAAGTCGTCTCGCTTAGGCAGTGCTTCTATGACTTTGTCCCGGTTGTCCAATCCAAATTTCATGGACTCATTAAAGCGTGAAATAAAATCAAGCGGCAAGGACCTGTTCGCGGCCCAAACTGCAAAAGCGAATGGTAACCCGGTAAAATTCATCCATTCTTCTCCCATATCATATACGAAAGGAAGGCTGTCTTTCTTTCCGAAGGTTCTATCGCCTATTTCTACAAAAGCATCGGCATTTAAATCTTCGGTCAGTTCGACCGGTTGTTTCCAAAAATTCTTCAGTAATACCCTCGCCAGGTTGTTGGAGGTGCGTGATTGCTTGTCAAGTCGAAGTGTTTTTATCTCAGTAATTGGTTTATTACTAAAAATAAATACCGAGTTGACCGCCCCGGTTGCGCCGATACAGTAATCAGCTATAATTTCATAGCCCGGAACATGCAACAAGGCTGCGACAGGTACCAGGCCTATGTCCGTCTGCCGGTCAATCAGCTTCTGCGCGCAGGTACTGGGGATGTCTAGGCTTAATTCAATTTCATTAATAAGTGGCGTATTTTTTATGCCATAGATAAAAGGGGTCGTATTTGTATAAGATACGGCTGATACGTTTATTTTATTCATGTGTGCTATTTAAAAACTATTCAGCGTTTTGGAGTTCGGCTAAATGATTAATGTTGTAGTGGTCTTCTATTGTAAAGACTCCATTGTCATATGAAACTAGGTACAAAGCAGTGTTCATATGCGGAAAGTCGTCCATTTCAGAAAGCGGTTTGTTTACCAGCAAGCAAAGGAGGATACGCATGGCCCGACCGTGCATACATATCAACACCACATCTTCGTTCGGTTGCGATGTGATGTAATCCATTGCCTTTTTTTGCCTTTTTTGCACTTGATTTGGACTTTCGCCACCTTCTATGCTTACGTCCAGTTTACCTTCGCTCCATTGTTGAGTAATGGAGTTGAATCCGGTCATAATGTTAGTCGACTGTTCTTTCCCTTCATAGATTCCCCAGCTTATTTCGTCTAAACCATCTAGCTGCTCCCAGGGAAGGCCTTGTTCAATGAATTTGGCCACCGTTTGATGCGTTCTGATCAACGTGGACGTATATATTTTGTCGAAGTTTATTCCTTTGTAGGCATCGTAAAAAGCTTGTGCTTGTCGCTGTCCGAAAGCATTTAATGGTGTGTTAACACCTTTGCCCTGCACTATTCCTTGTTTATTTAAGTCCGTTTCTCCGTGTCTAATAATATAGAATAATTTTTTCACCTGTAAATAGTTTTTATCCATCAGTCAAATGCCCGCCTGTCGATAGCTTGAGCTTACCATCTTTTAAAATTTGTCCTCAGCCACATAATCCTTAAAACTCCTGCTCAGAACTCCATAGGTTTACAGCTTGCTACTTAAAACGTAGCACTTATAACCTACAACTCCGGCGCTAATTCACCACCGGCAAGCTATAATAGCTACTTTTTGGAGCTGTTTGTTCGAATTGGTAGTCGTGATAATCAGTGACTACATTATATAGGGTATCACGTTCGATCGGATGGCGCCCCACTTGTTTAATAAGCTCCACTAATTGCTGCGTAGTCATTGCCGGATTTTGCTCTTCGGCACCCGCCATCGAATAAATTTTGGTGGTGTCATCTAAGGTTCCATCGATATCATCCACACCGAAACCTAGGGATAGCTGCGCTGTATCCCTACTGATCATGGCCCAGTAGGCTTTTATATGTTGGAAGTTGTCTAAATAGATCCGTGCAATCGCGTAATTCCTTAGATCTTCAATCACAGAAACTTCAGGAATGTGCGACATTTGATTGTCTTTGTTTCTGAATTTAAGTGGAATAAATGTTTGGAAGCCGCCGGTCTTATCCTGCAATTGTCGCAACCGCTCCATATGGTCTATACGGTGATGAAATCCTTCGATATGACCATACAGCATTGTGGCATTGGAGTGCATACCCAGCTTATGCCATTCCTCATGGATGGCAAGCCATTGCTCAGCGTTGCATTTGTCTTTAGCGATCTGCTCTCTTATTTCAGGATGAAAAATCTCTGCTCCGCCTCCAGGCATAGATTCCAGTCCCGCGTCTTTCATCATGCGCATACCGGTGGCATAATCTACTTTTGCCTTTTTAAAAATATAGTGGTATTCAACAGGCGTCAACGCTTTGACATGCAATTGCGGACGATGTTTTTTTATAGCCGAAAATAAATCCATATAGAATTGCATATTGTATTGCGGGAGGACCCCTCCTACTATGTGCACTTCTGTAACCGGTTCATCGTCATATTTTTTGATTGTCGCCAGCATCTCCTCCATGGTTGCTTCCCAACCCTCGGATCGTTCTTTAATTAATCTGGAATAAGAACAGAATTTGCAGTCATATACGCAGAGGTTTGTGGGCTCAATATGGAAATTCCGGTTGAAATATGTGTAATTACCATTCTTCTTTTCCCGGATATAATTGGCCAGCACACCGAGGTATCCCAATTCGCCCTTCTCATAAAGCGTTACCCCCTCTTCAAAGCTTATGCGTTTATTTTCAAGAACTTTTAGCGCTATCTTTTTCAAATCTGCATCCAAGCGGGGGTTGTTAATGACTAATTTTAAGCTGTTGTCTGCTTCCATACGCGAATATCTTACGGGCAAACTTAGATAAAGTTGGGGGGATATGCAAGCTTGTAACCGTCTCGTTAACGTAAGATTTTAGGTTATGGGGCTTAAGATCTAGGCGGTGTGTACGGCATTATAGCGTAGGTGTCAGTTACAACTTAGAAGTTAAAACTTAAACAAACAATTTTTAGAACTTATTTGTTGTATTCTTGGAAAGATAACGGTATATTTATTCGACGAATTACAACTGCCCTCTTTCGTTCTAATTTCTTAAGTTATGGATACACTAAAGGTAGAGCCCATCGTTTTGCGTAAACTAACCATCGAAGACGCAGAAATTTTCAACAACATCTACATCAGACCGGATCTGTTTTGGAAGATTAATGTCAATGATGAGGTTGGCGATGAAACGGCCGAAGAGTTCACGAAAAGGATGCTCTGGCTTTGTAAATTTATTTACACCATTCGCTTGAGAAATGAACCCGGTAAAGTGATCGGTTGCTGCGTGTTATATAATTGGAACAAAAAGAAAAAGGAAATTTATTTTGGCGGGTCCCTTGTACCTGAATATTGGGGAAAGGGAATTATGCCTGCCGCCTTTAACCAGATGGTCGAGATGGCTAAATATTGCTTGGGCGCGTCCTTCATTAAAATCTGCATCAACAAAGACAACCAGCCGGCCACCCGAATGGTAGAGAAATTGGGCTTTTTCAACGCGTTAAAGGAAGAAAACTTTGTAACGTACTCGCGTCCGGTCGACTTACCACCCTCCACCGCTAAACTTATTCATAAGGACGGGTTTCAACAAGCTATTTAATGTAAAGAATAGTTAGTAGTAAACATAAGGCATAAATATAGGCTAGGAATATTGATACCTGACACCAAAAACAGAACCAAGACAGGAAGTCTTGATACCTGATACTTAATACCACTTTGAGTGGATGATATTTGATAGTAGATAATAAGACATAAGACATTAGGACAAGAAGTCTTGATGTCTGACACCAAAAACAGAGCAGTCTAAAGCCAACTATTCACTATTAACAGCTTCGCTAATTCACTACCTTATCCTTTTGCTTTTTGCAACTGAAAGTTTTGCGCAATAAAAATAAAGTGTATATTTGCGCCATACATTTCAATAATGTATTGATCAATTCCTCTTAAAAAGAGTCTTGATTTATAAAGAAGTGGCGAGAGACCGGCTCTAAGACCCACTGGCAACCATCCGAAGCGATTGGAAAAGGTGCCAAATCCTGTCCCAAATAAATGGGAGCATATAAATTGAATAAGACATGAAATCACATTCAACTAGTAGCACAGTCAAGTCTGGTATAGCGTTTAGCCAGCAGGCATTCAATCAAATCTCTGTCAGCAAAGGGCAATCGCCGACCTATATGTATTGCTCTGGGATGCGTATGTGCTGTTAGAAAGAAATCTCTTTTTTTCTTAATGCTAATATATACAACCTTCTGATGTATATTCTTTCATACGTTTAGGCTCATAAATAAGTGGTTAATACATTATAAGAAATATCGAATGTCAACAAAAAATCTAAAATTTCACGCCTTAAAAGCGCCTTCGGCCGCAACCCATCAACAGCTTTTGAAGGAAGAGCAGTTGGCCGCAGGTGTGACGCCTATAAGTCTGCGTATAGCAGTAGGTATAGGACATATAGACGATATAATTGCCGATTTACAACAAGCTTTCGATATAAGATCAAGTAGAAATTAAACGGCGCGTGAGCGCTTTAATATATGAGTATCCATAAATTCAACTATAATAAAACCTTTCGGTTTGAAAACGGAAAACGATTAAAAGGTCTACAAATAGCCTACCATACCTACGGACGTCTGAATACCCGAAAAGATAATGTGGTATGGGTTTGTCATGCATTGACGGCTAACTCCGACGTATTTGACTGGTGGCCTGGGTTATTTGGCGAAAAGGATTTGTTCAATCCACAAGAACATTTTATTATTTGCGCCAATATTATAGGATCACATTATGGCAGCACCAGTCCCTTAAGCATTGATCCGAGCACGGATCAGCCTTACTACCTTTCTTTTCCGCAGTTCTCTATCCGCGACCTCGTTGCTGCTCATGAGCTGTTAGCACAAGAATTGGGCATCGGTAAGATTAAAGTGCTGATTGGTGGCTCGCTAGGCGGGCAACAGGCTATGGAGTGGGCTATTAGCCATCCCGATCGAATTGAAAGTCTCATTCTGCTGGCTACCAATGCGCAACACTCCCCTTGGGGAATTGCCTTCAATGAGAGTCAGCGCCTAGCCATTAGTGCGGATCGTACTTTCTTCGCGAACAAAGCCGACGGCGGTGCTAAGGGTTTAAAGGTAGCCCGCAGCATTGCGCTACTCTCTTACAGAACTTATGAGACCTATGGTGCCACTCAACTAGAAAATTCGGACGAAAAAGTCGATGATTATCGTGCTTCTTCCTACCAAAACTACCAAGGCGAGAAATTGGTCAAACGGTTTAACGCTTATAGTTATTGGTTTTTGAGCAAAGCGATGGATGCCCACAATGTCGGCAGAGGAAGGAATGGTGCGCAACAAGCGTTGCAAACGATACGAGCGAAAACCTTGGTGATAGGTGTTAGCAGCGACTTGCTGTTTCCCTTAGACGAGCAACAGTTTTTGGCCAAACATATTCGGAACGCGAAATTCGCAGCTATCAATTCTTTTTATGGACACGACGGCTTTCTTATCGAGACAAAGCAGATCAGCAAGGAAATAGCTGCTTTTTTGAAAGAAAATCATTCCAATAGACTGAATGAGATATTACAACCACATAGTTAAAATATATACATAGAGAAGATCTAACACAACAATGAGTAAAAAGCTTACACTAGGATTGTTTGGCTTTGGTGTAGTAGGCCAAGGCTTGTACGATATCATTAAAACCAAAAAGCTAAACCTGGAAATTAAACGTTTCGCCATCAAAAATCCAGAGAAGAAGAGAACGCTGCCTTTGGATTTATTCACGACAAAGGCAGATGATCTATTAGAGGATACGGAAATTAACACCATCGTAGAGTTGATCGACGATGCCGAGGCGGCTTTTGATATTGTCTCCAAAGCTTTAAAGAATGGTAAAAATGTGGTTTCCGCCAATAAAAAAATGATCGCTACGCATTTGGAGGAACTTGTGGACATTCAACAGCAATATGGCACGAGTCTCTTATACGAAGGCGCTGTATGCGGTAGTATTCCTATTATCCGCAATTTGGAAGAATACTATGATAATGAACTTTTACATTCTGTGTCGGGGATTTTCAACGGATCATCGAATTACATCTTATCCAAAATTTTTAACGAACACATGGATTATGATACCGCTTTGAAACAAGCCCAGCTTTTAGGTTTCGCAGAAACGGATCCAACACTAGATGTAGGCGGCTTTGATGCGAAGTTTAAATTGGCTATCGTGGCTTCACATGCATATGGATTATACGTTAAGCCGGAAGAGATTCTCAATATCGGTATCGATCAGTTATCAGACTACGATATTCGTTTTGCCAGGGAAAAGAATTACAAAATCAAGTTGGTGCCAACGGCTCGCGAAATTGGTAATGAAAAGGTCATCCTTTACGTCATACCAAAGTTTGTAAACGAAAAGAGCATCCTTTATTCGGTGGAGAACGAGTACAACGGGGTGGTGGTTCAAGCGGCTTTTGCCGATCAGCAATTTTTCTATGGCAAAGGGGCGGGAGGACATCCAACGGGATCTGCGGTCCTTTCCGATATCGCTGCCTTAAGGTATGACTATCGTTACGAGTATAAAAAGCACTTGGAAGCAACCCAACTAAGCCATAGCAACAACCATAAGATTACGGTCTACTTACGTTATAATGACGAGACCATTTTGGAAAAACTGAACTTTATCAAAGTATCCGAAAGACATTATGCCCGCGAGTTTAAATACATCATCGGTGAAATCAATCTTGAGTCGTTGATTGCTAATAAAGCTTTGTTGGCGCAGGATAAGAGTTTTGTGGTGGAGATGCCATAAGAAAGCTGCACGGGCAGGAGCGGCGGAGCGCAACAATCTTACATTCATGTGCTACTGAAGCTGCTCGTGCAACTAATTTAGAGATGCTGCGCGATTACGTATCCACTTGCCCAGGCCCATTGAAAGTTATAGCCTCCGAGCCAACCGGTGACGTCCACGCATTCACCACCGAAGAAAAGTCCTTCACATTTTTTTGACTCCAGGCTTTTCGGCAAGAGTTCGTCTGTGTTGACGCCTCCTCGCATGACCTCAGCCTTATCATAGCCTTTGCTGCCAGCGGGTTTAACTTCAAAGCGGTGAATCACCTGTTCCATGTATTTTACTTCCTGTTTGCCGATAGACGCAACTTTCTTATCGACGGGTAGAAATTTGCCTAATGCTTCCGTGAACTTCTTAGTAAAATGATCCTGCAACAGCTGTGAAAGCAAACGCTTCCCTCCTCTTTCCCGTTCTTGTTGGATTAATTGAGCAATGCGTTGCTTCGGTAGCAGGTCAATCCAAATCAGCTCGCTAGGGTTCCAGTAAGAGGAGATTTGCAGGATGGCAGGGCCACTGAGGCCCCAGTGTGTAAATAAAATATTCTCCTCGAAGCTTATGCGATTGTTCCAAACCCGACTAAAAATCGAATTGCCGGCTAAAGCACTGAACCACTCGGCGCCCTTTCCGGTGATCGTTAATGGAACAAGGGCCGGTGCGGTGGCGGTCACATCTAAACCAAACTGTTTCGCTATCCGGAGGGAAAAATCACTCGCGCCGAGCTTAGCGACCGGCAAGCCACCGCTGGCCATGACCACCTTAGGCGCTTCAAGCGTTTCCAGTCGGTCCTTGTGATTAAATGTAACCTGAAAAGTTCCAGAGCCAGGGTTCTTTTCGATCGCTTTCACTTCTGCCTGCAGAAACACCTCTTGCCCTAATTCTTTGAGTAGGCGTTCAAAGGCAGCAACGATATCCTTGGCTTTGTTAGAAGTAGGGAATAATTGGCCGAGTGTTTTCTCTTGCCCGATGATACCCTGCTGTTCAAAAAACTGGATGGT
Source organism: Olivibacter sp. XZL3 (assembly GCF_004368405.1). Taxonomy (GTDB): domain Bacteria; phylum Bacteroidota; class Bacteroidia; order Sphingobacteriales; family Sphingobacteriaceae; genus Olivibacter. The sequence goes on from NZ_SBJH01000008.1 coordinate 147,523, forward strand.
ATCATCCACCGTCCACTGATTTAGCGTTGCGATGGAAAAGTGCTTGTTTTCGGAAATGAAATTCGTGGGCGATGCATATAAATTGGTATAGTTGCAGCGGCCTCCTCCCGAGATCAGTATTTTGGCGCCTAGCTTATCGTTTCGCTCCAAGATCGCTACTCGTTTACCGAGGTAGCCTGCCTGCACAGCACACATGAGGCCGCAAGCCCCTCCTCCTATAATTAATGCGTCATAATTCATTCGACGAGCATTACACGTTTTTCTTCCCAGCTTTTTTCGGCCAATTGCAGCAAGTAAATCACATCCCGGGCCTGCTCCGCGGTTACGGCCAATTCAGTTTTTTTTAGGATGGCATCACGAACATTTTCGTAATAACCTGGATAATTTCCCTTTTGGCTGGGAATCTTTCTTCGGTTTTCCGGTTCTTCAGCTGTTGTGTTGAGGATGCCCCATATTTCTTCCGGTTCTTCGCCCCAATTTGGTAAGTCGGCCGGTGTTTTTCCCTCCCGAAGCGCCGCTTCCTGCGGATCGACCCCCGGTTTTATAAAGGCACCTTCGGTTCCATATAATGCGAAGCGTGGGGTGGGTTCTTTTATCAACATACTGCCCTTTAAGGACACCTTCAATTGCGGGTAATAAAACAATACTTCGAAGTCGTCGACCGCCCCTACACCTTCCCTCATTTTTCTCAACGAGGCAAAAAGGCTATGTGGTTTACCGAATAACTGTAAAGTCTGATCTATTAAGTGGGCACCGAGGTCAAACCAGATACCCGAGCCCGGTAAATCATCTTCACGCCAAGCGCTCGGGCGCAGGTAATTACGAAAGCGGTCGTAGCGGATTTCCATCGTCACCAATCGCCCCAGTTCGCCGCTCGCAATCACATCCTTTACGGTAAGGTAGTCGCTGTGCCAACGGGCGCTGTGAAAGACGGACAATAATTTACCTTGATTTTTTGCCAACGCGATCAGTTCGTCTGCTTCGTCCACCGTATTAGTGAACGGTTTTTCTACCACTACATGTTTACCCGCTGATAAAGCCGCTTTAGTAAGGCTAAAATGTACGTCATTAGAGCTAGCAATGATTACTAAGTCAATCTGCTTATCGTTAAAGATATCCCGAACATCTGTTACAATCGCGGCATCTGGATACTTTGTACGTAAAATAGACTGCTGTTCACTGCGGCGGGCGTAAACTTTATAAAGTTTTAAGCCGGTTACCGAGCTTATAAGAGGAGCATGAAGCACTTGTCCTGCCATGCCAAAACCGATCAATCCTACATTGAGTTGCATGGGAGACGAAGATAGGGAATTGAGGAGAAATAAAAAATTCCGGCATAGCTAGCCGGAATTTTTTATTATTAGTGTTTAATCTATTGATAATTGGGATAATAAAAAGCAAAAGCTTTTGGGCTAACACCTACTTCAAGTGACCCCGTGCCAACCCAAGCACCGTTGTAGTATTCGAACAGAGACATGGTACCATTGCTGGTGTAATCTTTCGCATCTCCAACAACAATCGCTGATAGCTGTGGTAAAAAATCAATGCTGTAAGCATTATCTATTGCTAAACCAGACTGACCGAAAGTTTGTACAGTTTGACTTCCAGTGTCCATCGTCAACAATTGTCCTTTTCCTGAAGTATTGTTATTAAAGTTTGTACTGATTAGAAAAGCCTGCGACGTGGTTTGTGTCATCGGAATCACAATTATTTGTTCCGCTCCGAAAGTCATGGGCGTAATTTGATTGTTCGATAAGTTGACCACATACAGTTTCGATGGATTGGTCTCCGTAACTCCTTCATAAGTCGCATTAGCATTCACATATAGCGTATTTCTAACACTATCAGCAGCTATAGCCACGAGATTCTCTGCGACCTCAATACTACCAGTTACTGTCAAAGAGCTGGCATTAACCACCGAAATGGTATTGTCGTAATCACCGCCATCAAGTTTTTCTCTCCAGCCCGAATTGGCTACGTAAATGTTTCCTCCAGTAGCAGCGAGTTGCTCCGGTGAATTTCCGACAGCTACGCTAGTTGTGGAAAAGGTTGTCGTATCGATAGCCACTAACTCGTTATTTCCTTGACCGGTTGCATAAACTCTTCCGCGATAAGAGAGTAAGTTACGAGGTAAGCTAATGTTAACTGTTCCCAGCTCCTGTTTGGTTTCGGAGTCTAATACCACTACCTTGTTGGCGTTTGTAACACTCACATACAGCTTGGTTCCATAAGTAATTAGGTCGTTCGCGCCGGTACCTAGGTTACTATAGACATTATTTGTATAGTTTCCGGTCGAAAGATTATAAAAGCTTAAACTGGAGTTCAAGGACGATCCCTCGTTGAGAATAAAATAACCTGCGTTTTCCGCTATTGGCATAGTAGGAGTAACGTCATCATCATCATTTTTACTACACGCTCCCAGTGTAAGTAAGGCTCCGGCCAATAAGCTTAGGTAAAGAGAGTTGAATTTTGTCTTCATTTGTTGTTTATAAATAAGGTGAATTTTTGTTTATATGCTTTTTATAACGGTTTAATAAATGAAAGTGCTACTTGCTATTCACTTTAATGATATCTTAACGAGAACAACTCGTATTGATCACTTTCCGAGCGCCTACTATTTCCGAGTGCTAACTCGAAATATGCCCCCTTGACTTCCTATTGATCTCTCTGACAAAAATAATCATTCAAGGCGATTATCCAAATGTAGGTCAACGGACGTACCAATGAGGAAACGGCCGCCGGTTTAAGGCGTTCGTAACATGACTTAACCTTGTAGTAATCGATGAAAGTACATGAACAATGGCCATACGAAAGCTTGCAATCAACAGCTAGTTCGTACAAACCTCACATGGCATAATGCTATTATGGCAGTTTAAGACATTGAAATCGACAAATTCGTTTGTGCCTGCTATTCTTCCTCGCTCGCTGTGTTGCCAAATGTCCCATTCACGGCTAATATAATCGGGCTTGTCCTCCCGCTCGTAATGGGCAATCCATAATGGGTATTGATCGAATGCTGTGCCGAGAAAATCTCGATAAAAGGTTGTATAGGTATATACCACGGGACGGATTCCATAGTAATTATGGAGGGTATTCAAACAATCTTGCAATCGCTTCTTTAGCAATTTGGCGTCAGTACGATAATTTTTTTCAATGTCAACTACAGGAGGCAAGCATCCGTCTAAATTTCCTACCCGTTTTATAAAAAGTTCTGCTTGCCGCACTCCGTCTTTATTCGGATGAAAAAAAAGATAAGCACCTCGTTTTAAACCATGTGCCTTTGCTTCCTGCCAGTTTACTTTAAACTTTTTGTCGTTCCGCATGTCCATCGTGGCCCGCATGTAGACAAAGGAAATAGGCACATCGTTATCCTGTGGTGAACATAAAGCGTCCCAGTCGATTGTTCCTTGGTATTGGGAAATATCAATTCCATGGGTATGGTATCCGGTAGGCATTTTTATACCGTAATGGGTTGCATTTCGAAATAAAAAATGATTGACGAGTGCGATGGATATCAATGCGAGTAAACAACAGACCATCAGCAACCATTTCCAGGAAGAGCCTTTTGTTTTCTTTTTCCGTTTTCCTCTTTTCTTCATGGCTGTCTTTATCTATAAACTGGCTCTCACCATTCGATCTGCGCCTTGTAAGTCCTGCTTAAGCAGGATGTCTTTAAAGCCCTTTTTTTGCAGTAACTCTTTCACTTCCTGTCCGAAATTCCTATTGACCTCGAAATAGAGCCTCCCTCCTTTTGCCAGATGAGTCAATGCGAAAGAAGCAATGGTTTCGTAAAAGAGCAGCGGCGCCTGATCTTCGACGAAAAGGGCTAAATGGGGTTCGTATTGCAGCACATTTAAGTGCATTTCCTGTTGCTCAGTATGAGTGATATAAGGTGGATTGCTGACAATGACGTCGAATTGCATGGACGCTGCAAAAACGAGATCCCACTCCAGGATATCGGCGAGCATCCAGTGAATCGAACAGCGGTTAATAGTTGCATTGTGCTTAGCTACTTCCAGCGCTTCCGGCGATATATCCATTGCATAGACGCGTGCTTTGTCGACATGTTTTTTAATAGCAATCGGAATGCAGCCCGAGCCTGTACCTATATCCATTATTTTCGGTTCTGGTAATGCGGACTGTTTCAAATCTTGAATAATGAGATCAACGAGTTCTTCGGTTTCGGGACGCGGGATCAATACATGAGCATTCACTTTGAAGGTTAATCCCATAAAGGATGTATGTCCCACGATATATTGCACCGGTTCTCCCGAACATAGGCGAGTAACTATTTCGTTCAATCGCTCTAACTGCGCCTCAGGAAGCATTAAAGATTTGTTGAGCAGTAAGTCTTTTCGAGTATATCCGAATATATCTTCCAGTACAATAAGCAAAATGCTTTCCGCTTCGGTGGCTTCATATAAACCAGCTAATTTTTCTATCAATAGTTTTTTGACGGCTTCGAGTTGCATGTGTTTACGTGTTCAAACCTACTAATTCAAAAGTAAAAATTCAAAAGTAAAAAAGCTTGCCTCCCGAAGGGATGGTAAAAAAACAGGACATAAAACTGTAAAAAAAATCGGCCTATTGACCGACAGCTGCTAAAAATCCTTAGGTTTGTACATGCCTAATCACGAAATCTATATGCACCGCTGTTTGGAGCTGGCTAAGCTTGGCCACGGAACTGTTAGTCCGAATCCGATGGTGGGTGCGCTAGTGGTACATAAGGATAAAATTATTGGCGAAGGCTGGCACCGAAAATATGGCGAAGCACATGCCGAACCGAATGCAATTGCCGATGTTTTTAATCGTCATGTAAATGCTGCCGATCTATTGAAAGAATCAACGGTCTACGTTACTTTAGAACCGTGTTCACACCATGGGAAAACACCGCCCTGTGCGGATCTGCTGATAAAGCATGGGCCGAAGCAAGTCGTGATCGCCTGTAGAGATCCTTTTGAGCAGGTCAACGGCCGAGGTATTGCCAAACTGCGCGCAGCTGGTATCGAAGTGATCGAAGGCGTATTGGAGGAGGAAGCAAAATTTATAAATCGCCGTTTCTTTACCCGCGTACAGCAACAAAGGCCTTACGTTATACTGAAATGGGCGGAAACAGCCAACGGTTATTTTGCCCCTAAAATCAGCAGCCAACGGTGGATTACAGGCTTTGCTGCGCAAGTACTCAATCATCGATGGCGTAGTGAAGAAGACGCTGTTTTAGTGGGCGCAAACACCGCTTTGATTGACAATCCGCAGCTTAATGTCCGCCATTGGTTCGGCAGAAATCCAAAACGGATTGTTATCGATAAAGAACTTTCTTTACCGTCACACCTCCATTTGTTTGATCAACAAGTAGAAACCCTGGTGTTTAACGCTATAAAGACAGATTGGCAAAGCAATTTGAAATTCATCGCCTTAGAGCATTTCGATTGGTATTTACCTCAGAACGTGCTGTATCAACTTCATTTGATGGATGTACAGTCCATAATCATTGAAGGAGGTGTTAAAACGCTCAAACTATTTATAGAGGCTGGCTTATGGGACGAAGCGCGGGTATTTCGGGGACGGGACTATTGGGAGGATGGTTTAGATGCTCCCCGTTTACAGGCAATTCCTCAGCTTGTGGAAAACATAGGCAATGATTCACTTACTGTTTATTTTAACAAATAAAAATGCTCCTGGTCCTTTTAAGTGTTTTATGTAGTGTTACGGTCTCCGTACTTATCAAGCTAGCAAGACGCTATTCGGTTAACATTTTGCAAATGATTGCATGGAATTACCCCGTAGCCGTATTGCTGAGTTACCATTATTTGGAGCCAGATCTAAATCACTTCTCGTTCGCCGAGGCACCACTGGCAACCTATTTAATATTAGGACTGCTATTGCCGTCCCTCTTTGTGATTATAGCGGGGTCAATACGCTATTCAGGCATCGTGCGGACGGAAGTCGCGCAGCGTTTATCACTTTTTATTCCTCTCTTGGCCGCATTCTTTATTTTTAACGAACATCCGAGCGTTACTAAACTTGTTGGGGTGGCTGTGGGGCTGGTAGCGATTGCGTGCTCCATCAAATGGCAGAAGCGTACGGAACACACACTAGGGAGTAAAAATGCCTGGCGGTATCCTTTAATGGTATTTTTCGGTATGGGCATTATCGATATTCTTTTTAAGCACATTGCTCAGTACCAAGCGGTTTCGTACAAAACGTCTATTTTCCTGGTTTTTGTCCTTTGTGTTTTGGTGTCGTTTTTATATATAGGCTTTTTAGCGATTAGCAAACGGGAGAAGTTTTCACTTTCGGGTACCCTTTGGGGATTGGCATTGGGCCTTTTCAATTTTGGGAATATCCTGTTTTACATGAAGGCCCATCAGGCTTTGCCGAATAATCCTTCCATCGTATTTTCGGGAATGAATATCGGCGTTATTGTCGTGGGAGCCATCGTCGGTTTATTCTTGTTTAAGGAAAAATTGAGTACATTAAATAAAGTAGGCCTCTTGTTAGCGGTGATTTCTGTAGTGATTATTGGCACGTTGTAAAGCCTATAACCGATTATTATTAATGAATTTATTTGAAGATACTTATAACACAATCGAAAAACCCGCCGAAGGCTTGTTTAAAGACAAAGGAAGCAAGTTTATTGCTTATGCATATCCTTTCGGCGACCCCGGAGATTTAAAAAATGTTATTGCGGAGATCAAAGCGCTTCATCCTAAGGCGCGTCATCACTGTTGGGCTTACCGATTAACGACCGACCGCTCGGTGTTCCGGCTGAATGATGACGGCGAACCGTCTGGAACTGCCGGTCGCCCTATATTAAACGCGCTTTTATCGCAAGATTTAACGAACATTATTGTGGTGGTGGTAAGGTACTTCGGAGGCACACTGTTGGGTGTACCCGGACTGATTAATGCGTATAAAAGCGCGACACAAGACGCCTTGAGTCAGGCTCAAATTATTAAAAAAACAGTTAATGATGTGTATAAGGTGACCTTCGATTATCTACAAATGAACGAAGTAATGCGTATTGTGAAGGAAGACGCGTTAACGGTGTTAAAGCAAACCTTCGATAATAATTGCTCGCTGGTTTTTGAGATTAGGCAAAAGGAGGTGAATGAGACGCTCGGCAGGTTACAGAGTTTGAGCGGTGTAAAAGTGAAATACCTACGGACTATTTAGCGTATGACAAGAAGGTTGGTCGGCATGCTTACCAACCATGTTGGCAACTGACTGCCTATTGCCTTAATAGTCGACCGGCAATTTGTTCATAAAGTCGGCAACAGGTATATGCGTTGACTTTCTGAACGGGCATTGTATGTCATGGAGTTTTTTGATTCTGGAAACTCTAAAATCGCGATATTCATGACGTAAATGGCACCAAGCGATTAAGTGCCAGCTGAATGCATAAAATATAAGTCCGATGGATTCGACCTCCCGACAGCTCCGTTCGCCATTTTCCTTTTCATAGTCGATCCGTAAAATGGATTTACAAACGATGGCGTTTTGGATGGCCGATAAATATTCAAAATCATTTTGGAGTCGGGATGGTATCTGGAATTTAATGTGCTCATTTAGAAATTCCAATTGCTCTTTCTGTTGACTTCGCATCACGTTCTTTACCTTATTTAATGCTGTGATATAATGTTTTTGAATAGAACGGTCAGCAAAACCGGTCAAAAAGCGCTCCATGAGGATCAAGGCATTGGCTTCATCATTGTTAAAAGCAACCGGCGGCAGAAAATAGCCCTGAACAATGTAGTAGCCTCTGTTGGCTTCAAAACTGATGGGTACGCCCTGTTCGCTAATTGCGCGAATGTCGCGGTAGACTGTTCGGATACTGATTCCAAATTTCTCCGCAATGGCTTCGACTCCTACATACCTGCGTGATTGGAGTAAGGTTACGATACCGAAGAGTCTGTCGATCCTGTTCATAATCTATCTCGAAGATATAAAAGTTTAGCAGTTTTTGGAAAAGATGGGGATCATTAAAAATGAAAGTTAATTTATTTGTTTGAATAGGAGGACTTTTTTTGTACTGATGTCTTGATCTCATTACATTGCATCCGACATCACGATAAGAAAATGACTTTTTAAACATCTTCATGAATAAAGATCATCAAAACCGTATTTTTGAGTCATAGCCGATACGAATGATTAGAAGTTTAGCAAACGATGATTACGCGCGCGTTATGGAAATCTGGGAGCGCGCGGTGAGAGCAACACATCACTTTCTGAAAGAGGAAGATATTCTACAGTATAAAGAACTTATTTATAACAAATACCTGGATTTGGTGGATCTGTATGGTTTTGTTGATGAGAAAGGTGTCCTAAGTGGCTTCGTCGGGATTTCGGGTGAGGCTATCCAGCTGTTATTTGTGGATGCAAACAAGCGGGGTACAGGTGTGGGAAAGAGACTGGTAGCATATGCTGTGCGGGAAAAAGGTTCAAAAACGGTCGATGTAAACGAGCAGAATCAGCAAGCGGTACGCTTTTATGAGCATCTGGGCTTTGTAACAACTGGCCGCTTTCCTGTAGACGACGCCGGAAAACCTTATCCAATCTTGAGTATGGAGTTGAAAACTAAAAAGAGCGTCTAAAGCTTGCCTCTTCGCATATGCCGAATGCACTTTTCTTTACATTCGATCTTACAAAGAGATAAACTTTAGACACTCCATCCATCGGACCTTTATGCTTGTTTAGCCAATTGTATATTGCTCACCAGCTTAATGTCTTCCCCAAGCGCCAAGCCGCCTGTTTCGGTTAGTGAATTATAGGTAAGCCCAAAGTCCTTACGGTTAATTTTACCGGTAATTTCGAAGCCTGCTTTTGTATTGCCGTATGCATCTTTTTCAATGCCACCGAATTCTGCTTTTAGGGTTATCGGTTTAGTGACTCCTTTTAAGGTTAAGTCGCCCACTAATTCGAATTCATCATCACCTACCTTTTTCCAAGAAGTTGAGCTGAATAAAATTTCAGGATAGCTATCTGCGTCGAAAAAGTCGCCTGTTCTTAAATGATTATCGCGATCAGCGTTTTTGGTGTCAATACTTTTAACGTCAATTTTAAAGTTCGCTTTAACGTTTTCAAAACCCTCTGTTGCTGTAGCCACGCCCTCAAATTGATTAAAAGAACCTGTCACAGTTGAAATCACCAAATGTTTAATTTTAAATTGTACATCAGAGTGTACCGGATCTACTACCCAAGTTGTTTCCATATTTTAAATTTTATACTATGTTTCTGTTAATATACCAAAGATAAGCACTTTAATATTAAATTGATGTTTAAACATTTATTTTGAAATTGTTATGACTTTGTCAGTTGTCGGTTGCGAGTTATCGGTTGCCAGCGGTGAAATAGAAGCCATAAATGCAAGATGCCGCAAACACATCGCTGCCTTTACGTTTATTTAGAATAATTTTAATAAGAATTGCGTTTTACTGTTTAAGTTGGTTTTTTTGCATCAAAATAGATAAACACCAAATAACAATGAAACTAGTCTTAATTACAATCGGAGGAAAACGGATGGCTATAATCAGTATGTGATGTATACGGATACGGATGTTCCCGGACAACGGATTGCGAATGATACGGTATTAAGCAGGTATGTTACTGATCAAGATGCCTTGAGCCAGGTCCTAAATATCCAGCAGAACTTTACGGGCGATTTTCGCGTTGGCGGGCTACGGAATCGTTTAGTTGTTGGTTTAGACTTTTTGCGGCAGGTAAATGACAATAATAATGCACCCTACATCTTATTCGACCGGGTAAATTCATCCTATGACGATCCTACCTATTATAATTTTAACAGGCAGCTCGTTGATGAACGCTTAGCTGCGAGTACCGCGCTCGGTACTTATAACCGTGCTTCTTCCAATGTTTACGGAGCTTATTTTTCGGATATTCTGAATGTTACGGATGAGTTATTGGTAATGGCCAGTTTACGCGTGGACCATTTTCAAAGTCAGGGAACAACCAATTTAACTACGGGTGCTATCAGTGGCGATTATAAACAAACGGCGGTATCGCCTAAGTTTGGAATTGTTTATCAGCTTATCCCAAATCAGGTGTCGTTATTTGCTAATTACATGAACGGTTTTAGAAACGTAGCTCCTGTTACGCAGCCACTTCCGGATATACCCAATACCTTTAAACCACAACAAGCGAACCAATGGGAAGGAGGCGTTAAGCTCGACGCCTTCAATAACCGATTGAGCCTTACTGCAAGCTATTATGACATTGCCGTAAAAAACGTGACGCGAACGGAGTCGATCGTTCGCGGGGATACAACCTATAATATCACGGTGCAGAACGGCACGCAAACGAGCAGAGGCTTTGAAATCGACTTGAATGCGAGGCCGATTGACGGTTTGAATGTCATTTTCGGTTACAGCAATAACTTCAGCGAACTTACCAATGCAGACGTAAACGTAAACGGTCGCCGCCCCGTTTCTGCCGGTCCGAAACACTTGCTTAACTATTGGGTTAGCTACCGTTTTTCTCAGGGAATCGTAAAAGGCGTTGGTTTGGGCTTTGGCGGAAATTCAGCGAGCGAAAACATTATTACGAACGATGCACGGACTGGTACCTTCACCCTCCCCGCTTACACCGTGTTGAATGCCTCGGTTTTTTATGACCACGCGAAGTTTCGGATCGGATTGAAAGCAGATAATTTTACCGACAAGCGGTACTTTAAAGGATGGACAACGGTGGAACCCCAAATGCCAAGAAGTATTTTAGCCAACCTGACGTATAAATTTTAGGTGGTTCTGACTGAAGACGTGGCCGAAACAGAAAGGACGCCGGCCACGTCAGTCGAAAAAGACCGGAAATATCAAGCGACAATACGAAGCTTCAGACATTACTATTGCTTTACTAGAAGCAAAGGGATATGCGTAACGTAAGCCATGCGTTCGGTAATGTCTGTTAAAAATAAACTTTCGAAGAAATTTCTTTTTTTCTCGATATGTACAATCAATGATATGTTATGCGATTTGGCGAACGCTAACACTTCCTTCACAATGTCAATCTCGCTAATGCTATAATATTTCGGATTGTATCGATTTAATTTATCCTTTACCGCTGTAAAGTTGTGGTTATGCAGGGTTTGCAGCGGCAAACCTTCGCCTTCATGGCTAAGTACGTATAGTTCCAATTGATTATATAAATACAAGGGATTTAATAAATTCGAAATCGTCTGTGCCTGTTTGGTGTCGACGAGGTCCATTACGGAGGCGATTTTTGTGATGGGGAGTAGTTTAGCAGATTCCGGAATTATTAACAGCGGGCGACTCACCGTTTTGGCAATCTGTATGGTATTGCTACCAATCAGCGTCTGCTCCAATTTGCTTTTTCCCGTTAAGCCCATTACTACATAGTCAACCTGGTGTTTATTAACCAAATCATTGGTAAGATCGTCCAGATTTCCCGCTTTTGCCAAATAGATTAACTCGGTATCCGTATGTTTTAAGAACTTTAATTCGTTCGCTAGGCGCTTTAAATGCGTCAGCGCCTCTTCTTTGGCCTCATGGGATTTATTGACTACTAAGGGACTGCTTGGAATCGACGTGATACTTTGTAGTTTATTAAACAAGAGTATGCGGGCGGCTTTCAATTGCTTCGCCAGTATAGCCGCATATTTAGCAGCATGTGTTGCTGCTTCAGAAAAATCAGTGAGTACCAGAAGCGTTTTCATAAATTCAATATTTGAGCCCAAGCGCGAATACTTAATCATACTGCAAGATGCGCCACCTCGGTATAGCGATGTCATCAAATGCTAACGCAGTAAGGTGAAAAACTCCCCCATTCCAGTGCAAAAAATGTATTTTAGCGTCATATCTATTGAGGATATGATAGATCGCGTTATCAAGTTTGTGTTTTTCGGAAACATTTTTGTCGGCATTTTAGCGGTAGCCTTGTCGTTAGAAACCGCCGTTCAACTCGCTATTCCTTTTAATAATACAGCCTATTACCTGCTTTTGTTTTTTGCAACGATGGCGTATTACACCTATGCGTATATTAATGTAACCGTTAATAGTCAGCATAACAACCCTCGCACCCAATGGTATCAGCGCAACGCTCGATTTGCGAAAGGCAACTTAGGCGCTTCCACAGTTATGAGTGCGGTACTTTTTGTCACCTTAATCGTGCAATACGCAGGGGCCTTAGGTTCTTTACATTGGGCTTATTGGTTGATTATCGTGGTGGTGGTCTTGTCGGTTCTCTTATATTACGGGCTCCTGCCGCGGTCGTTTATGCGGCTAAACATCCGGAATACAGGTTTGTTAAAGGCTTTTATAATTGGCTTTGTTTGGGCCTCTTGTGTCAACCTCTTTCCGATTATTATGCTTAAAATACAGCATCCGACCAATGCAGTTGATCCTCTTTTCGTAATGTGGTTCTTTGTAAAGACTTTTATGTTTTGCACGGTAAATGCCATTATGTTCGACATTAAAGACTATGCAGAAGATGCCAATAAGCAGTTGAAAACCTTCGTCGTGCGCTTCGGGCTTAGGAACACGATATTCCAAATACTGATTCCTTTATTGATAATCGGCGGACTGTCCATGTTTTTTTTCGCCTATTACAGACATTTCAGTGTGCTCCGCCTGTTGATTAACCTGCTGCCCTTTGCGCTATCGCTTTTAGTTGCCTATTCCATGTATAAAAGGCACCGTATACTTTATTATTTGATTGTCATTGACGGTTTACTATTAATAAAAGCAATTTGTGGCATATTTTCCATGCAATTTGTTTAAGGGTTAATGAAGAACAATTACAATCATATAGCGCCGGTATATGACAGCTTGAGCCGATTGGTGTTCGGACGGGCGCAGGTTAATGTACAGCGCGATTTACTAGCTTCTGTTGTTGCAAGCAGCCGGATATTGATTGTTGGAGGAGGCACCGGCTGGATATTGGAAGAACTTGCTGCTTTGTGTCCGGCAGGCTTGGCTATTACCTACGTAGAAATCTCTTCGGAGATGTTGAGGATCGCTAAAAGACGTCCTATCGGCAGCAATCTGGTCGAGTTCTTAGCAGAGGATATTCAAGATTATTCGGCTGCGAAGTGCTCCTACGACGTCATCATTACGCCTTTTTTATTTGATAATTTTTTAAACTCAACAGCAAAAAAGGTGTTTTTTCAGTTAGATGCTCTACTGTCGGCCAAGGGGATTTGGCTCTATGCAGACTTCTACCTTGATCCTCGGAAAGAAAGTAGTTGGAAAAAAGGGCTGCTATTCCTGATGTATAAATTTTTTGGCTGCGTTTGCCGAATTGAAGCACAAACTTTAGTCGATATGGCGCCCTATTTCCAAGGGTCAGGATATCGCGAGCTGTTTTGTTCATTTCGTTACGCTGGCTTTATAAAAGGAATCGTTTATCAGAAACCGTAATGTTGACATAAAACGAGGAAATCTTTGGCGCGATGGATTTACCGGATCTGTTCTATTTCGCAATTTGGTGAAACTCTTTTATTTTAGTCGCCGTATTGAAGCGGTGCATTAACGTATTGTACATGATTTTTTCTTTGGAGGGTAAAAACAGCTATATTAAACGAATTTTTTGTTGCCTGTTGCTTTTAATGAGCGTTTTTGTTGCCTATGGTCAAAAGGTGACTATTTTAAAGGAACGAGCGAATCCTTTGCTGGAACTTTCTGTGAGCGAGCTTCCAGACCGCATTTTGTTTACAGATCTTCGTTCGAAAGTTACTATTAAAGAGTTTACCTTGCCCGGAAGAGGTTTAGGTGGACTGATGATGTTCTCGTCTGATGGACAATTCTGCGTAGTTTCGGGGGCCGACGGGCAAACGACTGTTTTTGCCCTCGGCAAAGGTCGGATCGATCAGGTTGCCCAGCTTCCCTTTAGAACAAAGTTTGCGGTCTTTAATACAAAAAGAAAAGAGTGGCTTTTTGTGCATTCGGTCGGCGTGTTTCAGGCTAAACTGAGTAAATACCTCGCGAATACCTGGCAACCCGTTGGAAGTCGGACGATTGCCTCTGATGTAAATGCGATTGATATTAGCAACGATGGTAAGCTGATCGGTTTTACGAACAATCGGCTCATTCAATTGCTCGATTACGAGTCTTTAACCAAGGTTCAGGTGAATTGGGAAAAAGAGAAACAGCGGTTGTTGGTTTTTAATCCCAAAAGGGAAGAAATGGCCAGCGTAACTGACAAAAATAATATAGAGATCCGTGATTTCTCAGACGAGCTTGTGCAGGAAATAGAAACGCATCATGCCAGGATTAGTTGGCTGGTCTACGACCGCGCCGGTGATTACCTGATCAGCGTCGATATCGGTGGCAGACTGTCCGTGTGGAAACCAAAGGAAAAAAAGAAAGTACAGGAACTATCGGCGGTTTTTATGCCTCCCACTTTTACGCAAAAAAATGAACTGCTTATTAGAAAAGGGCCTGATTGGGAAGAGGTTCCGATAGAAGCGTCGGCGGAAGCAGCGGCTCAATCCGTTTACGTCGGTGAACAAAACGAGCGGCGTCTTAAACTTTTACCACAACCTATCGTGGGATTCACTAGGGAGACGGGCCTATCGTTAGGTGCAAGTGTTAAAATGATCTGGTATCCGAAGGCAGACAACTTATCGAAATTCTCACAGCCTACCGTGTTTATTCCCATGGTTTCCTATGGCTTCAATGGAAAACAACTAGCTGTAGGTGCTTACGTAGAGGCCTATTATGAAAATAAATGGCACTTTACGAATCGTTTTTTATTTACGAATAACAGTAAAAACTATTTTTTCGGCGTTGGCCGTGAAAGTAATGACCGCCACAAAACGACCTACGTTTCGAACAATTTTATTTTAGATGGTGCTGTAAGTAAGATTCTATCAGATAGGTTTTTCGTTGGGCTCAACTATAGGTTGCGTAAAGATAGCGAACTACATTTTGAACGGGAGCCCTTTCTCAACTTTCATGGAAGAGAAGGAGGATGGCTCTTCGGCATCGGTCCGACTCTTCGTTTGGATAAACGCAACGACGTTCTTTTTCCGACGGAAGGTAGCTGGCTGGACATCAACTATTACTGGTTCAATAAAGGGCTGATCAGCGACTATAGCTATCACGAGCTAAAATTCGACTACAGAAAATTTTTGCCGATGAACTGGCTTGTGCGAGGTGATGCACTCGCCTTTCAAGCAATGTTCAATGGCACTTGGGGAGGCGAAGCCCCGTTTTACCAACTTCCTTACATTACGGCAGAGAGAGCCTTTAGAGGTGTTTGGAGGAATCTTTACATTGCCGAGCAAGTGTGGAGCGTCCAGGCCGAATACAGGTCGTATTTTTCCCATATCGATCACCGCTTTGGCTATGCCGTTTTCGCTGGTTTAGGTGATGGCGCCCGTAATTTTTTCAAGGATTACCAGGCTTCCCTAAAAGCGTTTTACGGTGTTGGTTTGAGGCAACAGCTTATTCCCAAATATCGATTGGACTCACGCGTAGATGTTGGTTTGACAAATAAAGGCGATTTTGGCTTTTTTGTCGGAACAGGCGTGGCTTTCTAAAACACGTCAATCCAACAACATATTGAGAACTTCGGTCCAATTTTGAACGCGAATATGGTGATTGACACCGAGGTTATGCCCCGCACTGAACAAAATTGGTTGTCCTTTGCAATAATCGAGATTTTTACAGTAGTCATCAATCATATAATCTGTGTCTATTATATTTTTGTTTCCGCAAAAAATAATGTTACGCCAATGAATAAAGGGAAAATGCTCGGCCAGCCATTCCTTTTTCTCGGATAATGACAAGGGGAATTCCATCGCAGCAGATACAATATAAACCTCATATCTTTCCTGAAGCTTCTTTACTGCTTCCACCGCGCCTTCCATCACGGGTACTGTTCTAAAAAAGCCCGGTGTATAGAGAAATTTATATATACATCCATTTGGTAAAGCCTCCGCCTCTGGCACATGACGGAAAATATCTTTAGTTAAGCGCTCTCCGAATTCCTGTTCGTAATATGCCAAATACTGGCTCTCTGTGTCGGCTAAGGCACCGTCCATATCGATGGCAATCGACTTTTTCTTCATATTTTACGGTTTTTATGCAACTAAAATACAAAGTATTTGCCATATGCTTTAGCCCCGAGGATTGATCCATAGGCTGAGCTGCTCTCGAAATGAAGGCCTTTCTATACATTGCGGCCACAAACGTCTGCAAATTGCTACAATAAACGTATTTGTGACCTTTTACCGATCAAGTGAAAAACCGAAAGGCTGCTCAAACATTTTGGCTCATTTTGAACCAACATTATTTTTTTTATTCGAAATCACCACTTTTTTTAGAAAAAACACAGCTTTTGACCCGACGGAAGCGATTTGGTACGAAAAATGTGGTCTGTAGGCCGTTAAGGGCAAGATCATCTTGTCGTCAAATTATCACTTAAAATAAAATTTATTACAATGGACAAATTTGGAAAGTTAAAAGAGCTTATTAGCTCCGTAGAAGCTGACGCCGAAAAATTCTACAACAAGGGAAATGCTGCGGCGGGTACCCGTGTGCGTAAAGCGATGCAGGAGTTAAAGAATCTTGCCCAAGAGATTCGTAATGATGTTACCTCTATCAAAAATTCAGGTAAATAGTCATTTGAAAATATCACCTATGAAGATACAGGAGGCCGCCTAAATGCATCGCCTTGCCGTCGTTCGATCTCGGATATTGAGAGCAATTTCGATTTCACATACGCCGGTTCGAGATGACGTTGAGAAGACGACTTTTAGGCGGCCTCTTTTTTGCTCTGCGGGCTCAGGTCAATTAGTAGTATATAAACCGAAGGGCTAATTACACAATCATCTTATAGCCCACCGCCCGGATATTGACGATGGAGATGCTGCTGTCCTTTTGCAGGTAACTTCGAATCCGACTGATGAAAACATCCAAGCTTCTACCAGTAAAGAAACGATCATGTGGCCATACTGCATGAATGATATCTTGGCGGTGGATTACCTTATTTTTGTTTTCGTAGAGCATTTTTATCAGTTCGCATTCCCTGAAAGAAAGGTTGACTTCAAGGCCGTCTTTATCTTTTAGCGTTTGTCGCATCGTATCCATAGCATAGGCTCCTATCTGCAAAAAGCGCTTCTGGTTTTGCCATTGATTGCGTTGTACTAATGCATTGATACGAACTTTTAATTCTTCGATACTAAAGGGCTTACGCAGGTAATCATTTGCTCCCAGCTCAAAAGCGTTCACGACGTCTGCCGTTTGCGTTCGCGCTGTCAAAAAGAGAATCGGCGTTTCCGCATCGACTTCCCGTATTTTTCTGGCAATTGCAAAGCCATCCATACCGGGTAACATCACATCTAAAATTACAACCTCCGGCTTCAGCTGGTAATACAGTGAAAGGCCATGTTCGCCATTGACACAGTGGCTCACGTCATATTGGGCCGACCGCAGGTTGTCCGCAATAATAAGCCCTAAATCTGTTTCATCTTCAATTAATAAAAGCGACATCATATGCTTAAAGGTAAATAGATAGTAAAAGTGGTGCCTTTGCCCGGCGTGCTGTTGACCTCAATCTGCCCTTTATGTTGGGTGATTACCTGTTTTACATAATGTAAACCCAAGCCAAAGCCCTTCACGCGATGTACATTACCGGTTGGCACACGGTAGAAAGGCTGAAAAATGTGCGTGATATCTGTTCGAGCGATTCCAATGCCGTTATCTACGATGCTTAATATCCATTGATCGTTTCGTGTTTTACTGATGACCTGAATATGCGCGGGCCCGTTGGTATATTTAACGGCATTCTCCAACAAGTTGTTGACGGCGTTAGTAATATGCATCTTGTCGATATACACTTTCGGCGCCCCCTCCGTTACCGACAGGGTGATCGGGTGTCGATTAATAAGCTCGTGGTTTTCAACCAATTGTTGCAATAGTTTGTTGATGTCCACCGCTTCCTGCTGTAAGTACATTCCTTTCCGTTCCCCTACCGCTAAATGTAAAATTTGATCGATGAGGTTCGTGAGGTGGGTGGCGGACCTGTGTGTCATTTGGAGATATAAGTCGGCCTTTTCCTGCTTGCTTTCCAAACTGAGCTGTTGCAAGGTTTCTGTTGCCGCCAATACCGTCGCCAAAGGCGTCTTTAACTCATGCGTCATGTTATTTACAAAGTCGTTTTTTATGTCGGCCAATTTCTTTTGCTTAAAAATGGTATATAGCAAAAAAACTAAACATCCAACGGTAAGGCCTGTCAGTAAGAGCGATGAAAGGAATGCCCAGGCCAAACGTTTGAGAATCCACCAAATGGGTGGTTTGAGATATAAGTCGACAAAAAGCTCTTTAGCGGGATCAAGCATCATCGTGGCAGCCTGTATAGGATATTCCGCCAAAATTTCCTTATCCGGCTTACTGACGGGCGATGCAAAATGAGGGCCGCGCATCGGCGGCGGTTTCAAATGCTTTTTATCCACGTGTATTGTATCTAAAAAGAATACATCGGCCAACTCGGCACCCAACTTGGCTTTGTACCGCTTTTGCAGCAATTGTAAGTCGATATGCACGAATGCGCTAGGAAATAGATGGACCGGAAATCCTCTGCTGTCAGTGCTGTCCGTTACACCGCGATGCCGAGCCGGCGCAGGAGGCGCCGTGATGGCTTGATCCCCCCTATAAAAAGGTGGCCTATTAGGCGGAAGTTCAGCGCCGTTAAAGGCATGGTAAACGTCCGGATAGACGGTCCGGAATTGTAACTCCCGTTCCTCCTGCATGCTTTCAAAGAGTGACCTTTCCGCGTAAGCAATAAAGCTCTCTTTTTCGTGCTGGTAATTGCCAACTAGCCAAAAACACTGAAACACAATCGTTACCACACTAGCTAACGCAATCAAACCCAATAAATACCGGTGTTGTCTAAACATGCATCCTGAAATAAGTGAGGCAAAATTAAGCGTAAGCCAGGCGCCACGGAACTGGCTTAACTATTTTTAACAATATGTAACAGTAATTAACACTATTCCTGCACACCTTTGCCTCAGTTAAGCAAGCAGCCATCCTATTACGATGGTTGAGCAACTTGCTGCTTGTAAATCAGATGATATAATGATAACAGAACCCAAACCAAAAAAAGTGACTTACTTTTCTTGTTGGCCTTTGCGGACGAAGCTTTTTGTACTTTCTTTAGCTGCCTTTCACATGCTAGCGTGTACAAAAGAGGGCACAATTAGTTTAAACAACACCAACGATCAGCTCGGCGCTGAAATCGCCGACAGCATCACAGTGCAGGCCGCAACGTATCAGCTGGATCCCTTGCCAGCCAACGGCCAAGGGGTGATGTTAGTCGGCAAAATGAGTGATGAAGTGACGGGGGATCTTACCGTATCCAGTTATTTTAGGATCGGCAACGCCGAAATCAGCAGCGTTTCTTTGCCAAGCGACGCACGTCTAGACTCGGTTTCATTCGCCCTCCCCTATCAAGGCTATTATTATGGTGATACCACCGCGATGCAATCTTTGACCTTGCATAGGGTAACGGAAGATATTGAGCTCATTACGGAGTCAAACGCGTGGGAGGAAGATGAACGGCCTGTCTTCGCCAGTGGCTCTACCCTGTTTACCAATAGTAGTTTTAATTATGACGCAGCGCCGCTAGGGTCGGTTAGTTTTTATCCCAAACCTACGAGTAAAGACACCGTGTTTATCAAACTGGCAGATTCATTTGGACAAGACCTTTGGGAAAAAATACAAAATAAAACAAGTCAAGTCACCAGCTCCGAAGAGTTTCTTCAATATATGAAGGGCTTTGTATTAAGGCCAACGAATGAGGCTTCCGTTCTAACGGCATTCCCTGTCGACTCCATCCTACTGAACGTCTATTATTCTTATACCAACACCACCGACGGGAAGAAGGTGCAGGAAAATATACAAATGAAAGTGACGGATAATACTTATCAGTTTAACGAAGTACAGGTGGATAGAAGCAGAAGTATCATCAGTCAATTGGCCGCAGACACCGAAGGTGAGCTACCGGCTTCAGAGACGAATCAACAGGTGGTGCTGCAGGGCCTAACTGGTTTAGTAACGAAAATTCAGTTCCCCTATCTTTACGAATTTGTAAACCGGAATGACGTCATTATTAATAAGGCTGAATTAATTGTCGAAACTCCGGCAAACTCACAGGTACTATATGCCGCGCCAACGGCGTTGAATATCATGTTGGCCAACGCATATGGTGTGCCCACCTCTTTGTTAACGGCTAGTTATGAAACAACTACACAAACGGCCTACCTCATCAATGACCTCAGCGGTGGTGTCGGCAATGGGCGTTATACCTTCAATTTAACAGAGTATGTAAGCAATTACCGAGGCGCTGACGAAGACAAGAAAAGCGCCTTGTATCTGACCATTCCGACAAGCGATTTGCTGGTAAAAGCCGATCGTCTACTAATAGGAAGCGCTGATGGCAGACCGATGATTAAACTCCGCATATTATATACTAAATACTAATAAAAAATGAAGACTAAATTTCTTAAATTAAGCATGATGTTTCTTGTGCTACTGACGGCCGTTGCTTGTAGTAAAGACCAGGAAGAAGACGATAATGAAGAATGGGTACGTGGTGTAGACTTTGACGGGCTTCCCAGAAGCGGTGCGGCAAGTTTTACCATTAACGATGATGTGTACATTACCACGGGCTATGGAACGAGTAGTACACGGTTCGTTGATACCTGGGGTTATGACGTGGCGACTGCAACGTGGAGTAGTAAAGCCAGCTTTCCGGGCGAAGCACGTAATAACGCCGTTGCCTTTGCAATTAATGGGAAGGGCTATGTAGGACTAGGAACCAACGGAACGAAAATGTATGATGATTTCTATGAGTACGACCCACAACAAGACACATGGACCCAAATTGCATCTTTTCCAGGTATAGCGCGTTATGGCGCGGTAAGCTTTGTGGTTAATAATACGCCTTATGTGGGTTGCGGACAAGATGTGGATGCTCAGGACTACAACGACTTTTATACCTATTCGCCCAGCAATAATACGTGGACAAAAGTAAATAGTACGCCCGAAAAAAGGAGTTTTGCCTTTAGTTTTGTGATCAATAACGTCGCTTACCTTGGTGGCGGTACTAATAATAACGCCTATGTGTCTAGTTTTTACGCCTTTGATGGCCAAAATTGGACAACCAAAGAACCACTTAGTGGTAGAACGGACGACTATACTTACGATTTACGTCGGAGGTTTCCAGCTGTTTTTGTAATTGGTAACTATGGCTTTATCTCTGGAGGTACCAACAGCTCTATATTAAGTTCGACATGGAGGTACGACCCTTCTGTTGATTATTGGGTTGAACATGACGACTTCACCATAAACGGGGCCTCTTCCAGACAACAAGCGGTGGCCTTTTCGTTCAACGGTGTAGGTTATGTTGTCGGCGGAAGAAGCGGAAGTACACCCTTTGACGATATCTGGCAATTTACGCCTGATTTAGGAAAACACCCAAATTAATTCATGTAGCTTGTTAGCTTAAGGCAATAAACCGAAAATTTTTGCGGCCCTTCCTGTATGTGGAGGGCCGCAAAAATTTTCGGTTTCGCATAAAAAGAAGGCCTTATTCCAGTTCAGCTGATTTAGCCCAAAGGTTAACAGCGCCGTCTTGAGCAAATCGATCAATTTGTTGAAGTTCTTCCTCTGTAAAATGCAAGTTATCGATTGCGCCAACGCAATCCACTACCTGTTCCGGCTTGCTCGCACCTATTAAAGCCGATGTCACCTCCTTTTTCCTTAGCACCCAAGCGATCGCCATTTGCGCCAATGTCTGTCCGCGTGCCGCAGCAATATCATTGAGTGATTTAATATTAGCCAAATTCTGTTCACTTAAGAAATCCGGATTCAACGATTTATGCTGGCTGGCCCGACTATCTTCGGGTATCGCCTGTAAGTATTTGGTGGTGAGCATTCCCTGCGCCAAAGGCGAAAAGACAATGGATCCCATGCCGGTATCATCCAAGGCCTGAAGTAATCCGTCTCCTTCAATCCATCGGTTCAGGAGCGAATAGCTTGGTTGGTGGATAAGGCATGGCGTGCCGAGTTCGCGTAATATGGCAGCCGCTTCACGCGTTCTTTGGGCATTATAAGACGAAATCCCTGCATAAAGGGCCCTGCCCGAACGTACAATATGGTCGAGTGCCATCATGGTTTCCTCTAACGGTGTGTTCGGGTCAAAGCGATGTGAATAGAAAATATCAACGTATTCCAAGCCCATGCGCTTTAGGCTTTGATCGCAACTCGCAATCAAATACTTTCGGCTGCCCCATTCCCCATAAGGGCCGGGCCACATATCGTAACCCGCTTTGGAAGAAATAATCAATTCATCGCGTAGCCCGGTAAAATCTTCCCTTAAAATCCTTCCAAAAGCGAGTTCAGCGCTTCCGGGAGGAGGTCCGTAATTATTAGCAAGGTCAAAGTGCGTAATGCCGAGATCGAAGGCGGTTTGACAAATGGCTCTTTTCGTCTTATGTGGAGTGTCGTCACCGAAATTATGCCATAAACCTAAGGATATAGCGGGCAGTTTAAGACCACTCCGTCCACAGCTGTTATAGATCATCCGATCATATCGATCGGGATTAGGAGTCCAATTCATAAGGCTAATATATTAAGTATAGTACAGGTGCTAAAGATATAATTTGTCTGATAAAATAGCGCGCGAACGGCCGCTCATAATAAAATTAGCATACGCTATACTGTTCGGTATTTTGCTATAATGAATCCCGTTCAGCGGAAACCAACTGTTTTCTTTTTTCTTGCTCTTGCACTATTTTTTCCAGATGCGGTTTAAATTCTTTGACGAGTTCTTCCTCCGTTATTTTGTTTGCATCCGGATCTTCGAGCAATTTCAACCAAGGTTTTGGTGCCTCGTAATCATATGCGCCGAAAACGATTACCGGGGTGCCGTTGGCCAAAACATGCTGATCTTTTTCTACAATCCATTGTTCAGCCCAGTCATAGAGCCATCTGGCATCCTGTTCCAATAGGCGTAAGCAGGAATGAGACGCAGGATAGCCTGGCATGGTATATTGATGCCAACCGATACCTTCCTTATTCCTGATATTGAAATTCCACCGAAGGAGCCACTCATCGTCGGCGGTGCTTACATGTTCCTCCGCCTTCCAGTTCGCAAAAGAAAGTCCGGTTTTCGTGGGGTGAGCTTTACTGCCCATGCTGCTGGGTCCCCATCGTACCAGTTGACCATGTTCATAAGCAGCGAATGCCTGAATGGGATACGCAAAAAACACCATTTTATCCACAGGTCTGAGGTCTTTTAGCTTTAATGGAAAAGGTGTATAACTGTTGACATCTGTCCATACCGAGTCAGGAACGACCAGCGAATCTACGCGGCTGAAATTATCGAAATCAATGCGGTTTAAGGCTAAAATGACATGTTGTTGTTGAGCAGTGTATCGTTTCTTAAAACTTCTCAGTGCGGTATCATTGCCCTTTACTGCAAAACTTTTATACTTACCGGAATAGAGATCGATCTCGGGTACTTTATGTTCGGGTTTATTGGTTTCGGCTTGGTGGTTTGGCTTCCTATCTTCGTTGCACGCAAATAGTAATACGCAAAATGAGGATACAAAGATCCAATGAAAAAGCGTTCTTATCATAGTTGTTGTACTTTGTTTAAAAGAATAACAGCGTGCTTACGAAATTGTGTGAAGTGTTTTTAGGCAAAATTAGCTAAGTTTGGGTATGATTTCCGAAAGTACATATCTCGCCGCCAAAATGATTTCTGGAACATTGGAGCAGTATTTTGCCGAACAAGTGGCGGGTCAGATAAACGTGACGGGGAACGCCTATTTCCCAAAGGCTAATATTATCGAGTCGATTATTGATTCCGCTTTTTGGGCAAGCTTACGGCGTGAGGAGGGCTACTCGCCCAAAATTTCGATTGCTTTGATGGCGCCCGGCACCGTATCGCATCCTATACGTTTTGCGAACCCGGTACGTTTTACGCCTTACAACTTAGTGAAACTATCTCCTGCGGTTATTCAACCTAGCATTCACTTAGGCGTTTGGTATGAAGGAAATAACCTCATGATCTGGGGGACCACGCATGATATTCCGGATTGGTGCTTGGTGTTGGAAGTGATTGAGCCAGGCTTATTGGTTGTAAAACATAAAAGACACGGGGGCTATGGCAAGTTTGTCAATATTGCTGTACTGAAAGGCGATCAGATTAAAATGATTGACGAGCGCAATTTGGAGCTGACAGGGTATCCCCAACTGCTGGCCTCTCTTTTAGGCATGCCTTCGCGTACTGTTATCGATCATACAGTCAACATGCTGGTGGAGCTTGCGGTTGCCATGCGTAGACACGCGCGGGGGGGACTGTTACTGCTAGTTCCATCCAATCAGGACGTATGGAAGGAGTCCATCGTACAACCTATTGGGTACTCTATTAATCCGGTATACCGTGTGCTGGCTGATTTAGTAGCAAAAAATCAGGAAGATACCTTACGGGAAGATATTTTGAAAAGCATCGATGTGATAGGCGGATTTACCGCAATAGACGGGGCTACTATCCTTAATACCAACTACGAATTATTGGCTTTTGGCGCTAAAGTGGCACGCAGGGCTAGCCATGCGCCCGTACCGAAGGTATTGATCACAGAGCCGGTAGTAGGACAGGAAGCGGAGCTAGTTGATCCGGTAAAAATCGGCGGGACACGCCATTTGGCTGCTGCGCAGTTTGTGCACGACCAAAAGGAAGCAACCGCTTTAGTAGCCTCGCAAGACGGATTGTTTACCGTTTTTAGCTGGTCCGAGTCCCTACAAATGGTTCAAGCGCATCGCATTGATGCCTTACTGTTGTAGGTGTTAAGTTATAGGTTGTACGTATTAAGTTTTATGTTTATTCCCCGCTCAATTAGTTAAGCGTTCTGCGTCACCCTAAACTTGCTTTCAGCTTTTCTAGCAAGTCGTTAGTTTGCGTAGCTTTAACCTTCATCTTACGTACTTTTGGCCGTTTACCTTTCGCTCGCTCTTTAATGATTTTTAGCAATTCATTTGTGTATTCGTCTTTATATGCAGACACATCAAAGGAACTACTATGTCGATTTACGAGCTCCAAAGCCATATCAATTTCCGCTTTGGTGAGTTTGATGTTGTCAGGTATGTTCAATTCTTCGGGCGATCGAATTTCCTGTTCGAAGCGAAGCTTGTTCAGAATAAGTAAGTTACCCTTCGCGCGGATCATGCAAAGGTTCTCTCCTGCACGCATGACGAAAGTAGCCAAGCCTACCATACCTGCTTTTTCTAATGCTTTTACTAATAAATGATACGCTTTTTGTCCACCCTTTTGTGGTTCTATGTAATAGGGTGCTTCAAAATACATGCTGTCCACCTCTTTTTCTTTTACGAATGACTGGATATTGATCATCTTGTTTTTTTCGGGACTGGCCTCTTCAAAGTCGGTATCTTCCAATATCACGTAATTGTCGTTCAACATATATCCCTTTACAATATTGTCCCAAGGAACCTCTTTGCCCGTATTTTCGTTAACCCGCTGGTAGCGGAC
Source organism: Olivibacter sp. XZL3 (assembly GCF_004368405.1). Lineage (GTDB taxonomy): Bacteria > Bacteroidota > Bacteroidia > Sphingobacteriales > Sphingobacteriaceae > Olivibacter. Next base: position 173,056 of record NZ_SBJH01000008.1, read on the forward strand.
TCGCGAATGGTCCTTACGATCCAACATGTCAAAGTCCAAGCGACTTTGTTCCGTTGCACTAAATAATTTAACCGGTATATTAACCAGTCCGAAACCGATAGCGCCCGTCCAAATAGCTCTCATATGCTCGTTTATTACAATCTTATTACACGGGAATAACAGCCGAAATTGTGTTAAGTTTGTTAGTAATAAAGCTTTTAAAATTGTATCCAAAATCTTATATTCGGGCCAATATTTTTGAGGTATGTCAGAAAAAACGCATTTAGGTCTCGTTTGGTTCAGTTTTTGTTTAGTGCGTTTTGATTTTATGACAAAATTTTTTGTATAAAAGAATTAAGGAAGAATTATGTATTGGACATTAGAATTGGCTTCGCATCTAGAAGATGCACCATGGCCAGCAACAAAGGATGAATTAATTGATTACGCTATTCGTTCCGGTGCACCAGAAGGCGTGTTGGAGAATCTGAATGAGATGGAAGACGATGGTGAGGCCTACGAAAGTATCGAGGAGGTATGGCCTGATTATCCTACTAAAGACGATTTCCTTTTCAATGAAGATGAATACTAAGGTTTTATAAGGCGCCGAATTCAACAATGATCTCGGCGCCTCTTATTTTTTCGGCCATTCTGTCAGTGTCAATCACATGAACCTTGTGCCAACCTAACATAGTAATTTCTGCAAACTGATTTATTGAATATATAGGAACGACGCCTTGTTAAGGCCTTGAACTAAACCAATGCACCCTTTGAGGGTAGTCGCTGGCATGGTGCATAATCAGTTGCATCATGTAATCGTTGGCCGGGTAGCGCGTTAAGGTGCCTTTGGCCTCCTTCAAGGTGATATTGCTTTCGTAGGCAATATATCCCATGCCATACAACTTTCCTTTCTCTACCCAAATACAACTTTGTTCATCATCCGATCTGCCTTTATCAACAAGAGCGAAGGAAGGGAGCTCCTGTTCCAGATTAGCCAGGGCCGCTCCCACCCGTTTGTTATAAGTATCCTTATCCTCTTCGCCTACACAGGCTCCCGAGCAATTGTCATTTGTATAGTATAAGCAAGCCCCTTTCACCCTTTGTATCGCACACAGCTTGGGGCACAGTCGATGTTCACGGATCAATTTGTTTAGATGGAGATGAGCTTCACTCAAATTTCCGAAGCTGCACACAGCCGCTTGGAACCGTTGATGCTTATTGATAGCCAAACGGATATAACCTTTTTGATCTTCGTAAGTATATAGTCCGTATTTAGGTTCAAAACGTTTGAGGGCGCGGTTATTTTCTGGCCACAACCTTTTGATTTCTATAGCTTCCAATAATAAAGCCATTAATTCCGTTCCGCAAGCAGTAAAATCAATACTATAAATGCTCCGCATAAAGTTTTGACGCTGTGGATTGGGATTCTGACCTGAAAAATGCGCCGCGACTCGCTTTTTAATGTGTTTCGCTTTGCCGACATAGATAACTTTTCCCTTTTGATCTTTAAAGTAATAAACTCCAGGTATAGCCGGTAGCTGCTCAAAGTTCTCTTTTGGTAAGTTTGGCGGTAAAGTCTGCTCCTTTGATGTCTTTCGAAGCATTGTTTGCACCACCTCACTTCCCTTTTCAAGCAACATAGAAAATAAAGTGGAAGTAGCATGCGCATCCCCGCCCGCGCGGTGCCTGTTCTCTATCACTATGTTTAGTTGCTGACAAAGTTTGCCCAAGCTGTAAGAAGGGAATCCAGGCAGAATTTTACGACTCAATCTGACAGTGCATAGCTTAGGCGCATTCCAAGTATAGCCGCAAATGGCTAAGTGATGTTTAATAAACGAATAATCAAAATTGACATTATGCGCAACAAATATACGGTCCTCCAGTAATTGGTAAATTGTAGGAGCGATCTCTTCAAAAGTGGGTGCGCTTTCTACCATTTCGTTGCTGATGCCCGTTAAAGCAGTGATGTGGACAGGAATATGCGCTTTGGGGTTCACCAAAGTCTCATAGACCGGGTGAATCTGCACGCCGTCATGCAGCCAAATTGCAATTTCAGTAATTGCGTTTCCGGCCGCATGGCCACCTGTAGTCTCGATATCAACAATTGCATACTCCATTATAACAAAGGTACTAAAAAAGTTAGCATGTAGTGAAGCAAAAATTGGCTAATAAGGAGCGGAAAAGGACTAAAAAGAAATTTTATAGGACGGTTAGTGCTAGTTTTTGAGCTTAATATGTTGACATAATTCTTCGAACATGTCTCCGGGCTTAACGCCGATAGCCAATGCGATCAAGTAGAGTTCTTCGACGCGCACATGTGATTTAGGGTTTATGGAAAGCTGACTAAGTCGGTATGTACTCAACCCCGTTTTTCTGGACACCTCTGCCTTATTAATCGACCGCTTCGCTAAATATAAACCCAGTTCTGTCAAGTTTGATGTTCTCCTTTGGCCATAAAATTAATTCAAGAACGGATAGCTAGTTTATTTATTTGCAAATGGTTGCTTTTTGTCTATTTTTGTAGAGAAAAAGCAAATGTTCACATGTCGATCTACCAGCTTAGCCGACGTACACCGGTAATTGTGAGCTGTGACGGATTGTGACGGAGATGAATGGAACCTTTGTTTCGTGAAAATTGATTGCTAAAGGGCCTGCGGCTGCCCTAGGTACTACCTTCATGCGAAGCCGACCGTTGACCAAAACTGAACATATGGAATTACATCAGAAACTAAGATTCTTGCGTTATGCCAACGACTACAGCAGCGCTTATGTGGCGTATAAACTAAACATCACAAAAAAAGAATACGAACAATTGGAGTCGGGAGAAAAGACGCTGTCTATTCGCCAAGCCAAACAGATCGGTGCGCTTTATGCCATGAATGCTGAAGATTTAGCGGGAATGCATTTGGAACTGGATCAGGACGTTGCTTGGCAAGGTCTTATGACCAAAGATACAGAGCTTTCCGACGAAGGAATCTCACCCGTTATCGAGCAGCTTAAGGACGAATTGAACAGCATTAAAGGACTGCTTCAAATTTTAGTCGATAAACTCGTGGAAGAAGATAAATGACCCGAAAGTTTGCAGCCTATGCATACCGCTACTTCAAAACTTCCTTAGCTATCTTGCTATCTCCGTCAATTGCATGTTTGTAAGGTAGCTTCAATATCTTGGCCAATAGCGCGTAGATATGTATGTTTTCAAAGGCGCCTATTTTGATTCCCTCTTTAAACGCCGGGCCCCAAGCGATAAAAGTGGCTTGCATCTCGGGCGTTTCATAAGGATCGAAGCCGTGTGCGCCGGGGTTTGGCTTTCTAGTTGAAAAATAGTAGGGAGCATTTGCAAACAACAGGATGTCTCCTATTCGATTATATTTGTCGTCTTTTTTTCCATAGTGGTACTTGGCAGGCACCTCATCGCATAGATAAGCTTTGAATTTGTCTGATTTCGGAATCGATTCGTAAATGGATCTCGTCTTCTTTTTGTCCTTTACGTGTATGTTGACAAGCGTTCCATTAGACACGACGGTCATCTCAGCGGTGTCGACGGGAAAAGGCAATGAAAGCGGCTCATTTCGATTAATGGTTTTCATGCCGTGATCGGAAACGAAAATGAAGTTTACCGGAAGTCCGGTCTGCTGTACGGCCAGGTTAAGCGCATTGATGGCAGAATCTACAAAATGTACCGCTTTTTCTGTTTCGGGTGCATCGGGTCCATAAAGATGGCCGGCGTGATCGACCTCTGGGAGATAGAAGTTAATCAGATGTGGCCGTTTGTCCGCAGGCAAGGACAGCCAATTTACGACAGTTTGTATGCGCCTTTCAATCGGAATCTTTTCGTTGTACGCGTAATAATACGAAGGAAGCATTCCTCCTATGGGCGCTTCCGAACCTGGCCAATAAAAGGAGGCACTTAACAAACGCTGCTGTTCAGCAAGCGTCCAGATTGGAATGCCTCCGTACCATACTGGATTTTTTACCGCTTTCGCGTTCGACATACTATATCGTTCGTTCAGCTTCGGGTCATATATGTTGTTTCCAACCAAACCATGATGTGCCGGATACATGCCCGTTACAAGGGTATAATGATTGGGGAACGTAATAGAAGGAAAAGAAGGGATTAAGGCATCGGCGCTTACTCCTTTTGACGCCAGCGTTTGCAGGTTTTCCGCTCGATATTTTTCGGCATAATCATACCGAAAGCCGTCTGCAGATATCAATATAACGTAGGGTTTATTCTGTTGTTTTGGCGCGTTCTGACGGTTCGGAACGACCTTTTGTGTGGTATCCTGAGCTTGTGCAGGTAAAGCCAAAAGTACAGCTAACGCGATAGAAAGCAAAGAAGAAAAAACTCGTGTTATCATGCTGCGATATTAGGGATTTTACTTGACTTTAATGTAAGGTATAGGTTATTTTAGTTTTCATTGTTGACTGTTAGTTATTCGTCGGTGACCTTGTTGTAGTTTGCTTTTTGTCGGCAATTTTCCATGTAGCTATTTTAGGTTTCGTCACGTTCTATAATAACTATATAAACGCTTTATTATGGAAAGAAAGATTTACCTTTTTGGCTTTTTGGTGTCCTTCCTTTGCTTCGCTTGTACAAAGAGCGATATGGAATATGAAAATGACTACGAGAAAAGTTACAAAGCTTGGAGGAGTTTTAAAAAATCGAGTAATAACTCCTATCGATATGTGGTAAGTGGAGCGACATGGGCAGGTGCTGCTTGGGAAACGGCTATCACCGTAAGCCGTGGAGAAGTGACTGGACGAAATTTTAGCTATACGGTATTTGGTGATATTCCAATGCCTGCAGTCGGTTGGAGTTTAGAAACTGCTCAATCAATACTTGATAGTTTATCGAAGAGATATCAAGGAGATATCGGGCATTTACCTAGTGCAGATAGCCTTTTGAAAGTATTAACATGGAGGGAGCAGAAGCCTTACTTGAACGACCCGAAACATCGTGGTGGTGCTCCGATTTGGACACTTGATCAAGTATATGAAGAAGCAAAGAATAACTGGTTAAAAAAACGCGATAACGCAGATACATTTTTTAAAGTAGATAATAAAGGGATGATCTCCTCCTGTGGTTACTGGGAACATGGCTGTATGGACGACTGTTTTAGAGGGATAAGTATTAAAAAAATTGAAGCCCTGTAAACAGAGGGTCGTGTCTTTCATGGCCTCTAATTAGGCATAAAAAAGGGACGGCCATTTAAACCGTCCCTTTTACATATCAGTTATTTGCTTATTCGTTAAAATATATAACGGAAGCCTAATTGCATCCTCCAAGTGGTGCTGTATGTACTAGCATTTTGGAATGGGCTGCTTACTAATTGGGTTTCTCCGTCTACACTGGTGGTATTCATAGTAAACGAAGGTACACCTTCCGGCGACACGCTAGCAACCCGTAGTAAATTGGTGGCAGGCGTTAACGTTTCGGCAATTCCCCAATTCTTATTTAACAAGTTACCTACATTAAAGATATCTACGCTGAATTGTAGGGTATGTCTACGTGGACCGATATCGGTAAAAATGTCTTGTAATACCCGTAAGTCAAAACGATTTAACCAAGGCATGGTGAAATCATTGCGCTTTAAATATTCTCCGCGATATTTTTCCAATCCGTTATTCGCAACATATTGGTCGAAAGCAGCGCGTTGTTCTTCTGGCGTCGCAGTCAATAGCACAGCTCCGCTATTGCTGGTCACGGTTAAAGGAACAAAGTTCAAATCGTTCGAATTACGCGGTAGATAAATCAGGTCTGCACCCGATAAACCATCATTGTTAATGTCTCCGTTATACGTATAGGAGAAGCGACCTTGACTGGAACCATCGTAGAATAAGGACACAGTAGTCGCTAGATGTTTAACATATTCCGCACGATACGAGATACTACCTACTACACGATGAGGAACAGCAAAGTCGGAGTTATAAAGCAGTTGTTCGTTCGGACTGTTGATGGAAGGACTTCCTCCCCATGCGGATGAAGCACTTGATCCTGGATTTCCGGAAACTTCTTTGGCTTCCGAATAGGTATAATAGATAGATCCGAAGAAGCCTTTACGCGCCGGTAAAGAAACACCCATTGTAGCGCTAAAAGCATGTCCTCTCACGGATGTGTTGGTAAGGATAGTACCGGCGTTGGCTCCGAATTGAGGGTTGTAAGCGCGGTCTGCGGATGTTGGGAAATAATAACGGGTATCTCCATAATCTCCGGCTTCTCCTGAAGAACCATAATTCAATCGTGTGGTTGGAATAGCTCGGTTAGCGCCATATTGGTATGCGGCGTTGATATCTTTAGTGTACAAGATGTCGGCAGTAGCCACTAAAGGAGTATTTGGAATACTGTAATCAGCGCCTAAACTGGTACGCCAAACTTTTGGCATCTTAAAATCTCGATCTACTAAAGCGAAAGAGCCCGGAGCGCCTTCATTAGGAGTTCCGATAAATACGTCTTCTCCGCCGGCAGGAGGGTTATTCACCCAGTAATATTTATCAGGGTTAAACCGCACGTTTCCGATCCAGCCTGCTACATCTTCATAGCTACCCGGTTCCACATTATTCTGGATAACACCTGAATTGGTCGGCATATTGGTTAACCATACGAAAGGTACACGACCGGTAAATAAGCCGGTTCCTCCACGGATCACTAAGGAGCGATCGCCATTTACGTCATAGTTAAAGCCAATACGCGGTGAGAGCATAATTCTCGATTTAGGCCAAGAGCCACTATCGTAGTTTTTAGGCAGACCGTACTGATCCAATAAAGTTAAAGCATTGATCGAAGGGTTTGGCGTCAATTTGTTCATGTAAATCGGTAGCTCTGCTCTCAACCCAAAAGTTACATCCAAGTTGTCAGCAACCGAGAAACGGTCTTGCGCATATAAAGAAGCCAAACCATAATTGATTCTAGAATAAGGATCCTGTCCCTCGTAAGGATAAGTGACGCCGAACATGATAGGAGCTACTTCATTCGGTGTACCAGTGGTTAAGAAATCGGCTACAGAGTTATAACGGTAATACGAAGTACCTAAACGAACATAACTGTTGCCGAATTTTTGGATTTCAAAAGCTGCGCCCGCTGTAATGGTGTGCTTACCAGCATTAATGGTCAAGTTGTCGACAAAAGAGTAGTTGTCGTTAACCACATCATTGTTATAGCTAAAAAGCTCATAGCCTAAACTCATATAGGTGTTAAATGAGCTGGGGTATCCAGTACCGTCTCCGATATCGACAAACGGAAATTCTGCACTTGGGGATTCCCGTTTAGATTGAATGCGGCTATAGGTAGCCAAAAACTGATTGGAAATGGTGGAATTAAAGGTACTGTTCAATTCTCCGGTGATTGATCTAACAATATCTTTCGTAGAATAGTTCGCATTTTCAAAAGAAATAGAGTTTTGCCCTACACGTTGATAAGCCGATCCAGCTCTAGGATAAGGGCCTGAATTACCATTGGTAAGCGAGTTGGCTTCGGCGATCATTTGGTTATAGCGAACGGCCATTTTATGCTTATCGCTTATATTCCAGTCTAAGCGCGCCAAGAATTTAGTGCTAGGTTGACTAGCTTCGTTCGCATATCCTTGGTAACGACCCGGATCGTAGCCCCAAGTATTAATTAAGTGATTTCTAACCGCCTCCAAATCCGCAATGGTAGTTCTAGCGATGTTGTTAGTCGGATCAGCGACCCCGTTTTCGGAAGGCCTCCATAAGTTGGCCCCCGATGCGTTAGCCCCTTTATCTACCTGGCGCTCGAAGTTTCCAAAGAAAAACAATTTGTTTTTGATGATCGGCCCACCCAATCTAACTCCGAAATTTTTGGTAGAAGCATCTTGTGGCTCGGCTAATTCTACATCGCCTATTTTACGTCCTTGGAAACTTTGGTTGTTAAAGAAATAATAAGCAGACCCGGTGAATTGGTTGGTTCCGCTACGGGTTACCGCATTAATACCGGCACCTGTGAAACCACTTTGACGTACATCGAAAGGCGCAATATTTACTTGAATTTCCTCGACAGCGTCTAATGAAATGGGTTGAGATCTTCCTCCTCCTGGTAAAGCATTGTCATTTAAACCAAAGCCATTATTAAAATTCGAACCGTCAATTTGCAAATTGTTATAACGACCGTCTCTCCCACCGAATGAGTTTCCGCTTGCCTGAGGTGTTAAGCGGGTAAAATCGGTAATGGAACGATCAATCGTAGGTAACTGAGTTAACTGTTGGGTATTGATATTTGTACCAGCGCCGGTCTTATCTGCATTTAAGGTAGAGGCCGTTGCCGAGATAACCACCTCCTCTAAGGCCAAACCGTCTGTGAGTTGCGCATTTAATACGTAAGGCTGACCCAGCTGCAATATAATGTTTTCGTACTTAGCAGGTTGGCTACCGATATAAGTGATTTCCACTGTATAAGGCCCCCCAATCCGCATGTTGGCTAAATTAAAGCGTCCATTTTCATTAGTTGAGCCGCCATAGACGGTACCGCTAGGTACGTGTGTCGCCTTTACTGACGCGCCTATAGAGGCCTGTCCGTCAGACTGAAGCACGGTACCCGTCATACTACTGGTTGTCACTTGCGCATGGACAAAGATTGCCCCAAGTAACAGAATAAAAGAAAGTAAAAACTTCTTCATGTGCATTGAATTGATTGAGTGATTTGTTTGTTTTTTCCGATGCAAAATTAAATAGCATAGAAGGAATAATTAGCAAGTATTGTGTTAATTTAATATTAAGTAAATGTTACGTGATACAAGGGTGTTAATAATTCGGGACGAGCTTTTAAATGTCGATATTGATTCGATAAGTTATCAGAAAAAATGTATCAACCATCAACTGCTTTTGTTTCTTTATGGTTAATTTTTGTTCTATATCTAAAGTCCGGCTGTGGATAACTTTTTTTTCCTACTGACCAAAATAAAGTCAAGGACATCGATTTTTGCAATTCATTGTAACAAAATTGGATATAGTTGATGTCTTTGGTGTCGTATTCGGGCAATATGGGAGAAACGGACGTTTGTTTCTTGATCTTTTGAACTATTTATACATCTTTCTGTGTGAATACTTTGTGTCCAGATACGTAATTAAGTGTTTTTTTGGGCTGGCCCCACTTATAATCGTTCGCGTTTTGACTTTTGTCTTCATTTTTAGGCTGTTTTAGTTTTTTTTTAATGCTATTGGCAGCTATTAGTTCAAGTTTTTACGGTGAGTTCCGGTCTGCTAAGGCCTTTTTGAAAAGGTGCACTGATTTATCCTCGCTATTGCACTTCTTGTTTTGTCTTCCACTCACATGGTCGCCACTTTTGCATTAACAGCGTTCCGTTCTGCTCGTTTTCACGCCTAAGTAAAAAATAGCCTCTAGCCTTTGGAAATCTTCCAATTCTAAGAATTTTTATTAGGTTTGCGGAAGTAATACTTGTTTAACAAACAGGTTCTTGGCTTGTTAATGGGTATGCGCTAATTGTACTATCGAAACGAATTAATTTTTATAAGAATGAATTACGACATCATTGTAATTGGAAGTGGCCCAGGAGGCTATGTTGCAGCTATTAGAGCGTCACAATTGGGTTTCAAGACTGCTATTGTTGAGCGAGAATCTCTTGGCGGTATTTGCCTTAACTGGGGATGTATCCCGACAAAAGCTTTACTGAAGAGTGCGCAAGTTTTCGAATATTTGAATCATGCGGCCGACTACGGTATAAAGGTAGAGGGTGGTGAGGCTGATTTCGGCGCCATTATTAAAAGAAGTCGCGGCGTTGCCGACGGTATGAGCAAAGGGATCCAGTTCTTGATGAAAAAGAATAAAATCGATGTTATCATGGGAACCGCCAAAATTAAAAAAGGCGGTAAGATAGAGGTAAAAGGGGGCGACGGTTCTACAAAAGAATATACGGCCAAACATACTATCTTAGCAACAGGTGCCCGCTCCCGCGAGTTGCCAAATCTGAAGCAAGATGGTAAAAAGATCATCGGTTACCGTCAGGCGATGAACCTGGAGAAACAACCTAAGTCATTAGTGGTTGTGGGTTCCGGAGCGATAGGTGTTGAGTTTGCTTATTTTTATAACGCGATCGGCACGAAGGTGACCGTTGTGGAGTATTTGGATCGTATTGTCCCTGTTGAAGACGAGGAAATTTCAAAACAACTGGAGCGCAGCCTTAAAAAGAGCGGTATCAACATTCTAACCGGTGCAGAGGTTACAGCCGTAGACACAAGTGCTTCGCCAAGCAAGGTAAAAATAAAAACAGCTAAAGGCGAAGAGGTTATTGAAGCAGAGGTCGTGTTATCTGCTGTTGGTATTACGCCAAACATTGAGAACCTAGGCTTAGAAGAAGTAGGCGTGAAGACCGAAAAAGGACGCGTCGTGGTCGACGATTTTTATAAAACGAATGTAGAAGGCGTATACGCAATTGGTGATATTGTAAAAGGACAGGCCTTAGCGCACGTTGCTTCTGCCGAGGGTATCACCTGTGTGGAAAAAATCAAAGGCCTGCATGTTGAGCCAATCGACTATAATAATATTCCCGGTTGTACCTACTGCTCGCCTGAAATCGCATCCGTAGGCTATACGGAAAAAGCAGCGAAAGAGGCAGGCTACGAAATCAAAGTAGGCAAGTTTCCTTTCTCAGCTTCGGGCAAGGCAAGTGCAGCAGGCGCTAAAGATGGCTTTGTAAAGGTGATTTTTGACGCCAAATATGGCGAATTTTTGGGCGCCCATATGATTGGTGCCAACGTTACAGAAATCATCGCAGAAGTAGTTGCTGCCCGGAAACTGGAAACAACGGGTCATGAAATCATTAAGACCATACATCCGCACCCAACAATGAGTGAGGCTGTTATGGAAGCTACAGCGGACGCTTACGGAGAAGTGATACATCTGTAAGACTTTCGCTCCTAAGTTAACTCGTTGGGTAGGTCGTAATGTTCTTCCCACCTACTCAACGAATTATTTCAATAAACAGACCAGCCTCACCTCATCAACACGCATTTGCTTACTTAACCGATATATCATCACCGTATTGACAAACGCGGGCTTATCAACGAAAAACAAAAAAATTAATGGCTTTAAATTACGTCTGGATTGCGTTTTTTTTAATCGCCTTTGGGGTTGCACTTTTTAAGTTGGTGTTTCTTGGCGATCAGGAAGTTTTTCAGACAATTGTCAATGGTACCTTCGATACTGCAAAAACCGGTGCAGAGATTTCCCTCGGCCTAGTGGGCTTGATGTCTTTTTGGCTAGGGATTATGAAAATCGGCGAAAAGGGAGGCATGATCCATATTTTTGCCCGGTTGGTAGGACCTTTCTTTAATAAACTTTTTCCGGAGATTCCGAAAAATCATCCGGCACTCGGTTCAATTTTAATGAATTTCTCGGCCAATATGCTGGGACTCGATAATGCCGCCACCCCTGTCGGTCTAAAGGCGATGAAGGAATTGCAGGAGCTAAATCCAAACAAGGATACGGCAAGCAATGCCCAAATTATGTTTCTGGTGCTAAACGCATCTAGTCTAACCCTGCTTCCTATTACGATCATGGCTTATCGCAAGGAAGCGGGCGCAGCGGACCCTTCGGATGTGTTCATCCCCATCTTGTTGGCTACCTTTTTTTCGACCTTGGTCGGTTTAATAATTACAGCCATTTATCAGCGCATTAATCTGTTCAATCGGATAATTATAAGCTATATAGGAGGCCTGACGCTGTTGATTGGCGGACTACTGTATTACTTTTCGACACTTGATCAGGAGCAGATCAATGTGGTATCGCAAGTGGCAAGCAACGTGATCCTTTTTACAATCATTGTCTCGTTTATTGCCTTGGCCTTTTACAGGAAGGTCAACGTTTTTGAGTCTTTTATTGAAGGTGCAAAGGAGGGCTTTGACGTAGCCGTCAAAATCATTCCTTATTTGGTTGGTATCTTAGTTGCGGTGGGCGTTTTTCGCGCTTCGGGCGCTATGGATTACCTAGTGCAAGGCGTAAGCGCTGTGATAAGCTGGATGGGTTTCGATACACGCTTTGTGGAAGCCTTGCCTGTTGCTTTTATGAAGCCTATGAGCGGAAGCGGTGCACGTGGCTTGATGGTCGATTTAATGCATATTAAAGGGGCTGATGATTTTGCCTCACGCGTCGCCTGCGTTATTCAGGGAAGCACAGAGACCACTTTTTATGTGCTGGCTGTATATTTTGGATCCGTAGCAATTAAGAAAACCCGTCATGCGCTGCCCGCTGCCTTATTAGCCGAGCTTGCCGGCGTGATAGCCGCTATTCTTATTGCTTATGTCTTTTTTGGATAGGTGATAAATTCAAAAGTAAAAAGTGAAAATTCAAAAGTAAAAAGCTTGCCTCCCGCAGGGACGGTAGAAACTCCGAAGGGCTCATCATAATAAGACAGGAACAATTAATAACTAACAACGAATAACGAAGATGGCTGAATTAAATGTAACGGTTACTATTGGCAAAGAACGATATAAAACAGAGATAAGCAATGGACGGAATGTCCTGTTAGCTGACGAACCGGAATCTTTAGGCGGCACTGATCAGGGCTTGGGGCCGAAGGAGTTGTTGCTTTCCAGTTTAGGTTCGTGTACTGCTATTACCCTGCGCATGTATGCAGACCGGAAACAGTGGGATCTACAAGAAGTTATTATTTCGGTGAAAATGGAGGTCGTGCCCAGCAGTCATCAACAGACCACCTATATAAAGAACCATATCAAGTTAATCGGAGACCTAGATGACAGCCAACGGCAGCGCCTGCTTCAGATTGCCGAACTTTGTCCAGTGCACAAGGTTTTGTCTAATCCTATTGTGGTTGATAGTAATTTAGTTCCGTAGGTAATAGTTGACATCATGGAGGGATACGGGCAGTTAGCAAACGGTCACTGATCAATAACAAGTTGTTCATTGTGGAAAGAAGAAAGCTTACCGCCTAGTGCCTATTGCTTAGAGCTGCTTAAAAGTAATTGCAAACATAAATGATTTATAGTAGGTTTGCGCGTGCAACCTTAAACAGGAATATATGACTGATACGGCAATGAAAGAACAGTATTCTCCATATGTAAGCATTACGCGTGAGGAATGGAAATTACTGAACGGTGCATTGAGTTTTTCTCTCTCCAATGAAGATATCGGTACGCTGCATGCCTTAAACGAACCTTTGAATTTGGAAGAAATCCAAGAAGTTTACTTTCCCTTATGCCATCTTTTGAATATCCATATCGATTATGCCAATAAGCTCTATGAAGCGGAAAATGCTTATTTGAATAGCGACCGGAAGCGCTCCCCTTTTATCATCGGCATTGCCGGTAGCGTGGCTGCAGGAAAAAGCACCACCGCGAGGGTACTGCAAAAAGTATTATCCTTATGGCCCAATAAGCCGACCGTTGCCTTAGTAACTACGGATGGTTTCTTGTACCCTAATAAAATATTGGAGCAGCGTGGTATTATGAACAGAAAGGGATTTCCGGAAAGCTACGATACCAAGCGATTAATCAATTTTTTAGCGGATGTAAAAGCCGGTAAAGAAAGTCTTGAAGTGCCGATTTATTCCCATTTGGCATATGATGTGATTCCAGACCAAGTACAGGAGATATCCAATCCGGACATCGTTATTGTAGAGGGGATCAATGTATTGCAAGTTAACCTGAACGAACGGCACAAAGGGCCTCAGGTATTCGTGTCTGATTTCTTCGATTACTCCATCTATGTACACGCCAACGAAAGAAACCTGCTACAGTGGTATGTATCCCGCTTCAGGCAGTTGCAAAGGACGGCCTTTCAGAATCCAGGCTCCTATTTCCATCGTTATGCCAGTCTTTCCGAAGAAGAAGCGACAGCGCTGGCGAACAGCATCTGGGACCTGATCAATAAACCGAATCTTATCAAAAATATATTACCTACCCGTTTCCGAGCCAACCTCATTTTGGAAAAAGGAAGTCACCATTTCGTGAAGGGTGTGAAATTAAGGAAAGTGTAGTCGATAGCTTTAGGCTTTAAGCAATACGCTGTAGCCTTTATGTCGCCCGGTTTCAGAAAATAGTGCTTTTATAAAAAGTATCGCTAATAGCTTAGCGTTTTAATAAACTATTAACTAATAACCACTGCCTACTCACTAACAACAACTAATAACCTATCTTCAGCACCTCATTAAGCACAATGTTTTTGATGAATTGTGACTGCGTTTTTCCGAGGTTTGTTAATGTAAACTGAACTTTATATTTGACAACGTCTTTTTGCACCGCTAAAACTTTTAACTTCATACTATTTTCGAGCACTTCGTTGCTATGCTTGTTAAGCAGATCATTAAGTCGTTTTTTAAGATCTTCGCGGTCCATTGTGTGGTTGATGGCTAGTTCAAATTCGACACTGACTTTTCTGGAATTCTGAAACGATTGATTTACGATATTGCTCGTAAAAACGAAATTATTAGGCACCATGACGATGTCATCATCATCGTTATTGATTACGATGTTGACCAGGGTTATGTCGATAATTTGTCCCTGATATTCCCCTATCTTCACGTAGTCGCCCAAAGTCAGCTGATCTGAGAACATAATGATTAAACCGCTGATCATATTAGTGATGTAGTCTTTAAAGATCAGCGCGATGGCCGCCGCGACAATGGTAATGCTTGTTAAAAATTCCTTGGGATCGATGTCAAATGCGAGCATAATACTAAATATGACAACAATGGAATTAAGCACCGAAGCAATGCGGTTAATACCTAAAACAAAGCTCCCTCTCGAACTGGTATGAAAGTATAGCGAACGTCGTTTATATAAAGACAGGAATAAAATGCGGGCGCCGGATATGATGATGTTGCTTGAAAGAAAGACATTCAATGCATAGACTAATCGACGCAAAATCTCCTTATCACTATAATAAGACTTGTATTCTACCAATGTATAAGTTATTGGGATGAATATCAGAAGTTTGATTACCAATATCAGTAAATCGTTCTTTAAACGGATGCTACGTTGTATATATTCTTGCTGGCTGTTCATATTTCATCAATGATGTAACTTTTTTTGTAAGTCGCGTTGGAAACTTGCCGGTAATTTGCCGGTATGCTTTTTAAAGAAACGAGTAAAATAAGCCGGATCCTCAAAACCGATCTTCCATCCCACTTCTCTAATAGGAAGCTGTGTCCAGAACAGAAGACGTTTGGCCTCCAATATTCTCCGGTCGTCGATCACGGTCTTTGCATTTGTCCCTGTCATTTCTTTAACGACATCATTGAGATGACCCGGAGAAATAAACAACTTAGACGCATAGTCGGCCACCTTGGTATCCGTTAAAAAATGTTTCTCTACCAAAGCCATAAATTGATGCATGAGGTTGCTGTAGCGTTTTCTTCCCGTTATGTGTATATGGGAACTGACGTAGCTTTCGATCTTTTCCAATAAAGCCAAGAGAAGTTGCGCTACGACTGCCTTATTCTGCTTAAAAGCAGTATATTCTTCTTGGATTAACGATAAAAACGGTAAAATTCGCGCTAATTCGCTGGCTTTTAAGGATAACAAATTGCTGCTAAATTGTTGCTCCCAATGGTTGTCTGCCGAGTAAGAAAACAGAAAATCTGCTTTGAAAGTAATGAGGTACATCCGCGCGTTACCCGGGTCTACCTCATAATGAACCTGCCCCGGACGCATAAATATAATCGCGGCATCTCTTGCTTCGTATTCTTTGAAGTCTATAAACTGACGCGTTGTGCCCTCGCATAAAATGATAAGCGTGTAATGGTCATGTCGATGCGGATGCTTGGTGTTCTCATAACGATCGTGGCCGTAACTTAACTTTAGGATATTAAATTCATCCATGTAGCCTTCAGTAACGCTCGAAACATTATATGTTGGAATATTCTGCTTTAACATGTATCAGCTATTTTATCGTACGAAGTTATAAAAATCCATGATAAGTACCATTATTACCTTGTTTTGTTATGGATGCCTTTACTTCCTACTCTTACTTTTGTAGGAGAAAGAATGTGTTATTTAAAAGCAGCGCCCGGTTGGCCTTCTCTCTCTGATAGGGAGGTTGCTAAGATAGGCGCTCCAAGGCGTTGCTTAAGAAAAGAGCTTTTTAGATAAGCTCGTTTTGGTTATCAATAAGACAAAAAGATGCAAGAAGAAAATCAACTAGTCGAATTACATGTAACGGGTATGCATTGCAACAATTGCGCGCTTTCTGTACATAAAATGCTAGAGAAAAAAGGATACCAGAATGTCTTCGTAAGCTTTGCCAATGAGGAGGTTAAGTTTACGTCCGACAAAGGAATGGACCTATCAAATGTAGTACACGATATCGAAGGCTTGGGTTTCAAAGTGCAGCAGGAGGAGTCAGCGCCAAGTAAAGAAGGCTTTTTAGGCAAAGTCGAACATAAATTCATTTTCAGCTTGGTGTTTACGTTGCCTCTCTTCCTGCACATGTTTCTGCCGTTTCACTGGCTGCACAATCCCTACGTTCAACTAGGTCTATGTCTTCCCGTGTTTGTCTTGGGTTGTGCTTACTTTGGGAAAAGTGCTATTAATTCTATCCGGGGAGGAGTGCCTAACATGGATGTTCTCATCTTTGTGGGCTCCACGTCTGCCTTTATTTATAGTCTGATAGGTACCTTATTGGCACTGGGCCCAAATTATCTGTTCTACGAAACGACAGCAACCATTATTACCTTGGTTTTGCTTGGAAATGTATTTGAAAAAAGATCCGTTACGCAAACAACTTCGGCGGTGAAGGATTTAATGAAGATTCAGGTCAGTAAGGCTGTTCGGGTGTTGGACGGAAGTACGGAGGTGGTCGATGTAAAAGACCTTGCCGTGGGCGATACGCTGTTGGTAAACGAGGGCGACAAAATTCCTACCGATGGCGATATAGTTTGGGGCGAAGCTTCTGTTAATGAGTCCATGCTAACAGGCGAAAGTGTGCCGGTAGAAAAAGGAAAGTACGATGCTGTTATTGGTGGCACCCTTGTCGAACGGGGTAGCGTCCGTATGCTGGTAACCAAAGTCGGTAATAAAACGGTATTAGCGCAGATAATTGATTTAATGAAAAGGGCGCAGGCTGCGAAGCCTCCGATACAACGTTTAGGGGATAAGGTTGCAGCCATTTTCGTTCCGGTAGTAATTGGTATCGCCGTACTGACCTTTATTTTGGCCTATTTTGCCTTTGACATAGGCTTTCGGCAGTCCTTGCTAAACGCCATTGCGGTTATGGTCATTTCCTGTCCCTGTGCCATGGGCTTGGCGACGCCAACAGCGGTGATGGTCGGTTTAGGGAGAAGTGCCAAACATGGCGTGCTTATAAAAGGTGGTGACACCGTAGAAGAAATGACCAATTTAAAATATATGGTTTTCGACAAGACCGGTACTTTAACCACCGGAAGCTTTAAGATACAGGCAATAGAGAGCCAATTAAGTGATGTAGAGACGGCCACATTGATTCATGGATTGGAGAGTTATTCGAATCATCCGATCGCCAAGTCGCTTGTAAGTGCTTTTGAAGAAAGAGAAAGGCGGAAGATCGTCTTTACACAGGTTAAAGAAGAAAAAGGACTGGGAATAAAGGCTGTAGATAGCGAAGGCCATACGTACCAAATAGGCTCCAAACAGCTTATAGAGAAAGAAGAGGAATGGGCTACTTTCGATGTATTCTTATTAAAGGACGATAAGGTGGTCGTTAAACTAGCAATCACAGACGATGTTAAGCCAGGGGCCGAGCAGCTTATTAAAACATTGAAGGAACAGCAAATTACGCCAGTTTTATTGAGTGGTGACCGAAAAGAGAAATGTGAGGCCCTTGCAGCCGCTGTTGGAATAACCGACGTATATGCGGAAAAACTGCCTCAAGAGAAATTAGCAATTATCGAATCCTTAAGGAAAACGGGTAAAGTTGCAATGGTGGGAGATGGAATCAATGATGGCCCTGCGCTTACGACGGCAGACGTCGGGATTTCCTTAGGAAATGCGAGCCAAGTTGCCATCCAGTCGGCTAAAGTCGTCTTGTTGAACAACGATCTACAGTCGATTACTACCCTCCTTAAGATCGGTAATCATACCTTATTAACGATTAAACAAAATTTATTTTGGGCGTTTTTCTATAATGTTTTCGCAATCCCGCTGGCAGCTCTTGGCTTTTTAAGTCCGATGTTGGCCGCCTTGGCCATGGCCTGTTCGGACGTGGTAGTCATCGGTAATTCGATACGATTAAAGTATAAGAGGCTGTAAAACGCTATATGCCTTAGGCGGTAAGTCGTACGCTATACAGGGAGGCACCACGGTTAACATGCATCAGGTGGCTCCCTTTAGTTAAATATTCCTTTAACTTTATTGATCATATTGTCTTCTCCTTCCCCACCGCTATTCCCTAGCAGCGATTTTACGTCCAGATTTCCGTTCAGCAGGCTTTCGGCCTTACCCTTCAATGCGTCCGGCAAATTGTTGTTTACGTAGTTCAATACCACCGAGGTCGCTTTCTGCGCCGACTCCGGAGAAAGTCCGGCTTTCTGAATCAGCTCGTTTACTAATTTTTCCATGATCTTTACCTTAATACTGTCAATAGTGGTATTAAAACAGCTGAATTTCTTAATTGTTTGACAGATTGCCACTTATAAGTATTTGTATCAAGTGGGTTATATGGGTATTCTGTGCTGCGGAATCTACTGCGTTTGTTAAATAAATTTATTAACTATCTGGATTACCTGCTTCAAATAACTGCCACCAAATACGTTAGCATGGAATAATAGTATATAAAGGTTCCATAGGTCAGTCCTTTTCTTCCAATTTTTTTCTAAGGGAAAAACCTCCTGATATGCATCATAAAAAGCCTCATCAAAACCGCCAAAGAGTTGGGTTAAGGCAAGGTCCATCTCGCGATGCCCATAGTATACCGCAGGATCAATCAGAAAAGGAATGCCTTCACGACTGATCATGTAATTGCCTTTCCAAAGATCTCCATGTAATAGAGCGGGCGGCTCTATCGGGAAAAGCGAGGGTATTAGATCAAAAAGCCGCTCGAATTTTCGGCGTAGGGATGTGTCAATCACTCCCACTGATTCACCATGCGTAAGCTGCTTTTTTAGTCGCTCTTCGATGAAAAAATCCGACCATGAGGCTCGCGGCTGATTGTACTGAGGAAGGGTGCCGATATAATTATCATATTCGAGACCATAGAAATCGTTTGTGTTTTTGTGAACAGAAGCCAGCATGCGGCCTAAATTTGCCTGAGCGGCTACGGAGTTTTCTCCCTCTTCAATCCATGACATCAATAAGAAAGCATCGCTGTTAAACTGGCCGGCTACCAGCAGGTCGGGTACAACGGCATGACCGACTTTCTTTAACAGCTTTAATCCTTCGCGTTCGAACACAAAAATATTTGGCAAGGCATCGGCATCATTCATCTTGATGAAAAAAGATTCTACGCTTCCATGTATCCGGTAGCTTTTGTGCATGTCGCCTCCAGAAACCGGTAACATATTAATGATTTTAAATCGCGAGCCAATCAGTTTGCTCAGAACCTCCTCTATATTCTTTATAAAATCTGCAGATAAAAACATCTTTCAGGCGTATCCGATAAATGTATGCAAAAAGTGAGAAAAAGTAAAAGAGATGGTAAATATTCTCGCTAATAATTTATCTTTGCCGTTTAATACGCATTACTGCCTACATGAAGCACATTCGCAATTTTTGTATCATTGCACACATCGACCACGGTAAGAGTACCTTGGCGGATCGTCTATTAGAATATACAAATACCATCACCCAAAGAGAGGCGCAGGCACAACTCTTGGACGACATGGATTTGGAACGGGAACGTGGGATCACGATCAAAAGCCACGCTATTCAAATGAACTACAATTACGACGGACAGGATTATGTGCTCAATCTGATTGACACACCGGGCCACGTCGATTTTTCGTATGAAGTATCACGTTCGATCGCTGCATGTGAAGGAGCCTTATTGATTGTCGATGCCTCTCAGGGAATCCAGGCACAAACCATCTCCAACTTGTATCTTGCATTGGAGCACGATCTGGAAATCATTCCTGTATTGAATAAAATGGACTTGCCGGGGGCGATGCCCGAAGAGGTAAAAGACCAGATTATTGAACTGATAGGCGGAAAACGGGAAGATATCATTCCGGCATCTGGAAAGACAGGGATGGGTGTTCCCGATATCCTTAAAGCAATTGTTGAGCGGGTTCCTGCACCGGTAGGTGATCCGGAAGCCCCCCTGCAGGCTTTAATTTTTGACTCTGTTTACAATTCGTTCCGCGGAATTATGGCTTATTTCAAGGTCGAGAATGGAGAGATCAGGAAGAACGATAAAGTTAAGTTTATCGCTACAGGAAAAGAGTATATAGCCGATGAAATCGGGACGCTGAAATTAACACAAACACCCAAAGATGTTATTCGTACTGGCGATGTGGGCTATATTATATCCGGTATAAAAGAGGCGCGAGAGGTGAAAGTTGGAGACACCATTACGCATGTGGCTCGACCTAGCAAAACGGCCATTAAAGGTTTTGAAGAGGTTAAACCGATGGTATTCGCCGGGATTTATCCGGTGGATACAGAAGACTTTGAGGAACTGCGGGAAAGTATGCACCGCTTGCAATTAAACGACGCTTCTTTAGTCTTTGAGCCAGAATCGTCTGCCGCCCTGGGTTTCGGTTTCAGATGCGGCTTTTTGGGAATGCTCCATATGGAGATTATCCAGGAGCGCTTGGAACGGGAATTCGATATGACCGTTATTACAACGGTTCCTAACGTTTCTTACATCGCTCATACCACCAAGGACGGAGAGATCAAAGTCAACAATCCTTCCGATTTGCCGGACCCCAGTAAATTAGAGTTTGTAGAGGAACCCTTTATCAAAGCAAATATTATTACAAAGGCTGAATTTGTAGGCCCGGTGATGTCTTTATGTATCCAGAAAAGAGGTGTTATCATCAACCAAAGTTATTTAACCGCCGATCGTGTAGAGTTGGTGTTTGAAATGCCAATGGGTGAGATTGTGTTTGACTTTTATGATAAGTTGAAAACCATTTCGAAAGGATACGCTTCTTTTGATTATCACCAAATAGGTTATAAGCAGTCTGACTTGGTCAGGTTGGATATTCGTTTAAACGGCGAACCTGTAGACGCGCTTTCTTCGCTCATTCATCGTAGCAATGCCTATGAGTTCGGAAAGAAAATATGTGAAAAGTTAAAAGAGCTCTTGCCGAGGCAACAGTTCGAAATAGCAATTCAAGCATCTATCGGTGCAAAAGTGATCGCCCGCGAGAATGTGCGTGCCCTTCGTAAGGATGTAACCGCAAAATGTTATGGAGGAGATATCTCGCGTAAGCGTAAGCTTTTGGAAAAACAGAAAAAAGGTAAAAAGAGAATGCGCCAAGTTGGAAATGTGGAGATCCCACAATCGGCCTTTATGGCGGTGTTGAAATTAGATTAATTAAGTTGCTTTACGCTGTAAGCTATAAGCGATAGGCTCCCGTCTACGTATATAGCCTAAAGCTTAAAGCCTAAAGCTATCAATATGCAATTACTCGACGGTAAGCTCGTATCGGAAAAGATCAAACAAGATATTGCCCAGGAAGCGGCGGCGTTTTTGACTGCGACAGGAAGAAAGCCTCATTTGGTTGCCATTTTGGTTGGCCACGATGGGGGAAGTGAGACTTATGTTGCCAGTAAGATGAGGAACTGCCAGCAAGTGGGTTTCGATTCTACAAATGTTCGATATGAAGACGATGTTACACAAGCGGAGCTTATCGAGAAGATAAAGGAATTGAACAGCGATGATACAGTCGACGGAATTATCGTACAACTTCCTTTGCCGCTGCATATTGATCCGGAAGTGATAACAGAAGCCATTGATTATCGTAAAGATGTTGATGGTTTTCATCCAGTTAATTTGGGAAGAATGCAACGGAATCTAGCCTGTTTCATTCCTGCAACCCCTTACGGTATTATGTTAATGTTAGACCATTATGGTGTGCAGACCGCCGGTATGCACGCGGTTATAGTTGGCAGAAGTAATATCGTTGGTAGTCCGATGAGTATTCTTTTGGCACGGAATGCGCAGCCTGGAAATTGCACGGTTACGCTTACCCATAGTAGAACGAAAAATTTAAAGGAAGAGGTGCTACGTGCCGACCTGATTGTAGCTGCCATTGGCAAGAAAAATTTCATTACAGCCGATATGGTGAAAGAAGGCGCAGTTGTTATAGACGTGGGCATTAATAGAGAAGCAAGCACTTTAACTAAATCAGGATATAAATTGTTCGGCGATGTAGATTTCGATAACGTAGCGCCAAAAGCTTCGTATATTACCCCTGTACCGGGGGGAGTTGGTTTGATGACCATTATCGGTTTGTTAAAAAACACCTTGGCTGCTGCTAAAAAAGAAGTTTATAATTAATTATTCGTTGTCGGTTGATAGTTGCCCGCTAAAACGCCAAGCTGTTAGTGACAGCTTTATAAAGCAGCACGTTATGAGAGACGTGCGGCGAATCCGTTATTATTCCTGTTAGCATTTTCTTTGTAAGTGCGTATCGCTTCGTTACAAACAAATTAGCATTTTCATTGTTCCTTTCTGAAACTGTTTAACAAATAAAATATTCAGACGAAGGCCTGCATGAGCTACCGATAAAAAAGATATACCGTAATCCGCTCAGGCAAGCTTTATTGCATTTATAAAAAATAGTTATTCCCATGAAAAAATTGAGTTTATTAGCAATCGTTGCAGCGGCATTTTCGTTTTCGGCCTGCAATAATTCTTCCAACACAACGGAAGGAAGCTCTGATACGATTATTGCGGATACGACTACGTTAGGGGAGCATATTGACAATGGCATCGACACGATGAGGGCGACTGGGGAAGCTGCCGAGAGTGACGTAAATGCTGCGGCAAAGGAGGTAAAGGCAGACGCTAAAACCACAGGCGAAAACATTAAAGGTGATCTGAACGCTGCTAAAGAAGACGTTGGCGATGCGGCAAAAGCGGCGGGAAGAGATATTAAAAATGCAGCGGATAAAGTCGCCGATAAAACGAAAGAAGGCTACAACGATGTGAAAAAGAGCCTGAAAAAGGATTCCACCCGAAACTAAGAGTCCTGTTTATAACCAATCATAGAGGTGTTTCCTACATTTGCTAGCAACAAACATAGGAGACAACCTCTTTTTTATTACATGAAAGCATCGACTTCCCTATACGCGGCTATCAGTCGCTGCTCCCCCTCCTTCCCACTGCCAGAAATGCCATGCTCCATGCCAACTACGCCCTTATATCCTTTTTGGTGCAGGTATTTGAATATATTTTTATAGTTTATTTCCCCCGTTGTAGGCTCCTTCCTTCCTGGATTATCTCCGGTTTGAATGTAGGCTATTTCGCTCCAAGTCCGCTCCATATTGGCGATTAAATCGCCTTCGTTCCTTTGCATGTGATAGATATCGTATAATATTTTGCAGGAAGGGCTATTAACGCCTCTACAAATTAGATAGGTTTGGTTGGATGTCCGTAAGAACAAGTCTGGCGTATCGCTTAAGGGCTCTAATACCATAACAATACCATGGGGCTCCAGAATCTCTGCTCCCCTCCTTAAAGCGTCAATAACATTTGCCGTTTGAATATCCAAAGATAAATTTCGGGCGAAATCACCCGGTACCACAGTGGTAAATTTCCCTCCGCAGCGCTTCGATATCTCTACGGCTTCGTGGCAGCCTTTTAAAAAGATGTCAAGGTGCTCTTTTTTGCCGGCGGCTAGGGTATTCGCTCCGTTTCCGCCTTTGTTTAATACAAAAACGCCCATAGCCATGCCCAACTTTGCCAATAAATCACCTATCTTTTCTTGTTCCTGGGCCGATCTACCCGACATGCCATTGTCTTCAATTCCACGGAATCCCTGGTCGTACATAAACTGAATCTGATCTAAGAAGTTGCTTCCGGCCATGTTTTTAAACATGCCGTCGTGCGGCCCATAATTCAAATTAAAGGTTTGAGCTGCCTTTGTCGTCTGTTTTTCTGAAGACGCATTGGCGATAAGTGGACTGCCCGCAACCAAGGCTCCTGTGGCCATTAAACCTTTTTGTAAAAATTCGCTTCTTTTCATATTTCTTTTTTGGTGTTAAGTATCAAGTAATAAGTATCAAGTAACAGGTACGATGCATCTTTTTTATCTCACTTTGCTATGTCTTATATCTTTTGTTTTATCAATCAATAACCGCTTAAATTTGCATCAATTATTGGGTGTCAGGTATCAAGACTTCCTATCCTATGTCTTATATCAGTGTCCTGTATCTTATGTCCTGCATCCGCATTTCAAACCTGTTATCTACCATCGACCAATAATTGCTTAAATCCGTTTGTCATTGTATCCAGCACATTTCCTTGCTTATCCTGGTAAATGATATATGCCTCCAGTGCAGGGCGAGCCGATACGAAATGCAGTGCATCTTCCAAGTTCATTGCCATGATGGCATTGTCATAGCCATCCGCCGTCGTAGCATCTGGCGCATACAGGGTAACGCTTATAAGCTCGTTATCTAAGGGAAAGCCGGTACGTGGATCAATGAGGTGTGAAATCTTCTGTGATCCATTCTTTTTAAATTTACGATAATTCCCGGAAGTGGTAATAGCCCCCTGATTGAGCGCCACAATATGCCTGATGGCAGGTTCTTCCTCGTTTCCGGAAGGCCCTTCGATGCCGATTTTCATGGCACTGCCATCTTCTTTCTCGCCTTGAATACGCAACTCTCCCCCTATTTCTACGATGAAAGATTCTACGCCCCTGTTTTCTAAATAGGCCGCCACCTTGTCTACACTATATCCTTGCGCAATTCCGTTGACATCTACTTGTATACAAGGTTTCGCTTTGTGAAGAAAATTATCCCTTAATTCCAATTGCTTAAAGCCCACACACTGCTTTATCGAAGCAATCTCCGAGCTATCGGGATAATGGGCAATAGCCGTATGACCGAAGCCCCAAGCTTCTACGAGCGGGGCGACAGTCACATCAAAGAGTCCGCCCGTTTCTTCCGATATTTGTAGTGCCTTTTTCATAACAGCACAAAAATCGGCATCAAGTGCCAGTCCCTCTTCGCTCTTGTTGAACTGACTGATAAGGGAATAAGGCTTGTAGATAGACATAGAACTATCGATAACCGCCAACAGACTATCGACGCTACTTTTTTGGATAAGCGCAGAAGGACTAAAGTAGGTGATTTGGTAAGTGGTTCCTTGGGCGTATCCTGTTATCTGATGTTTATTTTCTCTGGCCGACCGTTGGGAAAACGAAGAAAACAAGCATCCTACGGCTACGATGAATAAAAGCATTTGCCGATTGCTGATGATGCTTGTTTTGTGCATACTATTTAATGTTAGGCTTTATCCCAATGAAACAATCCCGGCTGTGCTACCGGATAAAGACCGTTTTCGTTCGGTAAAATTTTCGGTTTGGCATCCCAGGCCAAGGTTTCCGGCATAAGCGAATTGTCGGCATTTAGCGCATCATCCCACTTTATTACTTGACCCGAATAAGTGGCATAGCGTCCGATTATGCCGGTTAGTGTGCTTTTTGCGCCATATTCCGCGTCCCAATGTTTATACTCACCTTTACTGATGGTTTCGAATAGTTCATCATGTTCCGTTTGGTAAGGGTTAGCTTGGCCTTTTGTGGGATGGTTAAAAAGCAAGTTTCCTTGGTGATCCCAAAGTTTACCCGTATTGTTAGCAGATAAATAAGCCTTGCCTTTTGTGCCAAAGAAAGTCTCGTCTACCCTATTCTGTGTTCCTTCAAAATGGCGGCATTGACTATAGATAACCGATCCATCGGCATAAGTAAGCTCAATTGAATGGTTGTCGTAAATTTCACCATAGTCTTTTCCTGTGCGCCAAGCTCGACTTCCCGTGCCCTGTACCGAGACCGGGTATCCACCTTTAACCCAATTGGCAATATCGATATTATGAACGTGCTGCTCCACAATATGATCGCCACAGAGCCAATTAAAGTAAAACCAGTTACGCATCTGATATTCCATCTCTGTTTGCTCCGGCTTACGTGGCCGTACCCATACGCCGCCGCTATTCCAGTAAACCTGACCGCCTACAATATCCCCTATTTCACCGTCCTGTATGCGTTTAATCGTTTCTCTATAATTTTTCTGATACCTGCGCTGTAAGCCCACAACGACGTTGAGCTTCTTCTTTTTAGCTTCTTCGGCTGCTGCCAATACCTTCCGTATGCCCGGTGCGTCTACGGCCACTGGTTTTTCCATAAATACATGCTTACCTTGTTTAACGGCTTCTTCGAAATGCGTTGGCCTGAAACCCGGTGAAGTAGCAAGAATAACGACGTCGGCCAAAGCGATTGCTTTTGCATAGGCATCGAAACCAACAAACTTTTGATCTTCCGGTACGTTCACTTTTTCTTTGAATTTCTCCGAGAGGTCTTTAAAGCTATTATCCAGCTGATCTTTGAAGGCGTCCGCCATAGCTACGAGCTGAATATTGAACTTCGTAGAAAGTGCTTGTGATGCAGCGCCGGTACCGCGTCCGCCACAGCCTACCAGGGCAATTTTAATAGTATCATTTACGGAAGAATGGCCCATGAAGGGAATGCTGCTTAGCATGCTACTCCCAGCGATCACGGCGGAAGTTTTTAGGAAATCCCGTCGTTGTTGTTGAAGATTCGACTTGTTCATTTCGGTTTTTATTGTTTGTTTACGATATCTGTTAACACTACTTGTCGGGTATAGGCGCCTGGTTATAATAAGCGTCAATTTCCGCTTTGTCGGGTTGAATGGCCGGTCTAACTAAGCGGAAACCAACGAAAGGGGCCTCTGGAAACCACCAATTACTTTTTGGTATTTGTGGGTCCAGTTGTTTCCAAGCGGGATCAGAGGCTAAGCGTACCGACGAACGCAAAGCCGATGCTTCATCGTCGTAAGCTCCTCCCCTCACGCTATGAGGATATAATTTGGTGGGCTTATTAATGGGGTTGTCGGCGGGCGATGAAGCGTAATATTGCGGGTCGTATTGATCATAAGTCCATTCGGAAACATTGCCGTGCATGTCATAAAGGCCCCACGCGTTGGGCTTTTTTTCTCCGACTTTATGTGTTGTGCCATCACTATTATCCAAAAACCAGGCATATTCAGTTAATTGGCTTTCGTCGTCTCCGAAGCTATATTTCCCGGTGGCGCCTGCTCTGCAGGCATATTCCCATTCTGCTTCAGTGGGCAGGCGATAAAATACACCGGTTCTTTCATAAAGCCATTTACAGAACTGTATCGCATTGTAATGCGTCATGGCGATAGCCGGATGTCCTTCCTTTCCCATGCCGAATGTCATGTCCAGATAAGGCTTTGTAGGCCGTGTCACGGCGTCTACGTTAGCCGGTACTTTACCCTCGATGCTCTGTGTCACCTCGTAGTCTTTATACAAAAAAGGCTCGAAGAGATCCCATGTGACCTCATAGCAACCCATCCAGAATGCGTCCAAATTTACCGTATGCACAGGCTTTTCGTCGGGATTCCCGGTTTCACTTCCCATGTTGAAACTACCTTTAGGAATGGCCTTCATCGGAAAGCTAAGCTTTGTTCCATTGATCGTTTGTGTGTAGTCTGCTGTCGCTTCTTGGGCCGAAAGAATGAAATTGGAAAATATTAAAATAGCAAAAATGGAAAGTCGTCGATTCATTTGTTGTTTTAAATTGGCTCTACTAATTCGTTCTCGTATCGATTAGTGTACTAAATAAACTATATTTTGGAAGATATACAAGGGATATATAAAATAATTGTGTGTTGTGAACACTTTCAAGAGCACGCAATCGATTGTTTCGACCTTTAATGGCATGAGCTTTCCTATCGTCTGTACGCCGAGCATTGCGGTCATCAAAGGTTGAAAGGAAACGCCCAACTTCATGGCCGGACAAGGGCCTGGCTTGTTCGGTCGAACCGAAGAGTATTATCATCAAGATAGAGAAATGAGGTCAGTTAAGCGGGAAGTTTTTGGAGGCAATCAATGGTAAGTTTGACAAGGTCATTAATGCGCTGAAACAGCGGGGATGATTGCATTGTTTTATGCTGCTCATAATAAAGCATATAAGACGGGAAAGCGTTAAGGGAGTGCCTGAAGGCCATTTTTGAAAAAAAATATTTACATAAAATGCGCAGGTAATAAAAGATTTTATTAGCTTTGCAACGCTTTTAAGAAGAAGGCCTCGGTAGCTCAGTTGGATAGAGCAACGGTTTTCTAAACCGTGGGTCAGGGGTTCGAATCCCTTCCGGGGTACACAGGGTCTCAGTGCAAACTGAGACTTTTTTCATTTATAGGGATGTGAACAGAAGGGTCGGCCGGGTTCGAACATTTTCTCGGCGGTCTTGGTGCGGGGTAAGCGGGACGCCGACAATCCCTTCCGTGGTGGCAGGACAAGACACGATTATCTTGTTCTTTCCTCCGATATTTCGCTTTCCTGCCATTCCCGGTATTCCTTAAAATTGTTCCGAGTCCATCTTGTTAGGTGATAACCTTGGCAATGTCGACAGTAGTATGCTCGTTTTTGCTGAGGCCTCCCCTGCCGGTGTTTAATCCGTTTGCCGTAAATATCCCGAAACCTTTTGTGCCCCCACTTCAAGCTGTACATCACAATCCTAGCTTCCACCATATTCGGGAAACTAATTTTTCCTGTTGCCAAACATTTTCTCTTACGCTCCATAACAGCCGGGACTTAAAAGTCATGGAAATGATCGTGGACGTAGCAGATTACGACTACGCGGTTGAATAATCTTTATAAAAATAAAAAAAAATACTGAAATATAAGAATAAAATGCTGGAAAAACACGAAAAATCAAAGGAAATTAACAGAAAAAAAACAAGATCAATCTTCTTTTAGATGTAAAGATCTATATATAAAGAATAATTTTAAGCTTTTTACTGCTGTATGAATATATAAAAACATATATAGCTAGATGTTGACATGCAAAATATGGCAATAACACCATAATACATATTAAAATTGAGTAAGAATTGGGATATTTTTTTACGAATTTAAGATAGGTAGATGTAGATTGTGTTGTAGCGTAGTCTAAATGAATTGAACAAGACCTTGTTGTGTTGAAATACATACAAAACAATCTGCTTTTTTTGTTTTTTCAAAACACTTTATCCTTTAGGTGGCTTTTTTTGTTTTAGTTCATATTTTTGTTACATTTGAAGATATCACCTACCGTAATTTATATCAAGATGTTCAAAAGATATAGGAATACCTCTGTATATGACGCCACCCTTAATCGACTCGAATTTATATTCGGAAACTTCAGTAAGGTATACGTTTCTTTTAGTGGAGGTAAGGACAGCGGTCTTATGCTTAACCTTGCCATTGAAACCGCCCGTCGACACAACAGGCTGCCATTGGATGTACTAATTGTCGATTTGGAAGCCCAGTACCGCCACACCATTGATTATATCATGCGGATGGTTTCTCGGGATGAAGTAAGGGCTTACTGGGTATGTCTTCCCATCCGCCTGCGCAATGCGGTGAGCCAATATCAGTCGCACTGGATTTGCTGGGATGAAGACAAGCGGAATGCCTGGGTACGCGATTATCCCAATCATCCGTCGGTCATCACCGATCCAAATTATTTCCCTTTTTTTCGTAAGGGTATGGAATTCGAAGATTTTGTCCTAGCGTTCGGTAATTGGTTTTCACAGGGTGAAGAGGTGGCTTGCCTTGTGGGGATAAGAACTGACGAAAGCATTAACCGATACCGGACACTCGCCAATTTTACGAAGGGCCGTTACCTCCGCAGGCAATGGAGCACAGAGGTGGCCCCGAGACTTTATAACTTTTATCCTATATACGATTGGACAACAAAAGACATCTGGACAGCCAATGGGAAATTCCGGTTCGACTATAACCGAATTTATGACCTGATGTATCTTGCCGGCGTCCCGCTTTCCCAGATGCGGCTGTGTCAACCCTACGGAGATGATCAGCGGAAAGGGCTGTATCTGTACAAAATATTAGAGCCCGAAACCTGGGCAGCTATCGTCAATCGTGTGGAGGGCGCTAATTTCGGCAACCGTTATTCAGAGAACAATCGGAGCGCCTTTGCAAACTTTCGGATGAGCCTGCCTGAAGGGCATACATACAAGAGCTATGCTTTCTTCCTGCTGGAGACCATGCCTCCGCACTTAAAGAATCATTATAACACCAAAATACACAAGTTTTTGGAATACTGGCGCAAGCACGGTTACGAGGACGATATCCCGCAGGCTGCTGATCTGAATCTCGAAGCCAAGCGCAAAGCTCCCTCGTGGAGAAGGATCTGTAAAGTGCTGCTGAAAAACGACTATTGGTGCAGAGGACTTTCTTTCTCCCAAACCAAAGGTGAAATGGAGCGGCAACTGAACCTGTTTTTAAGAACAACAAATTTCGGACAATATGATTAAACAACTACTACGACAACACCAAAACGCTTCCTTTGAAGAAAAAGTACGGATTTTTAATAGTATAAGCGAGCAACTCTACGAATTTATCGGACTAGAGCATCCGGTACTCAATGTCCAGCTCGTACCGATAGACCGTGTGCAGGGCAATGACTACAATCCTAACAGGGTGGCCCCTCCGGAGATGAAGCTACTGGAACTCTCCATACGGAAAGACGGGCTTACGGCTCCCATTGTGGTTTCTTCAGAACAAGAGAACAAGTGGGTTGTAGTGGATGGCTTTCACCGAACGAGGGTCTGCAAGAATGTTCCTGATGTACGCAGTAGCCTCAGGGGATATATACCTGTATCGCGTCTAGACAAGATACTTGAAAGCCGAATAGCGTCGACCGTGCGCCATAATATCGCTAGGGGAACACATCAAGTGGAGCTGTTTGCTAAACTAGTGGCTTTCCTAAAAAGGAACGATTGGTCCAACCAGCGTATCGGCGAAGAACTGGGTATGGATGCCGATGAAGTGCTGCGTCTTCGTCAGATCACCGGACTGGCAGAAGCCTTTCAGGACATGGAGTTTTCTAAGTCGTGGGAAATCGTGCGAAGGAAAACGACAGGAGGGCACGCAGCTAAATAAGTTAATTTGAGGTAGAAGAGCGATGACACGTCTCAGTGTGACGCCGGCTGCAGCAGATCTATGCAGTCATAAAAGGTGATTCCGATACTTTCTCTTTTAGTTGGTATCAAAAAAGAGGGTACCTCGTGTTACTTCGAGGCACCCTTGGCATTGAATTGTTTTGGTTTTTATACACATGAAACATATACAGACGGAACAATTCCTGGAAACCGCCTGTAGACTGTTATAGTTCTGTTGGCATTAAGCTTTACTCGGCGTTCATCTGAGCAATCGAAAGTCCTATCCTTTTTTTGTTCTGCATAATTTGGACATCTCCTGCGCCTTGCAATTCTAACAAGAGGAAAGTAGCTCCGCTACCGTTTTCGTCATTAAGCAAGGTGATTTCAGCTTCACCAAAACTAGAGTTCGCCGGAATGGTTACTCTTCCGGTTGTTGTATAGTGCACACCCTCTACCGCTGCAACATGACCGGCAGGTAGGTCCTCCCCGGTAACAGCAGAGAACGAAAATTCTGTATCTGTTGAGCGATGCGCAGCAACCAGGTTAACTCGTAGCGTAATAGTTCCTGAGGCACTGGTAATCAACGGATCTTGATTATTCACTTGTTGTCCACCGAGCGGTAGGCGAGTAATTATCGGATATGTTCTTCCACCTGCATTTGCATTGTGAACAGCCGCATCCCATTCAACGTATGCGCCTTCAACAGTCACTACATCTTCCTTGATACACGATGTACACACAGAGACCATTAGCAAAAGCAGGAATGCTTTCAGTTTATTCAATATTTGTGTCATTTTAGAATTTCTTTGTTGTTTTCAAAATAAAGCACTAATAACCGTCATTCTGAGGAATCAGTCCATTGCTGCCATCAACATCCCCGACCGGGATTTCGGGTAATAACAGGACGTTGTCGAAATTAAATGTAGTTCCCGTAGCCGGCTTGTTGATGTTCATCCCTCTCCGTTTTAAATCGAGGAATCTATGTCCGCCTTCAAATGCAAACTCGAGCCTTCGTTGAAGCAAAATCTCTTCAATCAGGGCTTGTCCAGACAAGCCCGACACATCACTAAGCCCACGATTTGTTCGTATCGTATTAACATCCGCTATGGCCAGCGTCGTGTTTTGCTGTGGCCCTGCTTCGGCATAGGCCTCTGCACGGTTCAGGTAAGCTTCGGCAATACGCAGTACCGAAACATTGTCCCAGTTAACATCGCCATTCTTGCCGATAAATTTAGTACACTCGATATACGGGTTTCCACGATGTGAAGCCCCTACTTCAAACAACAGGTTACGTACATCACTGCTCCTGCTGGTAATTACCGCATCGGTAGAGCCATTATTTTCAAAGGTAATACCTAAGCTGTTCAGTAGGTCGCCGGTGGGCACTAAATCGCCAAAGCCACCTCGCTCATCTTTTAAGCCTTCGGCTGTCCTGCCAGCGTATACATCTGTACTGTCCCGGCGCTCATCAGGCATCCTCGCAGTTAACGTAGTGAACAATGTTTGCAACGCTACATTGACCCCCAGTCCCTCATTTGCCAAGTTATAGGTAACTTCAAAAAGTGATTCGGGATTTGTGGCGGACGTGAACCCATCCATATAGTTGCTTTCATTAAGTAACGTCTGTCCACGTGAGCCAATTACGGCGTCGGCCATTTCGATAACCTTTGGGAAATCCTTATTATACAAAGCAACTCGTGAAAATAACAGCTGCGCCGCTTGCCTGTTAGCAAATGCAACGGAACTAATATTAGGCAGCAAAGTAATGGCGTCCTCCAGATCATGGTAAATGGCTGTATAAACCTCTGTCTGGTGTACGCGAGGTGTTTCGGCGTTCAATGCGCTTTCAGCGGTATTGATTGGCTCCAATAAAATCGGGACCCCACCTTTGTTAGCAGCCTCTATAATTGCTCCCGGAATATATGCATACGCTTTCACTAGGTCGAAATGGTACAAGGCCCTAAGGAACTTCAACTCGCCTTCCCATGTGGTTCTGTCCTCTTCCGTGATACTAGGGTCAGTAATGCCCGGGATGGCTGCCAACACAATGTTAATCCTGTTCAGTGCAACATAAGCTGTTGTCCAATGGTTGTAGTGCGCACCGCGTATGTTGCGGTATTCGTTATTATACCGACCAGATTTGTTTGTTGCCTGCCCATCATCTGCAAGCGCAGTCCCAAGGCCAATAAACCTGTTCCCGTAAAAGGCCTCCCCCTTCAGTGTTGAATAGATGTTGGTGATAGAAGCGGTTATACCCGCACGGGTAGTCAGCGCTACGCCTGAATCAATCTGATCCTGGGGATTAATTTCCAGCGTCTTGGTGCATGATGAGAGTATCACCAAAATCATCAGTATCCGTGATTTTAATAATATTTTATGTGTATTCATCTTCATTTTTTTTATAGTCCTAACTGCAAACCAAACGTAAAATTTTTAGACTGCGGTATGATGCCCGTCGCCGTCTCGCGGTATTCTGGATCGTATCCCCTGAATTCCGTATAAGTAAATGGATTATTGGCCTGTGCGTATATCCGCAGCCGGTTCAGTTTCGCTCTCTTTAATAATTCAGGCGAGAAGCTATATCCCAGTTGAATGGTTCTTACCCGGATCATATCGGTATTGAGATACAGGGCTGATCCGACCAATCGGCCCACTCCATTGGGTTCGGTACCGCCGTTATAAGCGCGGGCTACATGAGTAACCTGGCCGGGGGTTGTCCATCTTTCTTCATAAAGTTCCCTCAGGGTGTTGAACTGTCTATTGCCTATCTCACTTAGAAACTGTGCCTGGCCATCCGAAGCGATGCCGCCGTATTGATATGCTATCAGGATATTCAAATCAAACCCTTTGTAAGAAAAGTCATTGGTAAATCCACCCATGTACGGCGGTATGGTTTCACCGATAAAGCGCCGGTCGGCCGCAACAGGGACATACGACAGGTTATCGTTCTCATCCCAGATCAGGGGCCGTCCGGTAGCCGGACTTACGCGCCGGCATATTGATAAGTAAAAATAGCGTTTCGTGAATGACCGACCCTTAAACTAACATTGGTCGGCAACTGTTCATGTCCGCCATACAGCTCGGTGATCTTGTTCCGTATATACGTGAAGTTAAAGTTCGACGTCCATTTAAACCCACCGTCTGTATCCACATTGACGGTGTTGATCTCAAACTCAATACCGCGGTTGTCGATTCCACCGATATTCGTCGTGATCTCGGTGAAACCCGATGTGCTCAAGAGCGGCTGGGCAAGCAACAGATCTCGACTTTGTCTCAAGAACACGACGAGCGTACCGTGTATCCGATTTCGGAAAAATCCGTAGTCCACTGCAATATCGGTCGTTGCATTCTTCTCCCACCGGAGGGCTGGGTTCGCCAAACCTGCGGGTGCGATACCAGGTTGGCCCATATAAACGCCTGACTGTGAATACAGCGAACGGGCATCGAAATTACCAATACGGTCATTACCCGTCTGGCCGTAGCCCACACGTAATTTTAGATCTTCGATCCATGTTGCATTATGTAGAAAGCTTTCGTCGGCAATGTTCCACGCGACCCCCACGCCGGGAAACCATCCCCACAGGTTGTCAGTCCCAAAACGGGATGATCCGTTGTAGCTTAAACTGGCGTTCAGCATATACCGGCCTTTATAACCATAGGAGGCGCGGGCGAAGTACCGAGCGATTTTGTTTCCACCCCAACTTTCGCTAACACTGTAAGGCTCGGCGGCAGCTCCTATATTACGAAACAAATAAGATGGGAAACCTCTTCCACTAAGGGAATACACACGAGCTTGGTCGTAGCGGTAATCAAATCCGGCAACGGCATCAATTTTATGATTTTCGTCAATGATTGTTCCATAGGTCAACGTCTGCGTGGTCTGGAAGTTCGAACGGTTAAGGCTCAGCGCTTGTGCCAAACCGTTATGAGTCAAACCATCAGGAGTGCGCGGGTCGAGGTATGACTTGCCGACTATACTGTAATATTCCAATGAAAATTGGGAACGAAAAGCAAGGTTCTTGGTTATTTTATAGTTCGCTCCCAAAGCCCCTAGCAGTTGGTTTGTCCGCTGGTCGCCGGAATTGTATTCGTTAACGCCTATAATATTTTGGTTCAGAATGCCGGGAACGGTCTGACCGGAACCCGGCATACCGAAAAAGCTTCCGTCTTCATTGTAAATAGGAACGGCCGGTATCATTAAAGGACCGGAAAATGCCGGATTTCCCAGATACGAGCCGTCGATGGCAAAGGGTGTCAATTGCCCCAGTGAAGAAAGGTTCAGACTGGTGTTAAAGGAAAGCTTTTCATTATAGTCATGGTCTAGATTAACCTTGAAACCCATTCGCGTAAAATCGGCTTTGGTAACAATGGCCTCTTGCTTATTATACGAGCCGGAAAGGTAAAACCGTGTTTTATCTCCACCACCGCTTGCCGATAGTTCATAGTTTCTAACCAGCCCTGTCCTGAAGGCCTCATTCTGCCAGTCGTACGTCGGCAGTGCTGCTATCTCAGCGTCGGTTAGGTCATTCGGTTGACGTATTTCATTTAGAACTGCGTTCCTTATTGCAGACTCTGATGCTCTTGGATTGGCATTGGCCAGCGCCTCATGACGTAGCTGATAGTATTCCTGTGTGTTCAGCACGTCGTATTTTTTTATCGCCTCCGACGCGCCTACATAAGTATTAAAGTCTATGTTCGTTTTCCCCGCTTTACCCCTTTTCGTTGTGATCAGCACCACCCCGTTTGCTGCCTGTGCACCGTAAATGGAAGCGGTGGCCGCATCTTTAATAATTTCGATCGACTCAATGTCGTTGGGATTGAGGCCAGCAAGCGTATTGGATTGGGTGTACCCTGAATAAGTGCTTGCATTCATCTGTACTCCATCCACAATGTATAAAGGTTCAGAACCGGCAGTAAATGAGCCGCTTCCCCGTATCAGCATGCTGATTGCTCCTCCGGGGATGCCGTTGTTCGCGGTTACGTTAACACCCGAAACCCTTCCTTGGACCGCCTGTTGAAAGTTCACAATACCTTGGTTTTCGAATTGGTCTCCCCGTATCTGTGAAATCGATCCAGTGACTTCCTTTTTGGACTGCGCCATGTAACCGGTGTTCACAACCACCTCATCCAATTCGGATAAGGTCGGGTCTAGTACCGCATCCAATACACTGGATGACCCTAGCGTCAGCTCACGCGTCTGGAAGCCGACAATGCGGAATTGGATAAGCTTGGAGCCGGAAGGTACCGTTAGCGAATAGTGTCCGTTCTGATTGGTCTGGGTACCGACGTTGGTCCCGGAAATCACTACTGATACGCCAGACAGTGGGCTTCCATCCTCCGCAGAAGTCACTGTGCCGCTGATCTTTCTGTCCTGTGCATGCACTGCTCCTATGAACAGGATACTTGACATCAAGAAACATAGTAATCTTTGTTTCATACATTTTTGAGTTTGGTTAAACAATTAATTAAAATCCGGAAACCGGAAGTCTTAACGAGGCCTGGGCCAGTATATACTGACAACTATATGTCGTGCGTACTATGTCTATGTTGATCGTTTGCTTTGTGTACAGCTTTTTCAAAGTATAAGTAGCTGTAACAAACATGGTACAAATGTGAATTATTGGGAGCTTTAGTCTATTTTATATTGTTGTAATTCAAACGCTTGTTTTCGATCAGTAAATGCGCTCATTTATACAGGCGTTAACAGCGGAAATCTTCGGGAAATTGGCTTAACAGCCTAGCGGTTGATTTAGGCTAAAAATCGATTAGGTCGTCTTTCGGTAAGCAGGCTTAGCCTGATAAAATAAAAAAGATTTCGTTTCATTGGTTTTGTCGTGCATTAAGGAATGCCATATTGAAGCGACAATAGAGCAACGCGAACCTTCGTTTTTCTACATATGCAAAAGTACAATGCTAAAATAGATCGTATACTTTTTATCCCGGTGATGGTTATCATGGGCGGCAGTACGCTATTCGTCATTTTCAAAGCGGCAACGGACACCGACCGTATAGCGGCATTTGTTCAATGGGGCATCGCCCTGTTATTGCTTGCGGTGACGGCTTTCAGTATTCATCTTTTCTTAACGACGTACTATGTCATCGACGGGAACGTACTCATCATCCGTTCGGGCCTGTTATACCGAACAAAAGTGGAGATCGACTCCATCAGAAAGGTTCAGGAAACCAATAATCCGATCAGCGCTCCGGCTACCTCACTCGATAGACTGGAAATCTTCTATAACCGGTTAGATAGTATCATCGTTTCGCCGAAAGACAAACAAGGATTTATAGAGGAGCTCCTAAAACAAAATCCATCTGTCGAAATGCTTTATAAAAAGAGTGGAAGATAGAAAATGGGATGAGGAAAGATCGCTATTTTTACACTTGACTTCGACTGATTTCGCGACAAAGTCGGTTGTCTTTACTGTAAATCCGTATGGATTTATATCAAACCCAATTGACTTCGTAACAAATCCGGTTACCTTTACACTAAATCCATATGGACTTATGCCAAATCCGATTGAATTTGTAATTGCCCCATATGGACTCACGGCAAATCCGATTGAATTAGAGATGAGCTTGATTGACTTTGTAATGAACCCGTATGGGCTTATGCCAAACCCAAGTGACTTTATAACAAACCCGGCTAACTTTACAGTAAATCCGCATGAGTTCATGTTAAATCCAATCGACTTTACTGTAAATCCGTATAGGTTTATGTCAAACCCAAGTGACTTTTTAACAAATCCGGCTAACTTTACAGTAAATCCGCATGAGTTCATGTTAAAACCAATCGACTTTACTTTAAATCCGTATGGGTTTATGTCAAACCCAAGTCACTTCGTAACAAACCCGATTAACATGGTGACAACTTCGTTCGACTTCGTCACAAAGGCAAGGGTATCTGTTTTGAATCCGGTGGTATTTACTGCCGTTTTTGCATCATTTTTTGATCCGGAATCCACGTCAGCTCATGGACAGCAATGAAACGGATGTTTTGGATCATGTCATTTCGCTTGCATTCATAACGCGTCATCGAAGTTTAACATAAAGCGGACCGTTACTCATATCGGCTATTAACCAGATATCAAACGTTATCGGATTTAGACCCGATAATATCCCGATAGAATTCCAGCAAATGCCAGTAGTCGGGGCAATTTTGATAATTTCCTTTGTAAACACTGATTGCCGTATAGCAAGCCTCTAAAAATTTCTTTGTATTGATAATCTTGGCCCAAGGCTTCCATTCTATTTCAAACGGCGGTGGATTGCTATCAAAATACGCTTTAAGTTCCTGCGGAGTCATAAGGGATGAGCAAATAAAGTAGGCCAAAATTAATAAAAAAAACGACCTTCTTCTCTTCGAATTAGCAGAAAGGATGTAAATAGATTGTCTTTACAAACAAATTGCGTTTGGCATCTCCCCTAGCCGTAGGCCAATTTTATAAGGGGAAGGCTGTGAAGGCCGGCCTACATGGCGGTGCTGACTTTGCTTTTATTAGATGAAATATAGGAAGAATTCTTTATTTTCGCCCCTATATGGAAACAGTTGTCAGTGGAATCCGGAGCACCGGAAAATTACACTTAGGAAATTACTATGGAGCAATTAAGAACTTTGTCAAGATGCAGAATGAGTATAACTGCTACTTCTTTATTGCCGACTTACATTCATTAACAACCCATCCTACCCCGGAGAATCTGCATGAAAATGTAAAACATGTTGTGGTTGAATATTTAGCGGCGGGTATCGATCCAGAGAAGGCGACCATTTACGTTCAATCGGATGTGACGGAAGTTATCGAACTATATCTCTATCTAAATATGAATGCCTATTTGGGCGAATTGGAACGAGCCACCTCTTTTAAAGATAAGGTGCGGGCCAATCCAGATAATGTGAATGCCGGACTGCTGACTTACCCCGTATTGATGGCTGCGGATATCCTCTTGCACAAGGCTACCAAGGTGCCGGTTGGGAAAGATCAAGAGCAGCATCTTGAAATGACACGCACTTTTGGAAATCGCTTTAACCGGATGTATAAACATGATTATTTTCCGGAGGCTCACGCGTTCACCTATGGTGATAATTTAGTTAAAATACCCGGTTTGGACGGCAAAGGAAAAATGGGTAAGTCGGAAGGTGATGCCAATTGTATTTACCTTTCTGATAAGCCAGAGGCTATTCGTAAAAAGGTAATGCGTGCGGTGACGGATAGCGGCCCTACGCAAGAGAACCAGTTGAAGCCGGTAGAGATACAGAATTTGTTTGATTTAATGAAGGTGGTATCTTCTGCAGATACACTTGCCCATTTCGACGAACTTTATAATAAATGCCAAATCCGTTACGGCGACTTCAAAAAGCAATTAGCTGAAGATATGGTAATAGCAACCGAACCGGTGCGCTCGCGGATTGAAGAGATCGCAGCGGATAAACAGTACATCCAGAAGGTGGTAAAGATGGGCGCTGAAAAAGCGAGAGAAAGTGCAAGGAAGACGATCACCGATGTGAGGGAAATAATAGGATTTAAAAAGTTTTAAGGGTATACACAAGTAGTAAGACGCCATCGGGACGCATTACGGATCACGGATCACG
Source organism: Olivibacter sp. XZL3 (assembly GCF_004368405.1). GTDB lineage: Bacteria > Bacteroidota > Bacteroidia > Sphingobacteriales > Sphingobacteriaceae > Olivibacter. The sequence continues at coordinate 212,685 of NZ_SBJH01000008.1, forward strand.
GATTACTGATCACTCGTTACCGATCACTAACCACTCGTTACTCTAATAGTCTTAACACTTATAACTTAATACTAAATACATGCATATAGCTATTGTAGGAAATATAGGCGCAGGCAAGACAACCCTAACTGGCTTATTAGCCAAACATTTGGGTTGGGAGCCACAATTTGAAGAAGTTGAGGATAACCCTTATCTCGAAGATTTTTACGGCGATATGAAGCGCTGGTCTTTCAACCTCCAAATATTTTTTCTTAATAGTCGTTTTCGCCATATAGTTGAATTGCAAAAAAGAAACGTCAATATTATACAAGACCGTACAATCTACGAAGACGCCTATATTTTTGCCGAAAACCTACATGATATGGGTTTAATGACGACACGCGATTTCCAGAACTACAGTAATATATTTGAGAGCATCGTTTCCTTTATAAAAGCGCCGGATTTATTGATCTATTTAAAGGCTTCGGTACCTACTTTAGTGGATAATATACAGCTGAGGGGTCGTGATTACGAGGCCGGCATCCGCCTTGATTATCTTTCGAAACTGAATGATAAATACCAGAAATGGATAAGCGGCTACCAAGAGGGCAAGTTGCTCATTCTAGACAAAGATAAACTGGATTTTGCAAACAATCCGGAAGACCTGGGTTTCGTTATACAAGAGATTGAAAAGAATTTGAACGGATTGTTCTAAAAGAGCTTTAATGAGGGCATGAGGCTATAGGTCTAAGCATTAGGTTACAGAGGCTAATGACCCGCAAACTGATATAAAACAGCCGTATGCCGACAAACAACCAACAACGAACAACAAATAACAATCAAGCATGAACATTATTGGTATTATTCCAGCCCGTTATGCTTCCACACGTTTTCCCGGCAAACCGTTGGTCGACATCAACGGCAAAAGTATGATTCAAAGGGTGTACGAGCAAGCGCTGAAGGCTGCCTTACTCAATTATGTCGTTGTGGCTACAGATGATGACCGGATTGCCAATCATGTGAAGGAATTCGGCGGCAATGTGGTATTAACTGCAAGCAACCATCAAAGTGGTACCGACCGTTGCGCTGAGGTCGTATCAAAAGAAAGCGCTTTCGATATTGCGATCAATATACAAGGCGATGAGCCCTATATAGATCCTTCTCAAATCGATTTGTTGGCAAGCTGTTTTCAGGAAGCGGATACGCAGATCGCAACACTGATAAAGGAAATCAAGGACAACGAAGAGCTTTTCAATAATAATACCCCCAAGGTGTTATTAAACACCTATCGGGAAGCCATTTATTTTAGCAGGGCAACATTGCCTTTTTTAAGAGGCATTCCTTCGGAAAAGTGGCTGGAACACCATAAATTCTATAAGCACATAGGTATTTATGGTTATCGCAGTGAAATATTGAAGGCGTTAACCGGACTTCCCGTTTCGCCTTTAGAAAAAGCCGAATCGCTGGAGCAACTTCGTTGGATCGAAAATGGTTATCGCATAAAAACGGCCGAAACGGTTGTTGAGACTTTGGCTATTGATGAACCGAAAGATTTACAAAAAGTAAATCACCTGAAGCAAAATTTTAAATCGAATGGATAAGCACTATTTGATCTGGCCTTTACTATTATTGCTTTTTATAAGCCCTACGTTAAAAGCGCAAAAGATTCGTGTTGATGGTAAACTTCAGAAAGAGCTGGCGCTGCTGACGAAAGACTTTGAGGGGACAGTGGGCATCTATGTATATCATCTCGGAAAACGGAAAGAGGCCTCCATAAATGCCGACACACTTTTTCCTACGGCGAGCATCGTGAAGGTACCAATATTGGTTGGGCTATTTGACAAGATTGAAAAGAAAGAGCTATTTTATCATCAGCCTTTGACATATCGCGATTCTTTGAAGTATGGCGGTTCCGGACTGATGCAGTTCTTCAAAGATAGTACACAAACTGACCTGAGTGTTTTGGCAGCCCTCATGATCAGTTATAGCGATAACACGACCTCATTGTGGAATCAAGCCCTGGCAGGCGGCGGATCAGCTATCAACAAGGTAATGGAGCGTTATGGTTTGCAATTCACCCGAGTGAATTCGCGTACTGCCGGTAGAGAAAACGATTGGAAAAAATATGGATGGGGCCAAACTACGCCGAGAGAAATGGCACAGCTGCTTGTAAAAATCAGGCAGGGAGAAGCGGTGAATCGGGCTGCGTCTGAACGTATGTACCGACTCATGACCAATATTTATTATGACGAATACGCTTTATCTCAAATTCCGCCTTATGTACAATGCGCCTCCAAGCAGGGCATGGTTAATGATTCACGATCAGAATTGGTAATGGTAAATGCGCCGCACGGTGATTACGTCTTTTACGTAGCTACAAAAAACCTAAAAGACCAAGGATGGGAGGAAGATAACAGTGCCTGGCAATTAGCGCGAAAAATATCCGCGCATCTGTGGCGCTACTTTGAACCTAAATCTCATTGGGAGCCAGCGCCTGGAGATGAGCAACTGCTAAAGGGCCTGAAATACTAGTTTACCGTACGAGTGCGCTATCGCGGATTCCAAATTACCTCTTGTATACCGGTGTCTTTTGCAAGTTTTCTGGCCAATATAAAAAGATAATCACTAAGACGGTTGAGATAGATAACAATGTTTCCGGCTACTTCTGAAGAAGCAGCTAGCTGCACCACCGCCCGTTCTGCCCTTCGACAGACACAGCGCGCTATGTGCGCATGAGAGACAATGGTGTTCCCTCCGGGTAAGATGAAATTTTTCAAGGGCTTCAGCGCGTGGTCCATTCGGTCAATAGCGCGCTCGAGCATCTTAACGTCATCGGTGGCAATCGTATAGAGCTTCATTTTTGACTTTTCCGGATCTGCCGCCAATAAGGCCCCGATCGCAAAAAGCATGTTTTGGATTTCTAAGAGTTCACCCTTCAGCTCTTTACTTATTTCATAGCTTCCAATTAAACCAATGTATGAATTTAATTCATCTATGGTACCATAACATTCTACCCTTAAGTGATATTTTGGTACTCTGCTACCGCCAATTAAGGAGGTAAGGCCAGTATCTCCAGTTTTCGTATAAATTTTCACCGTTACGTTGGTTAAGTTAGTATTTAACGACGATATATTAGTCGCTGAACCTTGCTATTCAGAGATGTAACAAATACTATTAAGTAAACAATGGGTTAGATCCCTTCGAAGTCGGAGCCCTTTTCCCTTAATGCTGCTAAACGCGGAGAAACGCTTTTAATTTCGGGATTTGGATAATCGTCTTCAATCAGGCCGTCTCTCATACGAACGATTCGATGTGCATGTTGTGCGATATCTTCTTCGTGCGTTACTAAAACGATGGTGTTGCCTTTAGAATGGATTTCTTCCAGCAGACCCATAATTTCAACGGAAGTTTTAGTATCAAGGTTCCCTGTGGGCTCATCTGCCAAAATAATGGAAGGGTCATTTATCAATGCACGGGCGATCGCCACACGTTGCCGTTGTCCGCCCGATAACTCATTTGGCTTGTGATCCACACGATTGCCGAGATTTACGCTTTCCAGCGCCTTCTGTGCTTTTTCGTTTCTTTCGGCTTTACTCAAGCCTGCGTAAATCAAAGGCAGTGCGACATTATCTAAAGAGGTAGAACGAGGCAACAGGTTGAATGTTTGGAAAACAAATCCTATTTCCTTGTTGCGGACTTCTGCGAGTTCATCGTCTGTCATGTCGCTTACTTTTGTGCCGTTTAGAATATACTCCCCTCTAGTGGGCGTGTCTAAACAGCCTAAGATGTTCATCAAGGTAGACTTTCCAGAGCCCGACGGACCCATAAGTGCGACGAATTCGCCTTTATTAATCTGCAGCGTGACCGATTTTAAAGCGTGGATGGTCTCGGCTCCGATGACGTATTTTCTTCCTATCTCTTTGATATCTATAAGCGCTAGTGACATAAAGTTAGTGATATAGCAATGAGACTTCAGAAAGGCTAATTTGTTACACCTACGTCGGAATTTAAATGCTTGTCAAATAGTGAACGGACATGATCCCGTAGGAGATCTGCCTCTCCGAGTCCGAGCGTCCGCGTTTCTATCGGTTCCAGTACTTCTATAAAGCAACGGCCAGGCTGGCTGCCGTTCATACCACCGTCCCATAAAAGCCTCCATAGCTCATGAATAACTACCGGAAGTATCGGCGCCTGATTCGCTATCGCCAATTTAAAGGCACCGTTTTTGAAGGCTTGCAAAACCGGAGGAAAAGTGTCTTCTATTTTTCCTTCCGGGAAAATTACAATGCTTCGCCCCTCTCCCAGCTTTTGCTGTGCCGCCTTAAAGGCTTTATACGAAGATATTTTACTATTCCGATCGACAGCAATGTCAATCGTTTTAAAAAACATGCGGGTGATAGGGTTCGCCAAAAGTTCGATTTTTCCCATAAAGATAATCTCCTGTTTACACAGAATGGCCAGTGCAGATATATCTAAGATGGACGTATGATTTGCGCAAATGATGTACGGGCGGCTCCAGTCGATACTACCCGGTGTTTTTATACTGAAATAGAACCCGCTGCAAAACGTGCTCAATTTGGCAATGCCTCTGCGAATGCGTGCCATGAGGGAAAAGTTCTTTTGCGGGTCTTTAGCAGCTAGCCATAAAACAGGATAAAATAAAGTGAAAAAAAAGATCACCCAAAAAACATAGATTCCAAAGTGTATTTTTTTAACTAATCTTTTTGACATACAAAATTTAAGATGTCATGCTAAGACGCTTTCGAATCTTTATTGTCGCCCGTCGCTGCTGTGCGCTTGTTTCGAAATTTATCGTTTCCCTTTTTAAAGTTCGAACGTTTCTTTCTTTTTTTATTTTGCAAGGGAATGATCTGCGGGCCTTCGCCAAGAAACTCCGGGAGCTGGACCTCTTCCACTGTGCGATCCATCATTTTTTCTATTGCCTCGAGCTTTCTAAAATCGCGGTTATTAACAAAAGTGATCGCTGTACCGGTGCGTTCCGCTCGTGCTGTTCGGCCGATACGGTGGATATAATCTTCGGGATCAGAAGGTACGTCGTAATTGACAACTAAATCGATCCCCTCTATATCGATCCCTCTCGAAAGCACATCCGTACCAACTAATATATTCAACTTACGGTTTTTGAAGTCGAGTAGAATTTGTTCACGCTCGTCCTGTTGAAGGTCTGAATGGAAAGCTTTTACTTTCAGCGCGCTTTTAAACAACTCCTTTTCCAACAATTTAACATGGTCTTTGGTGCCACAGAAAATGATGATGCTGTTAAAGCTGTCAGCCTCCAGAATGTGTTTGAGCAAGCTTACTTTTTGTTCATCGAAGGCTCTATAATACTGTTGTTTAATCTTTTCGGCAGGTTGGGAAATGGCAATATTTACTTGCTGCGGATTCTTCAATAGCGCTTTGGCAAACACGCGTATCTTTTGAGGCATGGTTGCGGAGAAAAGCAAGGTTTGTTTCTGCTCCGGCAGCTGTCGCACAATCCGTAATATGTCATCCTTAAAACCCATGTCGAGCATACGGTCCGCTTCGTCCAGGATCAGGCAATTGATTTTTTCCAACCTTACTGTACCCGAAGACATGTGGGCGATGAGTCGCCCCGGCGTAGCGATGACGATGTCCACGCCTTCCCTCAATGAACGCCTTTGCTGCTCATACCCTATGCCGTCTCCTCCCCCATACACTGCAATCGAAGTGATTCCGGTAAAATAGGCTAAACCCTGAATCTGTTGATCAATTTGTAAGGCCAGTTCTCTTGTTGGAGCGAGTATTAAGGCGCTTATTGAAGGTCTGTCGTCGTTTTTACAAATCGCATCCATTAATGGTAAGAGGTAGGATGCTGTTTTACCTGTGCCGGTTTGTGCACAAGCGATGAGGTCATGTTTCTTTGCGATGATCGGTATGGATTGCTCTTGTATGGGCGTTGGTGTTTTAAAGCCCATACTCATGAGTCCTTCTAAAAGCCTATCATCAAAATTAAATTCTTTAAAATCCAAAATGTATTGTTTTGATTATGACCGTAAAAATAGTAATATTATTTGGTATTATAGGCATGAGCTATAAGGTGTAAGGCAGGATGCATTCAAGCACTTACCTGCATTTGCCAATAATTAATTAATAGATGACAAAAAAGACCAAAAAAAATTCTACTTTTGTACCCCGTACAAGAACATGCTGTCATAACATTACATAATAAACAGCAATAATTTTCCATTTTTTATATCATGACCAAATACATCTTTGTCACGGGCGGTGTTACTTCATCTTTAGGTAAAGGAATTATTTCAGCTTCACTTGCCAAACTACTTCAGGCGAGAGGATACCGGGTTACTATCCAGAAGTTTGATCCGTATATCAACATAGATCCCGGCACACTGAACCCCTATGAACACGGCGAATGCTATGTAACGGAAGACGGTGCTGAAACCGACCTCGATTTGGGGCACTATGAGCGATTTTTGAATACGCCGACCTCACAAGCCAACAACGTGACAACCGGTCGAATTTACCAACATGTGATTGAGCGCGAACGGGCTGGCGACTATCTAGGAAAAACCGTTCAGGTGGTACCCCATATCACCGACGAAATTAAACGAAGGATGCGTTTGTTGGGTGAAAGTGGCGAATACGATATCGTTATTACGGAATTGGGTGGTACCGTAGGCGACATCGAATCGTTGCCATTTATTGAAGCGGTAAGACAACTACGTTGGGAGCTGGGCAGCAATGATTCATTGGTTATTCACCTTACCCTTGTGCCCTACCTTGCTGCTGCAGGCGAGTTGAAAACAAAGCCCACACAACACTCGGTTAAAATGTTGCTGGAGTACGGTATACAGCCAGATATTTTGGTTTGTCGTACCGAACACCGCATTGGCCATGATATTCGCAAAAAGATAGCACTGTTTTGCAATGTGAATATCAATGCTGTCATTGAATCAGCTGATGCTTCATCGATCTACGACGTGCCCCTTTTAATGTTAAAGGAGCAACTCGATAAAACCGTATTGGCTAAGCTTAAACTTTCCAACAAAAACGAGCCGGATTTAGAGAATTGGAAGGCCTTCCTGGGCAGGGTGAAAAACCCGACAGCCGAAGTTAAAATAGGTCTGGTAGGGAAATATGTAGAGCTTCCAGATGCTTATAAATCAATTAATGAATCCTTTATTCATGCCGGCGCCCAAAACGAATGTAAGGTTTCAGTACGTAGTATTGCTGCTGAAAGCATCAACGACGAGAACGTTGAAGAAAAATTAAAAGGGCTGGACGGTGTGCTCGTCGCCCCTGGTTTCGGAGAGCGCGGCTTAGAAGGCAAGATCGCAGCTATTAAGTATGTGCGTGAGCATAATATTCCATTTTTCGGTATCTGCTTGGGTATGCAGGTAGCAGTGATCGAATTTGCGAGAAACGTATTGGGTTTAAAAGACGCGAACAGCTATGAAATGGATAAGAAAACAAAGCATCCGGTGATTAACCTGATGGAAGATCAGAAGAACATCACCAATATGGGCGGTACGATGCGCCTAGGAGCTTATCCTTGTGAACTTAAGAAGGGAACGCGAGCTGCTTCGATTTATGGAAAACAGCGTATCAGCGAGCGTCATAGACATCGTTACGAATTTAATAACGACTATTTAAAGCAATATGAAGAAGCGGGAATGGTGGCTTCCGGGATCAATCCGGATAATAATTTAGTGGAAATTATCGAGCTAAAAGATCACCCGTTTTTTGTGGGTGGACAATTTCACCCGGAATTAAAATCGACGGTGGCAAATCCTCATCCACTTTTTGTTAACTTTGTGGCCGCTTCTTTAATAAAAGCCGGAAAAAGGTAACAATTGGAAGTAAAAAATAGTCAAAGTTCAAATAAATATATTTTAGACTGATTCAGTAATATTAAAAGATGGATAGAAATACCTTTACTGGCCTGTTCCTGATTATGATCATCTTGGCAGGTTCGGTATTTTTTATGAAACCCTCGGAAGAGGAGATTAAAAGAGAACAGCAGCTACAGGATTCCATAGCGCGCGGAAAATCGCCGGAAGCGAAAAGCACGGACAGCTTATTTGCCGCTCAACAAGGCGTGGAAGCTTCCACTGTCGACTCGACCCAAATGGCCGGACCGTTTGGTGGAGCGAAAGTCGGAACTGAAGATATTATTACGCTTGAAAACGAATTTATCAAAGCCAATATCAGTACGAAAGGTGGGCGCGTTAAATCCGTTGAGGTAAAAGGTGAGAAAGACTATTTAGGTAAACCGTTGGTATTATTCAGCGGTGAAAAAAATCGTTTTGGCTTGCAGTTTTCTACTGGGGGTGTCAATATCAACACGAACGATTTTTACTTTACGCCGCAGACAAAACAGTCGCTTATTGTAAAGAACACGGATTCTGCTTCTTTAGTGATGCGTTTGGTATATGCTGAAGGCAAATATATTGACTACATCTATAGCTTGCAGGGAAATAGTTATCGACTCGGGTTTACAGTCGTAACAAAAGGAATGCAAGACGTTGTAGCGCCTGCTGAATCGAAGCTGGTTTTAAATTGGCAAGCCGACCTTCCGCAAAAAGAGAAGGATATGAAGGATGAGCGGAATCGTTCTACGGCTTATTTCAAGGAGTTTGAAGGTGATGTCGAAGAATTAAGTACCACAAAAGATGAAACCAAAGAGCTAGGAAAGACCGATTGGATATCCTTTAAGCAGCATTATTTTTCGAATGTATTGATTGCAGAAAAAGGCTTCGGTAGCGGTTCTCTAAAGGTTACGACCGTTAACAGCGATGAAATTGTAAAGTCTTTCGCTGCAAACATGGATCTCGATTTTAACAGGCAGGATATGAATACTTATCCGATGTCTTTCTATTTCGGGCCGAATAAATTCAGTATTCTGAAGGATCAAGGGCACGATTTAGAAAAGCAGATCAATATGGGATGGGGACCGATGAAATGGATCAACCGCTTTATAACCTTACCCGTATTTAACTTGTTGGAAGGTTTTAATTGGAATTACGGGCTTATTATATTGGTATTGACGGTTTTGTTAAAACTTGTGTTATCTCCGCTCACTTACAAGTCTTACGTTTCAATGGCTAAAATGCGGGTGCTCAAGCCGGAGATGGACGAAATCAAAGCCAAGGTAGGAGAAGATAATCAAACCCTATTGCAACAGGAATACCTCAAGCTGTACAAACAAGCCGGTGTGAATCCCATGGGTGGTTGTATCCCGATGCTCTTACAGATGCCTTTCATGATTGCTTTCTTCTTTTTCTTCCCCAACTTGTTTGAGTTGAGAGGTGAAAGCTTTTTATGGATGAAGGACCTTTCCACCTACGATTCGATCATCAGCTTCCCGACGATACCGCTTATTAACATCAATCACATTAGTTTGATGTGTATATTGATGACCTGCGCCACGCTGGTGTCTACTTGGTACAACAACATGGTATCAGGTGCTACCGGACAAATGAAGTATATTGGTTATTTTATGCCTTTGATCTTTTTCTTTGTCTTAAATAGCTATCCCGCTGGTCTGAACTACTATTATTTCTTGTCAACGTGTTTCACTTTTGTCATCCAGTTCTTCATCAGACAATCGATTAACGATGAAAAGATCCACGCCATGATTCAGGCTAATAAAAAGAAGCCGGAAACGAGTAAAAAGTCTACCTTCCAAAAACGGATGGAGGATTATATGCGTCAGCAACAACAGGCGAACAAGAACAAAAAATAAGCTTACTCACTGAAATTCATAGGAGGCTGCCTAAAAAGCGTTGACGCCATTTCGATCGGCTCAGAAACGACTTTTTAGACAGCCTTTTTTGTTTAAGCAAAAGTACTTATATTGGAAACCTAAGGTCTTTATATGGAAACGGCAAAGCTACTTCAAGCGATTATTCATAACGCTATCGACGGTATTATTACGATCGACAATAAAGGAGTTGTCGAATCCATTAATCCGGCGGCGCTGTCTTTGTTTGGATATGAGCATGAAAGAGAAATCATCGGAAATAACGTTTCTGTATTGATGCCTGAACCCGACCGCACCCGGCATGATTCCTACATTCACAACTACCTGACAACGGGCGTTAGGCATATCATTGGCATAGGTCGGGAGGTCCGAGGTAAGCGGAAAGACGGGTCGACATTCCCTTTTCGGTTAGCGGTGAGCGAGGTCAGCTATAGGGATAGGAAGATTTTTACGGGGTTCATTCATGATCTTTCCAGACAGAAAGAGGCCGAGGAAAAACTGAAAGAGTATACCGCGCAGTTGGAGAAGAAGGTTACCGAGCGGACAAAAGACTTAATTAAACTCATTAGCGAGCTGGAGGAGGCCAAGGCGGATGTCAGCCTGTCTTTGGAAAAAGAAAAAGATCTGAATCAGATGAAGTCCCGATTCGTTTCAATGGCATCGCACGAATTTAGAACGCCCTTGAGCTCCGTACAGCTTTCTGCCTCTTTAATTGAAAAGTACCTTGATAAACGCGATTTTGATAATATTACGAAACATACCAACAAAATTAAAGGATCCGTTCAGCTGCTTACGACTATTTTGAACGACTTCCTCTCGTTAGAGCGTTTAGAAGCCGGGAAAGTGACTGCTGTTCCGGAGGAGGTCAACATTGTCAAACTGGCAGAGGAAATTATTGAGGAGATGCAGCTTTTGGCAAAGCAAAATCAGCATATTGTTTATCAACATACCGGGGAAATCGGTACCTGCCGAATTGATCCAAATCTCTTAAAAAACAGTATTATTAATCTGATTTCTAACGCTATTAAGTACTCGGGAGAAAATACTTTCATCGAATTTAATAGCGAAATACAAAAGGATCGCTGTATCATCACCGTTAAAGATAATGGGATTGGCATCCCCGACGATGAACAGAAAAGTTTATTTGAGCCCTTTTTCCGGGCTAATAATACGGGAAATATACCGGGAACCGGCTTAGGTTTGAATATTGTGAAGCGCTATGCCCATTTGATGGGGGGCGAAGTAACTTGTGTCAGTGAGATCAATAAAGGAACAACCTTTACGCTCACCTTTAATAGCTGATTTGACTGAGTGCGGCTAATGCACAAGGGGATAAAAATGCAGGTTTGGTTTCATAAGGTATTAAAAAAACAAATTACTCTAGAATGAAAACAGTATTAATTGTTGAAGACAACGATGATATTAGAGAAAGTACCGCCGAGATATTAACGCTCGCGGGATACAATGTCTTCACTGCACCTGAAGGAAGATCGGGTGTTGATTTAGCGCTTAAATCGAAACCTGACATTATTCTCTGCGATATTATGATGCCTAATTTAGACGGTTATGGCGTTCTGTTTTTGCTGGGAAAGCACAAAGAAACGGCCGACATCCCCTTTATTTTCCTGACGGCAAAGGCCGAGCGTGCCGATATGCGCAAGGCGATGGAGATGGGCGCCGATGATTACCTTACAAAGCCTTTTGATGACGTAGAATTGCTCAATGCCATTGAAACCCGACTAAGAAAAAGAGACCTTACCGGCCATAAGCGAAGCTCCTACGCAATGAGCGAGGAAGATCAAAACAAGCTGCTTAATGATTTACACCTTAAAGGCAGGGCAAAGAGCTATAAAAAGAAACAAAGCGTTTACGAAGAGGGCGACAATCCCTTGTACATCTATCAGGTTAAATCAGGGAAAGTTAGAAGTTACCTCTTTTACCACGACGGCCGGGAATTGTCTACCAATATCTTTACTGCCGGTGATTATTTCGGATACGAAGCCCTTCTGAGCCATGAAAAACATTCCGATAATACTGAAACGATCGAAGACAGTGAGATATCCTTAATTAATAAAGAGGTATTTTTTGAACTGTTGTATCAAAATCCTACGATCGCTCAAAAGTTTATCGGTCTCCTTTCTGAAAACATCAGAGGGAAAGACGAGCAATTATTACGCTTGGCCTATCATTCCGTGCGAAAGCGTGTTGCTGATGCGCTGGTAGTTGTTGCAAGAAAATTTTTGGAAGACCGCGATGCCGATGAATGCTTGATTCGCATTTCAAGAGACGACCTGGCTGCCATGGCCGGTACGGCTAACGAAACGATCAGTAGAACCTTGGCGGATTTTAAAGACGAGCAATTACTGTCGAAAGAAGGGAACGCTATCCGGGTTCACTCTATTCAAAAGCTAAGTAATATCAAACAATAAGCCTAAACTATTTCTTTTCATTGCTAGGCTGACACAGGCTTATGCTGTAAACAGAAACGCATCATATAAAAAAGTAATGAGTATTACTTTTTTATATGATGCGTTTCATCTCTTTACAAGTTGGTTCCTTTTAGTTTTGTACGAAGCTAAAAGGAATACTATTAACACAAACCAACACTATGAAGGCCATCGCTTACAGCATAAATGTAAATGAAAAAGAGCACCTTGTCAGATCCAACGCGAAAACGCACGACTTGACGCTTATCTCAAACGAGCTTAATGCTTCTACCCTGTCATATTGTGGTGGGAAAACCGTTATTATCGTATCCGGAAGGGATATTGTAGACCAAGCGTTGCTTCGTTCTCTTAAACAAATGGGCGTTAGATATATCGTTACGCGATCGAAGACTACCACCCATATAGATCTGCAAAGCGCTGCACAACTGGGTATTAAAGTAGCCAACAACGCCAGTGACGACCAATCGATAGAAAATACCGCTAAACAAACTATCCGCAATTTAGACCTATGGGAAGCTGGGCGTTGCGTGGGCCATTCCTGCTGTTGTTACGATTGTAATAACGTAAAAAACAATAGTTCAAGCAAAGTTTAACCTGATGGCATGGAAAAGCAGTTAATCGATTATATTAAAAAATACAATATTGCCGCGCCACGTTACACCAGCTATCCGACCGTTCCGCATTGGGATACGGCGAGCTGGACAACGGGAGCCTGGATTTCGGCGGTTCAAAGCGCTGCACTGGAGTCGGCCGGCGAAGTAAGTCTGTATATACACCTACCCTATTGCGAACGGTTATGCACCTATTGTGGCTGCAACACGCGGATTACCAAGAATCATCGTGTGGAACTTCCTTATATTGAATCTGTAATTAGCGAGTGGCGCCTATATTTGGAAAAATTGAATATAAAACCAAAAATAGTGGACCTCCATCTGGGCGGAGGTACGCCCACTTTTTTTAGTCCGGAAAACCTCGATTATCTAATTAAATCAATTTTACAAGAAGCGTCTGTTGGCGAGGATACAACTTTTTCTTTTGAGGCGCATCCTGCAAACACCACGCGTGAGCATCTGGAAGTATTGTTCGCTTTAGGATTTCGGCGTTTAAGCTTAGGTATACAGGATTTTGATTCAGAGGTACAACGTATTATTAACCGTAAACAAAGTCCGGATGACGTGATCCGTGTTATGCAGGAGGCGCGGCATATCGGTTATACTTCCATCAATTTCGACTTGATCTATGGCCTGCCTAAACAGACGTTGGGGGGCATACGGGATACCATCCAACAGGCGATTGCCATGCACCCCGACCGAATTGCCTTTTACAGCTATGCGCATGTTCCATGGATCAAACCCGGACAGCGTTTGTATACCGAAAACGATCTGCCTTCGGACGAAGCTAAGTTAGCATTTTACTATGCCGGAAAGGAGATGATCATCAACGCGGGTTACCTTGACATTGGCATGGATCACTTCGCTTTTCCGACAGACAGTTTAGCACTGGCGGCAACGGAGGGAAAGCTCCACCGGAATTTTATGGGTTATACGGATATCAAACCCTCCTTGCTTTTAGGGCTGGGCGTTTCGTCCATCAGCGATGCTGGAGCGGCGTATGCACAGAACGTTAAAAGCGTGGAGGAATATCGTGCACTGCTAAGTAAAGGCGAGTTTCCACTTTTCAAAGGGCATATACAAACCGCCAGCGATATAGACGTGAAGAAACAGATTCTCCACATTATGTGCGATGGAAAGCTTCCTCTCTCGGAATTTCAGCTTCCAACTGAAGTGTTGAAAAGATTGGAGCCTTTGATAGCCGACGGCTTCGTTTTACTTGAGCCTCATCGGCTCAGGGTAACAGCACTTGGGAGGTCTTTTTTACGCATCATCTGTATGGCATTTGATGAACGGTACCACGCCAACGAAGTAGATAGACCCTTATTTAGTAAAGCAGTATAGCCATGGATAAGTTGGAAACGGTACAAAAAGAGCAAACTTGTTTTCACTGCGGTGACGAGGTTAAACACCAAACTTATGAAGTGGATAACCATCGCTTTTGTTGTCTTGGATGCAAAAGTGTTTACTTGCTATTAAATGAGCACCAATTGTCGCGTTATTATCAATACAATGCGCACCCCGGTAGCTCCGTAAAGGAAGAAGCCAACCGCTACTTCTATTTAGAAGAAGAAAACATTTCCAAAAGCCTGCTGGATTTTCAGGATGAGCGAATGAGTATTGTAACACTTTATATACCAGGTATCCATTGCAGTTCTTGCATCTGGTTGTTGGAGAGTCTCCACAAGCTTCATGCAGGAGTTGCCAGTTCCCGAACTGATTTTTTACGCAAGGAAGTCCGTGTTACTTTTTATCACCAGCAGTTAAGTTTGAAACAATTAGTGGAATTATTGGCTTCAATTGGCTATCCGCCTGTGATCAGCTTGCAAGACACAACACAGGACAAAGTAGAGGAGCAAAAAAACCATCTTGTACGGAAGATTGCCGTCGCTGGCTTTTGTTTCGGCAACTCGATGATGATTAGTTTTCCCGAATATTTTGGAATTGGCGCTTTTGAGAAAGACTATGCTCAATTGTTCGGTTGGATCAATTTAACATTTGCCTTACCTGTTATGTTCTATAGCGGAAGCGATTATTTCGTTTCTAGCTTAAAAAGTTTAAAACAGCGTCGCCTAAACTTAGACGTTCCTTTGGCGCTGGGAATTTTGATCCTTTTTGTGCGTTCCGCCTGGGAAATTCTAAATGGAACTGGCGCTGGCTTTTCGGACACGCTCTGCGGATTAATCTTCTTTTTATTGGTTGGCAGATGGGTACAGCAAAAGACCTATCATCATCTTTCCTTTGAGCGGGATTACCGCTCTTATTTTCCGGTAGCGGTTACAAAAATTCATGAAGGGCAGGAAAAAACGGTCGCGCTTGCCAACATACAGGTCGGTGATCGCATTTTGATCCGGAACAATGAGATCGTTCCGGCCGATGCCATCTTACTAAAGGGTCAGGCTTGCATTGATTTTAGTTTTGTTACGGGCGAGTCGGTTCCGGTTGAGAAAGTACTCGGTGAAATCATTTATGCCGGCGGTCGGCAAACCGAACAGATTATTGAGTTAGAGGTAGTAAAACCAGTATCACAAAGTTATTTAACCAGTCTATGGAACGCTCCCGAACAAGCGGAAAGGAAAGTCTTTTTTCAATCTTTTAGCAATAAAATTAGCCGTTATTTTACACCAATTCTTCTGAGTATTGCCTTAGCAAGCGCATTCTTTTGGGGAAGCGCCGGTGATGCACAACGGGCCTGGTCGGCTTTTACAGCCGTTTTAATTATCGGTTGCCCCTGTGCATTGGCGCTGAGCTCTCCATTCACGCTTTCGGCTGTACTTAGCGTTTTTGACAGAAATGGTCTGTTTATGAAGGACACCTTGGCTATAGAAAAGATGGCTGAGATTAATACTCTCGTGTTCGATAAGACTGGAACAATCAGCACACTCAGCGACGACCGCTTTCACTTTGAGGGAAAATTGACGGCAATGGAAGCGTCTATGGTGTTTTCTGTATGCCGTAATTCCAATCATCCGCAGAGTCGGAAGATCGCAAAGGCGTTCGGCGAAACTTGCCGGATCCTACCGATGAGCTCTTACGTTGAGACGCCGGGAAGCGGAATTCAGGCTACCATAGCAGGCAAAGACATTTTAATTGGCAGCCGTTCGTTTGCTGCTACGGATAAGGATCTATTTAAAGTCGCCGGTACCTATGTACGTATTGACGGAGAAACCAAAGGTGTTTTTTGTGTAGAACAGAAGTGGCGGAGTGGCTTAGCATCGGTGATTTCCAACTTGAGCCATGGGTATCGCCTGCATTTATTATCGGGAGATGGTGAAAAGGATGCAAAGGCTTTATCCTTACTTTTTCCTCACAAAGAATATTTAAATTTTAATCAGTTGCCCGCCGATAAACTGTCTTATGTAGAAAAGTTACAGCACAACTGTCAAAAAGTGGCCATGATTGGTGATGGTTTGAATGACGCAGGCGCTCTAAAAAGCGCGGATTTAGGTATTGCGGTAAGTGACGATGTTAATAATTTTTCGCCCGCATGTGATGCGATTATGAGCGGCGCATCCTTCGAAAAATTACCTCGGTTTTTTGGCTTTGCCAAGCGGGCGATGCGTATTATATACAGCAGTTTTGTGATTTCCCTTTTATATAACTTATTGGGTATGTACTTTGCGACACAGGGCAGTTTATCTCCCTTGATTGCCGCTATCTTAATGCCGCTAAGTACAATTACGATTATAAGTTTCACGAGTCTGGCCACCCGGCTTTACGCTTATAAATATCATCTATAATGAGCGCCATATTTTTTCTGATCGGTTGCAGCGTGCTGATTGCTTTACTGTTTTTAGGCGCCTTTATTTGGGCCAATAAAAGCGGACAGCACGATGATACCTATACACCTGCTATTCGTGTTCTTTTCGAAGACGATTTCCCGTCTGAGGAGAAAGAACTTGATCGTCAGGTTAACCTGGGCGAAGAAAATAAGTGACAACAATCATCTTTTTGCCCAATCGGCGTCACTCGTAAGGAAGTGGAGCCGATGTACCTTTACCGCTGTAAAAATACTAAACTATGCACCTTGAAACATTTAATTACGATAACAAAATTGTAAGGAATTTCGGTATAGCAACCATTTTCTGGGGAATTGTCGGCATGTCAGTCGGCCTCCTGGTAGCTGTACAACTGGTATGGCCGTTCATGAATTTAAACAGTCCCTTTACCACCTTTGGACGCATTCGGCCTTTACACACCAATGCCGTTATTTTCGCCTTCGTAGGTAATGGCATTTTTATGGGGGTCTACTACTCGTTGCAGCGGCTTCTCAAAGCGCGGATGTATAGCGACCTACTGAGTCGCATTCACTTCTGGGGCTGGCAGCTCGTTATTTTGGCCGCCGCCATTACACTGCCACTGGGTTTTACCACATCACACGAGTATGCGGAGCTTGAATGGCCTATTGACATCGCTATAACCCTTATTTGGGTGGTTTTTGGTATCAATATGTTCGGTACCATCATCAAAAGACGCGAGCGCCATATGTATGTGGCTATCTGGTTTTATATTGCGACCTTTGTAACGATTGCGGTACTTCATATTGTAAACTCCGTTGAATTACCCATTTCGGCCTGGAAAAGTTACTATTTATATGCGGGTGTACAAGATGCTCTTGTACAATGGTGGTATGGTCATAACGCGGTCGCTTTCTTTTTGACAACCCCCTATTTGGGCATGATGTATTACTTTCTGCCTAAGATGGCCAATCGGCCAGTTTACTCGTATAAGCTTAGTATATTACATTTTTGGTCGCTCATCTTTATCTATATATGGGCCGGTCCGCACCATTTGTTATACACATCTTTGCCGGGTTGGGCGCAGTCATTAGGCGTTGTGTTTTCCATTATGCTCATTGCACCAAGTTGGGGAGGTATGATCAATGGCTTATTGACTTTACGCGGAGCGTGGGACAAAGTGCGTGCTGAACCTACCTTAAAGTTTATGGTCGTCGCCTTAACGGCTTATGGTATGGCCACTTTTGAAGGGCCTATGCTCTCTTTAAAGCAAGTAAATGCCATTGCTCACTTTACCGACTGGATTGTTGCGCACGTGCATGTTGGCGCATTGGGCTGGAACGGTTTTATGACCTTCGCCATCTTATATTGGGCAATACCGAGAATATACGGAACTACGTTATACTCTAAAAAATTAGCGAGCGTACACTTCTGGGTAGGTACCCTTGGCATTCTTTTTTACGCAATTCCGATGTATTGGGCGGCCGTGGTGCAAGGGCTTATGTGGAAAGAGTTTACTCCAGAAGGCGTTTTGAAGTACCCAAGCTTCTTAGCCACTACCCTACAAATTTTACCGATGCATATGTTACGGGCCGTTGGTGGTACGCTGTACCTGAGTGGTGCTTTATTGATGACATATAACCTCGTCCGTACGATGCGGAAAGGAAAGTTGATCGCAAATGAACCTGCTGAAGCGATGGCTTTAGCGCCTCTTCGCGTCAACGAGAAATCTACACATAGAAGATTAGAGAGAAAGCCAGCACTTTTCATGGTTCTTGCGCTGATCGTTATACTGATTGGCGGTATGGTGGAAATGATGCCAACTTTTATGATCTCGTCCAATGTGCCCACGATTAGCAGCGTGAAACCTTATACGCCACTGGAGCTTCAAGGGCGGGATATTTATATCCGGGAAGGCTGTGTAAACTGCCACTCGCAAACCATCCGTCCCTTCCGTTCAGAAACAGCCAGGTATGGCGAATACAGCAAAGCCGGTGAATTCGTATACGACCACCCTTTTCTCTGGGGATCAAAACGTACCGGGCCGGATCTGCATCGGGTGGGCAAAAAATATCCAAACAAGTGGCATTATGATCATTTGATGGATCCTACTATTACTTCGCCCGGTAGTATTATGCCTCCTTATCCTTGGTTGATCAGTCAGGAATTGGATACAACTAGTACTTCCAGTAAAATCATTGCCATGCGTAAATTAGGCGTTCCGTACCCTGACGGGTATGAACAGCAAGCGAACGCCGATTTGGTTAAGCAGGCAAAGTTGATCGCCGATGACCTGAAAGAAAATCAGGTTGATGTAATGAGTGACCGAGAAATTATTGCCATCGTGGCCTATCTCCAGCGGTTAGGAACCGATATAAAAGTAGCTGAAAAATAGATTTTTAAATATGTTTAAGCAAATAACTGATTTAGGAGGTAATGAGTGGTACCTTATTATCTCCCTATGGATATTCCTTGTCTTCTTTATTCTGGTTGCTGTGTTGCTTTTTAGAATGCGCAAGCCTTATAGCGATTATATGAGTCAGCTCCCATTGGAAGAAGAGGAAGCCAGACAAGGTATTAACTGACTAAAAACAACAGCATCGTATGAACAATTTTTTATTACGGATAGATCCTGTCGCAGCTGTGGAAAACAGCCTTGGTAGCGGAAATATCCATCGGGATATCTTAATTATTACCCTTTTGGTAGTAGCCTTGCTTGTGTTGGTCGCAGCTGTTGTGTTGCACAAAGCGTTTAAGACCCTTATTCGTGTCACCATGCCCGAGATCGAGTTAAGCGAAGCCGCTAGCGCTAAGGCAAGAAAAGCGGAGCGACGTGAGCGCTTGAAAATGCGGTGGAACAAACTAATGGGACTGCGGCCCTTGGCAGAGGAAGAGGACTTATTGATTGACCATGCCTATGACGGTATTAAAGAATTGGACAATCCCACTCCAGTGTGGTTTATGGGACTTTTTTATGCAACAATGGTCTTTGGTCTGGTTTACTTTTCCGTATATCATGTTTTTGGCTGGGGATTGAATCAGGACGACGAATATCAGCAGGAAATGTTAGTAGCGGAAAAGGAGCGTCAAGTATACCTGGCCAGTCAAGCCAATAATGTAGACGAAAACACGGTAGAAATAGACAATAGTGCCGAAATCTTGGCGGAAGGCAAGGCTGTATTTAATCAAAATTGCGTTGCTTGCCATGGGGCGCTGGGCGAAGGCGGAATTGGACCTAACCTAACGGATGCCTACTGGTTACATGGCGGTAGCATTAAAGCCGTATTCAAGACAATTAAACGAGGTGTTCCGGATAAGGGTATGATTGCCTGGGAACAACAATTGTCGCCGGGACAGATCGCTCAAGTGGCCAATTACATTTTGTCGCTGCAAGGTACCACGCCACCAAACGCTAAAGCGCCTCAGGGCGATCTCGATACAGAGGCGAGCGTGGTGAACTAATGATTGAAAGTTAATAAGCAAAGCACATGAAGAGCACGTCTTTATCGGTTGATGCGCAAAAGGAAAAGCGTCGGTGGATCTACGCCAAAAAAGTGTCGGGCAGTTATTTCGCATATAGGCAATACGTCGGATACACTTTATTAGCATTGCTCCTATCGGCGCCCTTCCTTAAAATAGGTGGAGAGCCATTGCTTATGTTCAAAATTATTGAGCGCAAGTTCTTTGTCTTCGGTTCGGTTTTCTATCCGCAGGATCTGCACATTTTCGTGTTTGGAATGCTGATTGCCATGGTTTGTATTGTGCTATTTACGGTAGTATATGGTAGGATCTGGTGCGGTTGGGCTTGTCCGCAAACCATTTTTATGGAGTTAATTTTCCGACGTATAGAGTACTGGATCGAGGGTGATGCGAATCAACAGCGACGGCTGAACAAGGGGAGTTGGACAAAGGAAAAACTTATAAAAAAGGTATCGAAGCATGCTGTCTTCTTTTTGATTTCCTTTCTGATTGCGAACCTTTTTTTAAGCTATATCATTGGCGTTGATGCACTTGTAGGCATCATCACTGATCCTGTGCAAAGTCATTTTGCCGGTTTTGTGTCCATCATGTTGTTTACGCTCGTCTTTTATGCGGTATTTGCCTTTGCGAGGGAAATAGTATGCACCACTATTTGTCCTTACGGCCGATTGCAAGGTGTGCTTTTAGACGACCAAAGCATTTCTGTCGCATATCACTATAGGCGTGGAGAGCCTCGCGGTAGCATTCGAAAAGCGCAGGCGGACAAAACGCTGGGGGATTGTGTGGACTGCAACTTATGTGTTCAGGTCTGTCCTACCGGAATAGATATCAGAAACGGAATACAGATGGAATGCATTAATTGCACGGCCTGTATGGACGCCTGTGACGGTGTTATGGAGAAGGTTCGCCGACCGAAAGGACTGATAGGGTTCTATTCGCAAAAGGAAATCGAATTTGGCCCTGAACGGAAGAAGAATGTGCGAGCCATTGCGTACAGCGTAGTATTATTGGTGCTCGTCGGAATTTTTTGCGGTTTGATCTTAAATAGAAGTGTTGTGGACGGAACCTTACTCAGAGCGAGCGGCACCAGCTATATTTTCAGAGATGATGGGACGGTGACCAATTTATATAATATGGAACTTACGAACAAGTCGTCTAAGAAGATTCCTTTTGGGATCAGCAGTGCAGACAGACGCTTTCAGGTACAAGTGTTGAGCGATAAAAAGATGTTGGCTGCAGGCGAAACGCTGCGATTTTCTCTATTCCTTATTATACCGAAAAAAGAAGTTGGCACCTACAAAACCAGCGTGAAGCTCTGTATCGGCTCCGAAGGAAAGGTGATAAAGAAAATGAAAACGAACTTCGTGGCGCCTCCGGTAGCTCAGCAAAGAGGGGCGAACTGAAAGAGTAGACTGTAAATTTAGATAACACCATATGAACTGGGGAATGAAGATTGTAATAGGGATGGCATTAGCCATGTCATCCATTGTAGCTACCGGCATTTACATGGTAAGCAAAGACACAGACAGTTTGGAAGAGGCAGATTATTACGAAAAGGGTTTAAACTATGAACAAGCCTATGAAAAGAAAGAGAACGTTGTTCGCTATCAGCGGAAAGTGAGTTTAGACATTTTGGGTGACAGCTTGGTGATTTCGTTTGCCGAAGTCAACAATAAAGGGACGATTGAATTCTTAAGACCTTCCAACAGGTCATTAGACCAACAAATCCCGTTTTCTACCCTACAGTCGTCCTACACAGTTCCCCTCGGCCGCCTTAAGCAAGGCTTATGGCATATTAAGTTAAGTTGGGAAAGTAATACGAGATCTTATTTCCAGGAGGAAAATCTGTATTTAAATTAAAATAAATCTGTAAACACCCTGAATATATGGTACTTGCCTTTTTCATCGGATTGATAGCCAGTGTGCACTGCGTAGGGATGTGCGGGCCGCTGATGTTTGCATTGCCTATCGAAGGCGGTTCTTGGTTTCATCATTTGAGTCCTCAATTGCTGTATCAGTCTGGCAGGATTTTGAGTTACAGTTTTTTAGGTTTTCTGTTAGGGATGCTTGGTGCAGGGGCCGCTCTAAAAGGATGGCAGCAATATGCAAGTTTGCTCAGCGGGAGCATCTTGGTTTTACTGGCATTTTTCTATTTTATGCAGCGCTATGGTTTTGGACGCCGCTCTTACGGAGATGCTTTCATTCAACCGCTGTTAAATAAAATGGGTTTTTGGCTGCGACGCCCCGGAGGCCACTTTATGGTAGGCATATTGAATGGTTTCTTGCCTTGCGGAATGGTTTATTTAGCCTTGGCCACCGCGCTAAACACGGGATCTCCCTTAAACGGTGCCCTTTTCATGGCGTTATTCGGACTGGGAACTATGCCATTATTGCTTTTAACAACTACTTTTGGCCGTTACTTCATGGGGCGACACCTAAAGGTGCGATTTGCGAGTCTCCTTCCTGTGCTGTTTTTGGTTATGGGCATTTGGTTTATCCTTCGAGGTGCTAACCTTAACATCGCCTACTTAAGTCCGCTTCTCTATCCAGAATCAGGCGGCATGTTCTGTCGGTAGTTTATTTTCGAAATAGCCGTTTAAAAAAGCTGCTTTTCATTCCGACAAACCAGTCGTCTCCCCTTTTTTCCAAGCTATAGGTATTAATATAATTGCCCTGTCCTATTGCGCCGCGGCCGGTTGACAGATCAAAAGCATGGCGGTGGTACGGACATATTAACTGTTTGTTTTCACACCAGCCTGTACTCAAATCCGCGCCGGCATGTGGGCATTTCCAGGCCACGGCAAAAAGCTCCTGGTCGTAATTGACCAGACAAATTGTTTTCCCAGCAATGCTGAGCTTGGTAATGCTATTTAATGCTGGCATCGATGCTTTGTCGATTTTATACCAATGGATCATGCTTTATTATTTGTTATTGGTCATTTCTGATTGCTCCGTGCTATATGCTGAATCATTCTCTTTAGGTGAATTTAATGAAAAATTATTAAACTGCTAATTGATGGAAGACCTGATACCTTCCTACAATCAAAGGAAGCGATATGTTTGGCTGGTAATGGGTTGTCGAGATGAACAGCATTGGATATAAAGCCCAGTTTAGTTAAGTTTGCATTATGTTAACGGCGGCGGAGAGATACTCTAAATTGATCAAGGAAGAAGCGAAACGTTTAGGTTTCGTTTTCTGTGGCATTGCTAAAGCCGAGTTTTTAGAGGAGGAAGCGCCCCGTTTAGAAAAATGGTTAAAGGAGCAGATGCATGGAGAAATGCACTATATGGAAAACCATTTTGACAAACGGCTGGATCCACGTCTTTTAGTTGACGATGCCAAGTCGATTATTTCATTAGGTTTTAATTATTACACGGCTGACTTACAAAAAGATAAGGATTCACCGAAAATATCCCGATATGCCTATGGTATGGACTACCATACGGTCATCAAAGAAAAACTCAAGTCGCTTCTGCACGTGATGCAAGATGAAATCGGAGAAGTGGGTGGAAGAGCTTTCGTCGATTCGGCACCTGTATTAGATCGTGCCTGGGCCAAGCGGTCGGGATTAGGTTGGATTGGCAAAAACAGTAATTTAATCAACAGACAACAAGGCTCTTTCTTTTTTTTATGTGAATTGATAGTTGATGTAGCGCTTGCTTATGACGTCGCCGCTACAAAGGATTATTGCGGAACCTGTACTCGCTGTATAGACGCTTGTCCAACTGAGGCTATCGTTGCGCCGCAGATTGTAAATGGAAGCAAGTGCATCTCTTATTTGACGATAGAACTTAAAAATGAGATCCCGGATGATTTTGTTGGAAAGATGGATAATTGGATGTTTGGATGTGATGTATGTCAGGATGTTTGCCCGTGGAATCGTTTTGCAGAACCTCATCAAGAAGAGGCCTTTAAGCCCCATCCGGACTTATTGGAGATGACGAAGCAGGATTGGGAGGAAATTACCGAAGAAACTTTTCAGCGCGTTTTCAAGAAATCGGCTGTCAAGCGTGCAAAATTTTCGGGTCTGACGAGAAATATCAAATTTTTGGGTAATCGTTGAGTGATAGTGGAATAGTAAGGAGTAGGGAAATTGTTAATACCTCCCAGCTTTACCGATTACCTGATACCTAGAATGAGTCAGTATTTTCCCTTTTTAACTAATTAACTTTTTACAGATGCGTTTTATTAAAGCAGGGCCTTCATAGATAAAACCGGTGTATAACTGCACAAGCGAGGCACCTGCAGCCAGTTTTTCCATTGCATCGGCTTCACTATGGATACCGCCGACACCAATGATCGGAAAAGCCTTAGCTGATTTTTCAGAAAGGTACCGGATCACTTCTGTTGAGCGTTTTGTTAACGGCTTCCCGCTAAGACCTCCCGGTTCATTTTTTAACTTTTCAGGGGCATGAAGGCCTTCTCTGGAAATGGTGGTGTTTGTCGCAATTACGCCTGCTATACCGGTTCTTGTTACAATTTCGACAATATCATCTAACTGACTGTTGGTTAAATCGGGCGCTATTTTCAATAGAATGGGACGGGATATGCCATTTTTCAAATTACGCTGTTGTAACGTATTTAGGATGTGTGTAAGCGGCTCTTTTTCCTGCAAGTCTCGCAAGCCAGGTGTATTCGGCGAGCTGACATTTACCACAAAGTAATCGACCACATCGAAAAGCGCATCGAAACACAGAATATAGTCCTTTACAGCATCTTCATTTGGGGTTAATTTATTCTTTCCGATGTTTCCGCCAATGATAACATCTCCCCTTTTCTTCAGGAATTTTAACCTCGTCGCGGCCACGTCTACCCCTTGATTGTTAAAGCCCATTCGATTAATCAGCGCTTCATCGGCCGTTAAGCGAAACATTCGAGGCTTGTCGTTACCTGGTTGTGGTTTCGGAGTAACCGTCCCGATCTCGATAAAGCCGAAGCCTAAGTCGACCAACTCATCAACATATTCGGCGTTTTTATCAAAACCAGCGGCAAGGCCTACCGGGTTTTTAAATGTCAAACCAAAAACTGTCCTTTGTAAACGCGGATCTTCGTAAGTGAAGGCCGCTCTGATCAGTTTACTTCCTCCCCATATTTTATTTGCAGCTTTTAAGCCCCCGGTCACATTATGATGTGCTGTTTCCGGGTTCATTAGAAAAAAAAATGGTTTGACGAGTTTATACATGGCGCAAAGATGATGAAAAATAGGCAATGAAACAATTAGCTGACGTAGTCAACATAAAAAAATTCGTACTTTTGCAGCCGCTATGATAGCTATAAATAATTTAACTTTCGAGATAGGAGCCAGAGCATTGTATGACGATGCGAATTGGCATATAAAACCAGGTGATAAAGTAGGGCTTATTGGTGCCAATGGAACAGGTAAAACGACACTGTTGCGTATCATAGTAGGCGAATATACCCCTACCTCGGGGACAATATCGATGGCAAAGGACCTAAAGATAGGTTATTTAAATCAAGATTTATTGTCCTACGAATCCGAAAAAAGTATCTTACATGTGGCCATGGAGGCTTTTGGACGGCAGAATCAGCTGCATACGGAGATTGAGTCGCTGCTTAAAAAGATGGAGACCGATTATAGTGAGGACCTGATCAATAAGTTGAGCGACAAACAGATGGAGTTTGAGGCTTTGGACGGCTACAATATCGAGTATAGGGCACATGAGATTTTGGCAGGCCTCGGATTCGATGAGGAGCAACAAAACAGAAAGCTCTCCGAATTCTCGGGAGGATGGCGCATGCGTGTGATGTTAGCGCGGATTTTGTTGCAGGCGCCGGACATCTTATTGCTTGATGAGCCAACGAATCACTTGGACTTACCCTCTATTAAATGGTTGGAAACCTATTTGCAGGCATTTGAGGGTGCTATCGTAATCGTTTCCCACGACCGTTATTTTCTCGATCGGGTGATTAATAAAACGGTAGAGTCGCGAAAAGGAAAACTTACTTTATACGCCGGTAACTATAGTTTTTATTTAGAAGAGAAGGCTTTGCGGAATGAGATCCAAGCCGGACAATTTAAAAACCAGCAGGCAAAAATTAAGCAGGAGGAGCGTTTAATTGAGCGTTTCCGTGCGAAAGCGAGCAAAGCAAAGATGGCGCAATCGCGTATCAAAGCGCTCGAGAAAATGGAACGTGTTGATGATGTAGATGACGACAATCCTACTGTTAACTTTAGCTTTAAATTCAGTAAACAATCGGGACGCCACGTTGTCCGTTTAGAACATATTACCAAAGCTTATCCAGGAGTACCAATTTTAAAGGATGCCCATGCGGTTATTGAAAAAGGCGATAAGATTGCGTTGATTGGTGCCAATGGTAAAGGAAAGTCAACGCTGCTGCGCATCATTGCTAACGCCGATAAAGATTTTGAGGGAAAGAGCGAGACGGGGCATAATGTTACGACCACATTCTTTGCGCAGCATCAACTGGAAGCGCTTCATTTAGAAAACGAGATCCTTCAGGAATTACAAGCCTTCGCTCCGAAGCATACAGAGACCGAATTGCGGTCAATTTTGGGATGTTTCCTCTTCACCGGGGATGATGCCTTTAAAAAGATCAAAGTGCTTTCGGGAGGTGAAAAGTCGCGCGTAGCCTTGGCAAAAGCACTGACAGCCGACGCCAATTTTTTGATTTTAGATGAGCCGACCAACCATTTGGATATTCAATCGGTTAATATTCTGATTCAAGCCCTTCAACAATATGAAGGAACATTGATTACTGTATCGCACGATCGCTACTTTTTGGACAACGTAGCCAATAAGATTTGGTATATTGAAAATCAGGAAATCAAAGAATATCCGGGCACTTATAAGGAGTATGAAGAATGGTCGTCGAAGCGGCCAACGGTAAAGGAAAAGGCATCAGCGCAAGCTCCTGTAAAGAAAGAAGAAAGTAAAAAAAGCAACAATACCAACTCTGAAGCGGTCGATAAAAACAAGCAGCTGCAGAAATTGAATAAGGAATTGGCCTCTTTAGAAGAAAAGGTGGCCAGTATAGAAAAGGAGATCACGGCATTTGAAGAACAGTTAGCCGACGAGAAGTTGTACAGTGATGCCGAGCAACTAAAAGAAGTCAATTTACGCTACAGCAATAAAAAAGCAGAATTAGCAGCATTCCAAGAAAAATGGGAAAAGTTGGCAGAAGAAATATTGGCATATGAAAGTGTATAAGCCTATAGGAATTGATATTGACGGCGATTGCCTATCTTTGACCCATGAATAAAAAATTTGCGAAGGAATCATTCACCATTATGAATGAGCTGGTATTACCAAATGACACCAACACCCTTAATAATTTAATGGGAGGGCGGTTACTACATTGGATGGATATAGCTGCTGCTATATCGGCTCAAAAACATTGCAATCGAATCGTGGTAACGGCTTCGGTCGATAATGTATCGTTTCGGCATCCGGTTAAACTAGGGGATGTCATCAGTATTGAATCGCAAGTGACAAGGGCTTTTAACACGTCGGTTGAAGTTAGGCTTCAGGTGTATGCGCAGAACATCCCCTCCGGTAGCAGAATCAAATCGAATGAAGCTTTTTATACCTTCGTTGCCATCGATCAAAATTCGCGGACCATTGCTGTACCTGAATTAGTTCCTGAAACGGAAGAAGAGAAAGAACTGTTCGACGGTGCATTGAGGCGGCGTCAGTTGCGTTTAATCCTTGCAGGCAAAATGAAACCGGCAGAAGCCACTGAGCTATCCAACTTCTTCAATCAACTCAATTAGAAATAATCGGTTGCCTAACGCCGCTCGTTGTAAGGTCATTCATCTATTATAGCGAATATTGGCTTAGAGCCAATCTTCAAGAGCTCAGGCGCTGTTTCAGCGCAATTAGTTACTGAGCTCTATGATGCGATCGAATTCCTCGCGAGCCAATGGCATCACAGATAAGCGCCCCTGTCTAACGAGTGCAATGTTTTGCAATTGTGGATCTGCCTTTATAGTTTCCAAGGTCACGGGATTTTTCAAGGTTTCGAAAGGTGCTAAATCAACAACCACCCACCGCTCATCATTTGTGGTGGGATCCTGGTAAGCCTCTTTGACGACTTTAGCAATTCCCACTACTTCTTTCCCTTCATTGCTATGATAAAAAAGCACCAAATCCCCATTTTTCATTGCCTGCAAATTGTTGCGCGCCTGATAGTTTCGTACGCCGTCCCAAAACGTTTGTTTGTCTTCTAAAAATTGCTCCCAACTGTATTTAAACGGTTCTGATTTAACTAGGAAATAGTTCATATAATGTAAGTACTAAGATTGCTGCGAATATAAGAAAAAGAAGCGTTTAAAGGGGCTTAAATGGCGATTTAGGTCAAAATAAAAGGAGCACCGGTAAGCGCTCCTTTTAAAAGAACAAGAAATTTTAAATTTTAATGTCCGCTATGCCCGTCTACTCCATGGGCATGTCCGTGCGACAACTCTTCTTCGGTAGCCTCACGAACGTTTAAGATCTCAATGTCAAAATGTAAATTTTGTCCTGCCATAGGGTGATTCAAGTCAACTACTACGGCTTCGGGGCTCACCTCTACCACTCTAGCGCGGAATTGGTTGCCTTGATTATCTTGCAGGGGAAGGATTTCTCCCACGGGAGGAATGCCCGACTCTTTAAACATATCGGCTGGCAACTGGGCAACAGCACTTTCATCTTTCTCACCATATGCATCAGCTGCAACGAGTTCGAAATCAATGGTATCGCCTTGCTTAAGACCTTCAATGTTCTCTTCGAATTTCGGCAACATCATTCCTACCCCATATAGAAAAACAAGCGGATTGGATTTGTCTGCCTCTTCAACAAACTCTTTCTCTCCGTTGTTGATTGCGTGCAATTTGTAAGTAAGCGCTACGACGCTGTTTGGTGTAATGGTCATTTTTGTAAAATTATGGAAACCTGTTTTATCAGATTTCCGGTTTAAAAATTAATTTTTCTACGTCCTTCAAATTATCAACTGGTAAACTACATGTATTGTTTTTGCAAACATAAATTAGATTGCGCGCTGTGATCCTGTCCTTTAAAAGGGGAAGGTTTTCTGTGTTTCCCCCCAATATAACCTTATTGGGAATATAAAGACGCTGATCTATTTCACTACGTAGTACAGGCGCATCCGGACCAGTAATTGCTATTTCATTGAATCCGTAAATTTCTTCAAGCAGCCGGATACTCCAATTTGAATAGGCGGAACCGTATGTTTTAATCTGCGGGAAAACGTTAGCCAGCAATTGGGCTGAAATCTCACTATAGGTGACATTATCAAAAATTGCGCCTAACTTATATAACTGATGGGCCATCACCGAATTTGAGGACGGGATTACATTATCCAATACCTCATATTTTCGGGTGATCAGGACATCGGCTAAATCGGAGGTGTAATAGAAAGCGAACGAATTTCTATCGAAAAAATGTTCAATAACATAATCACTTAGGGATTTCGCTTTATCGAGCCACGCTTTGTCAAACGTCGTCTCATAGAGCGTAATAAACGCCTCTATGACAAACGCGTAGTCGTCTAAAAAGCCGATAGTCATCCTAAAAGGAGTTTTTGGCTGGTGCGAAAGGGCACCGTCCGATGTCATCAGATTATCAACGATAAAGGTCGCATTCTTTTTTGCCGCGACAAGGTACTGCTCCTTATTAAAAGTTCGATATGCGTCTAAATGAGCCTTCAGCATCATCGCGTTCCAACTTGTTAAAATCTTATCATCGAGACCAGGTCTCGTTCGCTGTTCTCTATAACTTAGCAACCTTTTTTTAATGGTAGCCAAGTAGTCTTGCCATTCGTCGGGCTTATATCCGGCCTCCACTGCCAGTTTGTCAGCGTCAATTTCAGTTTTCAGGACATTGGTTCGCTCCTCTTCCCAGTTGCCATTGGCTGTGGCGGAAAAATACTGAATAAATAAGTCCGCATCCTCCCCTAGTACCTGTTCCAATTCTACCAGCTGAAAAGTGTAAAACTTGCCTTCCACGCCTTCGCTATCCGCGTCAAGTGCACTGAAAAAGGCGCCGTCTTCCGAACTCATCTCGCGGCTAACCCACTCCAGTGTCTCTTCGACTACCCTTTTGTAGACGGGATCTTGCTTCTGCAAATAGGCTTCGCAATATAGACTTACCAGTTGCGCATTGTCATAAAGCATTTTCTCGAAATGTGGGATATGCCATTCTTTGTCGACCGCGTACCTAGCAAATCCGCCCCCCACTTGATCATAGATTCCACCGGCGGCGAGATGTTTTAACGTAAAATGCGTGTGGTCTAGGATTTCCTTGTCTGCTGCTAAATGACCGTAACGAAGGAAGAAAAGCCAATTGTTAGGTAAGGGAAATTTAGGCGCGCGTTGATATCCGCCGTAAGTTGGATCGAACATGGCCTGCCATGGTTTGACAATATCCTGTAAATCTTCCGGATTGTACTTTTCAGGAATGCGATTGATGCTAAATGTTTCGCTGTCGGTAATTCCTTGCGCCAACCTTTCTGCATAATCAATTGCTGTGTGAGGTTCGTTTGTCCACAGTGCCTGTATCTGATTCAGCACATTTACCCAGTCTGCCGGCCGAAAATAGGTGCCCCCGTAAAGCGGTCTGCCATCAGGCAAACAAATGCAATTTAAGGGCCATCCGCCACTGTTTGTCATAAGCTGCACGGCCGTCATATAGATCTGGTCGATATCCGGCCGTTCTTCTCTATCTACTTTTATAGAGACATAATTACTATTCATTACTTGTGCAACCTCTTCGTTTTCAAAGCTTTCTCTTTCCATGACGTGACACCAATGACAGGCAGAATACCCGATGCTAACAATAAGGAGTTTATTCTCTGCCTTGGCTTTCCGAAAGGCTTCATCGTCCCAAGGATACCAATCTACCGGATTATGTTGATGCTGTTTAAGGTATGGAGAGCTTTCGTTTTGAAGATGATTTGCCATAATAATATCTGTAAAGGTAGCATTTTTGGTTTTACGATCGCAGAAATGTGTGTATTAATGCGCCGTCCCGCCTTTTTATTGACCTGGTTCGCATATTCTTTATGAGTGCTGAGCAAAAAATAATATCCGATCCCAGCTTATTAACACAAACAAGGCCAAAGGTGTTTTTTAGATAAAAGAAAGAAGCCTTATCATTTCCACTTTAAAATTTTTACTTTTAGGTCTTTATTTTTCAACCATGCTCATATCACATATCGAGATTTTTAGATTTAGTATTAAAATGGAGCCTTTTGTTATAGCAACGGGCACGATGGATTACGCACAGAACACCTTAATAAAGGTTTATACCGATGTAGGGCTGATTGGATATGGCGAGTGCTCTGCCTTTCCAATGATTGTTGGAGAGACACAAGACACCTGTTTGGCACTTGCTCGGGACTTTGCTCGTATTTGGAAAGGTAAAAGCGCCCTCTCATTGGAAGAACGTTTAGCCGATCTTGATGCTTATATAGCTCGAAACGCTACTATAAAAAGTGCATTCGACATGGCCCTGTACGACCTTGCAGCCAAGCATGAAGACAAGCCTCTTTAC
This sequence comes from Olivibacter sp. XZL3, assembly GCF_004368405.1. Classification (GTDB taxonomy): domain Bacteria; phylum Bacteroidota; class Bacteroidia; order Sphingobacteriales; family Sphingobacteriaceae; genus Olivibacter. Next base: position 244,234 of record NZ_SBJH01000008.1, read on the forward strand.
GAATTTTTGGGAGGCGCAGTTAAACCAATTACGACGGATATTACCGTGGGTATTGGTACGCCTGATGCGATGGCAGAGAAAGCTTTATCTTTTGTTAAAAATGGGGCGTCTATATTAAAAGTAAAATTGGGTAAAGAGCCAAGGGAAGATATCCATCGGATACGCGCCATACGCCAAGCAATCGGCGATGACATTCCGATTCGCTTGGATGCCAATCAAGGCTGGAGCTATGAAGCTGCCGTGGAGGTGCTGTCGGCTCTTGCAACCCTTAACATCCAATTTTGCGAACAACCGATGCGTACCTATTGCGACCATTTATTACCTGCATTAAGGGAAAATGTATCCATTCCTATTATGGCCGATGAGAGTTGTTACGATCATCATGATGCTGAGCGCCTGATCGGTACGCACAGTTGTGATGCCATTAACATTAAGTTGGCCAAATCCGGCGGTATACATGAAGCGTTGAAAATACATCGGGTTGCCAAACAACAGGGAGTGCCCTGTATGATAGGTGGTATGTTGGAAAGCCGTTTGGCTTTGTCAGCAAACGTTCACCTTGCCTATGCTTGCGAAGGTGTTGTATATCACGATATGGACACCTGTATGATTGGGCATTTAGAAGATCCAATTGTGGGAGGTGTAAAATTTAACGGTTACGACGTTAGCTTAGGAGAAAGGCCCGGCATTGGCGCCGACGTCGACCCGTCCTTTTTGAAACAGTGTGAACGCTGGCTGGTTTAAGTCGTATTGGCTTCCAGGCTTGCGATGACTGGAAGCCGACCAAACCTGCTTATTCAAACGTGATCTTTTCCGGACCCGAAACTTTATTAATGTGACACTCGCAGCGTCCGCCGCTTATCACAAAATCCGTTGTTTTTGTTTGTCCGGTAGCCGGATGTGTGGCGCTAACCTGTACGGTATCTCCCTGTATACTAAGGACGCTTTTATCGCCATCAGTGGCCACCAAATAAAACTGATTTAACGTGGTCGCTGATTCGCTTTCTGCACTGGGAAGCTTTTCTCCTTTTGACTTAAGCCTAGCCGAAAAATTTTTGACTTGTAGCGTATCACCGCTACTGTCGGTGAAGACAACTCCCACGGTGCGAAACTCCATTGTACATGCTTTCGGTGGGCAGTCGACCGCTGCCTGCTGTCCTCTTTTAGTCGTACAAGACAAAAGTATTGTAAGGACTGCTACCATTGGTACGCCGATTCTAAAAGATATCTGTTTCATTTTCAATAGTTTTTTGAGCCATCGCATTTATATGTTCGACCGCTATAAAGGTAGATATTCTCACTTACAAAAGCGTTTTCGGTCGGCTACCTGCTTAGTTTTGGCCGAAATTAACGCTACATAAGCCCTTAATGTTTTTGACAATTTTACAAAAAATACTGATTAATGGTGCCACAATTAGTAAATTGCGCAAAAATCTACATATATTATGACATATTTAGAGAAGCTGGCCGCTATCCGCGAGCAGATGACGGATCAGCATATAGACGCCTATATTATCCCTTCATCCGATCCACATATTAGCGAGTATCTTCCGGATCGCTTCAAATGTATTGCCTTCGTTTCCGGCTTCACCGGTTCTGCCGGGACGGTCGTTATTACACAAGACTTTGCCGGCTTATGGACGGATTCACGCTATTTTGTACAGGCCGCTGACCAATTAAAAAACAGCGGTTTTGAACTGGTGAAGCTCAAAACACAAGGCGTTGCAGAATATATAGACTGGTTAGCCGAACGTTTGCATGCAGGAAATACAGTAGCATTCGATGGAAAATTAGCGTCCGTCTCGGTCGCTAAACAATTGATTAGCCAGTTGCAACCGCGTAAGGTGTTAATCAACGGAACTGTCGATCTGTTGGAAGCGATATGGACAGATCGGCCACAACTACCTAAAGAACAAGCCTATATACTCGAAAGTGGACTTGTTGGGGCTAGTGTCGCTGAAAAAATCTCCAAAGTAAGGGAGGCGATGCGGAAACTCAATGTTGATCATCACCTGATTTCTTCTTTGGACGATATTGCGTGGCTTTTTAATTTGAGAGGAAGTGATGTTAAATGCAATCCGGTGGTGTTAAGTTTCGCGCTTGTTGAACCGGAGGCAACCACTTTGTTTATTGACCGCGAGAAGTTGAAACAAGCCGATGTTGCAGCACTTGAACAACAAGGGGTACAGCTTGCCGATTATGATTCGTTGGAAGACGTATTGGGTCAGTTACCCGCAGGCGAAACCGTATTGCTGGATCCGAAACGGACCTGTTATGCCGTGTATACGCAAATACCACAATATGAACATGTCATTGAAGCTTTGAATCCAAGCACGAGTTTGAAAGCGTGTAAAAACGAGATCGAAGCAGAACACACACGGCAAACGATGGTGAAAGACGGCGTTGCGCTTACCAAGTTTTTTAAATGGCTAGAGGAACATGTAGGAGAAGAGACGCTTACAGAAATCAGTATTGCTGATAAACTCTTGGCATTCAGAAAGGAACAGTCGGGATTTGTAAACGAAAGTTTTGATACCATAGCAGGCTACAAGGAGCATGGTGCCCTTCCTCACTACAAAGCCACAGAAGAAAATAAGGCGACCTTGAAAGCCGAAGGTTTATTACTTGTGGACTCTGGAGGGCAATACAGAACGGGTACGACGGATATCACCCGTGTCGTTTCTTTAGGAGCTGCAACGGACACCGAAAGAACGGACTATACGCTGGTGCTGAAAGCAATGATTGAAGGTAGCACCGCGATTTTTCCAAAAGGCAGTAAAGGATACCAGATAGACGCAATCACACGAAAACCACTTTGGGATAGACTCCGGAATTATGGGCATGGAACGGGCCATGGCGTAGGTTTCTTCTTAAATGTTCATGAGGGGCCACACGTATTGAATACCGCAAACATTGACATTGCGATTGAGGAGGGAATGGTCACATCGATTGAACCCGGCTTATATCGTGAAGGCCGTTACGGCATTCGGATTGAAAATTTGGTGTTGAGTGTTCGTGATCAGGAGACTGAATTTGGCGAATTTATGGCTTTTGAAACGTTAACCTTATGTTATATCGATATCAGTTTGGTGGATAAGGCTTTACTGGATCAAAAACATATCGACTGGCTAAATCAGTATAATAATATGGTTTATGAACGCTTGTCGCCTCACTTGGAAGAATCGGAAAAACAGTGGTTAGCTGATAAAACACGAATTATATAAACAAAAAAACCAAAGCCGCTCCTGTTAAAGCGGCTTTGGGTAGAATGACTCTTCTTTTCAACAAACAACTATTTATCGTCATGCCACATATAGCACCCGTAAAACAAGACACACCGGCAAAAGCTTTCGAAAGATTATTGGAAGTATTAAATACCCTCCGTTTGGAATGCCCTTGGGATAAAAAGCAAACGATGGAGTCGTTAAGGCACCTGACGATTGAAGAGACCTACGAATTGGCCGATGCAATATTAGACAAAGATCTAACGGAGGTCAAAAAAGAACTGGGCGACATTATGATGCATCTGGTTTTTTACGCGCGTATAGCCGAAGAAAATGACGACTTCAGTATCGTTGATGTGCTCAATAGCGTATGCGATAAGCTCATCAGTCGGCATCCACACATTTATGGTGATGTGGAAGTAGCGAATGAAGATGATGTAAAACGTAATTGGGAACAACTAAAACTAAAGGAGGGTAATCGTTCTGTCTTAGCGGGCGTGCCTAACAGTTTGCCAGCGTTGGTGAAAGCCTATCGAATACAGGAAAAGGCAAGGGGTATTGGGTTTGATTGGGAGGATAAAAGTCAGGTATGGGAGAAAGTAGAGGAAGAATTACAGGAATTCAGAAACGAATTGGACATCACGAAAGGCGAGACCGTGGAATTAGAAAAAGCAGAACAAGAATTCGGCGATCTTCTGTTTTCATTGATTAACTACGCCAGATTTTTAGGGATCAATCCAGAAAATGCTTTAGAGAAAACCAACAAGAAATTCATTCACCGGTTTAATCATTTAGAGAAAAGAGCTAAGGAGAACGGCAAGAATTTAAAAGACATGTCCTTGGCTGAAATGGATGTTTATTGGAACGAAGCAAAGCAGTTGTAACGCTCTATTATATAAGCGGGTCGGTTTATCATTATAGAAACCGACCCGTAATACATCGTTTTTAATCGCTATTCAAGGTTACTCTTCACTGTTGTTTGGAATAAAGCGTATTGAACAATAATTTAAAGGTACTATGTGCTTGCCCCCGAAAAGTTATTTCAGGACCGAAAGCATATAGTTTTCCCTTCCCGACAGAGGCCACAAAAGAAGTGACACCGCCCTTTAGATATTGCTGTCCCCAAGCCCAGCCACTATGTAGCGGTTTATCAGTATCGAACCAGGATAACACCTCCACTTCGTCACGCTTCGCAGGATCGATTTTGAATACCGGACTATTATTGAATACAATATCTGCATATTCGGTCATTCCCCAATTTGCTTCTTTAGTACTATCTATTTTAGTAGTTAAAATGCTTCCCGGAATATAATAAGACGTATTCGGTAAGGGGAGTTCCTTTCCTTTATCGGTGCTTACCAACGCATTTTTTACGGGTAGATTGAATAAGTAGGCTAAGCTGGTGCTGCTGCCGACGGTAACGATGGTCCCGCCTTTTTCGGTAAAATCCCGCAGTTGTGGAATCGATTTATCGATAGTGACACTTCCCAACATCGATCGATATTTTTCGGGGATCTCTTCGGGAGCGGGTTGACGGAGGCGCCGCCTTTCGGACTGACCTTCTGCATTGGGTATACCTCCGCTGATAAATAAAATCGCATCATACTTTTTGTGCAAATTCCCTGCGTCGATCTCTTGCGGATAAATAAGTTGAAAAGCAAAATGGTACTGCTCCATGATCCATCTTACCCAACCTGAAGGTATAGAGCCGCCGTACTGATCAAAAAGGGCAATTCTTCCTGTTTTTATTTCCTGTATCTGTGCAGGCTTTTGTGTAGCCTCAATTACTTCTACTCCATAAAGCGGGCTGTTTTTTTTCAAAATTTCTGTGCCTTTGGCGGGAATATAAAAAGATCCACTTGGCAGATTTTCTGATGAGGTGTTTATCCTATAAACAGGCACGTTGTTTTTCAATAATTCATTCACGACAATAAATGAGTTATTTACGGCCGAACTTAATAAATAACCGTTCCGGCTCGTTTGAAACGCTTTCGCAGATGCTGTTTGTAATTCGCCTTTTGGAACCATTTGAAGTGGCACATCAACGGCATCAAAGATTCTGTCAAACTCAACCCCCATTTGAAAGGCTAATGTCCACCCCGCGGCATCATATGGACGAATAGGAGGCCCACCGGGATATTCAAAATCGTTTGGATAGTTCTGCGGCTCAAACATGTCCAACACATGAGGGCGGAATGCCTGATCGGTTTTAACGACGTAGGAACCGGCAGGATAACGTTTCGTTCCAACGGTAAAAGGAGCCGTTGCTTTATTCACCTTTATACCTGTTTTCAATAGCGCATTGATAAAGTTTACCGCAGTGGGGAAATCGCGCTGATCGGCTGAAATAATATAAGCCCTCGGGTCGCGCAGGGCGGGATTCTTAAAAATAGCATCATAATATTTCATCGGTATATTATCGCGGTTCCCGTAGTAGCCTAAATCCTCCTGCTGTGCTTTTAACAGACCGGCATCCTTATCGCGGTTATACTGTGTTTTTATCGAATCAATATATTTTGGATAAAGCGTCCAATGATCTTTCCTGCCGTTGAGAATGCTATTTTTACCCATCCTGTAAATATTGAATAAGACCTCCTCTTTATACCTTGCTGCATAGTCCAATACGGCATAATTTAACGATACCGAATAATCAATAGATTGTCTGAAGTGCCAGGATTGAGGAAGTACGGGGTTAGGTGTATTCCCATTCGGTATCAAGCGATCCGGAACAAGCGGAATGCTGGTGGGCGTGGGATTCCCAATGATCTCTGTCAGCAGTCCGATCATATTGTGGTATTGTGTGGTAGTACGCAAACCACCATTATACCAAGTGCTGAAGGTAGATCCTTTAAGACGGGTAAAGCCCGGTTTATTTTCTGCATTCAAGCGATTATACATGGCTGCGCCTAAGGCGTCTATGCCTGTCATCATTAAAGGATCAAACACATAATTGAAGGGATCTCTGTAAGGCGGACCGGCGAGTACACTGCCGGGAGGGCCCGTTTGATGGTGGTTATACATAATTTGCGGCAACCACTCCAGATACAGCTGCCTGTTCATATTCCATGACTCTTTCATGTTGGCAATGTAAAAGTCGCGGTTATTATCATGGCCGATATACTTCTGGTAAAGAACCGGAACATTGGTGTTTCGTTTTAATGTATCACTGTCCTTCATATACCAGTTACCGACTAATTCGTGTCCGTCTGGATTGGCGCTCACCAATAAAGTGATCACATTTTCCAAGATATGTAAAGTTTCGGGATCATTTCGGCTAAGCAATTGATAGGCAGTTTCGATAAGTTGGTTAGTGCCGACCACTTCCGTTGCGTGTAAACCGCCATCTATCCACACCACGGCTTTGCCTTGGAGGGCTAAATTGCGTGCTTCCGTATCCTCTAAGTCTTCCGCCAGAGCCATTTTCTGCGCAATCCGCTGAAATGTTTCCAATTGTTGCAGGTTTTTTGGCGAAGTGATGACCAGCATGTACTGTGTCCGCCCCTCTTCAGTTTTCCCTATGTCCACTAATTTCAGTCGATCAGACAATGCTGCCAGTTTTTTATAATAAGCCTCCGTTTCGGTGTAATTGGTAAGCTTATAGTCCTCCCCTATGGCAAAGCCAAAATGTTCTTTTGGGCTCGGGATTTTCTGTGCCATCAGCTGCGTGGCGACTAAGAAATACAAAATGAAACCTAGTTTGATCTTTTTCCAACTCATATTAATAGATTATTGTGTGCATATATTAAGGTTATTACTTTTTAGGGTGTGTGTTTATCGGTCCTCAAACCAGGCCTTTCTCATTTTTCTCGTCATTATTAATGGGATTGTGTGCCAGCCGTGGGGGTGGGATTTTGCAATCCTTGCGAAACTGAATAGACTTGATATAACTGAAGGGTTTGTATTGAGCGCGGTAAAGAAAGGACTTCCGGATCCTTCACTGAGTAGTTATCTAAGGCCATATTCAGATCATAATTGAATAAAAATGCCCGCAGCTCAATGAAAAGGCTTTACGATTGGTTATTGCTAGTGCAATCTTATATAAAAATGACTAAAAAGCAAAAAAATAAAAGAAATAATTTTTCGTTCTCCCTAGATGCATCCAAATTATTTAAATCGGATGGCCTTAATGGGGGTTATTCTGCTAACCAAACCGGATGGTACCAATAATGCCAAAAGACATAAAAGGGCAGTTCCTACATTAAGCCATATGATGTCTTGTATGCTGATATTGATCGGCACATATGATATATAGTAATCTTTTTCATCCAACTTGAACAAATGGGTGTAAAATTGTACAACGCAAAGACCAATACCTAGAATATTTCCCAGTAGTAAACCGAAACCAATGAGGCGAAGTGCATTATAGAGAAAGACCTTACGGATGGAAAAATTAGTAAGACCAAGTGCTTTGAGAATGCCAATCATATTAGTGCGCTCTAAAATGAGGATGATGAGTGCGGATATCATGTTGATACTGGCCACTAAAATCATGAGAATTAGAATGATTTGGGAATTGATATCTAACAGGGCCAGCCAATCAAATATTTCTGGAAATTGAGAAACAACGCTTACCGATAATAATTGGATAGGCAGCATGTCTAACACTTTTTCGTTTACATCTTCCACGTTTTCGAAGCTGGTGGTCGTGATTTCATAGCCGCCTACCTCATCGTTGGTCCAATTGTTCAAGCGTCTGATAATTGATATGTCGCCGATCACATAAGTTTTGTCGATCTCCTCAACGCCTAGATTATAAATGCCTACAATTTTGAATTTCCGCTTTCTAAGCGGCTCCTGAACAAAGTACATCAAAAAATCGTCTCCGAGTTTAAGCTTCAGCCGATTTGCCGTATAACTGGAAATAAGTATCTGTTGTTGTGCAGGAATGCTATCTGTAAAGTTGATTACATTCCCTTCAACAAGTATTTTGCGAAGATGCGCTTGGTTGTAGGTACTATCAATTCCCTTTAACACGACGCCCTCTATCTCGTCTTCCGCGTTAATGATTCCTGGTTTGGTGGCAAAAGCATTTAATCGCTCGACGCCATCGATTTTTTGTAGTAAAAGTAGGCTATCCGGCCGGATGCGAAATGGCGAGCTTTCGTATGCACTATTCAAATTATGCTTATAAACCGTGATGTCGCCGTTGAAGCCTCTCTCTTTTTCAATAATACTACCTTTGAAACCCTTTAAAACAGCAATAGCGAGTATCATAACCGAAATGCCCAACATAATGCCGGCAATAGCCACTTTGACTATCAGTTTCGAGTATCTTCGAGCACCGCTTTTAGCAATCCGGTTTGCTAAGTATAAGGGAAAATTCAAGTGTGATAATATATTTTGTACCTTAGCAAAGGTAAAAATTGAAGTCTTTTTAAAAAAACGTAAATAGAAAATAATGCGAATTATATTTATGGGTACCCCTGAGTTTGCAGTAGCCTCGTTGGCGGCGCTGATAGAAGCGGGGGAAGAGGTTGTTGCCGTTGTTACCGTAGCGGATAAGCCAGCCGGAAGAGGCCAGAAAATACAGGAGTCTGCGGTCAAAAAATTTGCCCTATCCAAAGGCATTCCCATTTTACAACCTGATAAATTAAAGGATTCCGCTTTTATCGATGCGCTCAAGAGTTATCAGGCGGATCTACAGGTGGTAGTGGCCTTCCGGATGCTGCCGGAGATCGTTTGGAATATGCCGCCTAAAGGTACCGTTAATTTGCATGCTTCGCTCCTTCCCCAATATCGTGGAGCAGCGCCGATAAACCATGCAATCATTAACGGAGAGCGTGAAACAGGTGTTACCACTTTCTTTTTGCAGCATCAAATAGACACCGGAAATATTTTGCTAAGCGAGAAGGTGCCTATAGGTATAGACGACACAGCCGGCGACTTGCACGATAAATTGATGCATGTAGGGGCCGATTTATTGGTAAAAACTGTACAGGAAATTAAAAACGGGAATTACCGAGAGATACCTCAGACCCTCATTGCTGAAGAACAAGCGCTGAAGCACGCGCCTAAGATTTTCAAGAACGACTGTAGGATCGAATGGAATAAAGACGTAGGTGAGGTCTATAATTTTATTCGGGGACTGAGCCCTTACCCTACTGCTTTCACCACGTTCCAGGGAAAAACATTAAAAATTTTCGCGTGTCGACCGCTTAGAGGACACTTAACAAAAGAAAAAGAGCCGGGTAGCATGGTAACGGATGGCAAACATTATTTATGGTTTACAACAGTCGATGGTTGTATAGACGTGCAAGAGCTCCAACTTGAAGGAAAAAAAAGAATGTCTGTTGAGGAATTTTTACGCGGCGTGCGATTGGAATAAGCCAAATCATTTCGATAAAAAGAGAATAGTAAGGACAGTATGTATAGCCTGACCTTACTGTTTTATTTTGACGGGATTATTCTTCATCTAAATCGGAAGCAAGATGCCATTTGCTTAATTTGTCTTGCAAGTTCTTTGATAAGTGATTGAAGTAGCGCTTCTTTTTGTATCCCATAACCCAATAGATGCCATGGATAGCATTCGTGAGGAACATTTCATCCGCTTCATGCAGTATCTCTGGACTTATTTGTGCTTCTACCACTTCAATACCATACTCGTTCGCCATCTCGATGACCACTTTCCGCATGACACCTGCAATACACCCCTCACTTAAAGCTGGCGTATATAAGGTTTTGTTATACCAAACAAAAATGTTGGAGCTGAGCGACTCACAAAGGAATCCATCGTTGTTCAGAATCAGTATATCATCGCAGCCCAAACGCTTACGTTCGATACCCGCGAGCACGTAGATGAGTGCGTTACTACTTTTAAGGTGCGACAGACTATTAACAGGCTTTTTATGTTCACGATAAACATCGATGATGACGCCTGTTTTATTTAATTGATATCCGTCATGTTCCAGTGGGCTCGCTTCTAAAAGATAATTCGCTTTATTTGTTTCCGGGCTGTATAAGCCCGCGCCTGCTCTATAGACATTCAATCGTATTCGTGCATCCGTACCTAACTTATTTTTTTTAACCAGTTCAGCGGTCTTTTCGCGCAGGAAATAGGCGTCAAATTTGGCAGCGCCTTCCAGATGGAGCAGATTCATACCGGCTTGGAGCCGATCAATATGGTATTGCAAAAAGCGTATATCGCCGTCCATCCAACGCATGGTCTCAAAAATTCCATCTCCATATCGGAAACTTCTGTTGTTGCTTTGTATAACCGGCTGACTCTCCAGCATCAAATTGCCGTTGCTATTTATATATCTATCGTTCATTGTTATTTTAACGTGGAAAAGGAAGAATAATTCTGTAAAAATTACTTATTTCGTTCGTATTGCACATAAGACCGCCATTTTTCCAGGCAAACAGCGAAGTCCTCAGGAAGGTCTGTCTCGAAGTACATAGGCGTTTTGGTCTTCGGATGTATGAATCCCAAACTCTTTGCATGTAAAGCCTGTCTGGGTAATATCGCGAAGCAGTTATCGACAAATTGTTTGTACTTGGTAAATACCGTTCCCTTTAAAATTTTATCGCCGCCGTAGAGCGCGTCGTTAAATAGCGGGTGTCCGATAGACTGCATATGGGCTCGAATCTGATGCGTACGGCCTGTTTCCAACTGACATTCTATTAAGGTGACATATCCGAGACGCTCCAGCACTTTAAAATGCGTAACGGACCATTTCCCCTTATCTTCACTATCGTAAACTGACATGACCCGTCTGTCTTTTAGGCTTCGGCCGATGTAGCCGGAAACGGTTCCGTCTTCCTGAAGATCGCCCCAAACCAAGGCTACATATTTGCGCTGAATAGTATGATCGAAGAATTGCTTTGCTAGATTTGTGATCGCCCACTCGTTCTTTGCAATCACCAATAAACCACTGGTATCTTTATCAATGCGATGTACCAAGCCCGGTCTTCCGTCGTTGCCGGGAAGTTGGGGTAACTGGTTGAAATGATAAACCAAGGCATTTACTAAGGTTCCTGTATAGTTGTTATAGCCCGGATGTACGACCATTCCTGCCGATTTATTGACAATCAACAGATCGTCGTCCTCATAGGCGATGTCCAAAGGAATATTTTCGGGATAAACCTCTGTATCTCTCGGCGGATGAGGCAACACGACCGTAATCACATCTCCCGGCTTTACTTTGTAGCTGGCTTTAATTGGTTTGCTATTAACCAATACGTTCTCGGCTTCGATGGCATTTTGTATTCTATTTCGAGAAGCGTTCTCAACCCGATGCATTAAAAATTTGTCAATTCGCAATAGTGCTTGCCCTTTGTCGACTATTATTCTTAAATGTTCAAATAAATCTTGTTCGCTGTTCTCTTCGATATCGAATGCTTCTACTTCTTCTGCCATGGCACAAAAGTAACTATTATTTGGTTTTCATTGCGTGGTCTGATAAAAATAAGCGCGCATGTCAACGTGTTGTTTTGTTCTGCTGTCATCAAGGGATGTAGAAGGTTCCAGCAGGCAAATGATGTGGTCCCTTGCCCTCGGCAGGTCAGCCCTGCTTCCGGCTTTTTTCGTAGACAGCTTTTAATCGTGGCGGTAGCTTTTTTATTGCCTCTTCAACTATTTCAGAAGTTCGTTGAAAGCCAATGCTTCATCCGTTGTAGACAGACCTTCTTCAAATGCAGATGTGAGTTCTCGTGCAAATTCTTCTTTGCGCTAACTTCGGTTGATCACTTTCAATGCCTGATGTCGAGTTACGGTATAGAGACAGGATTTAGGAAACTTTCGATATGCAATTCTGATGAACGGTTCCAAATCGTTGAGAAAATGTCCTGCACGACGTCCAATACTTCGTCATCATCTTCAGAATTTTGCATGCATATGTGATCATGGCCTGCCAATATCTATTATATATCTCTGTAGAGGCTATAGGATTCCTACCTCGCAAAAATTCGGGTAGTTCTTCATCCATATATGCACCGTATCGAGACATTTCGTTATGTATTCTGAAAGGAAAGTAATGAAAAATTAACATGAATTGAATATTCCGTTAATATTTCCAATGCAAAAACGCTTTGGAAGCTCATTTTCGTCCAATTGTAACAAAATAAAATGTCTTAACTATGCAAAAGACAGGCAAAAAAGCGGTGAGTTCTTTTCGATAAGTTGGAACCACTGTAAGCGGAGTAACATAAGTGTTACAGTCAATTCCCCGTTATCTATTTCGATAAAGCATAATTTAGTTATTAATTCGTGTTAAAGATGGGCGTATTATTCTGAACCCGATTTAAATAGTAGTAAAGTTATCCTTAACATAAAAACACTATATGAGATTGACATTTATCAATTGGGATATAAGTCCTGAAATTTTTCAACTGTTCGGATTTCCGATACGATATTATGGCCTACTATTCGGTGCCGGACTTTTATTGTGTATTCTTCTACTCAAAGGTGTATTCAGACGAGAAAATCTCAGTGAAGCAGCTTATGAAAACCTGTTTATATATGGGTTTATAGGAATATTTGCCGGAGCCAGGCTGGGACATTGTCTTTTTTATGATTTCTCTTATTATTCACAGCACCCATTGGAAATCATTTTACCTATCCAACAAGACGCACAAGGACATTACCACGTTGTCGGATTTCTGGGACTAGCCAGTCATGGCGGTACGATTGGTCTGATTATCGCTTTATTACTTTATTCAAAAAAGATTAGTAAAAAGCAAAAATAAGCAAAACGGTTAAAACCTTTGCTATACAAGGCTTTATAAAAAGAGTAGTCTTAGTTCGGAAGTCGGTGTCTGGTAGGTTTTGGGCTTAAAATGACAAGGTTAGGTTACTAATTCGTTACCGATTGACAAAGGTAACGATATAGCTTAACTGATTATATTTCAGTCTTTTGCACCCTTTTCTACATTCCCTTGTAACTCAATGTAATTTAATTTTAAACGTTAAACATTTGAGTTATGGAACAGGCAAAAAAATCGACGTTCAAACTGCTTTTCTATTTGAAAAAGAACGAACTGAAAAAGAACGGTAATGCCCCGATTATGGCACGTATTACCGTTGACGGAACCCCTAAGACTTTCGGAACAAAGTTAGAAATTGACCCCAATAATTGGGATTTAAAACACGGACGAGTTCAGGGCAAAAGTGCGCAGGCATTAAGCATTAATAAAAAACTTGATAATATACGTGGGCGTATCGACAAGATTTATGAAGATATGCTGAAGCACGAGGGCTTTGCGACCGCCCAAAAAGTAAAGCTATCATTTTTGGGTGTCGGCGTAATGGATGATGCAATACTTAAAGTCTTCAACGACCAAAATGAGGATTTTAAAAAATTGGTCGAAAAGGAAGAACGCTCACAAAGCACCTACAACAAGTATATCACAGTTTACAATCATCTTACCACGTTTATAAAGGAACGCTATCATCGTGACGATATGGCTTTTCGGGAATTGACTTCCGATTTTATCCGGGAGTTTGATTTTTACCTCCGGTATGATTTGCAGTCCTCCCACAATACAGTTTGGGTGTACACGATGCCTGTATTAGCCCTTGTGGAACTGGCTATTAAAAAAGGCTTGATACGTGATAATCCTTTTCAGGATTACGAAATCAATATGGAAGAAACCGACCGGGGCTATATCCTTAAAGAAGATGTTGAAAAGCTGATGATGTGCGTACCATCGCACCAACGGTATGAACTTGTAAAAGACCTGTTTATTTTCAGTTGCTTTACAGGACTTGCTTATGCGGATATTAAGAAACTGACAAGGAACAACATTCAATCATTCTTTGACGGTCATCAGTGGATTATCAGCAGGAGAAAGAAATCAGATATTGCTTCAAATGTTCGGTTAATGGAAATCCCTAAACGTATCATTGAGAAATATCAGGGTACGACAAGGAATGAATTTATCTTTCCGGTTCCGACCAATGCAACCTGCAATACTCACATAGGCAAACTGGTTGAAAAGGCAGAAATCATTACGGAGCAAAAAGTAACTTTTCACACGGCAAGGCATACTTTCGGAACAATGTTTTTGACCGAGGGCGTACCGCTTGAAAGTCTTAGCAAAATGATGGGGCATAAAAATATTTCCACCACACAGATTTACGCTAAAATCACAAGCCAAAAAATCAGTAAGGATATGGATTTAGTTACCCCTAAATTCAAGGCAATGGAAGAAGCGTTTATGATGGCAATCTAATCAGCTTTTATCTAATCTCAATGAGCAGAACTTAACGGTTCTGCTTTTTTTATGCCTATCTTTTTGTGTAGGTAAAGCACATTTATTTTCCTCTACGCAATCCAACGCTGTAAAAGAGCTTATTACCTACTTCAGAAATAGAAAATTGAAAAACGAAACCCTTATCTAACGCTCCCTGCTATTCCATTTTTCAAATCCCTATTACAGGCTATCATAGCCTGGTCATTAATGCCATAAAAATTTAGAACAGAAAATTTCCACAATCAACCGGTAAAAAGGCAGCTAAGTTATAGCGGGCAGCCACCTCACACGCCCAACCAAAAGACTACGGCATAATGGCAAGGCAAAATGCTGGCTTCGCCGAATTGCTGTGTGTTGCCTTGCCACCCTCCGGGACTTATTCCGTTTCCTTTCGGTTTTACGCTGTTGCCCGCTTGGATTATCTGCTTTCTTTTTTCCGGTTTTTCTTTTGGAAAAATTTATGCGAAGCGAAGCGGAGCAAACCACAACGGGAAGCGGGAAACGAGAAAAGCGAGTGAGTAAATAACATTTTTTCAAACATCAAAATTTTAGCATTATGGCACACAACATCAATTTCAACGAGCAAACAGGACGTCATTCATTCTTTAGCGTTCAACAAAAAGCGTGGCACGGTTTGGGGCAAATCGTAGAGCAATACCCAACAAGCGAGGAAGCAATAGTACACGCAGGTTTAGATTACGAGGTTATCAAATCCCCACTGTTTACACAGGGCAGAACAATGAGCATAGGCGAAAACGGAGAACTGATTGAAGCCAATGACATCTTAGTACCTAACAGTTTCGCCACCCTCCGCACCGACACCAATACACCGTTGGGTGTAGTAGGCAAAGACTACCATATTGTACAAAACCGTGAGGCGTTCAATTTCTTTGATGCTATTGTAGGCGGAGGCGAGGGAATATTGTACGAAACCGCAGGAGCATTGGGTAACGGGGAGCGTATTTTTATTACTGCCAAGCTGCCCGACTATATCCGTGTAGGTAACGGCGACGATGTTACAGAAAAGTACATCTTCTTAACCACAAGCCACGACGGTAGTGGAAGTATTACCGCAGCGTTTACACCTATCCGTATCGTATGTCAAAACACCCTGAACGCATCATTGCGGAGTATGACCAATGTAGTGCGTATCAAACACACGTCAGGAGCAAAACAACGCCTCGAAAATGCTCACAAGGTTATGGGGCTTGCCAACACACTAAGCACGCAGTTAGAGAACATCTTTAACGATTGGGCTAAAGTAAGGGTAACAGACCGAGAAGTAAGAAAGCTAATCCAGTTGGCACTTTGCCCGAACAAAGAAACGCTTAACCTGCTCAAAAAAGGTGCGGAAGATGAAGTTTCCACCGTGTTTAAAAACACCGTAGATGATGCCTTTGAATACGCTATGATAAGCGACACCCAACAAATGGCAACTACCAAAGGCACATTATTCGGGGCTTACAATGCTGTTACAGGTTACTTTCAGAATGTACGCAATTACAGGGATGGCGAAGCCAAACTACAATCTATTGTAATGGGCGGTACAGCACAGCTAAAGACACAAAAAGCCTTTGAACTGTGTACAGACTTTGCCTATTCAGGAGCAGAGATTTTCAACTTCAATTAATCATCAAAGGCGACTGCCTGCAAAGGTGGTCGCCTACTAAAAACAAAAGATATGAAAGCATTAGATAAAATGGACAACCTCGATAAAGCGGGCTTGTTGTGCAAATTGTTTCCCGCAGAACTGGAGAACCTGCAAAACGCTATAAAAACGCAATGCGACTACTTCCTGCAAAATGAAACCGCCTTTCGTGAGGGTTGGTATCAAAAGGGATTTTTTACCGCTGAATTTTGGTACAGGCTTGTGCAGAATGCACAAAAAGGCATAGACAAGAATGAACCACTTTGGAAACGCCCGAACTGGTTTACAGACCATTTTTTTGACGGACACAATTCAATTTTCGCTATCCACTGCCTGATTGAATATACAGAGGATGCACAATGCGACCCGCAATTAAAACAGGCGATACACCTGCTTTTCGGGAACGACAAATTTTTACAGATAACCTTAAACGATAAATAATTATGGCTAATTGGTGCAACAACTGGGTTGTTTTTGAGGGAACAGCCGAAGCAATAGAGCAGATAACACAGCTATTCAAATCAATGGCTGAACAGGAACAGAAAGACAACTGCGGGCATTTACCCCATTTCGTACAGGACACGCACGGAGATTATTTCTACAATATCAGTCAGGACAATGAAAGTGCGGGTGTATTCCAGTATGAAACAAAATGGTCGCCAAATACGGATGCCGTTAAGCAGATAGCCGAACATTTCAAAGTGAATTTCACACAGGACTATGAGGAATTAGGATGCTTAGTATATGGTCAGGCAATATTTGAAGAAGGAATACTAACGGATACCTGTTTAGATAGCCAGGACTTTGACAGCTATGAATTAGACGAGGAAACGGACACCTACCATTTTGAGGGAACAGAGTACGACAGCGAATGGGAAATACTCGACACTTTGTTAGAGCGTAAAAGCGAAAATCAATTAAACACCATTAAAATTTAGAACGATGAAACTATCAGATAAAGCGACAGCACATATTTTGGTTAAAGCCAACAGCGAATGGGATAATTGCGAGTTTGCAATTATCCACCTATCCGAAGAATGGAAAACAGAACAGGCAAAACGGCTTGCATTAGTTAAGCCGTTAGAGGGCAATCACTATTTCTGCTCAATGAATTACTATGATACAGCAGTAGATTTTTATAGGACAGGCGAAAACGACAACCCGAATATTGAAGAATTGCTAAACGGTAATGAATGGATATTTGTGGAGCTTGACGAGCAAGAGCAGGAAACGTTTACCGTACCTGAAAACCGACTGGACTGTTACAGGCTTGTATTAAGGGCAAACGGTACAGGCTACTATACAGCATACGGGAAGCATACGAGCGAAGAATTTTGGACGGAAGAATTTTTATTAACCCAATTAATTGCTTAATCAGAAAAATCAAATTTCAAATTATGACACGTTCAAATCTTCACATCAAATTGAGTAACGGTAAATCCCTTGTATGCGTTGCCGACAGCAGCAGCGCACCCGAACAGGGCTATATCGTTGAAAGGCTTTTTTTGCCCTTGTTATCCCTTGATAACAGCGAGCAAGAACTCTTAATGCTTAAAGAGTATTGCACGATGGATGAAAGGCGGATAAACGCATATTACCGCTATTTAATAGACCTTACCACTAAAGAAGTTAAGTTTTTTGAAGAGCATTACAGTTATACCAATGACACTTTCAGGAAAGGAAAGGATATAACGGAAAGATACTACGAGTATTTAAAAACGATTAACTAATACAAGCCGCCTGACCCGAAAAGTCGGGCGGCAAAAAGACAGATCCTCCCGATGGTCGGGCAGTCTTTTTGCTTTAAATTGGTGCAATCCCCTTTAGCAAAATGCACCCTTACAAATCCTTTTCATTTTACCAAACAGGTTGCAGCGTTATTGCGTGGGATATTCGTTATCCCATAATTAGATTAGAGTGATTACTTTCTTTCGTGAGTTCAGCGGAAAAGAAAGTAACAAAGAAACCTGCTATTGCGGAAACTGTTTGTAATATTCTTTTGCTACTTCAGCTACACCTGCACTGAAATAACGCCCTCCGTCGTTTAGTACCGTGATGGCTTTTTTGAGTTCTTCGGGGTCTGCGCCTTTCAGGATATACCCTTTTGCCCCGCTATTAAGCATTTTAACCACATCCTGCACATCATCGTTAATACTAAAAGCCAAGATTTTGGTTTGCGGATATTTTTCAAGCAATGCTTTAGCAGTTTCAAAACCATTCATTACAGGCATATTTATATCAACAACCATTATATCGGGAATAACTTCAATTTGCTCCATTTTTTTCAGTGCTAATTTGCCGTTTTCCGCTTCAAATACGATTTCAAAATTATCGTCGTCCCGTATAAAATCGCAGATACCTTTCCTAAGTAAGTCGTGGTCGTCTATCATTCCTATCTTAATTATTTTTTCTTTACCCATTTTCTTCTTTTGATAAAATTGAAAAATCCGTATTTAGACTTAGATAAATCAGATGTTCTGTCAACGTGAGGTAAGCCATTATTAACCGTAATGTCCCTGACCTTAAAATGATTAAGCCATTCTTTAAAGTGTGCTATTTCGTGAGGCTTGAAACGAACAATTTCCCCGTTTTTAAGAGATACGATAAAAACATCAATGCAGAGAGTGAATGCAGATAGATGGGATGCAGGATAGTCAAATTCGGGGTAAAAAATATGCTCATTCTCCATAGCCTTAATGTTTTAGGTTGTGGATGCCTGGCACAAAAAAAGAGCGCAGGCAACTACACTTACCGCACATTGAGGCACTGGTATGCCCGACAACGAATAAGCGAGCGCCCACGCCTTTTGACGTGAGCGTTCTTACTTATCTGTCCCGTTGTCTAAAAATTACCAGTTTTCAATGTGGGACTTAAAGCAAAAACACTTTAAGTATTTTCTATATTTTCGACAACAAAGATACTAAACTCGTGCCTTTTTGACTGCATATAGTACAAAAAAGATTACAGTCAAACTGTTTTTTGTGAAATATAATTCTGTTCAAGTATTGTCAGAATATCGCTTTCCTTATAAATAATCTTACCGCCTATCTGTATATACGGCAGGATATTGTCATCACGGTATTGCTGTAAAGTTCGTTTGCTGATATGGAGCAGCTTACACACATCTTCGCCCGACAGGTATATTTCCCCGTTCATTACAGGACGGTAATTTTTCAATATACTTTCGATACGGGTTCTTAGCAGCGTTATCATTTCCTGATGGGCAATGATTTCGTCATTCTCGAATAAATCCATTTTCAACGGTATTGTACGGCTGTCCGGCTTCGAGCAAAGCCTGTACATCCGAGCGTTTATAATAATTCTTACGGTTCAGTCGGGAATAGGGCAATAGTCCTTTGTCCTTATACGTCTGCAAAGTCCGCTTGGTAATGTTCATCATCAGACACACTTCCTGGTTATCGAGCCATTTTTCTTCTTTGAAAATTGGCGTGTATTTTTTCGTAGCATTTTCGGTCAGTTCCAAAAGTGCTTTCAGCTCATTTTTCATTCCCTCCAGTACGGACTTTTGTATTGTGATTACTTCCATAGTTTGCTCAATTTTGCTGTGGAAGTCGAATTTATAAAGGCTTATTGCAGCGTTGGAGAATGTTGCAGGATTTGGCTTTGAAAGGCAGCGTTTGGCGTTAGTAGTAAGATTTGGTACAAAAAAAGCCCCGAATTTCGGGGCTATGATTTGCTGCTATTTTATTTTGCCAACTTCAGTATTCTATATGCACCTCTTGCCACAATCACGAATACAATTGCCCCAATAATCAAATCCGGATAACTCGAATTGAGCCAATTGACCAATAATCCCGCAATGATAACACCCGAATTGATTATAACATCGTTGGAAGTGAAAATCATCGAAGCCTGCATATGGGCTTCTTTGCTTTTGTTCTTTTGTAATAGATAAAGACAAAGTACGTTTGCAATCAACGCCAAAACAGAAACAACAATCATTGTTTTGAAATCAGGCATCGCTTCTATTCCGATAAAACGTCTGATAACTTCAACAAAACCGATAACGGCTAACAGAATTTGAAAGTAACCTGCAAATTTGGCGATATTGTTTTTTCTTGCAATCGTACCCCCAACAGCAAACAATGCCAAAGCGTAAACAATACTGTCTGCAAGCATATCCAAGCTGTCTGCTATCAATCCCATTGAATTGGAAAAAATACCGAACAACATTTCCAATCCAAAGAAAACGAAATTGATAATCAGTACAGTCCAAAGTAGTTTCCGTTGGTCATTGCTTGTATCTGTTTCAAGAACTGCATTGCTTTCTTCAGTTGAAATCAATGACGTATTCAGGTTTAATGTTTCCAAAGCCGAAAAAATCGGCTCTGGTTTTCCACTATGGTAAACATTTAGTTTTCTACTGGGAATATCAAATTCCAATGACTTTACCATATCGAAATCCTGCAATTTCATACGGATTAATTGCTCCTCACTTGGGCAATCCATTTTAGTTATATTGAATATGGTTTTATTCATCTTCTTAAAGTCTAAATTTTATTCCGCCATTAATGACAAATCCGTCCAATGGTGCATAAATGTCTTTAAATATAGGATTACTAATTGTACCTGTATAAATGTTGCCAAAACGTGTCTGCCTTGTATCAAGGAAATTTTCAAAATTGACATATAACGAAAACCTTTCCCAAATCTTTTCAGCCATAAATCCACAAGTCCAATAGTCTTTTCCTGTTGTTCCATCGTTCAGCTTTTGCGGGCTGAAATAGTAGGCTTCTAAACCAACTTTCCATTTGTCTTCGATTTCATACATTAAAACCGAGTTAATACGGTGTTTTGGGGTTAACGGGCTTTCGGTAGTTGTTGCATTTTGGTGTAACTGTGCATCTGTATAAGTGTACCCTAAAAATAATTTCACATCATCGTAACCGATTTTGATATTGGTTTCTGTTCCTTTTGTATGGATGTAACCAGTAGAGTTTACAAATTGATAGAGATTAGCTGATGGATTTTCAAGTAATAGAGGATTATTCAAATAGGTATAAAAGAATAATTGATTGATACTGAATGACCAACCATCGCCAATATTAGTGCGGTAATTTATATCTGCATTTCCACCATAACTTTTTTCCAGTTTATTGGTTTTATTGTTAATTGGCATTACGTTTTGATATTGTAAGCGTTCGCTTTCTTCGGTAAAGATAGTGGGTGTTTTATATCCAAATCCGCCGCCAATCCTTGATGTTAATCCGTTTGCAATATGGAATAGCGCCGATACTCTTGGCAAGAATACAGCCCCATAATCTATAACATAATCCGTTCTTAAACCTGCTTCCAATTGAAGCCAATCCGTAGCTTTAAAATTATTTTGGACGAAAGCCCCAAATGTGGTTTGCCTATAATCTCTTAACGGAAATACTGTAATCTGCTTTTCTTTAAAATTGTCCGTCCAAATATTAACGCCTGTTACCCATTCTGACTTTTCTTTGCTGTAAGTATAATTAGCTTCCGTAAAAGTGGCTGTTTGCGTTCCCTCAAACTCGTAAGTGGGAATAGCCGTATTGCGGTTAAAATAACTTACACTGTTTTTGATTTGAAAAGAACTGTTTTCATTAATTAAATGGTCAAAAACAAATTGTGTGGAATAGCGTTGTGTTTTGTTTTCTTCAAAATATTGATGCGTATTATCCCCTTTGCCCTTGATGTAAAGTATATCGCCGCCCAAACGGTTCTCTATGGTTGTATTGATGCCAAAATTCAGTTTCGTTTTATCATTGAAGTAAACAAATAATTTAGGGTTCAATACGAAGCGTTCAAACTTTGGAATGGCGGAAAAACCAATTTTTGCAGGGTCATAAGCTCCGTTTCTGTTGTGCGAAGCGAAAATAGTTGTTCCAATTTTATTGAATTTTTGCCCATAAAAACCATTAATGTCTAAACCTCTCCCTGATGTTCCGTTGATATGAAAGCGTAAATCTCTTTCATCAGTTGGCGTTTTGGAAATCAAGTTGACTAATCCTGCTATTGCTCCACCTCCGTAAAGTGTAGAAGTTGAGCCTTTGATAACTTCAACCTGCTTTAAATCAAGTGGCGGAATTTGTAATAAGCCCAAACCACTTGAAGCTCCCGAATAAATCGGAAAACCGTCTTTAAGGATTTGTGTATATCGTCCGTCAAGTCCCTGAATACGGATACTCGCATTGGCACTTGTGGGCGACGTAGTTTGTACGTGAATACCTGTACTTTCTGCCAAAAGCATACGAATATCTCCCGGTTTCATATTCCCTTTTTCTCCCAACTCCTCACTTCCAATAAACTCAATACGTGTAGGAATATTTTGTATGCTTCTTGTACTTCGGGTAGATGTAATTACAACACCCTCTAATTCCTCTGAATTTTCTTTGAGCAGAATTTCAATAACATTGGTATCCTTTAGTGGAAATTCTATTTTTTCAATAAACTCTTCAAAGCCTACGTAGCTAAAATGTATCTCCTGTATTCCATCAGGAATATTCGATAATATAATCTGTCCTTTTTCGTTCGAGGTTCCTCCAATTGAGGTGCCTTTTATAGATGTTGTTACACCAATCAAGGGTTCTTTTGTTTCACTGTTTTTTACAACAATGTTTAATGTATTTTGTGCATATACACAAAGGTTGAGTGCCATAAAAAATGACACAATGAGTATTTTTTTCATTGTAAAAATGATACTTAATGTATATAAATAAGCTATGACGATGCAAAGACATCGCTTTTTAATTAATTTGTGCTGAAAGCATTATACATTAAGCAAGTTGCGGGGGACGCCAAATGGAAAATGGAAAATCAGAAACAGGTGGGGTCAGCATATTTCCTAACTTCCGTTGCGGTTCTTTTACTGAATGGACAATAGAGAAATGAAAAGTAGTTAAAACAAATCCTGTACAGGTGTTGCAACTAAAAAAAGGCGAGCAACATCCCTTATTACAATCTTGGTCATCCTGTCCGTTTTGTCCTTGTTCGGTAGTATGCTTCTGCATACATTTATCCTCAATAAAAGTCGGTACTGCTGATAAAAGCAATACATAGGCGGCTAATATTAAAGATATAAACTTCACCATACAAAGTTAAATAAAAATTAATTGCGTTAGCTCACAAATCTTGTGGAGGTAGTTAAAGCGAATAGTTTTTTTATCGAGATTGTTCGGTTTTTACTTCAGGCTGCTGTTTTTCCTTTTTCTCACGGGAATAAACCCACAGTGACAACAGACCGAAAATAATCAGTGCGTAAGCTATCCATTTACCAACCCTTTCAATCAATTTAATGAAAACCGAACTTTCATAAGATGAGAAACCCTCTGCTCCCATAGGGCTGCGCCTGTAAAACTTCCTGCGGTTAATCCAGTAACGAAGTCCCAAGCCTGCAACCAAAAATATGATACCTATAACCAATGATGCGACCATAACAAAAACACTTTATTTCCACTGTTTGAATTTACGAAAAATATTTGTTTCAGCCTGTAAACGATGTGAATTAAATGCGAAAGAGGCTTACCCCAAAAGGCAAGCCTCTTTCATTGTTTATGGAAATAAAACCTTACTCAACACTGAAATAGATTACAAGGATAAGAAATTATTTCTTTTGAAATACACTGCCCGGCTGAAAATTAAAAACGGCTTACCAATCAGATAAGCCGTTTTTTTTTGAATTGAAATACTGCTCTTAATCGCTGCTGTTAAACTGAAAAGTTATCTGCTTTTCATTCCCGAAGCTGTCCGAAATCCAAACGTCAAAAGACTGTGAAACGGCAGACGTTGAAGTGTAGTACAGCCTGAACTGCTCCGTTGGTAATTGGTACAGGTCATTGGGCTGATACGGCGGTTCGTTGTAGTATTGCAATGTTCCCTGCCCGTCAAATTGAAAGTAACGGAGGAAATACTGCGTATTGCTGTAATTGCCTGTACGCTGTATGGTAATGCGTATTTCTACGGTCTGCCCGTTTGCAACATCTTTAGGCACTGGCATTACATTGACCTCGAAAGGAAAATTGTTCTGTATTTCGAGGTCATCATCTTTGCTGCAAGATACCAACGTAACCGAAGCTGTGAGGATTGTCAGGAATACATATAGTGGCAGTAGCCCCGTTCTGAATTTATTGAATATTGCTATCATCGTTTTTACGTTTTAAAAGTTAAACCTTAATCCCACACCTGCTGACGGTCGGAACTGTTGTAAATCCGTACCCCAAAGGATTTTTGTACGCCCTTGCAGGACTAATACAAAACGGTCGGACAGGTACGTTTCAAAAGTGAGGCGACCGCCTGCACCGTAGATAAAATTATCTTCGCTCAATATCTTCGCACCGTCGTACAACATTGTTTCGCCCCGGTTGATGGTTTCGTAACCGACCACACCTGTTACGGCGAAATTCAGCGTGATGTTCTTACGGGCATCGCCCAACAAAAAGAAGCTGTAACCGCCCTCTGCGGAATAGGTTTCCTGCGGTATGCGGAGGTCTTTATACCCGTGGTACTGGTGGGTATATTCCAACGCCCAAAGCTGATAGTTACCATTCTTACCGTTTACCGTCATTGCTGCGCTGATGTAGTAATCATTGCCAATCTTATCATCGGACAATACACCTGCACTTATTTCCAATCCTTTCTGCTTCGGCAGCATTCTTTGCGCCTGTGCAGCCGTGATGCCTATCAGGACAAACAGCACGGTATAGATATACTTTTTCATATAATTGCTATTGCTTTAAAGGGTTATTAAAATTTCAGGTGCATATCGTCAATCAAACGGGCTTTGATTAAATCGGAATTTTCGACGTGCAATGTTTGATGCCTGCCACCGTTTTTCTCGAAAATCTCAATCAGCAGTACCTTATCATCGGCAATGGTAAACTGGTCTAACAGGAACACATTTTGTTCGGTCGATTTTCCGGAAATACCGTCCAATGGCTTGTAAGTTCTCAAAGGAGTTAAAGGGCGTTCCTGGACTACGGTGCGTTTAGCTACCTTTTTATCCACTACTTTGAAATTGATGAAATCAATCTCGAAAGGAACATTGGCACGGTTTCTCAATTCAGTATGGAAATAGTATTTGCCGTTATGTATGTAAATCCCTTTTAGGATAAACTGAATGCCGAAACTCTTAGCACCGATATGCTTTACAATGCGTTTGTCTTTCTTGTAAATGGTTTCCAAAAGCAAGCCTGCCAGTGACGGCGAATTGTTGCCCAGTTCTTCAAAAAGCACATCGTTACCTTTGGCTTTATCCACCGCTTTTTGCATCGTGAGCAGGTCATAGCTCATTGCCTCCGGGTAGGAACTGTAATACACGTTGAAACTATAAAAACGTCCGTCATTCGTAATAACGGAAAAATTCGTTTCCGGCTCAAAGTCCCTTACAGATGCTTTTACACGCAACACGTTTTCCGCATCTTCGGCTTTCCCTGCAATAAGGTATTCGCTGCCCAAATCCACGTAACGAATGGCAGTCGGGAAAATCAGGTGCGAGGTTTTATCGTAGGTAACTTCCATACGGTACGGCTCTATCTTGCCCAATGCAAGTGGTGTTCTGATGCTGTCCTGTGCATTAGATTGTGCAGCAAAGCCGAGTATAAGGGCAATAGCCCAAAAGGTTTTTAAATGATTTTTCATTGTTTTATTTATTTGAGTTCAACATTATTTTTTAGATACAAGAAAGACCTGATAGCCTGCTTTGAGTGCAACCTTTGGCGTTCTTACTTTCTTAGCGAAATAGCCCGAAATACCTTGCACTGCACTTTTACTTAGGTCAGAAGTAATTTGCTGTCCAGGAGTAGAACTCATACTGAAGCTCGAACCTGTGGCATTGCCCATATTGGCTACAATGTCCGTAACCGCATTTCTTTCAGGCGAATACGGAACATATAAACCTTGCTGTCCGTCCAAATCATAAATAGTAATATCTACCGGGATGATATTGCCCTCCAGTTCTACCGAAGTAACTTTTAATTGTAACCTGCCATTCTGAAATTTGGCATTAGCCGTTACAATTGTTCCTTTGGGGATGGTACGTTGCGGGGTTTTGGCAGGCTCTAACAGGCGTAAACGCACACCCGTTTCGCCAACTACCGTTTGGGCTTCGTGTACACAGGCTTTGATACTGTTTTTAGGCTGTACCACCTCTTCAGTAGAACCTGCGGTATAGAACCCCCTGTTTTTTGTTTGGCTCCAATCGGCTGCAAAGGCACTGTCCGACGGTTCACGGTACAAGGCTGATACAATGTTCTTTCTTGTTGGTGTGAACGATACAAATTGCTCTTTTTGGTTAGCACCCGCAGCAGCAGGAGTTGCACCGATGGCAGGAGCAGCGTTTCCGGTATTGGCATTTTGGGGAAGATACTTTGCTGCCATTTCATAGGATTTCTCCATTAATTTGAGTTGGTCGTCAACGGTGGCCACAGGTGGCACATCTTTTTCCGACAACTTTGCTTTCAGTTCGTCCACTTGCTTACGGAGTTCCATTGTTTCAGCATTGTCATTATTATAAAATGAACCCAGTGTGCTTTGTGCATTACGGTAGCTGTTCAATGCAGAATTTCCGTTTCGTCCCGAATTTCTGCCACCACCGCCAAAGCCGTTGCTTTCTTCATCTTCTTCAGGTAAGTTTTCTTCATTGTCAGCAGATGCACTGTCTTCAGTATTCCAATAATCAGAAAGCGTGGTTAGCGCATTCCGCTTTTCCTGCTCTTTGCGTTCGAGCATTTCCTGCTCATACGCCTTGCTTTTATCATCGGGCATCCCTGCTCCGGTAGCCTGCGGTACAGCATCGTTCAACCCGATATTTTCAACCGCTTTTTTATCTTTCGACGGTTTAAATATGAGGTACATACAGCCGAGAAATACCACGCCCATCAAAAGGAATATGATTGGCTTTTTGAGCTTATCCTTATTGCTCTTTTTATTATCCGGCAGATTTGATGCTCCGTTTTGGTCTTCTCCCTCAACGAGAAAGCTGACCCTTTTTTCATTTTCTTTCATAAATCTGATTTTTTAAAATTGTTGATACACTATCCTGCAACCTTGCAGGATTTTTACTTTTAAGGACAGGGTTCTCGATATGCTCTATGACCATACCGTTACCGGACTTTGAGGTATCGTACATCACTTTGCCAATGACCGCTACGGTAAGCAGCAGATAACCCACAAAGAAGTACAGCGTATATCGGTGCTGTTTGCGCAAGGGCAACGCCCGCCAACGTTCGTCCAACTTGTCAAAGTATCTGTCCATATTTGCTCTTAATTTTTTCATAGCCTTACTATTTCTGTGTTACAGCTTGAAACGCTTAGGACTTTTACCCGCCTGTTGCTTCGGCGCATCGTTAACCAGTGCGACCGCTTCCGTTAATTTGGGTGCGGACATTACGGACAGGTTTGCCAGTTCCGTTTTTTTGAGTAATTGCCCAAAGCCGTCTTTCTTGGCTATTTCCATTCGGCTAAGAGAGAATTTTCCATTCAGGTATTTTACCCACATATTGCATTCTACACAGGGCTTGTCATCGCCCGACCATTGTAGGTAGCCTGTCAGCAGTAAGTCCTGCTTAGGCAAACTGTCTGCACCTTTTTGGCAGCTTTCGAGGTATTCGCTGATGCTGTCTTTCAGCTTTCCGGCATACGCTCCCTGCGTATGGAAATACCCGTTATATCCTTTGTCGGTAAGGATTTTTGCGAACGTGCTTAAATCTGATAATGCTTCCATAAGATTGTTTTTTTAGCGTTCGATGACCTCTATATCCTTATTTTCCACGACTGCAAATTTTTCAATATTGAAGCCCTGCGGATTATTGTCGGAACGAACGGAGTTGACGAGATAGCAGGAAGTAATCAGGTTACGCCTGGTTACGTTGCTTGACCGGATAATGAACTGTTTGGCATAAGTACGCACTGCATAAGGGTAGTTGTCGAAATTGCACAAGACACTATCCACCTCGATGCGTTGCTGCACGTTCCCCGAAATGATACGGCTGTAATAGCCCTTTTCCGACAAGTCTTTGTAGTAATCAAAAGCACTTTTATCGGCAAGGTTGAATGCCCTGCTCATATTGCTTTCAATAGCGTTCTTGTCGGGCGCAAGCGTAAAGAACAGTTCGTGAAATCTCCTTACGTGTTCCCTTGCCTCAACCGGGCGGTTGATGCTCGCATCCTGCGATAAGGCAAGCATCAGGGATTTGCCGTTATCCAGTACATAGATTTTTTGGCGTTGTTCTTCTGCAAAGCGGTAGGAACGCCATACGGTGTAACCTACCACGATAATGCAGAGAACCGCAAACACAATGGCATATAATCTTATCTGCCTAAAGCTGTTTTCGATATTTCTTAGCGTTTTAAATTCCATTTTTTAGAATGATTAATGATTATTTATTCATCAGTTTACCGCCGATGTTTCCAACTGTTGAACCTGCGCCTGCTCCGGCGATGTTTCCGGCTTTCATTGCTGTGGAGTTTACATTGCGGGTAAAGTTTCCTGCGCCTCCGGCTTGGATTACCCAACCTGTTACTGTCGGGATAGTGAAGTACCCGATGATGCCGATAATCATAAAGATGATGTACACGGTATTGCTTGTATCAGGTATATAGGTAGGGTCGGCAAGCATTGCTATATCCCGTTCTAAAATGAGGGATTGTATTCTTGCCAACATTGAGCTGAACAAATCCGAAACGGGAAGCCATAGGTAAACGCTGACGTACCTCGTGAGCCATTGCGAGAGCGTGGACTGAAAGCCGTCCCACACGGAAATAGCAAAGGCTATTGGTCCGAGTATGGACAGGACTATCAGGAAAAACGTTCGTATGGTATCAATGACCAAAGCCGCCGCCTGAAAGAGTATTTCCAATAGATTGCGAAACCAATCTTTTAAGGCTTTCTCTATCTTGTAGGCTTGCCTGTCCATATACATACCCGCCATCGTACCAATGTCGGAGGGCGACCATCCCAGTTCGTCCAGTTTTTTATCAAACTCTTCGTCTGATACCATATAGGCGGTTTCGGGGTTCCTGACCATTGCCTCGTATTCCAACTGGTCTTTCTGCTGTTGCAGCTTGTTAAGGTCAAGCACCTGGTCTTCGAGTATTTGGTGGGTTCCTACCACCACCGGGCTTAATACCGCATTTATGGTTCCCAGTACAATGGTTGGGAAGAACATAATACAAAGCCCCAAAGCAAACGGGCGCAGCAAAGGGAACATATCAATAGGTTCGGCACGGCTTAAAGCCTGCCAAACCTTTAATGCCACATAGAACAATGCTCCCAATCCCGCCAAACCCTTAGCAACTGCCGCCATATCGCCTGCAAGTGGCATCATATCATCATAAAGCGACCGCAGGAGTTCGTGAAGATTATCCCATTCCATAGTTTACCAGTATTTTTGGTTAGCAGTTCCGTAGAGTTCAAGCACTCTTTGGGCATCGTTTTTCTTTTTCGCTCTTAGGTAGCTTACAGAAATGTTTTTGTTGGTGTAGTAACGTACAAGGCTGTGGTAATCCTTTACCTCTTTGTACACACGGTCAATAACATCCATACGCTCTTTGTCATTGAGTGAAAGGTCTGTGGCGGTTATAATCTGCTTCAACTCTTTTAGCAGTTCGGTACTTTCATTAAGCAGTGCAGAATAACCGTTGCCGATAGCGACCAATTCCTGCGGTGTGAAATTTGGGTCGTTCATCATCTTGCCAAAATTCTGCACGTACATTTCGGACACATCCCCGACCAACAATACCGTTTGCTGCACCTTACGGGCATCTTTTACAAGGTTGTTGATGGCTTTCAGCTTGTCGTAGTATTCCTTACCCTGGTCGTACACTTTCTTCACTTCGTTGAAGTTCTTTATCACATTGCTCACGGTCGAAGAAGTCTGTATGATTTCGTTCGCAGAGTTGATAATTCCTGAAGCCAGGTTTGCAGGGTCAGTAACTACAAACTGGGCTTTTGCTGACGGTGCTACGGCGAGCATTAATGCCGTACACACCAGATACAATACTTTTTTCATTGTTTCTGAATTTTAAAATGTTAATGACTATTGATTTACTTTGTCCCGCCTTTGCATTGCGATATGCTTAATGGCGAGTTCTACATTACCGTCCAGTTCGGAAGCAAGCTGCATTACTTCCATTTTTTCGGTTTCTTCGGTTGTGTAAGCGAGGTATTCCTCCAAACTAACTTCAGTGGCATAGACTGCCGAGTGCGTACCACCTAAGCCAATCCAAACCTCTTTGTACAGTCGGCTTGCATCGTTGTTCATATTGATGGAAAGTACCTGCCCTTTCTCTTTGTCCGTAAGTCCGAGCATCGCCTGTATATCATCGAACTTGTTCATATACTTGCGTTGGTCAAGCAGGATTTTACAGTCGGAATTGTTGATGATACTTTCTTTCACAATAGGCGATTGGATAATATCATCGACCTCTTGCGTTACGACAATTGCTTCTCCGAAGAATTTGCGGACAGTTTTAAGTAGGCTAAGCATCCAGCGCCTTATCGTATTGCTACGTTAGGTTTCCAAACACTCGCCCCCGAACCGGACTTACACG